>JADJPY010000016.1 GCA_016713005.1 Ramlibacter sp. | reverse complement strand
CGCCATCACTTCGCGGGTGACATTGACCTTGTTCTCGGCCACGTCGACCTCCGATGCGAAGGTGGCTTACAGGCAGATCAACAGAGCGCCGCCAGCATCTGGCCGGTCTGGTTCGCATCGTCATCGATCGCCTGTTGCCGCGGATCTGGGCTGGGAGGCTGCCCCTTATCGACCAGCGCCTTCAAGAGCGTTGGCCACCGCCAGAAGCTGAAGTTCTTCGGTGGTTTCCACGAGGATGCCTCGATCCGGCACCAATGGCCATCGCGGTGCGCAGCGTTCCTGGCACTTCGCATCGCCAGAGGAAAACCGATGACTTTCCGGTCGCCACGCCTTGTTCCTTCAGCTGAACTCGCCTCTTCTAAGGCAATCTCTTCGAAAGGGTTCATCTTCATCTTTACGCGTTCGCGATGTCGACCCCATCCCGTCCCGCTGGGCTGACGAACTTGACCTTCGCGTTAGTCCACCACACGCTTCACAGCTACTAGCGCACCTTCATCAGATTTCCGATCCTTCCTTCAGGAAATAGCGCGGGCCCAACGTCGTTCGCCGAAAACGAAGGCGGGTCCGCGGTCAGCATCGGTCATGGCCGCGCGAAGGCTGCTGATAGGTGTCGCCCTCCGCGCGCAAGAAAATCATCTCCCCGGATGGCTGTGGATTCAGACGGGGAGAGCAAGCTGCACGTTCCCGCCAGCCACCAGAACCGGATCTCTGGATCCCGAGCAAATTGATCCAACCAGGCCAAGTCAACTCTAACCAGACGAACCGACTCAAGGCGAAGGTCGGTTATGCGGTGCCTCAGATGAACCCAGCCTCCGCGGTCACTTACCACCTGTCCAACGCTTCTTCGTCGCGAGACGGATATGGCGCTCAGGTAGTTAGCGACTCGCCCACAATGAGCTGCCTTGTGACGGTGCCGGGGATTGCGTTGAGCGCCCGAAGAAGCCGTCGATCCGCAACGACATTGCTCTTGGGGAGTCGCACCTCCCCGGAAACCTGTGGAAGTACGGGGTGCAGTCAATTGTCTGTTTGCTCTCCGAGGACGTACTGGGCATGTGCCACTGTGCGTGGCGGCGGACGCCCCAGTCCGTTCTACGCACGCTGATCTCGTGTAGCGAAGATGTTTGCATTGGTCAGGGTCCCTTCTACCCTCTACAGGGCGTCAATCCACGCCGTCACGGCACGGTGACATCGTCGGGGCGGTCTTGCTGAATCCAGTGCCCTGCACTGGGCGTGTTAACACAAACCACGAAGACCGTCAGCAACCAGGTCAAGCTGAGGAGTCCGGGAACATCGCGTCGAGCGCCAACCGAGAGAAGATTCGGCGATAGCCCCTTCAGGCGCGTCGGAACAACCTCTCGACCTCACTTCGCGCTTACTGTACATGGCCCTGTCGCCTTCCCCCAGGGGTCAAGGCGGTTCAGTGTCGGGGGAACAACCGGACGGACCCCAGGTCCGGCGCCAACTGGCGCGTCTCGTCCCTGCACTAGGCGCGATCCATGAGTAGATGAATCGGCCGGCTTATGGCCCATGGGCTTTGCAGAAGTGCTGCCTGCCTGGCGCGTCATGCGCCTGTCCGGGCGCCAGGCTGAAGGTCACTGCCGTTCGAGCATCCGGCGGCAACCACGGGAACCTTGGTGTTCCATCCGGCCGCGGGCTTGCCGGTGGACTGTGGGCCGTTTTTTTAGCGCGCCCGGTGACGCGTCGGGGTGGACCTGATGCTGGTGGAGTCCAGCGAAACCGCCTCGATGCGGATGCGCAACCACCTGTTCACGCTGTAGCTCCTCGAACACTTCCTTGACGGCGGTGGCCTTGCAGCTGGCGTCGACTTCGTTGTATCGCGCCTGCTTCTCGATCACGATGCCGGGGTTCTTGCAGGCCTCGGCCGTGGCGGCCTTGCCGTACACGTAGGTGCCTACCAGCTGCGGCGGGTAGTCGGCGGCAAAAGCCGTGCCGGCAGCAGCCAGCAAGAGGGCAGAAACGGTGTGAAGGTGATATGTCATTGAAGTGCCTCCGGTTGCGCGCAGGCCCGGACCATCCAGACGCGAAACGCGAACGTTACAAATTGTATTCAACGCGCCTGTCTGCCAACTTGCGTCGCGGGCAGAAGCAGCGGGCAGCGCGGTTACGGCATGCGTGCCATGCCTGCGAAGCGAAGCCGCCCAAAAGTAGTCGTTAGAATCCCACCAGTCCCGCGGGCGTCGTTCAATGGCAGGACCTGAGCTTCCCAAGCTCAAGACGTGGGTTCGATTCCCATCGCCCGCTCCAGACGCGCAAAAGCCACCTCGCGGTGGCTTTTCTGTTACTGGAGGATGTCCCCCAGGCACAGGTACTTCATCTCCAGGTACTCGTCCATGCCGTGGCTGGAGCCCTCGCGGCCCAGGCCGCTTTGCTTGACGCCGCCAAAGGGCACATGTTCGGTGGCGATGATGCCCACGTTGACGCCCACCATGCCGTACTCCAGTGCCTCGGCGACGCGGAAGATGCGGCCCACGTCGCGGCTGTAGAAGTAGCTGGCCAGGCCGAACTCGGTGTTGTTGGCGGCGTCGATGGCTTCCTGCTCGGTCTCGAACTTGAACACCGGGGCGAAGGGGCCAAAGGTTTCTTCGCGGGCGCACAGCATGTCGGCGGTGGCCTCGGCCACCACGGTGGGCTCGAAGAACTGGCCCTGCAACTTCTTGCCGCCGGCCACCACCTTGCCGCCTTTGGCCACGGCGTCCGCCACGTGGCGCTGCACTTTTTCCACCGCCGCGTCTTCGATCAGCGGGCCCTGCACCACGCCGTCTTCAAAGCCGTTGCCCACCTTCAGCGCCTTGACCCTGGCGGCAAATTTGGCGACGAACTGGTCGTACACGCCGTCCTGCACATAGATGCGGTTGGCACACACGCAGGTCTGGCCGGCGTTGCGGTACTTGCTGGCCATTGCGCCTTCGACGGCGCTGTCCACGTCGGCGTCGTCAAACACGATGAAGGGGGCGTTGCCGCCCAATTCGAGCGCCAGCTTCTTGACCGTGGGCGCGCTTTGCGCCATCAAAATCCGGCCCACCTCGGTGCTGCCGGTAAAGCTGATGTGGCGCACCACGTCGCTGGCGCAAAACACCTTGCCTACGGCAATGCTGTTGGCGCCGTCGGCCGTCAGCAGGTTCAGCACGCCCGCCGGAATGCCCGCGCGCATGGCCAGCTCGGCGGCGGCCAGTGCCGTCAGTGGCGTCAGTTCGGCAGGTTTGATGACCACGGGGCAGCCCGCGGCCAGCGCCGGGGCCACCTTGCGGGTGATCATCGCCAGGGGGAAGTTCCACGGCGTGATGGCGGCGCAGACGCCAATGGGCTGGCGGATCACCATCAGGCGGCGGTTGTTGTCGAACTGCGGCAGGGTCTCGCCGTTGGTGCGTTTGGCTTCCTCGGCGTACCACTCCACAAAGCTGGCGCCATAAGCCACTTCGCCCCTGGCCTCGGCGAAGGGCTTGCCCTGCTCGGCCGTCATGATGCGGCCCAAGTCCTCCTGGTTGGCCATCAGCAGGTCAAACCATTTGCGCAGGATGATGCTGCGCTCCTTGCCGGTTTTGGAGCGCCATGCCGGCCAGGCGGCGTTGGCGGCGGCAATCGCCGCTTCGGCTTCCACCGGTCCAAGGTTGGCCACGTCGGCCAGTTTTACGCCGTTGCTGGGGTCATGCACGTCAAAGCGGCTGGCGCCGGGCAGCCATTGGCCGTTGATCAGGGCGTCGGTCTTCAGCAGGGTCGGGTCCTTCAGCAGGGCCAGGGGGGAGGTCTTCATGTCCATCGCGGTCTCCGGGGAATGTCGGCGTTATTTAACCTGTTAAATGATTTTGCCAGATTCGGGTGGCGGGCGTCGGGCACGGCCCTGGAGCAGGACGCACAGCCAGCCCCCAAACTTATAATCGAATGTTCAACCAAATCAAGCATTTGCGCGTCACCCGCCCCGGGCTGGCGCGGCCTGCAAGGCACACCCGCGAAACATGAGCACTCCCTCCTTCACCGTTGCCGACATCCGCAAGACGTTTCTGGACTTCTTTGCCTCCAAGGCCCACACCGTGGTGGCCTCCAGCCCGCTGGTGCCGGGCAACGACCCGACGCTGATGTTCACCAATTCGGGCATGGTGCAGTTCAAGGACGTGTTCCTCGGCGCGGACAAGCGCCCGTATGTGCGCGCGGCCTCGGTGCAGGCCTGCCTGCGCGCTGGCGGCAAGCACAACGATCTGGAGAACGTGGGCTACACCGCGCGCCACCACACCTTCTTCGAGATGCTGGGCAACTGGAGCTTTGGCGACTACTTCAAGCGCGACAGCCTCAAGTGGGCCTGGGAGCTGCTGACCGAGGTCTACAAGCTGCCCAAGGAAAAGCTCTGGGCCACGGTCTACATCGACGACGACGAGGCCTACGACATCTGGACAAAGGAAATCGGCCTGCCGCCCGAGCGCGTGGTGCGCATCGGCGACAACAAGGGTGGCAAGTACGCGTCCGACAACTTCTGGATGATGGCCGACACCGGCCCCTGCGGCCCATGCAGCGAGATCTTCTATGACCATGGCCCGCACATCGCTGGCGGCCCTCCGGGCAGCCCCGACGCCGACGGTGACCGCTACATCGAGATCTGGAACCACGTGTTCATGCAGTTCGACATGCAGCCCGACGGCAGCGTCAAGAAGCTGCCTGCGCCCTGCGTGGACACCGGCATGGGCCTGGAACGGCTGGCCGCCATCCTGCAGCACGTGCACAGCAACTACGAGATCGACATCTTTGACACGCTGATCAAGGCCGCCGCGCGTGAAACCGGCTGCACGGACCTGGACAACAAGAGCCTGCGCGTGATCGCCGACCACATCCGCGCGACGGCTTTCCTGGTGAGCGACGGCGTGATCCCCAGCAACGAAGGCCGCGGCTATGTGCAGCGCCGCATCGTGCGCCGCGCCATCCGCCATGGCTACAAGCTGGGCTGCAAGAAGCCGTTCTTCCACAAGCTGGTGCCCGATCTGGTGCGCCTGATGGGCGAGGCCTACCCCAATCTGGCCGCGCAAGAAGCCCGCATCATGGACGTGCTGCGGGTGGAAGAAGAACGCTTCTTCGAGACGCTGGAAAACGGCATGGAAATCCTGGATGCCGCGCTGGCGGGCGGCCAGACCGTGCTGCCGGGCGACGTGGCCTTCAAGCTGCACGACACCTACGGCTTCCCGCTCGACCTCTCGGCCGACGTGTGCCGCGAGCGTGGCCTGAGCGTGGACGAGACGGGCTTTCACACCGCCATGGACCGGCAGAAGACCCAGGCCCGGGCGGCCGGCAAGTTCAAGATGGACCGCGCGCTGGAGTACACCGGTGAGGGCAATACCTTCACGGGCTACGAGAAGCTGGAAGCGCCCGCCAAGGTCGTTGCGCTGTACTTTGAAGGGGCTGCGGTGCAGCAGCTCACCGCAGGGCAGGGCGGGGTGGTGGTGCTGGACAGCACGCCCTTCTATTCCGAATCTGGCGGTCAGGTGGGCGACCAGGGCGCCATCGTGGGCAACGGGTCTGACTTTGAGGTTGGCGACACCCAGAAGATCAAGTCCGACGTGTTCGGCCACCACGGCACGCTGACCAGCGGCGCCTTGAAGGTGGGCGACGCCGTGACGGCGCACGTCAACACCGCGATGCGCACCGCCACCCAGCGCAACCACAGCGTGACGCACCTGATGCACAAGGCGCTGCGCGAAGTGCTGGGCAGCCATGTGCAGCAAAAGGGCAGCCTGGTGGACGCCGAGAAGACGCGCTTTGACTTTGCCCACAACGCGCCGGTGACGGACGCCGAGATCCTCGAGATCGAGCGCCGCGTCAACGAAGAGATCTTGTCCAACGCCGCCACGCAAGCGCGCGTGATGGACATCGAGTCCGCCCAGAAGACCGGCGCGATGATGCTGTTTGGCGAGAAATACGGCGAGACGGTGCGCGTGCTCGACATTGGCAGCAGCCGCGAACTGTGCGGCGGCACGCACGTGCAGCGCACCGGCGACATTGGCCTGTTCAAGATCGTGGGCGAGAGCGGCGTGGCAGCGGGCGTGCGCCGCGTCGAGGCGGTGACCGGCGCCAACGCGCTGGCCTATCTGCAGAGCCTGGAGAGCACGGTGGCGCAGGCGGCGGGCACGTTGAAGGCGCCCGCGGCCGAGCTGCAGGGCCGCATCACCCAGGTGCTGGACCATGTGAAGACACTGGAGAAGGAAGTCGCCGCGCTCAAGGGCAAGCTGGCGTCCAGCCAGGGCGACGAGCTGGTGAGCCAGGCGGTGGACGTCAAGGGCATCAAGGTGCTGGCCGCGCGGCTGGAAGGCGCAGACGCAAAGACCCTGCGCGACACCATGGACAAGCTGAAAGACAAGCTCAAGACCGCGGCCATCGTGCTGGCGGCTGTGGACGGCGGCAAGGTGCAGATCGCTGCCGGCGCCACCGCCGACGTGATGGGCAAGGTCAAGGCGGGCGAACTGGTGAACTTTGTGGCCCAGCAGGTCGGCGGCAAGGGTGGCGGCAAGCCCGACATGGCCATGGCCGGCGGCACCGACGCGAGCAAACTCAGCGGCGCGCTGCAGTCGGTGCAGGCCTGGGTGGCCGAGCGCGCCTGAGGCGCTGTCTGCCAGCCCGACTCGTCCGACGCGGCCAGATTGCTATCAACACAATAGCGGGGTAGCCATATGTGGCGGGGGCTGAGGGCACTTTTTGCACTTGAACTGGCCGCAGCGGCCCTGGCAGCGGGTGCGCAACCCGTTGGGGTGAGTTTTGGCAGCCTGGACGGCACGGCGATCAGGGGCTTGCTTTTCCAGCCCGCCGCCGCGCCGCGCGGGACGGTGATCGCGTTGCACGGCTGCGGCGGGCTGTACGCCACCACGGGCGCCCGCCAGGGCCAGCTGAACGCCCGCCACCAGGCCATGGCGGATTTGCTGGTGGCTCAGGGCTATGCGGTGCTGTTCCCCGACAGCCTGACGCCACGCGGCGAAACCGAGCTGTGCACACAAAAGATCGGCCAGCGCCGAATCGACCAGACCGAGCGCCGCGTCGACGTGCTGGGCGCTTTGGCCTGGGTGGCCGCCCAGCCCTGGGCAAAGCCGGATCGCGTGGCGCTGCTGGGCTGGTCGCACGGCGGCAGCGCGGTGTTGTCGTCCACCGATCTGACCAGACGCGATGTGGCTGCGGCCAGGGAGAAGCCGGCACTTGCCGTGGCGTTCTACCCGGGCTGCAGCGCAGCGCGCAAGGGTGGCTACCGGCCTTCAACGAGGCTGGCGCTCATGGTGGGCGAGAAGGACGACTGGACGCCGCCGGGCCCCTGCATCGAGCTGGGGCAGGCTGTGGGCGCCGAGGTCAACGTCTATCCGGACAGCTACCACGACTTTGACAACCCGGTGGGCGCGCTGCGGGTGCGCAAGGATGTGCCCAACGGCGTGAACCCCGGCCAGGGCGTGCATGTGGGCCCCAACCCCGCGGCGCGTCGCGACGCCTACGCCCGCTTGCTGGTGCTCCTGCGCGAAGCGATGCCCTGAGTCAGGTGCCAGCTGGCGCGCCGCAGCCAGTTGCGCAGGTTGCGGGCGCGTTGGCGGCCGGGGCTTTCGACCCCGCGGGCACCGGGCTGGGGCGTGACGAAGGGACCGGGGTCGGCCGCATCGGCGGGCGCCGCCACCTCGGGCTGCACCTGCGGGCTGCGGGCCAGCCAGACCGCCAGACGCTCGGGCAACGGCAGGCCAGCGCGCTCGTAGTAGAGCGCCAGCATCAGCGCGATGCTGAGGTGGTAGGCGTCGTTCAGGTACACCATGCGGCGCGTGGCGAAGTGCAGGTAGGGAAAAGGATTGGCTTCCCACACCACGGCTTGGCCCTGCGCGTCCAGCCCATAGTCAAATGCGACGAAGTCCAGCCCCATGGCCTGGCAGGCGGCGTGCAGTTGCGCATGCAGTGGCGCCAGCGCGGCATGTGGGGTGTTGACATAGGCCAGTTCCTCGTCGCGCGTGCGGTCGTCGAACACGCGCTGGCCTCCGCGCGTGACCCAGTTGGGCGTGATCTGCAAGTGAAGCGGCATGCCCAGCCGGCCGGCAACCAGATAGCGGTATTTGCGGTACAGGCCGTCCCTCGGGTCCGGCATGTCGATCAGCTCGACTGCAGTGGGGTTGCGCAGCTTGGACAGGTCCAGGGCGCGCAACTCGTCGGCCGTGTTGGCGCGCAGCATCGGCCCGCCGTGGCCCAGGTCTTCGCGCACGAACAGCGGCAGGGGCAGCCCGCCAAGATTCCGGCGGAAGGCGGCCACATCGTCGATGCGCACGGTGCGCGCGGTGCGCAGCCCGCAGCTGGCCATCAGTCGCGCGCCGCAGGCCTTGCCCGCCTGGGCCAGCCGTTCCACCCGGTTGATGACGGGAATGCCGGCGGCGTCGCACTGCCCGGTGAGCGCCATGGCCTGGTGCCAGGCGGTCATGGACCAGTCTTCCACAGGGTCCTGCAACCAGGGGATCATGGCCACGTGGCCGCCGTCGCGCGGCAGACGCACAGGCAGCTCACGCAGGTCAAAGCGCCACAGCTCATCGGGCAGGTTGACGGCCACCCAGTCCAGCACCACGTCGTAAAAGCCGCGCTGGTGCCGGTGGTGCTGCACCAGAAGGAAGCGCCCGGGCGGGGGTGGCATGGTCATGAAAGATCCTCCCCATCGCCATCGCAGCGGTCTTCCTGGCGGCGCGCAAAGTAGTCGCGCAGGCAGGCGTGCAGCGCAGGCTTGGGGCTGCTCCAGATCCAGGCGCCATCCGGGCCGATGGCGATGTCGGTGTGCGGGTCGAAGTCGTGCGCCTGCAGCGCCACGTGACGCGACTGGTACTGGCGGTCTTCGCGCTTGCCGTGCCACAGGTGGGCCAGGGGCTGGTCGCGCAGGTGGTCGGGCGGGCCGGGCAACGCGCCGCGCAAGCCACCGGCCCACGCGAGGTAGTCGCGCGCCTGGGCTCCGTTCATGTGGTGACGCCCGATAAGCAGGTCGGGGCGGCCCCAGGCGGCACAGGCCAAGGCGGTGTCGCCGCCGCCAATGACGCAGCGGTCATACAGGCCGTGCTGTTCCAGCAGTTCGCGCCGGGCCGCCCAGGCCATGCCCGAGGACGAAGGGGCGTGGCGATGCATGGTGTCGTCGATCGACACGCCGTCGGCCAGCGCCTGCGTGACCGACGGGCGAGAACGCCAGGATTGGGCGTCCAGGTCGGCGGACCAGTCCACGCGGGTGAGGCCGGGGCGCAGGTCGTACACCGTGGAAAACAGCTGGACCAGCGGGTTGTTGGCGAGCGCAGCGATGGCCCTGTCCGGCCATTCGCGCCCGCGCAGGATCACATCGCAATCCATCCACGCGACGTAGCGGCAGTGTGGGGGCAGAAAGCGCAGGGCGTGGTTGAGCAGGCGCTCCTTCTGGAAAAGCGCCGCACCGCGCGGGCACTGGACAACCAGTTCGGCGTCCCGGGGCTGGAGCTGCAGGACGCCGTCCTCGCCGCCGCACTCGACCACCAGCAGCGGCACCGGCAGCGCCTGGCGGAACAGGCGGAAGTTTTCGAGCCGGCGGCGATAGCCGGCCGGGTTGAAATAGCTGGTGATGGCCCACAGCGGGGACGCTGGGGACGCTGAACCTGAAGGGGGCGTCACCGGCACATCGCCGCAGGCCCGGGCGCCTCAGGCTGCGCAACGGACCGAAGGATGAAATCGTCGGCGGGAACGGACTGCGTGGCGCGGGCTGGCGGCATCACCGTCGGGATCAGCGGATGACCTTGCCGTCTGGCGTGATGGTCACCAGGTCAATGGCACGCACCGAATCGCGCAGGCCGGCACGCAGGTTGATGCGAAAACCGCCCACGTCGTAGTCGCTCATGGCCGCCATCGTGGATTGCAGCTTGGCCTTGTCAAAGCCCTTGCCGGCGCGGCGCACGGCTTCGGCCAGTGTCTTGGCGGCGATGTAGCCTTCAAGGCTCTCGTACGAGGGTGTCTGGTCCGAGTTGTCGATGGCGGCCAGGTACTCCTTGACGATGGGCGTTGCCGAGCTCTTGGGCGAAGGCACGACCTGCGAAACGACCACACCGCCGATCTCCTTGCCCAGGGCGGTGAACAGCGGGTCAATGCCCACGACGGAGAAGTTCATGAACGCGCCGGCGTAACCGGCCTTGCGCATCTTGCGGATGAAAGCGGCCGTGGTGTTGAACAGCGACACCTGGATGATGGCCTGGGGCTGCGCCTTGAACAGGGTGGCCACGGCGCCATCGACCTTGTCGCTGTTGACCGGAACAATGGCCGAAGCCACCATCGGCGGCAGCTTGAGCTCGGCGATGGCCTGGGTGACCGCCGCCAGCCCGGCGCGGCCCATGGCGTCGTCTTCGGCCAGCACGGCAATGCGCGTCTGGTTGAGGGTGGCGGCGTGGCGCACCATCTTGAAAGCCTCGTCGGCCATGCTGGGGCGCACATGGAACACATGCGTTTGCGTGGCGTCGCGCAGCGTGTCCGCCGCAGCGAACGGCCCGAAGAAGATGGCGCCGTCCTGCTTGGCGACGGCCGCCCCGGCGTCGCTGCTGCCGGTGCCCACAAATCCGAACAGCACGTCCGCACCGTCCGCGAGCAGTTTTTTTGCGTTTTCGGTGGCCTTTGCCGGGTTGTAGCCATCGTCGAGCTGGCGCAGCTCGAAGTTCCAGCCGGGGTTGTTCTTGCGGGCGTTGAACGCGTCCACGTACAGCTTGGCGCCGGCGGCAAATGCCAGGCCGATCTCGCTGGCTGCGCCAGTGAGGGGGACCGACTGGCCCAGCACGATCTTGCGGCCCTTGGAGGCCTGGGCCCAGGTGGGGGCTGCCAGCGTGCAAAGGCTCAGGGCGGAGCCGGCGGCGATGAAATGTCGGCGGGTATTGGGCATGGCGCTAACTCCGTGAAGGGGGCGGGAACGCAGTCAAGCAATCCCGATGCCACCCACGATACCGCAGCGCTGCAGGCCTGCCAATCGGGGTCTATGCCGCTTTGGCATGGGCCTTGAGGTCTTTGGCTATGGCCTTGATCACCGGTTTCCAGTCGCCTGGCCGGGTCTGGCGGAACAGGCGTACATCTGGATACCAATAACTGGTCTCATCGTCCACGCCCCATCGCCAGTCGGCGTCCCAGCACAGTGGCACCCAGACCTTGCAACCCAGTGCGCCGGCCAGGTGGGCCAGCGAGGTGTCGATGGTGATGATCAGGTCCAGTTGCAGCATCAGCGCCGCGGTCTCGGCCAGATCGATCAGGTCCTCGCTGAAATCGATGAGGTCCAGCGCGTTCAGGCTCCCAGCCTGAGAGCCGTGCACATTGTTGGCCAGGCTGATGAGCTGCACGCCTTTCAGTCCCGACAGCGGCTCCAGTTCCTGCAGAGGCACGCTCTTGCGCAGCGCGCGCCGCGAGGCGTCGTAGTGGAAGGCGGCCGGGTTGGCGCCCCACATGACGCCCACCTTCTTCTTGCCGGCGATGTTGGGGATTGCATCCACCTTCGCCTTCCATTCGGCCTTGAGCCCCTCGTCCACCTTCAGGTACGGAACCGGCGTGCCAAAGCTCTCCAGGCTGGGGCGGAACAGGTGGGCCAGCCGCCCGATCGCCATCTGGTAGTCGATCTGGTAGTCCTCAAACCACCGCGGAAGCGGAGGGTTGTTCCATTCGGGGGGCAACGCGCCCCAGTACGGGTAGACGTGCACCTTGTCGGGCAGCGATGTCTTCCACAGCCGCACCATCTCGGGCGCGGCCACCAGCACCACGCGCTGGGCATCGCGCGCGGCTTCGGCGAGCATGGCACCGAACATGATCTCGTCGCCCAGGCCCTGTTCGCGGTGCACCAGCAGCGTCTTGCCCCTGAGGCTCTCGCCGTTCCACTGGGGCTGGGTGTGGGGGAAGTGGTAGACACTGTTGAACTTGGAGCACTGGGCGCGCCACTCGTAGCTGGCCCAGCCTTCGGCGAAGCGCTTCTGCAGCAGCAGGTAGTGCGCGTACTCCCAGTGCACGACGGCGGGTTCCTTGGGGTCCTTCAGGGCCTCCAGGAACCAGTGGTCGGCCAGCGTGTATTCCTTGAGGCCGAAATAGGTGAGGGCCAGTTTGAGCGCCAGGCCCTTGGCTTCGGGGTCGATCTTGAAGAGCCGCTCCAGGTGTTCGCGGGCCGCGTCCAACTGGTCGTGGCGGCGCAGCAGGTCGCCGTAGTTGGACAGCGCCGCGGGGTGCTCGGGCTGCAGGCGCAGCGCCTGGTGGTAGGAGCGCATCGCCTGCGGGAAGCGGTTGAGCTCGTGGTGGATCACGCCAAGGTTGTAATGGAATTGCGCCATGTGCGGCGCAAGCTTGACCGCCCGCTCGAAAAAGGGCAACGCGAAGGCGCGCTCTTCGCGAGCCGCATAGATGGCGCCCAGCAGTTCCAGCGCGTCTGGCAGGTCGGGGTCGGCCAGCAGGGCCTGGCGAGCCAGCGCCTCGGATGCCGCGGACTGCTGCGCCTGGAAGGCCTGCAGGGCCTGCCCGTAGAGTTCGGCGGCGCGCGCCGGGTTGGGTTTGTTGTCGGTCATGCGCGGATTCTAGGCAGGCGCGCGGCGGGCAAATACCAGGTCCCACACACCGTGACCCAGCCGCAGGCCGCGGTTCTCGAACTTGGTCAGTGGGCGGTAGTGCGGTCGCGGCGCAAAGCCGGGGGCGGGCGCCGTGTTCGCAAGGGCCGGCTCGGCGCCCAGGACGTCCAGCATCTGGCGGGCATAGGGTTCCCAGTCGGTGGCGCAGTGCAGGTAGCCGCCGGGCTTGAGGCGGCCGGCCAGCCGGCTGACCAGCGGCGGCTGGATCAGGCGGCGCTTGTGGTGGCGCTTTTTGTGCCAGGGGTCGGGGAAGAAGATGTGGATGCCGTCGAGCTGCGCCGGCACCAGCATCTGGTCCAGCACCTCCACGGCGTCGTGCGCAACGATGCGGATGTTGGCCAGGCCCTGTTCACCGATGCGCTTGAGCAGTGCGCCCACGCCGGGCTCGTGCACTTCGCAGCACAGGAAGTTGGTCTGGGGCATCAGTGCAGCGATGTGCGCGGTGGCCTCGCCCATGCCAAAGCCGATTTCGAGCACGGAGGGCGCGGCCCGGCCGAATGCCGCTTCCATGTCCAGCGGCGCCGGCTGCCAGGGCAGGATGAACTGCGGACCCAGTGCCTCAAACGCGCGTGCCTGGCCGGTGGTGGTGCGCCCGGCGCGCCGCACAAAGCTGCGGATGGCGCGGGGATGGGGAACGTCAATCGGCGGGGTATCGGTCATTGCACTACTGGCCTGTGGCGGTGACGCCGCAGGTGACAACAAAGGTGGCTGTGGATCCGGAGGGGAAACTGGGTCCGACCTGCACGCCGCTGGTGAGGCTGGTGAACGGCATGGACGCCGCGGGGCACATGTTGATGGCGGTGGCCGCACAGGTGACGCTGGTGCAGTTGAGGCCTGCCGAGGGCGTGTCGGTAAGGACGGTGCCCGGTGCGTCGCCCGGACCGATGTTGGCCACCGTGACGGTGTAGGTGGTGGTGGCGCCGCCGGCCAGGCTGGAGGTGCCGTTGGTCTTGGTGACCTGCAGGTTGGCCGAAATGCAACTGAGCGCCGTGACGGCAGTGGCCGTGTTGTTGGACGCGACGCTCTCGGCCACCGGCGCGCCGATGGTGACGGTGTTGGTGAGCGAGCCGGCCCCGGCCGAACACAGGACGGTGACGGTGGCGACGGCCGACAGCGTGGGGAAGTTTGTGGCGCCCGCGATCGGGTAGGCACTCGCGTTGGCCAGCGTGCAGGCCTGCGTGCTGGTGCCACCGCAGGTCCAGCCGGTTCCGCTGAATACGGCGCCCACTGTAAGGCCGGAGGGCAAGGTGTCGGTCAGCGACACCGGGTTGGCGCCAAGCACGGTGGGCACGTTGGCCAGCGTCACGTCGCTGGCCTGGCTGATGCTCCAGGTCTGCGTGCCGATGGGCCGCCCGTTGTTGCGCGGCGTCAGCGTGTAGGTGAAAGTGGTTCCCGGCGTTGCCGACGCGGGGGCGGACTTGCTGACGCTGAAATCGGGCACGAGGCGCACGTCCTCGCCCGTGGGCCCGCCCTGCAGGCCGCTGAAGTTGGCGCCCGCGACGTTGGTGGTGGAGCCACTCTGGTACGTGGTGTTGGCGCTGTAGGCGAGTGAATCGCGGTTGTCGGAGGCCCCGGTGACGGGGGTGAGCATGCGTGCGGTGTTGGAGGTGCGTGTCGGGTCCAGGAAGAGCACGCCGGCGGGGTTGTGGTACGTCCCCACGGTGGCGGTATCAGGGATGCTGACGGCGAACGTCACGGTGATGCTGCCGTTTTGCGGCAGGTAGAAACTCCCGAACGTCATGGAGTTGCTTCCGTTGCTGGGCACCACGCCCGGTGCAACGCCGCTGGCGCGCAGGGCGACAGCGGTGGCCGAGTTGACGGTGGTTGCCGTGCTGACCGGCAGACCGGCGGGCAAGGTGGCCGAGGTGTTCTCCGCGCCCGCCGCGCTGGATCCGGCTGCAGGTGGCGGTGCCGGGCTGTAGGTGTAGGTGCTGGCGGGGGTGCTGAGGTACGTCCAGCCAGGCGGCAGGTTGGCGTCGAACACGAACACATTGGACGCCGCTCCGCCGGTGTTGGCCAGGTTGATCGAATAGGTGGCGGTGGCGCTGAGCGCCGTGGTCACTGTCGGGGTGCTGGTGGATTTGGTGACGGTGATCACGGGCAGGCACGAGCCTCCGCCCAGCAAGCCCGCGGGCGTGCCGCCGCCGGTGGAACTGCTGCCCGCGCTGCCATCGGTGGCGTTGTAGACCTTGGGGCTGCCGTTGCCATTGGTGCCCCCGCAGCAGCCGTCCTGCCCGCTGATGCCACCGCTGACATTGATGGTCGCACCGGCAAAGCTGGTGAGCACGTAGCCGCCGCCCGCCCCGCCGCCGGGTCCGTGGTTGTAATAGTTGGAGCGGCCGCCGTATCCGCCGCGGGCATTGACGGTCAGCGAGGTGATGCTGGCGCTGCCCGCCAGCAGCGAGACTGAGCCCCCCGCGCCGCCCCCGCCGGCCGAATCGGTGTTGCTTGTGGGGGACTTGTTGTGCGCGTTGTAGCCGCTGGCATCGACCACACCGCCGGTGGCCGTGATCGAGCCCGCGCGCACGAGCACCAGACCGCCGCCGCTCGCGCCGGACGAGGCGATCGGTCCGTCGGCGCCATTGGCGGCCGTGGAGGTGGTAGGCGGCCAGGTGGTGACCGAACTGGCGGGCGTGGCGCCATTGTTGGCCGTGCCCGCGCCGCCGCCGCCGCCCATGACGAGGCGGGTCGCGGAGTTTGTACTGGCGCTGCCGCCCAGTCCGCCGGCTTCGTTGCCGGTGTTGCCACCGGCGGGCTGATTGAGGATCCCGCCGCTGGAATTGGAGTTCCACGCATTGCCGCCGCGTCCCCCGGCACCGGCACCGCCGCCGCCGCCGCCGCCGGAGTTGTACTGGTTGCCACCCGTGGGCGGGTTGGCGTCGTTGCCACCCCCGCCGGCGTTGCTGCGTGCGCCGCGGCCGGCGGCCCCGGCCGCGTAGCCCTGACCGAGCAGGGCGTAGTAGTCCACGGGAGTGGCCGTGCCGTCAAAGACCTGCATGGGCGTGCCCTCAATGCCCTCGCCCTTGACCGCGCCGTTCATGCTGGCCACCGTGGTGGTGAAGTTGTAGTCGGCGTCCGTGTAGGTGCCGCCGGCGCGGTTGCCCGTCCCTTGCAGACCGGCGCCACCGCGAAATCCGGCTCCGGCCACGGTGAGTGTGCCGTTCAGCGCAAGGCTGCCCGCCACGTCCATGGCAACGATCCCGCCCGTGGCGTCACCCGAGGAAGTGTTGATGGACCAGCGATCGGCCGATACGGTGCCCGAAACCGTGGCGGATGAGTATTGCGGTACCCACACCACCTGCCAGTTGCGCACATTGGTGGTGTTCATCGACTGCGCGTAGCTGTTGGCCAGCCCGCGGCTGAGCGACAGAGTGCTCCCGCTGACGGCCACCACCTGGGCGTACTCGTGGGTGCCGGCGTTGGCGGGGGTGCCGGAGTCCTGCATCTGGATGATGAGGATCAGGTCGCCCGCGCGCAGGCTGCGGGTGTTGCTGCGCTGGCCGCTGGCAGAAGCGACCGTGATGGACGTATTGCCAGCCGCCGGGCTGCCGCTGCCGGCGTGGTAGCTGTTGACGACCCCGCTGGGTGTGGCCGCACCCTCCCAACCGGGCAGGGCGCAGGTCTGCGCGCCTGCGGTGTTGATCAGGGCGCAGGCCAGTACCGCCGCGAGCCATCCGCCGCACGCGCGCGCGCGCCGGACCAGGGCCCCCCAGCGGGACAGGCAGTAACCGTCGGGGATAAGGCGGCCGGGACGCATCACGGGCGATTATCGGCGGGCGCCGCCGCTGGCCTGCCGTATCGCTCGCGCCACTGCGCCACCGCGTGCGCCAGCCAGGCCCCGATCTCGTCTTCGGCACCTCCTGTCTCCACCAGGCCCAGGTGGGCGGCCGCTGCCTTCAGCGCCACAAGCGGCGCGGTGGTATCTACCGCGATTGCCCCCTGTTGCTTCGACAGCTTTTCGCCCGCGGCGTTGCGCACCAGGGGCGTGTGCAGGTATCGGAGTGTGGGCAAGCCCAGCGCATGCTGGAGCAGGATCTGGCGCGGGGTGTTGTCGGCCAGGTCCTCACCGCGCACGACGTCGGTGATGCCCTGATCCGCATCGTCCACCACCACCGCCAGCTGATAGGCCCACAAGCCGTCGGCCCGCAGCAACACGAAATCGCCGACCGCCTGCGAGACGTCCTGATGCTGCGGGCCAAGACGGCGGTCATGCCATTGCACAAGCGAATCTGCTATCAAATCAATAGCGGGTGATCCATATCTGGCGGGGGCCAGGGCCCGATTTTGTTCAGAAATCCAGGTGCGCATCCGCCAGGCCCTGGGGGTCTTGCCATCCAGGCCGTTGCGGCAGGTACCCGGGTAGACACGCTCGGTGTGGCGCTCATGCGGCAAGCCCTGGGCGAGCCAGGCGCGCTCGATGTCGGCGCGTGAGCAGCCACAGGCATAGGCCAGGCCGGCCGTCAGCAGTCGCTCCAGGGCCCGCGCGTAGGCCTGCTGGCGCCGGGATTGCCAGACCGGGGGGTGGTCCGGGGTCAGCCCGAGCGCGGCGAGCTGCGAAAGGATTTGTTCGGCTGCTCCGGCGACACACCTAGGGGCGTCGACATCTTCGATTCGCACGAGCCAGATGCCCCCATGGGCCCGCGCGTCCAGCCAGCTGGCCAGCGCGGCCACCAGGGAGCCGGCGTGCAGCGGGCCGGTGGGCGAGGGCGCAAAGCGGCCGGTGTACACCGCCCTCAGGCCGTGGCCAGGGCGAGCTCCAGCCCTGACACGAAGGCGTCCTCGACCCGGTGGCCCAGGCACCAGTCACCACAGGCGCCCAGGCCGCTGCTGGCGTCCCACAGGAACGAGCGACCCAGGGGCGCCATGGTCTTGGCGAAGCGCCAGCGGTGCACCTGCGCGTGCGTCGGCTCGGCGCGGATGCCGGTGACCTCGGAGAATGCCTTGAGCAGCTTGGCCTGGACGCGTGCATCGTCGTCCTCGAGGTGTTCCCTGGACCATTCGGCACTCGCCTGGACCGTCCAGCGTTCGATCGGGCTGCGACCTGGCTTGGAAGACTCGCGTGCCAGCCATGCAATCCGGTGATGGGTGCTGCGCGCGGCGTTCCACTGCGGCCCCAGGTGCGATAGCCCCGGCTGTACCGCTTGCGGAAACGCGAGCATCAGCGTCCAGCAAGGTGCCACGCGCACGGCGTCCAGCGCATCGCGCCAGGCCACGCGGGAGCCCGAGGGCAGCAGGTCGGCTGCCTGCGGGCTGGGAATGGCAAGCAACACCGCGTCAAAGCCGGCCAGCACGCCCGGCACGTCTCGTTCGGAACCGGTGGAATCGGTGCGCAGCTGCCACTGCCGCTTGTTGAGTGCGTCCGGCTCGATGGCGACCACGCGCGTTTGCAGGTGCACGCGGCCAGCCTCGACGAGCGGGCGCGCCCAGTGCCGGGCCAATGCGTTCATCCCGGGGACCGCCACCCAGTGCGGCTCGCGGGCCGGCAGACCGGCTGCGGCCACCTGTCCGAACGTGTCAAGAACACGCACAGTGCTGGCGCTCCATGCCTTGACCAGGCCGGACGCCGTCTGGTCGATGGCCAGGCGCAGGCGGGCGTCTCGCACCGTGAAGTACTGCGCCCCGTGGTCAAACCCGCCAAAAGGCGTTTGCCTGGACGCCATGCGCCCGCCGAACCCGCGGCTTTTTTCAAGCAGGGTGACGCGGTGACCCGCTTGTGCCAGAGTACGGGCACAGGCGATGCCGGCCAGACCGGCTCCGATGATGGCGACGTTTTTGGAGGGGCGGGGGACAAGGGTGGGCATCGGAGGACCTTGGGTGTTCAGGGTGCAAGCCTAGCAGTTTGCGCAGACTGGGCTGGATCGGGCGCCGGCGGCGGGCGGGGAGAGTCAGTTTCCCGCAAGACCGTCATGAATAATTATGAATTCAGATCGCTGAACATCACGAACGGAGACACGGCATGACGACGTTTGCAGACTTCCACCGCCAATCGCTGGCCGACCCGCAGGCCTTCTGGGCCGAACAGGCGAAGCTGATCGACTGGAAAACGCCACCCCAACAGGTGTGTGACTGGAGCAACCCGCCGTTTGCGCACTGGTTCAAGGGTGGCACCACCAACCTGTGCCACAACGCCGTGGACCGGCATCTCAAGGACCGCGCCGATCAGCCTGCGCTGATTTACGTGTCCACCGAAACCAACGAAGAGAGGACCTACACGTTCCGGGAACTGCACACCGAGGTGCAGCGTGCGGCAGCGATGCTGCGGGGGCTGGGTGTCAACAAGGGTGATCGCGTCCTGATCTACATGCCCATGATCGCGGAGGCGGCGTTTGCCATGCTTGCGTGCGCGCGCATCGGTGCCATCCATTCGGTGGTGTTTGGCGGATTTGCCAGCGTGTCGCTTGCTTCCCGGATCGAGGATGCCTCGCCCAAACTCATCATCAGTGCCGATGCGGGTTCCCGCGGGGGCAAGGTGGTGGAGTACAAGCCGTTGCTGGACGAGGCCATCCGGCTCTCCAGCCACAAGCCGGAGTCGGTGATCATGGTCAACCGGGGACTCGCGCCGATGAGCATGCTGGCCGGGCGTGACCATTCGTGGCGTGGCCTGAGCGAAAAGCATCAGGACGCGCAAGTGCCTTGCGAATGGATGGACGCGACGGACATCAGCTACACCATCTACACCAGCGGCACGACGGGGCGCCCTAAGGGTGTGCAGCGCGACACCGGTGGCTACGCGGTGGCTCTGGCCGCCAGCATGAAGCACATCTTCTGTGGAAACCCCGGCGAAACCTACTTCAGCACCAGCGACATCGGATGGGTGGTCGGCCACAGCTACATCATCTATGGCCCGTTGCTTGCCGGCATGGCAACCATCATGTACGAAGGCCTGCCGATCCGCCCGGACGGCGGCATCTGGTGGAGTCTTGTCGAGAAGTACAAGGTCACGGTCATGTTCAGTGCCCCCACGGCCGTGCGCGTGCTCAAGAAGCAGGACCCCGCTTTGCTGAAGAAGTACGACCTGTCCAGCCTGCGTGCGCTGTTCCTGGCCGGCGAACCGCTGGATGAGCCCACCGGGCGCTGGATTGCCGAGGGACTGGGGGTGCCCATCATCGACAACTACTGGCAGACCGAGAGCGGCTGGCCAATCCTGACCATTGCCAACGGCGTGGAAAAGAAATCCAGCAAGTTTGGCAGCCCCGGTGTGCCGATGTACGGCTACAACGTGAAGATCCTCCACGAAAGCACGGGCGAGGAGCTCACCGAACCGGGCCAGAAGGGCGTGGTCGTGATTGAAGGCCCGACGCCGCCAGGCTTCATGCAGACGGTGTGGAAGGACGACGCGCGCTTCGTCAACACGTACTGGAAGAGCATCCCCGGCAAGCTGGTCTACAGCACCTTTGACTGGGGCATCCGCGACCAGGACGGTTACTACTACATCCTGGGCCGCACCGACGACGTGATCAATGTTGCGGGCCACCGGCTGGGTACGCGCGAGATCGAGGAGAGCATCTCCAGCCACCCGAATGTGGCCGAAGTGGCTGTGGTGGGCGTGGCTGACCAGCTCAAGGGGCAGGTGGCCATGGCATTTGTGGTGGCGCGGGATGCCTCGGCGCTCACGGACGACGCGGCCAGGCTCAAGCTGGAAGGCGCCATCTTCAAACTGGTGGACGAGCAACTGGGTGCGGTGGCGCGGCCGGCGCGCGTCCGGTTTGTAACGGCATTGCCCAAGACCCGCAGCGGCAAACTCCTGCGCCGCGCCATTCAGGCCGTGTGCGAGGGGCGAGATCCGGGGGACCTGACCACGATCGAGGATCCGACGGCGTTGCAGCAGATACGCGACTTGCTGGCTTGAGGGTGAGTCCCCTCAAAAAGCACGCGCGTTCACCAGGACAGAATTCGCCGCCGGGACCAATCGGTGGCACAATCGAGTCTGCACAAAGGCCCTTCCCAAGCCACAGTCGCATCCGCCATCCGGTTCAGCCGTGTCGCGGAAGGTTTGTCAACCAGCTAATGTTTCCCCAAGGGAAACGGAGGTCAGCGGAAAATGAGCGATCAATCGACGCCGTCATCGGCGTCCGTCTATACGTCCTATCAGGGCAATTCGTATCTCTTCGGCGGCAATGCGCCGTACGTGGAAGAGATGTACGAAAACTATCTCGCGAACCCCGGCAGCGTGCCCGAGAACTGGCGCGACTACTTTGACGCGCTCCAGCACGTCCCGGCCGCGGACGGCTCCAGCGCCAAGGACGTGCCCCACCTGCCGGTGATCAATGCGTTTGCCGAGCGTGCCAAGCAGGGCGGCACCAAGGTTGTGCTCGCCAGCGCGGACGCCGAGATGGGCCGCAAGCGCACTGCGGTGCAGCAGCTGATCGCCGCCTACCGCAACGTGGGTGCCCGCTGGGCCGACCTGGACCCGCTGAAGCGCACGGAGCGCGACAACATTCCAGACCTTGAGCCGTCGTTCTACGGCTTTTCGGACGCCGACCAGGAAGTGGTGTTCAACACCAGCAACACCTATTTCGGCAAGGAGACGATGACGCTGCGCGAACTGCTGAATGCGCTGCGCCAGACCTATTGCGGCACCGTGGGCGCCGAGTTCATGTACAGCACGGACCAGAACCAGAAGCGCTGGTGGCAGCAAAAGCTGGAGAGCATCCGCAGCAAGCCCAACTATGGTGCCGAGAAGAAAAAGCACATCCTGGACCGCCTGACGGCTGCCGAGGGCCTTGAGCGTTTCCTGCACACCAAGTATGTGGGGCAGAAGCGCTTTTCCCTTGAAGGCGGCGAGAGCTTCATTGCATCCATGGACGAACTGGTGCAACTGGCTGGTGCCAAGGGCGTGCAGGAAATCGTGATCGGCATGGCCCACCGCGGGCGCCTGAACGTGCTGGTCAACACGCTGGGCAAGATGCCCAAGGACCTGTTCGCCGAGTTTGACCATACGGCACCGGAAGACCTGCCGGCGGGCGATGTGAAGTACCACCAGGGCTTCAGTTCCGATGTCACCACCCCCGGCGGACCGGTGCACCTGAGCCTCGCGTTCAATCCTTCGCACCTCGAAATCGTGAACCCCGTGGTCGAGGGCTCGGTACGCGCCCGCATGGACCGCCGTGGCGACCCCAAGGGCAAGCAGGTGCTGCCGGTGCTGGTGCACGGGGACGCCGCATTCGCCGGCCAGGGCGTGGTGATGGAGACGTTGGCCCTTGCGGAGACCCGTGGATACCACACGGGCGGCACGGTGCATATCGTCATCAACAACCAGATCGGCTTCACCACCAGCGATCCGCGCGACAGCCGCTCGACGCTGTACTGCTCGGACGTGGTCAAGATGATCGAGGCGCCGGTCCTGCATGTGAACGGGGACGACCCGGAGGCCGTGGTGCTGTGTACCCAGCTGGCGCTGGAATACCGCATGGAGTTTCGCAAGGATGTGGTGGTGGACATCATCTGCTTCCGCAAGCTGGGCCACAACGAACAGGACACACCGTCGCTGACCCAGCCGTTGATGTACAAGAAGATTGCCCAGCACCCCGGCACACGCAAGCTGTATGCGGACCGTCTTGCTGCCCAGGGCTTGGGTGCCACGCTGGGCGACGACATGGTCAAAGCCACCCGTGCGGCGCTGGATGCAGGCAAGAACACGTTTGACCCTGTACTGACCAACTTCAAGAGCAAGTACGCCGTCGACTGGAGTCCCTACCTCGGCAAAAAGTGGACCGATGCTGGCGACACCGCCATCCCGCTGGCCGAGTGGAAGCGCCTTGCAGAAAGACTCACGACCCTTCCGTCCACCATCACGCCGCACCAGCTGGTGAAGAAGGTGTATGCCGATCGGGCTGCCATGGGGCGCGGTGACATCCCGGTGGACTGGGGCATGGGCGAGCACATGGCCTTTGCCTCGCTGGTGGCCAGCGGTTACCCGGTGCGCCTCTCAGGAGAAGACTGCGGGCGCGGCACCTTTACCCACCGCCATGCGGTCATTCACGACCAGAATCGCGAGAAGTTTGACGAGGGCACCTATACCCCGCTGCAAAACGTGGCGGACGGGCAGGCTCCGTTCGTGGTGATCGACTCGATCCTGTCAGAGGAAGCGGTGCTCGGATTCGAATACGGTTATGCCTCCAATGACCCGAACACACTGGTGATCTGGGAAGCCCAGTTTGGCGACTTCGTCAACGGGGCCCAGGTCGTGATCGACCAGTTCATTGCTTCGGGGGAGGTCAAGTGGGGCCGTGTCAACGGCATCACGCTGATGCTGCCTCATGGCTACGAAGGCCAGGGCCCGGAGCACAGCTCGGCGAGGCTAGAGCGCTTCATGCAGTTGAGTGCTGACACCAACATGCAGGTCTGCCAGCCAACCACGGCCAGCCAGATCTTTCACCTGCTGCGCCGCCAGATGGTGCGCAACCTGCGCAAGCCGCTGGTCATCATGACGCCCAAGTCGCTGCTGCGCAACAAGGATGCGACTTCGCCGCTGTCGGAGTTCACCAAGGGCGGTTTCCAGACAGTAGTTCCGGAGAGCAAGGAGCTCAAGGCGGACAAGGTCAAACGGGTGCTGGCCTGCTCCGGCAAGGTCTATTACGACCTTGCCAAGAAGCGCGACGAAAAGGGTGCCGATGATGTGGCGATCATTCGCGTCGAGCAGCTCTATCCGTTTCCGCACAAGGCATTTGCTGCGGAACTCAAGAAGTATCCGAACGCCGTTGACATCGTCTGGTGCCAGGACGAGCCGCAGAACCAGGGCGCATGGTTCTTTGTGCAGCACTACATTCACGAGAACATGTCCGAAGGGCAAAAGCTCGGCTACTCGGGGCGTGCTGCATCGGCGTCCCCTGCGGTCGGGTACTCGCACCTGCATCAGGAACAGCAAAAGGCGCTTGTTGATGGTGCTTTCGCCAAGCTCAAGGGCTTTGTGCTGACCAAATAAGAACCCGACGAACAGACAACGGAAAGAATTGAAATGGCTATCGTAGAAGTCAAGGTACCGCAGCTGTCCGAATCCGTGGCCGAAGCCACGATGCTGCAATGGAAGAAAAAGGCCGGTGAACTGGTGGCGATCGACGAGATCCTCATCGAAATCGAAACCGACAAGGTGGTACTGGAAGTGCCGGCACCAGCAGCCGGTGTGCTTGCAGAGATCGTGGTGGCAGACGGCGGCACGGTGGTGGCGGAGCAGTTGATCGCCAGGATCGATACCGAGGGCAAGGGATCTGTGGCTGCAGCCACGGTGGCTTCGGTTGCGCCATCAACTTCGGCGCCTGCGCCTGCTGCTGCTCCTGCGGCAGCGGGAGGCACCAAGGCTGGAGTGGCCATGCCGGCCGCTGCCAAGCTGATGGCCGACAACAACCTCGCGGCGGGTTCGGTGCAAGGCACCGGCAGGGACGGTCGCGTGACCAAGGGCGATGTTCTGGGCGCTGTGGCGTCCGGTGGCGCAAGGCCTGCGCCAGCTGTGGCGATTCCCACCGGGGTTCCGGTGGCGGCCTTGCCCCAGGTGGCCGCACCCAAGACCCCCAGTTTGGGGGACCGTCCGGAGCAGCGCGTTCCCATGAGCCGGCTTCGCGCGCGTGTCGCCGAACGACTGCTCCAGTCTCAGTCG
Organism: Ramlibacter sp.; assembly: GCA_016713005.1. GTDB lineage: Bacteria > Pseudomonadota > Gammaproteobacteria > Burkholderiales > Burkholderiaceae_C > JADJPY01. Next base: position 296,923 of record JADJPY010000016.1, on the reverse strand, counting down.
AGCAACGCCATCTTGACAACGTTCAACGAGGTCAACATGGCACCAGTGATGGAAATGCGCAAGCGCTTCCAGGAGAAGTTCGAGAAGGAGCACGGCGTCAAGATCGGCTTCATGAGTTTCTTCGTGAAGGCCGCTGTGCACGCCCTGAAGAAGTACCCGGTACTCAATGCCTCCGTGGACGGCAACGACATCGTCTACCACGGTTACTTTGACATTGGCATTGCGGTGGGTTCGCCGCGAGGCCTGGTCGTGCCCATCCTGCGCAACGCCGACCAGATGAGCTTTGCCGACATCGAGAAGAAGATCGCCGAGTACGGTACCAAGGCGCGCGACGGCAAGCTGGGCATCGAGGAGATGACCGGCGGCACCTTCTCCATCTCCAACGGCGGCGTGTTCGGCTCCATGCTGTCTACCCCCATCATCAACCCGCCACAGTCGGCCATCCTGGGCGTGCACGCCACCAAGGACCGCGCTGTAGTGGAGAACGGGCAGGTGGTGGTGCGCCCCATCAACTACCTGGCCATGAGCTACGACCACCGCATCATCGACGGCCGCGAAGCCGTGCTGGGCCTGGTGGCCATGAAAGAAGCGCTGGAAGATCCGGCCCGCCTGCTGTTTGATATCTAAGGTGCCGGCATGAGCAAACAATTTGACGTGATCGTCATTGGCGGCGGTCCCGGCGGCTACATCGCGGCCATCCGTGCCGCACAGTTGGGCTTCAACGTGGCCTGCGTCGACGAGTGGAAGAACGACAAGGGTGGGCCAGCCCCCGGGGGTACCTGTACCAACGTGGGCTGCATCCCTTCCAAGGCACTGCTGCAGTCTTCCGAGCATTTCGAGCACGCCGGCAAGCATTTTGCCGAGCATGGCATCGAGGTCAAAGGCCTGGGCCTGGATCTGGGCAAGATGGTCGCCCGCAAGGACGCTGTCGTGAAGCAGAACAACGACGGCATCCTGTACCTGTTCAAGAAGAACAAGGTCAGCTTCTTCCATGGCCGGGGGTCGTTCGTAAAAGCGGTGGATGGTGGCCACGAAATCAAGGTTTCGGGTGCCTCCGAAGAAAGCCTCGTGGGCAAGCAGATCATTGTGGCTACCGGCTCCAATGCGCGTGCGCTGCCAGGCACGCCGTTTGATGAAGTCAACGTATTGTCCAACGACGGTGCCTTGCGCATGGGCGCTGTGCCCAAGAAGCTGGGCCTGATCGGCTCCGGCGTGATAGGGCTGGAAATGGGTTCGGTCTGGCGCCGCCTGGGAGCAGAAGTGACGGTGCTCGAAGGCCTGCCGACGTTCCTGGGCGCGGTGGACGAGCAGATCGCCAAGGAAGCCAAGAAGGCCTTCGACAAGCAGGGTCTGAAGATCGAGCTAGGAGTCAAGGTCGGCGAGATCAATAATGGCAAGAAAGGTGTAAGCGTGGCCTACACCAGCGCCAAGGGCGAAGCACAGATTCTCGAAGTGGACAAGCTCATTGTGTCGATTGGCCGGGTGCCAAACACTGAGGGCCTCAATGCCGGCGCCGTGGGCTTGCAACTGGATGAGCGCGGCGCCATCGTGGTTGATGGTGACTGCAAGACCAATTTGCCCGGCGTCTGGGCAGTGGGTGATGTGGTGCGCGGTCCGATGCTGGCGCACAAAGCCGAGGAAGAGGGTGTTGCTGTGGCCGAGCGCATTGCCGGACAGCATGGGCACGTAAACTTCAACACCATTCCATGGGTCATTTACACCAGCCCCGAAATTGCGTGGGTGGGACGTACCGAGCAACAGCTCAAGGCCGACGGTGTCAAGTACCAGGCCGGTACCTTCCCGTTCCTTGCCAACGGACGGGCTCGCGCGCTGGGTGACACGACAGGCATGGTGAAGTTTCTGGCCGATGCCTCGACCGACGAAATACTGGGCGTGCACATCGTTGGGCCCATGGCCAGCGAGCTGATTGCCGAAGCGGTAGTGGCGATGGAGTTCAAGGCCAGCGCGGAAGACATCGCGCGCATCTGCCACGCCCATCCATCATTGAGCGAAGCGACCAAGGAAGCTGCGCTGGCGGTCGACAAGCGCACACTCAATTTCTGACCAATCGATCCCGTGTCCGTCAAGCTGGCTTACGAGGCGCAACTCAAGGCGCGGGGCTACGTCAGCGACCCGGCGCAATTGCGAGCAGTTGACTCGCTGGAGCGATGCGCGCTGGAGTGGGCTTCGTACAAGGAGCAGCGCTCCAACGTCCTGAAGAAGCTGATCAACCGACCCGAGATTCCCCGCGGCGTCTATCTGTATGGGGGCGTGGGCCGAGGCAAGAGCTTCCTGATGGATTGCTTCTACACCTCGGTTCCCATCGTGCGAAAGACGAGGCTGCACTTTCACGAGTTCATGCGGGAAGTCCATTGCGAACTGTCTGATCTGCAAGGCACCGTGAATCCATTGGACGAACTGGGCAAGCGCATGGCGAAGCGCTTCCGGCTGATCTGTTTCGACGAGTTCCATGTGGCCGACGTGACCGACGCGATGATTCTTCACCGCTTGCTTGACGCGTTGTTCGGCTATGGCGTTGGCTTCGTGACCACTTCGAATTTTCGTCCGGATGACCTGTACCCCGATGGGTTGCACCGCGACCGCATCTTGCCCGCCATCGAACTCCTCAAGGCACGCCTGGAAGTAGTGAACGTTGACAATGGGACGGACTATCGCCAGCGCACGCTCTCCCGTCTGAAGCTGTATCACGTACCGCTGGGTCCGGAGTCCGAGGCCGCCATGGAGTCGGCATTTACCGAGCTGGCCGAGGCCCACGACGAAGAACCGGTCCTGCACATCGAAAGCCGTGACATCCGCGCCATCCGCCGTGCTGGCGGTGTCGTCTGGTTTGACTTTCGCACACTGTGCGGAGGTCCGAGGTCACAGAACGACTATCTCGAAATCGCCACCCAGTTCCATACCGTTTTGTTGTCCAATGTGCCGCAAATGCCCGTGCGAATGGCCAGCGAGGCACGTCGCTTCACCTGGCTGATTGATGTACTGTACGACCGCAGGGTGAAGTTGTTCATGTCCGCGGCGGTGCCGCCTGAGCAACTCTATCTTGAGGGGCCCTTGGCCCATGAGTTTCCCCGTACCATCTCCAGGCTGAATGAAATGCAGTCAGCCGAATTTCTGGCCCTTGAACGTCGCGACGTGGAGACCCGCATTACATGAAGACTCCCCACAAGATGCTGTTTGTGGCGATTGCAGGCCTGGTATCTGTATTTGCTGCTTGGACCGGAGTTGCGAATGCAACTGACGCAGATGCTGCGGAGCGATTGCGCATAGCCCGCGAGCGCTCGGCAGTGGAGGCTGCGTTTGCGCGGGAGGAATCTGCCTGTTACTCCCGATTTGCCGTGAATGAGTGTCGAGAAAGGGCCTTGGCCGTGCGCCGCAATTCGTTGGCTGATTTGCGACGGCAGGAGGTGGCCCTGAATGACCAGCAGCGCAAACGCAAGGCGGCACAGCAGGTTCAGGAGGTGGAAGCCCGCTCCCGAGACATCGTGCGGCGTCAGGGTGCGGAAGTTCGGCTGCGTTCTGCGGCTTCTGCTCCCACGCTGGAGAACCGGGAGACTGCGGCGCCTTCCGCGAGCATGTCCTCTGCAGCCGTCGCTCCTGCGGCGCGGGGCGTGGAAGCCAGGGACAGCAGCAGAGATGCGGCCCGACGGGCCAATGCGGCAGCGCAGCGTTCCGAACAGGCCAAACGCAAAGTGATCGAGGCAGAGCGTCGCAAGGCTGATAACGATATTCGCCGTCAACGTGGCAACGCCAAGCCACCCGCCAAACCACTTCCCTCCGTAGAACAGTAAGGCGTGTCGTTCCTGCTCTATGGCCTGAGCTGGCTGAGGCTGCCGATTTTCAAGGGCTGCGGGGCCTCCGGCCCAAGAGGTTCGAGCTTCACAATGACCAAGGAGAGGTTATCCCCCGTTCCACGACCGCGAGAACGTGCTTTTTCGATCAGAAACTCTGTGGCCTCCCTGGGGGTGAGGGCGGCAAGCACCGACCCCAGTTCACTGGGGCTGAAATAGTGCCAGACGCCATCGCTGCAGGCGATCAGCACGTCACCAGGTCGCAGTTGCGGGATAAAGTGCGTATCTGCTGGGGGGTCTTCTTCGGTTCCAAGGCAACCAATCAGGATATTGGATTGCGGATGGACATTGGCTTCCTCTTCGGTAATCTCGCCTTTGTCGACGAGCGTCTGGACGTAGGAATGATCCAGAGTGCGCTTGACCAACTTGCCCGCATGAAAATGGTAGACGCGGGAGTCACCGGAGTGCACCCAGTGGCAATCCCCCGAGGGGTTGATCAGGAATCCGGCCACTGTGCTGTGCGGCTCCTGTTCTGAAGAAATCGCAGTCAGCTTGATGACGATGTGGGCTTCCTGGACGATCTGCTTCAACATGGACGGTGCATCGTCCGCCTCCGGGGAGTACCGCTCAAAAAGCTGTTTGGCCGTCAGCATGACCTGGTCCGAGGCTTTGCGGCCCCCGCTGCGCCCCCCCATGCCATCGGCGACAATCCCCAACATGCAGCCATTGACGCGTGCGTGGTTGAGCAAGGCAACCTGGTCCTGCTGATAGTCGCGGTCACCCTTGTGGATGCCCGTGGAGGCGGTGATTCGGTAACCTTTGGACATGTATTCCCGTGGTGACGGCCTGAGCCCTCGAAAGTTTTCCTGCAAGGCCGTATTATCAAACGAACCGGGATACCCACCCGGACAACGTAGGTCGCGCTTGGAATCCAATCTCCATTCACCCGAACGACGGCTTATTGAGCTGAGGATGGAGCATGCGGATCTGGACGCATTGGTCGACCGGATTTCGAACGAAACTCCGATCGACGAACTCATGATCCGCAGGCTCAAGAAACGCCGCCTCGCGTTGCGCGACTTTATCTCGCGCCTGGAGGCTCAATTGGACCCCCAAGAGCCGGCATGATGGATTTCGTCGACACGCAGCACCAAGCGCGTGAGAGGGAAGGTCTGGTGCGTGTCCCCGCGCATCCTGATCGCACCGACCTGGTAGAGTTGGTGCGTTCTGTCTTTGCAGCGCAAGGTGCCCTGTCCGGGGCCGTGCCACAGTTTGCAAACCGCGCGGGCCAGGTTGACATGGCCGTCGCAGTCGCCGAAGCCGTCCGCGACGCGGGCGTGCTCGTGGTCGAGGCCGGTACAGGCGTTGGCAAGACGTTTGCCTATCTGGTGCCGGCGCTGCTGAGTGGCGAGCGTGTACTGCTGTCGACAGCCACCAAGACACTGCAGGACCAGCTTTTCGGGCGTGACATACCGCACCTGGTTGCTTCCATGGGCCTGGCCGTTCGTACCGCTTTGTTGAAGGGGCGATCCAGCTACATCTGCTTGCACAGGCTGGAACTCGCCCGACACGATGTCGCTGTGCCGGACCGAAATGCCTTGCGTGCACTTGCCAGGGTGGAGCAGTGGGCGGCGGTCACGCGCTCAGGGGATCTCGCTGAAGTCGCCGGTCTGGATGAACGCTCTCCTTTGATTCCGCTGATCACCTCCACCAGGGAGAATTGCCTGGGATCCGTTTGTCCCAAGTTCAAGGCCTGCCACGTCAATTTGGCACGCCGGGAGGCGCTTGCCGCGGATGTGGTGGTCATCAACCATCACCTCTTTTTCGCGGACATGGCCGTGCGGGAGTCCGGCATGGCGGAGCTTCTGCCCAGTGTTCGCGTCGTCGTGTTTGATGAGGCCCACCAGCTCAACGAAACCGGAGTCCAGTTCCTGGGGGCCCAGTTCACAACCGGGCAACTCCTGGACTTCGCCAGAGACACCCTGGCCTGTGGGCTGCAGTTTGCGCGAGGCATGGTCGATTGGCAGAAGCTCGCTTCCCGTGTCGAACTTGCCGGTCGCGACCTGCGCCTGGTGGTTGGCCGCGTCGCCCCGGGGGGCCGGATTCGCTGGACTCAGGACGCCCCCCAAGGTGTGGACCCGACTTCATGGATGGCGGCAATGGACCATCTGCAGGTCGCATGTGAAGAAGCGGTGATGTCGCTTGATTCGGTTGCGGAACTCGCACCAGACTTCGCCCGATTGCAAGAGCGAGGGGTCGAACTGGTCGAACGGGCCCAGGCGTTCCGGCGACCGGCGGGCGCCAACAGCGTGCGCTGGGTTGAGGCTGGCGCGCAGTTGAGGCTCGTTGAGTCGCCGCTGGATATCGCTGAGGCAGTCCAAAACAAGCTGCTTGATGCACACGACAGTGTGGAGGGGGAGCGGTCAGGGCGTACCTGGGTGTTTACCTCCGCCACGCTCGGAGATGATGCACGGTTGCGCTGGTTCACAGAACCCTGTGGTTTGACTGGGGAACGCGTTCTGCGAGTCGACAGCCCGTTTGACTTTGAACAGCAAGCCTGCCTCTTTGTACCTGACGATCTTCCGCGCCCCCAGGATGAGCGCCATAGTGCCGAGGTGGCACGCCTATCGGGAGATGCCGCTGTGCACATCGGAGGTCGTACCATGGTTCTCACCACGACCCTTCGCGCCTTGCGGGCGATTGGCGAGGCCTTGAACCATCGATTTTCAGAAGGCAGCGCACTGGAGGTTCTGGTCCAGGGCCAGGCTCCGAAGCGGGAACTGATCGAGCGTTTCCGGGAAGGTGCCGGGCATGGTCGCCCGGGGTGCGTCCTGGTCGCGTCCGCCTCGTTTTGGGAAGGAATCGATGTCCCCGGTGACGCCCTGCAACTCGTCGTGATCGACAAGTTGCCTTTCCCCCCACCGAACGATCCCCTGGTAGAGGCAAGGGCCCAACGGCTCGAGGCCAACGGCCGAAGTCCCTTCAATGACTACTTTCTGGCCGAGGCTGCGGTCACGCTCAAGCAGGGAGCGGGACGACTGATACGACGGGAGTCCGATCGTGGCGTACTGGTCGTGTGCGATACACGTCTGGGGCAAATGGGCTATGGCCGACGTCTGCTCGCTGCATTGCCGCCGATGCGGCGCTTACGCACCCGTGAACAGTTTGAAGGAGCGCTGCAGGCGCTTACCAGAGCTTCCACCACGGATCCTGATTGGCCTTGAAGCCTCGCGTCAGGTATTCGCTTTGCGGGTAGGTCTTGTCCAGAATCCGCCTTGCGTCGTCCCGCAGGGCATCCATGCCGAGTGCGTCGTACGACTTGAACAGGATGTAAGTTGCCTCCTCGAGTGCAGGTACGTCACGAAAATCGGCAATCGCAACCTGCGCGCGATTTATGGCTGCGACATACGCGCCCCGCGAGTAGTAATAGCGCGCCACATGGACTTCGTACTGCGCAAGGGAATTCACGATGTACGTCATGCGGGCTCGGGAGTCCGGTGCGTAGCGTGAGTCAGGAAACCGCGCCACGAGTTCCTTGAAGGATTCGAAGGACTCCTTGGCGGCCTTTTGGTCCCGCTCCGATAGATCCTGCTTCGCCAGCCAGCCCAGGAGACCCAAGTCGTCATTGAAGTTCACCACGCCTTTGAGGTAGAGGGCATAGTCAATTGCCGGGCTCGCCGGGTGCAGCTTCATGAACCTGTCCAGCGTGGCAGTTGCCTGTGCTGGTTCACCGGCCTTGAATTGGGCGTAGGCTTTCTCAAGCTGAGCTTGCTGGGCCAATGGCGTTCCTGCCGCCCGCCCTTCCAGCTTCTCAAACAAGCCGATGGCTTTGTCAAAATTGCCGGAACCCAGCTCATCCTTCGCTTCCGAATAGATCCGGTTGGGGCTCCATCCGGCAGTCTTGTCTTCCGGAGTTGACGAGCATGCCGCAAGCAGCAGGGCGGCTGTGGCCAGGGCGACAGCGGGGAGGGCCGATAATTTGGCTCGCGGCATCTATGGCGGCTTTCTGTTGATTGCGGGGGGCAAATTGATTATATCGGCGGGCCCTCAGCAGGGACCTGAATCACCCGACTCGGACGAAGACGAGGATCTGCACGTGCCGGCCGAATATCGGGCCTGGCAGTGCAGCGACGTTCTGCACGGCGCGCGGCTGGACCGGGTTCTGGTGGAGCAGGTGCCAGAGTTTTCCCGCAGTTACCTGAGCCAGTTGGTCTCGGCTGGTGCGGTGCGTGTGGGTGGCATGACCGTGAGGAAGCCCTCGGCAAAAATTCGTGCGGGGGACGTGGGAACAATCGAGTTGCGCCCTACGCCACAAAGCAGGGCGTTCCAGCCGGAGGCGATGCGACTGGATATCGTGTTTGAAGACGATCACCTGGTGGTGATCAACAAGCCCGCCGGCCTGGTGGTTCATCCAGCACCCGGAAACTGGAGCGGCACCCTGCTGAACGGTTTGCTTGCCCGCGATCCGGCATGCCACGACCTTCCCCGGGCTGGAATCGTGCACAGGCTTGACAAGGACACCAGTGGCCTGATGGTCGTTGCGCGGTCCCGCCTTGCGATGGAAGCCCTGGTGCGAATGATTTCGGCCAGGGAAGTGCACCGACAGTACGTGGCCCTGGCCCACAGGGCCTGGCATGGCCCGGCGGCGCGCGAGGTGCATGCGCCCATCGGCCGCGATCCCCGCAACAGGCTGAGGATGGCTGCCGTTGATTTGGACAAAAATGGCGGCAAGCCCGCATCCACGTTGATTGAATTGCTACAAAATGCGGAGCAAGGATGCTGGGTGCTGTGCACTTTGCGCACGGGACGAACGCACCAGATCCGCGTTCATCTGTCGTCCATCGGACATCCACTGGTGGCGGACGCTGTATACGGCGGCGCCCCTGCCGCGGGCCTCCAGCGCCAGGCTCTCCATGCCTTCCGGCTGGCGTTCAGGCACCCCGTCACCCGGGATCCGGTGGAATTTCACGCTCCCTTGCCGGAAGATTTGCGATCGGCACTGCAACTGTGGGGGCTGCGATACAATGAGATGCACTGTCCTGTCGGACGAGTCGACGGCCAGTCCGCGACGGCGGATCTCACAGGCAAACGGGGCGTCCACGGCCCCTGAAACCAAATCCCTGCTTTGCATCAGGTCGATGCGCTTAGTGGCGCCTGACCCGGAAAATACAAAACCATGAATACGGCGGACGCCAGGCGTGTGCTCGAAACCGCATTGATCTGCGCCCAGCAGCCGCTGGCGGTCCGGGATTTGCGCGTGCTCTTCAATGACGAACTTGGCGCGGACAGCATCAGGTTGTTGCTGGAGGAAATCCAGGCTGAGTGGACGCAAAGGGGCGTGGAACTGGTCAGCGTGGCCACCGGATGGCGGTTCCAGAGTCGGCCTGCCATGCGCGAATACCTTGACCGCCTTCATCCGGAGAAGCCGCCCAGGTACACCCGCGCAACGCTGGAGACACTGGCCATCATTGCCTATCGCCAGCCAGTGACCCGGGGGGACATGGAAGACATCCGTGGAGTCACGATCAATACCCTTATTCTCAAGCAGCTGGAGGACCGTGGCTGGGTCGAAGTGATTGGCCACCGGGAAACGGCGGGGCGACCCGCGCTGTATGCCACAACCCGCCAGTTCCTTGATGACCTGGGCATCGAGTCGCTGGACCGGTTGCCGGAACTGGACCACCCAGCCCAGCAGGCTGGCGTGTTGGAGGTTCTGCAGGCCGACCCGGGCGACCGGCAGCCGGTGCTGCCCATGGATGAGCCGCAAGGACAATCTGTCCCTGCCGCAATGAATCCGGGTGAGGGCGGAGTTTCCCAATTGACGTACCAAGGCGGCCATTCATGAACACAACGCCTACTGCGGATGGTGGATTGCCGTCGCCCGAAGGCACAGTCCCGGAGGTGATCCCGGCGGTGGAGCCGCAGGACTTCGTCCAGGCGGCATCTCCTGACGCGCATTCACCGAGCGGCGCCTCTGACCATGCCGACTCTGTGGTGCGGTTTGCCGATGTGGTTTCTGGCCAGTTTGATGCGGACGAAGAAGTTGCGGAACTCCAGCCTCCCAAGCGGGTGCTGGCGCCGCAGGCCGAGACGCCGAAATTGCACAAGGTGTTGGCCCAGGCCGGACTGGGGTCGCGCCTGGAGATGGAGCAGCTCATTCTGGAGGGTCGGATCTCCGTCAACAATGAGCCGGCCCACATTGGCCAGCGGATCCAGTTTGGCGACCAGATCAAGGTCAACGGAAAGCCGATCCGCTTTCGCATTGCTCCCCCGCCCGCACGGGTCATTGCGTACCACAAGCCCACTGGCGAAGTGGTGACGAATGACGACCCACAGAACCGTCCCACCGTGTTCCGGAAGTTGCCTAGGTTGTTTCAGGGCAAGTGGCAATCGGTCGGTCGCCTGGACTTGAACACCGAGGGCCTGCTGTTGTTCACCAGCTCGGGAGAGCTCGCCAACAAGTTGATGCATCCACGCTTTGGGCTGGAGAGGGAGTATGCGGTTCGCGTCCTGGGCGCGCTCAGCGCCGAGGAGAAGAAGCGATTGCTGGAAGGCATCGAATTGGCTGATGGCGTCGCCCAGTTTGGTTCGATCGAAGAAGGTGGCGGCGAAGGTGCCAATTGCTGGTATCGGGTCACCATTTCCGAGGGCCGCAATCGAGAAGTGCGCCGGTTGTTCGAGGCTGCCGGGCATGCGGTCAGTCGCCTGATCCGGATCCGGTATGGCGCCATGGTCTTGCCCCGTGGTCTCAAGCGGGGCAGCTGGATGGAGCTGGATGAACGGGACATTCGTGACCTGTTGCACGCTGCGGGCGCATCCGACGGAAATCGTCAAGGACGCAATCCCGCAGACCGGGCTTTTGCAGGGCAGCCCGACAGTGGGCGCAATGAAGGCCGCGGGCCGGGCAACCGGCGGGACGGTCGCAATCGTGGCGGGCGCGGTCCTCAGGAGCGTCAGCGCAGCGACGGGGTACAGCCGCCGGCGGAGTTCGGCAACAAGCGGCAGGACCCTCGGCGCAAGGATCGCAATGAGCGCGCGGGATCCGGTGGTCAGCCCGATCCCATGAAAACCTCAGTCGGCTACATCGGTGCGGACAGCTTCAATCGCCAGCGACAGGGGCAAGGGCAACGTCGCGGCGGCGCTCCCGGGCCCACGGGTGGCGGCATGAGGCGATCCGGCCGCGGCCGATAGGCCCACGCAGCAGTAGCCCGGACTGCAACGGCTAAAATACAAGGCTTTGCCCGACTGCGGGTATTCAACAAACGCTCAGGAATTCAAATGGCTATCGAACGTACTCTCTCCATCATCAAGCCCGACGCCGTTGCCAAGAACGTGATCGGCCAGATCTACGCCCGTTTCGAGGCTGCCGGACTGAAGATTGTGGCGTCCAGGATGGCACATCTCTCCCGACGTGAGGCAGAGCAGTTCTACGCGGTCCACAAGGAACGCCCGTTCTTCAAGGATCTGGTCGAGTTCATGATCTCCGGTCCGGTCATGATCCAGGTGCTGGAGGGCGAAGGCGCCATCCTCAAGAACCGCGATCTCATGGGCGCGACAGACCCCAAAAAGGCGGCTGCGGGCACCATCCGCGCAGATTTCGCGGACAGCATCGATGCCAACGCGGTGCACGGTTCGGACGCACCCGAAACAGCCCAGATCGAGATCGGCTTCTTCTTCGCCGGAATGAACGTCTACTCCCGATAAAGCATGCGATGACGGCCAACCTTCTCGATTTTGACCTCGAGGGCTTGGCCGCCTTTTGCGAGCGGCTCGGTGAGAAGCGCTTTCGCGCGACACAGCTGTTTCGCTGGATTCACCAGAAGGGCGCCACCGATTTTGACCAGATGAGTGATCTGGCGAAATCGCTGCGCGAAAAACTCAAGGGCACCGCCTGTCTGGTGGCTTTGCCCGTCATGTCTCGTCACGATTCCGCCGACGGGACGATCAAGTGGCTGTTCGATGTAGGCGGCGGCAACGCGGTTGAGACGGTATTCATCCCCGAGGACGACCGCGGCACGCTGTGCATATCCTCCCAGGCGGGTTGCGCGGTCGGGTGTCGGTTCTGCTCCACCGGGCACCAGGGATTCAGCCGCAACCTGTCGACCGGCGAGATCATCTATCAATTGTGGTTCGCCGAGCATTCACTCCGTCAGCACATGGGCACGCAGGAGCGCGTCATCTCCAATGTGGTGATGATGGGTATGGGCGAACCGTTGCAGAACTATTCGGCGTTGGTTCCCGCCCTGCGCGTCATGCTCGACGACCACGGCTACGGGCTCTCGCGCCGACGGGTCACTGTGTCGACTTCGGGGGTGGTTCCCATGATGGACCGGCTCGGCGAGGACTGCCCGGTGGCGCTCGCGGTTTCGCTGCACGCGCCCAACGATGCCCTTCGCGACGACCTGGTGCCGCTGAACCGCAAGTACCCGCTTGCCGAATTGCTCGGCGCCTGTGACCGGTACCTGGCGCATGCGCCACGCGACTTCATTACCCTGGAGTACTGCATGCTGGACGGCGTGAATGACCAGTCGGAACAGGCGCGCGAACTGGTGGCAATGGTGCGCGGCCACGGACATCGTGGACTGTCCTGCAAGATCAACCTGATTCCGTTCAACCCCTTTCCCGTTTCCGGCCTGAAGCGGTCTTCCCCTGCAAATGTGGCGGATTTCGCCCGGATCTTGCAGGATGCTGGTATCGTCACCACTGTTCGCAAGACCCGTGGTGACGACATAGACGCTGCTTGCGGACAACTGGCGGGTGATGTTGTTGACCGCACGCGGGTGGCTGAGCGGATCGCCCGCCAGCGTTCGACGGGATTGTCTGGCATCCGTGTGGTTGCAAAGGAGGCCTGAGGCATGCGAATCGACTGGAACCGGTGGGGTTTGGGCGTAGGACGGTCCCTGGGCTCGGGTCTGCTTGCCTCCGTCTTGCTGGTGTGCTTCCTGTCCCTTGCTGGCGGCTGTTCCTCCACACCGGGCGGAACCGGGGATCAGGCGGGCACAGACATCGTGACGGACTCCGACGAGCCCGAAAGCCGCAAACGGGCCCGCCTCCGGCTGGAACTCGCCAGCAACTACTTCGCCGAGGGAAAAACCACGGTGGCGCTGGATGAGGTCAAGCAGTCCCTTTCGGCTGACCCGCTGTTCCCGGATGCATACAACCTGCGTGGCCTGATCTATCAACGTCTTGGCGATGCACGCCAGGCCGAGGACAGCTTCAAGCGCGCTTTGTCCATCAATCCCCGCGATGGAGACACCCTGCACAACTATGGCGTGATGTTGTGTGAGCTGCGCCGTTTCCCGGAAGCTTCGACCCACTTTGAGCGCGCCTTGGCGAATCCTTTGTACGGACGCAAGGGAACCACTTACCTGCTGCAGGGAATGTGCCAGATTCGTGCCGGGCAGCGCAACGAAGCTGAGCAAAGCCTGCTTCGTGCCTACGAACTGGATGCGAGCAATCCGGTTGCCGGGTTCAATCTTGCCACGCTGCTGTTCCAGCGTGGCGAGGTGACCCGGGCGCAGTTCTACATCCGCCGGATCAACAACAGCGACCTTGCAAACGCCCAGACGCTCTGGCTGGGCGTCAAGGTTGAAAACCGGCTTGGCAATACGGCCGCGTTCGAACAACTGGCTGATCAACTGCGCAAGCGCTATCCGCAGTCACGGGAGCTTGGCTCGCTGAACCGGAGGGCGTTTGATGAGTGAGGAAGGGGTTATGCCCGTGCCTGAGACGGCCGGTGCGATCCTGAGACGGGCGCGAGAGGGAACCGGTTTGCACATTGCGGCGCTCGCAGTTTCCCTCAAGGTCCCCGTGCGAAAGCTCGAAGCCCTGGAGGCCGACCGGCTGGATCAGCTCGGTGACGCCGTGTTCGTCCGCGCCTTGGCCTCCAGTGTTTGCCGATCGCTCAAGATGGATCCGGCTCCCGTGCTCCAACTGTTGCCGCAAAACCCGGCTCCCCGGCTTGATGCCCATCGAGGCGGCATCAATGCACCGTTTCGTGCGCCTGGCGATGGTCCTGGCCCTTCGTTGTGGGAGCAGTTGTCGCGTCCGGCCGTCTTGTCGGTCCTGGCCTTCCTGCTGGGCGCCCTGGTCCTGATATTTTTTCCGGATGTCCAGCGCGAGGCCTCTCCCTCGCCAACGGCTGTTGCACCTGCGTCCGCCACAGACTCAGGCAAGCCAGCTGTTGCCGCGGAGTCCGCGGGTTCGACCGCCCCGTCAGCTGCTGCGGCTTCCAGTGTCGGCCGACCTGCCGATGAGGCAAGTACCAGCGTGGTGGTCTCCGCCGTGCTTTCCACCCCCAGCGTTGCCAGCCCGACGCTGGTCGTGAGCCCTGCCGCTGCCGTGCCTGCGGCGCTTTCTGGTGCCGAGGCAGTGACCGGAATCGTCGTGTTCCGTACCAAGTCGTCGTCCTGGATCGAGGTGACCGATTCCAGCGGCCAGGTGACGTTGCGGCGTATGTTGGGCGCAGGGGAGGTGGCCGGCGCGTCGGGCATGTTGCCCCTGAGCGTGGTGGTTGGGCGTGCCGACGCCACCACTGTGCAGGTACGTGGCAAGCCGCTGGACATCCTCGTCCATGCGCGCGAGAACGTCGCACGTTTCGAGGTACGGTAGCCGTGGCCGATTCCATTGTCTGCCTGCCCATTGAAGCTGCGGCTCCCCTGCCGCGCCGTTCGCGCCAGGCGCGCATCGTCTGGGGTTCGCGCGTCGTGACGGTAGGTGGTGACGCTCCCGTTCGTGTGCAGTCCATGACCAATACCGACACGTTGGACGCCATAGGCACCGCCATCCAGGTCAAGGAACTGGCCATCGCGGGTTCGGAGATGGTCCGGATCACGGTGAACACGCCAGAGGCTGCGCAGCAAGTGCCTTATATCCGCGAGCAACTCGACCGCATGGGCATGGACGTGCCGCTGATTGGCGACTTCCATTACAACGGCCACCGCCTGCTCACCGAAGTGCCTGCGTGCGCCGAAGCCTTGTCCAAGTACCGCATCAACCCCGGCAATGTGGGCAAGGGTGACAAGCACGACCGGCAGTTCGGGCAGATGATCGAGGCTGCCATGCGCTGGAACAAGCCCGTTCGCATCGGGGTGAACTGGGGCAGCCTGGATCAGGAACTTCTGGCCAACCTGATGGACATCAACAGCGCGCGTCCCGAGCCCTGGGATGCGAGGTCGGTGATGTACGAAGCGCTTGTCACGTCGGCCATCGATTCCGCCAGATTGGCGGAGTCCATGGGCATGAACGGCGACCAGATCATTCTCAGCTGCAAGGTCAGTGGCGTGCAGGACCTGATTTCGGTGTACCGCGAACTCGCCAGGCGCAGCGACCATGCACTGCACCTTGGCCTGACTGAAGCCGGCATGGGCACCAAGGGAACGGCTGCGTCGGCCGTGGCGCTGGGCATCCTGTTGCAGGAAGGCATTGGCGACACCATCCGAGTCTCGCTCACGCCGCAGCCGGGGGAGTCCCGCACCCAGGAGGTGCTGATCGCCTCGGAAATCCTGCAGGCCCTGGGTCTGCGCAGCTTCGTGCCCAGCGTGACAGCCTGTCCCGGTTGCGGCCGCACGACCAGCACCACATTCCAGGAACTGGCCAAGCAGATTGACGACTTCCTTCGCGAGCAGATGCCTGTGTGGCGCAATAAATACCCGGGTGTCGAGAAGTTGAAGGTGGCAGTCATGGGCTGCATCGTCAACGGCCCCGGAGAGAGCAAGCATGCCGACATCGGCATCAGCTTGCCGGGCACGGGCGAGGCACCGGCGGCGCCGGTCTTCATCGACGGTGAGAAGGCGTTGACCTTGCGTGGCGAGAACATCGCCACCGAGTTCCACCAGATTGTCGAAAACTACATTGAAAAGCGCTTCGGTCGCGCCGACGTGACCGAACCCGCCTGAACAAACCCATGGCTGAAAAACTGAGTGCCGTCAAAGGCATGAACGACATATTGCCGCCCGAATCGGCGCGCTGGGAGTGGCTGGAAGACAAGGTCCGCAGCCTGATGGCGCGCCATGCCTACCGGAACATTCGAACGCCCATCGTGGAGTCGACGCCGCTGTTCGTGCGCGGTCTGGGCGAAGTGACCGATATTGTCGAAAAGGAGATGTACTCCTTTGAGGACAAGCTCAATGGCGAACACCTGACCTTGCGCCCCGAGAACACCGCCGGCGTGGTGCGGGCCGTGGCCGAGCATTCCATGCTCTACGACGGTGGCAAACGCCTGTACTACATGGGCCCGATGTTCCGTCATGAGCGGCCCCAGCGCGGGCGCTACCGGCAGTTCCACCAGATTGGCGCGGAGGCGCTGGGTTTTGTCGGTCCCGATGTGGACGCCGAAATCATCCTGCTGGCGCATGCGCTCTGGAAAGAACTGGGGCTTACCGACGTTCGGCTGGAGATCAACAGCCTGGGCCAGCCCGAAGAGCGCAAGCAGCATCGGGCGCGGCTGATTGCCCACCTTGAAGCGCATGCCGACAAGCTGGACGAAGACGCCAGGCGACGGCTGCACAGCAACCCGTTGCGCATCCTGGACAGCAAGAACCCGGCGATGCAGCCAGTGGTGGAAGCTGCGCCCAAGCTCATCGACTTCCTGGGCGAAGCGTCCCTGGCGCACTTCGAGGGCCTCAAGGCCATGCTGGACGCCAACGGTGTGGCCTACCGCATCAACCCGAGGCTGGTGCGTGGCATGGACTATTACAACCTCTCGGTGTTCGAATTCATCACCGAGAGCCTGGGGGCGCAGGGCACGATCTGCGCTGGCGGGCGTTACGACTACCTGATCGAGCAGGTTGGCGGCAAGGCCGCGCCTGCCGTAGGCTGGGCCCTGGGGGTGGAGCGGGTGCTGGAACTGCTCAAGGAACAGGAAGTTGCGGTGCCTCCCGCAGCACTTGACGCCTATGCGGTGGTGCCGGACGCCGCAGCCATGCCCCAAGTGATGCGCACACTGCAAACGCTGCGGGCCGCCGGCGTCAGCGTGCAGATGCATTGCGCCACGGCCGAAGGCATGGGAAGCATGAAGTCGCAGTTCAAGAAGGCCGACGCCAGCGGGGCGCGTTTTGCATTGATTTTTGGTGCCGACGAGCTGGCCCAGGGCGAGGTCACGGTCAAATCGCTGCGCGACGGCGCAGGCGAACAGGTGCGCCGCGGGCTCGCCACGGCGCGTGACTGGGCCGTCACCCTACAATCAAAGGCTTGAACCGAAGCACCCCATGGCAAAACACCTTGATCTCGAAGAACAGGAACAGCTCGACCAGCTCAAGCACTTCTGGAAGCAGTACGGCAACCTCATCACCTGGGTGCTGATCGCCGTGTTCGGCGGCATCGCAGCGTGGAACGGGTATCAGTTCTGGCAGCGCAGCCAGGCGACCCAGGCCGCCGTGATGCACGACGAAGTCGAGCGGGCGGCCCGTTCCGGTGAACTGGCCAAGCTGGATCGCGCCCTGGCCGACATGAAGGATCGCTACGGTGGCACCGTGTACGCGCAGCAGGCGGCATTGCTGGCAGCCAAGGTGTTTCAGGAAAAGGGAAACGCCGATGCCGCCCGGGCAGCTTTGACATGGGTGGCAGAAAAAGCCCCCGACGACGGCTATCGGGCTGTTGCGCGCCTTCGTCTGGCGGGGTTGCTGATGGATGCGGGCAAGCACGACGAAGCGATTGCGCAACTTGAAGGCACCTTCCCCGGCGAATTTGCCGCGCTGGCAGCAGACCGCCGAGGCGATATCCTGCTGGGCAAGGGCAAAAAGGTCGAAGCCCGTGCCGAATACCTCAAAGCCTACAAGGGGCTGGACGAGCGCACGGACTACCGGCGGATGGTCGAAGTCAAGCTCAACGCCCTGGGCACGGACCCCGCGACGCCCCCAGCCGCTGCTGCCAACGAGGCCAAGCCATGAAATACATGAAAAATCGGGCTCTGGCCCCCGTCCTTGCTTGCTCTGCCGCTATTGTTTTGATAGCGAACTTGTCTGCCTGTTCGAGCGCACCCGAGCGCCCCAAGCCCGCAGAGCTCTCCAGTGATGCGCCGCTGATGGCGCCGCGCCTTGCCTGGAGCACGTCGGTGGGCCGAATCGAGCAACCCCTGGAAGTCGGTGTCCACGCGGGAACCGTGCACGTGACGGCATCAGACGGTACCGTGATGGCAATCGATGCCCGCACCGGCCGCGAAATCTGGCGCGGCTCCGCCGGCGGGCCTGCGGCAACGGGCGCGGGTGGCGATGGCCGTCTGGCTGCCGTGGTGAATCGCGGCAACGATCTGGTCACCCTGGACGGTGGGCGTGAACTGTGGCGCCAGCGCCTGCCCGCCCAGGCCTACACCGCCCCTCTGGTGGCGGGTGGCCGGGTGTTCGTGTTGGGCGCAGATCGGGCCGTGACGGCCTGGGACGGCCAGACCGGACGTCTGCTGTGGACGCAGAAACGACCTGGCGAGCCGCTGGTGTTGCGCCAGTCCGGTGTGATCCTCGCGGTGGGCGATACGCTGGTGGTCGGCCTGGCCGGCCGGCTGGTCGGACTCAACCCCTCCAATGGCAGTGTTCGCTGGGAAGCGCCGTTGGCGTCACCCCGTGGGGTCAACGACGTGGAGCGCCTGGTCGATCTGGTGGGTCGTGCCGACCGCCAGGGCGACGTGGTTTGCGCGCGAGCCTTCCAGGCGAGCGTGGGTTGCGTCAATGCGGCGCGCGGCGCCTTGCTGTGGACCCAGGCGGCCAACGGCGCTCAGGGTGTCTCAAGCGACGACCTGCAGGTGTATGGCACCGAGTCTGACGGAAAAGTGATTGCTTGGCGCCGTGCCAACGGCCAGCGCGCCTGGACGTCCGAACGCCTCATGTACCGGGGCCTCAGCGGCCCGGTCACGCTGGGCAATGCCCTTGCGGTGGGCGACAGCGCCGGCTTCGTGCACTTCCTGTCCACGGGAAATGGCGCCCTGATGGGACGGGTTTCGACGGATGGCTCGGGCCTTGCCGCCACTCCGGTGCTGGCTGGAGACACCCTCGTGGTCGTCACCCGCAATGGCGCGGTGCTGGGCTTCCAGCCCCAGTAATGGGATGGCCCGATGAAGCCCGTGCTGGCCCTGGTGGGCCGACCCAACGTGGGCAAGTCCACGTTGTTCAACCGCCTGACGCGCTCGCGTGATGCGATCGTTGCGGACTACGCAGGGCTGACGCGCGACCGCCACTACGGCACCGGCCGCCAGGGTGCGCACGAATTCATTGCCATTGACACCGGCGGCTTTGAGCCTGACGCCTCCAGCGGCATTTACCGCGAGATGGCCAAGCAGACCCGCCAGGCCGTTGCGGAAGCCGATGCCGTGGTATTTGTGGTCGATGCCCGTGCCGGGGTGTCCTCTCAGGACCACGACATCGCCAACTACCTGCGCCGGCTGGGCAAGCATGTGGTGCTGGCCGCCAACAAGGCCGAGGGCATGCAGGAGGGGGTGCAACTCTCCGAGTTCTTCGAACTGGGTCTGGGCGAGGTGTTGCCGGTGTCGGCCGCCCACGGCCAGGGCATCCGCAGTCTCGTCGAACAGGCGCTGGCGCCGCTGAACCTGCCCGATCCCCAGGAAGACGCCGCGCAGGACGCCGACACCGGCGTCATCAAGCTCGCTGTGGCCGGACGCCCCAATGTCGGCAAATCCACCCTCATCAACACCTGGCTGGGTGAGGAGCGCCTGGTGGCGTTTGACCTGCCGGGTACCACGCGCGACGCGATCAGTGTGCCCTTTGAGCGCGGCGGCCAGCGCTTCGAACTCATCGACACGGCGGGCTTGCGCCGCAAGGGCAAGGTCTTCGAGGCGATCGAGAAGTTCTCGGTGGTCAAGACGCTGCAGGCCATCGAGTCGGCCAACGTGGTGTTGCTCCTGCTGGACGCCACCCAGGGGGTGACCGACCAGGACGCCCACATTGCCGGGTTCGTGCTGGAGAGCGGGCGCGCCGTGGTGCTGGCGGTCAACAAGTGGGATGCGGTCGACGAGTATCAGCGTGAACTGGTGCAGCGCTCCATCGAGACGCGCCTGCCGTTCCTGAAGTTTGCCAACCTGCATTTCATCTCGGCCATCCGTCGCCAGGGCCTCACACCCTTGTGGAAATCCATTGCCGAGGCCCATGCGGCGGCGATGTGCAAGATGCCCACGCCGGTGTTGACACGCCTGCTGCTTGAGGCTGTGCAGTTCCAGTCGCCCAAACGCGCAGGCATGTTCCGGCCCAAGTTGCGTTACGCCCATCAGGGTGGCATGAACCCGCCCGTGATCGTTGTTCACGGCAATTCGCTGGAGCATGTCACCGACGCCTACAAGCGGTTTCTGGAAGGGCGCTTTCGCAAGGAATTCCGGTTGGCCGGCACGCCGTTGCGCATCGAAATGAAGACGTCGCACAACCCTTACGCGGACAAGGAATCGCCCTAGGCCGCATGGCGCGGCCCTGCTGTGGTATGGTCCCGATTCCATCGTCCACTGAACACGGAGAATATCGTGAGCAACAAAGGCCAACTCCTGCAGGATCCCTTCCTGAACCAGCTCCGTCGTGAGCATGTTCCGGTTTCGATCTATCTCGTCAATGGCATCAAGCTGCAGGGGCAGATCGAGTCTTTTGATCAGTACGTCGTGCTTTTGCGAAACACAGTAACGCAAATGGTCTATAAGCACGCCATTTCCACCATCGTCCCCGGGCGGGCTGTCAACTTCCACGCCGCCGAACCGGCGGCCGAGGGCGGCGAGGCCTGATGCCTGCGCCTGCAGCAGGCCGGGCCACCGGCCTGCGGAACTCCTGATTTGCAAACCGGGCACGCAGTCGCCACCGGCAAGGTGCCGGCGCTCCTGGTTGGCGTGGATTTCGGCCTGCCAAATTTCGACGCGGGGCTGCAGGAACTGGGGCTTCTGGCCGAAACCGCCGGACTGACACCGGTTGCCCGTGTCACCTGCCGCCGCCGCGCTCCGGATGCAGCGCTGTTCGTGGGCAGCGGCAAGGCCGATGAAATCAAGGCGCTGGCCGAGGAGACCGGGGCCACCGAGATCCTGTTTGACCAGGCCCTCAGTCCTGCACAACAGCGCAACCTGGAGCGCCACCTGGGCCTTCCGGTCAACGACCGGACGCTGATCATCCTGGAGATCTTTGCCCAGCGTGCGCGCAGTCACGAGGGCAAGCTCCAGGTCGAACTTGCCAGGCTGCAATACGTCAGCACGCGGCTGGTCCGCCGCTGGTCGCATCTGGAGCGCCAGACAGGTGGCGCGGGCGTGCGCGGCGGCCCCGGCGAAAAGCAGATTGAACTGGACCGCCGGATGATCGGCGAGGCGATCAAACGCACCAAGGAGCGATTGGTCAAGCTCAAGCGGCAGCGCCAGACGCAGCGGCGCCAGCGCGACCGGCGCGAGACATTCACCATCTCGCTGGTCGGGTACACCAATGCGGGCAAATCCACGCTGTTCAACGCTCTGGTCAAGGCCCGTGCCTATGCGGCCGACCAGCTGTTCGCCACGCTGGACACCACGACACGACAGCTCTACCTGGGCGAGGCGGGCCGATCGGTCTCGCTCTCGGACACCGTGGGCTTCATCCGGGATTTGCCTCACGGGCTCATCGATGCTTTTGCAGCCACGCTGCAGGAAGCCGCGGGCGCCGACCTTCTGCTGCATGTGGTGGATGCGTCCAGTCCCGAGTGCCATGAACAAATGGATGAAGTCCGGCGAGTGCTGGCTGAGATCGGCGCGGGGGAGGTTGCGCAGATTCTGGTGTTCAACAAGCTGGACGCCCTTGAAAACACGGCACGGCCGCTGCATCTGGCGGACATGCAGGAAATTGACGGCCAACCGGTGCAACGGCACTTTGTCAGTGCACGGACCGGCGAAGGCCTTGCCGAACTGCGTCAGACGCTGGCGTTGAGGGTGGGTCGGCAAATGACCCCGGATCCCGCAGCTGAATTGGCGGGTGCCGCCCCGTGATTGGGCACAATCCGGTTTGGGCCACGCATTGCATTTCCTAGACAGAAAGAGACCGAAGCGCATGAATCTGAATCCGTTCGCAGGGCGATGGGCCGCCGCCGGCCGCCGCCTGGGGGGCATGTTCAACCTCAACGACCCGCGCTGGGGCCGGGGTGAGGGCAAGGGCTCAGACGAGTCGCGTCCGGAGGGCGACCAGCGCCCCCCCAACAATCGGGGCCCCAATCAGGGACCTCCCGATCTGGATGAGTTGTGGCGGGACTTCAACCGCAAGCTCGGGGGCCTTTTCGGCGGCGGGCGCCGTGGCTCTGGTGGCGGCACCGGCGGTGGCGGCCTGCAACCCGACATGAAAAACGCAGGCATCGGCGTTGGGCTGGTGGCCGCTGTGGTCGTGCTGATCTGGCTCGGCACCGGTTTCTTCATTGTCCAGGAAGGCCAGCAGGCCGTGATCACCCAGTTCGGCAAATACAAGTCGACCGTCGGTGCCGGTTTCAACTGGCGCTTGCCGTATCCGGTGCAGCGTCACGAACTGGTGGTGGTCACGCAGATCCGCTCGGTGGATGTCGGCCGCGACACCGTCATCAAGGCCACAGGCCTGCGCGACTCGGCGATGCTCACGGAAGACGAGAACATCGTGGAGATCAAGTTCGCCGTGCAGTACCGGCTGAATGACGCACGTGCCTACCTGTTCGAGAGCAAGGACCCGGCAAACGCCGTGGTGCAGGCGGCCGAGACGGCCGTGCGGGAAGTGGTCGGCAAGATGAAGATGGATTCGGCGCTGGCCGAAGAGCGCGACCAGATTGCCCCCCGCGTGCGGGCCCTGACGCAGACCATCCTGGACCGCTACAAGGTTGGCATTGAGGTCGTGGGCATCAACCTGCAGCAAAGCGGCGTGCGCCCGCCCGAGCAGGTGCAGGCCGCCTTTGACGATGTGCTCAAGGCCGGTCAGGAGCGCGAGCGCGCCAAGAACGAGGCCCAGGCCTATGCCAACGACGTGATCCCGCGTGCCGTGGGTACGGCCTCGCGCCTGAAGGAAGAGTCCCAGGGCTACAAGTCCCGCATCGTGGCGCAGGCCCAGGGTGACGCCGGCCGCTTCCGGGCCGTGCTGACGGAATACCAGAAAGCCCCCCAGGTGACGCGCGACCGCATGTACCTCGAGACCATGCAGCAGATCTACGGCAACGTGACCAAGGTGCTGGTGGATTCGAGCAAGGGCTCCAACCTGCTGTATCTGCCGCTGGACAAGATCATGCAGATGGCTGCGCAGGCGCCTGCCGTGCCCGATGCCTCTTCCTTGCCGTCGGCTGCTGGCGGGACCGCCGCGCCGGCGCCCGCAGCAGGTGGTTCGACGCTGGACCCGCGCGCCCGCGACGGCGGCCGTACCCGCGACCGGGATGGCCGCTAGGCCGGTCAGGAGAACACCATGAACAGAATCGGATTTATTGCCTCGACCCTGCTGGTGGCGCTCGCGCTGCTCAGCTCCACGCTTTTTGTCGTGGATCAGCGCCAGTTCGGGATCGTGTACGCCCTGGGCCAGATCAAGGAAGTGATCACCGAGCCAGGGCTCAATTTCAAGCTTCCCCCGCCGTTCCAGAACGTCAGCTACATCGACAAGCGGCTGCTCACGCTGGACAGCGTCGACGCCGAACCCATGCTGACCGCAGAGAAGCAGCGCGTGGTGATCGACTGGTACGTGCGCTGGCGCGTCACCGAACCCAGCCAGTACATCCGCAATGTCGGCCTGGACGAGACGGCCGGCGCCAACCAGCTCAACCGGGTCGTGCGCAACGCGTTCCAGGAAGAGATCAACAAGCGCACCGTCAAGGATCTGCTCTCGCTCAAGCGCGAGCAGCTGATGGCCGACGTCAAGCGCGAGGTGCTGGAGGCCGTCAAGGGCGCCAAGCCCTGGGGCGTGGACGTGGTGGATGTCCGCATCACCCGGGTGGACTATGTGGAGACCATCACCGAGTCCGTCTACCGTCGCATGGAGGCCGAACGCAAGCGTGTGGCCAATGAGCTGCGCTCAACCGGTGCCGCCGAAGGTGAAAAGATCCGCGCCGATGCCGACCGCCAGCGTGAAGTTGCCGTGGCCAACGCGTACCGCGACGCCCAGAAGATCAAGGGTGAGGGAGACGCCGAAGCCGCACGCATCTATGCCGACGCTTTCGGGCGTGACGCCCAGTTCGCGCAGTTCTACCGCAGCCTTGAAGCCTACAAGAGCAGCTTCAGCAGGAAGAGTGATGTGGTGGTGATGGACCCGTCCTCCAACGAGTTCTTCCGCGTCTTCCGCGGCGGTCAGGCCGGCGCACCGGCGGCAGCACCCAAGAAGTAGTTTGGACGCCGGCACGTTCTGGACGGCGCTGGCCCTGGTGCTGGTGATCGAGGGGCTGCTGCCCTTTCTGTCGCCCTCCGCCTGGCGGCGCATGTTCCAGCAGGTGCTCGCGCTGCACGACGGGCAGATCCGCTTCTTCGGCCTGGCCAGCATTGCTGCCGGACTTGTGCTGCTGCTGGTTCTGGCCTGAGTCGCCCGCTTCGGCGCGGTGTCAGCAAAGCCGGTCTGTGCGACCGGTAAAATCGCGTTTTTAACAGCCCCCCGAAATCATGTCCGCCTGGGTCCTGCCGGATCACATTGCCGATGTCCTGCCCGCAGAGGCCCGCCACATCGAAGAGCTGCGCCGGGACCTGCTGGACACCGCGCGGGGCTATGGCTACGAGCTGGTGATGCCCCCGCTGCTGGAGCACCTGGAATCCTTGCTGACCGGAACCGGCGAGGCGCTGGACCTGCAGACCTTCAAGCTGGTGGACCAGCTGTCGGGCCGCACCCTGGGTGTACGGGCAGACACCACGCCCCAGGTGGCGCGCATCGATGCCCACTTGCTGAACCGCCGCGGTGTGGCGCGCCTGTGCTACTGCGGTCCGGTGCTCCACACCCGGCCCGACCGCCCACATGCCACGCGCGACCCTTTGCAGTTCGGCGCCGAAATCTTCGGTCACGCCGGCCTGGAGGCCGACCTGGAGACGCTGTTGCTGGCACTGGATTGCCTGGGCGCTGCCCAGGCCGGCGATGTGACGGTGGACCTGGCCGACGCACGCATCGTGCGCGCCTTGCTGGCGGGAGCGGTCGCGGACGCCGCGCAGCTCTCACGCGTGCATGCGGCGCTGGCGGCCAAGGACTCCAGCGCGCTGGCCGGGCTGACCCGTGGCTTCCCGGCCGCCGCGCGGGAAGGCCTGCTGGCGCTGGTGCAGCTGTACGGCGATGCCGCCGTGCTGGTTGAGGCCGAAAAAGTGCTTCCGCCCTCGCCAATGCTTGCTGAGGCGCTATCAAATTTGAAGTGGTTGTCCCGGCACCTGGGTGAGGCGCGGGTGATTTTTGACCTGGCCGACCTGCGCGGCTACGCCTACTACAGCGGCATGCGCTTTGGCGCCTATGTCGCGGGCGCCAGCGACGCGCTGGTGCGCGGTGGCCGATACGACGAAGTGGGCGCGGTGTTCGGGCGCAACCGCCCCGCGGTGGGTTTCAGCCTGGACCTCAAGGAACTGGTGGGTGTGGCCGCGAAGCGCGCGCCACGCGCCGCCATCCGTGCGCCCTGGGACGGGGGCGCCGCCGCCGGGTTGCGCGAGGCGATCGCGTCGCTGCGCGGGCGCGGTGAGACGGTGGTTTGCGTGTTGCCGGGCCATGAGAGCGAGATCGACGAATTCCATTGCGACCGCGAGCTGGTTCAGGCCGCCGGGCAATGGGTCGTCAAGAGCATCTGAACGATTTCTGGATTGAAAGCTTCATGACCAAGACAACGGGACGCAATGTGGTGGTCGTCGGTACCCAGTGGGGCGACGAGGGCAAGGGCAAGCTGGTGGACTGGCTGACCGAAATGGCGCAGGGGGTGGTGCGGTTCCAGGGCGGCCACAACGCCGGCCACACCCTGGTGATCAACGGCGTCAAGACCGCGCTGCACCTGATCCCCAGCGGCATCATGCGTCCCGGCGTCAAGTGCTACATCGGCAACGGCGTCGTCCTGTCGGCCGCCAAGCTGTTCGAGGAAATCGAGGGGCTGGAGCGGGCCGGCGTGGAGGTGCGCTCGCGCCTGCGCATCAGCGAGGCCTGTCCGCTGATCCTGCCGTTCCACGCGGCGCTGGACGTTGCGCGCGAGACGCTGCGGGAGCAGGGCGGCACGGAGAAAATCGGCACGACCGGGCGCGGCATCGGCCCTGCCTACGAGGACAAGATCGCCCGCAGGGCGCTGCGTGTGCAGGACTTGAAGCACCCCGACCGCTTTGCCGCCAAGCTGCGCGAAGTGCTGGCGCTGCACAACCATGTGCTCACCACCTACCTGAACGCGCCGCCGGTGGACTTCGACAGCGTCTACGCCGAAGCCATGAAGCACGCCGAACTGCTCAAGCCGCTGATGGCCGACGTCTCGCGCGAGCTCAACGAGGCGCACCGCAACGGCGCCAACCTGCTGTTCGAGGGCGCCCAGGGCACGCTGCTGGACGTGGACCACGGCACCTACCCCTATGTCACTTCCAGCAACTGTGTGGCCGGCAATGCGGCCGCTGGCGCCGGTGTCGGGCCGGGCATGTTGCACTACATCCTGGGCATCACCAAGGCGTACTGCACGCGCGTGGGCGGTGGCCCTTTTCCCACCGAGCTGGACTGGGCCACGCCGGGCACTGTGGGCTACCACCTGTCCACCGTGGGCGCCGAGAAGGGCGTGACCACCGGTCGCAGCCGGCGTTGCGGCTGGTTCGACGCCGCGCTGCTCAAGCGCAGCGCCCAGGTCAATGGCCTGTCGGGCCTGTGCATCACCAAGCTGGACGTGCTGGACGGCCTGAAAGAGCTCAAGCTGTGCACCGGGTACCAGCTCGATGGCGGCCTGACCGACATCCTGCCCATGGGCGCGGACGACATTGCACGATGCGTGCCGGTGTACGAGACGCTGCCCGGCTGGAGCGAATCCACCGTGGGCGTGACACAGTTTGACCAATTGCCGGTCAATGCGCGCCTGTACCTGCAGCGCATCGAGCAGGTCACCGGCGTGCCGGTGGACATCGTGTCCACCAGCCCGGACCGCGACCACACCATCATGATGCGGCATCCCTACCTGCCGTCTTGAAGGCCAAATCGGCCTCCAGCCCCCGCCAGTACTTAACGACCCGCTATCAAAACAGGAGCAACCCGATGTTGACCGAAGACGGCAAACACCTCTACGTGAGCTACGACGAGTACCACAACCTCATCGAAAAGCTTGCGCTGAAGATCCACCAGTCCGGCTGGGAGTTCGACACCATCCTGTGCCTTGCCCGCGGCGGCATGCGCCCCGGTGACATCCTCAGCCGGATCTTTGACAAGCCGCTGGCCATCATGTCCACCAGCTCCTACCGCGCCGACGCCGGCACGGTGCAGGGTCACCTGGACATCGCGCGCTTCATCACCACACCCAAGGGCGAAATCGCCGGCAAGGTGCTTCTGGTGGACGACCTGGCGGACTCCGGCCACACGCTCAAGGCCGTCATCAGCCTGCTCAAGAACAACTACGCCCCGATCACGGAGCTTCGCAGCGCCGTGATCTGGACCAAGGGCGTGTCCAGCTTTACGCCCGACTACTCGATCGAGTACCTGCCCACCAACCCCTGGATCCACCAGCCGTTTGAGGGCTACGACAGCCTCAGTCCCGAAAAACTGATGGAGAAGTGGACCGTCTGAGCGATCTCGGGCCGGTCGGGTGCGCACCGCCGTTGTCCTGATGACCCACCGCTTCGAGGAGCCCATCCTCGGGGAGTTCGCGCGCATGCGGGCAGGTCTGAGGCCGGGCGACCAGGCATTTGTCCTGAGTGACGGCAGTGCCGCTGCGCCGGCCAGCCTGGATGGCTTTGTGCAGACCTTTGACACCGCCCACGCCTGCAGCCGGGCTGTGCGCGTTCTGGAGACCGGCATCCTGCGCAACGTGCACCTGGCGTGGCTGGACTTCTTTGACGCGCATCCGGACTTCGACGCCTACTGGTTCATCGAATACGACGTGCGCTACAGCGGCCCGTGGGCGCAGCTGTTTGACGCCTTCCGGGATCAGCCCTGGGATCTGTTGTGTACCCACCTTCGCCGCCGCTCGCAGGAGCCTCACTGGTACTGGTGGAACGAGATCCATGCGCCGGATGGCCCGGTGTCGCCTGAGCAGTGTCTGCGCGGCTTCCTACCCGTAACGCGGATGTCCCGGCGCGGAATGGTGTGCCTGCGCGACGCGGTGGCACAGGGCTGGAACGGTTTTCTCGAAGGCCTGATTCCCACGCTGCTGCACCTGCGCGGTCTGCGCATTGCCGATGTGGGCGGCACGGGACCGTTTGTGCCGGCGGGTTTCAGAAACCGTTTCTACACGAGTGTGGACGACCCAGCGGGCAGCCTGATGGACGGTGGCACGGTTCGCTACCGCCCGGTGATGGAAGAGCCCCGCCGTCTTCCCGGCTGGGCCAGTTGGGTGCTGCGCGGCCGCCTCTACCATCCGGTCAAGCCACCGGACCCGCCGGGCGCAGCCGCATGAAGCCGCTGCTGGTGGTGGGCGCAGGCTTCAGCGGGGCCGTGCTCGCGCGCGAGCTGGCCACGGCCGGCCATGCGGTGCAGGTGATCGATTCACGCGACCACATCGGCGGCAACTGCCATACGCAGCGCGATGGCGCGACCGGCGTGCTGGTGCACACCTACGGGCCGCACATCTTCCATACGGCCAATGCGGAGGTGCAGGCGTACGTGCAGCGTTTCGGCGAGTGGATGCCTTTTGTCAACCGGG
Source organism: Ramlibacter sp. (assembly GCA_016713005.1). Taxonomy (GTDB): domain Bacteria; phylum Pseudomonadota; class Gammaproteobacteria; order Burkholderiales; family Burkholderiaceae_C; genus JADJPY01. The sequence goes on along the minus strand of JADJPY010000016.1, from coordinate 268,418 downwards.
TGAAGGCGGACACCGGCAGCGGCGTCTTCAGTCTGCCGGTCAACCTGCACACCATCAACCAGTTTTTTGGCAAGACGTTCACACCTGCCGAGGCGCGGGCTTTCATCTCGGCGCAGGCCGACGCCAGCATTGGCGAGCCCGCCAATTTCGAGGAGCAGGCGCTCAAGTTCGTCGGGCGCGACCTGTACGAGGCGTTTTTCCGCGACTACACGTTCAAGCAGTGGGGATGCGACCCGCGTGAGCTGCCGGCTTCGCTGCTGCGGCGGCTGCCGCTGCGCTTCGACTACAACGACAACTACTACGACAGCCCCTGGCAGGCGCTGCCGCGTGAGGGCTATACCGCAGTGGTGGCCCGTATCCTGGAGCACCCCGGCATCCGGGTTCAGCTGTCCACGCCCTGGGAGCCTGCCCTGCGGCGCGACGCGGCGCATGTGTTCTTCAGCGGGGCGCTCGACCAGTTTTACGGCTTCAGCGAGGGGCGCCTGGGCTACCGCACCGTCTGGTGGGAGCGCGAGGTGCACGAGGGCGACCACCAGGGTGGCGCCGTCATCAACCACACCCGGCTGAACGTGCCCTGGACGCGCGTGCTGGAGCACAAGCATTTCGCCCCCTGGGAGACGCACGCACGCAGCCTGGTCACGCGCGAGTACAGCCGCGAGACCGCTGTCCACGATACCCCGTACTACCCCAAGCGGCTGGCCGCCGATCACCTGGTGCTGCAGCGCTACCTTGCTCTGGCAGGCCAGGAAAGTGGCGTCAGCTTCATGGGGCGCCTGGGCACCTACCGGTACCTGGACATGGACCGGGTCATTGCCGAGGCGCTGGCCCTGGCCCGCTCCTGGCTGGCCGCGCGGGCCGACCGAAAACCGCTGCCCGTGTTCCCTGCGCCTTGAAAGGCGGGCTGCGCTGCGGTCCGGGGCATCCATGAAAACACGCTGATCGCAAATGGCCCGACCGGCGGAGAATCAGGCCATGCAGTTCAACACACCCGTCTGGTTCCCGCTGCGGGCCCGCGGCACGCCCTGGGTGGCCGGTGCTGCCTATGTGCTGGGCTTCCTGTTCCTGGACTGGGTGAGCTATATCCGTCCGTTTCTGGGGCTCAATATCACGCCCTGGAACCCGCAGCCGGCGTTGGCCATCGCCCTCCTGTTTTGGAGTCCGCGCTGGATCTGGCTTGTCTGGATTGGCGTTGTGGCTGCGGACCTGATCGTGCGAGGACCGTCAGGCGCCTGGTTGGGTCTCTTCACGGGGACAGCCGCATTGAGCCTGACGTACGCGGCCATCGCCCGGGCGCTGCGCCAGAAGATGACCCCGGGCCTGCCCATGGGCAATCGGCGCGACCTGCTTTGGTTCCTGGGCATCGTCACCACCGGTGCGTTGGTCAGTGGCGTGGTGTATGTCACGGCCTTTGCCGTGGCTGAGCTGGGGCTTGGCGTCGCCTGGCATGAGGCAGTGGCAAGGTACTGGATCGGCGACGCCGTGGGTATCCTGGTCACGCTGCCCATGCTGCTGCTCCTGATGGACGAGCGTGGCCGTGCGCAGCTATATGCCAGCGCAAGCAGTCGCCAGTGGTGGCCCATCGCACTGGTGATCTGCTTGCTTGTGTGGCTGGTGGCGGGTCAACCGTTCAGTGACCAGTCCCGCTACTTCTACCTTCTGCTGCTTCCTGTGGTTTGGGCCTCTGCGCGTCTGGGTGTTGCGGGTGCCGTGCTTGCCGCCGGACTGACGCAGCTGGGATTGATCATCGCCGTGCAGTCTGTGCCCAATCCGGATCTGACGGTGTTCGAGCTGCAGGCGCTGATGGCGGTGATCACCCTGTCCGGACTCGTTCTGGGCGTTGCCGTGGACGAGCGCAGCCGCGCGGAAGCCGACCTGCGCGGCAGCCTCCGCTTTGCTGCGGCGGGGCAGATGTCAGCGGCCCTGGCGCATGAACTCAGTCAGCCGTTGACGGCCCTGAGCGGATATGCGCAGGTCTGCAGGCAACTTGTGCGGTCCGCGCCGGCGGTCGTGCCGGACCGCGAGGAAAGGTTGATGGAAATCAGCCGGAAAATGGTCGACGACGCCAACCGGGCCAGCGACGTCGTGAAGCGGTTGCGCGACTTTTTCCAGACGGGTACCACCCAGCTGAGTCGGGTGTCGCCGGCGGCTGTCCTGGACGAGGCACTGAAGGCGCAGTCCCGCAGGGCCGACGCACTGGCGATCCGGCTTGAAGCGGGTGGCGGTCTCGATGGTGAGCTGCCTGAGATCTGGATGGACCCGGTGCAGATCGGCGTGGTATTGAGGAACCTGCTGGCGAATGCGATGGATGCCTCGGCGCTTTCGCCGGATTGTCCCCGTCGGGTCGGGCTGGATGTAGAACGGCGCCCGGGCGAGGTGGTGATTCGCGTGACCGACAGCGGACCCGGCATTCAATCCGACCGACTCCCGGGCCTTTTTGACGCGACCGCTTCAGACAAGCCCGGGGGCATGGGTGTGGGGTTGGGCATTTGCCGGGCGATTGTTGAAGCTCATGGGGGGCGTCTCTGGGCGGAACCCGGGTCCCATGGGCAATTCTGCTTTGCCTTGCCCGCCGACGATCCCGAACCGCAGGAGCCCCGAAATGCACAATGAAACCGTGTTCATCGTGGATGACGATGCCTCCGTGCGGGATGCGCTCTCGCTGTTGTTGAGTCTGAACGGCTACGCAACGTCCACCTTCTCCTGTGCGGAAGATTTTCTCGGAGCGATCAAGCCGGATTGGTGTGGGTGCGTCGTGGCCGACATCCGCATGCCCGGGCTCTCCGGCCTGGAGCTGCAAAAGCGGCTCAAGGCGTCCAGGCCCGGCTTGCCGGTGATCGTGATCACCGCCCATGGTGACGTGAACGCGGCTCGCGAGGCCTTCCTGTCCGATGCCGTGGATTTCATCGAGAAACCGTTTGATGGCGATCAGCTGGTCGCGGCCGTCAAGAAGGCCCTGGAGCGGGTGTCGGGGCAGGTGTCACGCATCAGCGGGGACAGCGAGGCGGTCCGTCGCCTGTCGGCTCGGGAGCACGAGGTGATGGGCCTGATGGTCAGGGGATTGCACAACCGCCGGATCGCCCAGGAGCTGGGCATCAGCCCACGTACCGTCGAAGTCCACAAGGCGCGCGTCCTGGCCAAGCTGGGCGTGCGCAACGTCATCGACCTGGTGCGACTGGTCGACCACAAGACCGTCTGAGCCTCCGCTGCATCTGCCCGTACGGGCGAGCACGTACGGTTGCCAACGAATTTCGCCAAACGCGCATTCCCCATACCCTCCGGGCATCTGGAGGTTTGATGTGTTTGCCGAAGTCTTGAAGTTCACCCGGAACAAGCCCGTGCGAAGCCGTTCAACGGTTCGCCAATGAACCGGGTCTGGCAGTTGCTGTTGCCGGAGCTGCAGCAAATTCCCCAGGCCGAGCGGGATGGTGCGCTGCGCAAGGCCCGCCGGCACGAGCTGGACGCAATCGAGCTGGTGGGCATGGCCGCTGGCCTGGTGGTGGTGACAGCGCTGACCCGCTACAGCATCTCCGATGGCGCGCTGTCCTCGCGATTTGCGGCCGCCCTCGTCAATTTTGTGGTTGCGCTGCCACTGCTGGTGGTGGCGCTGGGGCCTTTCACGTGAGGCGGATTCGCCGCGGTCTGCGTGACCAGTTGCAGGGGCGGGGGAACACATGACGCTTCTTCCGTGGGTGGGCGCCGGACTGTTTGCGGTCGCACTGGTTCATACCTTCTCGACCAAGTTCTTCGAGCGGATGGCGCATCGGCGCCCGGAGCACGCGGGTATCTGGCACTTGCTGGGCGAGGTGGAGGTGGTATTCGGCTTCTGGGCCATGGTGCTTGTGCTGGCCATGGCGGCGATGCACGGCCGGCAATTTGCCACCGACTACCTGGATTCGCGCAATTTCACCGAGCCGATGTTCGTGTTCGCCATCATGGTGATCGCTGGAAGCCGGGCGGTGCTCCATCTGGCGCGGGACGCAGTCAACGCCATGGCGCGGCGGATCCCGGTTGATGAGGGAACGGCGTTCTACTTCCTGGGTCTGGCGTTCGTGCCGCTGCTGGGCTCGCTGATCACGGAGCCGGCGGCAATGACATTGGGCGCCTTGATGCTGAGGGACCGGGTCTTCAGTGCCGGCGTCTCCCAGCGACTCAAGTACGCAACCCTTGGCGTCCTGTTCGTCAATATCTCCATCGGCGGAACCCTGACACCCTTTGCCGCGCCGCCGGTGCTGATGGTGGCATCCAAGTGGAACTGGGATACGGCATTCATGCTGGCCACATTCGGCTGGAAGTCGGCCCTGGCGGTGACGGTCAATGCCCTGGGTGCCGCATTGCTGTTCCGCAGCGAGCTCAAGGGCTTGCAGGCGGCGCGGCCCGACGGCAATGCCGCCATGCCGGCGGCCGTGACGCTGGTTCACGTGGGTTTCCTCGCCGGTGTGGTTGCCTTTGCCCACCATCCGCCCGTGTTCATGGGGTTGCTGCTGTTTTTTCTGGGGTTTGCAACCGCCTATCCCCAGTACCAGGACCGGCTCATCCTGCGCGAAGGCTTGCTGGTGGCGTTCTTTCTCGCTGGCCTGGTTGTCCTGGGGGGCCAGCAGCAGTGGTGGCTGGAGCCGTTGCTGCGCGGGATGGACGCCAACACGGTGTATTTCGGTGCGACGGCGCTGACTGCCGTGACGGACAACGCGGCGCTGACCTATCTGGGCTCGCTGGTCGAGGGACTCAGCCCCGAGTTCAAGTACGCCCTCGTGGCTGGCGCTGTCACGGGCGGCGGGCTGACGGTGATTGCCAATGCGCCCAACCCGGCAGGCTTTGCCATCCTGCGAGGTCACTTTGAGGACGAAGCGATCCACCCTCTGGGGCTTCTGGTGGCTGCACTTCCCCCCACGCTGGTCGCTGTCGTCGCGTTCCGCCTGCTTTGAAGGAGATGACCATGCCAAGCATGCTGTGGTCCGGATGGACCGAATGGTGGTCCACCGTAACGCCCGAGTTCGCTCTGTTGCTCGGCTTGCCGTTTCTGGTGGCCATTGCCGGATTGGTGGCCTTGCGGCTGAAACCCGCCCGCACCTGAGCGGACTGGCGGCGCTTGAGACCCAACCGTCGCCGCGGCGGCAGGGAATTCAGCTGGCCGGACGGCTGTCCATCACGGTGGACCAGAGGCCCCAGGCGGCGTCGGTCGCGTGGCGCGCGGCCATCCAGGCGTGAAATTCGCCGGTATGGACGGCGGAAGCCACATCTCCGGATGCGGTAGCCTGTGCATGAATGGCATCAAACTTCATTTCGGCCACCGCTTCGGCGGCCTGTGTGCGCTCGGCAGCGGCCGTGGCAGCTGCAATTTTTTCCGACCATTCGCTCATGGGAACCTTTCAGGCAACCCGGGAGTATGAGGCTTTGCACCCATGAAGGCCGTGATCTGTCCGGTCGCCCCCGGTGAAGTGACCTTCACCGCCATCCGCGCGCAGGGCGCGGGCGGGCAAAACGTCAACAAGGTGTCAAGCGCGGTGCACCTGCGCTTCAGCATCCCGGAATCGTCCCTGCCCGACGGCGTCAAGACGCGCCTGCTCGCGCTGGGCGACCAGCGCATCACCGACGAGGGCGTGGTCGTGATCAAGGCGCAGACCAGCCGCAGCCAGGAGCAGAACCGGGCCGAGGCGTTCGAGCGGCTGCAGGCGCTGGTGGACAGCGTGGCCACGCCGCCCAAGCGGCGCAAGCCCACCAGGCCCACAGCCGGCTCGCGCCTGCGCCGGCTGGAGGGCAAGGCCACGCGCGGGCAGGTCAAGCGCCTGCGCGGACCCGTCTCGGGCAACGAGTAGATTGCTATCGTTTTTATAGCGGCTCAGGTCCAGCCCGCGGGGGCTGGAGCCCGATTTGGCACTCAAAACCGGCTCAGGGCTCAAGCAGCCGCAGTTTCACGCCACGGCCCTTGACCTTTGCCCCACCCAGCCTGTGCGCCACCTCGGGCGCGATGGCGCGCTGCACGGCCACGTAGGTGGAGAACTCGTTGATGTTGATCTTTCCGATCTGGCTGCCGGCGTAGCCCAGGTCCTTGGTCAGGGCGCCCAGCACGTCACCAGGGCGGATTTTCTCCTTGCGCCCGCCCACGATCTGCAGTGTCTGCATCGGTGGCTGCAGCGGCCCCTGGCCGGTGTCGCGCAATGAAGCCAGCGGCTCCCACACCGAGGTGAAACCCAGCGCCTGCTCGATCACGCCCACGCGGCCCATCTCGTCCATGCTGGCCAGGCTGAAGGCCCACCCGGATTCGTCCACCCGCCCGGTGCGCCCGATGCGGTGGGTGTGGGTGGCTGCGTCGATGGCGATGTCCACATTGATCACCGCCTCCAGCTGGGCGATGTCGAGCCCGCGCGCGGCGATGTCGGTGGCCACGAGCACGCTGCAGCTCTGGTTGGCAAAGCGCACCATGACCTGGTCGCGCTCGCGCTGGTCCAGCTCGCCGTGCAGCTCCAGCGCGGAGAAGCCCTGCGCCTGCAGCACCTGGGCCAGCTCGCGACAGCGCTGGCGTGTGTTGCAGAACGCCAGCGTGCTGACCGGGCGGTGGTGGTTCAGCAGCAGCGAGACGGCGTGCAGCCGGTCTTCCTCGCGAACCTCGAAAAACACCTGGCGGATCTTGGTGGGCGCGTGCTGGCCCGCAACCTTGATCTGCTTGGGATCGCGCAGGAAGGCGGCGCTGAGTTTCGCAATGCCTTCGGGGTAGGTGGCCGAGAAAAGCAGGGTCTGGCGCGTCTTCGGGCATTGCTTCGCGACGGCTGAAATATCGTCGAAGAACCCCATGTCCAGCATGCGGTCGGCTTCGTCCAGCACCAGCGTGGTCAGCGCATCCAGCGTGAGGTTGCCGCGCTGCAGGTGGTCCAGCACTCGCCCGGGTGTGCCCACCACCACGTGGGCGCCGTGCTCCAGGCTGGCCAGCTGTGGCCGCAGGGCGATGCCGCCGCACAGGGTGACCACCTTCACCGGCTCCTCGGCGCGGGCGAGGCGGCGCACTTCCTGCGTGACCTGGTCGGCCAGCTCGCGCGTGGGGCACAGCACCAGCGCCTGCACGGCAAAGCGGCGCGCCTCCAGCCGGGCCAGCAGGGCCAGCGCGAAGGCTGCGGTCTTGCCACTGCCGGTGCGCGCCTGGGCAATCAGGTCCTGCCCGGCCAGCGCGGGGGGCAGGGCGGCGGCCTGGATCGGCGTCATGGCCGTGTAGCCCAGCCGCTGAAGGTTTTCCAGGGTGGCAGGCGACAGGGCCAGGGTGTCGAAAGCGGGGCCGCTGGCCTCGGGCGAAGGCGTCGTGGCGGGTTTGGGGGGCGTGGCAGTCATGCCCGATTATCGGCAGGACGGCCTGTCGACCCGCAGCGGCGGCTTCAGTTGGCGGGCACCGTGGTCTCGATCGAGCGCAGGATGCCACCGTCCCGGGCGCTGCCGGAGGTGCTGGCGGAGCCGCTCATGCGTGCCTCGCAGTCCGAGCGGTCTGCACCCTGGAAGGCATTGCATCGCGCGAGGGCGTTGCGCTGGTACTGGCCGGGGGCGTCGTCCAGGCCACCACTGCGGCTGACCTGCAGGGCGGCGCGTGCCTCGATGCGGCAGACGCTGGCCTCCTGGTTGGACTGGCCGCTGTTGCACACGGCCATTTCCTGGCGAAAGCGCGCCTGGGCTTCAGCGGTTGGGGCGTTGCCTGCTGCTGTTGCGGCAGTCGCACACACCAGGGTGGCGGTGACAGTCAGCAGGGCGCGGCAAAGGAGAGTTGATGGCGTGTTCATGGGGGCCTTGGTCGTAGTGGAGTCCCAGCGTGACGCCAGCCAGGCCGTGTGTCGGTGCGCTGACGCACGCGCCGGGTGACCCGCGTTACCATTCCTGCATGAGTGACCCGCAGACCCGGCTGATCCACCACCCCTATGTGCCACCTGCCGGCTTTGACGCCCCGCAGGCCGGTGTGCACAAGGCCTCCACCGTGTTTTTTGCCAACGTGGCGGCCATGCGTGCCCGCGACTGGAAGAACAAGGCCGGCTACACCTACGGGCTGCACGGCACGCCCACCACCTTCACGCTGGAGGCGCGGCTGGCCACGCTGGAGGGTGGCCAGCAGTGCGTGCTGGTGCCCAGCGGGCTGGCGGCCATCGCCACCGTATCGTTGGCGCTGTTGAAGACGGGCGACGAGGTGCTGATTCCGTCCAATGTGTACGGTCCCAGCCGCACGCTGGCTGAGGGCGAACTCTCCGGCTGGGGCATCACCCACCAGCTGTACGACCCGATGGACGTCGCCGACCTGGCCGAGCGGATCGGCGCGCGCACGAAACTGGTGTGGCTGGAGGCCCCCGGCTCGGTGACGATGGAGTTTCCGGACCTTGTGGCGCAAGTGCGCCTTTGCCGGGAACGTGGCGTTCCCTGCGCGCTGGATAACACCTGGGGTGCCGGGCTGGCATTCAACCCGTTTGACCTGGGGCAGGGACAGGCGGTGGACCTGTCGGTGCACGCGCTGACCAAGTACCCCAGCGGTGGCGGCGACGTGTTGATGGGCAGCATCGTCACCTGTGACGAGGTCCTGCACCTGCGCATCAAGGGCGCCCACATGCGTCTGGGGCAGGGCGTGGGTGCAAACGACGCCGAAGCCTTGTTGCGCTCATTGCCGTCAATTGCATTGCGCTACGACGCCCACGACCGCGCCGCGCGCGCGCTGGCTGGCTGGCTGCAGCAGCGCCCCGAGGTGGCACAGCTGCTGCATCCGGCCTTTGAGGGCTCGCCGGGCCACCCGCACTGGCTCGCGCTGTGCGGCGCAGCCGGCAGTGCCGCGGGGAACGGACGTGCGGCGGGGATATTCAGCGTGATCCTGCACGAGCGGTACTCCGCAGCCCAGGTCGATGCGTTCGTGGACGCCTTGCAGCTGTTTCGCCTGGGGTACAGCTGGGGCGGACCGGTCAGCCTGGTCGTGCCTTACGACCTTGCGGCCATGCGCCAGCCCTGGCCTTCCCACCTGGCGCGCGGCACGCTGGTGCGGTTTTCGGTGGGTCTGGAAGCGGTCGAGGACCTGCAGGCCGACCTTGCCCGGGCCTTGCGGCAGTTGCAGGGTTGAGCGACCGTGCAGATACGGACCTTGTCCTCGAGCGCGCCGGCCGGCTGGCTCGTGCGCGGGGCACAGGACCTGATGAAGGCGCCCGGCATTGCGGCGTTTTACGGCGCCTGTTTCTGGGGCATGGCGCTGGTGCTGGGGGCGGTGTTCCGCAACCGGCCCGAGTACACCATGTCCATCGTCTCGGGCTGTCTGCTGGTGGGCCCGTTTCTGGCCATGGGGTTGTACGACGTCAGCCGCCGGCTGCAACGCGGCGATGCACCGGCGCTGGCCCACTCGGTGACCTGCTGGGACCGCCACATCCCGAGCATGGGGCTGCTGGTGCTGGTGCTCATCGTGCTGGAGCTGCTTTGGGGGCGGGCGTCCCTGGTGGTGTTCGCCGTGTTCTTCAACACCGGGATGCCGTCCACCGCCGGCGTGCTCGAAGCGGTGTTCAACCCCGACAACTGGGAGTTTGTGGCGGTCTATGCGGCAGTGGGTTCCACGTTTGCCGCGCTGGTGTTTGCCACCACCGTGGTGTCCATCCCGATGATCCTGGACCGGGACACCGACGCTGTCACGGCGGCGATCACCAGCATCCGGGTGGTGTATGACAACACAGGCGTGATGTTGCTGTGGGCGGGGATGATCGTGGCATTGATGGCCCTGGCGCTGCTCTCGTGGGGCGCGGGTCTGATGGTGCTGGGCCCGCTGCTGGGCCATGCAAGCTGGCACGCCTACGGTGACAGTGTGGATTGGCCGGAGGCGGATGCTGGTACATTGGGCACAACAAACTGAAGGTCACCCATTGGCTACACCCAACTACGGATACGAGAAGCGCCAGAAAGAGCTTGCCAAGAAGCGCAAGAAGGAAGACAAGCTCAAGGCCAAGGCGGAGCGCAAGTCCGGTGTCCACGGCGATTCGCCGCAGGACGATGATCCGTCGGTCGCGCCCCCCCAGCCAGCACCGCCCGCTGGCACGGATCCCGCCGCGGGCTGACGCTTCCTCCGCTGCGCCTCAGCCGCCGGTTCGCCGGACGATGCCTGCCGCCTCCGGTGGCAGCCAGCCCAGTCCCCTGGCATGCAGGCTCTGTACGTAGAGCCGTTCCCTTGTTTCGGTGATGGCCGTGGTTTCCGGATAGGCGCCATCCGGGTCCTGCAGGTCCTGAACGATCTTTCCGTCTTCCGTGAATGCCACCACATGGCCGTAGGCCTTGGGTATGGGCCACAGCGCGCGTGGCAGGCGCAGCGTGACCTTGCGCAGGAAGGGCTTGTCGGCCAGGTTGTCCACTGTGGGATTGCGCGGCTTGACCAGACCCATCCAGATGCGCCCGTCGAGCCCGCGCATCAGGTTGTCCGGGTAGCCGGGCAGGTTGTCGAACACCACGCTCGCCTGCGAGCCCGGTTTGCCGATGTCCAGGTTGTTCGCCGACACCGCGATCCGCCACAAGCGGTACTTGCCGGTTTCGGCCACAAACAGGGTCTGCTCGTCGGCGCTCAGCGCCACGCCGTTGGCAAAGGCGATGCCATGCGCCACCACCCGCGTGGCCCGCGTGGCAGGGTCGTACTCCAGCACGCGCCCGCTGGCTGACTGTTCGATGATGTCCAGCACGCTGGCTTCGAAAGTGCCGCCCCAGGCTTTCGCACCAAAGCGTGTGGACGCGTCGCTGAAGTAGATCTTGCCGCTCCTGGCCACCACCACGGCATCGGCGTAGCGGATCGGGTCGCCGTCAACCTGGTTGGACAGCACGGTCACCTTCCGGTCCGGGCTGATGGACAGCAAGCCGAGGTAGGCATCAGCGGCAATCAGGTGCCCCTGGGCGTCAAAGTCAAAACCCAGCACCCGACCGCCGGTGCTGGCAAACACTTCCTGCCCTGTGCCGTCGGTGGCCATGCGCAGGATGTTGCCGCTGGCCACCGTGGTGTAGAGCTTGCCGTCCGGGCCGATGACGATGTGCTCCGGTCCCACCTCCTGTCCCAGCGGGATCACCTGCAGCTTGGCAAGCCTGCGGTTCCCGGCGTGTGGCCCCTGGTAGCCCGGGGCAGAAGGCGCCAGCCAGGTGACGGGCTCCACAGGCACTGGCCACAGGGCCAGATAGGCGGCCAGGGCCAGCACGGCCAGCCCCACCAGTGACAACAGCTTCTTCATGGCGTCTCCTCCAGGATTTTGGCGGCCAATCGGGCCATAGCCCCCGTGGAATGGTCTTCAGGTGCTATCAATTTTGCAGCGTCGAAGCCGCTGAAGCTGCGTGCCATCGACGCGGCATAGCCCGGATCGTAGTGCCGCGCCAGCAACTCGCGCACCACCGTGTCGAAGTCGCCCTGCTGCACCATGGTCTGCCAAGCCGCCACTTGTGCTTTGCCCCGCAGCGGCACGAGCGCCTCCAGCCGGTCGCGAAACAGGGACGGGTCGCTGACGAAGAGGGCGTAGTCCTCGAGCAGCAAGGCCACGCGCTCATCATCGGGCAGTTGCAGCCGCAGGCAGGGGCTTGTCCGCATCGCCTGCATCAATTCGCCGGGGACGGCGAGGTTGCCGACCTTGCGGCTCTCACTTTCGACAAAAACGGGTCGCGAGGGGTCGAACCGGCTCATCGTGTCCCACAGCCGGGTTTCAAAGTGCCTTTGCGACGGCTGGGGCCGGCCGGGGATGGCGCCCAGCACGGAGCTGCGGTGGTTGGCAAGTGCCTCCAGGTCCAGCACTTGCGCGCCTGCGTCGGCCAGCGCATGGAGCAGGCGGGTCTTGCCGCAACCGGTGGGGCCGCACACCACCCGGTAGTGCAGCCGCTGCGCCAGCGCGGGCAGGGCCGCCAGCACCGCGGTCCGGAAGGCCTTGTACCCGCCCTGGATCACCTGGACCCGGAAGCCGATCTGGCTGAGGACCAGCGCCAGCGCACCGCTGCGCTGGCCACCGCGCCAGCAGTACACCAGGGGTTGCCACGACTTTGGCTTGTCCAGGACATGCATCTCGATGTGCCGCGCCACATTGGCGGCCACCAGCGCGGCGCCACGCTTGCGCGCCTCAAAGGGGCTGTCCTGCACGTAGATCGTGCCCACCCGCTTGCGCTCTTCGTCATTCAGCGACGGCCAGTTGACGGCCCCGGGGATGTGGTCCAGCTGGAACTCGCTCTCGCTTCGCGCGTCGATGATGGAGGCGCAAGTCCCCAGCCGCGACATCGCGTCCTGCGCGGTGACCGGCTGCGGGCTGTTCAAAGCAGCTTCTTCAGCTCAGGCCAGACGTTGTCCAGCATCCGTGCTTGCGCTTCCTCCCGGGGGTGGATGCGGTCGGCCTGAAACAGGGCCGTCGCGTCGTGCCCGTCGGCGATGCCCTTGAGGAAGAATGGCACCACGCCAGCCTTGCGGGCTGCGGCCACCCTGGCAAAGAGTCCGGCAAACCGGTTGCCGTAGTCTGCGCCGTAGTTGGGGGGGACCTGCATCCCCACCAGCAGCACCCGCGCGCCGGCCTGTTGGGCCGTACGGGTCATCCAGTCGAGGTTGTCTTCGGTCATGGACAGCGGCAGGCCGCGCAGGGCGTCGTTGCCGCCGAGTTCGATCACGACATGGGTGGGCTTGTGCTGTGCAAGCAGGGTGCCAAGGCGTGACCGCCCCCCCGAGGTGGTGTCTCCGCTGATGCTGGCATTGACCACCCGCGCCGTGACCTTCTCCCGCGCCAGGCGTTGCTCCAGCAAGGCGACCCAACCCGTGCCGCGTTTGAGGCCATACTCTGCGCTCAGGGAATCTCCCACCACCAGGATGGTCCTGGCGGCGCTGGCCTGGGCACGACTTGCCCCCACGCAGGCGACGGCCAGCAGGACCGCGATACAGTGGCGACGCGCCTCCCGGGTCAATCCATCATCCTTCATGTCTGAAACCATCATTTCTGTCGAGCATGTGTTCAAGTCGGTCACCGATTCGACCGGGACCCTCGACATTCTGCGCGATATCGACTTCCGGCTCGCCGCCAGGGAAACCGCCGCCATCGTGGGGGCTTCCGGTTCGGGCAAGAGCACGCTTTTGTCCATCATCGCCGGACTGGACACGCCCACCCGCGGCACGGTGCGCCTGGCCGGGCAGGACCTGTTTGCCATCGACGAGGACGAGCGCGCGGCCCTGCGCGCACAGAAAGTGGGATTCGTGTTCCAGAGCTTCCAGCTGCTGGGCAACCTGACGGCGCTCGAAAACGTGATGCTGCCGCTGGAGTTGGCAGACCGGCGCGATTCCCGTCGCGCAGCAACCGAAATGTTGTCCCGCGTGGGCCTGGGCGAGCGCCTGGGCCATTACCCGAAAGTGCTGTCTGGTGGCGAGCAGCAGCGTGTGGCACTGGCGCGGGCCTTTGTCGTGCAGCCTGCGGTGCTGCTGGCCGACGAACCCACGGGAAGTCTTGATTTCGCCACCGGTGACACCGTGATGAACCTGATGTTCGAGCTCAACCGGGAGCTGGGTACAACGCTGGTCCTCGTGACGCACGACCGCGCCATTGCGCAACGCTGCGAGCACCGGATCACCATCGAGGCTGGCCGGATCGCCTCGGCCTGAGGACGCGCCGCACTGCGCTAGCGTCGCGAGCTGCGGATGCGTTGTGCCTCGGTGGCAAATACCTTGCGCTGCGACGGCTGGTCCAGCGAGGCAACCAGCGCCTCAACAAAAGCGGTGGTGTCGGCATGCCGGGAAGACTCCTGGCGCAGGATCATGCGAGCCATCGGACCGATATGCAGGCTCAGGGCCCGCTCGAGTTGAGCCAATTGCTGCTCGCTGAGGTCGGGGCGCCTCAGCGAGCCAGCCGACATGGACCGGGTGCCTGTCGCACCGCCGCTGGGCGATGACGGCGGGTTGCTGGCCGTTGAAACCGACGACGGCCGCGAGGGTTGGGTGGATGGCCTCGACAGCGAGGGCGCAGCGTTGTGCGAACGGCTGGACCTGCTGTCCGCAGGCCGGGTGGCGGGGCGGCTGAGCGTCTGGCTTTGCGAACCCTTGCCACTGACAAACAGGTCGCGTGCCGTGGCGTCGGGAATGGACACGCCCAGCAGCTCGCGCAGGCTCTCTGCCGTGACCGCCCGGGTCAGCGCCTTTTGCACCAGGACCCGGGCCAGCGGGCCGATCAGGCGGGCCAGCTCGGCCTCGATCTCGTTGACCTTGTCGCGGGTCAGTGTCACGACCCCCGGGGCCGTTCGGGCGAATTCGTCCAGGGCCGGCGAGGGCGGCGTCTCGGCCATGGCCTGGGGGTCCAGCACGGTGTAGATCTCGTGCGTGCGCATGTGCTTGTCCAGATGCGGGCCCAGTGACCGGAACTGCGCGCCGCGCTGGTCGCCAATCTCGGCCATCACGTCGCGGTAGGCGCGCGAGACCACGATCTGGTTGGGCTGCGCGAAGTCCATCACCCGTTGGGCGACATTGATGCCGTCCCCCACCACGTTCATCTGTTCATTGGCCCCCGCGATCAGCCGCACCGGACCGAGGTGCAGCCGATGCGCACGGCCAGCAGCTGGCGGTACTTCTGCAGCAACAGGTCACGAAGCAACAGCGCCGACTGCAGGGCTTCTTCGGGGTCGCCCAGAAAGCAGGTGGCGATCCCGTCGCTGGTGTCCAGAATCACGCGCGTGGACGGATTGATGCCGCGCAGCGCCTTGGCCAGCACTTCGTTCAGGTGGGTCTTGAGCGCCACCTGCTGGCTGATGGGCTGGGCGGCATACCCGACAAGATCCAGGAACATGACCGTGCCCAGCACATTGCGCTTGAGCGTTTCCGGGGAAATGGCGACCGGCCCGGTGCGCGCCGTGGACGGCGCATCCGGCGCATGCCCGGGAACCGTTCGGGTGTCGCCTGTGGAGTGACCCGTCGCCGTCGCGGCAGCGGCTTCCAGCCCGCTGAGGACGGCGCGCAACTCGGCGACGCTTTGGGGGCGTTTCTTCTCGTCTGGCGAAAGTGCCCAGTCGATGGCGCGCAGCAGGGCCTCGTCAAAACGCATGGGATCGCCCACGATGCCGGCCGCCGGCATGGCGTCCTCCTTGACGCGGGCGGCCGATTCCATGGGCTTGCGCCCCGTGGCCATCCAGTACATCACCGCACCCAGCGAGTAGATGTCCGTCCAGGGCCCCTGGTTGCCATGGCTGTGGTACTGCTCAAAAGGGGCAAACCCGGGGCTGACGATGTTGGTGAGGTCGCGGTTGCCGCTCACACGGCGCGCTGCGCCGAAGTCCAGCAGCACGGGGGAGCCATCGCCGCGCACATAGATGTTGTCCGGCTTGATGTCGCGGTGCAGGAACCCGGTGGCGTGCACTGCCTCAAGTCCGTCTAGCACGGGATGGACCAGGGCAAGCAGCTCGCGCTGGCCAAACGCCTTCTGCAGCCCCAGCCAGCGCTTGAGGGGCTCGCCGGACTCGTACTCCATGACGATGTACGCCGTGCCGTTTTCGCGGAAGTAGCGCAACACCCGCACGATGTTGGGGTGGCGAAAGGTCGCCAGCGCCCGGGCTTCATCCAGGAAGCGCTCCAGGCCCCACTGGAACTGCGCGTCGGCCTCGGGGTTGCGTGCGCTGACCTGCCGGTTGGCGGCGCGGTAGGCCAGATCGCCTGGAAAGTATTCCTTGATTGCGACCGGAAGGTCCAGGTTGTGGTCCCGCGCCAGGTAGGTGATGCCGAACCCGCCCCCGCCAAGCGTTTTCTCCAGCTTGTACTCGAAGATTCTGTGGCCGACCGGCAGCGCAGCGGGATCCAGGTTCATGGCGGCTGCGTGTCCGGGATCAGCGTCCCTGCTGGTCGATCATCTGCATGGCCTTCTCGAGGCTGCGACGCATGCGGTTGAAGGAACTGCCCAGCACGGCCACTTCGTCGCGGCCGTCATCGGCGAATTCCGGCACATCGAAGTCGCCCGTGCTGATCTGGTCGGCGGCATGGGACATGCGCCGGATCGGGCGCACGATCAGCCAGCTCAGCATCAGGTTGAGCACGACGAACACGGCGACGAATACGGCCGCCAGCGACAGCATGAATGTATTGAAGGTCCGCTCGGCGTTTCGCACCGCGACCTGCATCGGGACCGTGACAACCTGCGCACCAATCACCTCGTTGTGCTTCCAGCCGAACCCGTTGGCCTCGCCGTAGATCTTGATCATGCTGGGCGGGGCGGCTGCCGGTACGCTGTGGCAGGACAGGCAGGCAGCGTTGGTGATCTGGATGGGCTTGGCGATGTACAGGATGCGCCCTGTGGCACCGCTGCGCTCGGCCACCACTTCCCTGGAGTCCGGGTTTTGCCGGAAGTTGTGAACGATGTCCGCTTCCCAGTCGGTGGCCCGGTCGCGCGGGTTTGTTGGATTCAGGGTGGCTTCCTTGTAGCCGTAGTCGCGGTACTTCTTCTGGATCTGGTTGATCGTCTCGGTTGCCGCGTAGGCAGGCACGGTCTGCGGCAGGAAGACGTCGGGCGGGAGTTTTTCAAGGTGCGGCCGGATCTGCTCGACGGTGTAACTGCGCACCGAAAGTGCCGCTTCCATCATCAGGCGCGCTTCGCGCAGGACTTCCTCCCGGGCGTTGTCCTGCAGCAGTTGGCGGGAGATGAAGCCAGCCGCCCCAAAACCGGTCAGAAACACGACCACCAGTACCAGATTGAACTTGAGCCTGAGTCCCATGACACCTCCAGAATCCGCAGATTCTAGTCAAGGCAGCCGTTCACGAGCCGCTTTTGTTGACTTCCGGGTGACAGAAGGGCCCCTGCCCCGATAATCGGCACATGTCATCTCCCCCCAAAGTCCTGTTTGGCTTTCACGCCGTGGGTGTCCGGCTGAAAACGGCGCCAGGTTCGGTGATTGAGGTCTATTTCGAGCCGACCCGGCGCGACGCGCGCATGCGCCAGTTCCTTCAGCGTGCGCAGGAGGCTGGGGTGCGACTGATCGAGGCCGATGGTCTGCGGCTGGCCAAACTGTGCGGCAGCCACGGCCACCAGGGCGTGGCCGCGCGCGTGCACGCGCTGGAACAGGCCCATTCCCTGGACGACCTGCTGGACGCGCTGGCCGAGCCACCGCTCCTGCTGGTGCTGGACGGTGTGACCGACCCGCACAACCTGGGCGCGTGCCTGCGTGTGGCCGACGGCGCTGGCGCGCATGCGGTGATAGCACCCAAAGACCATGCCGTGGGGCTGAACGCCACAGTTGCCAAGGTCGCCAGCGGCGCATCCGAGACCGTGCCTTACTTCATGGTGACCAACCTCGCACGTACCCTGGGCGAGCTCAAGGAGCGCAACATCTGGTGCATCGGCACAAGCGACGACGCGCCGGGCACGCTGTACCAGGCCAACCTGAAGGAGCCCGTTGCCATCGTGTTGGGGGCTGAGGGGCAGGGCATGCGCCAGCTCACCCGCAAGACCTGCGACCAGCTGGTGAGCATCCCGATGCGTGGCGCGGTCGAAAGCCTCAATGTGTCCGTGGCCAGCGGGGTGTGCCTTTACGAAGCATTGAGGCAGCGTTCGGCGGCATGACGGCTGACTTGGTCGTCGTCGGGGCGAGCTTTGCCGGGCTGGCCTGCGCCCGTGCTGCTGCCAAGGCGGGCCTGCAAGTGGTGCTGCTGGAGAAAAAGGCTGCCGCTGGTGACAAGCTGCACACCACCGGCATCATCGTCAAGGACGCCGTCGACACCGAGTCGTGGCTGCGCTCGGTGCCGCCGTCATTGGTCCGGCGTATCGACGGCGTGCGGCTGTATGCACCCAACCTGCACAGTGTGGACCTTCACGCGCCCGGATACTACTTCTGGGCAACGGATGCATCCGCCTTGCTGGACTGGATGGTCCAGGAGGTGCGCGCCCTGGGCGTCGAAGTCCGGCTGCAGAGCCTGTTTACCCAGGCCGAACTGGAGGGCACGCGTTGGCGCTTGCCGATGGCCGACGGCACGGAAGTCCGCACCCGGTATCTGGTTGGCGCCGACGGGCCGCATTCACGCGTGGCGACATCGCTGGGGCTGTCGAGCAATCAGGAATTCTTGTTCGGGATCGAACACGAATATGCGTCGGCGACCATCGAACCCGGTTTCCTGCATTGCTTCATCGATCGCCAGCTCGCGCCGGGCTACATCGGGTGGGCGCTGGCTGGCGTGCGTTCCGTCCAGATTGGCCTGGCCCGACGCATTCCTCCGCAGACATTGCAGAACCCTGGCGCACGGCAAGTGAAGCTGGATGCCTTCATGGCAAAGATCGCCCCTGTGGTGGGTGTGCACGGCGGCCAGCCCGTATCCGTGCGCGCCGGGATGATCCCGTGTGGCGGATTGCTTGCCCGGGTGTCCCGTCCCGGTGCGCTGCTGGTCGGCGACGCCGCGGGCATGGTGTCGCCAGTCACGGCCGGTGGTATCCGCACGGCATTGCTGCATGGACGTCAGGTGGGCGAGGGTATCGGTGCTTTTCTGGCTGGCCAGGCCCCTGATCCGGCCGAATGGCTGGTTCAGCGGTATCCGAACTTCCGCGCAAAGCGGATGTTGCGCTGGATGTTCGACAGGTTCCAGACGGACTGGATGTTCAACCAACTGATCGGCACGCGCGCGTTGCGTCGAGCGGCCGAACTGGTGTATTTCCACCGCAAGGGCGGTGTGGCGTTGCCGAGCGACTACCGCAACGACTGAGCCTGCACCCTGCGCACTGTCCTCAGAGCAGGTAGCCGGCCACCCTTTGCAGCAGCGACTCCGCGTCGGCGTAGGCGGCTTCGGCATGGCGCGCGCGGGCCAGGGCGAGGTCGACCCGAACCAGCAGTTCCGCCGTCAGTGCCGAACCTTCGGCCGGCGGCAGGGATGCGGATGCTTCGCTGGCCTGGTCGCGCAGGCGTACGGCCTTGTCACGCTGACCTGCCTCGGCCATCAGCTGGGCCAGTTCACCCAAGGCCTTGACCCGTTCGGCACCTTTGGCCGCGTCGGCCAGACCTTGAACGCGTGCGAGCGCATCCTGGAACTTGGGGTGCGACGGGTTCTCGGACACAGCCACGAGACCCCGCAGTGCACGTGCCTGCGCCGCCGCGCCGCCGGCCTTGGAAACCCACATCAGGCCGGTCTCGATCGCAGCGTCCACCTTGTCGGCCAGACCCATGGCGATCCGGGCTCGGTACTCGATGCCCTGCAGCCGGGCTGCGGCGTCGGCGCTGGGCGCCTGGGCCACTGTGGCCGACAGGCGCGTATACAGTGCCTGGGCCCGAGCCCATCGCCCGGTGCGCGCGGAATCGCTCAAGTCGGCCAGCAGGGCTTCGCCCATGGCCACCGTCCAGTCACCCATCACGTTTTGCTGCTGCGCTGCGGGCAGCGACTTGATGGACTCGCCCGCGAGCACGATAAAGCCCAGGCCGGCCTCACGAGGCAGAGTGGCATGGCGGGACAGAATCGAGCCCGCTCGGGCGAAGGCCAGCGTGCGTTCCACGGGATCGGTGATCTTGCTGATCTCATCCTTCAGAGTGGAGGCCTGCTGGCTCGCCTTGCCAGGAGCCGTGCCGTCGAGCGCCCAGGCCCGGCCCTGCACATCCGCCAGGCGGACGATGCCAGCTAGCTTCGGGTCGGCCGTGACTTCAGGTTTGCCCTGCAGGCTCTTGAAGACTTCGCGCGAGCGGGCGGTCTGACCCAGCTCCGCGAGGCGCACGGCGAATTCGCTGCTCAGGCCGAGCTTGAGCTCGGGAGCGAGGGTCACGGCTGCAGCCGACGCGTTCCCTGCGGCGCTCGGTGCCCCCCCGGCTGCCCCACCAGGTCCCCCTGCCGCCGTGCCAGGGTTTGCGCCCGGAGTGCCGCCTGGGGGCATCGCGCCCGCCATGGCCTTGTCCAGCGTGTTGTTGCCAACCGTCTTTGCCAGCTGGCCGGCCGCTGCCACAGCTTGCTCAACAGACAGGCCCTTGCCTCCACCGTTGCGCGCCATTTTGAGCAGAGAATCCTCGTCCAGCGGTGTGCCGTCGGCGTTGGTCAGAACTTCGTCGGGAAGGCCTTTTTCCATGGCCTTGGTGATCATGGAGTCGACTTCCTGGGCCTTGTTCATTGCGCCGGCGGCGCCAGCTGCGGCTGCCATTGCTCCGGAGGCGCCGCCTTGGGCTGCCTTCGCCTGAACCGGGTCCAACGTGCCACCCATGCCCGGGATCTGGTGCGAAAAGCGCCCGATCAGGATCGCACCAACCAGAAGTGCCACACCCGCGCCAGCGCGCACCAGACCAGCCTTGCCGGCAAAGATGCCCGCACCTTCTTCTTTCAGGCCGTACTCGGCCTCCATCTCGGCGCGGATCTTGTCGCGCAAGGCCGCTTCCATATGCTCGCGGTTGCGCTTCTCGCTGTCCTTGCCGTCCTTGGCCAGCTTGGCCTCGGCGCGGGCGCGCTCCTGCTCCATGATCTTGCGCTTGAGCAGAAACTCGTCGTTGACCTTGTCAACAAACACGCCGCAGGACGGGCACTGCCGGTTGGCCGGCAGCATGATGCGTTTCTGGCAGGCCGGGCACACGCTGGAGCCGTCGGCCTCCACCGCCTTCATGGTCTGCAGGGACAGCACCGGCGACAGTTCCACAATCAGGCCAGCCTTGCCGAAATCGACCTTGGCCTTGTCGGCCTTGTCTTTGGGCACCGCCGTGCCGATCTTGGCCTTCGGACCGTTCTGAAGGGCCTTGAGGAGGGCGTCGATGCGCTCCTCGGCCATGCCCACATCGTTGATGGCCTTGTGGCGGATGGCTTCCAGGTTGCCGCCCGTGGGCACGCGAACCGTCACGTCAAACAGCGGTACCTCGGATTCCTTCAATCCCTCTTGATCTGCGCTCATGGGCTTTTGCCTTGATCAGTTGTTGGGACGCAGTGTAATCAATTGTTTCCATCCCGCACAGCAGTGTTACGCTTGACGCAGCGCCGGGTTTACACCAATCCAAACGCGCCAAGAACGGCCCCTGTGCCCAGCAGCCACAGCAAATGCAGGCGCGTGCGCCACACCACCACAGCAGAAACGGCCGTCAGCAACCACAGCCGCCAGTCGCGGGCCGGCACATTGTGTGCGGCACTGAGCACCCATCCGGTGGCCACGAGCAGCGCAATCACCACCGGGGCCATGCCCTGCTTGAAGGCCCGCACGGCGCGCAGTTCGCGGTTGCGGTGGCCCCAGCGGGTGGCCAGGAAGGTCAGCGTCGTGCTCGGTATCAGCGTGCCCAGCATCGCCAGGGCCATTCCCATCAAGCCGAGCAGCCAGCCGCCCGAGTTCAGGCCCACGTTCCAGCCGATCAGTGCGATGAACAGCACGTTGGGGCCTGGCGCCGCCTGGGCCAGCGCGATGGAAGAAACGAACTGGCTGTCCGTCATCCAGCCCTTGTCCATCACCAGGTAGCGGTGCATGTCCGGCGCAGTGGTGATGGCGCCGCCCACCGCCAGCAGCGAAAGCGACATGAAATGGGCGAACAGGTCCAGCCAGTGGGCGGAAGTCATCGTGATGCTCATGCCCCCTCCTTGTGCGCGGCAAGGTGGCCAAGCTGCCGCCAGGCCCACACAGACGCCGCGCTGCCCAGGCCCAGCAGCACCCAGGCCAGTGGCAGGCGCAGCAGGGCAATGGCCACAAACACCGCCGCCGCGAATGCCCAGCACACGGCCGCTCCCATCACGTTGGTCTTGAGTGCGCCGATCAACTTGAGCCCGGTGGCCGTGATCAGCCCGGCCGCAACCGCACCCATTCCCCGCAGGGCCCCCTGGGCCATGGGGTGGTCTGCAATGCCGGCGAACAGCACCGCCAGCAGCAGCACCACCAGCAGCGGAAAACACAGCATGCCGGCCAATGCCACCAGCGCGCCACGCAGTCCGAAATGACGGTCGCCGATCATCAGCGAGAGGTTGACCACGTTGGGGCCGGGGAGCAACTGGGCCACGGCCCAGTCCTCGACAAACTCTTCCAGTGTCAGCCAGCGCTTTTTTTCCACGAGCTCGCGCTGCACCACGGCCAGCACGCCGCCAAAGCCCTGCAGGGCCAGCCACGAGAACGAGACGAACAGGTCGGTCAGGGAACGCGGCGCTTGCCGCTGGAGATCGGGGGCCTGCGGGGCCGCGGGGAAACTCATGCCCGCATTATCCCCGTGGCACCGGCGCTGGCGCTCTCGTGGCCAGCCACAAACCCGCCGCAATCAGGGCGATCGCCGGCGGCGCTGTGGCACCAGCCGGTTCGCCCAGCCACCAGCTCCCCAGCAACGCCGCGGTCAGGGGGTTGAGCGCAAGAAAAGCCGTCACACGGGTGGCGGGCGCGTGCTTCAGGGCGTACAGCCACAGCGCATAGCCCACCCCACTGGACACGCCAATGAAGACCACCACGGCCCAGCTGCCGGGCGTCAACGCAAGCACGCGGTCCCACGCCGACTCCGAGGGGGCCAGCGCGCCCAGGAACAACACCGACGCCAGCATGGCCCAGGCGGACACGGGCAGTGTGGGGTAGCGGCGCAGGTAAGGGCGGTACAGCACGCTGCAGGCCGCGCCCAGTGCGGCCGCCAGCAGCACGGCCGCTTCGCCCCACCAGTGGCCGGTGTGGGGCGCCGTGAGCTTGGGCGCCAGGGACAACGCCACGCCGCTGATGGACATGACCACGCCGCCCAGCAGCGACGGTGTGATGCGCTCGTGTCCCAGGGCGGCCGAGAACATCAGCGTCAACAGCGGGAACAGGCTGAAGATCAGTGCCGCCGGCGCCGCTGCCACCGTTTGCAGCCCGAAGTTGAGCAGGGCGATCACCAGGGCGAACTGCACCACGCCCAATGCGGCCATGCCGCCCAGGTCAAACGCTATGCTTTTGATAGCGGGTGGCCCAATATCCACGGGGGCTGGAGGCCAAAAATGCCGCAAAACCAGGGGCAGCAGGCACAGGAAGCCGATGGCGTAGCGCAAGAACGCCAGCGTCAGCGGAGGCACCTCGGTGACCACCAGCCGCGAGGCTGCGATGGCCGCGCCTACCTGCACACCCGTCGCAGCCGCCGCCAGCAATGGCCAGGCGCGCACGGGGCTGCTCACAGGCGGCGTTCCCAGGTTTCGCCCACCAGGTCGTGCCCGTAGCTGTGGTGCGGCTCGCTCTTGACCAGCCGGAAGCCACGGCGCGCGTAGATGCCGCGGGCCGCGTCCAGGATGCTGTTGGTCCACAGCACCATCTTGCGGTAGCCCGCCGAGCGGGCGAAAGCGATGCATTCGTCCGTCAGACGCGCGCCCAGGCCCAGGCCACGCGCTGCCGGCGCCAGGATCAGCATGCGCAGCTGCGCCACGGTGGCGCTCTTTCGCACCACGAAGGCCGCGCCCACGCGCTCGCCGTCCAGCTCGGCGATCCAGCAGCGCTCCAGCCCGGGGCGGAAGTTGCGGATGTAGTCGGCCGCGATGCCCGCGACCAGGCCCTCGAATTCGGCGTTCCAGCCGTACTCCCGTCCGTAGACCTCGCCGTGCATCTGCACCACCCAGCCGATGTCGCCCGGTTGCGGCTCGCGCAGCATCACGGTGCGCGTCGCGGCCGGCGCGGCCAGGGGGTCAACCAGTGCCTGCACGCGGGCGAGGGCGGCCAGCAGCTCGCGGCGCTGCGGGGCCGACAGCGGCGCCAGCAAGGCGGCGGCCTCGTCGCGAGAGCGCTGCTGCAGCGGCTCGAAAGCGTCCCGCCCGGCGGGCGTCAGGCGCAGCAGGCTCTGGCGCCGGTCGGCCGGTGAAGGCGCACGCTCGACCCAGCCTTCGCGCTCGAAGCGGCGCAGGATGCGGCTCAGGTAGCCGGCGTCCAGCGCCAGGTCGCGGCCCAGCTCGGAGGCGGCCGGCTGGTCGCGGTGCGCCAGCTCGTACAGCACGCGCACCTCGGTCAGCGAGAAGTCGCTGCCCAGGTAGGGGTCGAGCACGCCGATGCGGCGTGTCCAGAGGCGGTTGAAGGCGCGCAGCGCGCGGACCTGGGCGGGGGAGGGGGCGGCCATGTGGCCATCGTCAGGCAATTGCTTGACTTTGTCAAACAAATAGCCGTGGCGTCGCCCCCGCCTGGTGAAGCGGGCTGTGGCTTCAGTACGCAGGCTGATGCTGGCGAATGGTTGCCTTCACCGCATCCGTCAGCGCAAAGCCGGGGCCGAACTGCTGCGCCAGCGCATCGGCTCGGGCAATGAAGGCATCCACCCCTGTGCCGTAGATGAACTGCATGGCGCCTCCCGTCCAGGCCGGGAAGCCGATGCCGAAGATCGAGCCGATGTTGGCGTCGTGCACCGTGGTGAGCACGCCTTCGCTCAGGCAGCGCGCCGTCTCCACCGCCTGGCGGTACAGCAGCCGGTCCTTCAGGGTGGCCATGTCCCAGGCTGCGCCGGGCTTTTCGAAGTGTTTTTTAAGCTCGGGCCACAGGTGCTTCTTCTGACCCGCCGGGTAGTCGTAGAAGCCGCCGCCGCCCGCGCGCCCGGGGCGCTTGAGCTCCTTGACCATGCGCTCCACCAGCAGCTCGCCCGGCGTCGCGGTGTACGTTTTTCCGTCGGCGGCGTAGTCGGCGCGGGTCTGGTCCAGCACATGCACGCTCAGCGACAGCGCGGTCTCGTCGAGCACCGCCAATGGCCCCACCGGCATGCCGACCTGCAAGCCAGCGTTCTCGATCACCGTGGCGGGGATGCCCTCGCCCAGCATGGCCGCGCCTTCCATCACGAAGGTGCCGAAGGTGCGGCTGGTGTAGAAGCCGCGCGAGTCGTTCACCACGATCGGGATCTTGCCCAGCGCCTGCACGTAGTCGAAGGCGCGCGCCACGGTCTCGTCGTCGGTCTGGGCTTGCCGCGGATGATTTCCACCAGCTTCATCTTGTCCACCGGGCTGAAGAAGTGGATGCCGATGAACTTGGCCGGGTTGGCGCTGGCGGTGGCCAGGCCGCTGATCGGCAGGGTGGAGGTGTTGCTGGCAAAAAAGCCGCCCGCGGCGAGCATGGGCTCGGCTTCCTGCGTGACCTTGGCCTTGAGCTCGCGCTGCTCGAATACCGCCTCGATGATCAGGTCGCAGCCCTGCAGGTCGCTCGCCTGGTCGGTGGCCTTGATGCGCGCCATCAGCTCGGTCTGGTCGTGCGGGCCCATGCGGCCCTTCTCCACCCGCGGCTGGGTCAGGCGGAAGCTGTAGCTGCGGCCATGCTCGGCCTTCTCGTGCGTCACGTCCTTGAGCACGGTGGCAATGCCGCGGCTGGCCTGCGCGTAGGCGATGCCCGCGCCCATCATGCCGGCGCCCAGGATGCCCACCTTCTGCGGCTTGTAGCGCGGCACGTCCTTCGGCCTGCTTTGCCCCGACTTGATCGCGTTCATGTTGAAGAAGAACGTGTTGATCATGTTCTTGGCCACCGGGCTCACGATCAGCTTGGCCAGGTAACGGCTCTCGATGCGCAGCGCCGTGTCAAAGTCCACCTGCGCGCCCTCGACCATGGCCGCCAGCGCGTATTCGGGGGCCGGGTACAGGCCGCGCGTCTTCTGCTTGAGCACGGCCGGCGCCACGCTGAGCATGCCCGCGATCTTGGGGTTGGCCGGTGTGCCGCCAGGTATCTTGTAGTCCCTGGCATCCCAGGGTTGGTGGGCGGTGGGGTTGGCCGCAATCCAGGCCAGCGCCGACGGGCGCAGCGCTGCAGCGTCGGCCACCAGCTCGTGCACCAGGCCCAGTTCCAGGGCCTCGCGCGGGTTGAACAGCTTGCTCTCCAGGATGTAGGGCTGCGCGCCCATCAGGCCCAGCAGGCGCGTCATCTTGGTGATGCCGCTGGCGCCGGGGATCAGCCCCAGCGTGATCTCGGGCAGGCCGAGCTGGATCTTGCGGTCGTCCACCGCCACACGGTAGTGGCCCACCAGCGCCACTTCCCAGCCGCCGCCCAGGGCCGCGCCGTTGATGCAGCTGACCACAGGCTTGCCCAGCGTCTCCAGTGTGCGAAAGCACTTCTTGGTCTGCTCGATCTCGGCAAACACGCGGCCGGCGTCGCTGGCCTGCAGCCGCATCGTGCCCTTGAGGTCTGCGCCGGCAAAGAAGGTGGTCTTGGCCGAGGCCAGCACGATGCCCTTGATGGCGTCCTTGTCCTGCACCACCTGCGCCGTGGCCTCGACCAGATCGGCCTGCCACTGCGCGCACATGGTGTTGACCGGCGAGTCCGGCTCGTCAAACGTCAGCGTGGCGATGCCGTCGGCCAGCTCGTAGCGGATGGTCTTCATCAGATGCGCTCCACGATCGTGGCAATGCCCATGCCGCCACCCACGCACAGCGTGGCCAGGCCGTAGCGCAGCTTGCGCCGGTGCAGCTCGTCGATCAGGGTGTTCAAAATCATCGCGCCCGTGGCGCCCAGCGGGTGGCCCATGGCGATGGCGCCACCGTTGACGTTGACCTTCTCGTGGGGCACGCCCATTTCTTTCATGAAGCGCATGGGCACGGCGGCAAAGGCCTCGTTCACCTCGAACAGGTCGATCTGGTCGATGGTGAGGCCCGCCTTGGCCAGCGCCTTGCGCGCCGCCGGCATGGGGCCCGTCAGCATGATGGTCGGGTCGGCCCCACTGAGCGCTGCCGCCACGATGCGCGCACGCGGCTTGAAGCCATGCGTCTTGCCCGCCGCCTCGGAGCCGATCAGGATCGCGGCTGCGCCGTCCACGATGCCCGATGAATTGCCCGCGTGGTGCACATGGTGGATGCGCTCCACCTGTGGATAGCGCGCGATCGCCACCTGGTCAAACCCCATTGCGCCCAGCTGCTCAAAAGCGGGCTTGAGCGAGGCCAGCCCCTCCATCGTGGTGCGCGGCTTGATGAACTCGTCGTGGTCCAGGATGGTCTGGTCCAGGAAGTCCTTCACCGGCACCACCGAGCCCGCAAAGAAGCCACCTTCGCGCGCCTTGGCCGCCCGCTTTTGCGATTCCATGGCAAACGCATCCACGTCGTCGCGGGTAAAGCCGTCCAGCGTGGCGATCAGGTCCGCGCCAATGCCCTGGGGCACGAAATCAGTGGCCGAGTTGGTCTCCGGGTCCTGCGCCCAGGCGCCGCCGTCGGAGCCAATGGGCACGCGGCTCATGCTCTCCACCCCGCCGGCGACGACCAGGTCCTCCCAGCCGCTGCGCACCTTTTGCGCCGCCATGTTGACGGCCTCCAGGCCCGAGGCGCAAAAGCGGTTGAGCTGCACGCCCGCGCAGCGGAAATCCCAGCCCGCCTTCAGGGCGGCCACCTTGGCGATGACCGAGCCCTGTTCACCAATGGGGGAGACCACGCCCATCACCACGTCGTCCACCAGCGCGGTGTCAAAGTCGTTGCGGCGCTGCAGCTCGGTCAGCACGCCGGCCAGCAGGTTGACGGGCTTGACCTCATGCAGGCTGCCGTCTTTCTTGCCCTTGCCACGGGGGGTGCGGATGGCGTCGTACACATAGGCTTCGGTCATGGTTGGGCTCCTTCAAGCTTGTAAACGCGGCGGGCATTGCCCGCCAGAAACAGGTCACGGGTCTCGTCGTCCAGACCCAGGGTGTCAAGGCCCTCCAGGCATTTGGCCGGGGCGATCATGGGCCAGTTGCTGCCAAACAGCACCTTGTGGCGGCCGTGGCTGCGCATGAACTCCACCAGCTGCGCCGGGTAGCGCCGCACGGTGTAGGCCGAGGTGTCGATGTAGACGCGCTCGTGCTTGGTGGCCACCGCAATGGCCTCATCCGTCCAGGGGTAGCCGATGTGCCCGCCCACGATGGTGAGCTCGGGGAAATCGATCGCCACCTGGTCCAGGTAGATCGGGCGGCCCACCTCGCTGGGCATCAGCGGCCCCGCGTGGCCGATCTGGGTGCAAAACGGCACGCCCGCCTCACAACACGCGGCGTACACGGGGTAAAAGCGCCGGTCGATCGGGGGCACCTCCCACAGCCAGGGCAGGCTGCGGATCGCCTTGAAGCCCAGCTCCTGCACGCAGCGGCGCACCTCGCGCATGGCCGCCATGGGCTTGCGGATGTCCACCGAGCCGACGCCCAGCAGCCGACCGCCCGACTGCTGCACAAAGCCGGCCACCTCGTCGTTTGAAATCATCGCCGCTTGCGGGCCCACCCAGGCGCTGCACAGCGCGCGGCCCACGCCCGCCGCATCAAGTGCGGCCACCGTGGCCGCCACGGGCAGCTCGGTCGTGGGCACAGCGCCGTGTGTCCAGCGCCGAAGCGAATCGAACATCGGGTCCTGCGTCTGGCGCAGGGTGGGGTGCTGGACCCAGGCGTCAATGATCATGTTGCAGCGCGTCAGGGGCAGGGTGGCAAACGGGTCGAGAATGTCGTGATCCAGTATAGTCATTTCACCAAGCAAACGCTCTGTAAAAATGGCGACAGGCTGAGGAGGCCATCCATGGAAAAGAACCGTGTCCGACCCGCCCGCCCGAGCGGCGCCAACCGGGGCCTCACCCGCCGGCAGCTGGGCCGCATGGCCGCCGCCATGGCTGGCGCAGCCGCATTGCCCGCCGCCGCGCAAACCGTGCCGGGCGGCAAGCCC
The DNA here is from genome assembly GCA_016713005.1 of Ramlibacter sp. Taxonomy (GTDB): domain Bacteria; phylum Pseudomonadota; class Gammaproteobacteria; order Burkholderiales; family Burkholderiaceae_C; genus JADJPY01. The sequence continues at coordinate 239,992 of JADJPY010000016.1, read as the reverse complement.
TGGGTGGTGGACATGCACTCGCACTACGGCATGTTCCTGCCCCGTCTGTTTGGCATGGACCTGAACAAGCACATGCGCGAGAACGGCATCGCCCTGCTGGCCTGGGCCGTGGTGGACGACCGCAAGTGGATATCGGCCACCAACGGCCCGCTGCGCCAGGTGGGCGAGCCCCAGCCCGGCGAGATCTGGGCCTACTGGCAAAGCCTGGTCAAGGATTACGAAGGCCGCCTGGCGCAATGGAAAGTCACCAAGGCCCTGACGCCGGCCGACGTGGACCGCGCCCTGGCCGGCGAGCCGCATGTGCTGCTGGCGTGCGAGTCGGCCAACTTCCTGGAGGGGCAGCCCCAGCGCCTGGCCGAGGCCCACGCCCTGGGCGTGCGCCACCTGCAGCTGATGCACTACATCCGCAACCCGCTGGGCGACCACCAGACGGCACGCCCCGAGCACGGCCGCCTCACGCCGCTGGGCGCGCAGGTGGTGAGCGAATGCAAGCGGCTGGGCATCGTGGTGGACCTGGCGCACAGCACCGCCGCCGTGGTGGACGGCGCGCTGGATGCTTCTGACGCCGCCATGGTGTGGTCGCACTCGTGGATCACGCCCAATGGGGGCTCGCCGGCCGAGGCCGGCTACATCGCGCGCTCGCTCTCGCTGCCCGCTGCGCGCAAGATCGCCGCACGCGGTGGCGCGGTGGGCCTGTGGTGCCTGCGCCTGGGCACCGACCCCGCCTACCCGGTCAACAGCAAGGGCACCTACGCCGACGAGATCATGCGCATGTGCGACCTGGTGGGCCCGGCGCACGTGGCCTTTGGCACCGACATGGAGGGCGTCTGGCCCAACCGCATGATGAACGACTATGCCGACCTGCGCGACGTGGTGGACAACCTGCTCAAGCGCGGCCTGAAGGAAGAGCAACTGCATGGCGTGCTGGTTGGCAACTACGCCCGCATCGTCAAGGCCGCCATGAGCGGCGCCACCAAAACCTGACCCGGAGACACCCATGATCCCCCGCACCCTGTTCAGCCCTGACCACGAGGCCTTTCGCGACAGCTTCCGGCGCTTTTGCGAGAAAGAGATCGCCCCCCACCACGACGCCTGGGAGGAACAAGGCTATGTGGACCGCGCCGTGTGGAACAAGGCCGGCGAGAACGGCTTTTTGTGCATGACCATGCCAGAGGAGTACGGTGGCTCCGGCGCCGACAAGCTCTACAGCGTGATCCAGTTTGAAGAGCTCAACGCCCGCGGCCTGACCGGCATTGGCTACAGCCTGCACAGCGAGATCGTGGCGCCGTACATCCTGCACTACGGCACGCCCGGGCAAAAGGCCAGGTACCTGCCCAAGCTGGCCAGCGGCGAGATGATCGGCGCCATCGCCATGAGTGAGCCCGCCGCCGGCAGCGACCTGCAGGGCATCAAGAGCACCGCCATCAAGCAGGCCGACGGCAGCTACCTGCTGAACGGCAGCAAGACCTTCATCACCAACGGCTGGCACGCCGACCTGGTGATCGTGGTGGCCAAGACCAACCCCGAGGCCGGCGGCAAGGGCACCAGCCTGCTGCTGGTGGAGCGCGGCATGGAAGGCTTTGACAAGGGCAAGCGCCTCAAAAAGCTGGGCCTGAAGGCGCAGGACACCAGCGAACTCTTCTTCAACAACGTGCACGTGCCCGCCGACGGCCTGCTGGGCGGCCCCGCCATGGAGAACAAGGGCTTCATCTGCCTGATGGAGCAGCTGCCCTGGGAGCGGCTTCAGATCGCCATCGGGGCCATTGCCGCCGCGCAGGCCGCCATCGACCAGACGGTGGCCTATGTGAAAGAGCGCAAGGTGTTTGGCCAGCCGGTGGCCAGCTTCCAGAACACCCGCTACACCCTGGCCGAGCTGCAGACCGAGGTGCAGGTGGCGCAGGTGTTTGTGGACAAGTGCACCGAGCTGGTGTGCCAGGACAAGCTGGACACCGCCACCGCCAGCATGGCCAAGTACTGGTGCAGTGACTTGCAGTGCAAGGTGATGGACGAATGCGTGCAGCTGCACGGCGGCTACGGCTACATGTGGGAATACCCCATCACCCGCGCCTACGCCGACGCGCGCGTGCAGCGCATCTACGGCGGCACCAACGAGATCATGAAAGAAGTGATCACCCGGGCGATGGGGCTGGGCGGCAAGTAAAGCACCCGGCAGCTCCCGGGCCCCGCCCGCCGCCCCCCGCCCCCGCCCCCCCAACAAAACCCCCCCCCCCCCCCCCCCCCCCCCCCCCCCCCCCCCCCCCCCCAAAAACCCCCCCCCCCCGCCCCCCCCCCCGCCCCCCCCCCCCCGGAACCCCCCCCCCGGGGCCCCCGGGCCCCCCCCCCCCGGCCCCGGCCCCACCCCCCCCCCCACGCCCGCCGCCCCCCCGGCCCCCGGGGGGGGGGGGGGGTGGGGGGGCGGGGGGGGGGGTGGGGGGGGGGGGGTCCCGGGGGGGGGGGGGGGGGGCCCCCGAGGGCGCGCGGGGGCCTCACCTGTGGCCGCGGGCGCAGGCGGCGTGGCTGCTCCGCGGCCCCCGCCGCTGGGGGGGGGTCATTTTTTGGGCCAAATTGCTATCAAATTAATAGCTGTCCATCTAGCACGGACGGGGGCTGGAGGCCGATTGGGCCACTATTTTTGCGGTGCGGGCCCGGTGGGCGCAGTTGGCGCGGCTGGCGGGCCGGCGTCTTGCAGTAGCTGGCCAAAGTACATGCGGCTGACCCCGGCGCGGGCCGCGGCGGCCTCGCACAGCGCGCACGGACGGCTGGTGGAATACAGCACGGCTCCGGCGAGGTCTTGGCGCCCCAGCCGGCGCTGCGCATCGAGGATGGCCACCCGCTCGGCGTGCGCATCCGAGTTCTTGTCTTTGACCACACGGCTTGGCCCCTCGCCCACGATGGCGTCGCCCACCACCAGCACGGCGCCATAGCTCTGGTCGCCCCAGGACTCGGCCAGTCGCTGCATGGCCAGCGCGGCCGCGTGCCACTTTGGGTCGGGCTTCGGGGGCGCGGCCCTGGCGGACGCGCCCAGCCCGCCCCATGCCACGATGCCCGCGACAGCGTGTGCGATGAAAGTGCGGCGGCGCGGCATATTGGGTTGAGCGTCGGCCTCAGGCCGCGCTATGTGACTCTGCAAGCTCCTTGAGCCGCTGCAAGGTCACCGGCAGGCCGGTGTTGAGCTGCCTGGACAGCAGTGGCCCCAGGATCACCGACAACAGGCCAGAGAAAGTGACCCGGTGGACGATTTCCGTCCCGGACGGGGCAGGCCTGAGCTCGTGCTCGAAGACCATGCGGAACAGGGGAATCCGGGATTCCACCGTGAATGAGCGGTTTGCCTCCACCCCGGTGACCAGCATGGGGACGGTGCGGCCCTTGGTGGGGGTGAGGCTGCCGCGCGCCCCCACGCGCATGGGCCCGTCCAGGGCGGCGTGTTTCGTGTCCGGGTCCCAGGTGTGCCAGTGCGCCACATCTTCATAGATGCGGAACAGCACCTCGGGCGGGGCGTGGGCAACTGTGCGGTGTTCGACTTGCATATGGGTCTTATGGAAGAGGGCTATTTAAGTGCGACCTAGCGTAGCAGTAACGGGGCATCCGCTGGCGGGCGTTGCTGACTGCAGGCATGTGCGCGCTGTCCGATCTGTTGGCCATGAAGGGCTCGCTTCAGACCACGAAGTGATAGACGAGCCAAGTTGCTCCTGCAGCGGCAGCGATATACAAGCTCGCAACGATGTATCCCTGCTGACGAATGACCTCAGTGCCCGTAGTTTTGGACAGAGGTGACAGATACCGCAAGGCAACGTAGGCGGCGACGCCAAGTACCAACGAAACGCCTACTGCAGCAAGACTATGCGCATATGCACCCAGACAAATGCCTGTACCAGCAATGAGTGAGGCAATTGCTTTGGAACGAGCATTGGCGAGGTGACTGACGTAGAACAGCTTCCCACAAGACCGACACCTGGCGGGCGTAACGGGCGAACTTATCCACTTTTCAATGGTGGAGACAACATGCTCAGAGCAGTGTGGGCACGGGTGCATGACTAGCGGTGGACGCAATCGCCGCCCACCCGAAGCGGCCCCGGAGCGGCTCGATGCAGTTGGGCGCCTGAGTCAACTGAGCTGTTGCCGATCATTGCGCGCGTCCTACGTACAGTGCAACCGACGCGGCGGAGAGTGCAGCAGAAATAAGCCCCATGCGCCGAACCATGACTTTGTTCTCAGTGATATTGCCTGGGTGAAACTGTGCTTCCAACCATAGTCCGACCAGGAAAGCAGGAAAGGTGATCGAAGCACCACCGAACCAGATCCGTTCGAACATGTCAGGGAAGGGCGCAACAAGAAAACCCAGCAGACTCCCGACGATCTGAGCGCCAAACGAAGAGTAGGCCAGCAGCCGTACTGCCTGAAGGTCACTCCAGGAGTAGCTAAAGCCAAAGGGACTGTCCTTCATGAGCGTTAACGTAGACGTAACCGGCGAGTTGCGGAAGGAAGGCGCGCAGCGCCGGGACGCCGCAAGGCGTCCGTGTTGACGGACCTGTTAACCCGGACTACTGAGACCATTTGATGGATGACACTGCTTGCCGGACAGCCGCAATGCTAGCCTGAGAGGTAGCGGGAGCTTCAAGGGTGACCAGCAAGACCGTGCTTGGACCAATCGCACCAAACTGAGCGAACCAGGTTCTGTCATTCGCCTGCGAGATCAGTTCGTGCACCGTCGCACCCGATGGAGTCTGAGTTTTTCGCAGAGGGGTCACGGTTTTCAGCTGTGGGTCGTTCGCCGCGTGTTCGATAGAGCGCAGTACGTTCTGCTCCATCTCAGCCCGGATTCTCTGCGCCTCTGCGGTTGCGCCACTTCCTTGCAGCTTCGCGGAACTAACCTGCAATAGTTCCCCATTCGGCCCACGCGCCGAGACGGGTTTGGATTGAAGGTTCTTCACCCATCCGACGGGGAGAGTCATTGCGAACGAGGCCGTTTCGAGCACATCCGCAGCAATGGCTGGCGTGGAGAGAAGTGCCAATGACGCGAATTGTGTCAGCAGCTTTCGCACGCACATTCCTGAGGGTTAACGTCGAAGTTAGCCATCATTGGCGCGGGCCTCTACTCCGATAAGTTGACGAAGCTCCGTTTCGAGTGCCAGCCGCCCTTTAGGCACTTCCTCATCGAAATAGCGCGACGCCTCACTCCAAGCTTCGTGCTTCTTCCGAATGCCTTCGTCAGGCAAATAGGCCTCGCCTTGGGAAAGGTAGACACCGAAGCCAATCACCTTCGTACGCATGCCGTTGAGGAAGGTGTCGAATTGCTCGCAAAGTTCGGGGGGTAGGTAGATTCGGTTCCTGTCGAAGTAGCGGAAGAAATCAGCAGACTTCTTCAGCGCAGTCCCGTACTTTTCATTCTTCGACGGCTCTCCAGCCCATTCCGCTGGAGAAGTGAAGTCTTGTGCGGCCCACTGCGCTTCAACAAGCAGCCCGTACATCTCGGCGATCACTTCACCTCTCTTCTCGTGGAGCTTCGTGAAGCGAACGCTTCGCTCTTGTGCAGCCATTTGAAGCTCGTGTTTTGTCCGTTCAGCGGCAAGGTTCGATGCAGAGACGAGTTCTGTTTTGAAGCGTTCAAGGTCCTTCGCAAGAAGCTGACCAACAAGAGAACGCGCGAACCAAGCCGCAGCCAAGATGAGGGCCGCATTGCCGCCAAGGACTAGGAGGACTGTTTCCCACGCAGACATGTGTGCCAGCTAACGTTGGCGCTTTGCGGCGCACAGCCCGCGCCGCAAAGCGGCAACCTGTGGCTGCGTGTCCGCGACGAGCAACCTGTTAGAGGACGTGTGGACGTGCATCGCTTACAAACTAGAAATGATAGTGCAGTGAGAAGGATCGCTCTATCCACTCCCTCACTGCCTTTTCATCGCTCACATCAGGGCGGCCTAGAAACCCCTTGACGAGATATTGCTCCCTCACGGTCTTCGCGACAACAGACTTGTCTGCGGCGTTGATTAGGCTACCGTGCTCGAACGTGAGTTCGTGCAGCTCCTCGAATTTCCAGAAGGGGTGAAAGCCCATGTTCGCGCCAAGTTCCCGGATGAAGCCATTGGAGAGAAGCATGCCGCCCGTAAAGGTCAGTGAGACGTTCAGGTTCTTGTAGAGGCAATTGAAGCCCAAGTATGAATTCGGCTCTTGCGGTTCTACACCATTAATTTTTGGCCCGTTTGGAGTTCGATTCTTCACAGGAAGCCCGGCGTCGTGAAAGACGTACAAATCGGAGAGAGTAAGGCTCTTATCAATAGAGTACTCGGCCATCCAACCTCGATAGCACGCAGTAGACGGCATCTCAGGCTTTAGCCCAAATTCGGTGGGCACAACCAAATCGGGCCCATCTACGCCGCAGACGAGATACTTCTTTCCTCGAAACGTTGCGCTATCTGTTGCCTGAGTCGTCATTGCTGCGCCCACTAACGTGATATAGAAGTGAAACCTGTCTTATGAACAACGTGACCAAGCGCCATTTTCAACTCGCCAAAAGTTCTACAAGTGCTTGATTTATAACAGCATTTTTCCATCTGTCCCCCGTTTTCCGGTCCACGAAAATCACCCCAAACCCGGCAAACCTGCGTATGAACACGGTCGGCCGGTGACCAACAAGCCCAATCCCCGCTTTCACCCCGGCCCCAACCCCATCTCCAGCAAACACCCAAACTCGGTCGCAAAGTTCACCGAAACCCGCGCGTGCACCGCGCCCTGTTCGTCATAAAAGCTGCGCCGCCCGCGGGTGGCAAACACGCCTTCGTGCCACACGTTGGGGTGCATGCGCAGGCCCTGGCCGCCCTTGAACCAGAAGCACACAAAGTCCTGCGGCTTCACGTCGTCACCGGGCAGGGCCATGGGCACCAGAAAAGGCCCGGGCTCGTTGGGGAAGAACATCTGCCCCCCGTCCGGGTGGTAGTTGCAGTGCCACAGCAGCAGCCGGGTGGGGTCGCGCCGGTGGGTGGTGTCGGCGGCTTCGGGCAGGGTGTTGAAGCCGATGATGTAGTGCCCACCCACGGCGTCGTTCTTGCCGTACAGGATGTCGCCCTCCCATTCGCTCACAAAGGTGCCGGTGGTGGTGCCGCCCTCGTTGCCGCTGTCCACGTCCACCGGCCGCCAGCCCTGCGAGGGCCAGCGCACGATCTCCACCTGGTGTTGCTTGGGGTCGTCCACCAGCACGCCGTAGCCGCGCAGGCTGTCGGCCGTGGCCTCCACCACGGGGATGCGCACCGTGCCCAGGCCAGCAGGCAGGTTGGGGTTGAGGTAATCGGGCGCGGGGGCAGGGGGGATGGGTTTCAGGGTCATGGGGTGGGATGTTTGCGCATACCATGGGCGCAGCGCAAGTGCTTTTATTTACCCCCCCACGGAGACTTCATGGCGCAGATCGAGACGGATTACCTCATCATCGGCGCGGGCGCCTCGGGCCTGGCGTTTGCCGATACGCTGCTGGACGAGCTGCCCGACGCCCACATCACCCTGGTGGACCGGCATGGCAAGCCCGGCGGGCACTGGAACGACGCGTATTCCTTTGTCAATCTGCACCAGCCCTCGGCCTTTTACGGCGTCAACTCCATGCCGCTGGGCAACAACCGCATCGACACGGTGGGCACCAACCGCGGCTTCCACGAGCTGGCCTCGGGCGCCGAGATCAGTGGCTACTTCAACAACGTGATGAACCAGAAGCTGCTGCCCAGCGGCCGTGTCAGCTACCACCCCATGAGCGACTGGCAGGGCGGTGAGGGCGCGGCCCTGGCGGGGCGCATCGTCTCCATCCTGTCGGGCGTGCAGACCACGGTGGCGGTGCGCCGCAAGCTGGTCAACGCGGCGTACGCCAGCCCGCGGGTGCCCAGCACGCACACGCCAAAGTTCAGCGTGGGGGAGGGCGTTCGCGTGGTGCCGCCCAATGCGCTGGTGCAGCTGTGGCAGGGCCAGGGGCCGCGGCCCAGCCAGTTTGTCATCGTGGGCGCGGGCAAGACGGCCATGGACGTGGGCGTGTGGCTGCTCAACTGCGGTGCCCGGGCGGACGCGATCCAGTGGGTGATGCCGCGCGACTCCTGGCTCATCAACCGCGCCTCCACGCAGCCGGGGATGGAGTTCTTCCACCAGAGCATTGGTGGCCAGGCCGCGCAGATGGAGGCGCTGGCCCAGGCCACGTCGGTGCAAGACCTGTTCCACCGGCTCGAGGCAGCGGGCCAGATGCTGCGCATCGACGCGCAGCAGGAGCCCACGATGTTCCACTACGCCACCATTTCGCAGGGCGAGGTGGCGTTGCTGCGCCAGATCACGCGGGTCGTCCGCATGGGGCACCTGCAGGCTATCGAGCCCGCACAGATGGTGCTGGCGCAAGGCACGGTGCGGGTAGAGCCGGGTACGCTGTTCATCGACTGCACCGCCTCGGCGGTGGAGCCGCGGCCGGTGCTGCCCATCTTCCAGGGCAGCCAGATCGTGCTGCAGCTGGTGCGCGCGCCGCTGCCCACCTTCAGCGCCGCTTTGGCGGCCTATGTGGAGGCGCACTACCCGGACGACGCCACCAAGAACAGGCTTTGCACCACCGTACCCTTCCCCGACGGGGTCGAGGGCTACCCGGCTTCGGTGGCGGTGAGCATGTCCAACCAGTTCAAGTGGAGCCAGGACAAGGCGCTGCGGCAGTGGGTGCGCAACTCCCGGCTGGACGGCTTTGGCAAGATGGTGTCGGAGGTGCCGGAGTCCGACACCGAAAAAATGGCCATCCTGGCGCGCTTCAAGCAGTCGGCGCAGGCCGCCATGGCCAACATGCCCCGCCTGATGGGCGCCCGCGCGGGCTGAAATTGCTATCGTTTTTGTAGCGGGTCAACCATATCTGGCGGGGGCTGGAGCCCGATTTGGCTTGAAATTTCGCCCTAGAGCCAGTATTCCCATGCGCGGGCGAACGCTTCCTTCAGCCGCAGGTGCAGGCCGCGCTGCTCCCATACCTCCAGGGTGATGGCGTCCGATTCAGCCAGGTCTTTGGCAAACATGGCCTGCACCTGTGCGCCAAACTCGGCGCCCAGCACCACGGCGTTGAGCTCGTGGTTGTGCAAAAAGCTGCGCCAGTCCAGGTTGGTCGATCCCACCGTGGCCCACACGCCGTCCACCAGTGCCGTTTTGGAGTGCAGGATGGCGCCACGCCGCTCGTGGATGCGCACGCCAGCGCGCAGCAGTTGCGCGTAGTAGCCGCGGCCGGCGTGGAACACCAGCCAGGAGTCCGTCTGCCCGGGCAGGATCAGGTTGACTTGCACGCCCCGGCGGGCGGCGGCCTCCAGCGCGGCCAGCAGCTGCGGGTCGGGCGCGAAGTAGGCATTGGTGATGTTGACGCTGGTCTCGGCGCTGCCGATGGCCGAAAGCAGCGTGGCGTAGATCTGGCTGAAAGGCTCTTCGGGCGAGCTGCCGATGGCGCGCACCACCTGCCGGCCCACCGGGGCCAGCGCCGGAAAGTAGTTTCGGCTGGCCAGCGGCGCGCCCTTCTGGCTGGCCCACGCGCCCAGAAAAAGTCGCTGGAAGTCCGCCACCACGGGGCCCTGGATGCGCAGGTCGGTGTCGCGCCAGGCGAGTGCGCCGCCGGGTCGGCGGTGCGAGCCGGGCTGGAAAGAACCGCCCGAATACACGCTGCTGATGTTGATGCCGCCCAGGAAGGCCGTCTCGCCGTCCACAATGAGCAGCTTGCGGTGGTCGCGCTGGTTGAGCAGCCACTCGCGCCGCGCGGCCAGCGGGTTGACGGGGTTGAATTCCAGCACGTTCACGCCGGCGTCGGCCAGGCGGGTGAAGAAGGCCGCCGGCGTGGTCAGGGTGCCCGCGCTGTCGCGGATCAGGTTGACCTGCACGCCCGCGGCCTGCTTGTCGATCAGGGCCTGGGCAAATCGCTGGCCGACTTCGTCGTCGTCCAGGATGTAGGTTTCCATGTTGATGTGGTCGCGCGCCCCCTGGATGGCTGCGTACATGGCCTGGTAGGTGGCGGGGCCGTCCTGCAGCAGCGTCACCTGGTTGCCCGTGGTCAGCGGGCTGCCGGTGATCTCTTCCTCCAGCGCCAGATGCCGCTCGAAGATGCCGGTGTCCTGCCCCTTGTTGCGCAGGCTCTCCAGCACGGCCTTGCTGCGCGCCGCGCTCAGTGGCCCGCGCGCGCCCTCCAGCTGCAGCGCCGGGCCCGAGCGGCGCGCCAGGTCGGGCACGATGGTGGGCAGCGCCGTGCAGCCCGTCAGCCAGGCAAGGCCCAGCAGGCAGACCGCACGAAGGAGCGTCACAGTCTCCCTGTGAGCAGCATGATGACCAGCACGATGGCCACCACGCCGAGCAGGCCGCTGGGCCCGTAGCCCCACGACTTGCTGTGCGGCCAGGTGGGGATGGCGCCGAACAGCATCAGCACCAGAATGATCAACAGGATGGTTCCCAGACTCATGATTCGCTCCTTGCGCCCATAAGCGGGCTTGCGGTCCGCTTCACGGTAGCGGTTGTGCGACCCGACATCTGTGCGATGCCGCACCGACGCAGATGCGTTGGGTGCGCACAGTCGGATGACCAACTGAAGGATTCCCCATGATTTTGAAAAAGCCCCTTGATCAGCTCAATGGCACGGCCGAGAAGGCCATGCACTCCGTGGAAGAAGGCTTGCATGCCGCCCAAGCTGCCGCCAGTGAGGGCATGCGCGACACATCGGAGCGCATGCACCAGCTCGCGGCGCAGGTGCGCCCGATGCTGGGTCATGCCGGTCACGAGATCGGTGACCTGGCGCATGAGGGCGCGGAGGCGGTGCGCGACGCGTCCCGCCAGGTGCGTGATGCCGCCGTGCACGCCACCGACAGCACCGTGGCCTACATCCGCAAGGAGCCGATCAAGGCTGTGCTGATGGCCGCCGCCGCTGGCGCGCTGCTGGCCGTCGCTGCCCGCATGCTGGGCGGGTCGGCCCATCACCGCGGCTGAACGGCTGCAGCCTGTGATCTATCCGACGCTGAGGCTGCTGGCCAACCAGCCCCAATTGCTGCTGGAACACGCCGCCGCCTACGGGCAGCTGTTCTCGGCCGAGCTGGACGAGGCAACCCGCCAATGGCGCCGGCGTCTGCTGCTGGTGGTGGCGGTGCTGGTGAGCGCCTCGGTGTGTGCTGTCCTGGGTGGAATCGCCCTGATGCTGGGCGCGCTGATGCCGGACGCGGCCGGCCCGGCCATCTGGACGCTGGTGCTGGTGCCGCTGGCGCCGGCATCGCTGGCGTTGGCCTGCGCGCTGGCGCTGGGCCGTGAGGACGCCGCTGAGCCGTTTGGCAATCTCAAGCGCCAGGCCAGCGATGACCTGGCGATGCTGGGAAACGCAGGTCGTCCATGACGGGCCCGCAGGACGCTGCTGCCCTGCGGATTGCGGCTTCGCGCCGGCGATTGCGCGAAGCCTTGCAACCCTTGCAGCAAAGCGGGCCGGAGTCGTCCACAGTGGCCTGGGTGGCAGGGCTTGCCCGCGACGCACTCCAGGTGGCCGTGCAAGACCATCCAATTGGCACGGTTCTGGGTGCGGCCGCGGTGGGGGGCGGCCTGGTGCTGATCCGCCCCTGGCGCTGGGCACCGCCTGCGGCCAGCCTGATCCGCTGGCTGGTGCCGGTGGGCATGAAGCTCTTGGCCGCCCGCAGGGAGCCGCTCAGGCCCGCATGAGCCGGCTGGACACGGGCCAGGCCGGAGATCCCGCTCTGCCCACGGGCAACCCGATGCAGGTGATGTCGTCCTGCAGCCGCTGGCGGTGGGTGTCCATTTCCCAGCCCAGTGCCGCCGTGTCCACTTCGGCCACGCGCACCAGCGGAAACACCTGGGCCTGTTCCATCGCAATGTGGCGCATCACGCAGGCTTCGAGCGCGGCGACGCTGGCTTCGTAGCCTTCGTCACCGGGCTCCAGTTCGTCCAGTTCGGCCAGCAGACGGGCGCCTTCGGCATGGTCCTGCAGGACCTGGTCCAGCGGGGCGTTGCGGGGCAGCGCACCGCGGACGGCCGGATAAAACACCTGTGCCTCGGTCTGCGCATGCAGGCTCAGTTCGTAACCGATATGGGCGGCCAGGTCCCTGCGCCGCTCACGTTCGCCCCGGCCGCGGCCGAGCCGCGCGTAGGCCTTGAACAACGCGCACAGGACGTCGTGGTCGTGGTTCAGGAAGTCAAGCGCATCAAGTGTGCGTCGTGGGTGGCGTTGGCTCAATGTCTTCTCCTTCAGGCGGGCGCCGGGACGTGCGCCCGCCGATCTGGCTGGCGTAGGCGATGCGGTCGTTGGCGTAGCAGGTGCAGGCGGCCGCTTCAAGGCCACTGCGGTTGAGCACCGTGAGCTGGCCGCGTTGGTACTTGATCAGGCCGCTGCGCTGCAGCGATCCGGCCGCCACGGTGATGCCCACGCGGCGCACGCCCAGCATGTAGGCCAGGAACTCGTGGGTCACGTGAAAGCTGGGTGTGTGGGCGCGGTCCTGGCTCATCAGCAGCCAGCGCGCCAGCCGCGGCCCGATCATGTGAAAGCGCAGGCAGGCGGCGGAGGATGCCAGTTGCATCATCAGCACGTAGATGTAGCGGTGCAGGCCAAGCTGCAGTGCCCGGCTGGACGCTAGCTCGCGGCGAAACGCCTTGCTGCTGATTCGCAGGGCGCTGCCCGGGCCCTGCACCAGGGCGTGCAGCGGGGCTTCGGAAACGCCCAGCGCCAGTTGCGCGCCCAGCATGCCTTCGCGCCCGACCATGCCGACTTCCACGCCAGGGTGGCCGTCGATTCGCGTGACCATGGAAATGAAGCCGTCAACAGGAAAGTAGATGTGCCGCGTGGAATCCCCGGGCTCGCACAGGATGGCCGACAGCGTCAGTTCGACCGTCTCGCACGCGGCCAGCAAGTGGGCGCGGTCCTTGCGCGGCAGCAGTTCGATCAGGTGATTTTCGGCTTGGGCCAACGCGTTCTCCTGGGGGTGGGGTCAGAGCCATACAGTCTGGGCACGAACGCGGCGCCTGACTGTTCACCACCGCACATAGCCTTTCAGCGCCGCCAGGAGCCGCGCGGGGGGCGACCGTCGGCGGCTTCAGACCGCCACCAGGTCGGGCAGCAAGCGGTCGTATTCGCGCTTCACCACGGCGTAGCACTCGCAGGTGCGGCCTTCCAGGCCGGGCCGGTCCAGCACGGTGATGTGACCGCGCGCATAGCGGATCAGGCCCTGGTGCTGCAGCTTGAGGGCCGCCTCGGTCACGCCCTCGCGGCGCACACCCAGCATGTTGGCGATCAGCTCCTGGGTCATCACCAGCTCGTTGCCCTTGAGGCGGTCCATGCTCAGCAGCAGCCAGCGGCACAGTTGCTGGTCCAGCGTGTGGTGGCGGTTGCACACCGCGGTCTGCGCCATCTGGGTGATCAGGGCCTGCGTGTAGCGCAGCATCAGGTGCATGACCGCGCTGGAGCGGCTGAACTCCTCCTTCATGGTGCTCGATCGCAGGCGCCAGCCCTCGCCGGCACTTTGCACCACGGCGCGGCTGGGCGTGGATTCGCCCCCCATGAACAGCGAGATGCCGACGATGCCCTCATTGCCCACCACGGCGATCTCGGCCGAGGCGCCGTCCTCCATCACGTACAGCAGCGACACGATGGAATTGGTGGGGAAGTAGACGTGGCTCATGCTGACCCCGGACTCGTACAGCACCTGGCCCAGGGGCATGTCGACATGCTCCAGCTGAGGCAGCCAGCGCGCCCAGTCGGCGTCGGGCAGGGCACCCAGCAGGTGATTCGATCTGGGGTCGGCGGAGGGTCTGGAGTGGGGCATGGGCGGCCTTGGGGCGCTTTCTGCCGCATCCCGGGTTCACCTGAGTGGGTCCCGTCGTGGCTCGGTCCAGTATAGGCCGCAGGATCAAATTGGCTGTGCGGTAGCGCACATAAAACGTGTAACACCTGGTGGGCGACTTTTTTGGCTGCGTGCGACAGCACACAGACAGGCCGCTGCCCGAGCCTCAAGCTGCAGGCTTCGAAGTTGTCCGTTCCGGAGCCGACTTCATCACGAACCACAACGAGGTACCACCATGAACTCACTGAAACACATCGCCGTCCCCACCCTGTTCGCAGCCCTGCTGGTTGGCCTGGGCGGTTGTGCCGGCATGACGGCGCAGGAAAAGAGCACCGCTGTCGGTGCGGGCATCGGCGCCGTCGGTGGCGCTGTCCTGACCGGCGGCAGCACCATCGGAACCGTGGGTGGCGCGGCCGTGGGCGGCGTGATCGGCAACGAAGTCGGCAAGCGCAAATAGTGTCCGGTGCGTACCCGGAAGCCGTCATGAAAAGCGCCAGGACAGCTCGCAGGATGGAGCTGCAACCTGTCTGGCTCGCGGCAGCAGCGATGCTGTCGCTGGCGGCGTGTGGCACTTCGCAACCGGCGTCGCCACCAACCAGCATGAAGGCGGCGGGGCCAGTGGTCACCGCCGACATTGCCGAACCCCAGGTTGCCGCAGGCCCGGCCGGTACGCAGCTCACCGTGACGGGCTCGCGGACCTGGCGCTGGTACTCCGACTACCTGTTCCGCGGCAGCGGCACGATGATTCTGAGCGCCGACACCCTCAAGGCGCGCGAGATCTTTGGCTACTCCAACGACAACCCGTCCGGACGGATCGGACTGGACGGCTCGGACCCGCGCCGCGTGCTGGCCGTCCGTGATGCCCTGGTTCTGGCCGGTGTGCCGGCTTCGCGCATCGACACCGGCGCGTTTGGCGACCCGCAATTGCGCCGCGACGGGCGCGTGGCGGTGCTGGTGAGCCACTGGCCCGGCCGACCCTGACAGCAAAGCGACGGCGCGGTCTCCCCGCGCCATTTTTTTTGCGGACGGGAAGTGTTCGATAGCGAACAGACGCAGGCAACCGGCCTGCCTACGATGAACCCAACAAGGAAAACCAGTGCGCATATTCACCATCGAACACAGCCAGGCGGCTAAGGCGTGACCACTTCATTCTGGGACCGCGTGTTCTCCAGTGTCAGCAGGCCGCCCGGCCCACGTGACGTCCGCACCCCGCGGTCAACCCGATTCAAGCGCCCGCGTGTGGTGGGGCCCATCACCACCGAGAAAAATTCCCAACCCGTCATCCTTACCGGAGAAACACAATGAACATTCGCACCCCCCTTATTGCAGCCCTGGCTGCCGCCGCACTCCTGACCGCCACCGGTTGCGCCGTGACCCGTGGCCAGGAATCCGTGGGCGCCTACATCGACGACACCGCCATCACCACGGCGGTCAAGGCACGCTTTGTGGACAGCAAGGCTGTCGACGCCTCCAGCATCAGCGTGGAGACGATGAAGGGCACCGTGATGCTGTCCGGCTTTGCCAAGAGCTACAACGAAAAGTCGATGGCCGAGTCGCTGACCTGGAAGGTCGACGGCGTCAAGGCCGTGCGCAACGAAGTTGCCGTGCGTCCGTGATCCATCCCGCATCCGCCAACCCCCTGGACAACAACACAAGGACATCCACATGAACTGGGAACGCATTGAAGGCAACTGGAAGCAACTCACGGGCAAGGTCAAGGAGCAATGGGGCAAGCTGACCGACAACGACCTGGACATCGTGGCCGGCCGCCGTGACCACCTGGCCGGCAAGATCCAGGAGCGCTATGGCGTGGCCAAGGAAGACGCCGAGAAGCAGCTGGCGGCCTGGGAGCTCACCGCAACGGACGCGTGGTTCCCCACCGGAAACCAGACCAAGTAAGGCCCGCACCGCGAGCCGCACGGCCACCTCCGGGTGGCTTTTTTTCGTCTGGCTGCCCGCCTCAGGCGGACGCAGACAGCCAGCTGCGCAGTTGCGCCGCCACCTTCGGGTCGCCCAGCAGCGCCATGTGGTTGATGCCCCAGCCCGTCCAGGTGTGGCCTTCGCCAAGTTCTAGGCAGCGCGCGGGGTCGGTGTGGCGGCCAAGGGCGCTGTCCAGCGGCACCAAGCCGTCGCCCAGAAGCCGGTCCTTCAGGTCGCGGGTTTTGGCGCCCACACTGGTGGCCACGGCGTAGCAGGCCACGCCTTCAGGCAGTGGCACAGGCTGGCGGCGGTCGGCGCCGCGGGCAAAACGGTCGCGGCCCACCCAGTCCTCGTCCAGCAGGTTGCCGTGGCGCAGGTCGGTGATGCCGGCGCTGCGCACCTTGCCCAGCCGGGCAAAGGGCGCGGCATAGGGCGTGGCGCCCAGCACGATGTCCACCCAGTTGCCGGCGCGCTCCAGCGGGGCGCCGTGGTGCGGCGTGCCCAGGAAGACCATCTCGCGCAACACCTGTGGCCAGCGGTGGCCCGCCTGCGTGGCGTAGTGCACCGCGCTGCGCGACAGCAGCCCGCCCATGCTGTGGCCCAGCAGGGTGAGGCGATGCACGGGTTTGGGCCACTGGTCCACCAGGCGCTCAAGCAGGTGCGACAGCGCGCGCCCGTTGATGGAGACATGCTGCCCGCTGTTGTAGTGCAGGTACACAGGGGTGAAGCCCAGTTCGCGCGCCAGCATGGCGCCGTTGTCGTGGCCCTCGCGCATCCATTGCAGGTCGTTCATGCACAGGCCGTGGATGACCACCAGCAGCTGGCTGCCGGCGTCGGGCAGGCGCGCGGCCAGGGCGTTTGACTCGATCAGCAGGGGCCGGCCGTCGCGGCGCAGGTTCATCGGTATGGCCAGCGGGTTGCCCGTGGTGGCCAGGTAGTCGCCCAGCACGCCGTTGAGTGCGGCCACCAGGGCTTCGCGCTCGGGGTTGGGCGGGGCGTCTGCGGGGGCGGCCAGCGCGGGTGTGAGCAGGCCCAGCAGGGCGTCGATGCTGCCGCCCACCAGCCTTGTCACGCCGCGCACGCTGCGGTACACCAGGCCGGTGATGCCGCGCGTGCGGCCTTCGCCCGCGCCCCCGCCGGTGCCGGGCAGGCGGGCAATGCGCTCGTGCACGGCTTCGACCAGGCCGGTCAGGCCTGCGGTGGCGTCGGTGGCCAGGCGAGCGACACCGCGCACGTCAGAGGCCTGGAGCGGGAGGCGAGGGGGCATGGGCTTCTTTCGGTTCGGTTTTCTTCTGGTTGAGGTCCGTGATGGCCTGCTCCACACGGGCGTAGGCGTCGCGCAGCTCGCGCTCCAGCTGGCGCGCCCGTTCGCGGTCCACATGCTGTGTGCTGCGCCCGTCGTCCAGCGCGACGGTCGGCAGGGCCAGGGCTTCTTCCATGATGACGCAGACGCTGCGGGCTTCGGCCAGCAGCCTGCGGCGGGCGTCGTCCGGGGGCAGGGCGGTGGCGTCGATCTGGCGGCGCACTTCGCGGAAGGCGGGCACATGCACGGTGCGCGCGCGCTCGTCGGACTGCAACTGGGTCAACGTGCGGTTGCTCACGCCACGGTGGTCGGCCTGCAGGGCCTGGATGGCGGCGTCGTAGCCACGCAGCGCGCGGGTGAGCGCGAGTTCGCTGGCCAGCTGCGCGGCCTTGTCCACCTTGGCCTTGGGCGCGATGGCCGCCAGCCCCAGGGCGGCAAATGCGACGGCCGCCAGGGCGGCAGCGGCGCGGCGCGCCAGCAGCCGCTGGAACCTGTCCGGCTCGAAGCGCTCGGGCAGCAGCGCAGCCAGCATTGCGCCGCCCAGCAGCCCGCCGATGTGGGCGGCGTTGTCGATGTTGGGTTGCACCACGCCCTGGAACAGCGAGTACCCGACGAAAAACGCCATGCTGGCCAGCGTGGTCTTGCTGAAGGCGCGTGGCAGCGTGTCGCGGTGCTGCAGCACGGCCACCGCCAGCGCACCCGCCACGCCGAACACCGCGCCCGAGGCACCCACGGCCACCGCCTCCTGCGCCGAAAAGCTCAGGCTCAAGCCGTTGCCCATCAGCGCCGAGCCCAGGTAGATCAGTGCGAACAGCCGGTGCCCGTAGATGCGCTCCACCGTGGTGCCGATGGACACCAGGCCGACCATGTTCATCAGCAGGTGCGCGAACCCGCTGTGCAGGAAAGCCGCAGTGGCCAGGCGCCACCATTCGCCGCGCTGTGCCTCCGAGGTGGCGTTGCCGCCCCAGGCCAGCAGCAGTTCGGCGGGGGCGTAGTCCATGTTGGCGCCCTTGGCCATGGTGACGGCCCAGACCAGGGTATTGGCCAGCACCAGCGTCCACGTCACCCAGGCGATGGGCGCCAGGTCGATCAGGCGCTCCTCAAAGGCCTGTTCCTCGCCCGGTTCGGGCGCGGAGCCGGCCGCAGCGTCTGCGGGTGCGACTGGTGGCGGGGCCTGGGGGGCGTTCATGCGCCATTGTGCAGCGGGCACAATGCCGGGCATGCTGATCCATCCCCAAATCGACCCGGTTGCGCTGCAAGTCGGGCCCCTTGCCGTGCATTGGTACGGCCTGACCTACCTGGCCGCCTTCGGCCTGTTCTTTGCGCTGGCCATGCTGCGCCTGAAGCACGAGCCCTTTGTGTCGCTGGGCGGGCCCGGCGGATGGCAGCGCCGCGACATCGAGGACATCCTCTTTTTGGGCGTGGTGGGCGTGGTGCTGGGCGGACGCGTGGGCTACTGCCTGTTTTACAAGCCGGCGTACTACCTGGCGCATCCGCTGGAGGTCTTTGCGGTGTGGCAGGGCGGCATGAGCTTCCATGGCGGCCTGCTGGGCGTGTTGCTGGCCATGGCCTGGTTTGCGCGCACCCGCAAGCGCCCATGGCTGCAGGTGATGGACTTTGTGGCGCCCTGCATCCCGACCGGCCTGGCGGCGGGCCGGGTGGGCAACTTCATCAATGGTGAGCTGTGGGGCCGCCTGGCCGACCCCTCGCTGCCATGGGGCATGGTGTTCCGCGGGGCGGGCGACCTGCCGCGCCACCCCTCGCAGGTGTACCAGTTCCTGCTGGAGGGGATGCTGCTGTTCGTGCTGACTTGGCTGTACGCCCGCAAGGGACGCGCCACGGGGCAGGTGGCCGCGGCCTTCACCTTCGGCTATGGGGTGTTCCGCTTCATCGCGGAGTTCTTCCGCGAGCCTGATGCCCACCTGCTGTGGCTGCAGCAGTCCACCGGCCTGTCAATGGGGCAATGGCTGTGCCTGCCCATGATCGCCATTGGCGCCGGCGTCTGGTGGTGGGCCGGGCAGCGCGCCGCCGCCCGCGCCTGAGGACAAACCCGGGGTAACGCAAAAAGTTCTTGCGGGACCACCGCTGACTGATCATAATTACGCGTAATTACTGAAAATTACGGAGATGCGCCTGGTCCACAACTCCCTGCACGACGAAGTCGCCGCCCGCCTGCGCGAGCGCATCTTCGCGGGCGAGCTGGCCCCGGGCAGCTTTATCGACGAGGTGGCGCTGTGCGCGGCGATGGAGATCTCGCGCACGCCGCTGCGCGAGGCGCTCAAGGTGCTGACGGCCGAGGGGCTGGTGCGCCACGAGCCGCGCCGCGGCTGCTTTGTCAACGAGGTGACCGAGCGCGACCTGGACGAGATCTTCCCGGTGATCGCGCTGCTGGAAGGGCGCTGCGCCCGCGAGGCGGCGCTGGCCGCCAGCGACGCCGACATCGCCGCGCTGGAGGCGCTGCACGAGCGGCTGGCCGCGCACGCGAAGGCAGGGCGCATCAACGAGTACTACGAGACCAACTTCGTCATCCACGAGGCGCTGATCACGCTGGCGGGCAACCGCTGGCTGGCGCAGGTGATCGGCGACCTGCGCAAGATCCTCAAGCTGTCGCGCCTGCAAAGCCTGCACGCACCGGGGCGCATGAACCAGTCGCTGAGCGAACACATGGCGGTGTTTGCCGCACTGCGCGCGCGCGACGCCGACGGCGCCGAAGTGGCCATGCGCACCCACCTGACCCGCCAGCGCGACGCATTGCGCGATCTGGCGCGGCTGCACAAGAGCCGGGCGCTGGCATGAGGGCCGCCCCATGAACACCTCCGAGTGGCTGAGCCGCGGCGTGGCGATCCTGCGCCCGAATTCAGGCAAAAAACAGCCTCCAGTCCCCGCCAGTGCTGGAGAACCCGCTATCGAAACGATAGCAGAACCGGCGTCCCGCTCGACCCGCGAGCGCCTGGCCGCGCGCCTGCGCCAGCGCCAGGAGGCGTTGTCGCCACGGGTGTTGCGCCGCACGCTGGCGGAGCTGCAGGCCATCGTCGACCCCAAGGTGAGCGAGGTTGAAGGCGGACGGCGCGCCGCTGGCGTGGCCCAGTGGTACGCCCGCGCGACGCCCGACCAGCGGCGCGACTGCTGGCAGCTGATGAGCGAGCAGTTTGTGGCCGACCCGCAGACCGTGCGGGCTGCGCAGGCGCAGTTCGCTGCGGCCGTGGGCACGCCCGACGAGGCCGCGGCCGAGGTGCAGTACCGCCGCGCCACGGTGTCGCCGCGGCGGCGGCTGCTGCAGCGCTTCAGCGCCAACCCCGGGGGCATCCGCTTCCTGGTGGACATGCGCGCCGAACTGCAGCCGCACCTGAAGGCCGACCGCCGCCTGCGCGCGCTGGACGTGGAGATGGAGTACATGTTCTCCACCTGGTTCGACGTGGGTTTCCTGGACTTGCGGCGCATCAGCTGGGATTCGCCCGCGTCGCTGGTGGAAAAGCTCATCAAGTACGAGGCGGTGCACGACGTGCGCAGCTGGGCCGACATGAAGAACCGGCTGGACAGCGACCGCCGCTGCTACGGCTTCTTCCACCCGCGCCTGCCCGACGAGCCGCTGATCTTCGTGGAGGTGGCGCTGATGGACAGCATCGCCGACAGCATCACGCCGCTGCTGGACGAAGCGGCCGCGCCTACCGACCTGATGAAGGCCACCACGGCCGTGTTCTATTCGATCAGCAATACCCAGGCCGGTTTGCGCGGCGTGAGTTTTGGCGACTCCCTGATCAAGCGCGTGGTGGAGTCGCTGAAGGTGGAGTTCCCCAAGCTCAAGACCTTTGTGACCCTGTCGCCCATCCCCGGCCTGAGGGCCTGGCTGGCCAAAAACGCTCCGGCCGAACTGCTCAAGCTCTGGGAGAACGTGGCCGACCTGCCTGAAAAGGACCCGGGGCGCGTGGCCCTGATGGGCTGGGCGGCGCGCTACCTGGGCCGCGAGATGCAGGACGGCAAGCCGCTGGACCCGGTGGCGCGCTTTCACCTGGGTAACGGCGCCCGGGTGGAGCGGCTGAACTGGGCGGCCGACCCGTCGCCCAAAGGCAGAAGCAATCCCATGGCCTGATGGTCAATTACCTCTACGACCTGAAACGGCTGGACCGCCACCGCGCACTTTTGGCGCAGGGAGAAATCCCAGTATCGGGCGCGGTGCAAGCCCTGTACGTTTGACCGGTTTGAAACTTTCCCCACACAACAGGAGACAACGATGACTTTCAACCTGACCCGGCGCGACGTGTTGCGTGCCTTGCCCGCCGCTGGCGCACTGGCCCTGCCCGGATTTGGCCACGCGCAGTCGGCCTGGCCGGCCAAGCCGGTGACGGTGGTCGTGCCGTTCCCGGCCGGCGGCGGCACCGACGCATTTGCGCGGCCGATGTCGGCGCAGTTCGCCCGGCTCACCGGCAAGCAGCTCATCATTGACAACCGGGGGGGTGCCGGCGGCACGCTGGGCGCGGGCATTGCGGCCAAGGCCACGCCCGACGGCTACACGCTGTTCATGGGCGCGGTGCACCACACCATCGCCCCCAGCATGTACCCCAAGCTGGACTACGACCTGGAGAAAGACCTGATCCCCCTGATCCTGGTGGCCAGCGTGCCCCAGGTGGTGGTGGTCAACCCCAAGCGCGTGCCGGTGGCCAACTTCAAGGAGCTGCTGGACTTCCTGCGCAAGAACCCGGGCAAGCTCAACTACGGCTCCGCCGGCGGCGGCACCTCGCACCACCTGGCGGGCGAACTGTTCAAGCAGCAGACCAAGACCTACATCACCCACATCCCCTACCGCGGCGCCGGCCCGGCGCTGCAAGGCCTGATTGCGGGCGACGTGGACCTGATGTTTGACGGGCTGGGTTCGTCGGCCGCGCACATCACCGGCGGCCGCATCAAGGGCCTGATGGTCTCCGGCACCAAGCGCAGCGCTGCCTTCCCCGACATCCCCAGCGCCACCGAAGTCGGCCTGCCGGACTACACCGTCTCCACCTGGTACGGCATGTGGGCGCCCAAGGGCACGCCGGCCGACGCGCAGGCCCGCGCGATCGAGGAAATCCGCAAGGCCTGCACCACCGACGAGGCCAAGGCCGTCTGGGCGCGCCAGGGCGCGGAGTTCGCGGGCCTGAGCGGCGCGCAGTTCGGCGGCTTCATCAGCGCCGAGATCAAGAAGTGGGCGCAGGTCGTCAAGGCTTCGGGCGCAACCCTGGACTGAAATGGCCCCCACGCTTGCCACTGCGTGTGCTGCGCTGCCCCCCGGGGGGGCCGTCGTCGGCTTGGGGCGGCCCTGCGCCGACTGGGTTTCGCGCCGATGACGGGTTCAGTCAGCACTGCGCGCGAAGGCCCGCTGGCGTTCGTCACCCTGGCGCACCCGGGCAAGCTCAACGCCATGTCGCGCGCAATGTGGCGTGGCCTGCGCGCGGCATTTGTGGCGTTGCAGGCCAGCGATGCCCGCTGCGTGGTGGTGCGCGGGGAGGGCGGCGCCTTCTGCGCGGGCGGCGACATCTCCGAGTACCCGGATTTCCGCTTTGAAGAGGCGTCGCTGCGCGACTTCCACGAGACGGACGTCTGGGGCGGACTGCGCGCGTTGCTGGACTGCGACGTACCGGTGGTGGCCCAGATCGAAGGCGCCTGCATGGGCGCGGGCATGGAGATCGCCAGTGCCTGCGACATCCGCATCGCCGGCGCTTCGGCCCGCTTTGGCGCGCCGATTGCCAGGCTGGGCTTTCCCATGGCGCCGCGCGAGGCGCAGCTGGTGGCGCAGGCCACGGGCGCGCTGACCGCGCGCGAGATGCTGCTGGAAGCCGCCGTGCTGGACGCGCCGCTGATGCTGGCGCGCGGCTTCCTCAGCCGCGTGGTGCAAGACGCCGACGTGGCCGCGCAGGCGCTGGCCAGTGCGCAGCGCATCGCCGCGCTGGCGCCCCAGGCGGCGCGTGCCAACAAGCAGGCCCTGCGCCGGATTCATGAGCCAAATTGGCCTCCAGCCCCCGCCGGTATTGGCGAGGCCGCTACTGATTTGATAGCGGGCGCCTACCGCTACGCCGCTGGCGCCGAGCACCGCGAAGGCGTGACCGCCTTCATCGAAAAACGAAAACCCGTGTTCTGACACCATGACCGAATCCTCTGCCGGCCCCCACAACCTGTACGCCGCGCTGCGCGCCGCCTTCCCCGCCGACCTGGACGCCGTGGCGGTGGAGACCGCCGACGCCGACCGGCCCGCGCTGCACTACAGCTGGCGCGACCTGGAGCGCGCCACCGCCATGATGGCCAACCTGCTGGCTTCGCTGAAACTGCCCGCCGGCGCGCGCGTGGCCGTGCAGGTGGAGAAATCGGTCGAGGCGATGATGCTGTACCTGGCCACGCTGCGCGCGGGCTATGTGTTTTTGCCGCTCAACACCGCCTACCAGAGTGCCGAAATCGAGTACTTCATCGGCAACGCCGAGCCCTCGGTGGTGGTGTGCACCGGCGCCAACTTCCCCTGGGTGAGCAAGATCGCCTTCAAGGCCGGCACGCGCCACGTGTTCACCCTCAACGACGACCGCACCGGCAGCCTGCTGGAGCGCGCCGCGCACTGCAGCGACCGCCACACGCCCGCGCGCAGCACAGCCACCGACCTGGCCGCCATCCTGTACACCAGCGGCACCACCGGGCGCAGCAAGGGCGCGATGCTGAGCCACGGCAACATGCTGAGCAACGCGCAGGTGCTCAAACGCTACTGGGGCTGGAAGCCGGGCGACGTGCTGATCCACGCGCTGCCGATCTTCCATGTGCACGGCTTGTTTGTGGCGCTGCACGGCGCGCTGATCAACGGCAGCAAGATGATCTGGCTGTCAAAGTTCGACCCCAAGGTGGTGGTGCGCAAGCTGACCGAGGCCACCGTGTTCATGGGCGTGCCCACCCTGTACGTGCGCCTGCTGGCCGAGCCGGGCCTGGACCGCGCGGCGGTGCGCGGCATGAGGCTGTTTGTCGCGGGCTCGGCGCCGCTGCTGGTGGAAACCTTCAACGAGTGGAAGGCGCGCACCGGCCACACCATCCTGGAGCGCTACGGCATGAGCGAGACGGCCATGCTCACCTCCAACCCCTATGGCCCGGACGCGCGCTTTGGCAACCAGTCCGAGCGGCGCGGCGGCACGGTGGGCTTCCCGCTGCCGGACGTGGAGCTGCGGGTGCGTGACGACGACGGGCGCGACCTGCCCACCGGCGAGATCGGTGGCATCCAGGTGCGCGGCCCCAACGTCTTCAAGGGCTACTGGCGCATGCCCGAGAAGACGAAGGAAGAGTTCACCGCCGACGGATTCTTCAAGACCGGCGACGTGGGCAAGATCGACGAGCGCGGCTACGTCACCATCGTCGGGCGCAGCAAGGACCTGATCATCAGCGGCGGCTACAACGTGTACCCCGCCGAGATCGAGGGCTACATCAACGAGCTGCCCGGTGTGGCCGAAAGCGCCCTGGTCGGCGTGCCGCACCCCGACTTTGGCGAAGTCGGCGTGGCCGTGGTGATTGCCAAGCCCGGCACCGCGGTCCAGCCCGAGGCGGTCATCGCCGCGCTCAAGTCAAAGCTGGCCAACTTCAAGATCCCCAAGCGCTGCTTCGTGGTGGCGGAGTTGCCGCGCAACACCATGGGCAAGGTGCAGAAGAACCTGCTGCGGGAGCAGCACAAGGGGTTGTTCAGCGGGTGAGGGGGGCTTCGCGTACTGCGCGGACTGGCCCATCTCCTCCTAAAGCGCAGCGCCCAATGCATTGCCAAACGCGTTCCAGGAAACCTGCCCGATGACGAGCCTGGAGCTTCAGGCCGTTGTGATATACGCCATTGGCGTATAGAATCAACCCATGGAGTTCATCGAGACGCCTACGTTCACCCGCCTTGTCACGCAGTTGCTGACCGATGACGAATACCGGGAGATGCAGAACGTCCTGGTTGCCGACCCGGAGCGCGGGGACCTCATCAAGGGTGGTGGCGGTATCCGCAAACTGCGTCACGCGATGCAGGGGCGAGGCAAGAGCGGGGGCGTGAGGGCGATTTACTACTGGGTCAAGGATGACCACCAGATCTTCATGCTGGTGGTCTACCCCAAATCCACCAAGGACAACCTGACGGACCGGGAGGTTGCCATCCTGCGTGACCTGGTCAAGGAGCTGTGAGCATGGACAAGACGTTGTTTGAAGATCTGGTGAGCAGCCTGCAGGAGGCCAAGGCCATCTCCAGGGGCAAGGCCGCCGCATCACGGCGCTTTGAGCTGGTGGCCCCGGACGCGAAGGCGGTACGCGAGCAGATCGGGCTATCGCAAAGCGAGTTTGCCCAGCTGATGCGGGTGAGCGTGAAGACGTTGCAGAACTGGGAGCAGCATCGGCGCACGCCCACTGGGCCGGCGGCAGCGCTGCTGAAGATCATGTCCACGGCGCCGGACGTGGCGCTGAAGTCGCTGCATGCCTGAGATGGCTGTGATCTGCTATTGATTTTGTAGCGGGTCAATCAGTATTGGCGGGGGCTGGAGGCACTTTTCCCCAAGAAAAATGATGGCGATCCTGATCGCGACGGGTCAACTGCCGGGCGGCCTTTGACCGGGCGCCTCCTCACTCGCTTTCGGTGTCCCGCATCCAGGCGGGAATGTCCCGTTCGCCATGAAGCACCCGCCAGACGTCGATGTGTCCGGGGTGTTCAACGTAGAAGACGATGTAGGGGTAGCGTGTCAGCGGCCAGGTGCGCAGGCCGGGCAGGTTGAGTGCGTGGGCGTAGCGTGGGGCACCTGTGGCCGGGTGGCGGCTGATGTGCGTGTACGCCCGCTCCAGGGCATCGATGTAGCCAAGCGCAGCCGCCTCAGTGGCTTCGCCCAGGTACCAGTCAATGGCTTCTTCAACATCCCGATGGGCCCGTTCCCTCGGGACGACGGGTTTGCGCTTCACGCTTTTGTCTGGGAAGTTTTTGCCTTGCGCACCCGGGTTCGCAAGCCTTCAAAGTAGCCTGCATCGGCTTCTGCTGCCGGAGTTGAATTCGCGCCGGCCAGCAGCACGGCGCGCAACTGAAGGCGATCCTGATCCCGGCGGATCAGTTCGCGCACATATTCGCTGCTGGTGCCGTAGGCGCGCAGGCTGACCTGTTCGTCCACGAAGGACTTCAGGGCATCGGGCAGGGAAATGTTCATCGTGCTCATGGGTCAAGCGTAGGGGTTTTGGCAATATTTGGCAAGACCCGTCGGGATTTACCGCAACTGCCGCGCCAGCAGCACGGCCACATGCACCGCCTCGCGCTGCGCACCGTCGTGGATCTGGTGGCGGCAGCTGGTGCCGTCGGCCACCACCACCGCGCCGGGCTGCGCGCGCACGGCGGGCAGCAGGCTCAGCTCGGCCATCTGCATGGACACGTCATGGTGCGTGGCTTCGTAGCCGAAGCTGCCCGCCATGCCGCAACAGCTGCTTTCGATCAGCTCGGGTTTGGCCTGCGGGATCAGGCGCAGCACTTCCAGCACCGGGCTGATGGCGCCAAACGCCTTCTGGTGGCAGTGGCCATGCACCAGCAGCGGCGCTTCCAGCGGTGACAGGCGGGCGGTGAGGGCGGCCAGGCGCCCGGCCGCGGCCTCGCGGGCAAGGAATTCCTCAAACAGCAGGGCCTGAGCGGCCACGGTCTGCGCGCTCTCGCCCAGGCCCAGGGCCAGCGCTTCGTCGCGCAGCGTCAGCAGGCAGCTGGGCTCCAGCCCGACGATGGCGATGCCGCGCTGGGCAAACGGCAGCAGGTGGTCCACCAGCTCCCGCGCACGAACTCGCGCCTCTTCCACCATGCCGCCGGCCAGAAAGGTGCGCCCGCAGCACAGGTGGCGCGCCTGGCCGTCGCTGCGCGAGGCCACATGCACCGTATAGCCGGCGGCCTGCAGCACGCGCAGTGCGCTGGCGGCGTTGCCGGGCTCGAAGGTGCCGTTGAAAGTGTCCACAAACAGGACGGCGGGGCGGGCGGCGGCCAGCACTTCCTCGCGCGTGGCGCCGGCGTGCTCGGCATTGAAGAAGGTGCGGGTGCGCCACTGCGGCAGGGTGCGCCGTGCGGAGAGGCCCAACATCCGTTCGCTCAGCCAGGCCAGGCCGGGGATGCGGTCGCGCAGGTTCAGGACGGGGGCAAAGCGCGCGGCCAGGTGGGCGTAGTCGGGCAGGTGGGCAATGAGGCGGTCTTTCAGCGTGTGGCCGTGGCGCGCCTTGTAGTGGTGCAGGAACTCGACCTTCATGCGCGCCATGTCCACGCCGGTGGGGCAGTCGCGCTTGCAGCCCTTGCAGCCCACGCACAGGTCCATCGCATCGCGCACGGTCTCGCTGGTGAAGGCGTCGGCCGGGGCCAGGCCTTCCAGCTGGCCCGACAACGCCAGCCGCAGCGTGTTGGCACGGCCGCGGGTGAGGTGCTGCTCGTCACGGGTGACGCGGTAGCTCGGGCACATGGTGCCGGCGTCGAACTTGCGGCAGTGCCCGTTGTTGTTGCACATCTCCACCGCCTTGGCCAGGCCCTGTGCCGGGTCGCCGCCCGTACCGGGGGCACTGGTTTTCTCGGTGACCGGGTCGTTCTGCACATCCCAGGCGCGCCAGTCCAGCGCGGTCTTGAGCGGGATCACCCGGTAACCGGGCGAGAAGCGCATCAGTCGCGTGTCGTCCATGCGCGGCGGGTCGACGATGCGTTGCGGGCTGAGCAGGCCCGCCGGGTCCAGCGAGTGCTTGATGGCGCGGAACGCGTCGTTGATCTTCGGGCCGAACTGCCACTGGATCCACTCGCCGCGGCACAGGCCGTCGCCGTGCTCGCCGCTGTAGGCCCCGCGGTACTTGCGCACCAGCTCGGACGCCTCATTGGCGATGGCGCGCATGCGTGCGGCGCCGCCCTGGGGGCCGTCCTGGCGCATGTCCAGGATGGGGCGCACATGCAGCGTGCCCACCGACGCATGGGCATACCAGGTGCCCTTGCTGCCGTGGCGGCGGAACACCTGCGTCAGCGCGTCGGTGTACTCGGCCAGGTGCTCCAGCGGCACGGCGCAGTCCTCGATGAAGCTGACCGGCTTGCCGTCGCCCTTCAGGCTCATCATGATGTTCAGGCCGGCCTTGCGCACTTCCCACAGGGCCTTCTGCGCGGCGTCGTCCGTCATCTCGACCACGCTGCCGGGCAGGCCCAGGTCGCCCATCAGTTCCACCAGTGCGCGCAGCTGCGGCAGCAGCGAGGCCTTGTCCGCGCCGGAAAACTCCACCAGCAGCACGGCGTCGGGCTGGCCGTGGTTGATGTGCGGCGACAGCGCGGTGCGCACCGTGGGTGCGAACGCCGGGTTCTGCAGGCTCAGCTCGATCATGGTGCGGTCCACCAGTTCGACGGCGGTGAGTGCCGCACCGCCCATGCGCACGATGTGCTGGGCCGCGTCCATGGCACGGTAGAAGGTGGGGAAGTTCACCACGCCCAGCACCTTGGCGCGCGGCAGTTCGGACAGTGCAAGCGTCAGGGATCTGGTCACCGCCAGCGTGCCCTCGCTGCCCACCAGCAGGTGCGCCAGGTTGACGCTGCCGTCGCCCGTGTAGGGGCGCTCGTTGCGGTTGCAGAAGACGTCCAGGTTGTAGCCGGCCACACGGCGCAGCACGGTGGGCCAGTTCGCTTCGATCTCCGGCCGCAACGATTCGGCCAGCGCGCGCACCTCGTCGCCGATCTGGCGCATCCGGCCCGTGGCGGCCTCAAAACGGCCCCAGTCCAGCAGCGTGCCGTCGGCCAGCCAGGCCTGCGCGCCGAGCACGTTGTGCACCATGTTGCCCCAGGCGATGCTGCGGCTGCCGCACGAGTTGTTGCCCGCCATGCCGCCCAGCGTGGCCTGCGCGCTGGTGGACACATCCACCGGGTACCACAGGCCGTGGGGTTTGAGCGCGGCGTTCAGGTGATCCAGCACCAGCCCGGGCTCGACGACGGCGGTGCGCGCGGCCACATCCACATCGAGTATCTGGCGCACATGCTTGCTGCAGTCGATCACCAGCCCGGCGCCCACCGTCTGGCCGCACTGGCTGGTGCCGCCGCCGCGCGGCACGATGGGCACGCCCAGGTCGCGGCAGATGTCGATGGCCAGGGCGATGTCGTCTGTGCTGCGCGGCACGAACACGCCCACCGGCATCACCTGGTAAATGGAGGCATCGGTGGCATAGCGGCCCCGGTCGGCCGGGGAAAACAGCACCTCGCCGCGGGTTTCGGCCGCCAGCCGCGCGGCCAGGCGTCCCGCCACCTCGTTGCTGGCGCGGGCGACGGTGTCGTAGGCGCCTCGGGCGCCACTGCGGGTCACGCTCAGGGGCAGGGGAGCGTTCATGTCAGGCCTTGCGCGCAGTGGCGGGGCGGGCATTGCGCAGCTGCTCGATCACCACATCGCGCTTGTGCTCCAGGTGCGCCACCAGCACGGCGCGCATGCGGGCGGGGTCGCGCGCGGCCAGGGCTGCGACCATCTGCTCGTGCTCCTGCACGGCGCGCCTCCATTTGTCCTCGTCCTGGTTGGAGCGGAAGCGCAGCGCCTGCAGCCGCGCGTTGACCTGCCGGTAGGTGGCCGACAGCACCGGGTTGCGCGCGGCCGCGTTGATGGCGCCGTGGATCAGCGCGTTGAGGCGGTAGTAGGTGGACAGGTCGCGCCGCGTCCAGGCGGCCATCATCTCGAAGTGCAGGGCGCGGATCTCGGCCAGCTCGACGTCGGTGATGCGCTGCGCAGCCAGCTCGCCCGACTGCGCCTCCAGCCCCGCCATGACTTCAAATGTGTGGCGCACGTCGTCCTCGGTCAGTTCCACCGCGATCGCGCCGCGGTTGGGCAGCAGCTCCACCAGGCCTTCGGCCGCCAGCATCTTGATGGCCTCGCGCAGCGGCGTGCGCGAGACGCTGAGCACTTCGGAGAGCTCGCGCTCGTTGAGCTTGGCGCCGGGCGCGATCCGGCTCTCCACCAGCATCTGGCGCAGCCGGGTGGCCACCTGTTCGTGCAGGGCGGTTCGGGGAATGGAAATGATGTCGGCGGTCATGGGGGATATTTTGTATGCAAAAAGGACAAACTGTCAAAACGAATGGCACGAGTACTTTTCCGGAAATGCCTTGACAAATGAATTTTGTATGCAAAAAATGCAGACATTCGCCGGAGAATTTTTCAATGCTCGAACTCGACTTCCATCCCACCGGACGGCACTTTCTGCAGATCCCCGGGCCTTCGCCCGTGCCCGACCGCATCCTGCGGGCGATGAGCCTGCCCACCATTGACCACCGCGGCCCCGAGTTCGGGGCGCTGGGCCGCAAGGTGCTGGCCGACATCCAGCGGATCTTCCAGACCAGGCACCCGGTCATCATCTATCCCGCGTCGGGCACCGGCGCCTGGGAGGCCGCACTGGCCAACGTGCTGAGCCCGGGCGACACCGTGCTGATGTACGAGACCGGGCACTTTGCTTCGTTGTGGCAGCGGCTGGCGACGCGGCTGGGCCTGAAGACCGAATTCCTTGCGCTGCCAGGCGCCGAGCACGGCGTGCCGGCCAGCTGGCGCCGGGGCGTGCAGGCGGACCTGATCGAGGCGCGGCTCAAGGCCGACACCCAGCACGCGATCAAGGCGGTGTGCGTGGTGCACAACGAGACGTCCACCGGCGTGACGAGCAACATCGCCGCCGTGCGCCGCGCGATCGATGCGGCAAAGCACCCGGCGCTGCTGATGGTGGACAGCATTTCCGGTCTGGCCAGCGCCGAGTACCGCCATGACGCCTGGGGTGTGGACGTGACAGTCAGTGGCTCGCAAAAGGGCCTGATGCTGCCCCCGGGCATGAGCTTCAATGCGCTTTCGCCCAAAGCCATCGAGGCCAGCCGGACCGCGAAGCTCCCCAAGGCCTTCTGGGCCTGGGACGAGATCATCGAGATGAACAAGTCGGGCTATTGGCCCTACACACCCAACACCAACCTGCTCTACGGCCTGAGCGAGGCCTGCGACATGCTGCTGGATGAGCGCCATGGCGGGCTGGAGGGCACGTTCGCGCGCCACCAGCGCTGGGGCGAGGGCGTGCGCGCCGCCGTGCGGGCCTGGGGGCTGGAGATCCAGTGCGCCGACGCGTCGGTGTACTCGCCCGTGCTGACCGGCGTGATCATGCCCGAGGGCGTGGACGCGGATGCGGTGCGCAAGCTGATCCATGAGCGATTTGACTGCTCGCTGGGCACGGGTCTGGGCAAGGTCAAGGGGCGGATGTTCCGCATTGGCCATCTGGGCGACTGCAACGACCTGACGCTGATGGGCGCGCTGGCGGGCTGCGAGATGGGTCTCAAGCTCGCGGGCGTGCGGCTGGCGGGCTCGGGCGTGCAGGCGGCAATGGACTTTTTTGCCGGGCACCCGGCACCCCAGTCGTTGCAGAGGGCGGCCTGAGCGCTAAGTTGCTATGATTTTGATAGTGGGACAACCAGTATCCACGGGGGCTGGAGCCCGATTTGGCACATAAAAAGGAGACAGGACATGGAACGCAGGACATTTATCGCCGCCACGGGCGCCACGCTGGCCGCGCCGATGATCAAGGCGCAGACGCTGCCCGCGGGGCCGGTGCGCATCGTGGTGGGTTTCCCGCCCGGCGGCGGCACGGACGCGCTGGCTCGGGTGATGGCGCAGAAGCTCACCGACCTGTGGAAGCTGTCCATCGTGATCGAAAACCGCTCGGGCGCAGCGGGCGTCATCGCCGCGGACTATGTGAGCAAGCAGTCCGGCGACGGCAACACGCTCCTGATGGCCCACATCAACAGCCATGCGCTGGCCCCGGCCATGGGCATGAAGCTCAGCTACGACGCGGAAAAGGACTTCGTGCCGATCAGCATGGTGGGCGTGACGCCCAACATCCTGGTGTGCAACGCCGACCAGCCTGCCAAGAACGTCAGGGACCTGGTGGAGCTGTGCCGCAAGAACCCGGGAAAGTTCAGCTTCGCCTCGGCCGGCGGCGGCTCGGCGCAGCACTTCGCACTGGAGATGTTCAAGCAGCAGGCAAAGATCTTTGCACTGCACGTGCCCTACCGCGGCTCCGGCCCGGCGCTGACCGACCTGATCGGCGGCCAGGTGAACTACTGCTTTGAGACCATGACCTCGGCCACGCCCCACATCAAGGGCGGCCGCGCGATCGCGCTGGCCCAGACGCGTCTGAAGCGCGCCAAGGGCCACCCCACCGTGCCGACGATGGACGAGTCGGGCTTCCCCGGCTTTGAGGCCACCGTCTGGTACGGCCTGATGGGCCCAGGCCGGATGCCGCGCGCGATGGCGCAGCGCATGAACGACGACATCAACCGCGTGATGGCCATGCCCGACGTGCAGGAAAAGATGGACCAGTACGGCGCGGAAGACGGCGGTGGCAGCATCGAGAAATTTGCCAACTTCATCAAGTCCGAGCAGCAGAAATGGGCCGTGGTGGCCAAGGCCTCGGGCATCCGGCCCGACGCCTGAGTTTGCGACCTAGCGCAACACCAGCACGGGCACGCTGGAGTGCGTCAGCACGTGCTGGGTCTCGCTGCCCAGCAGCAGTCTCTTGAGACCCTTGCGCCCGTGTGAGGCCATGACGATCAGGTCGGCCTTGTGCTTTTTGGCGGCCGCGATGACAGCTTCGGCCACCAGGTCGGATTTCACCGTGACGGCTCGCGCCGTCACACCCTTGGCGCCGGCCGCGGCCTTGACCGCTTCCACCACCGAATTGCCTTCGGCGGCCCATTGCTGTTCGACCCGGGCAATGTCCTGCGGCGCCATGGCAATGGAACCCTCGAAATAGCTTTGGGGGTAACGCGGCACCACTTTCAGGGCCACCAGACTTGCACCGGTCAGGGCGGCCAGGCCGATGGCCGTGTCGACGGCCTTGCGCGACAGCTTTGAACCGTCGGTTGCGACCAGGATGCGTTGGTACATGGCGATCTCCTTGTGTTTGGTGGGGTCAGCTTAGGGGGACACAATGGTTCGGGTCTTGATGTGCATCAAGGTCCATCCAGACTCAAACGGTACGCTTGCGCCCATGTCAGCCCCCAGTTTGTCCCTCCCGTCAGCGGGGGCAGCCACGTCCGCGCGGATGGCCGCGGGGCTGGCCGCGCTGGACGACCCTGGCGAGTGGGACGCATTCAGCCGGCGCACCGGCACCGAGGGGGAAGCCACGGGCGGCTGCTGGGAGTCGGGCGTGGTCTTCGAGGGCATGCATTGCGCGGCCTGCGCCCTGACCCTGGAGGAAGTGCTGCGCGCCGAACCCGGTGTGGTGTCCGCCAGTGTCAGCGCGGCGAGCCACCGGGGCCGCGTGGTCTGGCGCGAGGGGCAGACCGTGCCCTCGCGCTGGATGGATGCGGTGCGGCGCGCGGGTTATCAGGCCGTGCCGGCCAACGACGCACTGGCCACCGACCGCCGCCGGGCTGAGACCCGCCGCATGTTGTGGCGCTGGCTGGTGGCTGGGCTTTGCATGATGCAGGTGATGATGTACGCCACGCCAGCGTACGTGTCGCCCCCGGGCGACTTCACGCCCGACATGGTGCAACTCCTGCGCTGGGCTTCGTGGGTGCTCAGCCTGCCGGTGCTGCTGTTCTCTTGCGCACCATTTTTTGCCAACGCATGGCGCGACATCCGCCAGCGCCGCATCAGCATGGACCTGCCTGTGGCACTGGGCATGGCCATCACCTTTGCCGTCAGCAGCCTGGGTACCTTCGAGCCCCAGGGGGTGTTCGGCCGTGAGGTGTATTTCGATTCCTTCACGATGTTTGTGTTCTTCCTGCTCACCGGCCGCTGGCTGGAGCTGCGGCTGCGCGACCGCACGGCCGGTGCGCTGGAGGCGCTGCTCAACCGCCTGCCCGACACCGTGCAGCGCGAGCGCGCCGACGGCACGCTGGAGCGGGTGGCGGTGCGGCGCCTGGCCGCGGGCGACATCATCCAGGTGCTGCCTGGCGAGGGCTTCCCGGCGGATGGTGAGGTTCTGGCCGGGGCGACGCTTGCTGACGAGGCTCTGCTGACGGGCGAATCCCGTCCCGTGCCTCGTGGTGTGGGCGATGCCGTGGTGGCGGGCAGCCACAACCTGACCGCCGCCGTGCGGGTCCGGGTGGCGCGCACCGGGCCGCAGACGCGGTACGCCGAGATCGTGACGCTGATGGAGCATGCGGCGCTGGACAAGCCGCAACTGGCGTTGCTGGCCGACCGGATCGCACGACCGTTCCTGCTGGCGGTGCTGGCCGCCGCTGCGCTGGCCTGCGCCTGGTGGTGGGGCCGGGACCCGGGGCAGGCGCTCATGGTGGCGGTGGCTGTTCTCATCGTGACCTGTCCCTGCGCGCTGTCGCTGGCCACCCCGGCCGCGATGCTGGCGTCCGCCGGGGCCCTGGCAAGGCGCGGCGTGCTGGTGCGCCGCCTCCAGGCACTGGAAGCCCTGGCCGGGGTTGACACGGTGGTGTTTGACAAGACAGGCACGCTGACGCGCGATGCCTTTGTGCCCGGCGCCATCCGCACCCGCGAGGGCGTGACCGTGGATGAGGCGCTGGCGCTGGCGGCCGCGCTGGGGCGTCATTCGCTGCACCCGGTGTCGCGTGCGCTGGTGGCCCGGGCCCGGCGCGCCGGGCTGGAAGCGCCTGATCCGCTGGCGTCCACCCGGGAAGTGCCGGGGCAGGGCGTGCAGGGGGTGCTGACCTTGCCCGTGGGCGGGTCACCCGTGGGGAGCGAGGTGCGGCTGGGTTCTTCGGCGTATTGCGGGATACCTCCGGTGGCAACCGACCAGCCCGCCGCGCACCTTGCGGATGCGCAGGGCTGGATGGCCTCGTTCGAACTGCGCGAGGACGTGCGCGCCGATGCGCGGGCAACCGTGCAGGCGCTGCGCGAGGCCGGCGTCGAGGTGCGCCTGCTCTCGGGGGACGCGCCCGCTGCAGTGGCACGGGTCGCCGCGGAGCTGGGCATCGACCAGGCCCGCGGTGGTTGCAGCCCCCAGGACAAGCTGCAGGCGCTGCGCGAGGCGCAGCAGGCCGGGCATCGGGTGGCGATGGTCGGTGATGGCCTCAATGACGGGCCGGTGCTGGCCGGTGCCCATGTGTCGGTGGCCTTTGGGCGTGCGGTGCCATTGGCCCAGGCGCGTTCGGATTTCGTGGTCCTGGGCGAGGCACTGGGTGCCGTCGCGCAGATGCTGCACCAGGCCCGGCGCACCCAGTCCGTGGTCCGCCAGAACCTGGGTTGGGCCGTGCTTTACAACGCCGTCAGCGTGCCGCTGGCGCTGGCCGGCTGGATGCCGGCCTGGCTGGCCGGCCTGGGCATGGCGGCCTCGTCGCTGCTGGTTGTGGTCAACGCCCTGAGGCTGGCCGCCGTGCCGGCTGAGCCTGTCCCCACGCCCGGGCGGAACACCTGATGGACATCCTGTTTCTTCTCATCCCCTTGTCGGTTGTCCTGGTGTTTTTCATCCTGGGTGGCTTGTGGTGGGCGGTTTACCGCGGCCAATTCGAGGACATCGAGGCAGAGGGTGAGCGGATTCTTCGAAACGATTGACATGCATCAATTGGCTTGAGGGTTTACGAGCAGACACTCGCGAAAGCGCAACAAGAAGAGGTGGCTATGCAATTTCCAAACACCAAGGCAACTGTTTACAACGACACCGTTGTGAGGCAGTTTTCCATCATGGCCGTGGTCTGGGGTGTGGTGGGCATGCTGGTCGGCGTGATCATCGCCGCACAGCTCACCTGGCCCGAGCTGAATTTCGGGATCTCGTTCCTGAGCTACGGGCGATTGCGCCCGCTGCACACCAACGCGGTGATCTTCGCGTTCGGCGGCTGCACGCTGTTTGCCACGGCGTATTACGTTGTGCAGCGCACCTGCCAGGTGCGGCTGTTCTCCGACAAGCTGGCGGCTTTCACCTTCTGGGGCTGGCAACTGGTCATCCTGGCCGCGGCCGTCTCGCTGCCGCTGGGCTACACCAGCGGCAAGGAATACGCCGAGCTTGAGTGGCCCATCGACATCCTGATCACCCTGGTCTGGGTGGCCTATGCGGTGGTGTTCTTCGGGACGGTGGGTACGCGCAAGGTTCGCCACATCTACGTGGCCAACTGGTTCTTCGGCGCGTTCATCATTGCCGTGGCTGTGCTGCACCTGGTCAACAGCGCGGCGGTGCCTGCCGGCTGGATGAAGTCCTACTCGGCATACGCCGGTGTGCAGGACGCGATGGTGCAGTGGTGGTACGGCCACAACGCGGTGGGCTTCTTCCTCACCGCGGGCTTCCTGGGGATGATGTACTACTTCATCCCCAAGCAGGCCGAGCGGCCGGTGTACAGCTACCGCCTGTCCATCGTGCACTTCTGGGCGCTGATCTTCACCTACATGTGGGCGGGCCCGCACCACCTGCACTACACCGCGCTTCCCGACTGGACGCAGTCCATCGGCATGCTGTTCTCGCTGATCCTGCTGGCGCCCAGCTGGGGCGGCATGATCAACGGCGTGATGACGCTCTCGGGTGCCTGGCACAAGCTGCGCGACGACCCGATCCTGCGCTTCCTGATCGTGTCGCTGTCGTTCTACGGCATGTCCACCTTCGAGGGCCCGATGATGTCCATCAAGACCGTCAACGCGCTGAGCCACTACACCGACTGGACGGTCGGGCACGTGCACTCCGGTGCCCTGGGCTGGGTCGGACTGGTCTCGATGGGCTCGCTGTACTACCTGATTCCGCGCCTCTTCGGGCAGAAGAAGATGTTCAGTGTCAAGGCGATCGAGTTGCACTTCTGGGTGGCCACCATCGGCATCGTGATCTATATCGCTGCCATGTGGATCGCCGGCGTGATGCAGGGCCTGATGTGGCGCTCCATCAATCCCGATGGCACGCTGACCTACACCTTCGTCGAGTCGGTCAAGGCGACCTACCCGTTCTATGTACTGCGCCTGCTTGGCGGCGTGCTGTACCTCGGCGGCATGCTGATCATGCTGTGGAATGTGCTGAAGACGGCGACAGCCGGACGCTCGCAGCCCGTTTCGATTCCCGCCCCAGTGGCCCACGCCTGAGGAGGACCTGAACATGGCAAACCAGAAACCCGCCGGTCTCTCGCACGAGAAGATCGAGACCAACAACTTCCTGATGATCGTGCTGATCCTCGTGGCCATCGCCTTTGGCGGGCTGGTCGAGATCGTGCCGCTGTTCTTCCAGAAGTCCACCACGGAGCCGGTGACCGGCGTCAAGCCGTATACCGCGCTGCAACTGGCCGGGCGTGACGTCTACCTGCGTGAGGGCTGCTACAACTGCCACTCGCAGATGATCCGGCCCTTCCGCGCCGAGACGCTGCGCTATGGCCACTACTCGGTCGCAGGCGAGTTCGTCTATGACCACCCGTTCCAGTGGGGCAGCAAGCGCACCGGGCCCGACCTGCACCGGGTCGGCGGACGTTACTCCGACGAGTGGCACCGCATCCACCTGGTCAACCCGCGCGATGTCGTGCCCGAGTCCAACATGCCTGCCTATCCCTGGCTGGCCAAGGCCAACGTGGACCCGGCGGACATGGCACCGCGCATGAAGGCGCTGCGCATGGTCGGCGTTCCCTACACCGATGACCAGATTGCAAAGGCGGGCGATGAGGTCAAGGGCAAGACCGAGCTGGAGGCGCTGATTGCCTACCTGCAAGGCATGGGCACCGCCCTCAAGTAAGACACAAGGAGAGCCGACATGGACATCAACACCCTGCGCTCCGTGGCCACTGTGGCCTGCTTCCTGGTTTTCCTGGGCATCTGCGCCTGGGCCTGGTCGCGCCGAAATGCGGCCGACTTTGACGAAGCGGCCAGGCTGCCCTTCGAACAGGACTGACGCGCCTGCGCGAACCCATCAAGAAGGAATCTAGCAATGAGCGACTTCACAAGCAATTTCTGGTCGGTGTATGTCACCGTCATCACCGTTGCGTCCATCCTGGCATGTCTGCTGCTGTTGTGGCTGTCGGGTAAAACCAAGGCGATGACGGCCAGCGACAACACAACGGGCCATGTTTGGGACGGTGACCTGCGTGAGATGAACAACCCCCTGCCGCGCTGGTGGGTGTGGCTCTTCATCATCACCATCCTGTTTTCCGGGGCGTACCTCGCGATGTACCCGGGTCTGGGTACCTACGAGGGCAAGCTGGGTTGGACCCAGGCAGGCCAGCATGCGGCCGAAGTGGCCAAGGGCAACAAGGAAGTGGAGCCCCTGTACGCCCGGTTCAACGGGATGAAGCCGGAAGACGTGGCCAAGGATCCGCAGGCCATGGCGATCGGCGACCGCCTGTTCATGAACAACTGCGCTCAGTGTCACGGTTCCGACGCCCGTGGCAGCAAGGGGTTCCCCAACCTGTCCGATGCCGACTGGTTGTATGGCGGTGCTCCGGATGTCATCAAGGAAACGCTGGTCAAGGGCCGTGTTGGAAACATGCCCCCGATGGCCGCAGCGGTTGGCACGCCGGACGACGTCAAGAACGTGGCCCACTACGTGCTGAGCCTCTCGGGCAGCCCTAACGACTCCGTGCGTGCCTCCTTGGGCAAAGCCAAGTTCGGCGCCTGCGCTGCCTGCCACGGTGCGGACGGCAAGGGCAACCCGGCTCTGGGTGCGCCCAACCTGACAGACGATGTCTGGCTGCACGGTTGGGGAGAGAACGCCATTATCCGGATGGTCAACGAGGGAAAGGTCAACCAGATGCCCGCACAAGCGGGCAAGCTGACGGATGCACAGATCCACGTGCTGGCGTCCTATGTCTGGGGCCTGTCCAACAAGGGCACCGCCAAGTAACGCGGACAAGGACAACCTTCACGTGACATCTTCTCCGGGCGGTACCGAACCCAGGGTCATCCCCATCGTCGCGCTTGCGCAGGCGGCCGCAGAAGTGCCGCCGCTGCCGGCGGAGGCCGACGAGACCATGGTCTCGCTGTACGAGGCCCGGAAGAAGATCTATCCCCGCAGCGTCACAGGCCGGTTTGTCAACTGGCGATGGGCGTTTGTCTGGCTGACCCAGCTGGTGTTCTACGGCCTGCCCTGGCTTGAGTGGGGGCAGCGCCAGGCGGTCCTGTTCGACCTGGGCGCGCGCCGCTTTTACATCTTCGGCCTGGTCCTGTACCCGCAGGACTTCATCTACCTCACGGGGCTGCTGGTCATCTCGGCCCTGTCGCTGTTCCTGTTTACGGCGGTGGCAGGACGGCTGTGGTGCGGTTACGCCTGCCCGCAAACGGTCTATACCGAGATCTTCCTGTGGATCGAGCGCAAGGTCGAGGGTGACCGGAGCGCGCGCATGCGCCTGGACGGGGCATCGATGTCCCTGGAGAAGCTGGTCAAGAAGTGGTTCAAGCATTTCCTGTGGGTTGCTGTGGCGCTGTGGACCGGCTTTACCTTTGTGGGTTACTTCACCCCGGTTCGCGAACTGGGCATGGAGTTCCTGCAGACCCGCATGAGCTCCTGGGAGGTGTTCTGGACCATCTTCTACGGGTTTGCCACCTACGGCAACGCCGGCTTCATGCGCGAACAGGTGTGCAAGTACATGTGCCCCTACGCGCGCTTCCAGAGCGCGATGTTCGACAGCGACACGCTGATCGTTTCGTATGACACCGAGCGCGGTGAACCGCGGGGCGCGCGCTCGCGCAAGGCCGACCCCGCCACCCTCAATCTGGGCGCCTGTGTGGATTGCAGCCTGTGCGTCCAGGTCTGTCCGACCGGTATCGACATACGCAACGGGCTGCAGTACGAATGCATCGGCTGCGGCGCCTGCGCCGACGTGTGCGATACCGTCATGGACAAGATGGGCTACGCGCGCGGCCTTGTGAAGTATTCGACGCAGAACGGTGTGCAAAACCACTGGTCAGGCCGGGAGATCGTTCGCCACGTGCTGCGCCCCCGCGTGTTGGTCTACTCCGCCATCCTCGGGACTGTGGTGGTGGCCATGATGGTCAGCCTTGCCTTGCGCACACCCTTCAAGGTGGACGTGGTGCGCGATCGCGCCACACTGGCGCGCATCGTCGCCGGTGGCAAGATCGAGAACGTGTACCGGCTGCAGGTCATGAACGCCACAGAAACTGCCCAGCGCTTTCGCATCGGTGTGTCCGGCTTGCCGGGCTGGTGGTGGCGTCGGAGCCGATGTTGACCGTCGCGGCCACCGAATCGCAGTGGGTTTCCCTGCGGCTGCAACTGCCCTACGACGCCGCACAGCCAGGATCACATCCCGTGCAGTTCAGCATCGATGCGGTGGATGCCGGCGGGCATGTGGTCGAGAAATCCGTATTCCTGGTCCCACGCTGAAGGAGCTGAAATGACAACCCAAAAAACCCAACCCTGGTGGAAATTCGGTCACGTCTGGCTGGTCATTTCCGGTCCGCTGGTGGTGGTGGTCGCCGGATTCTTCACGTTGTACCTGGCCGTGCGCACGCCCGACCCCCTGGTGACCGAGGACTACTATCGCAAGGGTATCGAGATCAACCGCACGCTGGGAGCCGACCGCCCGGCCACGGGAAGCCTCGCGCCCGCCATAGCGGCGCGCAACCACGCCGCCACAGGCGTGGTTGCGGAAAAGCCCGCGGCCGCGGTCAAGCCCTGAGCGAGACGCCACACCAAGGAGACGGATCATGCTGGCCCAACGAATCATGTGGATCGCGTGGCCCGCGTTCCTCGTCGCCGCCGTCATGGAGATGGTGGTGTTTGCGTTCGTCGATCCGCAGGATCTGCACTGGTTTGACGGACAGCCACTTTCACTGTCCCGCCAGGGCATTTACACCCTCTCATTTTTTGCGTTCTGGGTGCTGGCCATGGCGTCGAGCGCGCTGACGACGCTGTTGTCCATGTCCCCATTTGAAGTGAACCGTTGCCCCTTGCCGGCAGAGGGTCGCCCGGACGGTTGCCCCAAGCAGGGGCCGTGCAATTGAGGCCGGCTGCGGTTCGGTCCGCCGGGGCCGTTCAGTGGCAGGCCTGGGAGTTGACGATCTTGCGCAGCGCGTCGGTCTCAAGGATGCGCACGTAACGCTGCTTGACTTCAATGATGCCGTCGTCCACGAACTTGGAGAACGTCCGGCTGACGGTCTCAAGCTTGAGGCCCAGGTAGCTGCCAATCTCCTCGCGGGTCATGCGCAGGACCAGTTCCGAGCTGGAAAAGCCCCGGGCATGGAGGCGCTGGACCAGATTAAGCAGGAATGCGGCAAGGCGCTCTTCTGCACGCATGCTGCCCAGCAGCAGCATCACGCCGTGTTCGCGCACGATCTCGCGGCTCATGATCTTGTGCACGTGGTGCTGCAGGGCATTGACTTCGCGCGATAGCTCCTCGATCCGGTCAAACGGCATGACGCACACTTCGGCGTCTTCCAGGGCCACGGCGTCGCAGGTGTGATGGTCGTTGACGATGCCGTCAAGCCCGATGATCTCGCCAGCCATCTGGAAGCCGGTCACCTGGTCGCGCCCGTCCTCCGTCGTGACGCAGGTCTTGAAGAAGCCGGTGCGGATGGCGTAGAGGGACGTGAAAGTCTCGCCATTGCGAAACAGCGTGGCCCCTCGCTTGACCTTGCGCCGCACGGCGACCACCTCGTCGATGCGATCCAGCTCTTCAGGCTTCAAACCCATGGGCATGCACAGTTCGCGCAGGTTGCAGTTCGAGCAGGCGACCTTGATGGTTTGCGGGTTCATGCGACGTACTCCTTGACTGAAGGCATTATCGGAGCAATCTGCGGCGGAACCGGGCATGGCGATCGGGGATTCGAACATGGCAACTCCTGACGTTGCTCAAATTGTCGGTGGCGTCCCCCGCGTCCGAGTTGATCCATGTCAAGGTTCTCCGGTCCGCAGGCGGGCACAGTACGCCGGTATTGAAGAAGGACCGTCCGTGAGTGCCGTATCCACCGAATTGCTGAGCCGTTTCGACGTCGCGGGGCCACGCTACACGTCCTACCCGACTGCCGACAGGTTTGTCGAGGCTTTTAATACCGATGACTACATAGGCGCGCTCCAGCAACGACGCACCGGCGCGGCTGCGCTTTCGTTGCCGCTGTCCCTGTATGTGCACGTGCCTTTTTGCGAGTCGCTGTGCTACTACTGCGCCTGCAACAAGATCATCACCAAGCACCATGAAAAGGGCGCCGACTACCTGCGCTACCTGGGCCGCGAGATCGACCTGCACACCGCCCACATCGGGACCGGGCAGGTGGTCACCCAGTTGCACCTGGGCGGCGGGAGCCCGACGTTCCTGTCCGACGCCGAACTGGGCGAGCTGATGCAGATGATCCGGCGCAGCTTCACGCTCGCGCCGGGCGGCGAATATTCCATCGAAGTGGACCCGCGCACCGTGGACGCGGCCCGGCTGGAACACCTCGCGCGGCTGGGATTCAACCGACTGAGTTTCGGCGTGCAGGACTTCGACGCTGCCGTGCAAAAGGCGGTGCATCGCATCCAGCCAGCCCGGCAGGTGTTCGATCTGGTCGAGGCCGCGCGGGCACGTGGCTTCGAATCGGTCAATGTGGACCTGATTTATGGCTTGCCGCGCCAGACGCCCGAGTCATTTGACCGGACGCTGGCGCAGGTGAACGAGCTGCGGCCCGACCGGATTGCCCTGTATGCCTATGCCCATCTGCCGCAACGCTTCAAGCCGCAGCGGCGCATTCTCGACGCCGAACTGCCCAATGCCGCAGGCAAGGTGACGATGCTGTCGCGTTCGCTGGATGCTTTCATGGCCGCCGGCTATGTGTACGTCGGCATGGACCACTTTGCGTTGCCCAACGACGCCCTCGCGGTGGCCAAACGCCAGGGGCGGTTGCACCGGAACTTCCAGGGCTACAGCACCCAGCCGGACTGCGACCTGATCGGCCTGGGCGTCTCTGCCATCGGGCGCGTGGGCGCAACCTACAGCCAGAACGCCAAGACCCTGGAGGAGTACTGCGACCACCTCGACCAGGGCCGCCTGCCCGTGGTCCGGGGCCTCGCGCTTTCGCGCGACGACCTTGTGCGCCGCGGGGTGATCATGGCCCTGATGTGCCAGGGGGCACTGCAGTTCGAGTCCATCGAACTGGCGTACCTGATTGATTTCCGCAGCTATTTCGCTGCGGAGCTGGGCGCGCTAGAGGCGCTCCAGGAGCAGGGACTGGTCGTGGTGACCGGGACCGGCATCGAAGTGACAGCCACAGGATGGTTCTTTGTAAGGGCCGTCGCCATGGTGTTTGACCGCTATTTGCAGGCGGATCGCAACCGGACCCGTTTCTCGAAAATAATCTGAGGATGCTCACATCCTCTCTGGCCCTGACCGCATTGCTCATGGGGCTGGCCGGAGGACCGCATTGCATCGCCATGTGCGGCGCCGCCTGCGCGGGCATCGGGCAGGCGGCCGGTGACCGCTCAACCGCAGCCCTGGCCCTGTTTCAGGCCGGGCGGCTGGCTGGATACGCGTTGCTCGGCGCCGTGGCCGCAGCTTCGATGCAGGGGCTGGGTTGGCTGACGGTGCAATCTGCGGCAATCCGACCGGTCTGGACACTGTTCCACGTGGCTGTTTTTCTGCTCGGCGGCTTGTTGATGGTGCAGGCGCGCCAGCCTGTCTGGCTCGAAGGCGCCGCGCGCGGGGTGTGGGCGCGGGTGCGTGCATTCAATGCGTCCTGGGGGCGCGGTGCGCCCCTGATGATCGGCGGACTGTGGGCCTTCATGCCCTGCGGCCTGCTGTACTCCGCGCTGCTGGTGGCGGCGCTGAGCGGCGGGCCCTTGCAGGGCGCACAGAGCATGGCCCTGTTTGCGCTGGGCAGCAGCTTCTCGCTGGCCGCGGGTCCCTGGCTGCTGCTGAAGCTGCGCGGTGGTCCGATGGGCGACTGGAGCATCCGCCTGGCGGGCCTTGCCCTGTCGGTGACCTCGGCCTGGGCGTTGTGGATGGGGTTGGTGCACGACACCGCCCCGTGGTGCGTCCAGCCCTGATCGGCGGCTGGCTCAGAGCGTCGCCGTCTGGGTGGGCAAGCCCAGAAACAGCCGTCCCGTCAATTCCCAGACCGTGTCGCCCACCATCATGTGCTGCGTGATGACATGTGCGTCGCGCAGGCAATGTTCCAGCGGGGACCCGACGAACACCGAACTGCCGCCCGCGATCCGGTGCATCTGGTCGACCACGCCGCTCACCTCCCGCACCGCATGGCAAGCCGCCAGCCGCAGGTCGCGCCGGTGGTCCACCGTGATGGCGCCGTTGGCGACGGCGGCCGCCCACGCCGAGTCGACCGTCTCGAAAAGCCATGCGCGGGCTGCGCGCAACCGCGCCTCCGCATGGGCCACCTGCTCCTGGGTGGACGGGCGCTGGGCAAGTGGTCTTGTGCTGCCCTGGGGCAGCTTTGCGCCGGCCAGCTCGCACAGGGCATCGATCGCCACGCGCCCCACGCCCAGCGCCACGGCGGCGATGCCCAGCGACAACAGGCCAAACGCCGGAAACTGGTAGAGCGGCCGATCCAGCGGCGTTCCGCTCATCAGCGATGCCGTGCGCGTGCGCGGGACGAACAGATCCTGCACTTCAAAGTCGTTGCTGCCGGTGCCCCGCAGCCCCATGGCATGCCAGGTGTCGTGGACGGTGACGTCGGCGCGGTCAAACACCACGGACAGCACCAACGGTGTTCCATCGGGGAGCGCCTGTGCCTGGCCGTCGGGCAGGCGAACCAGGCAACCGCCGCTGATGTAGTGGGCGTTCAGGCCGCCCGAGCCCCACGACCACCGCCCATTGACCCGATAGCCCTCGATGCCG
This sequence comes from Ramlibacter sp., assembly GCA_016713005.1. Taxonomy (GTDB): domain Bacteria; phylum Pseudomonadota; class Gammaproteobacteria; order Burkholderiales; family Burkholderiaceae_C; genus JADJPY01. The sequence continues at coordinate 195,333 of JADJPY010000016.1, read as the reverse complement.
TTCCTGGTTTCGGGCAGCGCAGTCCCGCGCGGCGCAAACACGCCCGCGCCGATCACGCCGGGGTTGGCAAACAGCTGCCGCGCCTGCTGAGGTGGAAGCCAGGCCCCCACCACGGCCGACGTGCACGAGATGAACGTGCACCAGGCGGCGCTGGCATTGCCCTGCGCCAGCAGTTCGGTCACCCGGATGAAGGTGGCCACGTCGGTCTCGATTCCGCCATAGGCCCGGGGGTGAGCATCCGGTGCAGTCCCGCCGCAGCAAGCCGGTCGGCCACAGGCTGGGGCAGGGCACGGGCCGTTTCCAATTCGCCCGACATTTCGCGCAGCCAGGGCAGCGCATCCCTTGCGGCCTGGAGCAGGCCGGCCTGTTCAGCGGCTTGGTCGGGTGTACCCATGGGGACTACCGGCCGGCAAACAGGCCCTTCCAGAGCATGTAGGCCGCCAGGACATAGAGGATGCTGGCAAACACGCGCTTGAGCCTGGCCACCGGCAAGGCGTGGGCGGCGCGCGCGCCCAGAGGCGCCATCACCACGCTGGCGAGGGCGATCACCAGCAGTGCGGGGAGCCAGATGTAGCCGAACGAACCTGCTGGGAGTTCCTGTACGCCCTGGCCGCTGACGATGTAGCCCGCCACATTGGCCACCGCGATCGGAAAGCCCAACGCCGCGCTGGTGGCCACAGCATTGTGAATGGCCACGTTGCACCAGGTCATGAAGGGAACACTGACAAAGCCGCCGCCGGCGCCGACCAGCCCAGACAGGAAGCCGATCACGCCGCCGGCCGCCAGTTGACCGCCGGTGCCGGGCATCTGCCGCGTCGGTTTGGGCTTTCTGTCCAGGAACATCTGCGTGGCGGAAAAGCCCACGAACAGACCGAAAAAGACCGCCAGGTAGCTGCCCTTGAGGAGCGCAAACACACCCAGGCTGCCAATCAGGCTGCCCACCACAATGCCTGGCGCCAGGCGCCTGACGATGTCCCAGCGCACGGCGCCGCGCTTGTGGTGCGCACGCACGCTGGAGACCGAGGTGAAGATGATGGTGGCCATCGAGGTGGCGATGGCCATCTTGACCGCCAGGTCGGCTTGCACGCCACGGCCCGAAAGGATGATGGTGATGAACGGCACCATCAGCATGCCGCCGCCGATGCCCAGAAGGCCCGCGAGGAAGCCGGTGCCCAGGCCCAGCAGGGCGAGTTCGGCAATGAGCAGGGGGTCTAGGAGGGACATCAGGAAGGAAAAGGTATCTGCGGATGCGACCGGACCGGCATCCTGAACCGGGGTTCAGGTGGGCAAGGGCAACCTGGCGTTGGGTTCATCTGACGCGAGACGATCACGCTCACCAGGTGATGTACCAAGCCCGGGCTCTAAGAGCATTGGTTCAAGGAAATATAAAGCCCGGCTGCACCGCAGACGCTTTGGATTGTAGGCTTCAAAGCAGCTGGCCGTCTTCGCCCAGCACGCTGTCGATGTCGGCGATCAGCCGCGATACCACCTGCAGGTCGTCACCTTCCACGGGGCCGCTTGCGCTGGAGTTGGCTGCGCGGGCCTGCACAGGGACGGTCGCCACCGGCTGCTCGAAAGCCACGTTCAATGCAGCCAGCACGGCAATCCGGTCGCGCGCCCGCACCTTGCCGGCGTCGCGGATCTTGCACATGGCCGCGTCCACCTTGCCCACCGCCTCGAGCAACTGGGGCTCGCCGCCTTCGGGGCAGCCCAGCAGGTAGCTCTGGCCCATGATCTGCACCTCAAGCTGCTTCACACGGCGTCCTTCTGGGGCACTTCGGGCAGGCGCTCCAGCAGAGCATCCACGCGGGCACGCGCCGCGGACAGGCGCGACTTCAGCGAGTCGCGCTCCTGTGTCAGGGCCGCGATCTGCTCAGTCTGCAGCGTGCTGGTGCGCTGGAGCTCGCCGTAGCGCACCAGCAGGCGCTCGATGCGCTCTGCAAGCTGTGCAATTTCTGAAGAACCTGCCATAAGTTGTTGATTCTACGGAGAAGTCAACCTGTTGCAAGGTGTCAGCAAGCCGCAGGTCTAAAATCTGTGCGTTGGTGCTCGCGGTGTGGTTCACACGCCGCAGTTCAACGGGAAGCAGGAGGGAGAGCCGCACGAGGCCGACCTAACCTGCGCTGCCCCCGCAACGGTAAGCGGACAAGTCACCCGACTTCGCTTCCATCACCCAGCCACTGGGCGCCGCCAACACGGCGCCTGGGAAGGCGATGGAAGTTGTTCCGCCAGCCCGGATACCGGCCAACACGGTGGCGTGCCCATTGCGGGCGTGCCGTGACGTCCAAGCACCGTCGGGGAAGGCGGTGAGGGCCATTGCCAGAAGTGTTTTCATCATGATCCTCCGTTGCAACGGAACCCCCCGGGCCCGCAAAGCCCCGTTCGCGCTGGCGCTCGCCGCCGCGTTTTCCACCCATTCCACCTCGCATGCGCAGGCCAGCCTGCCGGAGACCGTCGTCTCCGCCAGCCGCCAGGAGCAGGCGGCGCAAACCGCCCCCGTGGGCGCCACCGTGCTGCTGGGCGAGGACATCCGCGCCTCCGGCGTGCTGGACGCCAACGAAGCGGTGCGCAAGCTCGCTGGCGTGCCTTCGCGCTCGGGCACCGGCGGGCGCGAGTACACGCTGGACCTGCGTGGCCACGGCGAGGCCGCCCAGCAGAACCTGGTGGTGGTGATCGACGGCGTGCGCATCACCGAGAACGAGCTCGCCAATGCGCGGCTGTCGGCGATCTCGCCCGACATGATCGAGCGAATCGAAATCGTGCGCGGCGGAGCCAGTGTCATGTGGGGTGAGGGCGCTTCGGGCGGCGTGATCCAGGTGGTCACCCGCCGGGGCAACAAGGCCGGTGGCCTGCACGGCTCGGCGCAGGTCGGCGTGGAAAGCTGGGGCACGCGCGACGCACGGGCGTCGGTGGAGGTCGGTGGCCCCAAGCTGGCGATGGACGCTCGGCTGCGCGACTGGCGCAGCGAGGGCTACCGCGCCAACAGCGCCCAGCACCAGCAGGTGGCCGCGCTGGCCTTGCGCGGGGAGGGCGGTCCGCTGCGCTGGCGCATCGGCGCACACCACGAGTCCGACCTGTCGCGCTTTCCGGGCTCGCTCAGCGCCGCGCTGGCGGCCGCAAATCCGCGCCAGACCACGACGCCGGCCGACTTTGGCGACCTGCGCGAGAACCGCCTCAGCGCCTCGGTGGACTGGCGCTCGGGCCCGTGGACCGTGGCACTGGACCTCGCCGCACGTGACCGCCGAAGCGACGCCAACTTCGTGGGTTTTGGATTCATTTCAAACGCTGCCAGCACGCAGCACCAGGTGTCGCCGCGTGTGACCTATGCGGGCGAGTTCGCCGGGCTGGGGGTGAACGCCGTGCTGGGCCACGACAGTCTGGGCTGGGACGCCAATTACCGCAGCAACTTTGGCCAGGACGAGGACGCAGCGCAGCGCAACAGCGGCTGGTACGGCAAGCTCGACCTCCTGCTGCCCAGCCAGACGCGCCTGTCCGCCGGTGCGCGGCGCGAGACGGTGCGCAAGAGCGCGCTGGACCCGGCCAACTTCGTCAACTACACCAACGACTACGCGCTCACCGCCTGGGAGTTTGCCGCGAGCCAGACGCTGGCCACGGGCTGGGACCTGTACGCCCGCACCGCGAAGAGCTTTCGCATGGGCAACGTGGACGAGAACCGCTTCACCGCCGGGCCGCTGCGCCCGATGCTGGCGTGGGACCGCGAAATCGGGCTCAAGTACCTGGCAGGCACCACCAGCGCCAGCGTGCGCCTGTTCAGCCAGCGCTCGGTGGACGAGATCGCGTTCGACCCGGTCTTCTTCATCAACATCAACCAGGACGCGATCCGGCGCCAGGGCCTGGAACTGGACGGCCGAACCCGCCTGGGCGGCCGCTGGGACATTGCCGGCAGCCTGCAGCTGATCCAGGCCCGCTTCACCGGCGGACCCAACACAGGACGCACCGTGCCGCTGGTGGCGCGCACCACCGCCAGCGTGCGGCTGGGCTACGCCATCGACGAGGCGCACCGTGTGGAGGTGTCCACCCAGCACCGCGGCGAGGCCTTTGTGGGCGGCGACAACGCCAACGCCTGCGCCCGCGTGCCCTCGGCCACCGTGCTGGACGCGCACTACCGCTACAGCCGGCTCACCGGCGGCAAGGGCTGGACGCTGGCCGCCGGTGTGGACAACCTCACCGACCTGCACACCTGGAGCAACGCCTTCAGCGCGGGTTGCGGCTTCATCGGCGTGTACCCTGAACCGGGGCGCACCCTGCGGCTGAACGCACGCTACGCCTTCTGATCGGCCACACCGCCCCCGCGCTGCCACAATCCCAGTTTTCAGAGGAAAAAGTGCCCTCAGCCCCCGTCAGATGGACCTTGACAGCTATCTTTTTGATAGCAATCGGGCTCGCGCTGGCGCTCCCCTGGCAAGGTGTGTCTGCGGAGGTGCTGGCCACGCTGCGCGGTCCGCGGGTGCTGGCCGGTGTGGTGGTGGGGGCCTTGCTGGCCCTGAGCGGGCTGGCGTTGCAGGTGCTGCTGCGCAACCCGCTGGCCGACCCGTATGTGCTGGGCACCTCAGGCGGGGCCGCGGTGGGTGCGATCGCGACGCAGTCCCTGGGCGGGGCTTTCGGGGGCGCTCTTGGTGCGGGCGTTCTGGGCACCGTCTCCATGGGCGTGGGCGCGGCCCTGGGCGCGCTGGCAGCGGGGCTGGCGCTGCTGGGGCTGGCGCGCGGCGCGCTGCGCGCGCGGGAAGACGACGCGTCTTCGCGCCTCATCCTCACCGGTGCGATGCTCGCGGCCGTCTCAGGCGCGGTGGGCACGCTGCTGCTGACCCTGACGCCCGACCAGCGCCTGCGCGGCGCGATCTTCTGGCTGGTGGGCGACCTCTCGGGCGCTGCAGATGCGGCTTGGGCGCTGCCGGTGGTGTTGCTCGCCACCGCCTACTTCGTCTGGCGCGCGCGGGCGGTCGACCGCTTGTTGCTGGGCACCGAAGTGGCGTGGCTGCTGGGCGAGCCGGTCCGCCGGCTGCGCCACGAGCTGCTGGCGCTGGCGTGTCTCGCCACGGCCTGCGCCGTTTCGCTGGCGGGCGCGGTGGGCTTTGTCGGGTTGGTCGTGCCGCAGGCGCTGCGCCTGGCGGGTGTGCGCGGCACGCGGCAGCTGGCCTGGATGAGCGCGGCCGGCGGCGGCGCGCTGGTCGCGCTGGCCGATGCACTGGCCCGAAGCGTGGCCTGGCCGCTGGAACTGCCGGTGGGCGCCGTGATGGCCCTGCTGGGTGCGCCGGTGTTCATCGCCTTTCTGGCGCGGGGGCCGCGGTGAGCGCCGGCGCCGTGCTGCAAGTGCAGGGCCTGACGCTGGGCATGGTCGGGCGCACGCTGGTGCGTTCGCTTGATTTCGAGGCCCGGCCCGGCGAGCGCTGGTGCATTGTGGGGCGCAACGCTGCAGGCAAGTCCACGCTGCTGCGTGCGCTGGCCGGCCTGGGGGTGCCCGGCCAGCTGGGGCGCATTGCACTGGGGGGCGACGCACAGGTGCTGGCCGACCCGGCGCGGGCGGCATCGCTTCGGGCGTGGCTGGCGCAGTCCGCGAGTGACCGCTTTGAGCTGACCGTGGCCGAAATGCTCGCCCTGCACGCGCCCGGTGATGTGCTGCGGCCTGCGGCCGAGCCGCGCTGGCGCGCGCAGCTTGACCAGGTGACGCAGGCCCTGGACATCGCCCCGCTGCTGGCGCGGCCGGTGACGCGGCTTTCGGGCGGCGAGCGCCAGCGCGTGGGCCTGGCGGCCATCTCCGCGCAGGACGTGCCGCTGTGGCTACTGGACGAGCCGGTGAGCTTCCAGGATCCGGCGCACCAGCAGGGCGTGTCGCGCTGGCTGGCGGCGCAGCCCGAACGCACCATCGTCATGAGCGCGCACGACATCGCCTGGGTGCAGCGGACCGCTACGCATTTGATAGCGCTCCAGGCAGACGGGACGTGGGCTGCAGGCCAAATTGACCATGTCATGACGCACGCGGTGCTGGAGCGCACGTTCTGTTGCGGCTGGCGCCAGGCGGGCGGGGTCTGGCTGGCCGATTGAGGGCTTCTCCCACAAAGAAGTGAGGCCGCCGCGACCGAAAGCGCCTACCCTGTGGGCCTGTCACGGTTTTTCACACAGGGGGTTCCATGTCCATTGGTCGCTATGCGCGTGTTGTTGTCCTGCACGGCACGTTTGAGGATTTCACCCGGTCGCTCGCCGTGCTGGCCGGCCCTGGCATCGATGTGGGGGTGGTGCAGGTGGGCGTGCGCGACGCCATCGTGCGTCCGCACCTGCTGCGCCAGCTGCGATCGCGCAACCCCGGCCATGCCGAGAGCACGCTGCTCAAGGAGGCGGGCGCCCACGAGGTGGCTTTCCTTGGCGAAGATGAAGTCGCGGTGTTGCTGCGCCACCGGGTCGAAAGCGATCTGGAGCCGCGCGTCGCCGTCCCAGTGCCCACCGAGGCGGGCGGGCCGAGCTGGTACCTCCACGCGAAGGGCATCAACATCGAACCGGCCTGGAGCAAGGCCGGTGGCGCTGGCGGCGCCAGCGCGATTGACTGGCAGGGCATCCGTGTGGGGCAGCTAGATACCGGCTACACCCGACACCGCGCGCTGGGCCATGGCCAGCCCGGGGGCAGCTGGATCGCCGCGGCCGAGTGCCGCACCATCATGGCCAGCGATGTGCCGCCCGAGATGGAGCCACCGCTGCCGCAGCCCAACGACGGCATCGACCCCATGCCCGGCGCGGGCCTGTTTGGCGGCCACGGCACGCGCATCGGCGCCACCATCTCGGGCCATGTGAGCGGGCCGGACGACGGCTCGGTGTTCCGGGGCGCCGCGCCGCGCGTGCCGCATGTGGTGGTGCGCATCACCGATTCGGTGGCCATCAACAACCGGCAGTTCGAGTTTGCCGAAGGCCTGCGCTACCTGGTGGACGTGGCCAAGGTGGATGTGGTCAATGTCAGCCTGGGCGTGTTCCCGCCGGTGGCGTCTCCGGCGATGAAGGAGGCCGTGGCCTGGGCGCATTCGCGCGGGGTGATCGTGGTGTGCGCCGCGGGCAACCACCTGGACCCGGTGGTGCAGCCCGCACGGCTGGCGCAGACGATTGCCGTGGGTGGCGTCACCTGGGAAAGCCTGCCCTGGCATGGCAGCGCCTACGGGCGTCAGGTGGATTTCAGCGCGCCGGCGGCCGACGTGCAGCGCCCGCTGGCCGTCAGGACCGGCACGGGCACAGGGTTCGATGAAGAGGGCAACGGCACCTCGTACGCGGCCGCGCTCACCACCGGCAGCGCGGCGCTGTGGCTGCACAGCTGGGCGAAGGACATCGAAAAGAAATACGGCCGCACAGGCGCGCGGGTCGAGGCCTTTCGCAAGGCGGCGCGCGCCACGGCGCGCAAGCCGCCGGGCTGGCAGCCGGGTTCGTTTGGCGAGGGCATCCTGGACACCGGGCGCCTGTGCACCGCGGCGGCGCTCGCCCTGCCCTGAGGGCACTGGCCGCGGGGCGTGTCTACTTCGCCGTGGCCCGCGCCGCGTCCACCCGCTCGCACAGCTGGCTGGCCGCCTGCACAAAGCGCGGGCCCATCCGGGTGAGCACGTCGCCCGGCACGCCCTTGAGCTGTCCATGGCGCACTGCGCTGATGCGGGGCAGCGCGCGCCAGGCGGCCAATGCGCGCTGGGGGTCGTCGCTGCCGCTCAGGATCAGCTGCGGGTCAAAGGCCAGCACCGCCTCGCGGCTGACGGTGGGCGTCAGCGACGCCAGTTGCCCGAAACCGTTGACCGCGCCGCACGCCGCCAGCGCGCGGCTGACGCCGTGCTCGCGGTTGAAGGTCATCAGCGGCGCGTCCCACACCTGGTAGAACACGCGCACCGGCGCGGCGCCCTGCCAGCGCGCCACCAGCGCGGCCCACGCGGCGCGCTGCGCGGCGGCCTCCGCGTTGGCGGTGGCAGACGTGCCGCTCAAACGGCCGATGCGCTCCAGCGTGGAGGCGATGCCTTCCACGTCGCGCGACTCGCCCTCCCACACGGCAAAACCTTCGCGCTGCGCCATGGCCTTGAGCGCGTCGCGCGAGCGCTGCGCCGTGCCGGACTGCCACACCAGCACCAGGTCTGGCCTGGCCGCGCGGATCGCCTCCAGGTTGAGCGTGAAGGCGTCGCTGAGCACGGGCAGCGCGCGCGCGGCGGCGGGGTGGTCGCTGTAGCGGCTCACGCCCACCAGGCGGTCCCCTGCACCGGCGGCGTAGACCAGCTCGGTCAGGTGCGGCGACAGGCTCACGATGCGCCGCGCGGGCTGCGCCAGCGTGAGGCGGGTGCCGGCGTCGTCCACTGCGGCAATTTCAGTGCCAAATGTGGCTCCAGCCCCCGTCAGTGCTAGCACACCCGCTATCAAAACAATAGCAAACCGGATGCGGACCGGGTCCGTGCGGTGGGCGGTTGCGGGGCGCAGCGGGCGCATTGGATGTGGGATCAGGAAAGGGGCGGGTTCACGGGCGGGGCGTCTTGGGTCGGAAGTCGCAGCAGTCGCTGACGGCGCACTGCCAGCACAGCGGCTTGCGCGCCTGGCACACATACCGGCCGTGCAGGATCAGCCAGTGGTGTGCGTCCACCAGATAGGCGGGCGGGACGCGTTTGAGCAGGCCCATCTCCACCTCATGCGGGTTCTTGCCTGGCGCCAGCCCGGTGCGGATGCCCAGGCGGAAGATGTGCGTGTCCACGGCCATCGTGGGCTCGCCAAACGCGACGTTGAGCACCACGTTGGCCGTCTTGCGGCCCACGCCGGGCAGCGCCTCCAGCGCCTCGCGCGTGCGCGGCACCTCGCCGCCGTGCTGCGCCACCAGGATGCGGCAGGTCTCCATCAGGTGCTTTGCCTTGCTGCGGAACAGCCCGATCGTCTTGATGTAGCCCTCCAGCCCTTCCTGCCCCAGCGCCAGGATGGCTTGCGGTGTGTTCGCCACGGGGAACAGGCGTCGTGTGGCCTTGTTGACGCCCACATCGGTGGCCTGCGCACTCAGCAGCACGGCGGCCAGCAGCTCGAACACGCTGGTGTATTCCAGCTCGCTGGCCGGCTGCGGGTTGGTCGCCTTCAGGGTGGCAAAAAAGCGTTCGATCTGGGTGGCGTTCATGCGGGTTCCAAGTCTAGAGCTTCTTGTGTGACTGTTTCTTGCCCGCCTTCCACGCCAGCGTTGCTTCGGGCTCATGCGGGCCGGGTACTCCGCTCCGCTCATGTCCCCCGGATGGGGCTGCGCCCAATCCTCCTCCTTTACTTCGCTGCGCAGAGCACCCAACCCACCTGATCCAGTGGCGTGGGCTTGCTCGAACGAGGGGAAGTCCGGGCCGTGGCGTACCTCGCACGCAGCGGGTTGGCGGTGATGGGTGCCCGCCGAAGCGAGGTAAAGGAGGAGGTCCGGGCGCAGCCCGGGCCGGGGGACACGAGCGCAGGCGGGTACCCGTCGCCGCCGACCCGCGGGGCCAACGCCGAAGAAGCGCTGGAAACAAGAACGAACCCACTCCGCTGCACGAGAAGCGTCGCTCGCCGACAATCCGGACATGAGCTTCAATTACGCCAACCCCTACGCCACCACCCGCATCCCCGTCTTCGCGCGCAACGCCGTCTCCACCTCGCACCCGCTGGCCGCGCAAGCCGGGCTGCGCATGCTCTGGCAGGGCGGCAATGCGGTTGATGCGGCCATCGCCGCGGCGGCGGCCATGACGGTGTGCGAGCCGGTCAGCAACGGACTGGGCAGCGACGCCTTCTGCATCCTGTGGGACGGCAAGGGCCTGCACGGGCTCAACGCCTCGGGCTGCGCGCCCCAGGCCTGGACGCCCGGGTACTTCCATGCCAAGTACGGCAGCGATGCCAAAGCGCCGCCGAAGCGCGGCATCGACAGCGTCTCTGTGCCGGGCGCGGTGTCCAGCTGGGTGGCCCTGAGCGAGCGCTTTGGCAAGCTGCCGTTTGCCGACCTGCTGGAGCCGGCCGCGCAGATTGCCGAGCGCGGCTACATCGTGCCGCCCGTGGTGGGGCAGAAGTGGGCCGCCGGCGCGGCGGACGAGCTCTCGCGCCAGCCCGGTTTTGCCCAGGCCTTCATGCCACGCGGACGCGCCCCGGCGGTAGGCGAGCTGGTCACGATGCCGGCGATGGCGCGCGCGCTGCGGCTGATCGGCGCGACGCGCGGCGCGGCGTTTTATGGCGGCGAGATTGCCGAGGCGATCGAGGCGTTTGCGTATGCCAACGGCGGCGCGCTCACGGCGCGCGACCTGGAAACCTACCGCCCCGAGTGGGTCACCCCCATCGGGCAGGACTACCGCGGCCACCGGCTGCACGAGATCCCGCCCAGCGGGCAGGGCATTGCCGCGCTGATTGCGCTGGGCATCCTCAAGCACTTTGACGTGGGCAGCCTGCCGGTGGACGGCGTGGACTCGCACCACCTGCAGATCGAGGCGATGAAGCTCGCCTTTGCCGATGTGTACCGCTACGTGGCCGAACCGGCCCACATGGAAGTCACCGCCGCCCAGATGCTGGACGCGGACTACCTGGCGTCGCGCGCTAAGTTGATCGACCTGAAGCGCGCGCAGGATTTCGGCGCCGGCAATCCTGTCAAGGGCGGCACCATCTACCTCACCACCGCAGACGAAAGCGGCATGATGGTCAGCTTCATCCAGAGCAACTACATGGGCTTTGGCTCGGGCTGCGTGGAGCCCACCTTTGGCGTCAGCCTGCAAAACCGCGGCCACGCCTTCAGCCTGCAGCCGGGCGCCAACCAGGTGGCGCCGGGCAAGCGGCCTTTTCACACCATCATCCCGGCGTTCTTGACGAAAGACGGCCAGCCCGTGATGAGCTTTGGCGTGATGGGCGCCAACATGCAGCCCCAGGGCCACCTGCAGACGCTGGTGCGCATGCTGGACTATGGCCAGAACCCGCAGGCCGCCTGCGATGCGCCGCGCTGGCGATACAACGCGGGCCTGGAGATCAATGTGGAGCAGCAGATGGACCCGGCCACCGTGTCTGGCCTGTCGGCACGCGGCCACCGCGTGGAAGTCATCAACGACAGCTACCAGGATTTCGGCGCGGGCCAGTTCATCTGGCGACTGGGCGACCCCGCCAAAGAGGGCTACGTGGTCGCCAGCGACGCGCGCCGCGACGGTCTGGCTGCGGGGTTCTAGGCTCAGGAACTGATGCTTTTTGCCGCAGGGATAATCCTGATCGGTTGGCATACACACAGTCCGCAAAGCGGCGTAACCTAGAGGCGTAACAATATGTATCGCCTCCTCTGGGGACGCCGCTTCTTATGCAAATCAAGCTCATCGCTTTCGCCGCCATCCTGGCGGTGACGGGTGCCGCGCAGGCACAGGACAAATGGGTCATCGGCCAGTCGGCGCCACTCAGCGGGGGCAACGCCAAGTTCGGCACCGACATCCGCGATGGCGCGGCGGCGTACTTCGCGTCAATCAATGCCAAGGGTGGTGTCGCGGGCCGGCCGATCGAGCTGGTTTCGCTGGACGACAAGAACGACCGCAAGACCGCTGGCGCCAATGCCAAGACGCTGCTGGAGAACAAGAACCTGCTGGCGTTGTTCGGCTTTGCGTCGGCCACGCTCAGCCTGGACGCACTGCCCCAGGCCGAGGCCGCCTCGGTGCCGTTCTTCGCGCCGTTCTCGGGCGCCAACGCCGTGCGCACCAACAGCCCCGTGCTGTTCACCATCCGCGCCAGCTATGGCGAGGAGATGGAGAAGATGCTCGCGTTCTGGCTGAGCCTGGGCTTCAAGCGGGTCAGTGTTGTCTATTACGACGACGAGGTGGGCCGCCAGAACTTCGATGTGGTGACCAGCTACCTCAAGAAAAGCAATCTCACGCCCCAGGGCCTGCCCCTCAAGCGCAATCTGGCGGTGGGCAAGGCCGAGGCGCAGACGCTGGCGGGCCAGAACCCCGAGTTCGTCATCAACACCGTGGTATCCGGCGCGGCCGCCGCGCTGCAAAAGGAGCTGGTGGCCATGGGCCGCATGCTGCCGACCTCGAGCCTGTCGTTTGTGGGGGCGGACCAGTACATCACGGCGGCGGGGCCGGCCAGTTCGGGCGTGTCCATCGCCCAGGTGGTGCCCAGCCCGGCCTCTTCCATCGCTGCCGTGCGCGAATGCGCCAAGGCGCTGGAGGCGGCGGGCAGCAAGACGCCGATGAACTCCACCCAGCTGGAGGCCTGTTTTGCCGCCAAGGTGATGGCCGAAGGCATCCGCCGCGCGGCCAAGCCCGTGACGGCGCAAACCGTGCTCCAGGCGCTGCAGGGCCTGGGCACGTACGACTTGGGCGGCTACAAGATCAGCTTTGGCAGCGGCGCGCAGCATGGCAGCAAGTTTGTCGAGCTGGCCATGGTCACCAAGGACGGCAAGCTCGTCAGCCGTTGACACCGCGCGCCTATACTCGCCCGCATTCCGCCCGCACCCGCGGGCATTGAGGAGTCGGGTTGATGTACACGCGGACCACCAGATTGACAGCACGCCGGATGGCCGGCACCGCAAGCCTGGCGCTGGCCATGCTGGCGCTGGGTTGCTCTTCCACCGTGGACCCCAAGGGCACCGTGCCCGAGCCACCGGCCACCGTGCCCCCGCCCGTCAAGGCGGCGTCACAGCCGGCACAGGGCGCGTCACAACCTGCTTCACAGCCCGCTTCAGCGCCCAAACCCGCAGCCTCCGCGGCCCCGGCGCCCGCACGCCCGGTGGCGGCAGCCGTCGCGCCCGCGCCTGCGCCACCGCCAGCACCGGCTCCTGCCGCCATGTCTGCCCAGCGCAGCGCCATGATGGGCGCCATCGCACCGGGGTTCTTGCCCGGCGGCGTGCCGCGCCCGGTGCCCGTGCCGACGCCCACCGCCCGCTACCAGACCTTTGACGAGAACCCCTGGAAGCGCACCGCCGAGGAGCCCGTCTCGACCTTCAGCGCCGATGTGGACACCGGCAGCTACGCCAACGTGCGCCGCTTCATCAACCGCGGCACGCTGCCCCCGCGCGACGCCGTGCGGGTGGAGGAGATGGTCAACTACTTCAGCTACGACTACACGCTGCCTGCGGCCACCGCCACGCATCCTTTCCATGTGGATGCGCAGGTGGCGGCCTCGCCGTGGAGCGCCTCGCGCACACTGGTGCGCATTGCCATCAAGGGCAAGGACGTCGCCAAGACCACGCTGCCGCCGGCCAACCTGGTCTTCCTGGTGGACGTGTCGGGTTCGATGGCGCCAATCGACCGCCTGCCGCTGGTCAAGTCCTCGCTCAAGCTGCTGGTGACACAACTGCGCGCCGTGGATCGCGTCACCATCGTGAGCTACGCCAACGGCACCAAGCTTGTGCTGCCGCCCACGCCGGGTGACCAGCGCGACACCATCGGTGCCGCCATCGACTCGCTCAATGCCACGGGGGGCACCTATGGCGAGGCCGGCATCCGCATGGCCTACGCGCAGGCGCGCATGGCGCGCATCGCGGGCGGGATCAACCGCGTGCTGCTGGCCACCGACGGCGACCTGAACATCGGCGTGACCGACGCCAAGGAGCTCAAGGAGCTGGTGGAGGCCGAGCGCCGCGCCGGCACCGGGCTGACCACGCTGGGCGTGGGCGACACCAACTACAACGAAGCGCTGATGAAGCAGCTGGCCGACGCCGGCGACGGCAGCTACCACTACCTGGACACGCTGCAGGAGGCGCTGAAGGTGCTGGTCAACCAGTTCACCAGCACGCTGGCCGTGATCGCGCAGGACGTCAAGCTGCAGGTGGAGTTCAACCCCGGCAACGTGGACGAATACCGCCTGATCGGCTACGAGCTGCGCGCCCTCAAGCGCGAGGATTTCGCCAACGACCAGGTGGACGCCGGCGACATCGGCGCGGGCCACACGGTGACGGCGCTGTACGAACTGGTGCCGCGCGGCGCGCCGGGCAACGTGGAGGCGCTGCGTTACCAGGCGCCCGCCAGCGCGCCCAATGCGCGCCCCGACGAGCTGGCCTGGATCAAGCTGCGCTACAAGGAGCCCGGCGCCAAGACCAGCAAGCTGATCGAGATGCCGCTGCGCAAACCCGCCACGCTGCCCGCCATCGACAAGGCGGACGCGGACTTCCGCTTTGCCGCCGCGGTGGCCGGCTGGGGCCAGTGGCTGCGCGGCAGCACGCTGATCGGTGACTGGGGACCGGACAAGTCCATGGCGCTGGCGCAGGGCGCGCGCGGCGCAGACCGCTTTGGCCACCGCGCCGAGTTCGTGCGCATCGTCGAGTTGTCCAAATCACTGAAGAAATAGGCCTACAGCCCCCGCCGGTGCTTGCTGACCCGCTATCAAAAGCGTAGCAACCCGGTGGCGTGCACGGCCGCCGCTCACACCCTGTAACACCTGTAGTGTCACGCACGTGACCGGTGATTTTGAGCGGGAGTAACGGTCTGTTTTAGTTCGCTGTTTTTGTGGCTTGTCCGTCTAGAGTTTCTCTTTCGAAACTCAGGAGGAGGTGGTCTCATGACCATCGGTTTCAAGTGCACAACACCCTGCGCCGCATTGGGCATCGCGCTCGTTTCGGCCGTTTTGGCGGCCAATGCGCAGGCCCAGGCCGTGCAGGCCGCCCCACCCACCGCGCCGGCCGCGCTGCAGGTGCTGGTCAACCCCGGAGACACGGGCGAGCAGTCCCGCGTGGCGCAGTACGGCGTCTGGAAGCTGGCGCTGGAACAGGCCTTGCGCCGGGAGCGCATCACCAATGTCAATGTGCGCCTGTCCAACGACGCCACGGCCGACCTGGGGATGACGCGCGCCAAATCGCAGGGCATCTTCATCGCGCCGGCGCACGTCATCGGCAGCGCCGTGCGCTACGGCTACACCCCCGTGCTGGGCCTGGACAAGCCGGTGCAGGCGGTGCTGGTGGCACCCAGGGACAGCGGCATCGACTCGCTGGCCAAGGCGGCGGGCAAGCGGCTGGGCATGCCGCTGCAGGACAGCGTGGTCACCTACCTGCTGCGCGGCGAGGTGAACGCCGCCAACACCACCATCAAGCGCCACTTTGGCACCGTGTACAACACCCGTTACCAGGAGGCGCTGTTGCCCTGCCTGCAGATCCGCCTGTGCGACGTGGTGGTGGTCGAGCGTGCCGTGTACGAGCGCTGGGTGGCCGCGGGCGAGAAGTTCAAGGTGGTGCTGGAATCAAAGCCCGTGCCTGGCCTGGGCGTGGCCATCCGGGACGACGTGCGACCCGGGGCTGAAGCCCTGCGCGCCGCGCTCACCGAAGCGCTGGCCGGCGGGCCAACTGGCCGCAACGAGGTCGGGCCCGTGCAGGTGCATACGGCGGCGGCGTTCACCTATGTGTCAACGCTGGGCTACTTCACGCCGCGCCTGCTGCCCGGCGCCACCGTGGTGGACGCGCCTGCGGTGGCGCAGCTCATCAAGGCCGGCGCCACCTACATCGACACCCGCACCGAAGCCGAGTTCAAGGCCGGCCACGTGCCCGGCGCCCGGCTGGTGCCCTATGTTGAAAAAAGTGCCAAGGACGCCGACTTCCAGGCCGCAGAAGACAAGTTCGACATAGCCGGCCTGGGCGCGGATCGCAACGCGCCGCTGATCTTTGCGTGCAACGGCCCCGAATGCTGGAAGAGCTTCAAGGCCAGCCACGCGGCGATCAAGGCCGGCTACACACGGGTGCACTGGTTCCGCGGCGGCATCCCCGAGTGGCGCAGCTCCGGGCTGACCGTCAACCTGGCCGAGCAGCAATAGGGGGCGCCGGGCAGCGGGCTACGCGCTGGCTCGGGCCAGCGTGCGCCCAAACAGGTCGAACAGCCGCTCCCAGTGGCGTTCGGCCGAGGCGCGGTGGTAGATCGTGCCGCGCTGGGGGAACACAAAGCCGTGCTCGGCGCCGGGGTACCACTCGATGCGGTGCGGCGTGCCCGCGGCCTTGAGGGCGGCCTCCAGCTTCTGGATATCGGCCGGCGGCGCCCACTTGTCGACTTCGGCGCAGGCAAAGTAGCTCTCGCAGGTAATCTTTGGCGCCATCCGGTGCGGCGAATCGGGCGCGTCGGTGGCCATGTTGGCGCCGTGGATCGACGCGATGCTGCGCAGCCGGCCGGGGAACTGCGCCGCCGCCCACATCACAAAAGGCCCGCTCATGCAGTAGCCCACCGCGCCCATGCGGCTGGCGTCCGCCGCGGGCAGGGCGTCCACGTACGCCAGCATCGCCGCCGTGTCCACCTGGGTGGTGCGCGCGTCCAGCTGGTTCATGTGGCCAAACATCACGGCCATGGCCTCGGGCGTGCGCTCCCTGAGCCAGTAGTCGCGCGAGGCGCGGTAGTACAGGTTGGGCAGCACCACGCAATACCCCACGCTGGCCAGCCGGCGCGCCATGTCGTGCAGCTCCTCGCGCTTGCCGGGGGCGTCCATGTAGAACAGCACCACCGGGTGCGGGCCGCCTTCTTCGGGGTGCACGACAAAGCTGTTCATCGCGCCGTCGGCGGTGGGGATGTCGATGTGGTGTTCGATCATCGGGTGGGCGCCCCGCGTCAGTCGACCTTGGCGCCGCTGGCCTTGACCACGCCCTCGTAGCGGGCGTGTTCGCGGCGGATGAGCGCGGCAAACTGCTCGGGGCTGGTGGCCACGGGCTCGGCCATCAGGCCGGCAAAGCGGGTCTTGACGTCGGGCGCGTCCAGCGCCGCCACAAACGCGCTGTTGAGCCGGGCCACCACAGGCGCGGGCGTGCCCGCCGGGGCGATCAGGCCCCACCAGGTGTCGATCTCCAGGCCCGGCAGTGTCTCGGCCATGGCGGGCACATCGGGCAGCAGCGGGCTGCGCTTGGCCGTGGTCACCGCCAGCGGCAGCACCTTGCCGCTGCGGATGTTGGCCGCCGAGGTGGCCAGGTTGTCCAGCGTGTAGTCCACCGTGCCCGACAACAGCGCCAACTGGGAGGGCGCGCCGCCGTTGTAGGGGATGTGCACCGCAAAAATGCCCGCCTTGGCCTTGAACATTTCGCCGCCCAGGTGGCCGGCGCTGCCGTTGCCGCCGCTGGCGTAGCTGAGCCTGGCGGGGTTGGCCTTGGCGTAGGCCACAAAGTCCTTCAGCGTCTTGATGTTGAGGCGCTTTGCGGTGTCGGCGTTCATTACCAGCACATTGGGGATGCGCACCATCTGCGTGATGGGCGCGAAATCCTTGATGGGGTCGTAGGGCAGCTTGCCAAAGAGCCAGGGGTTGATGGCGTGCATGGCCACCGCGGCAATGCCGATCGTCAGGCCGTCCGGCGCGGCCTTGGCCACCATGTCCACGCCGATGCCGCCGCCGCCGCCGGGGCGGTTCTCGATGATGATGGTGCCCAGCTGGGCCGAGGCCTTCTCGGCCAGCAGGCGCGCGGTGACGTCAATGGGGCCGCCGGCCGCAAACGGCACGACGATGCGGATGGGCCGGCCAGCGGGGGCCTGCGCCAGCGCCGGGGCGGCCAGGGTGGAGGCCGCAGCGCCAGCCACGGTAAGGAAATGTCGGCGATCCATGTGATTGACTCCGGTGGAGAGGGTTGCAACAGCCCCAAGTGTCGCCGCAGCAGGGCGGGGCCCGCATCGCCACAAACCCCAGCGTGGTCCGCACAGGGCCATGCAAGCCCTGCGCAACCCAGCGTGACTGGCTATACTGTACAAATTAGCTATTTTGTACAGGACAGCCATGATTACCGTTACCTCCGTGGAAGCGCAGAACCGGTTTGGCCAGCTGCTGGATTCCGCCCAGCGTGAGCCCGTGGTGGTGACACGCCATGGGCGCGCGGCTGCGTTCATTGTCTCGCCGCAGGACATGGACGAGATCATGGACGCGCGCGCCCGGCGCTCCCGGGCACTGGCAGAACTTGAAGCCTGGAGCCAGCGCGCCGCCGAGACCGCCACGCCCGCCGCCGCTGCCTTGACCGAGCAGGACCTTGTCAATCTGGTGCGTGAATCGCGATGAGCGCGCCGCGGCGTGTGGTGTTTGACACCAGCAGCCTCATCGGTGCCGCGCTCCAGCCAGGGTCTGTGCCCTACATGGCGCTTTCGGTGGCGCTGGGCATGGCCGATGTGTGCGCCAGCGAGGCCACGCTGGCCGAGCTGGAGCACGTCCTGGGGCGGCCCAGGCTGGACCGCTTCCAGACGGCGGCGCTGCGGATGGAGTTTGCGGCGGTGTTCCGCCGCCATGCGCACCTGTTTGCCGTGAGCGCGGCGCAAGAGGCGGCCGTGGAACCCGCCTGCCGCGACGCCAAGGACAACAAGTTTCTGGCCCTGGCCAAAGCCTGCGATGCGCAGGTCCTTGTCAGCAGCGATGCAGACCTGCGGGTGCTGCACCCATGGAACGGGGTGCAGATCCTCTCGCCCGCGGACTTTCTGGCGGCAGTCCACCCAGCGGCATGACGCATCGCCACAAACCCCAGCGCCGTGCGCAGACGGCCACTTGGGGCAAAAAAGTGCCTCCAGCCCCCGCCCGTATTGGCTGAGCCGCTATCAAAACCATAGCAAACCGACCCGGTTTCCCACGCCTGCCGCCGCTGCGCGAGAATGCGAACTTGCCCCCGCCACCCCGGCCAACGCCCCACCCTGAGCCAGACCCATGCCGCTGAACTTTGCCGACCGCCTGAATAACGTAGAAACCTCCGCCATCCGCGAGCTCTTCAAGCTGCTGGGCAAGCCCGGCATCATCAGCTTTGCGGGCGGCTTCCCGGACAGCGCGATGTTTGACGTGGACGGCATCCGCGAGGCCGCCAACAAGGCCCTGGCCGAAGAACCCGGCGCAGCGCTGCAATACGGCGCCACCGAGGGCTACAACCCCCTGCGGGAGCAGCTGGCCGCCTTCATGGCCAGCAAGGGCGTCAAGGGCCTGCAGCCCGACGGCCTGATAGTGACCACCGGCAGCCAGCAGGCGCTGGACCTGCTGGGCAAAACCCTCATCAACCCCGGCGACAAGGTGATTGTGGAAGGCCCCACTTTTCTGGCCACCATCCAGTGCTTTCGCCTGTATGGGGCGGAGGTGATCACCGCGCCCATCGACGGGCAGGGCGTGCAGACCGACCAGCTGGAAGCGCTGATGGCCGAGCACAAGCCCAAGTTTGTGTATTTGATCCCCACCTTTGGCAACCCCAGCGGCGCGCTGCTGAGCCTGGAGCGCCGCAAAAAGGTGCTGGAGCTGGCCGTGAAGCACCAGACCCTGGTGGTGGAAGACGACCCGTACGGCGACCTGTACTTTGGCGAGGCACCGCCGCCCAGCATCTATGCGCTGAGCGATTCGGTCTCTGGCAGCCGTGAGCTGCTGGCCCACTGCGGGAGCATGAGCAAAGTGCTGAGCCCCGGCCTGCGCGTGGGCTGGATGATTGCGCCGCCCGAGCTGCTGGCCAACGCCACCATGTGCAAGCAGTTCAGCGACGCGCACACCAGCACCTTTGCCCAGGCCACCGCCGCCCAGTACCTGAAAGCCGGCCGCATGCCCGCCACCCTGGCCAACGTGCGCAAGGTGTACGGCGAGCGCGCCCGCGTGATGGGCGACGCCCTGCGCCGCGGGCTGGGCGACGCGATAGAGTTTGTGCAGCCCCAGGGCGGCCTGTTTGTGTGGGCGCGCCTGACCGGCGCTGGCGGCAAAGTCAACAACGGCAATGAGCTTGCCAAACGCGCCATCGAGCAAGGCGTGGCCTTTGTGCCGGGGGCGCCGTTCTATGCGACCAACCCCGACCTTTCAACCCTGCGGCTGAGCTTTGCGACGGCGGACGTGGGGAAGATTGAGGAGGGGGTGGGGAGGTTGGGGAAGGCTGTGTGATGGTTGCGATGTGTCTTCGGAACATCAACTAGACTTCTGCCGGATTTCAGTACGTCGCATTCATTTTGTTGCCTTGAATCAGGTGATGAATACTGTCAAACGTAACAGGGAGGTACACGGGATATGAAGAGACATCTGGTTTTGATTATTGGCGTGGCTTGGGTGCTGGCTCTTGTCGGTTGCGCTCAAAAGCCCAAGATCGACGCAAGCAAGGTGACTGCCCCCAAGACCGTGGTGATCAACGATTTCCCGGATATGGTCTCAGGCGCAACGATTGGGCTCGTTGTTACTTCATGGCCTGGAGCGTACTTTAGCCCTCACTTAAGTGGAACTTTTGCCATCAGTGGCGCCGCGACGGGACAGCCGGGTGTTCCCTCGACATTGATAGGTGATACTGGCGGCCTCGTAGGAGCTTTGATTCAGTCCAATGCCGATGAAACTCAAATGAAGGCGCTTGAGTTCCCTTCGCTCGTACGTAAATCGCTTCGAACGGATCTCCGTTCTGAAGTGCTGGCTTCTTTTCGCGATTCTTTGCAAGCCAAAGGGATACAGGTTCGAATCGCAAGCGAGACGCGAAACGCACCTATGCGATTGCACTGGCCCGCGAAGACGGAGAAGGGTGAACCGCTGTTGACGGGGACTTTCGCCGACAGTCCGCCCGTCGATGCAGATCTACTTGTCCAGCTTGCTCCCGTGGCCTTTTATGCATCGCCTGGACCATTGAACAGCTACGAGCGCAGGGTTGGGATTGGTCTCGCGATGTACAACGGACGCACCCGACAGTTCATCGGTTGGCAGGCATTCGAGTTCAAGCCATCTGATCGAGCGTTTACCTACTTGACCTACGACAGCATGGTGAGCGAAGTCGACAAGGCTGCTCAGGCGTTGAGAAGTGCGTTGTTGTCGTTGGTCCCCCAAGTGGTGAGGACCATCAGCGGTGAATCCCAATAGAGCAGCGTGAAAATTGAATGCAATTTCAAGCTGCGGAACGTTTGGATATCGAATTGGGCTATAGCCCCCCGCGAATACTCGCTAACCCACTACAAAAATAATAGCAAACCCCGCTTGCTTTCAAGCCTCAAACGGGTTCAGCAGCGGCACACCAAAAGGCTTGAAGTCAGCCACATTGCGGGTCACCACCGTCAGGCCGTGCACCTGGGCGGTGGCGGCGATCATGGCGTCTTCGGTCACGGTGTCTGATCGTCTGTGCATCAACCGCGCCCAGGCGCGGAATGCCGGCGCGTCCATGGGCAGCACGTTCCAGGTGGTGGCCACTTGTTCCAGCCAGGCTTCAATCTCTTGCGCCTTGGCGGTGTCTTGCTGGCGCGTCAGCTCGATGCCGGCCTGGATCTCGCCAATCGTCACGGCGGACAGATGCAGCTCCGAGTCGTCGCGTGCTTGCAGCCACGCCAGTACTGCGCCGTGCGGGCGCGGTTTGCGCAGCTCGGATACGACGTTGGTGTCCAGCAGGTACATGCAGGGTCAACGCGGAGTCAGCTGGCCGCCACAGATGGGCGCCGCCGGGCACGGCCGCGTGCGGGCAGGGTGAACTCTGCGCGCGCCTCGTCGGCCAGCAGCAATTGCTTGAGCGAAGGACGGGCGGCCGACTGCAGGCGGCGCCATTCATCCGCTGGCACCAGCACGGCGGCCTCCGCCCCGCGCTTGGTCACCATCTGCGGGCCCTGCGCGAGGCAGGTTTCCAGAAACTCACTGAAACGCGCCTTGGCGTCTTGAACAGGCCACTGTTGCATGGTGCGCCTCCATTCTGACTAGTGTTCTGACTAGTTTAGCGCAGATAGGGCGGCTCGGCTACCGGCCGCGCCGCTCAGTCCCCCGCCGGCCACTCCGCAAACGGGAAGGGCAGATCTTCAGTGGCGAAGGTCTCAAAGTCGGTGATCTGGGCCAGGTAGCGGCCCAGGCTGCGGCCAAAGTGGCGCAGCCGCGCATTGCTGCCGCCGCCAAAGATGGCCAACGCCAGTTGCACCAGCGCCACCGCGCCCAGCACGGTCACGGCGATCTGGAAGGCAATGGCCAGCAGGATCATCTGCAGCACGCGCACCCACAGGCTGCGTTGCACGGCAATGGGGTAGGCGGGGTTGGTCATGTGGCGTGCTTTCTGTGTGGGGTGAAAGCACCATCTTGCGCCTTTGGGGTCTGCGTTTTGGGGGTGCACGGCGATTTTTAGTGGCAAATCGGCCTCCAGCCCCCGTGGATATTGGCTGACCCGCTATAAAACTGATAGCAAAACTGGCCTCGGCCCCGGCAACCCCATAAAAAAAGCCCGCGTGACGCGGGCTTTTCTCATGGCCGGTTGGCCGCTCAGTTGGTGGCAAAGCAATACAGCCGGCCTGCGCCGCCCGTGGCCACCAACGCCTGCTGGCTGCAGCCGGCGGACTGGTGGCTGAAGTTCCAGCTCTTGGCCCAGTTGTCGGGCAGCGGACCGATGCGGTCGTGGTGGCCAACGATGGCCGAGCCGTCGGTGCTGCTCGTCCAGCTCTTGCAGGTCGTATCCGTCTGCGGGGCAAAGGCGGTGCCGTCGGCGCGGCTGCCCGTCAGGATGTCGTGCTCGTTGGGGGTGTCGCCACGGCCCTTGATGATGTTGCCCTTTTCGTCCAGCGCGTTTTCCTTGCTGATGTTGTTGCCGTTATGCAGGTGGGCCACATCGCGGGCGATCAGCTTGCCCTTGGCATTGAACCAGGGGCCGTTGCCGATGCGGTCGCGGGCGTTGACGCCGGGCACGCCGGGCGTGTTGGCGCCGGGGAAGGTACCGGGCGTGCTCAGGTAGGCACGCCAGGTCTTGGCACCGGCACCGGCGCTGGCCGCCAGGCGCTGGCACAGGGCATCGGCGCCCGCCAGGCCGCCCAGGTCGGCGCCTTTGCCGCTGCCGGTGCTGCTGATAAAGAAGCTCATGGGGCCGGTGGGCTCGGACATGGGGGTGCTGCTGCAGCCTGCCAGCAGCGCCGCAGCGGCGGTGGCAAGGGCAAGGGTGGTCAGTTTGCGCATCGTGTGTCTCTTTCGGGTCTGTTGTTGGATGGGTACAGGTTTGGCACGTTGAGCCGGCTAAGCCCTGGCGCCAGCCCCCATATTGACAGGGGTTGGCAACCCGCGCTTGCCGTCAGACTATTTCAAACCGGTCCAGTTCCATCACTTTTGCCCAGGCCGCCACAAAGTCCTGCACAAACTTCGGGCTGGCGTCGGCCGCGGCGTACACCTCGGCCAGGGCGCGCAGCTGCGAATTGCTGCCAAACACCAGGTCCACCACGGTGGCGGTCCACTTCGGGGCGCCGGTGGTGCGGTCGCGGCCCTCCAGCACGCCCTCGGTGCCCGTCTTTTGCCACCGGGTGCGCATGTCCAGCAGGTGGACAAAGAAGTCGTTGGTCAGCACGCCGGGCCGCTGGGTCAACACGCCGGGGCCGGTGCCCCCGGTGTTGGCGCCGGCGGTGATGCCCAGGGCGCGCAGGCCGCCCACCAGCACCGTCATCTCGGGGGCGCTCAGCGTCAGCAGCTGGGCCTTGTCGATCAGCAGCTCGGCGGCGGCGCCCTCGGCGCCCTTGCGCACATGGTTGCGGAAGCCGTCGGCCACCGGCTCCAGCACGGCAAAGGATTCCACATCGGTCTGGGCCTGGCTGGCGTCGGTGCGGCCGGGGGTAAAGGGCACGGTCACGCTGTGGCCGGCCTTGGCGGCGGCGGCCTCGATGGCGGCGCCACCGGCCAGCACGATCAAATCGGCCAGAGAGACCTTCTTGCCACCGGTGGCCCCGGCGTTGAAGTCTTTCTGGATGCCTTCCAGCGCGGCCAGCACCTTGGCCAGCTCGGCAGGTTGGTTGGCTTCCCAGTCTTTTTGCGGTGCCAGGCGGATGCGCGCGCCGTTGGCACCGCCGCGCTTGTCGCTGCCGCGGAACGTGCTGGCCGAAGCCCAGGCCGTGCCCACCAACTGGGGGGTGGTCAGGCCCGATGCCAGCACCTTGGCCTTGAGGGCGGCCACATCGGCGGCGTCCACCAGCTTGTGGTCCACCGCGGGCACCGGGTCTTGCCAGATCAGCGCTTCGCTGGGTACCAGCTTGCCCAGGTAGCGGGCGCGCGGGCCCATGTCGCGGTGCGTCAGCTTGAACCAGGCGCGGGCGAAGGCGTCGGCAAACTCGGCCGGGTTCTGGTGGAAGCGGCGGGCGATCTTCTCGTAGGCCGGGTCCATGCGCAGCGAGAGGTCGGCCGTGGTCATCATGGGCGGGTGCTTTTTGGACGGGTCGTGCGCGTCAGGGATCAGGTGCTCGGGCTTGCAGTTTTTGGGCGTCCACTGGTGGGCGCCGGCGGGGCTTTTGGTCAGCTCCCATTCGTAGCCAAACAGCATGTCGAAGTAGCCGTTGTCCCACTTCGTCGGGTTGGGCTTCCAGGCGCCTTCAATGCCGCTGGTGGTGGTGTGCACGCCCTTGCCGCTGCCAAAACTGTTCTTCCAGCCCAGGCCCTGTTCTTCAATGCCCGCGCCTTCGGGCTCGGGGCCCACCAGCTTGGGGTCGCCCGCGCCGTGGGCCTTGCCAAAGGTGTGGCCGCCGGCCACCAGGGCCACGGTTTCCTCGTCGTTCATGGCCATGCGGGCAAAGGTCTCGCGCACGTCGCGGCCCGAGGCCACGGGGTCGGGCTTGCCGTTGGGGCCTTCGGGGTTCACATAAATCAGGCCCATCTGCACGGCGGCAAGCGGATTGGCCAGTTCGCGGTCGCCGCTGTAGCGCTGGTCGCCCAGCCAGGTGGCTTCGGGGCCCCAGTACACGTCTTCTTCCGGCGCCCAGATGTCGGGGCGGCCGCCGGCAAAGCCAAAGGTCTTGAAGCCCATGCTCTCCATGGCCACGTTGCCGGCCAGCACCAGCAGGTCGGCCCACGAGATCTTGCGTCCGTACTTCTGCTTGATGGGCCACAGCAGGCGGCGGGCCTTGTCCAGGTTGCCGTTGTCGGGCCAGCTGTTGAGCGGGGCAAAGCGCTGGTTGCCGGTGCCGGCACCGCCGCGGCCGTCATGGATGCGGTAGGTGCCCGCGGCGTGCCAGGTCATGCGCACAAACAGGCCGCCGTAGTGGCCCCAGTCGGCGGGCCACCAGTCTTGCGAGTCGGTCATCAGCGCCTTGAGGTCGGCCACCACGGCGTCCAGGTCCAGCGTCTTGAAGGCCTCGGCGTAGTTGAACGCCTCACCCATGGGGTTGGAGGCGGGCGAGTGCTGGTGCAGGATGTTCAGCTTGAGCTGTTCGGGCCACCAGCTGGCGTTGCCGGGGGCGGCGGCCTTGGCTTGCGGGGCGGCATGGAAAGGGCACTTGGCTTCGGTTGACATAGCGTACTCCTATTGATAACTCGTTGTCGATTGACGATGCCCATGACTGTAGTTTCCCGGCCCCGGCATAGCCAGTCGGATTTATCAATGGAGGCGATAGCGGGCCGCGACGGGCCCGCCTGACCCATCATGCGCCGCGGGGGCTGCGCAAGGGCGGTTTGCCACAATGCCCGACATGAAAGGTCTTTCTTCCCTGGGCGGGCTGGTCTACTCCACCGACGCGGGCCGCATGTGCCCCGGCTGCCGCCAGCCGGTGGCGCAATGCACCTGCAAGGCGGCTGCACCCGTGCCGGCGGGCGACGGCGTGGTGCGGGTGCAGCGCGAGGTCAAGGGCCGCGGCGGCAAGGCGGTGACGCTGGTGCGCGGCCTGCCGCTGGACGCCACCGCGCTGGCCGCGTTGGGCAAGCAGCTCAAGGCGGCCTGCGGCTCAGGCGGCACCGTCAAGGACGGCGTGGTGGAGGTGCAGGGCGACCACGTGGAGCGCGTCATGGCCCTGCTGGCCGCGCAGGGCTACCGCGTCAAGCGCTCGGGCGGGTAGGGCGGCAGGCTTGGCCGCCCAGGTGCCGAGCCAGCCTTTTCACAGGCGAAATCGGCCTCCAGCCCCCGCCAGTATTGGATAGTCCGCTATAAAAGTTGTAGCGCGATCTGCACCGCCCAGCTGCCCAGGATGATGATCTGCGCCGCCAGGAAGCTGAAGCGCACCAGCACCCAGCGTGACCGCGTGGAGCACAGGTGCACGCCCGATTGCGCCAGCCGCGCGGCCACGGCCCACAGGGCCAGAGGCTCGGTAACGGCGGCCTGGCCCGACAGCAGCGCCACGCCGGCGATGGCGGTGAAGACGCCCAGGTTCTCGTAGCAGTTGGCGTGGGCGCGGCACAGCCGGGCAGAAAACGCCGACACGTCTTCGCCGGTCACCTTGAACTGGTTGACGCGGAAGCCCTTGTAGCGGATGGCGTGCCAGCGCAGGGCCGCGATGGAGGCAACGAGCAGCAGTGTCCAGCTGCCATAGATCAGCAGGGCCAGCAGGGTGTGTGGGGCGGTTTGGGCAAGCATGGGGTGTGGGCCGGTGAGGGCCAGGGGTTGAAGAAGCCCGGATTCTGGGCATTGGCTGTCGTGTTGGACAGTGTCTGGATTGACAATAAATGAGACAATCCGGACATGATCAAGACACAGGTGCTGGTGATGCCCGGCGTGCTGGACACCAGCCTGGGCATCACGCTGGACGTGATGGCCGCGGCCAACCGGCTGCAGGCGCTGCGCGGCGGCTCGGCCGTGTTTGACGCCACGCTGGTGGGCCCCGGCGGGCGCCGCGTGCCCACGGGCACGGGGCTCGAAGTTGGGCCTGTGCTGCCGCTGCCACCGGCGTCACTTGCGCCCGGCGGCCTGGTCATCGTCCCTGGCGTCAACCACGTCACTGCGCCCGAGGTGCTGGCCTGGGTGGCGCAACCCGCCACGCGGCGCGCGGTGCGCTGGCTGGCCGCCCGGGCGGACGCGGGCGCGCAGATGGCCGCGGGCTGCGTGGGCACATTCCTGCTGGGCGAGGCCGGCTTGCTGCAGGGCCGCTGCGCCACCACCACCTGGTGGCTGGCGCCGTGTTTTCGCGAGCGCTTCCCCGGCACCGATGTGGACATGGACCGCATGGTGGTGGAGGACGGCCCCGTCACCTCTGCGGGTGCCGCGCTGGGGCAGGCCGACCTGATGCTGGCCCTGGTGGCGCGCCATGGCTCGGCCGCGCTGGCGCGCGAGTGCGCGCGCTACCTGCTGCTGGACCGGCGGCTCTCGCAGGCGCGCTACGCCATCTCAGCCCACCTGGCGCAGCAGACACCGGTGATGCAGCGCGCCGACCGCTGGATCCGCCAGCATCTGGCCGGCCCGATCACGCTGGACGCGCTGGCCGCCGCGCTGCACATGACGCCGCGCACCGTGTCGCGCCACTTTGCCGCGGCGGTGGGGCAGTCGCCCATCCGCTACATCCAGCGGCTGCGGGTGGAGCAGGCCGTGCTGCTGCTGGAGACGGGCGCCGGCCCGCTGGACGAGATCGCCGCGCGCGTGGGCTACGCCGACGCCTCCATGCTGCGCCGCCTGATGCTGCGCGAGCGCGGCGTCACGCCGGGGCTGGTGCGGGCGGGGGCGCGGGGGTAGCAGCGCCGCCCGCCATGGCCGACTTGGTCAGCGTGACCTCCGTGGGCGGCGGCGGCGGCGCGCGGCGCAGCAGCGTGACACCCGAGCCGTGCGCGTAGTCCATGAGCTGGTAGCGGGGGTCCTGCCGCAGCGCATGGATGTAGTCCACGACCGAGTGCTCGTAGACCTTGTCTTTTCCGTAAATGGGAGAGCGCAGGCGGCGCACGCTGTCGTGGAAAAACACGCTGGCGTCGTCGGCCAGCAGGGCTTCAAACGCCTCAAAGTCGTAGCGCGCCTGTTCCGCCGTGTGCATGCCGTCCACAAACAGCAGCCCCACCGGGCCCAGCGCGCGGTACGCGTCGGACTGCACGAAGGCCTGGGTGGTCATGAGGTGGTGTGTGACGTGGTCCACGCCGAATCCGGCAAACCAGGCCTGGGTGCGCTGCGGGTCGGCCCAGAAGTCATCCACCATCGACGGGTCGATGAAGTGCAGGTGCCCGCCGTCGGCGTTGTCGGCCAGCGCGCGGCCCAGCACGATGGGCACGAAGCCGCGCCAGGAACCGATGCAGACCACCGTCTGCGGCCGGGTGACGCGCACCTGGGCGTAATACAGCCAGCCCAGGCCAAGGTTGTGGTCGGCCGCCGACTGGGCGTGGCCCATGACCATCAGTTCGGGATGCTCGAACACACGGTTCAGATGTTCAATTGACTTCATCGGTTGCCCTCAGGCGTCGTTGCGGGATTGCAGGTACTCCCGCACGCGTGCGGGCAGCTCGCCGGCGGCGTCCGACCAGCTCCAGGCGCCACCGCCGTGCGGCGCCAGATGATGGGCGGGATCGTAGTCAAGGCCGGACAGGATCTCGTAGCGTTGCGAGTATCGGCGATCGGCAAACGTGCCGTGCCACAGGTGGTACAGCGTGGCCGGCACCACGCCCACGCGGTGGCGCCCCGGTGCGCCCGCCTTGCGCGCCCAGGCCTGGGCGTGGGCGGTGTGGGCCGGGCTGCAGCGGCGGTTGAGATGTTCTTCCAGATGGCCCGAAAGGGCGGTGAGCATCAACAGGTCGGCGCCGCCCACTACGTTGGCGTCGTAGAACTGCAACTCGCGGATCATGTCTGCGTGGAAGGCATGGCCCAGTCCGGGGTTGCCGTTGACACGCAGCGCACCTGCCGGGGCCCCGAACACCGGGCCGCCTTCGCCCGTGCAATACAGACCCTCGCCCCTGGCCAATGCCGCGGCCAGCGGCCAGGTCCGGGTCTCGGGGGGCAACTGCCTCAGGGTGGCCAGGTCGGTGCAGGTGTCCGGCGCCGGGGGCAGGTAGTTGACGGTATCAAAGAGTTGCGCCGCGCAAGAGGCCTGCAGCACGCGGATGGCTTCTTCAGCCCAGCCGGGCTGGTCAAAGAGCACGTCGCAGTCCAGCGTCGCCAGATGGGTGCAGTCCGGTGGCAGGTGGTTCAGGCCGATGTTGAGCAGCCGCTCCTTTTGCCAGAGTACGTCGCCGCCAGCCACCTGCACCAGGATGTCTGCGTCACCCGGGCCAAGCTCGAACTGACCGTCGGGCGCCCACTCAACCGTCACCAGCGGCACGCCAAGGTGGGCGCGGAAGATGCTGTAGTTGCGCCTCCGCCTTTGACCCTTGAAAGGGTTGTAGTAACTGGTCAGCGCCCACATCGACGCGTTGCTCATGCCCCATTCCCCCTGATAGTCTGGACTTTTCACGGCCGAGTTTACAAGCCAAATTGGCCATTTGCCCCCGCCAGTGCTGGAGGATGCGCTATAAAAAGTGTAGCAAGTTTCGCGTCGAGCTGCGGGTGTGTCGCCCGCGTGCATCGCCTTTGGGCGGGCTGCGGCCTATCATGCCGTCGACCTGATCATGCCACCCACCAAACCTGCCGCCGCCCATGAACGCCCCTGCACGCACCTCCCCCGGCCATGCCCTGTACCCGCACCTGCTGGCGCCGCTGGACCTGGGTTTCACCACACTCAAGAACCGCGTGCTCATGGGTTCCATGCACACCGGGCTGGAGGACGGGCGCGACCTGAGCAAGCTGGCGGCGTACTTCCGCGAGCGGGCTGAAGGCGATGTGGGCCTGATCGTCACCGGCGGTTTTGCGCCCAACATCGCGGGCTGGGCCAAGCCGTTTGCGGGCACGCTGTCCACGTCGGGCGCGGCGCGCCGCCACCGGGTGGTGACGGACGCCGTGCACGGCGCGGGCGGCAAGATCGCGCTGCAGATCCTGCACACCGGGCGCTACGCCTACCACCCGCTGGCGGTGGCGCCGACGCGGCTCAAATCCCCGATCTCGCCGTTTGCGCCTTTCGAGCTGTCGGCCCGCGGGGTGGAGCGGCAGATCCGCGCCTTTGTCAATTGCGCCGTCAAGGCGCGCGAGGCGGGCTACGACGGCGTGGAGATCATGGGCTCCGAGGGCTACTTCATCAACCAGTTCCTGTCGGCCTACACCAACCACCGCACGGACGAATGGGGCGGCAGCTACGCCAACCGCATGCGCCTGCCGGTGGAGATCGTGGCCCGCACGCGCGAGGCGGTGGGCAAGGACTTCATCCTGATCTACCGCCTGTCGATGATCGACCTGGTGCCCGGGGGCAGCAGCTGGGAGGAGATCGTCACACTGGGCAAGGCGGTGGCCACGGGCGGCGCCAGCATCATCAACACGGGCATTGGCTGGCACGAGGCGCGCATGCCCACCATCGCCACCAGCGTGCCGCGCGCGGCGTTTGCCTGGGTCACGCAGAAGATGAAGGCCGAGTTCGCGGCCGCAGGCATTGCCACGCCGCTGGTGACCAGCAACCGCATCAACACGCCCGAGGTGGCCGAGCAGGTGCTGGCCGACGGCTGCGCCGACATGATCTCGATGGCGCGGCCGCTGCTGGCCGACAGCGACTTCGTCAGGAAGGCCGCCGCTGGCCAGGCCGACCAGATCAACACCTGCATTGCCTGCAACCAGGCCTGCCTGGACCATATCTTCAAGAACCGCCTGACCAGTTGCCTGGTGAACCCGCGCGCTTGCCACGAGACCGAGCTCGTGTATCGACCGCTGGCCGCGCAGGCGCCCAGAAAACGCATTGCGGTGGTGGGTGCCGGCCCGGCCGGGCTCACGGCTGCGACCGTGCTGGCCGAACGCGGGCATGCGGTGCAGCTGTTTGACGCGGCCAACGAAATTGGCGGCCAGCTCAACATGGCCAAGGTGGTCCCGGGCAAGGAAGAGTTCCACGAGATGCTGCGCTACTTTCGCCGGCGCCTGGAGGTGACGGGTGTGCAGCTGCAACTGGGCCGCACCGTGGCAGCCAGTGAGTTGACGGACTTTGACGAAGTGGTGATCGCCACGGGCGTGAGCCCGCGCGACCCCAGGATCCCCGGCCAGGACCACCCCAAGGTGCTGAGCTACATCGACGTGCTGCGCCACCGCAGGGCCGTGGGCGAGCGCGTGGCGGTGATCGGCGCGGGCGGCATCGGTTTTGACGTGGCCGAGTTCCTGACGAGCGACGGCCACTCCACCACGATGGACCTGCCCGCCTGGCAGGCCGAATGGGGCGTGACCGACCCGGCGCTGGCGCCAGGCGGCCTGGCCCCGGCGGGCCCGCAGGTGGAGGCGCCGACCCGGCAGGTGACGCTGCTGCAGCGCAAGGCCGGCAAGCTGGGCGAGGGCCTGGGCAAGACCACCGGCTGGATCCACCGCACCGCGCTGAAGATGAAGCGGGTCAAGATGGTGGGCGGCGTCAACTATGAGCGCATTGGCGACGAAGGCCTGCTGGTGACGCATGGCGAAAAGCGCGAGAACCCCACCTGGATTGCCTGCGACACGGTGGTGTTGTGCGCCGGGCAACTGCCGCTGCGCACGCTGGCCGACGAGTTGCTGGCCCTGGGCCGCAAGCCCCATGTGATTGGTGGCGCGCTCGAAGCCGGTGAGCTGGACGCCAAGCGGGCCATCGACCAGGCGGCGCGGCTCGCAGCCACGCTCTGACGCCGCCGCAATTGCGCCGCAAACGGCGCGTTGCAGCCCCTCAGGCCAGACCGAGGGCGTGGTACACCCGCAATGCGGCCCACGCGTCGTTGGCGGCGTAGATCAACTGGGCTTCGGTCAGGCGGGGCAGTGCCCAGTTGGACGTGGTGGCCTTGCGCGACTTGATGAAGCGGCGGTTGAACAACACGGCCACGGCGCCGCGCACGCCCATGTCCTTGCGGTAGCCACGCTCGCGGAAGATGGTGTTGAGGTCGAGCACGCCCTGTGGGTCCACGCCGAGCTTTTCGGTGATGCGCTTGCGGTCGTCGCCCAGGCCGAATCCGGCCTTGACCGCACCAGGATGCGCCAGCGCCTGGGCCGTCAGGGCGCGGCAGTCCGGGTCGTGCAGCTGGAACACCCAGGCGCGATCCAGCGTGGCCAGTTGCACCACATGTGGCCCATGGGACACCTCGTCCTTGCGGAAAGTGGGCTTGGATTCGGTATCGAATCCCCAGGCACCGGCGCGCGCCAGCTCGGCCAGCGCGCGCTCAGCGTGCTGAGGGCTGTGGACCAGCTCGATGCGGTCCGGGCCGAGCCGCTCGAACGGCTCCAGCAGGGCGATTTCTTCCTTTGAGGGGGTGGGCAGTTGGGCTTGCATCGTTTGATTGTCGGCTAAGATGCCCGTGGGAGCACCAATTGAAGCAGGGGAAACCCAGCCCGACACCAAGAACGCGGCACCCCCTGCCCATGAAAGTCAGTCGCACAACATGCCAAACATTGCATCGGTTCTTAAAAGCGAAATCGCACGCGTGGCCCGAAAGGAAGTTCGTGCCGAAACCCAGGCGTTGAAGAAATCCAACGCCCAATACCGCGCGCAGATCGCGCAGTTGCGCCGTCGTCTGGACGCGCTGGAACGCCAGCTCAAGGTGGTCGGCAAGGCGACGTCCCGTTCGGCCCCGGTGTCGGCGAAGAGCGAGGGCGATGGACCGACGCGCCGCTTCAGCGCCAAGCGGTTTGCCGCACAGCGCCAGCGCCTTGGCCTGTCGGCGGCGGCGCTGGCCAAGATCCTGGGTGTGTCGCAGTTGTCGGTCTACAAGTGGGAAAGCGGCAAGGCACGCCCCCGCGCCAGGCAGCTCGAAGGCATTGCCGCGTTGCGCAGCATGGGCAAACGCGAAGCCGCCGCCCGCCTGGCCGGATGACGGCGCGCAAGGTCGCCCTGGTCACCGGCTCAGGGACCGGGGTGGGTGCCGCCACCGCGCTGTTGCTGGCACAGCGCGGCTGGGACGTGCTCATCAACTACTCGCGCAGCGAGGCCGAAGCAATGCAATCCGAAGCGGCCTGCCGCGCGGCAGGCGCGGACACGCTGGTGGTGAAGGGCGACGTTTCGCAGGATGCCGATTGCCGCGCGATGGCAAAGGCTGCAGTCGATCGTTGGGGCCGCATTGATGCGCTGGTCAACAACGCGGGCATCACCAGCTTTGCCGGGGCAGCCAACTGGGAGGTGCTGGACGCGCAGACCTTCCAGCACATCTTTGGCGTCAATGCGGTGGGCAGCTTCCAGATGGTGCGGGCCTGTGCCGCGCACCTCAGGGCCGCGCAGGGCTGCATCGTCAATGTCTCCTCTGTCGCAGGCTCGCTGGGCATCGGCTCATCGGTGCCCTACATCGCGTCCAAGGGCGCGGTCAATTCGCTCACGTTGTACCTGGCCCGTGCGTTGGCGCCGGATGTGCGCGTCAACGCCGTGTGCCCCGGCATGATCACTTCGCGCTGGTTTGTCGATGGCCTTGGGCAGGAAGGCTTCGAGAAGGTCAAGGCCCTGACGGAGGAAAACACCCCGTTGCGCCGCGCCAGCACGCCCGAGGACGTGGCCGACGCCATCGTCTGGCTGGTGGACGGCGCACGCACGGTCACCGGTGAGCTGCTGTTGCTGGACGGCGGGCTGCATCTGGGTTCAACACGCATGCAGGTGCCCGGGCGGGCCTGAACCCGAGCGCGCCTGTGTCAGCGGGGTCAGGGCGAGCGATGCAGCCTTGGCGCAGAAAGCAGTGCCAGGTTGTCCGCCACCGCGGCATCCACATCCCGCCATCGCCCGGTGAGTTGCGCGGCGGCCAGTGCGGCCTGCAGCGCCTTCAGGTCCTTGACGCTGGGCGCCACCTTGATCTGCGCGATGGCCGCGCCCGTATTGCCGCCCTTGATGAGCGCCAGCACCTTGCCAGCCCAGTCGTTGGTTTTTGCCATGGGCCACAAGGTACCATGCCCCATGCGAAAAACCTATCCGCTCATCGTCCAGGGCAAGCACCGGGACCGCGTCCTGGACGCCGTCAAGCACGACATCCGCAAGTACCTCAAGCGCGAGCGCCGTCGCGATCTTCCCGAGGGCATGGACTTTTGGGATTTCGACTGCAAGGCTGGCCTGTCAAAGGATTCGGCCGTGGCGACACATGTGGCGGCCCTGGTGGCGGGCGTGGATGCGCTGGCGCGCGAGGACGCGGCGTCGGTGTATGTGGAGGTGCTGGCGCGCCCGGCCAAACGCGTGCCCCGACCTGCGGTGGCAGACGCGACGGAAGGCGAATCGGCCGCACCCGCTGCACCGGCCGTGTCACCGGCCTGACTGGAACAGCCTGAGGGCCAAGGGCTCAGCCGGGCTCAGACCCGGCAGCAGCGGCCTGCGCCGCTGCTGCCCGCAGTTTGTCTTTCTTGCTCGGGCGCTTTCCCTTGATGCCTCCGGTGCCCGGCACCGCGGCACGTTCAACAGCGGTTGCGGGCGTTTCTGCCCTCGGCGCGGGCTCGAAACCTGCCACCTCTTCGAGCGGCAGGCTCAGGCCCTGGCGCTTCTCGATCAGGCGGAAATGCGCTTCGGTGTCGGCGCTGACAAAGCTCACCGCGACGCCGCTTTCGCCCGCGCGGCCAGTTCGCCCGATGCGGTGGATGTAGTCGGTGGCTGAGCGCGGCAGGTCAAAGTTGACCACCGCCGGCAATTGCGCGATGTCCAGCCCGCGGGCGGCCAGATCGGTGGTGACCAGCACATCC
Source organism: Ramlibacter sp. (assembly GCA_016713005.1). Taxonomy (GTDB): domain Bacteria; phylum Pseudomonadota; class Gammaproteobacteria; order Burkholderiales; family Burkholderiaceae_C; genus JADJPY01. Next base: position 161,159 of record JADJPY010000016.1, on the reverse strand, counting down.
CATTGCCCGTCCTTGAACTCTTGCAACACCTTGCGCCGTGCGCCCTGGCTGAGCCCGCCATGAAACGGCGTGGCATATGTGCCGGCCTGGTAGAGCTTCCAGGCCACGTGTTCGGTGGCGTACTGGGTGGCGACAAAAACAAGCACGCGTTCCCAGTGTTCGGTGGCGATCAGGTGCCGAAGCAAGGCCGTGCGCCGGGCGGGGTCAACGGCAATGGCGCGTTGCGTGATGACGGGCTCGCTGATGCCGGTGGACGGCACGTCGACTGTGACCGGTGCGTGCAGCAGCGACGTGGCCAGGCCTTCGACCGCTGCGGGGAACGTGGCTGAGAACAACAGGTTCTGGCGCCGCCGTGGCAGCAAGGCCAGCACCTGCTGCATCTCGTCTGCAAAACCCAGTTCCAGCAGGCGATCGGCCTCGTCCAGCACGAGGGTGGCCACGCTGGAGAGCTTCAGCGCGTTGTGGCGCACCAGGTCCAGCAGCCGCCCCGGTGTGGCCACCACCACGTCTGCGCCGCCGCGCAGAGCCAGCATCTGCGGGTTGGCGGAGACGCCGCCAAACACCACCGCCACCTTCAGCCGCGTTGGCAGGTGCTGGGACAGGCTGCGCAAGGTCTCACCCGCTTGTGCGGCCAGCTCGCGCGTGGGCACAAGCACGAGTGCGCGCGGTCGCCGCGGCGTGTGCCCTGTGCCCCCCAGAAGCTGTTGCAGCACGGGCAGGGCATAGGCCGCTGTCTTGCCGGAGCCGGTGGGTGCGCAGCCGCGCAGGTCCACGCCTTGCAGGATGGGCGGGATGGCGGCACGCTGAATCGGCGTGGGGGTGGTCATGGCGCATGCCGTGGCCGCGTGCATGAGTTCCGGTGTCAGGCCGGTTCCGGCAAACGGGTGCGGACCGGTCACTCCGACGCCTCGAACTGGCCCGGATTCTTGCCTTTGAAGGGCGCGTAAAACGCCTTGATGGCGAGCATGTCGCGTTCGATGTCGCCCGTGGGCACAAACACCGGCCCGAGGCCGCTGCGGCGCTGTTCATAGTCCATGTACGCCAGGATGATCGGCACGCCAGCCTCCAGCGCGATGTAATAGAAGCCCGTCTTCCAGTAGCGGACCTTGCTGCGGGTGCCTTCGGGCGGGACCACCAGTTGTGCCGGGCCGGGCGACTCGCGCAGGGCCTGCGCCGACGCCGCCACCAGGTTGGTGGATTGGCTGCGGTTGACCGCAATGCCGCCAAGCCAGCGCATCAGGCCGCCAAACGGCGCGCGAAAGATGCCCTGCTTGCCCATCCAGTAGATGTTGAGCCGCAGCGCAAACGCCACCATCAGGGTGTAGGGCAGATCCCAGTTGCTGGTGTGGGGCGCCGCAATCAGGACGCTGCGGGTCGCGTTGTCGGGCAGGGCACCCTCGATCCGCCAACCCAGCAGGCGCAGCACCGCGCGCGACAGGCCGCGTAGCGCGGGGCTGAGCACCGGCGTGGTGAAGATCGTGCGGTGCAGCGCGGGCATCCGGTGGATTGTCGCATTGCAGGCCTGTGGCAAACTCGTGCGAAGGTATTCATTCACACGTGTAAACGGGCACAAGGGAAAGCTTCTGCATGGGCAATGGAACGTTGACCGCGCTGGTCTGCGGCGCTGGGGGATTTATCGGGCACCACATGGTGCGCCGCCTCAAGTCGGAGGGCTTCCATGTCCGTGGTGTCGACCTGAAGCACCCCGAACATTCGTCCAGCGCCGCCGATGAATTCATCATCGGTGACCTGCGGGACCCGGCGGTTTGTGCGGACGTGCTGGGGCGGCGTTTTGACCACGTGTACCAGTACGCCGCCGACATGGGTGGCGCGGCGTTCATCTTCTCGGGCGAAAACGACGCCGCGATCATGCACCACTCGGCGCAGATCAATCTCAACGTGCTGGAGGCCTGCCGGCGACACGGCGTGGGGCGCCTGTTTTTCCCGTCGTCGTCGTGTGTCTACCCGGCGATCAACGATACCGACCCTGGCGTGCCCGATTGCGTGGAGTCCAGCGCCTATCCGGCCCGTCCCGATTCGGAATACGGATGGGAGAAGCTGTTCGCGGAACGCCTGTACCTGGCGTTTGCGCGCAACCATGGCGTCCCGGTGCGCATCGCCCGCTACCACAACATCTTTGGCCCCGAGTGCGTATGGACGGGCGGGCGCGAGCGCGTGCCCGCCGCGATCTGCCGAAAGGTGGCCATGGCCGAGCCCGGCGGCACGCTGGAAGTCTGGGGTAACGGCACCCAGACGCGCTCCTTCCTGGGTGTGGACGAGTGCCTGGAAGGCACGTTGCGGCTGATGCGCTCGGAGTTCACCGGGCCGGTGAACATCGGCTCGTCCGAGATGGTGAGCATCAACGAGTTTGCCCGGCTGGTGATGCAGGTGGCGGGGAAGACGCTGAACGTGCTGCACGTGCCAGGCCCCACGGGCGCGCGCGGACGCTGCTCGGACAACCGGCTGATCCAGGCGATGCTGGGCTGGGCTCCCCAGCAGCCGCTGGTGGCCGGCATCGAGCGCACTTACGCCTGGGTCGAGCAACAGGCGCGCAAGCACGCCACTGTCGCGTGAATTGCAACGCCGCCCGGCGCTTGCGCCTAGACTTCGCTGAACTTTTTTTCCAGGAGACTGAATCATGACGATCACGCTGTGCGGATTCCCTGTGTCCAACTACTACAACAAGGTCAAGCTGGCCCTGCTTGAAAAAGGCGTGCCTTTCACGGAAGAGACGGTCATGACCAAGAGCACCGATCCGGCGGTGCTGGCTGCGTCGCCGCTGGCCAAGATCCCGTTCATTCGCACGCCCCAGGGTGGTCTGTGCGAGAGCCAGGCCATCCTGGAGTACATCGAATCGGCCTATCCCAATCCGCCGCTGCTGCCGGCCGACCCGTTTGCCGCCGCCAAAGTGCGCGAACTCATCACCTTCATCGACCTGCACCTGGAGCTGGTGGCGCGAGACCTGTACGCCCAGGCGTTCTTTGGCGGGACCATCAGCGACAGCACGAAGGAACGTGTGCGCAAGCAGCTGGAAAAGAATATCCCGGCGTTCGCGAAGCTGGCGAAGTTCTCGCCCTATGTGGCCGGTGACACGTTCACCATGGCCGATTGCGCGGCCTATGCCAGCCTGCCGGTGGTGGGGATGGCCACCAAGGCCATCTATGGCGAAGACCTGCTGGCGGCTGCCGGCCTTGACACGCGCGCCTACGGAAAGCTGGTGGGCGAGCGCGCCTCCGCGCAGAAGGTGGCGGCCGACCGCAAGGCCGCCACGACCAAGGCCTGACCTCGAGCCCTTGCTCCAATGGGGCGGCGCCCGCACTACCACGTGTATGTCATCGAGCTGGACGACAGGGTGTGGAACCATGCCCGCTTTCGGCGCGCCAACCCGGACTACCAGCTGGGCCAGCCCTTTGTGTATGTCGGCATGACCGGGCTGGACCCGGATGTGCGCTTTGACAAGCACAAGGCCGGCCTGCAGGCCAATACCTACGCGCGCAATCACGGCTTGCGCCTGTTGCCGCAGCTGTACGAGCGTTACAACCCCATGGGCTACGACGAAGCGCGCCAGATGGAAGTCGAACTTGCCATTGCGCTGCGGGCGCGCGGCTTTGGCGTGTGGCAGGCTTGAGCCCTCAATGGAAACGGCATGACCTCTACCAATCTGATCGATCCGGCTCCCGCCGACTGTCTGGCACCCACCCCGCTGGTCGACAGCGACCACCCGGCTGTGCGGACGTTTGCTTCGCGGCATGCGCAGGGCCACGGCGACCGGGAACGCGCCGTGTCGCTGTACTACGCCGTGCGAGACGGTTTCCGTTACGACCCCTATCGCGTGGACCTGGCCCCGCAGGGCATGCGCGCCAGCAGCGTGCTGGCTGCTGGCCATGGCTGGTGCGTCACCAAGGCGGCGCTGCTGGCGGCAGCGTGCCGCGCGGCGGGCATCCCGGCTCGCCCCGGCTTTGCAGACGTGCGCAACCATTTGTCCACCGAACGCATGCGCCAGACCATGACCACCGACGTGTTTGCGTGGCACGGCTACACCGACATCTGGCTGGATGGCGCGTGGCGCAAGGCCACGCCAGCGTTCAATGTGGAACTGTGCGAGCGCTTTGGCCTGCTGCCGCTGGAGTTTGACGGCCAAGCCGACTCGATCTACCACCCGTTTGACCGCGCGGGCAACCGCCACATGGAATACCTGCGCCAGCGTGGCGCCTGGCAGGAGGTGCCGCTGGCCGACATCCTGGAGACATTTCGCCAGATCTACCCACGGTGGCTGCAAGGCCCGCAGACGCAGAGCCAGCTGAATGATGCCGATTTCCTGGCGGATGTGGCCAGCGAACCCCAGGAAGGCAAGACATGACGCACACGACGCTCAGCGTGGAAGGCATCGATGTGCTCATTGAGGGTGACGGCCCGCAGACCCTGTTGATGCTGCACGGCTGGCCCGACACCCACCGGTTGTGGGATGCAACGGTGGACGCGCTCAAGGCACGACACCGTTGCGTGCGCCTGACCCTGCCGGGTTTTGACCCGGCATTGGCGCCGCGCGGCACGACGCTGGCGCAGATGACGGCGACGCTCCAGCGCGTTGTCGATGCGGTCAGCCCGGATGCGCCGGTCACGCTGGTGCTGCACGACTGGGGCTGCATCTTCGGCTACGAATACGCGATGCAGCATCCCCGGCGTGTGGCCCGCATTGTGGGCGTGGACATCGGCGACCACAACAGCGGTGCCTTCCTGCGGTCACTTGGCGGCAAGCAGAAGTTCCAGATCTTTGCCTACCAGTTCTGGCTGGCCATCGCCTGGAAACTGGGCGGCTGGTGGCCCGCGCTGGCCAACCGGATGACGCGATGGATGGCGCGCGCCATGCGCTGCCGCACCGATCCGGCAGGCATCAGCTGGCAGATGAACTACCCCTACGCGATGCAATGGTTTCGTTCGCTGGGGGGCCTGGGGGCCGCCCGCCGTGTCGCGCTGGATTGTCCGATGTTGTACGTCTACGGCGAGCGCAAGCCGTTCATGTTTCATTCCGGCAAGTGGCTGGAGCGGCTGGCCACACAGCCGGGCTGCAAGGCGCAGGCTTTTTCCACGGGCCACTGGGTGATGGTCCAGCAACCCCAGGCCTTCAACGATTGCGTGGCCAACTGGCTGGATGGCAAGGGATGATCCCCGCTGGGGCCTGAAGCAGATTTTGAGGCAAAAATCGGCCTCCAGCCCCCGTGGACTGGACCTGATCTGCTATTAATTTGATAGCGACTTTGGTGACGAAACCGGCCACAGGCGGGTCATCAATGCCAGCGCGGCGGCGCCCGTCAGCAGGGCGGACGCGGCAATCTGGAGCGACAGCGTGAAGCCCGCACCCGGTGAGGCGCTGCGTGCCAGCAGGGCGGAAGCCAGGGGTGGTCCGACGATCTGGCCCAGGCCGTACAGCGCGGTCAACAGGCCCATCAGCGCCGAGGGGGCGAGCGGACGGATGCGTCGAACCTCCTGCATGGCAAAGAAGGTGATGGCGGTGAACGGCAGGCCCAGCAACAGGCTGCCCAGCGCAAAGCCCGCCAGGCTGGGGCTGAACAGGCCGATGGCAATGCCCAGCGCCTGCACCGCATAGCAGGCGGTCAGCAACCAGCGAAGGTCACCGCCGGAGCGCACACGCGAGGCCACCAGCGCGCCCAGGATCACGCCCAGGCCAAAGATCGGCCAGAACAGGTCCAGCCAGGGTGAGCCGGGCAGGGCCTGGCGCGCGATCACCGGAAGGAAAGTGGCGGTGATGATGTATCCAAAGCCCGCCAGTCCGTAGGCGATGGCCAGTACGGCGATCTCGGTCGCGCCGTGGCGCGGCACGGTGGCCGCCTGCGCAGCGGACGCCGACGCGGCGGGCGCAGTTGCCGGCAGCTCGTGGCGCGGGTGGACCGCCGGCCACAGCAGCAACGTCAGCACCGCTGCCAGCACGCCGAAGATCAGCCAGCCCGCCGCTGCCGTCCAGTGCAGCGCCACCATGCCGCTGGCCGCCAGCCCGCTGAGGACGATGCCGGCACCCGGGCCGATATAGATCAGCGCGCCCATGGCCGGCAGTTGCAGCCGCGCCAGCTGCCCCAGGCACCAGCCCGAGGTGTAGACAAAAACGAAGGCGCTGGCCACCCCGGCGGCAAACCGCAGCGCGGGCCACGCGGCCGGCAGGTGCGCGGCCATGCCCAGCGTCAGCAGTGTGGTCGCCAGCAACCCCGTGCGCACCATGGACGGCGCGTTCAGCGGGCGCTGCCAGCCCAGGCGGCGCCAGGCCCAGGGTTGCAGCGTGCACAGCAGCGCGCCCACCAGGTAGCCGAAGTAGTTGGCACTGGCCAGCCAGCTCGCGCCAGGCAGGGTGACCACCCCGTCGGCCAGCATCATCGGCAGCAACGGAGTGAAGGCGAAGCGGCCGATGCCCATGGCCACGGCAAGGGACAGCATGCCGGCAATGGCGACGCGCCAGGGTTGTAGCGGGGGATGAGTCATTGCGCCTGATTTTCACCGACGGCGCAAGCCTTTGCCTCAAGCCCGGTGGAGGATCAGCATGAATTCGCGCCAACGCCAGCCTGCAGGTGATGACCGGATCATCTGCCAGGCTGGAACTGCCGGTCGTGAAGGATGTGATGACCTTCGGCGAGCAGGGTGTGTCAGCGATGGCGATCTGCCTCAGGCGCAACGGCCACCGGGTGGTCTATCTGGACCACCCGGAGATGGTCGCCAACCACGAAGTGCCGGAGAATGCGGGCACGAAGCTGCTGAGCTTGCAGGAGGCCTCAAGCGCTGTCAGTCTGCAATCTTTGCCGGACCAGGCGTGCTTGGGGCATGGTTGACGACTTGCCCTCCAGCAATTCCTGCTCTTGTTGCGAGTGCAGCAGTTCCACCGATGGCTACCAGATTGACGCTGCAGTTGGCCCCCGGCATGGACCGGTCATGGGTCACGGACAGTCCGATGGACCGGTACCCGATCGCGATCGGGCGCTCGAAGATCCTGCGCATGCTGACTCCGGTCACATAGCCTCTTTCTGCGCTGAGGGAGACCCCCGGGACGCCGGCCCGGGCAGAGAGAATCTGCAGCATTCCTCCAGCGACCGCAGCCATATGTTGGATCGTTGCGGTAGTTGCGGACTGTGAGGTTGCCGATGAAGGCGTGGCAATCCCTGTCGTGGTGATTGCGGGAAGCGTTGTCGTGCCCGCACCTTCGCGATCCCTCCCGAGGCCCACGCTTCTTGCGCCGCGTGACTGAATGCTGATGTCAATCGCACGGGTATAGAACACCTCCGTTACCAGATGAAGTCCCCCGGGGCTGGCCGCAGGGTTGCTGCTGACCATGCCTTTGGCTATCAAGTCCATCCTGCACAAATCCTTGCTGACTGCTTCCCCGTTGAGCGTGGCCATGGCGGCAGCGATCGGCACGCCATACGACTCTGCAACAGGTATCGAGATGGATGCTTCCTCGATGTCCTCCGCCGAAAAGCCGAACTGCGTGAAAGCTCCCTGGAGTGGAATGATGGCTCCCAACGATGCCCGGTCGACTTTGACGCTCATGAAATCCGGAAATCCGACGAGACGGGTCCTGGCAACCGATCCTGAACGAAACAGATTGAACGTCGCGGATCCGGTGGTGACATCGGTTGTCTGGCTGGCCGAGACCGTCACCAGCCCTTGCGCATTCAGTGTGACCGTGCCTCCAGCCCCTGCGGTTCTGGGGAAATCTGGACGGTTCTGGTAGTGCCTGGTGGCCGACTTGACGATCTCCTCCAGGAAGCCGACATGTATTGGCATGGGTAGAAATTCGGCGGTGTTTCCCTCTGGCGAACCGCAATAACCCTTGCCTTCCGACGGCCCCAGATTCACGAGCCAGTAGAGGTCGCCGACGTGAAAGTCCTCACGCGGCGGGAAAATGGGCCGAATCTGCATTTCGCGAATCTTGCAACTCCAGTCGCGAGCCACCTGACCTGGCCCGGTCTTGGTGGAGCCGCATCCTGCGGCAAGCAAGCTCAGCAGGCCTGCGGCCAGCAATGCGAAGTGGCGGGACAGAGAGAACATGAGCTGGCTCCTTCGGATTTGCCAGCAGTTATTGCAGCACTCCAGTCGGGAGGCCGCATCCTCAGAATTGAGGAGGGCGCATCAGTCCAGCGCCCGTCTCAGCGCGTCCGCGCACAGGTTCACCGCCGTGCGCGACTCGTCCATGACGCGGCCCATCGGCACGAAGCCGTGGATCTGCCGGCCGAAGCACACGTACTGGCAGGGCACACCGGCGCCAGACAGCGCATTGGCGTAGGCCAGGCCTTCGTCACGCAAGGGGTCAAAGCCCGCTGTCAGGACGAGCGCAGGTGGCAGGTTGGCGTGACTGGGTGCCAGCAGTGGGGAGGCCTGCCACTGGGTTCGTTGCGACACGTCGGCGTAGTGGTCCTGGAAGTAATTGATGGTGTCGGATGTGAGCAGATAGCCCTGACCGTTCTCGGTGTGCGAGGGAGACCGCGCACGCATGTCGGTGGAGGGGTAGATCAGCAGCTGGAACGCCGGAAGCACCGCTTCGCTGTCCGGTGCGTCGCGCAGCAGCAGGCAGACCACGGCCGCCAGGTTTCCACCGGCGCTGTCGCCACCGACGGCGATGCGCCGCGGGTCCAGTTTCAGATCACCGGCGTTGGCAAATACCCAGCGCGTGGCCGCCTCGACGTCATGCACGGCGGCCGGAAACCGGTGCTCCGGGCCCAACCGGTAGTCCACGGCCACCACGCCGCAGCCGGCCGCATTGGCCAGTTCACGGCACAAGGTGTCGTGGGTGTCGAGGTCTCCGATCACCCAGCCGCCGCCGTGGTAGTACACCAGCCCGCCAAGGGTTTGCGTTTCGTTGCTGCCCACTGGACGATAGACACGCAGCGGGATATCGCCCGCCGGGCCAGGGATGAAGAGGTCACGGATGCTGGCCACGGCCGGCGGCTCGGGCTGCGTGTAGAAGCGCCGATCGCGGTAGACCTGGCGGGCCTCAACGGGCCACAGTTCGTGCGTCGGCGTGACGCCGCGTTTCTTCATCAGGTCAAGTAGGGCCTGGGCCTGGGGATCAAGCATGTCAAAGCTCCTGGAGGCGTGCAAGAATCACGGCATAGGGCTGCCGCTCCGGTTGCCCGCACTATAGGGCCAGGCCCGCGCCCCGCGGGACACGTTCATGACAGACCGCCGCCTTCTCCTCAAGCTGGCCGCTGCCAGCGCCACAACCCTGTGGTTGCCGCGCAGTGCCTGGAGTGCGCCGGTCTTTCGCAGCAACCCGTTCACCCTGGGCGTGGCCAGCGGGTCGCCCTCGCACGACTCGGTGGTGTTGTGGACCCGGCTGGTGCAGACGGGCCTGTTCGGCGGCAATGGCCTTGGCAAGGAAGCCATCACCGTGCACTGGGAGGTTGCCCACGACGAAGGGTTTCGCCGCATTGCGCGCAAAGGGCAGGTGCAGGCGCTGTCCGAGCTGGCGCACTCGGTGCATGCGCAGGTCGGCGGTCTGGAGCCGGACCGCTGGTACTTCTACCGCTTCATGGCAGGGGACGCCACCAGCGCGGTGGGGCGCACGCGCACCCTGCCCGCGCCCGATGCGGTGGTTGCCAGGCTGCGTCTGGCCTATGCCTCCTGCCAGCGCTGGGAGCATGGCTACTACGCCGCCTACCGCCACATGCTGGCAGAGCAGGTCGACGCGGTTGCATTCCTGGGCGACTACATCTACGAGTACCCCAACGCGCGCGGCGCAGTCCGCGTGCCCACGGGCGGGTGGGTGGTCACGCTGGACGATTACCGCCAGCGCTATGCATTGCACAAGAGCGACACCGACCTGCAGGCCATGCACGCGGCCTGCCCGTGGCTTGTGATCTGGGACGATCATGAGGTGCAAAACGACTACGCCGGGCTGCAGGCCGGCGACAGCGGGCCACAGTTGCCGTCATCGGTGAGCGGATTTGCCGGGCGCCGCGCCGCAGCCTACCAGGCGTTCTACGAACACATGCCGCTGCGTGCCAGCGTGCTCACCCGGGGCCTGGGCGGGCTGGCGGCTGGAGCCGAGATGCGGGTGTACGACCAGGTCCGCTTTGGCCAGCTCGCCACCGTGTACCTGCTGGATGTGCGCCAGTACAAGGATCCGCAGGCCTGCACCTCGGGCGACACACTGGGCTCAAGCCGTGTCAATCCTGCGAATTGCGCCATCTGGCAGGACCCCAACCGCACCATGCTGGGTGCGGCGCAGGAGCAATGGCTCGACCAGGCGCTGGCCACGGGCAGCCCGGGTTGGAATGTGGTGGCGCAGACCTCGCTGTTTGGCATGCGCGACTCGCGCGCCGGCAGCGGCCGCTCGCTGTGGAACGACGGCTGGGACGGTTATTCACCGGCGCGCGCGCGCCTCACCGACTCCCTGCAGCGCCACGGCACGGCCAACCCGGTCTTGCTGGGCGGCGATGTCCATGAAAGCTGGGTCGGCCATGTGAAGGCCGACTATTACAAGGCCCGCAGCGCCGTGGTGGGCGTGGAGTTCTGCGGCACCAGCATCACTTCGCGCGGCGGGACCAATGAGCGCGTGCCCGAGCTCCTGGAAGAAAACCCGCATTTCATTTTTGGCGAGGCCGAGCAGCGCGGCTACGGCATCGCCGAGTTCACCCCGGGGCAGCTCACCACCACGTTGCGTGTGGTCGATGACGTCACGCGGCGCGATGCAGCGGTGGGCACGCAGGCGGTCTTTCGCGTCGCGTCCGGCAAACCGGTGGTGGAGCGCCAGTGATGGGCACATCGGGCGTTCTGCGCGCTCTCTCCCGTGTGTTGGGCGCCGTGGCGCTGGTGTTCGTCCAGGCGGCCGCGGCGCAGGCCGTGCCGGTGGTGCTGGGCGACGTGCCCAGCATCAACCTGTCACCGTCGCTGGAGTTTCTGGAGGACCGCAGTGCGGCGATGACTCTGGGCGATGTGCGATCGGCGGCGGCATCCCGCTTCCAGCCGGCCGGGCAGAGCGGCGTCACCACCAACTTTGGCCTGACGGGTTCGGCGATCTGGTTGCGGGCCCGACTGGCGGTTCCTGCGGGCGCGCCCCGCGCGTGGTTGCTGGAGGTGGCGTACCCGCCGCTGGATCGGGTGGAGCTGTACGTGCCCGACGCGCAGGGCAACCATGTCCGGACCGTCGCCGGGGACACGCTCGAACGCGGCCCCGGTGTGTCGAGGCACCGGTCGCACGTGATGCGGCTCAACCTGCCTGCCGGTGAAGAGCATGTCATCTTCCTTCGCGCGCAGTCCCAGGGCCCCGTATCGGTACCGGTCAAGCTGTGGCAGCCTGAAGCCCTGTGGGCCAGCGACCAGGCCACCTATTCGGTGCTGAACCTGTATTTCGGGCTGCTGGTGGGCTTGCTGTCCTACAACCTGTTGCTGTACCTGTCGGTGCGCGACAAGGTCTTCCTGCTGTATGTGGCGTTTGTCGCGGCGCTGGGTGTTGCCCAAGCGGCCCTGACCGGGCTGGGCGCACAGTTTGTCTGGGGCTACGGCAGCTGGTGGACCAATGTCGCGCCCAACGTCGGCAATTCGGCCGCGGCGGTATTTGGCATCCAGTTCGCCCGCAGCTTCCTGGATTCGCGGGCGCAGATGCCCAGGCTGGATCGCACCGCCGAGGTGCTCGCGTGGTGCTGGCTGGCCTCACTGGGTGCCGCCCTGTTGCTGCCGTACACGGCAGCCACCTGGATGACCACCGTGTTGTCGCCCTTGAGCGTCGCCGGCCTGATCGCAGCCGGTATCCAGGGTGTGCGGCTGCGCCAGCCGGGTTCCGGATTTTTTCTGGGCGCCTGGGCGGCACTTCTGGCCGGTGTCATGGCGCTGTTCCTTCACAACATCGGCGTGCTTCCGTCCACGCTGGTGACGGCCAATTCGCTGCTGATCGGCTCGGCCCTGGAGATGGTGCTGCTGTCGTTTGCCCTGGGTGACCGGATCAACGCCGTGCGCCGAGAAAAAGACCAGGCGCAGGCGCGCCATGAAGCCGACGCCGCGCTGGTCAAGGCACTGAGCGAGTCGCAGGAGCGCTACCGCACCGTGCTGGAGGAGCGGGAAATCGTCCTGGACAACTCCCTGGTGGGCATCGCGTTCCTCTCGCCCGAAGGCCGGTTCCGCTGGGCAAACAGGGCGATGCTTGAGCTCTTCGGGGTGTCCGGTGAAGCCAGGGATCTCACCACCATCGAGCCGTACTACCTGAGTCGCGCGCAGTACCTGGATGTGGGACGCCAGGTGGCGGACAGCATCCGGCGCGGAGAGACGTTCTCGGTCGAGGTGGAGATGCGCCGCGTCGACGGCGTGCAGTTCTGGGCCGCCCTGACGGGCAAGGCCGTCAGTCTGCGCGACCTGAGCCAGGGCACGGTCTGGGCGATCATGGACATCACCCACCGAAAGACGCTGGAAGCGACGCTGGAGCGCACCTCCTCCGAGCGCGAGGCCATCCTGAACAGCGCGCTCGTGGGCATGGTGCTGTCGGTCAAGAGGCGGCTGGAGTGGGTCAATGAAGGCTTTGCGCTGATGCTGGGTTACCAGCGCGAAGAGCTGCTCGGACAGACGTCGATGCATCTGCACACGAGCGAGGCCGAGTGGGAAGACTTTGGCAAGACGGTGAGGGGTCCCCTGCGCGAGACCGGCCGCTATACCTGTGAACGCGAGCTGCGCCGCAAGGACGGCACATTGCTGTGGGTCGAAATGGCGGGCAACTGCATCCAGGAGCGCAATCCCGATGGCGGCGTGATCTGGGCGTTCATCGACATCACCGCGCGCAAGCGCTCCGAACAGGAGATCCGCGGAGCTCTGGAGCAGCAGCGCGCGCTGAACGAATTGCGCTCACGATTCGTGGCCATGACCAGCCACGAATACCGCACACCGCTGGCAGGCATCCTCTCGGCTGGCGAGCTGCTGCGCGAGTACGGCGAGCGGCTGCCGCCCGAGGAACGCGCGCAATTGCTGGAAAGCATCGTGGCCGCGGTGCACCGGATGTCGCGCATGGTGGATCGCGTGCTGCTGCTGGGGCGCGCAGATGCACAGATGCTGGAGTTCGCCCCGCGAGCTCTGGACCTGGTGCCGCTGTGCCGCAAGTTTGTGGATGAGGCCTGGGCCCAGCATCCGGATGCGACTTGTCAGGTGGTGACGGAGTTTGACCCGGCGTTGCGTCGCGGAGAATACGACGAAAAGCTGCTGCGGCACATCTTTGGCAACCTGCTTTCCAACGCGTTGAAGTACTCCCCCTCGGGAGGCCGTGTGCGCTTTTCGGTGCGTGCAGAGCCCGGCTCCACCGTTTTCGAGGTTTCGGACGAGGGGATTGGCATTCCGGAGAGCGAGGTGCCACACCTGTTTGGTTCGTTCCACCGTGCCAGCAACGTGGGCGGCATCCAGGGCACGGGCCTGGGGCTGGCGATCGTGAAAAACGCGGTCGACAAGCATGGCGGCACGATCGAGGTGCACAGCCGCGAAGGCGAGGGCACACGCTTTGTGGTGAGGCTGCCCGTCGCGCAGGCAAAGGGCAGCGCCTAGCGGAGCACCTCGAGCAGGCGGTCCAGCCCGCCGCTGTTGATGGCGACCAGCGCCTGCTCACGCACGGCGGGTTTGGCGTGATAGGCCACCGAAAGGCCTCCGGCTTCTGAACAGGCAAGCATCATCGGAAGGTCATTGGCGCCGTCGCCCATCGCGATGGCCTGCCTCGGGCTGATCCCGATGTGCGCGCATGTCTCAAGCAGCATGCGGCGTTTTTCCTCGCCGTCGCAGATGTCGCCCCAGGGCTGGTCCACCATGCGCCCGGTGAGCTGCCCGCAGTTGGGGCCGCTTTCGATCTCCAGCACATTGGAGCGGGTGTAATCAATGCCCAGACGGTCGCGCACGTGGTCTGTGAAGTAGGTGAATCCGCCCGAGACCAGCAACACCTTAAGGCCCGCGGTCTTGCAGGCGGCCACGAGTTCTGTCGCGCCAGGGTTGAGCCGCAGCCGCTCGCGCAGCACCTGTTCCATGTCGGCCACGGTCACGCCGCGCAGCAGCGCCACGCGCCGGCGCAGGCTGTCCTTGTAGTCGGCGATCTCGCCGCGCATGGCCGCCTCGGTGATGGCGGCCACCTCGGCCTTGCGACCCGCAGCATCGGCGATCTCGTCCACGCATTCGATGTTGATCAGCGTGGAATCCATGTCAAACGCGATCAGCCGGAAGTCCGCCAGCCGCAGGGGCGGCGTGAAGCGACGGACGATCAGGCCGGGAGAGATTTCGGTGGATTTCATGAAACGGTTTCTGCCAGGTTGAGGGGTTGGCCCAGGCTGCGCAACACATCCCGCACCATCTGGGCGCGCTCGCGCGGCTGCGCCAGGGCGCGCTCGATGCGCAGCTTCTCATTGCCCGCCAGCTTGATGTGCCTGTTCTTCTGCACCAGCTCGATGATGCGCATGGGCTCCACCGGCGGGTTGGCCCTGAAGGTGATGTGGATCACGCCCGGTGCGGCGTCCACCTTGACCACGCCGTACGGCTTGGCGATCACGCGCAGGCGGTGCACGTCAATCAACGTCTGCGCCTGCACGGGCAGCTTGCCGAATCGGTCCACGATTTCCTCGGTCAGGGCGTCGATCTGGTCGCCGGTCTTTGCGGTGGCCAGTTTCTTGTAGAAGCTCAGGCGAAGGTGCACGTCGCCACAGTAGTCCTCGGGCAGCAGGGCGGGGGCGTGCAGATTGATGTCGGTGGTCACCGACAGCGGCGACAGAAGATCGGGTTCACGCCCCGCCTTGAGGCTGCGCACCGCCTCGGCCAGCATCTCGTTGTACAGCTGGAAGCCGATTTCCAGCATGTTGCCGCTCTGGCTTTCGCCCAGGACCTCGCCGGCGCCCCGTATTTCCAGGTCATGCATCGCCAGGTAGAAACCGCTGCCCAGCTCTTCCATCTGCTGGATCGCTTCCAGCCTCTGGCTGGCCTGCCGGGTCAGTCCTTCGGTGTCGGGCACCATCAGGTAGGCGTAGGCCTGGTGGTGGCTGCGGCCCACGCGCCCGCGCAACTGGTGCAGCTGGGCAAGGCCGAACTTGTCGGCACGGCTGATGACGATGGTGTTGGCCGTGGCCACATCGATGCCGGTCTCGATGATGGTGGAGCACAGCAGGAGGTTGTAGCGCTGGGCCACAAAGTCGCGCATCACCCGCTCCAGCTCGCGCTCGGGCATCTGGCCGTGCGCGACGGCGATGCGTGCTTCCGGCAGGATTTCTTCCAGCTTCTGGCGGCGGTTCTCGATGGTTTCCACTTCGTTGTGCAGGAAGTACACCTGCCCGCCGCGCTTCAACTCGCGCAACACGGCTTCGCGGATCACGCCATTGCCCTCGTTGCGCACAAAGGTCTTGATGGCCAGGCGTCGCTGTGGCGCGGTGGCAATGACCGAGAGGTCGCGCAGGCCCTCCAGCGCCATGCCCAGTGTGCGGGGAATTGGCGTGGCCGTCAGGGTGAGGACGTCCACCTCGGCGCGCAGGGCCTTCATGGCCTCCTTGTGGCGCACGCCAAAGCGGTGCTCTTCGTCAATGATGAGCAGGCCCAGGTTCTTGAACCTGGTGGATTCGGAGAGCAGCTTGTGCGTGCCCACCACGATGTCCACGCTGCCGTCGGCGATGCCCTTGATGGAGGCGCTGATCTCCTTGCCAGAGCGGAAGCGCGAGACCTCCGCCACCTTGACCGGCCACTTGCTGAAGCGGTCCACCAGCGTCTGGTAGTGCTGTTCGGCCAGCAGCGTGGTGGGCGCCAGGAAAGCCACCTGCCGG
Source organism: Ramlibacter sp. (assembly GCA_016713005.1). Lineage (GTDB taxonomy): Bacteria > Pseudomonadota > Gammaproteobacteria > Burkholderiales > Burkholderiaceae_C > JADJPY01. The sequence goes on along the minus strand of JADJPY010000016.1, from coordinate 145,398 downwards.
CCCCCCGTCACGGCAACGAAGGCGGCGCGCAGCGCCACCTCGGTCTTGCCAAAGCCCACATCGCCGCAGACCAGCCGGTCCATCGGGCGCGGGCTGATCATGTCCTGGATCACGGCGTGAATGGCGCCGCGCTGGTCGGCGGTTTCCTCGAAGCCGAAATCGTTGGCAAAGGTTTCGTAGTCCTGCGGGCTGTAGCGGAAGGCGTGTCCTTCGCGCGCGGCGCGGCGGGCGTAGATGTTCAGCAGTTCGGCGGCCGAATCGCGGACCTGCTCGGCCGCCTTGCGCTTGGCCTTTTCCCACTGGCCGCTGCCAAGGCGGTGCAGGGGCGCTTCGTCGGCGCTGACGCCGGTGTAGCGGCTGATCAGGTGCAACTGGCTCACCGGGACGTACAGCGTGGCCTTGTCGGCGTATTCCAGGTGAAGGAACTCCTGGACCGCAGGCGATCCGTCGGGGGCCTTCTCGCCCAGGTCCAGGTTGACCAGGCCCCGATAGCGGCCGATGCCGTGCGCGGTGTGCACCACCGGGTCGCCGACATTGAGTTCGGACAGGTCCTTGATCAACGCCTCGACGTCGCTGACCTGCTCCTGCTTGCGCCGCCGCCGCGTGGTGGGGCTGGCGGCAAACAGCTCGGTCTCGGTCACGAGATCGATGCCCGCCTCGAGCCAGCTGAAGCCAGCGGCCAGCGCGCCGGTGGCCATGCCCAGCTTCTCGTCGCTGGCACGAAACTCTTCCAGGGAGTCGAACACGGGCGGCGACAGTTGGCTGGCCCGAACAAAGTCCAGCAGGCTCTCGCGGCGACCATCGCTTTCGGCGAGCAGCAGAACACGGTGCGCGGTGTTGCGTGTGTGGGTCTTGAGCCTTGCAAGGGGGTCCTCGGCACCCCGCACGACCGACAGCTCGCCCAGCTTCAGGAAATGCGCGTTGTCGGCCACATCTTCGATGGAAGGGCGGATGGCCAGTTGCGCGTGTCCGTTGGCCAGCGCATAGAACTGCTCGGTCCCCAGGAACAGCGCTTCGGGGGCCAGCACCGGGCGGTCCGGGTCGCCATGCACCAGGCGATAGCGGTCCCGGGTGTCCTGCCAGAAGCGCTGGAACGCCGGCTCCAGGTCGCCATGCAGAACCACGGTGGCGTCTGCCCCAAGGTAGTCGAACACCGTGGCGGTGTCGTCAAAGAACAGCGGCAGGTAGTACTCGATCCCGGCAGTGGCCACGCCGTTGCCCATGTCCTTGTAGATGCGGCTGCGCGTCGGGTCGCCCTCAAGCAACTCGCGCCAGCGGCTGCGGAACTTGGCCCGTGCCGGTTCGTCCATGGGGAACTCGCGACCAGGCAGCAAGCGCACCTCGGGCACCGGGTACAGGCTTCGCTGGCTGTCCGGATCAAACGTGCGGATGCTGTCGATTTCGTCGTCGAACAGGTCGACCCGGTAGGGCACGGGCGAGCCCATGGGGAACAGGTCGATCAGCCCGCCGCGAACCGCGTACTCGCCCGGGCTCACCACCTGCGTGACATGGCTGTAGCCGGCCAGCGTGAGTTGGGCCTTGAGTCGGGCCTCGTCCAGCTTCTGGCGCACCGTGAAGTGAAAGGTATAGCCCGCCAGGAAAGCCGGCGGCGCCAGCCGGTACAGCGCCGTGGTGGCCGGCACCACGACCAGGTCGGCGCCGGTCTCACGGTCGCGCTGGGAAATGCGCCACAGCGTCGCCAGGCGTTCACTGATCAGGTCCTGGTGCGGAGAGAAGCTGTCGTAGGGCAGGGTTTCCCAGTCGGGGAACAGCGCGGTGCGCAGCCCCGGCGCGAAAAAGGCCAGTTCGTCCAGCAGGCGCTGGGCGTCGGTCGCGTCGGCGGTGACCACGGCGGTGAGCCGTCCGGCCTGCTTTTCCCGCTGCGCCAGGGTGGCCAGCAGCAGCGCGTCTGCCGAGCCGGCGGGGCGGGGCAGCGTGAAGCGTTTGCCGGGCGAGAGCTTGGGAAGGTCCATTGGAGAAAAAATGAAAACACCCCTCGCCTGCACAGGGAGGGGTGGAAGGCCCTGATTTTACCGCCGCGGCCCTAGAATCGACCTCCGCCCATGCCTGATTCCAACCCTTTGGCCCAGAAGCAAGCGCCCGACGGGCCGCGTTTTCATGCCTTGATCCCTTGCGCCGGTTCGGGCAGCCGCGCGGGCTCTGTCTCACCCAAGCAGTACCAGCCGGTGGCCGGGCGGCCGATGGTGCACCACACCCTGGATGCATTTGCCAGGGTGCCGCGCATTCACATCGCTGTGGTCGCGGTCGCGCCAGGCGACGACCGTCTGAGCGAGCCAGTCGCTCCCTTCGAGGTGGTGGCCTGCGGTGGCGCGACCCGCGCAGCCACGGTGCGCAACGGCCTGCAGGCGCTGGCGCAACGGGGCGCGCGCGAATCCGACTGGGTGCTGGTGCACGATGCGGCACGCTGCCTGGTGACTCCTGCCCAGATTGAAGCCCTGATCGACGCGTGCCAGCACGATGCGGTGGGTGGGCTGCTGGCGCACCCGTTGGCCGACACGCTCAAGAGCGAAACGGACGGGCGGGTGGCCGCCACGGTGGACCGCAGCGGAAAATGGCTCGCGCAGACGCCGCAGATGTTCCGTCTTGGCGCGCTCGCGCAGGCGCTGGCGCAAGCGGGCGAGCGCGTCACCGACGAAGCCAGCGCCATGGAAGCTGCCGGCCACCGCCCGCTTCTGGTGCCCGGCGGGGCGATGAACTTCAAGATCACCTGGCCGGAGGACTTTGCCCTGGCCGAAGCCATACTGGGGAGTCGTGCCGCATGAACAACATCCGGGTGGGCGAGGGCTGGGACGTGCACGCGCTGGTGCCAGGGCGCCGGCTGGTCATCGGCGGTGTGCAGATCCCGTACGACCGCGGGCTGCTGGGTCATTCGGATGCCGACGTGCTGTTGCATGCCATCACCGATGCGCTGCTGGGCGCTGCCGGGCTGGGCGACATCGGCACGCATTTCCCAGACACGGATGCGCAGTTCGGAGGCGCGGATTCATCGCTGCTGCTGGCCGAGGCGGCGCGGCGCGTGCGCGCGCAGGGCTGGCGCATCGGCAATGTGGACAGCACGGTGGTGGCGCAGGCGCCACGCCTGGCGCCCCACATTGCGGCCATGTGCGCCGCGGTGGCCGCTGCGCTGGCCATCGAGCCGGCTCAGGTCAACGTGAAGGCCAAGACGGCCGAGAAACTGGGCCCCGTGGGGCAGGGCCAGAGCATCGAAGCCCGCGCCATGGTGCTATTGTTTTCGTAGTGGGTGAGCCAGTACCCATGCGGGCTGCAGGCCGATTTTCCTTGAAAATCCCGCTTCAGCCGCGCTGAAGGCGTATATGCGCCGCCAGGCCGCTGGACGCCGTGTTGGCCAGCGAGAACACGCCGCCCATGCGCTGCACTGTCTTGTCCACGATGGCCAGGCCCAGTCCGGCTCCGGTGGCGGCGGTGCGCGCCGCATCACCCCGGAAGAACGGCTTGATCAGGTTGGGCAGCGCGTCCGGCGACACGCCCATGCCGTGGTCGCGCACCTTGATCAGCACCCAGTTGTCGCGCCCGCGGGCCGCGATGTCGATGCGCGCAATGCCGGTCTCGGGCGTCTTGCCGTAGCGGCGCGCATTCTCGATCAGGTTGGACAGCACGCGGGCGAGTTCCACCTCGTCGGCCAGCACGTTCAGCGACGAATCCACATCCACCTGCACCCTCACGTCCTCGCTCTCGCGCACGGCGTAGACGCAGGCGTCGACCACATCGCGCAGGTTGACCGGCTTGAGTTCGGCCTGATCGGGGCGGGCGTAGTCCAGGAACTTGTCGATGATGGCGTCCAGCTGCTCGATGTCGGCGGCCATGTGCTCGCGCGCATCGGGGTCGGTGACGCTCATCTCCGTTTCCAGGCGCAGCCGCGCCAGCGGGGTGCGCAGGTCGTGCGAGATCCCGGCGAGCATCACCGCGCGGTCCTGCTCCACCTTGGACAACTGCTGCGCCATGCGGTTGAAACCGATGTTGACTTCGCGGATCTCGCTGGTGACGGCGTGCTCGTCCAGCTGCGTGGCGTCGAAATCACCCTCGCGCACGCGGCTGGCGGCAAACGACAGCTGCTTGAGCGGCCGGTTGATGAGCCGCGCAAACAGCGCCGCGCCCGCCAGCGACAGTGCCGCCGCGATGGCCAGCCAGATCAGCCAGGTGGTGCTGCCCACCGCACCCACGCGGGAGCGGTCGGTCAGCAGCCAGTACCGGTCTCCGTCGATGTTGAAACTGACCCACAGGCCCGGCTTGTCGTTGACCTGGGTCGCCAGCACGGTGTCCGCGCCCAGCCTGGCCCGCACCTCCTCGGTGATGCGTTCGCTCAGGTCGTCGGTGCCAAAGGCCACGTGACGGTCGCGCAACTCGCGTGTGACGATGCGCAGGCCCTCCTGTTCGTCCAGCGTGCGGATCAGTCCGATTCGGGCAATCGCGTCCGCATGGATCAGCGAAGCGCGGCTGAGATTGACCAGCGATGAAATCTGCTGCGCGGTCTGCACCGCCCGCGGCTCAAACTCCAGCACGCGAAAGGTCTGCAGCCAGGCCGCAATGCTGCCCACCAGCAGCAGCGACAGCAGCAGGAATGTGCGCCAGAACAGGCTGACGCCCACCCTGGGCGGGCGCGATTCCAGCGGAGCGGGTGCCGTCTCCAGGGGTGCCGGGCCGGTGGCCGGCAAAGGGTGTTTGTCCCGTCTCAAGCTCAGTGCGCGCCGTCCGGCACGAACACATAGCCCACGCCCCACACCGTCTGGATGTAGCGCGGGCTGGCGGCGTCCTGCTCGACCATCTTGCGCAGGCGCGAGACCTGCACATCCAGGCTGCGGTCAAACGGCTCGAACTCGCGACCGCGCGCCAGCTGCGCCAGCTTCTCGCGCGACAGCGGCTGTCGCGGGTGGCGCACCAGCGCCTTGAGCATGGCGAACTCGCCGGTGGTCAGTGGCACTTCTTCTTCGCCCTTGCGCAGGATGCGCTGGCCCAGGTCCAGTGAAAACGGCCCGAACTGCACCGTCTCGTTCTCGGCGGAGGGAGCCCCCGGAGCTTCCTGTTTGGGGCGACGGCGCAGCACGGCGTGCACGCGTGCCAGCAGTTCGCGCGGGTTGAAGGGCTTGCCCAGGTAATCGTCGGCACCGACCTCCAGGCCCACAATGCGGTCCACGTCCTCACCCTTGGCGGTGAGCATGATGATGGGTGTGCGGTCGTTGGCCGCGCGCAGGCGGCGGCAGATCGACAGGCCGTCCTCGCCGGGCATCATCAGGTCCAGCACGATCAGGTCCACGGTCTCACGCAGGATGATGCGGTTCAGCGCCTTGCCGTCTTCCGCCAGGATGACCTCAAAGCCCTCCTGGGTGAGGTAGCGGCGAAGCAGGTCCCGGATGCGGGCGTCGTCGTCAACCACCAGGATCTTGTCAATGCGCGAAGCGGAAGCAGGCATGTTCGGTGTCCATCCATATTTGTAACAATGCCGATTCTGAAGGCCGGGTCATGCGCGGCGCGTGCATTTTTGCCCATACCTGACACTATGTTACATATCTTGCCGGTGGTGGCCGCAGCTTCACAAAGACGCTGTGAACAAGGCGTGCGCCTGCCGCGTTAACAGACGATGAAGGCCGTGCACATGCGCTTGATGACAGCAATCCTCGCAGGCAGTTTTGCGGGCGCGTCCGCGCTGGCATGGGCCCAGGGGACGCCAGACACGGACCGCGAGCGGTTGCGCGCAGAGGTTCGTCAGGCCGTCGTGCATGCGCATGGCGCTTCGCAGCCGCGCCACCAGCTCTCGCGGGACCAGCGGGCACAGTTGCGCGACCAGTTGCGCGCCGGCTCCGCGCAGCGGCCCGCTGCCACACATTGACTTTTTCTCCAACCAGGAACCTCCAGATGAATGCATTGATGCGAACCGTCCTGATCCTCAGCGTTGTGGCAGCGGCCACGGCGGCTTCGGCCCAGTCCGGTGCCCGTGAGGCTCCCCAGAACATCGCCCAGCTTTCTGCCAGCGGCACGGTGGAGGTGCCCCAGGACTGGCTGACCATCAGCCTGAACACCACGCGCGAAGCCACCGATGCGGCTACCGTGCAGACCCAGCTCAAGACGGCGCTGGACGCCGCTCTGGCCGAGGCGAAAAAGGTGGCGCAACCCGGCCAGCTCGAGGTGCGCACCGGCAACTTCAGCCTGCATCCGCGCTATGGGCGTGACGGCAAGATCAATGGCTGGCAGGGCAGCACCGAGCTGGTCATCGAAGGGCGGGACTTCATCCGCATCAGCACCACGGCCGGCAAGATCCAGACGCTCACGCTGGGCAATGTGGCCTTCAGCCTCAGCCGCGAGGCGCGCCAGAAGGTGGAAACCGAAGCCCAGGCCCAGGCGATCGAGCGCTTTCGCAGCAAGGCGGGCGAGATCGCCCGGGCGTTCGGATTTGGCAGCTATTCACTGCGCGAGGTGTCCGTCAGCTCTGCCGATCAGGGCTATGCACCGCGTCCGCGCATGATGGCCATGGAAGCCAAGTCCGCCATGGCCGACGCGCCGGTGCCGGTCGAAGCCGGCAAGTCGGCGGTGGTGGTCAATGTGTCGGGCTCAGTGCAGATGAAGTGACCCCGCCATCCCCACCTCACTCAAGAAGAGTGAGGCCGGATATCAAGGCACCAGCCGGAATCAGCCGCCGCGACGCATCATGTCGAAGAACTCGACATTGGTCTTGGTGGCCTTCATGCTCTTGAGCACCATTTCCATGGACTCGATCTCGTCCATGTTGTACATGAACTGGCGCAGGATGCGGGTCTTCTGCAGGATCTCGGGCGCCAGCAGCAACTCTTCGCGGCGCGTGCCGCTGCGGTTGAGCTGGATCGAGGGGAACACGCGCTTTTCGTACAGGCGGCGGTCCAGGTGGATTTCGCTGTTGCCGGTGCCCTTGAACTCTTCAAAGATCACCTCGTCCATGCGCGAGCCGGTGTCGATCAGCGCGGTGGCGATGATGGTCAGCGAACCGCCTTCTTCCACATTGCGGGCCGCGCCCAGGAAGCGCTTGGGGCGCTGCAGCGCGTTGGAGTCCACACCACCGGTCAGCACCTTGCCGGAAGAGGGCACGACGTTGTTGTAGGCACGGGCCAGGCGGGTGATGGAGTCCAGCAGGATCACCACGTCCTTCTTCAGTTCGACCAGGCGCTTGGCGCGCTCGATCACCATCTCGGCCACGTGCACGTGCCGGGCGGCGGGCTCGTCAAAGGTGGAGGCAATCACCTCGGCCTTGACCGAGCGCTGCATTTCCGTCACTTCCTCGGGGCGCTCGTCCACCAGCAGCACCATCATGTAGCTGTCGGGGTAGTTGGCGGCAATGGCGTGTGCAATGTGCTGCATCATCACCGTCTTGCCGCTCTTGGGCGGCGCCACCAGCAGGGCACGCTGGCCCTTGCCGATCGGGGCAATGATGTCGATCACGCGGGCGGTGATGTTCTCGTCGCCCTTGAAGTTGTCACGCTCCAGTTTCATCTGCTCCTTGGGGAACAGCGGCGTGAGGTTCTCGAACATCACCTTGTGCTTGTTCTGCTCGGGCGGGCCGCCGTTGACCATGTCCAGCTTGGTCAGGGCAAAGTAGCGCTCGCCATCCTTGGGGATGCGCACTTCGCCTTCGATCATGTCGCCCGTGTGCAGGTTGAACCGGCGCACCTGGCTGGGGCTGATGTAGATGTCGTCGGTGCTGGCCGTGTAGCTGGTGTCGGGGCTGCGCAGGAAGCCGAAGCCATCCGGCAGGATCTCGAGCACGCCGTCGGCAAACACCTGTTCGCCGGCTTTCGCACGCTTCTTGATGATGGCAAACATCAGCTCCTGCTTGCGCATGCGGCCGGTGTTTTCGATTTCAAGCTCTTCGGCCTGCTTGAGGACTTCAGACACGTGCAGTGCCTTGAGTTCGTTTAAGTGCATGGAATGACCCCTTTGGGGGAGTGCTACAGGAAATTCAGGGGGGAGGTTGGATGCGAGGCGAGGGTGCTTCGCAGGCCTGGAACTCGAACCGGCTGCCTTCGTGCGCCGGTGAACTGCAGCCAGTATAAGACAAAACAAAGGACCCGGATGGGTCCTTTGTGCAAGGCCGCCCCAACGGGCGCCTTCGGGGCCGCTGCGGGCGCGCTGCCGCGTTCAGGCCAGTTGCTGGTCGATGAAGGCCGTGAGCTGGGCCTTGCTCATGGCGCCAACCTTGGTGGCGGCGAGCTGGCCGTCCTTGAACAGCATCAGCGTGGGGATGCCGCGGATGCCGAACTTGGCGGGGATGTCGCGGTTTTCGTCCACGTTCATCTTGGCGATCTGCAGCTTGCCCTGGTAGGTGCCGGAGACTTCGTCCAGGATGGGGGCGATCATCTTGCACGGCCCGCACCACTCGGCCCAGTAGTCCACCAGAACGGGCGTCTTGGACTGCAGGACATCGGCCTCGAAGGAGGTATCGGAAACGTGCTTGATGAGGTCGCTGGCCATGGGGACTCCTCGGTTGGCGTGTGGCGGTACAGCTAAAGTGGAGGAATTGTGACAGAAACCAAGCCCCCTCACAGGCAGGAGAAAGCCATCCGCACGCTATGGATGCGATAGCGCAAATTGATGGTTCTCCGGGTGGCCTGGATGCCCTGATGGGGCAGGTGTCGGCCCTGCTGCAAGCCCGTCAGGCCCACCCGGCGCGCAGCGTCGTGCTGGTGCCCTATGCCCAATTGATGCCGCAGGCCCGCAAGGCCTGGGCCCGCGCGGTGCCCGGCGGCTTTGTGCCGCGCTTTGAAACCACCATGAACTGGGCCCGCGGGCAAGGCGGCGCACGGGGCGGCTTTGTGCCGGGCCCGCTCGACCTGTGCCTGGATGCCGGGCGCGACCTGCTGACGGCACAGGCCCTGCTGGCCCAGGCGGGCCTGGGTGAGCGGCGCGAGCTGCTGGCGGGCCGCGTCGTCGAGGCCGCCACCCAGCTGGCCGCTCTGGCCGCCGCTGTGCCGCCAGCGCAGCGCGCCGCCTGGTGCGCCCGCCTGCGCCCGGTGGTGGCCGTTGGGCTGGACGCCCCGGATCTGGCGCTCGAACTCGCCGTGGCCCGCGTCGCGCTGGAGTGGGCCGGCGCGTCCCGCTACGCCACCGACTGCCTGCTGGACGACGCCGTGCGCGACGAGGTGGACTGCCTGGTTGTGCTGCAGGGCTACCAGGCCGAGCCGCTGGTGGAGGCCATCCGCGTGCAACTGGGCGACAAGGCGGTGACCTTGCCGATGGTGGACGCGCCCCCGCCCGGCGCCGTTGCGCTGCACCGCGCCAGCGGCCCGGAGGACGAAGCCGCCCGCGCCGCCGCCTGTGTGCTCGCGCACCTGGCCGCGGGCCGAAGCCCCGTTGCCCTGGCCGCGACCGACCGCGCCCTCACGCGGCGCATCCGCGCGATGCTGGGCGCGCAGGGCGTGCGCATTCGCGATGAAACCGGCTGGAAGCTGTCCACCACCCGCGCGGCCGCGCACATGATGACCGCGTTGCGCGCCGCCCGCCACGACGCCTCCAGCGACGCCGTGCTCGACTGGCTCAAGCACGCCCCCGCCGCAGAGGCGGGCGCCCTGCAGCGGCTTGAGAAAGCATTGCGTGGTGCAGGCGCGCGCGACTGGGCGGGCGCCGCCCCCGTGGCGCAGGCGCACGACGACATTGCCAGCCTGTTCGCCCAGGCCCAGGCCTGGCGCGGCGAGCTGCAGCGCCCCCGTGCCTTGCCTGCATGGCTGCAGGCCCTGCGCGAGCAGTTGCTCGCCACCGGCCAATGGCCACTGCTGGCGGGCGACGCGGCGGGCGAAGCCGCCATTGCCGCGCTGCGGCTGGGTGACGACGGCAGGACCGCGCAGGCCGAGTGGGCCGCGCTGCCGCAGGCCGCCCGGCGTCAGACGCTGGCCGAGTTCACCGGCTGGGTCACGGATGTGCTGGAGGCCGCGAGCTTCAAGCCCCGCCACCCCCGCGACGAGCAGGTGGTGATCCTGCCGTTTCCGCAGATGCTGGGCCAGCCGTTTGCCGCCGCCGTCCTGCCCGGCTGCGACGAGACCAACCTGCCCGCCGCGCCCGAGCCCGCCGGCCCCTGGACAGCGGGGCAGCGCATCGGCCTGGGCCTGCCTCCCCGCGAGGCACTGGAAGCCGCGCAACGCGCCGCCTGGACGCAGGCGCTGGCTGTGCCGGCGGTGGACCTGCTGTGGCGCGCGGCCGATGCCGCCGGCGAGCCGGTGTTGCCCAGCCCGCTGGTGCAGCAGCTGCAGCTCAGCGGCGCGGGCCAGCCGGGCACCGACGCCCGCGTGCCACACGCCGTGGCCGCTGCGCCCACCGCGCGGCCGCAGCCCGTGGGCGACGCGCTGCCGCTGCAGCGGCTGTCGGCATCGGCCTACGAAGACCTGCGCCGCTGCCCCTACCGGTTTTTTGCGCTGCGCCAGCTGGGGCTCACAGAAGTCGACGAGCTGGACGCCGAGCTGGACAAGCGCGACTTCGGCACCTGGGTGCACGCCGTGCTGCGCGAGTTCCACGAGGCGATGGCGAGGCAGCCCACACCTGCTGGCCCGCAGCGCCAGGCCCTGATCGACAGCGCCGCCCAGGCGCAGACCCGCGCGCTGGGTCTCAACGACGGCGAGTTCCTGCCCTTTGCCGCCAGCTGGCCCAGGGTGCGCGACGGCTACCTCACCTGGTTGGACTCCCACGAATCCAGTGGCGCGCAGTTCAGCCAGGCCGAAGCCGGGCGCGAGACGCCGCTGGGCGCCGTCACCCTGGTGGGCCGGCTCGACCGCATCGACCGCATGGCAGACGGCGAGCACATCGTCATGGACTACAAGACCGAAAGCCAGCAGACCACCGCCAACCGCGTGAAAAGCGCCACCGAGGACACCCAGCTGGCCTTCTATGCGGCGCTGCTGCCCGACGACACGCTGCAAGCGGCCTACGTCAACATCGGCGAGCGCGAGACCAGGACGTACTGGCAGAAAGACGTGGTCGCCGCCCGCGACGCGCTGCTCGACGGCATCCAGGCCGACATGGCCGCCATTGCCGGCGGTGCCGCGCTGCCCGCGCTGGGCGAGGGCACCGCATGCGACCACTGCGCCGCCCGCGGCCTGTGCCGCAAGGATTTCTGGTGACACACATGCCCCCACGCTTGTTACTTCGTGTACTGCGCTGCCCCCCGAGGGGGCGCTCGCGCCTTGGGGCGGCCCGGCGGCGCTCAGGGTGGGCGTTGTCATGAGTCAGTTGTTCGCCTATGAACTGAACGGCCAGCGCGTCAGCCGCGCGGCGTTTTATGCCGTGGCGTGCGACCCGCGGCGCAGCGTGGCGGTGGAGGCCTGCGCGGGCGCGGGCAAGACCTGGATGCTGGTCTCGCGCATGCTGCGCGCGCTGCTGGACGGCGCGCAGCCCCACGAGATCCTGGCCATCACCTTCACCAAGAAGGCCGCGGGCGAAATGCGCCAGCGCCTGCAGGAGTGGCTGGAGCAATTTGCACAAGACACACCCGAGAAGCTGGTCAAAGAGCTGGTTATGCGTGGAATCAGCCCGCAGGCCGCGCCAGCACTGGTTGAGCCGCTATCAAATTTGTACCGGACCCTGCTGAAGGGCGGCCGCCCTGTGCAGGTGCGCACCTTCCACAGCTGGTTTGCCGCGCTGCTGCGCAATGCGCCGCTGTCCGTGCTGCAGCAGCTGGGCCTGCCCACGAGCTACGAACTGCTCGAAGACGACCAGGAAGCGGTCGACGCCGTGTGGCGGCGCTTCCATGCCGCCGTGGTGGCCCAACCCGCGGCGCGGCAGGACTACATGGACGCAGTGGCCGAACACGGCCGCTTCAACACCCTCAAAGGCCTGGAAGCCGCGCTGGCCAAGCGGGTGGAGTTCGCGCTGGCCGACGGGCAGGGCACGGTGGACGCATCGGTCAAGCCGTTTGGCGTGCAATACCCCGCGTTTGCCGGGTTGGACACGCCGCTGAACATGCTGGAAGGCGACGTGACGCGCCAGCGCTGGCTGGGCCGCGCGCGCGCGCTGGGCGCCGAGAAGAACAAGACGCCGCAGAAGGCCGCGCAGGCGGTGGTCCGTGCCTTTGAGACGGCCGACCTGGCAGAGCGCTTGCGGCTGCTGCGCGGCGCATTCTTTGTGGCGGAAGAGGACAGGCTCACCCACCACCTGCAGAAGTTCGAGGCCGCCCAGCAGGCCGAGCCCGAGCTGCAGGCCCTGTGCGCCGCGCTTGACCAGCACGGCGCCTGGCAACACCAGCAGCGCATGGCGCGCCTCACCCGGCTGCTGATTGCCGAGTTCTCGGCCCTCAAGCGCGAGCGCGGCTGGGTGGACATGAACGACGTGGAGCGCGCCGCGCTGCTGATGCTGTCCAGCGACGTGCTCAGCGGCTGGGTGCAGGAGCGGCTGGACGCCCGCGTGAGCCACCTGCTGATCGACGAGTTCCAGGACACCAACCCGCTTCAGTGGCAGGCGCTGCTGGCGTGGCTCTCGGGCTACGCGGGCGCGGGGGGTGGCACTGGGGGCGCCGCGGGCGGCGCGCCCAGCGTCTTCATCGTGGGCGACCCCAAGCAAAGCATCTACCGCTTTCGCCGTGCGGAGCCGCAGGTGTTCCGCGCAGCGCAGCAGTTTGTGGTGGAAGGCCTGGGGGGTGACCTGCTCAGCTGCGACCACACCCACCGCAACGCGCAGCGCGTGCTGGCCGTGGTCAACCAGGTGATGGGCGACGCCCAGGCCGCGGGCGAGACCAGTGGCTACCGCGCGCACACCACCGAGTCGGCCGAAACGGGCGCGGTGCAGCGCCTGCCGCAGATCGGGCGAGACCGCGCTGCCGCCGATGCACCCGACCCCGACGAACGGGCCGCCGCAGACGCCGCCGCCCCGGCCCACCGCGCCGACGGGGATGCCCCACTGGCCTGGCGCGACAGCCTGACCACCCCGCGCGAGCTGGCCGAAGACAGCCTGCTCGCGCTGGAGAGCCGCCAGGCCGCCCGCTGGATCGCGGCGCAGCTTGTCGAAGCGGGTGGCGTGCGCAAGCCCGGCGACATCATGGTGCTGGCCCGCCGGCGCGCGCCGCTGTCGGTGCTGCAGGACGAGCTGCGCGCCCTGCACATCGGCGCGCTGCAACCCGAGAAAAAAGACCTGGGCGACGCGCCCGAGGTGCAGGACGTGGTGGCGCTGCTGGACGCGCTGGTCTCGCCGTCGCACGACCTGTCGCTGGCGCGGGCGCTCAAGAGCCCGCTGTTTGGCGTGCCCGACGACGCCCTGGTGCAGCTGGCGCTGCAAAAGCGCGCCGCGCAGGCGCAGCAGCAGGCCGTGAGCTGGTTTGATCTGCTACAAAAAGAAGAGCAGACCAACGAGCATCTGCGGGGGCTGGGGGCCATTTTGACCAAATGGCAGGGCTGGGTGGCCGCGCTGCCGCCGCACGACGCGCTGGACGCGATCTTTGCCGACGGCGACCTGCCCGCGCGCTTTGCCGCGGCCGCGCCGGCGCCGCTGCGCGCCAGCGTGCTGGCCAACCTGGGCGCGCTGCTGGGCGCGGCGCTGCAGATCGACGGCGCGCGCTTCCTGACGCCCTACGCGCTGGTGCGGGCGCTGCGCGCCGGCGGGGCCCGCGCCCCCGCGCTGGCGGGCGACGAGCAGGTGCGCCTGCTCACCGTGCACGGCGCCAAGGGCCTGCAGGCCCCGGTGGTGCTGATGCTGGACACCGACCGCCCCGAAGAAACCGACAAGACCATGGGCGTGCTGGTGGACTGGCCCGGCGAGGCACAGGCGCCCCGCCGATTTGTCTTTCTGGCCAGCGAGAAGAAGCCACCCGCCTGCAGCGCCGACGCCGTGGCCGCCGAACGCGCCGCGCGCCAGCGCGAGGAGATCAACGCCCTCTATGTGGCGATGACGCGCACCTGCACGCAGCTGGTGTTGTCGTCGGTGCAGCCCGCCCGGGCCGCGCCCGGCAGCTGGTGGCAGCGGCTGCACGGTCTGGCCGAACCTCTGGAGGCGGTGGCGGAGGCGCCCCGCGACGCCACGCAGCCCCTGCAGGCGCCAACCGGTGCGCCAGAGCTGTTTTACATGCAAAAACTGCCTCCAGCCCCCGTGGATGCTGGGTCACCCGCTACCAAAACCATAGCACCCGAAGACGACGACTCCCCCGAAGCGCGGCTGGGCCAGGCCATGCACCGCCTGCTGGAATGGTGGGTGCCGGGCGGCGCGGGCTGGTCGGCGGGGCAGCGGCTGTCCATCCAGCGCGAGTTTGCGCTCCAGCCCGCGCAGATGGACGAGGCCGTGGCCATGGCGCAGCGCATCCTGGGCGGGCAGGGCGCCTGGGCCTGGGACACCGCCGCCACCGACTGGCAGGGCAACGAGGTGGAGATCCACCACAACGGCCAGGCGCTGCGCATCGACCGCCTGGTGCGCCGCCGCGACACCGGCGAATGGTGGGTGCTGGACCACAAGTCCGCCCGCCGGCCCGAGCTGCAGCCCGGCCTGCAGCAGCAGATGGCCGCCTACCGCGCCGCGGTGCAGGCCGCCTACCCGCAGGCCGTGGTGCGCGCCGCCTGGCTCACCGCGGACGGCCAGATGGTGGAGGCGGCATGAACGGCGCTACCCACCACCCAGGCGTTGTCATCGTCGGCGCCGGCCCCGCCGGCCTGCGCGCGGCAGAGGTGTTGTCTGGCGCGGGCATCGGCGTGGAGGTGATGGACGCCATGCCTTCGGCCGGGCGCAAGTTTTTGCTGGCCGGGCGCGGCGGGATGAACCTGACGCACGCCGAGCCGATGGACATGTTTGTCAGCCGCTACGGCGCGCGCCAGCCGCAACTGGCCCCGCTGGTGCAGGCCTTTGGCCCGCAGGCCCTGCGCGACTGGGCGCAGGGCCTGGGCATAGCCACGTTTGTGGGCAGCTCGCAGCGCGTCTTCCCCACCGACATGAAGGCCGCGCCGCTGCTGCGCGCCTGGCTGCACCGGCTGCGCGCGCAGGGTGTGCGCTTTCACATGCGCCACCGCTTAACCGGCTGGGTGGATGGGCCGGGCGGGCAGAGCCACTGCGCGTTTGACACGCCAGACGGCACGGTGACGCGCCAGCCCGGCGCGCTGCTGCTGGCCCTGGGCGGGGCGAGCTGGGCGCGACTGGGCAGCGACGGCGCCTGGGTGCCCTGGCTTCAGGCGCGCGGCGTGCCGGTGGTGCCGCTGCAGCCCGCCAACTGCGGGTTTGACCGCGTCGGCGGCTGGAGCGAGCACTTTGCCAGCCGCTTTGCCGGACAGCCTTTCAAAAGCGTGGCGCTGCACGTTGGCGGTGGCCCGGGCCACGCGGGCGGCGCGGGCCCCGGCTTTCACCGCAAGGGCGAGTTCGTCGCCACCGTCACGGGCGTGGAGGGCAGCCTGGTCTACGCCGCCGCCAGCCTGCTGCGCGACCAGATTGCCGCCAACGGCCAGGCCACCTTCCACCTGGATTTGCTGCCCGACCGCACGCCCGAGCACGTGCTGGCCGCCGTGGCGCACCCGCGCGGCTCCAGGTCGCTGTCAAGCCACCTCAAGAGCCGGCTGGGGCTGGAAGGCATCAAGATGGCGCTGCTGCACGAGGTGCTGGGCAAGGACGCCCTGCACGACCCCAACCAGCTGGCCGCCGCCATCAAGGCCGTGCCGCTGACGCTGGCCGCGCCGCGCCCCATCGACGAAGCCATCAGCACCGCCGGCGGCGTCCCGTTCGAGGCGCTGGACAGCGGGCTGATGCTCAAGGCGCTGCCCGGCGTCTTCTGCGCCGGCGAGATGCTGGACTGGGAGGCCCCCACCGGCGGTTACCTGCTGACGGCCTGCTTTGCTACCGGGGAGGCGGCTGCGCAGGGGATTCTGGGGCATTTTGGCCTGCAGCCCGCGCCGGCTGGACCTGACCCACTATAAAAAAGATAGCGGCCGGGCGCGCGGCGCTATCCAGCCGCTGAATTCAACGGCGTGGCCTTCGCGGGCGGGATGCGCTTGCCGTTGAGCAGCACGCCGACGGAGGTGTTCCGGACAAAGAGCTGATACGTCGCCAGGGTCATCAGGGTGGTGGCCGCGATGTTGATCAGCATCTTGGCCTCTGCCGGCAGGTTGGCGCCGTACAGCAGCGCGCCAAACCCGATCGTGCCCAGCATGTGGACCAGGTACACCCAGTACGAGCTCTCTGCCATGTACTGCAGCGCCGCGTGTGGGCGGTTGAGGTGCCGCAGGGCCAGCCCGATCAGCGCAAAGCTCCACAGCCAGGTGGCGGCGTTGTACGCCCATGCGGCCACGATGCGAAACGCCATGCTGGTGGATTGCGGCTCGCGATGCACCTCCGTCAGCATGCCCAGTGAGACCATGCAACACAGCGCGCCGGCCCACGCCAGGCGGCTGGCATGCGCCGTGTAGCCCGCAAGCAGGGCGCCACGGTGAAGGTACAGGAAGTACCCGAAGGCATAGAACAGCCCGTGGTGCAGCCACTCGCCCAATGGCGGGGCGAACGAGCCGGTGACGACGAGCAGGCCAAAGGGGTACTGCGCACCGATCAGGCCCAGCGGCAGCGAAAGCAGCGCAAAGCCCCACGGGCGCTCGCCCAGCAGCCGCATGCCCAGCGCGATGCGGTCGCGCAAACCCTGGGGCAAGCGCGGGGCCAGCCGGAGCGCGGCAAAGGTCAGCAGCGCCAGCCCCGCCAGCTGGTACAGAAACCACATGTGCAGGGTGTTGAGCTTCGGCGCGTGGGGCACCGTGGGCACGACTTCAAGCGACAGCCCGAAGTGGCCACGCTCGGCCCGGTGGGCATACAGCAAGACCAGCACCACCGTGAGCGCGAACACCACCGGCCAGAACACGACAAAGGGCAGGGCGATGCGCCGCATGCGGTGGCGCAGCATCTGCAGCGCCCCGCGGCGCTCGACCAGCATGGCGACGAAGTAGCCCGAGAGGATCAGGAACAGCGGCATGCGGAACACGTGAATCACCGACACAACCAGGTCGGCCAGCCGGCTGGTGTCCTTGTCGCGCCAGGGCAGCAGCATCGGCCCGGTGAGGTGATTGGCCGCCACGTGCAACACGATGCCAAGCCACATCATCATCGCGCGCAGGTTGTCCAGGGCAGGCTGGCGGTCGGGGGCCAAGGGGCTTGCGTTCATGTGTGTTCTTGCGTAGCTGTGCAGATCCAGGCTCAGCATCAGAACTATAGCCGCGGCACCTAAAAGGTATCCCTCTACGTGGCTGCTGCTCGTTCAGGGGGATTTGGTTGGCCAATTCGGCCTCCAGCCCCCGCCGGCTGGACCTGAGCCGCTATCAAAACGGTAGCGTCTGGTTACGCGGCGCAGCCGGGCCGCCAGCGCGCCAGGCCAGGTAGTGGCCCCTGAGCTGGCGGCTGCCTTCGTCCAGGTCCGAGAAATCGAAGTAGGGGATGCCGTACGCGCGGCACTCGGATTGGTACCAGCGGCTTCCGGCGACTTGCTGCTCCAGCCAGGCCAGTGCGGTGGGCCTGTCGCGGGCGGCGAGCCAATGTTTGCCGTGGCGGAGGATCATCTCCAGGCGGGCCGCCACATCGGCGTTGGGGTACCCGCAATACACGGGGCAGAACCGCTTGGGCTGCAGGGCCGCCAGCTCGGCGGCCTGGGCGGGCTCTATCCAGTCGCCCTCCAGGATGCCGCCCACGTCGACCTCCACCAGCTTCTTGAGGCTGAAGGCAACCACGTCCTGTGCCACCGCCTTGAGTGCGGACTCGTCGCGCACGCCGTGGCGGATGACGTTGTAAAAACCGTCCAGCTCGATGCGGCCAACGCCCACCTCGCCCGCCAGCCGGCCGGTGCAGGTGGACTTGCCCGACGCGCTGGCGTCACCCACAAAGTAGATGCCGCGGTTCATCTTGGATCGCCGGTCGGGGGAATGGCGGCTGGCCGGTAGAGGGCGCCCGGGGACCACCACTCCTCCAGGGCCTGGCAGGCCAGCTCCTTGTGCGCCGACGCTTCAGAGAACGCCAGCGCGTCAAGGGCGCGCACAACCATCACTTCCTGCTCTGGCGACAAGGACGCCAGGCGTGGAGGTTCGCGGTCCGGAGGGCGCAGGCTGTTGAGCAGGGCATCGGTGACGTTGCTGGCCTGCCCAATGTGCCGCAGGGCATAGTCGATCAGGCTGGGCAGGTAGTGCCGCCAGGACGGCGCGTCCAGATGGCCAACGCCCCACATGAACCGCTCCAGATAGCCATCGGTCACCGCGTCGAGCGTGGCGTCAAACGCAGGCGGCTCCCGGTATTCGTCAATCGCATTGCCGCCGCGCAGGGTGATGGTGGGCGTGCACGACAGATCCGCGGCGAACGCTGCGCGGGCGAGGGCGGGGATCTCCGTGTGGGTCATTGTCTGGAGGGTGTCCGACGTTGTTGATTGACCTGTCAGGCGGCCTTGTTGCTACCTGCAGACCGACTGCTGCTCGGCGGCCCGGGCTGACAGGCCAGTGGATTGGCCAGGAACAGCCAACCCACCGCAAGCGCGCTTGGGATGGCCAAGAACCAGTGTTGGCTACCTGTGAGCCAAGCACCTGCGGCACCAAGAGACGAACCGGTAGCAATAACCGCCAGCAATGCCGATGCACGAAGCCCAGTGTTTGGCGGCGCAGAACTGCGGGCGCGCTGCACGAGATGCATGGCCGCCAACCCAAGAAGCAGGACTAGCCAGCTACCTGCAGTGAGCAGCGCGAACGACGACAGCGCGCTCTTGCCGCAGATCGCGCGCAGGTACGGTGTTGGCTCCTCGCACCCGAACGCCAGCAGAGCGAACGCGATACCGGGGCCAAGATGCAAGATGGTGAGGCCGTAGATCAGTGCGCGAAGCATTTACAGAGCGGCCAGAATGGGCAGTGCGATGGGCTGTGCGGCTTAACGTTCGAAATCAGCGACGCTGCGCGGTCTGACCGCGCAGCGTCCGGTGGATTGATGGGTTGGGCCTCTCAGATTTACGAAGTGAGCGCATCAATCTTCCAAAAATTGCAAATAAACGAAATTCGGCCGAAATAGCAACGCACGGGGATCTGCCATTGGATACTCGGAAGGCAGCGAGCGCCACAGTGTGTAGATGACGCTCAGGAGCGTCTTTCCTTTTGCATCTGCCAATCTCCGTGTGTCGTCAAGGCGCTTGAAATTCGCGATTGATTTGGAGCCGGTTTGCGAATTTGAGAAGGGATGCCCTGACGAGTAGATGGGATACGGATTTGGGCAGAACCTCAACTCTTCGCAAAGCGTTAAGTATTGCTTCCCCGCAAAGGTATTTGGACTCGGTGGATTGCGTAGCTCCGAATCGAATTCCGTTCTCGCCCACCATAGCAGTTTGTCCCCATCTTCAGGATATGCGGCCATCACATACGCCCACCTCTCGGCGTAGATGAGTGGCTTTTCCGCAATCTGCTTCGCAATCTCTGTATTCGGAACGCTTGCGATAGTAGGGGCGCAAGCTGATGGCGATACTTCGACTCGAAATTCCGTAGCCTTCAAAACGAATGTTGGAATTGAGCTTCCGCCGCTCGACAAGACCTCCCTCTCGTCTTGAAATACTTTGATTCGGCACGCCATCTGGCTCATGCACATGAGTGGCGCCAAACATAGTGCGCCGAACACCGCAAGCCTCGAACTGAACGTCATCGGAAATTGTCCTTAGCGGGTGAGAATGGATGGAGGTTAGAGGCCCAACGTTTGAGTTAGGCCTCACCGGATTGCGAATCTGAAGATCGATAGCAAGACCATTTTCCAGCTTCATTTGAACGCAGACCCGCTGACGCGGAAGATAAGTCGAAGCCGTGCAAACGGCTAGAAAATGCCGCAAGTAGCTTCTTCCTATGTGGCGCTTCATCCATTACCTCAACTCGCATATTTCCGACGAGACTAACCATCCACTTTGTCTCAAGGTATGGGCCGTCGAGGCATGGAAACAGGGCTTCTTCCCGAACAAACTCGACTTCGACGATGTTCTCGAACGGAACGACATGAACCTGGTTTAAAAGGTCGACGTATCGTAGGGCGGTCGAGGATAGTTCGATTGATCGGTAGTTCACTGGTTTGCCACGTTCCTGCCGGATTTCGTGAAGCCTCTCATATAGCCTCCGTTCCGCAGATCGAACCACTCGCTTCAACGCGAAAAGCATGGTTTGTGAGGCCTAACGTCGAAGTTCAGCAGCGCGCGAAGCGCGGCTGCGGAACGCCCGTAGAGCGCTTGACCGCGAGAGCGGTGTATCGACCAGTAGACTGCGACAAAGGAGATTGAAAAGATCAGGGCAAATGCACCGGTCCACACGCGCAGAGACACAGGATCATCCGAGTACAAGGTGTGTCTCATCAACGCCGCGCAAAGAAGTAGCCAGCCAAGAGATCCGAAGAAGCTTGCGAGTGATCCCTTTCGTGCGAATGATTCAACGAGCATCGAAGCCGAGAAGGCCAGGAACATTGCACCGACAAGGCCGACTGTCCAGATCGAAGGACTCACCACACGCGGGCATGCCCGGCATCGTGAATAGGTCAGCGTTGAAGAGTCAATAACACCGAGCGATGCAGCGATGAGCCAAATGCTGAGCCCTAGGAAAAGTACTGCCATGCTCCGTTGAATAACCGGAATCTTGCGCGTTGGTATCGAGTACATACGTCGCGCTCTAACGTGAAGATGACCGGACCACAACAGATTGCGGCGGAGCCGCAGACTGCTGTTGTGGGTCCGTGTCGATTGACATGTTAAACATCACTTCCTTGCGCTCCAACAGACACCCAGTTCTTGGACCGAACTGCCACAAACTCGAAGTAGTCTTCGATGCTGCGCCAGTATTGCACCTCTCGATACTCATCGTCGGGAGCATGAGCGGCAACCTGGCCGGCTCGATCCGAGTTGTTTCCGTATAAGAAGCAAAACCCGCCGCCAAAAATTTCCGCAATGAAGTTCCCACGTTCGGGCATGCACGCAAACGATTGACTGTCACTGAGATTCGCCCTTTCCTCCAACGTACGAACGACCGTGCTCTCTTCTTCATCCGGGTCAATCCCAAAGATGGAAACGCCAAACCAGCGGACAAACCCATGCTCGAGTACGAGTTCACGATAGGAATCGGGCAGCTCAGTTCGTAAGGCGATTTCGATGGCTTTAACTGCGGCGGGCGGGGGCCGGTGGCCAAGCGTTCGGAAGTATTTCTGTGCGCGCCCGAATCTCACGAAATCATCCAAGGTCATCGCGTTGAGCCTGTGAGGTTTAACGTAATGTATGCCGCAGATTCTGCGTATTAATCTGGCCGCTGCGGAATAAGCTGGACATCAAGTACCTCCGGAACCGGCTTCCACATTGGGTCTGCACTGACGACGCTGTATAAGAAAACAGTTATAAATTCAACCATGAAACCCCGCAGCCGTCGGGTTCGATCCGGCGGCCCTCCTGGGGGTGATTTTGCCGTAGGCGTGGTTTCGGCACCATGGCCAAGTTACTAAAAAGGTGTTCCTTTGCCGGGTGCCGCGTCTCCAGCTGATTTTCCTGGCCAATTCGGGCTCTGGCCCCCGTCGGCTGGACCTGACCTGCTATAAAAACAATAGCAATTCAGAGTCCGCTTTGACATGAGACGCAATGGTACATATCATGATGCATATCGCGTGCAAAGGGGGCATCCCATGAACCAAACTGCCAAGATCTTCTTCACCGGGCGCAGCCAGGCGGTGCGCCTGCCGCTGGAGTTCCGCTTTGACGTGCCGGAGGTCTTTATCCGTCATGACCCGCTCACGGGTGACGTGGTGTTGTCGCGCAAGCCGGTGGACTGGCAGGGCCTGCTGGACGCCGTGGCCCTCAACAAGGACGAAGACCTGCTGATCCAGCGCCGCCCAGCCCAGCCGCGGCGCGACCCTTTTGAGGGCTGGGACGAATGAGCCAGCGCTACATGCTGGACACCAACATCGTCAGCCACATCATGCAGGGGCGCGATGCGGCGCTGCTGGCGCGCCTGGTCGCCGTGCCGGTGGGCCAGGTGGTGATGTCCAGCGTCACCCTGGCGGAGCTGGAGTACGGCCTGCACCGCAAGGGCCAGCCCCCGCGCCTGCGCAACGCCATGAAGCAGATCCTGCTGCGCGTGGACGTGCTGCCGTGGGACGAGCCGGTCGCCCGGTGTTACGGCGGCTTGTGCGCCACGCTGGAGGCCCAGGGCACCAACCTGGGCGACATGGACATGATGATCGCGGCCCATGCGGTGGCGGTAGACGCCACGCTGGTCAGCCGCGACAAGGCGTTTGCGCAGGTGTCCGGGGGGCTGCGGCTGGAGGTTTGGTAGCGGGTGGCGCGCGCAACCCGGTGCCGAAGCCCATGGTGCTGCAGCGCACAGACTGCGCCCGGCAACGCCCCCACAGTCGGGTTTTGTCACCCCACCTTCCGGAGCTCTCCATGAAAACATCCACCTTCATCGCCCTGGCCGCCGCCCTGGCTTGCAGCGCTGCCTTTGCCCAGGCACCCCCCGGCGTGCTCAAGCGCGCACCGGCCGAGTCGGACCCCAACACCACCACCGGCGGTCGCCCGGCGGCCAAGGCCCAGGCGCGCACCGATGTGCGCAACGGCACGGTGCCGCTGGCGTATTCGGCCGAGAACGTCACCGAGATCGACACCAATTCCGACGGCGTGATCTCCCGCCGCGAGTGGGACCGCTTCCACGCCAAGACCTGGAGCCGCATGAACGCGAAGAACGGCATGGTGCCGCGCGCCGACTTTGAAGCCACGCTCAAGGGCGGGCCCAACTGATTGGGGCGTGCCGCAAGGCACTGCACCAGGGCCGCTCGCGCGGCCCTTTTTTTATGGGCGAAAGGGGAAGTTGACGAGCCTTACCCCCGGCACTGGCTCCACAGTTAGGGCTGCTTGGTTCCCCACCTGACCCGGTTGGCCGCTTCACCATGCGGGGAGGCCCGTCAGCCGCCATTGTACGGCGCCGGGTGCAGCGCCCGTGTACCGCGGCGGCTTGACCCCACCCGTAGAATCCAGCCATGTCCTACCTTGTGCTCGCCCGGAAGTACCGGCCCAAGACCTTTCCGCAGATGGTCGGCCAGGCGCATGTGGTGCAGGCCCTCACCAACGCGCTGCAGACGCAGCGCCTTCACCACGCGTACCT
Organism: Ramlibacter sp.; assembly: GCA_016713005.1. Taxonomy (GTDB): domain Bacteria; phylum Pseudomonadota; class Gammaproteobacteria; order Burkholderiales; family Burkholderiaceae_C; genus JADJPY01. The sequence continues at coordinate 122,335 of JADJPY010000016.1, read as the reverse complement.
GTTCACCGGCACGCGCGGCGTGGGCAAGACGACGGTGTCGCGCATCCTGGCCAAGTCGCTCAATTGCCAGGGGCCGGACGGCACGGGCGGCATCACTGCCACGCCCTGCGGCGTGTGCCAGGCCTGCCGAGACATCGACGCCGACCGCTTCGTCGACTACACCGAGATGGACGCGGCCTCCAACCGCGGGGTTGAAGAGGTGCAAACCCTGCTGGAGCAGGCGGCGTACAAGCCGGTGCAGGGTCGCTTCAAGGTCTTCATGATCGACGAAGTGCACATGCTGACCAACCACGCGTTCAACTCCATGCTCAAGACGCTGGAGGAGCCGCCCGAGTACCTCAAGTTCGTGCTGGCCACCACCGATCCGCAGAAGGTGCCGGTCACGGTGCTGTCGCGCTGCCTGCAGTTCAACCTGCGCCCCATGGCGCCCGAGACGGTGCTGGAGCACCTCACGCAGGTGCTGGCCACCGAGTCCGTCACCGCCGACGCCCAGGCGCTGCGCCTGCTCTCGCGCGCGGCGCGCGGCTCCATGCGCGACGCGCTCTCGCTCACCGACCAGGCCATCGCCTTTGGCGGCGGCCGCATTGAAGAAGCCGCCGTGCGCCAGATGCTGGGCACGGTGGACCGTGGCCATGCGCTGGCGCTGGTGGCCGCGCTGGCCGCGGGCAACGGCAAGGCTGTGGTGGACATTGCCACCACGCTGCGCGACAACGGCCTGAGCGCCGCCTCCACGCTGGAGGAGATGAGCGCCGTGCTGCAGCAGATGGCGGTGATCCAGGCGGTGCCTGCGGCCGCCAGCAGCGACGACGCCGAGAGCGTGGAAATTGCCCGCCTGGCCGGCCTGATGCCCGCGGACGAGACGCAGCTGCTCTACAGCCTGTGCCTGCATGGCCGCGCCGAGCTGGGCCTGGCCCCCGACGAGTACGCCGGCCTGACCATGGTGTTGCTGCGGTTGCTGGCGTTCAAGCCCGGCACGCAGGCCAGCGCCGCGGCTGAAAAAAAAACTCTGACTGAGGCTGCGGGCGCTGCCGCGCCCCAGCCAGTGCCACAGCCCGTGCTTGCGCGAGCCGCCCAGGCTGGCGTGCCTGCCGCTGCGCCCGCCGCGGTGTCCACGCCGCCCCTGCCAGCCGCCCAGCCCGCGCCGCCGCGCGCGGCACCGGCCGCAGGTGCGCCGCCGGGGCGGGTGCTGCCGGTGGTGGCGCCGCCGGTGCAGGGCCGTGCCCCCGCCATGCGCCCCGAGCCAGCGGCGGGGGGCGCGTTGCGCCCGGCCAGCCCGGTGGTGGGCGTGCCCGTGCGCGAGCAGCCCGAGCCGCGCGAGGCCGCCCTGGCGCGGCCAGCCAGCTTTGTGCCCACGCCCGAGGGCGATTTCTGGCACGCCACGGTGCAGCAGCTGGTGGCACAAGAGGCGGTGACGGCGCTCGCGCGCGAGCTGGCCCTGCAGTCGCAGCTGGTGGGGCGCGATACCGCCGACTGGCTGCTGCGGGTGGAGCGCGAATCGCTCAACCAGGCCGCCAGCCGCGAGCGGCTGCAGGCGGCGCTGGCAGCTGCCGGCCACCCGGTCACGCTGGCGGTGGAGATCGGCGCCGTGAGCGACAGCCCCGCACGGCGCAACGCCGCCGCCGCCGAGGCGCGCCAGAAGGCGGCCGAGGCCATCATCCTCAACGACCCGTTTGTCCAGGACATGATGCGCGACTTTGGCGCGAAAATCGTGCCTGGCAGCATCAAGCCCATCAACCCCAGCTGAGTAAGCTTGCGGGGCAGACCTGCAGCTCTGTCCCCAACCGACCACAAAAAGGAAATTTATGTTCAACAAAGGACAACTCGCCGGCCTCATGAAGCAGGCCCAGGCGATGCAGGACAACCTGAAGAAGGCGCAGGAGGAACTGGGCCACATCGAGGTCAGCGGCGAGTCCGGCTCGGGCCTGGTCAAGGTGGTCATGACCTGCAAGCACGATGTGAAGCGCGTCACCATCGATCCCAGCCTGCTGGCGGACGACAAGGACATGCTGGAGGACCTGGTGGCCGCCGCCTTCAACGCCGCAGTGCGCCGCGCCGAAGAGGTCTCGCAGGAGAAGATGGGCAAGCTCACCGCGGGCATGCCCCCCGGCATGAAGCTGCCTTTCTAGGCGCACGGTCAGACGCTGATGGCCGATACCCATTCGCTGGAGGCGCTGGTGCAGGCGCTGCGGCGCCTGCCGGGCGTGGGGATCAAGTCCGCCCAGCGCATGGCGTTTCACCTGCTGCAGCACGACCGCGAGGGCGCCCAGTTTCTGGCCCAGGCCCTGCAGCAGGCGGCCAGCCAGGTGTGCCACTGCAGCCTGTGCCACACCTTCACCGAGCAGGACGTCTGCGCCACCTGCGCCGACGCGCGGCGCGACCGCAGCAAGTTGTGCGTGGTGGAGACGCCGGCCGACCAGTCGGCGGTGGAGCGCACGGCGGCCTACCGCGGCCTGTACTTTGTGCTGATGGGCAAGCTCAGCCCGCTGGACGGCATTGGCCCGCGCGACATCGGCCTGCAAAAGCTGTTTGACCGCGCCACCGACGGCACAGTGCACGAGGTGATCCTGGCCACCAATTTCACCGCCGAGGGCGAGGCCACGGCGCATGTGATCGGCGAGGCCCTGCGCGCGCGCGGGCTGCGGGTCACCCGGCTGGCGCGCGGCGTGCCCGCGGGCAGCGAGCTTGAATACGTTGATCTGGGCACCATCGCCCATGCGCTTGTGGACAGGAGATGAGCATGACTTTCGCCCGATTTACCCTGGCCTACTGGTGCGTGCTGGTGGCCGCGCTGCTGCCCATCGTGTGCGCCGGCATCGCCAAATGGGGGACGTTCAGCACCCCGCGGCGCGACGGCGGCTTTGACAACCACGAGCCCCGCAACTGGCTGGCGCGGCAAAAGGACTGGCGCGCGCGGGCCAACGCGGCGCAGGCCAACAGCTTCGAGGGGCTGCCGTTCTTCATTGGCGCGGTGATCATTGCGCACCAGCTGTCGGCCCCGCAGGCGCGGGTGGACATCCTCGCCTTCCTGTATGTGTTTCTTCGCATCATTTACATCCTGATGTATGTGGCGGGGGTCCCGGCGATCCGCTCCATCGTCTGGACGCTGGCGCTGCTGGTCAATGTGCTGATCCTGTTTGTGGGCTACCGCTGACGCGCGGGCGGCGCCAAAAGACTGCGTGGAAACCCGAACGGGGATGCCCCCGATGCGGCTGCACGCCCCGGCCGCTAAGCTTCTCTCAACCCATAAAAAAAGAGAGGCACATCCATGATCACCCGTCGCACGTTCCAATTGGCCGGTGCCCTGGCGGCCGCTGGCCTGGCCGCTCCGGTGCTGCACGCGCAACCGCGCCCCGAGAAAACGAAGATCGGCATCGCCGTGGGGGGCAAGGCGGCCTCTTACTACCTGCCTCTCACCATCGCCGAGCAACTGGGTTACTTCAAGGCCGAGGGCCTGGAGGTGGAGATTTCCGATTTCGCCGGTGGCTCGCGCGCGCTGCAGGCGGTGGTGGGTGGTTCTGCCGATGTGGTGAGCGGTGCCTACGAGCACACCATCAACCTGCAAAGCAAGAACCAGATGTTCCAGGCGTTCGTGCTGCAGGGGCGCGCGCCGCAGATTTCGGTGGGCGTGTCCACCAAGGCCATGCCCGGCTACAAGACGGTGGCCGACCTGCGCGGCAAGAAGATCGGCGTGTCCGCGCCGGGTTCGTCCACCAACATGGTGGCCAACCTGGTGCTGTCGCGTGCGGGTGTCAAGGCCAGCGAGGTCAGCTTCATCGGCGTGGGCACGGCGGCGGGCGCGCTGGCCGCGCTGCGTTCGGGCCAGATCGACGCCATGAGCAACACCGACCCGGTGATGACCATGCTGGAGCAAAAGGGCGAGGTGCGCATCATCTCGGACACGCGCACGCTCAAGGGCACGCAGGAGGTCTTTGGCGGGCCCATGCCCGCAGGCTGCCTGTATGCGCCCAGCGAGTTCGTGCAGAAGAACCCCGGCACGGTGCAGGCCCTGACCAACGCCATGGTGCATGCGCTCAAGTGGCTGCAGACGGCCGGGCCCTCGGACATCATCAAGACCGTGCCCGAGAGCTACCTGCTGGGTGATCGCGGGCTGTACCTGGCGTCGTTCAACAAGGTGCGCGAGGCCATCTCGCTGGACGGGCTGATCCCCGAACAGGGCCCCAGGACGGCGCTGGCGGCGCTGGCGAGCTTTGAGCCCACCATCAAGGCCGACCGGATCGACCTGGGCAAGACCTTCAGCAACGACTTTGCGCGCCGGGCCAAAGAGCGGTTCAAGGCCTGAGCGGGGGGCATCCGTCCCAACGCGGTATTGGATCAGGCACGCCGGATGTTTGCGTCTGCGCTGGAACTGCTGGACATCTCGGTGACTTTCCGCCCGCGCGACGCGGGCAGTGAGCGCTACACCGCCGTGGCGCAGACCACGCTGTGCGTCGAGGAAGGCGAGTTTGTCTCCGTCGTCGGCCCCACGGGCTGTGGCAAATCCACCCTGCTGAACATCGCCGCCGGCCTGCTGGAGCCGTCTTCCGGCCAGGTCAAGGTGTTCGGCGAGGCGCTGGACGGCATCAACAGGCGTGCGGGCTACATGTTCCAGTCCGACGCGCTGATGCCCTGGCGCAGTGCCCTGGACAACGTGATGCTGGGGCTGCAATACCGCGGCGTGCCCGAGGCGGACGCACGGGCGCAGGCCACGGCCTGGTTGCAGCGCGTGGGCCTGGGCGGGTTTGGCGACCGCTACCCGCACCAGCTCTCGGGCGGCATGCGCAAGCGCACGGCGCTGGCGCAGGTGCTGGCGCTGGACCCGGACATCATCCTGATGGACGAGCCGTTCTCCGCGCTGGACATCCAGACGCGCCAGCTCATGGAAAACGAGGTGCTGGAACTCTGGGCCGACAAGCGCAAGGCCGTGCTCTTCATCACCCACGACCTGGACGAGGCCATCGCCATGAGCGACCGGGTGGTCGTGCTGTCGGCCGGGCCGGCTACGCGGCCGATCGGCGAGTTCCGCGTGGACCTGCCGCGCCCGCGGGATGTGGCCGAGGTGCGCACCGACGCGCGCTTTGTCGAACTGCACCGGCAGATCTGGGCGGTGCTGCGCGACGAAGTCCTCAAGGGCTACCAGCAACAGCTCCAGAAAGCAGCGTAGACGGGCACCACGCACGCCGACTGACCATGTTTGCCTTCCTCAAACCCTCCGGAAAAAACCTGCGCATCTGGCAGGCGGGCCTGCTGGTGGCCGTGCTGGCGCTGTGGCAACTGGTCTCGCGCGACCAGCAGGTGGCGTTCTTCCTGGGCGAACCCGTCAAGGTGGCCGGGCGCATCTGGTCGTGGTTCATGCCGTTCGGCTTTGGAGAGAGCGTGCTGTTCCCCGAAGGCCTGGCCGGCCGCGCCGACATCTACCGCCACCTGGGCGTGACGCTGCTGGAGACCGTGCTGGCGTTTGGCATCGGCACCGTGCTCGGGCTGGTGTTCGGGCTGTGGCTGGCGCTGGCACCCATGGCGTCGGCCATCCTGGATCCGTACATCAAGGCGCTGAACTCCATGCCGCGCGTGATCCTTGCGCCGATCTTTGCAATGTGGTTCGGGTTGGGCATCTGGAGCAAGGTGGCGCTGGCCGTGACGCTGGTGTTTTTCATCGTGTTCTTCAACGTCTACCAGGGCGTCAAGGAGGTCAGCCCGGTGGTGCTGGCCAACGCGCGCATGCTGGGCGCCAGCCAGAAACAGCTGCTGCGCACGGTGTACCTGCCCAGCGCCACGAGCTGGGTGTTCTCCAGCCTGCACACGTCGGTGGGCCTGGCGTTTGTGGGGGCGGTGGTGGGCGAATACCTGGGCTCTGCGCGCGGCGTGGGCTACCTGATCCTGCAGGCCGAGGGCACGTTTGACGTCAACACGGTGTTTGCCGGCATCGTGGTGCTGACGGCCTGCGCGCTGGTGCTGGACGGCGTGGTGGGGCGCGTGGAGCGGCGCCTGATGAAGTGGCAGCCGCGCTCGGGCGAGACCGAAAAGCTATAAAAAATATAGCGGGCCCGCCAATACTGGCGGGGGCTACAGCCTGATTTGGCTATCGGCGCGGCTTCTTGACGACTTTGCCGCCGCGCTTGCTGGCGGCCGCGGCCCGCGGCTTGCCGCCCTTGCTGGCGCTGGCCTTGGGGCGCACCGGCAGGAACACCACCACCGATTGCCCCGCCTTGAACGACGAAGTCAGCGCGACGCTGTTCCACTCGGCCACGTTCATCGCGTTGAGTCGGTATCGCTTGGCGATGCTGGCAACAGACTCGTTCTTGCCGGCCTTGACCGTCGTGCGGCGCAGCACCACCTCGGGTGCCAGCACCAGCTGTGCGTTGTCGGCCAGGGCAGGGGCCACGTCCTGCTGCGGGCGGTCTGCGGAGCGCCGCACCACCAGTGTGGAGCCGGCCTTGATGAGCATGCGAGGCGGAATGCTGTTGACCTGGCGAAGCTCGGCCTCGGACATGCCCACACGGCGCGCCGCTTCGGCCGGGTTGAGGGTGGCCGGCGCCGTCCAGGCCGTCCAGCTGGAATACTGCCCGCGGCTGTAGCCTTCAAAGTTGCGCTGGAAGATGGTGGCGTTGTCCCAGGGCAGCAGGATCTGCGGCGTGCCGGCGGCCAGGATCACCGGCCCCTTGGCCGAGGGGTTGAGCGCGCGGAAGTCCTCGATGCGCACGTCGGCCAGGCGCGCGGCCAGCTCCACGTCGATGTCGCGGGCAATGTCCACCGACTGGAAGTAGGGGTGGTTGGGGATGGTGGGCAGCTCCACACGCAGCGCCTGCGGGTTGGCCACCAGGTTCTTGACCGCCTGCAGCTTGGGCACGTAGTTGCGTGTCTCGTTGGGCATGTTCAGGTCAAGGTAGGTCGTGGCCTTGCCCGCGCGCTGGTTCTTGGCGATGGCGCGCCCGACGCTGCCTTCGCCCCAGTTGTAGGCGGCCAGCGCCAGGTGCCAGTCACCAAACATGCCGTGCAGCTTTTGCAGGTAGTCCAGTGCGGCGCGGGTGGAAGCCAGCACGTCGCGGCGGTCGTCGCGAAAGGCGTTCTGCTTCAGGTCAAAGTGCCGCCCGGTGCTGGGGATGAACTGCCACATGCCGGCGGCCTTGGCACTGGAGACGGCCTGAGGATTGAACGCGCTCTCGATGAAAGGCAGCAGCGCCAGCTCGGTGGGCATGTTGCGCCGCTCCAGCTCCTCGACGATGTGGAACATGTACTTGCTGGAGCGCTCGGTCATGCGCTGGATGTAGTCGGGCCGTTTGGCGTACCACTGCTCGCCGTCGCGCACCAGCTCCGTGTCCAGGTTGGGCATGGCAAAACCGCGGCGGATTCGGTCCCACAGGTCGGCGGGCGTTGTGAGCGGCGCCACCTCCTGGCCGGACACCTGCGCCGAAGCGATGGGTTGCAAGGGCCCAGAGGGAATGTGCGCGCGGGGCGGCGGCGCCGGCGCGGCCACCGGCGCAGCGGCAGGCGCGTTGGCCCCGGTTGCGCTGCCCGCAGCGGGTGCGGACGCGGGGCCACCGGGAGGCGTGGCGCAACCGGCCAGCAGCAGGGCGGCCGTGGCCAGGGCGGAGGTGAACAGGTGTTTCATTGGAATCCGTTTTTCCATTCGCGCAGCAGGCCGAAAACGCCTGCCTCATCGGCAGGCGCGGCGGCGCCGGCGCGTGCCCGCGCGGCAGCGGCCACCGCCGGAAGGCGGCTGCGCAGAAAGGGGTTGATCGCGCGTTCGGTGTCGATGCGCGAGGGAAGGGTGGGTTGTTGGCGCGCCCGCCGGCCCTCGCAGGCCTGCTGGTAACTCGCCAGGGCGTCGTTGGCAGGCTCCACGGCGCGTGCGAATCTCAGGTTGGACAAGGTGTACTCATGGGTGCAGCATACGCGCGTGTCGCCCGGCAGCGCCGCCAGCTTGTCCAGCGACGCGAGCATCTGCGCGGGTGTTCCCTCGAACAGGCGGCCGCAGCCACCCGAGAACAGCGTGTCGCCGCAGAACACCAGCGGCGCGGCGGTGCCGTCCACCGTGACCTGCGCGGCGTAGTAGGCAATGTGACCAGCGGTGTGGCCAGGCACGTCCAGCACGTCAAAGGCAAGGCCCAGGCAGCTGACGCCGTCGCCTTCGCGCAGGCGCTGCAGCGGCTCGGGGATGCGTTCGGCCGCGGGACCATACACGGCAGCGCCTGTGGCGTCGCGCAGCGCGGCGACGCCACCGGTGTGGTCGGGGTGATGGTGGGTGACTAGAATCGCGCTCAACTGCAACGCCAGGCGCTGCAGTGCGTCGAAGACCGGTTGCGCATCGCCGGGATCCACCACCAGTGCCTGGGTGCCGTCATGCAGCATCCAGATGTAGTTGTCGGTAAATGCGGGCAGCGCGATCAAGTTCATGGGCCAACAAATTATAGGTTTGCACCAGTGGTTCGAGACCCCGCCCGGCCAGTACCTGCTGGGCTGGCAGCGCGCGCGGGTGGATGCGGCGGTGTCGGACCTCTTTGGTTACCACGCGCTGCAGCTGGGCCTGCCCGAGCTGGACGCGCTGAAGACCAACCGCATGCCCCACCAATGGCTGGGCGATCAGCCTGGTGCGCCGCAGGGTCTGCGCGCGCCCGACTTCCTGACCGATTTTGATGCGCTGCCGTTTCCGGCGGCCAGCCTGGACCTGGTGGTGCTGCCGCACGCGCTGGAGATCAGCGTGGACCCGCACGCAACGCTGCGCGAAGTGGAGCGAGTGCTGGTGCCAGAGGGCCGGGTCGTGATTGCCGGGCTGAACCCCGCCAGCCTGTGGGGCCTTCGCCAGCGGCGCGCGCACCTGTACCGGCGCATGGGCATGGGAGAGCTGTTCCTGCCGTCCGAGGGCGAGTTCATCGGCTATTGGCGATTGCGCGACTGGCTGCGCCTGCTGGGTTTCGAGGTCGAGTCCAGCGACTTTGGCTGCTGGCGACCTGCGGTGGGCAGCCAGGCCTGGTTGCAGCGCTTTGAGTGGATGGACCGGCTGGGCGCGCGATGGTGGCCGATCTTTGGCGCGGTGTACTTCGTGGTGGCCGTCAAGCGCGTGCGGGGCATGCGGCTGCTGGCGCCCGGGTGGAAGCGCGCCGGTGCCCCCGGTGCTGCGCCTGCTCCTGTTTCTGTAGCAGGTCAGGTCCAGCCCATGCGGCCTGGCCGCCGATTTGATGAGGAAAAGCATTGATGAACCAGGTTGAAATCCACACCGACGGGGCTTGCAAGGGCAATCCCGGCCCCGGTGGCTGGGGCGCGCTGCTCAAGTCCGGCGGCACCGAGAAGGAGCTGTTCGGCGGCGAGCTGGGCACCACCAACAACCGGATGGAACTGATGGCGGTGATCGAGGCGTTGTCTGCCCTGCGAAAGCCGTGCGAGGTGACGCTGTACCTGGACAGCGAATACGTGCGCAAGGGCATCACCGAGTGGATCCACGGCTGGAAGGCCAAGGGCTGGCGCACGGCGGCCAGGCAGCCGGTGAAGAACGCCGACCTGTGGCAGCGACTGGACGCGCTGGCGCACGGCGGCGGGCACCGCATCAGCTGGCATTGGGTCAAGGGACATGCGGGTGACCCAGGCAACGAGCGCGCGGATGAACTGGCCAACCGGGGCGTGGCGATGGCGCTTGGCCAGCGCTGACATGTAAAGCTTGCGTAAATGCGCGCGTCATGCTGTGGCGCATGGGGGGACATCGCCCCCGAAGCCACGCTCACGAGCTGACAAACTGATACATTGCCACGCATGGCAATCAAGGCTCTCCATTCCGTCGTCGCCGTCGTTGGCATCGCCGCCGTTTCCGGCGCCGCCTGGTGGTACCAGTCCAAACCCAAGGGGCCTGTCGAGGCCACCGGCCCAGGCGGCACCGCCACCGCTGCGGCGGGCGGCGCGTCCGCGCCGCGGGCACCTGCGGTCGAGGTGGCCAAGGTCGAGGTGATCTCGCTGCGCGACGATGCGCAGACGGTGGGCACGTTGCGCTCGCGCCAGGGCGTGATGCTGCGCCCCGAAGTGGCCGGGCGCATCCAGTCCATCGGTTTCGGGGACGGGGCGCGTGTGCGCCGCGGCCAGGTGCTGGTGCAGCTGGACGACACGCTGCAGCGTGCCGAAGTCAAGCAGGCGGCGGCCCAGGTGTCGCTGGCCCAGGCCAACTACAAGCGCAACCAGGAGCTGGTGGCGCAGAACTTCGTGGCCCAGCGTGTGCTGGAGGAGAGCGCTGCCAGCCTGCAGGTGGCCGAGGCCCAGCAGTCGCTGGCCTGTGCCCGGCTGGAGCGCATGCGCCTCGTGGCCCCGTTTGACGGCACGGTGGGCATCCGCAACATCAACATCGGCGACTTCGTCAAGGACGGTGCCGACCTCGTCAACATCGAGGACATTGGCACGATGTACGTCGACTTCCGCCTGCCCGAGCGCTTCCAGACGCGGGTGCGCAACGGCCAGGAGGTCGAATTGCAGATCGACGCGTTGCCCGGGCGGATGTTCCGCGCCCGTGTGGAGGCGATTGACCCCCAGATTGATGCCAATGGCCGCTCCATCGCGGTGCGCGCCCTGTTGCCCAACACCCCCGGTGAGGCGCTGGCCCTGGGGCCGCGTGGGGGCGGTGCGCCAGGCGCGCGGCCTGCCGGAGCGGCAGCGTCGGGTGCGGCTGCGGCCCAGCCCGGCGCAAAACCCGCGGCTGCCGCGCCTGCGCGGGGGCCTGCGGCCATGGCCGCGCGCGGCGCTGGCTCTGCGGCCCGTGGGGCAGGTGCATCGGGCGCCGGGGAGCGCGTCGCCGGCGGCCAGCGCAGCGCCGACGGTTGCCCGCCGCCGCGCCAGGCCGACACGCCCCTGTCCCAGGCGCGCCAGGCCGGCGTGGCGCCCGGCAGCGGCCCCTTGCGCCCCGGCATGTTCGCCCGCGTCACCGCCGTTTTCTCGGTCAAGGAAAGGGCACTGGTCATCCCTGAAGAGGCCATCGTGCCGCAGGCGGGACGCCAGTTCGTCATCAAGGTGGTGGCGCCCAGCGCGGTGCCGGGCACGGCCACGGCGGCCCTGTCGCCGGACGTGACCACGGTGTCCAAGCGCACCGAAGTCAAGCTGGGCGTGCGACGGCCCGGCCGTGTGGAGATTCTCGAAGGGGTGGAAGAGGGCGACACGGTGGTCATCGCCGGGCAGCAGCGGCTGCAGCGCGACGGCACGCCGGTGCGCGTGATCGAACTGGGCCGCCCTGGAGGCGGCGCATCCGGGCCCCGGCCGGCGGCCAGCGGCCCCGGTACCAGCCCCTAGATCCCCAGCGAAAGGCGCCTGGCCATGCAACTGCCTGAAATATCGATACGCCGGCCCGTCTTCGCGACGGTGCTGTCGCTGCTGATCCTGCTGATCGGCTATGTGTCGTTCACCCGGCTCGCCGTGCGCGAGTACCCCAAGATCGACGAGCCAGTGGTCACGGTGGAAACGCGCTACACCGGCGCATCCAGCGAGGTGATCGAGGGCCAGGTCACCAAGGTGCTGGAAGACTCGCTGGCAGGCATCGAAGGCGTGGACGTCATCACCTCGATCAGCCGGCAGGAGCAGAGCCAGATTTCCATCAAGTTTGTGTTGTCGCGCGATGCCGACTCGGCCGCGGCGGATGTCCGCGACAAGGTCAGCCGCGTGCGCCAGCGCTTGCCCCAGGGCATTGACGAGCCGGTGATCGCCAAGGTCGAGGCCGATGCCTTCCCGGTGATCTGGCTGGCGTTCAGCTCGGACACGCTCAACTCCCTGCAACTGAGCGATCTGGCCAACCGCATTGCCAAGCCCATGCTGCAGACGGCGCCGGGCGCCTCGGATGTGCGCGTGTTTGGCGAGCGCAAGTACTCCATGCGCATCTGGCTGGACCCGGACAAGCTGGCGGCCTTCAAGCTGACCACGCAGGACGTGGAGGACGCGCTGCGTCGCTCCAACCTGGAAGTGCCGGCCGGGCGGATTGAAAGCCGCCTGCGCGAGTTCAATGTGACCGCAGCCACCGACCTGCAGCGTCCGGCCGAGTTCGCCGCCGTGGTGATCCGCACGGTCAACGGCATGCCGGTGCGCATTGGCGACGTGGCGCGCGTGCAGCAGGGGCCGCAATCCGAGCGCACCTCCACCCGGCTGAACGGGCGCGACGCCATCACCCTGGGCGTGGTGCGCAACGCCACGGCCAACCCGCTCGAGCTGAGCGCGGCCGTGCGCAAGATGATTCCGCGGCTGAAGGAGAACCTGCCCCAGGGCATCGAAATCGACATCGCCAACGACAACTCGGTCTTCATCGACCGCTCCATCAAGGCGGTGTTCCAGACGATCATTGAAGCCGTGGTGCTGGTGGCGCTGGTGATCTTCATCTTCCTGCGCACACTGCGGGCATCGATCATTCCGCTGATCACCATACCGATTTCGCTCATCGGCACGTTCGCGCTGATGGCGCTGTTCGGCTTCACCGTCAACACGCTCACGTTGCTGGCGCTGGTGCTGGCGATCGGGCTTGTGGTGGACGACTCCATCGTCGTGCTGGAGAACATCTATCGCCACATCGAGGAGGGCATGGAGCCCTTCCAGGCGGCGATCCGCGGCGCGCGCGAGATCGGTTTTGCGGTGGTCGCGATGACACTCACGCTCGCGGCGGTGTATGCGCCGCTGGCGTTCACGCCGGGCCGCACAGGGCGGCTGTTTGCCGAATTCGCGCTGGCGCTGGCCGGCTCGGTGGTGGTGTCGGGCTTCATCGCGCTGACGCTCACGCCGATGATGAGCTCCAAGCTCTTGCGCCACAACCCGAACCCGTGGTTTTTTGACCGCTGGATGGAGGCGGGCCTGACCCGCCTGACCCAGCTGTACGTCGGGGCTCTGGGCTGGGTGCTGGAGCACCGCTGGGTGGTGCTGGTGATCATGGGTGCAGCCGGTGCAGGCACCTGGGGCCTGATGCAGACCATCAAGAGCGAGCTGGCGCCGCTGGAAGACCGCGGCGTGATCCTCACCGTGATCAACGGGCCTGATGGCGCGACGCTGGACTACACCATGCGCTATGCACAGGCCATCGAGCGCATTGGCTCCAACTACAAGGAGTTCGACCGCCTGTTCACCGTGGCGGGCAACCCCACGGTGGCACAAGGCAATGTGTTTTACCGCGCGCTCCCCTGGGAGGAGCGCACCAAGACCACGCTGGAGATCGCACGCGAGATGACGCCGCGGGTGGCCGGGCTGCCGGGCGTAACGGCGTTCCCGATCACGCCGCCTTCGCTGGGCCAGGGCTTCCGTGAGCGGCCGGTCAACTTTGTGCTGGTCACCTCCGACAGCTACCAGAACCTCTCCCAGGTGGTGCGGCAGTTCCAGGAGGAAATGGCCAGGAACGCCGGTTTCCTGAGCGTGGACACCGACCTGCGCCTGAACAAGCCCGAAATCCGCATGGAAGTGGACCGCGAGCGTGCGGCCGACATGGGCGTCAACGTGGATGCGATTGCCCGTGCGGTGGAAACCATGATGGGCGGGCGCCAGGTCACGCGCTACAAGCGCGAGGGCGAGCAGTACGACGTGGTGGTGCAGACCAGTGGGAGCGGGCGCTCAACGCCCGAGGACATCGAGCGCATTTTTGTGCGCGGGCGCGGCGACGCCATGATTCCGCTGTCGGCGCTGGTGAAGATCCGCGAGGTGGTGGTGCCGCGCGAACTCAACCACTTTGGACAGCGCCGCAGCGCGTCCCTCACGGCCAACCTGTCGGCCGACTACTCGCTGGGCGAGGCCTTGCAGTTCATGGATGCCACGGCCAAGAAACTGCTCAAGCCGGGCTATGCCACCGACCTGAACGGCACCTCCCGGGAGTTCCGCAACTCGTCGGGATCGCTGGCGATCGTGTTCGTGCTCTCGCTGCTGTTCATCTATCTGGTGCTGGCTGCGCAATTCGAGAGCTTTGTCGATCCGTTCGTCATCATGCTCAGCGTGCCGCTGTCGATGGTGGGCGCGCTGCTGGCGCTGCGCTGGAGTGGAGGCACGCTCAACGTGTTCAGCCAGATCGGGCTCATCACGCTGGTGGGCCTGATCACCAAGCACGGCATCCTGATCGTCGAGTTTGCCAACCAGCTGCGCGAGCAGGGCATGGCCATGGCTGTGGCGGTCAGGGAGTCTGCCGCCCTGCGCCTGCGCCCCATCATGATGACCACAGGCGCCATGGTGCTGGGCGCCATCCCGCTGGCACTGGCCAGCGGCGCGGGGGCCGAGAGCCGGCGCCAGATTGGCTGGGTCATCGTGGGCGGCATGTCGCTGGGCACGCTGCTCACGATCTTTGTGGTGCCCACGATGTACACGCTGTTTGCGCGGCGCAAGATCCCGGGCGCCATCAAGGCCGAGGTCACCGACATTCCGCACGACGCCGCGCACGCCAAGTAGCGCGTGCGGGGCAGCTTGCCCCGGCGGATGGCGTCAGATGGCGCCGTCGAACATCATCACATCGACTTCGTCGCCCACGGCGACGTTGCCCTGCCCATGGTGCAGCACGATCAGGCCATTGGCCTGCACCATGGAGCTGAGCACGCCCGAGCCCTGGTTGCCCGTGGTGCGCACCTGCAGACCACCGGCTCCGTCGGCGGACACGATGCCGCGCTGGTATTCGGTGCGTCCGGGCTTCTTGCGCAGCGCCTCGGTGCTGCGCGCGCGCAGCAGCGGCAGCGGTTGCGGCATGCGCCCCATCATCCGCAACAGGGCAGGGCGCACGAACGCCAGGAACGTCACCATCACGGCCACCGGGTTTCCCGGCAACCCGAACAGTATTGCCCCCACGCTCCCCGCGGGGGCTGATTCGCCTTGGGGCGGCCCGGCGGCGAATCGGCCGACGGCCATGGGGCGGCCGGGGCGCATGGCGATGCGCCAGAACGCCACATCGCCCAGCTTCTTCATCATCGCCTTGGTGAAATCGGCCTCGCCCACGCTGACGCCGCCGCTGGTGATGACGGCGTCGGCCTGTGCGGCGGCGGCCCGGAAAGCGGTTTCCAGCAGTGCCGGGTCGTCGCGCACGCGGCCCAGATCGACGACATCGCAGCCCAGGCGGCGCAGCAGGCCGTGCAGGGTGTAGCGGTTGCTGTCGTAGACGGCGCCCTCGCGCGGGGCCTCGCCGAGGCTCAGGATTTCGTCGCCGGTGGAGAACACCGCCACCCGCAGGCGGCGCACCACCACCACGGATTCAATGCCCAAACTGGCCACCAGCCCGCATGCAGCGGGCGTGAGGCGCTCTCCTTTTTGTAGCGCGGGCTGCCCCGCCATGAGGTCTTCGCCCATCAGCCGTCGGTTGTCGCCGGGGCGCACCACATCCGCGGGCACGATGACGCGATCGCCTTGCTGTTGCACGAATTCCTGTGGCACCACGGTGTCCAGCCCCGGGGGCAGGATGGCGCCGGTCATGATCTTGAGACACTCGCCATGGTTGACCGTGCCCTGCCAGGCCCGCCCCGCCAGTGCGGTGCCCACCACGGCCAGGGCCAGGGCCTGGCCGCGCACCAATTGGCCGCCGGCAAAGGCGAAGCCATCCATGGCCGAGTTGTCGTGCGGTGGCACGCTGATGGGCGACACCACGGGCTGCGCCAGCGTGCGGTCCAGCGCGTCCGCCAGGGCCACCGTCTCGGTGCCGGTGACGGGGGCGACCAAGCGCTGCAAAAACTCGTTGACCGCCTGCGCGGGCAGGGCCTGCGGGTCATAGCCCTGCAGCTCGGCCGCGATCTGGTCCAGGGTCTTCACCGCTGCTCCAGCGAGTGCAGCTCCGCCAGGGTGTTGGCGTTGAAGAAGGCCCGTGTGTCGTCGCCCGGCGCGTCAAACGGGACCAGCACCGTGCGGTGCAGGGCGGTCCACTTGTCGATCTTGCGTCCACCGTCGTGCGTGAAGCGCACCAGGCTCTCCAGCAGGTCGGCGCCCAGCAGGCAGAACACCGGCTGCGCGCGCAGCTGGCCGTCTTCCTCGGGGGCGGCGGCCATGGCGATTTCGGCGTCTTCGCGCACCAGCGCTTCGGCCATGCGCTGCGCCAGGTCCAGCGGAAACAGCGGCGTGTCGCACGGCACCGTCAGCAGCCAGGGGGTCTCGCAGCGCTCCAGCGCAGTGAGGAAGCCCGCCAGCGGGCCCGCGTAATCCGCCAGCCCGTCGGGCCACACCGGCACGCCAAACGACTCGTACGCCGAGAGGTTGCGGTTGGCATTGATCATGGTCTGCCCGATCAGCGGACCTTGCATCTGCAACCGCATCAGGGTGTGCAGCGCCAGCGGCATGCCGTTGAAGTTCTGCAGTCCCTTGTCCACGCCGCCCATGCGCGAGCCGCGCCCGCCGGCGAGCACCACGCCCGTTACCGAAGCAATCTCGATCATGGAAACCCAGCCTCCGACGGGCCGCCCCCAGGAGGCGACGCCCCCACGGGGGGCAGCGCAGTACGCGTAGCGACAAGCGTGGGGGCCATCATGTTACCCACCGATGTAACTCATCTCGACGCGGCGTGCGCCGCCAGAGGTGTCGGGCGCCAGCGTGCTGCGAAGCTCGGAGTAGCGGTCGTCGCGGCCCTGCCAGATGGCGGCAATCGCCGCGGCCAGACCGGCGTCGTCCAAGTCGCCGCGCACCAGGCTGCGCAGGTCCCAGCCTTCGGTGGCGAACAGGCACAGGTACAGCTTGCCCTCGGTGGACAGCCGGGCGCGGTTGCAATCCCGGCAGAAAGCTTGCGTGACGCTGCTGATGACGCCGATCTCGCCAAGATTCGGGTCGTGCGCCCCGTCGGCGCCGGCATAGCCCCAGCGCTCGGCCGTCTCGCCAGGGGCGGACGGCTCCAGCTGCACCAGCGGCAGCTCGGCGGCAATTCGCTTGACCACCTGCGCCGACGGCAGCACCTCGTCCATGCGCCAGCCGTTGGTGGCGCCCACGTCCATGTATTCGATGAATCGCAGCACGATGCCGCTGCCCCGGAAATGTCGCGCCATGGGCAGGATCTCGTGGTCGTTGGTGCCGCGCTTGACGACCATGTTGACCTTGATCGGGCCCAACCCCGCCTCGCGCGCCGCGTCGATGCCGCGCAGCACCTCGGCCACGGGGAAATCCACGTCGTTCATCTGGCGGAACACCGTGTCGTCCAGCCCGTCCAGGCTGACGGTCACGCGCTGCAGGCCAGCGTCCCTCAACGCGCGGGCCTTGCGCGCGAGCAGCGAACCGTTGGTGGTCAGCGTGATGTCCAGCGGCTGGCCTTCCATGGTGCGCAGCGCGGCCAGTTGGCTGATGAGGATCTCGATGTTCTTGCGCAGCAGCGGCTCGCCGCCGGTCAGGCGGATCTTCTGCACGCCATGGGCCACAAACTGGCGCGCCACGCGGGTGATCTCCTCGAAGCTCAGCAGGGCGGCATGCGGCAGGTAGGGGTAGTCCTTGTCGAACACTTCCTTGGGCATGCAGTAGCTGCAGCGGAAGTTGCAGCGGTCGGTGACGCTGATGCGCAGGTCGCGCAGCGGCCGCCCCAACGCGTCGCCCAGCAAGCCGGTGGGCGCGATGTGGCGCGCGGGCACTGTGGCCCGCCGGCCCGTGAGGCGCTGGTCGACAAGGGGGATCACTCGTTCAGACATGGATGCCTATTGTCTCGCAAGCCTGCCACTTTCAGTGGTCGCATGCTTCAGAAGCCGCATTGGCCCCGCGGGTTGACGGCGACGTGTACCCGCCTGCGCTCGTGTCCCCCGGATTGGGCTGCGCCCAATCCTCTTCCATTACCTCGCTTCGGCGGGCACCCATCACCGCCACTCCGCTGCGTGCGTGGCGCGCGGCCGCTCTCGGTGTGAAGTCCTTACACGCAACGCGCCCCGTCCACCTCGATGCAAACCCCCGAAATGAACGCCGCCTCATCGCTGGCCAGGTACAGGCAGGCGTTGGCCACGTCCAGGGCGGTGGAGAAACGCCCCAGCGGGATCGTGGCCAGGAACTTGGCGCGGCGCGCCTCGTCCACCGGGCCACCGGCAAACTCGGCGGACAGGCCGGTGTCGGGGTTGAACACCGGGTTGATGCAGTTCACCCGGATGTTGTCGGGTCCCAACTCGGCCGCCAGCGACTTGCTGGTGGTGATGACGGCGCCTTTGGAGCCGTTGTACCAGGTCAGCCCCGGGCGCGGCCGCACGCCTGCGGTGGAGGCAATGTTGATGAAGCTGCCGCCCTTGCCGGCGCGGAACACCGGCGTGGCATGGATGGTGGCCAGGTAAATGCTCTTCATGTTGACGGCGTAGCACTTGTCGAACTCGTCCTCGCTCACTTCGAGGGCGGGCCGGTTGCGGTGCGTCCAGCCGGCGTTGTTGATCATCACGTCCAGCCGGCCGTGGCGCTGCACCGCGGCATCCACCAGCGCCTTGACGTCGGCGGACTTCGTCACGTCGGCGGCGAAGAACGAGGCTTTTCCTCCGGCCTTGGCGATGTCTGCGGCGACACGCTCGCCGGCGGCGGCGTTGATGTCGTTGACGATGACGCTGGCACCCTCGGCCGCCAGTCGCCGCGCGATGCCCTCGCCGATGCCCCCGCCCGAGCCGGTGACGATGACGGATTTGCCCTGGACACGCATGAAAGTCTCCTGTCTGCTATGAAATTGATAGTGGGTCAGGTCCAGCTGGCGGGGGCTGGCGGCCAAAAATGCCTGTAAATCTGCCCAGGAGGCCGTCAGCTGTGCTTGATGGCCACCGTCTTCAGGGTGGTGAAGCCGTACAAGGCCTCGAAACCCTTCTCGCGGCCATGACCCGATGACTTGACGCCACCGAAGGGCAGCTCCACGCCGCCGCCGGCGCCGTAGTTGTTGACGAACACCTGGCCGCTGCGCACCCGCCGCGCCATGCGGAACTGGCGCGAGCCGTCGCGCGTCCAGACGCCCGCGACCAGGCCGAACTGCGTGGCGTTGGCCAGTTCGACGGCGTGGTCCTCGTCGCGAAAGGCCATGGCGGCCAGCACCGGGCCGAACACTTCCTCCTGCGCGATGCGGTGGTCCACCGGCACGTCGCGCAGCAGGGTGGGGGCCTGGTAGAAACCGCTGTCGGGCGCCTCGTCCACGATCTGGCCCTGCGCCACCATCGGGATATTGGCCACCTGCGCGTCCGACAGGAAATCCCACACCCGCTGCTGCTGGCTCGCGCGGATCAGCGGGCCCAGGTCCAGGTCCATGGCGGCCGGGCCCACGCGCAGATTGGCAAACGCCTGGCCCAGGCGCTCCAGCACGGGCTCGTAAATGGATTGCTCGATCAGCACGCGCGAACCGGCGCTGCAGGTCTGCCCCGCGTTTTGCACGATGGCGTTGATGACCACGGGCAGCGCGGCGTCCAAGTCGGCGTCGGCGAACAGGATCTGCGGGCTCTTGCCACCCAGCTCCAGCGTGACAGGGCAGTGCCGCTCGGCGGCGGCCTGCTGGATCAGCGTGCCCACGCCCGGGCTGCCGGTGAAGCTGATGTGGTCGATGCCGGGGTGGCGCGCCAGCGCGTCGCCCACCTCGTGGCCGTAACCGGTGACGATGTTGATGGCGCCGGCCGGGAACCCGGCCTCGGCGGCGAGCGCGGCCACGCGCAGCAGCGACAGGCAGGCGTCTTCGGCGGGCTTGACGACGCAGCAGTTGCCTGCGGCCAACGCGCCGCCCACGCTGCGCCCGAAGATCTGCATCGGGTAGTTCCAGGGGATGACGTGGCCCGTGACGCCGTGCGGCTCGCGCCAGGTGAACACGCTGTAGCCGTCCTGGTAGGGGATGGTCTCGCCAGTCAGCTTGTCGCAGGCGCCGGCATAGAACTCGAAGTAGCGCGCCAGGGCCACCGCGTCGGCCCGGGCCTGCTTGGTGGGTTTGCCGCAATCGCGCTGCTCCAGTGCGGTGAGTTCCTCGATGTGGTCGGCGATCTTGAGCGACAGCCGCATCATCAGCCGGCCGCGCTCGGCCGCGCTGAGCTTGCCCCACACTGCGCCGTGGCACTCGCGCGCGGCGCGAACGGCGGTGTCAATGTCCTGGGCATTGCTGCGCTGCAGCTCGTCAAACGGCTGGCCGTCCGAGGGATCGATCACGGGGATGGTGCGGCCCGAGGCCGAGGCCACGGCTGCGTTGGCGATGTAGTTCAGTTGCATGGCGGCGATTTTGCTCCAACTCCCGGGCACGCCGCAGCCCGGAAAAGGCGGCTCAGGTCGCGCCAGCCTGCATGTCGCGCTTGCGCACCGGGCCCACGCGGGACTCGATCTCTTGCAGCACGGGCGCGCGCAGCCCGACGGCGAATACCACTTCGGCCACCACGAACAGCGGGCCAATGATCAGGCCCATGATGTCGTCCACAAAGGCGGGCTTTCGGCCCTCGTAGTAGTGGCCGACGAACTGGAACGCCCAGCCCACCACAAAGAGCCCTATGCCCGAAGTGAGCCACAGGGTCGTGGAGCCGGCGGCGAGCCACTGCGCGACATAGAGGTTGAGCGCCATCAGGGCGCCCATCAGCAGCCCGAAACGCAGATCGAGCCGCAGGTAGTACAGGACCGTCAGCACCGAGACCAGCAGTGCGGGCGTGAGGCTCAGGCCACCAACCATCAGCGAGGGCCGGGCAAGCAGCGTGGCCACGGCCAGCACGATCATCGGGATGCCGATGAAATGCGTGGCGATGTTGCGGGGGTCGCGGTGGTAGGCCGCGTAGTTGGCGAGCTGGTCGGTCAGTGTCTTCATGGGCGTCTCCTTCGCTTCTGCAGGGATTTTGCCGTGGCCGGCGCGATTCAGCCAGCCCCCACCAGCGAGTACTGGTCGCGGTTCTCGTCCAGCCAGCGGCGTGACAGCGTGGTCTCGAGCTGGCGCGGGTGGAAGTCCACGCGCTTGTATTCGCGCCAGGGCCTGTAGGTCTGGCGGATCAGGCCGCGTTTGCCAAACAGGTAGCTGGCCGCGCTGTTCCAGGTGCTCCACTTCCACAATGTGCCGTCGCGCCGCAGGTTGTTGACGGTCTGCTTGAGCGTGTCCATCAGGAAGACCGTGGTGATGCGCCGGAACCAGGTGACGCGCCACTCGTGGTTGCCGCCCAGCGCCACGTAGAGGTCAAACGCGGTGCTCTTGTGCTCGGATTCCTCGGCGCTGTGCCAGAGCCACATGGTGCGCAGGCGCTCGTCGCTGCCGGCCAGCAGGTCGGGGTTGGCCAGCATCCAGTCGGCCATGATGGCGGTGAAGTGCTCGTTGGCGGCCGTGATGCCCAGGTGGTGTCGCGGGTCCAGGCCATCCATGAGCTTCATGCGCTCCTGGGCGCGAGGGGCCCATTCGTTGACGAGACCCTGCTTTTCCAGATGACCATTGAAGAGGGCATGGATGCGCCGGTGCGTCGCCTCCTGGCCGATGAAACCCTGGACCTCTGCCTTGAACTTCTCCTGCATTTCGGTGGGCAGTGCCTTGTGCCCATTGCGCACCGAATCGATGAAGAACTGTTCGCCCACGGGGAAGCTCATGGACAGCGCGTTGAAGAGGGCAGAACGGAAGGCATCGCCCCCGCACCAATGGCGCTCGAACGGCTTTTCCAGGTCAATCAGCAGGCGGCGCACCACAAGGTCGGTCATTCGGGATCTCCAGAACAGGCCGGTTCAGATTCGGTCGGTACGAAGGCGTACCAGCGCGGATCGTGCCGACGAAATGTGGTACTGTCAAGTACCAATGGCCTCCTTGCCTCTGCCCCAAGCTGCGCTGCCGGACCCGGCGTCTGGGGCCGAGCACCGCCACCGGTTGCTGGAGGGGATGGCGCATGCCGTGGCCGCCAAGGGCTATGCAGACACCACGATCGCCGACATCGTGCGCGAGGCGGCGGTTTCCCGACGGACGTTCTACGAACACTTCTCCACCAAGGCCGATTGCCTGATCGCGCTGTACGAGGTGTCCAGCCACAACGCATTGAAGGTGCTGCGCGGCGCCATTGATCCGCAGCGCGGCTGGCAGACGCAAGTGGAGCAGGCCATCACGGCCTATCTGGCTTGCCTGGCGCAAAACCCGGTGCTGCTGCGCACGCTGTTTGTCGAGATCCTGGGGCTGGGCGCGCCCGGCCTGGCGGTGCGCCGGCGCATGAACCAGGAAATCGCCGACTTCATGCTGGGCGTGGTCAATGCCGACGGCCGCCAGCATTTGTCGGATGACATGGCCGTCGCCATTGTGGGAGGGATCAACGAACTGGTTCTGCAGGCGATCGAGCAGGACCAGGTGGGCCTGCTGCATGATCTGGTGGCGCCGTCCAGCCAGCTGGTGCGTGCGGGCATTGGCAGCCAATCCGGTCAGAATGGGTGTCTGTCGACCCAGGAAGACCATGCCCAGCAAAGCCGTTGAATCCAATATCGTTTCGTACGCCAAAGTCACCGATGGACGGACCGCCGCCGAGGTGGGCGACCGCATCGAGTGGGTCCAGGTATCGCTGACCATATTGCCGTTGGCCACGCCGGTCAGCGACGCCAAGGTGCTGACCGGGCGGCAGAAGCCGCTGACCGAGATTGCCTTCATCTTTGCCGAGATCCGCACCCGCGACGGATTTGAGGGCATCGGCTTTGGTTACAGCAAGCGCGCCGGTGGCCCCGGCATGTTTGCGCACGCCAAAGAGCTGGCACCCAACCTGCTGGGCAAGGACCCAAACGACATTGCCAGAATCTTCACCGACCTGCTGTGGGCCGGCGCCAGCATGGGTCGCAGCGGCATGACCACCCAGGCCATTGCGCCGTTTGATGTGGCCCTGTGGGACCTGAAGGCCAAGCGCGCCAGGCTGCCGCTGGCCAAGCTGCTGGGCGCCCACCGCGACAGCGTGCAGTGCTACAACACCTCGGGCGGGTACCTGCACACGCCCCTGGACCAGGTGCTCAAGAACGTGGAAATTTCGCGTGAAAGCGGCATTGGCGGCATCAAGATCAAGGTGGGCCAGCCCGATTTGCCGTTGGACATCGAGCGCGTCACCGCGGTGCGCAAGCTGCTGGGCGACAGCTTTCCGCTGATGGTGGACGCCAACCAGCAATGGGACCGCCCCAAAGCCATGCGTGCCTGTCGTTCCTTTGAAGACCTGAACCTCACCTGGATCGAGGAGCCGCTGGACGCCTGCGACTTTGAAGGCCATGCCCAGCTGGCCGCGCGCTTTGACACGGCCATTGCCACCGGCGAAATGCTCACCAGCTTTGGCGAGCATGCGCAACTGATCATGGCCGGCGGCTGCGACTTTGTGCAGCCCGACGCGCCGCGCGTCGGCGGCATCACGCCGTTTCTGCAAATCATGGCGCTGGGCTCGTTCAAGGGGCTGAAGCTGGCGCCGCACTTTGCGATGGAAATCCATTTGCACCTGGCGGCGGCCTACCCCGAGGAGCCCTGGCTGGAGCACTTTGAGTGGCTGGGCCCGCTGTTCAACGAGCAGATGCAGCTCAAGGACGGCCGCATGTGGGTCTCCGACCGCCCGGGACTGGGATTTACCCTGAGTGAACAGGCCGCGGCGTGGACTGTCGAGGCGCAGGAATTCGGCAAGCGCCCCTAATCACCCCAAAGCGCTCCATTCCCCGATTGCCGGGGGACCCGCGTCCCACTAGCATGGTCCGCGGACAGACGGCATTGGGGCCGTGCATGCCAGACAACGAATCCAAGGATGAGACATGCCCTCGAGCAAGCTGATACTCGACTACGTATACGAACACGAAACGGCCCGTGCCGACCAAGTCTACCTGACCCAGCCCATCGGAGGCGGCAAGGTGGTGGACTACACCTGGCGCCAGATGATGGACCAGGCGAGGCGCATGGCGACGCACCTCAAGGGCCGCGGCTTCGAGCCGGGCGCCCGTGTCGCCATCTTGTCCAAGAACACGGCGCATTTCATGATGGCCGAGCTGGCGATCTGGATGTCCGGCGGGACCACGGTGGCCATCTTCCCGACTGAGTCCGCCGATACCGTCAAGTACGTGCTCGAGCACAGCGGCGCAAGCCTGCTGTTCGTGGGCAAGCTCGACACCTTTGACCAGCAGGTGGGCGGCATTCCGGCCGGGCTGCCCTGCATCTCGATGCCGCTGGCGCCCAAGAACAGCTACGAGACCTGGGACAGCATCGTCGCGCGCACCGAGCCCATCGCCGGCAAGCCGGCACGCGCGGGCTCCGACCTGGCGCTGCTGATGTACACCTCGGGCTCCACCGGCACGCCCAAGGGCGTGATGCACAGCTTTGAGCGCGCCTCGCAGGCCAGCGAGGGCATCGTGGCCTACCAGGAGAAGGAACTGGGCGCGGGCTTTACCTACCGCGTGCTGTCATACCTGCCGCTGGCCCACATCTTCGAGCGCGCCTGGGTCGAATGCGCCGGCTTCGTGCTGGGCCGCGGCCACATCTTTTTTGCCGAGTCGCTGGACACGTTCCTGGCCGACCTGCAGCGCGCCCGGCCCACGGTGTTCATCTCGGTGCCGCGCCTGTGGCTCAAGTTCCAGCAGGGCGTGTTTGCCAACATGCCGCAGAAAAAGCTGGACCGGCTGCTGTCCATCCCCATCCTGGGCAAGATCGTCGCGAAGAAGGTGCTCACCAAACTGGGCCTCAACGAGGTGATCCAGGCGGGCAGCGGCTCCGCGCCCATCCCGCCCGCGCTGATTGCCTGGTACCGTCGCCTGGGCCTGCACCTGGTCGAAGGCTATGGCATGACCGAGGACTTTGCCTTCTCGCACACCACGACCAAGGTGCTCAAGGACCCCGGCTACGTGGGTGTCACCTTCCCCGGCGTGGAGCGCCGGCTGGACGAGGACGGCGAAGTGCTGATCAAGTCGCCCGGCACGCTGGTGGGCTACTACAAGCGCCCCGACCTGGACGCCGAGGCTTTCACGCCGGACGGCTTCTTCCGCACCGGCGACCTGGGCGAGGTGGGCCCTGGTGGTCAGCTCAAGCTGACCGGCCGCAAGAAGGAACTCTTCAAGACAGGCAAGGGCAAGTACGTCGCGCCCGCGCCGATCGAGAACATGATCAACGAGTGCCCGCTGGTGGAGCTGTCGCTGGTGTCCGGCGTGGGCCAGCAGTCGGCCTACGCCATCGTGGTGCCGGCCGAAGCCGTTCGACCCAAGCTCGCGGACGCGGCGTTCAAGGCCGAGTTCGAGGCCGAGCTGGCCGGTGTGCTCAAGCGCGTCAACGACAATGTGTCCGACTACGAGCAGCTGCGCATGATCGTGGTGGCCCGTGAGCCCTGGTCCATCGAGAACGGCTGCCTCACGCCGACGATGAAGATCAAGCGAAACAAGATCGAAGCCGCGGTGGACGCGCAGGTGGCCAAGTGGTACGCGGCCAAGGGGCCGGTGGTCTGGGCCTGATCAAGATGGACGCTGGGGCCGATTTTTAGAAGAAATCGGCCTCCAGCCCCCGTCATTGCTTGCTGACCCGCTATCAAAAAGATAGCGGGTTTTTTTCTTCCCCATCGTCCCAAACTGTTGTGTGCGGTCTTCTCCCCACGGGGGGCGCGGCAACTGGCGGGCCACGGCGGCGTGCGTTTCGTTTGGGGCAGGCAGTGGGTTTTTCCGGCACTTGCGGGTCGCCGCCAAAGTGCTGGCAACCTGCAGCTCAGTTCTGATTGGCCAGCCGCAACCAGATCTCGTTGCGCCGCATGAACCAGAGCGTGAATGGCGCGTTGTAGCGTGAATACACAGGCTCGCCTTCCCACGCCAGGCCTGCCGCGCGCAGCGCCGCCTGCAGCTTTGCCAGGTGTTCGCTGTAGTTCGAGTCCGACCAGAAGCCCGAATAGCGGATCACGGCCACACGGCTGGGCAGCACCTCACGAAGCTGGACGCGCGCATCCAGGGGTTCGGGCGCACTGGCCGCGGTCACGCCCTTGGGCAACACAAACTGCACCCTGAACCCACCGGATGCGGCGGTCTGGGTGACTGGCGCCGTCATTTCAAGCTTCACGGGTTCGGCAGCCTGGGTCACAGGCGCCGTCATCGAGAACTTCCGCTCACCCTTGTTCTTGCCGAAGATGTAGCCAGCCAGGATGGGGAAGGCCAGGTTGCCGGCCTCATCGGCCGGGCCGGGCACCACAACCTCGGCCACCGCGTAGGCGGCGTACTGTCGCATTTCGATGCCCGGGAGCTCGCGAACGACTTGGTATTCAGGTTCTTCGGTGGCGTGACTGGGCATGGCAATGGCGGCAAGCAGGAGCGTGATGAACAGGCCAGCGCCAGAGATCAGGCTGGGGCGAAGCGGCTTTCGGGATGAAAGAAATGGCATGAAACGATGCTCGCATGGGTGGGGGGCGGGGTCTGTGCCCTGGCGAACATCAGCCCTCGCCAGAGGGCCGCCTGCCGGCTGGGTGCCTAGAGTACGCCCTGCAACCAGGTCAGCGCATGCAGCGCCCCCATCCCGCTGATCAGCGTGAGCGGCAGGTTGCCCTTGTGGCGCACGGCCACGGCGAAGGCGATGACGGCCGCTGCGTAACGGGGCCAATAGGCCCAGCCGGCAATGGCGCCGCCTGCAATGGCCACGCCGCTGGCCACGATGGCGGCAAAGACCGCAGGCACCAGCAATTTGAGGCCGTGTGTCAGCCAGGCTGGCATGTCGCGATTGGCGAACAAGCCGATGAACGAATAGCGGATCAGGAAGGTGCCTGCTGCCAGGCCCAGCACAACCAGCCAGCTGTCGAGATTGCTCATGGTGTGGCCTCCGCCGACTGGCCCATCAGCTTTTCAATCAGCAGGCCGGCGGCCAGGCCCAGCAGGCAGGCGGCGATGAGGCCCAGTTTGAGCGGCAGCGCAAACAGCACCACACTGGCCACGCCGCCGCTCACGGCGGCAGCCAGCATGGGCATGCCTCGCACCGAGGTGGCGAGGATGGCAATGAACGACAGCGGAATGGCAAAGTCCAGCTGCCAGCTGGCGGGGATGATGTTGCCGGCCAGCACGCCAATCGCGCAGAAGAGGGCCCATGACGGCCAGAGGATGGCTGTCATGCCGGCGTAGTAGCTCAGCAGGTGCGGGTCGCCGGGGCGTTCCTGTTCGCGCTGCTGCAGGAAGGCAAACAGGTTGTCCACCAGGAAAGCGGCCACCAGCATGCGCTTGCCAGGCGGCAGGTGGCGCAGCTTGGGCGCCATGGCGGCGCTGTACACGGCCATGCGCAGGTTCACCACCAGGCCCGAGAGCACGGCAATCCACAGCGAAGAAGCACTTTGCAGAAACTGGGTCAGCACGGCCTGGGACGAGCCGCCAAACACCAGCGCCGGCAGCGCCAGCGCGGCCGAGGTGCTGAGGCCGGCATTGACCGACGCCACGCCGCAGATCACGGCGAAGGGCAGGTACGAGGGAACGATGAGGAGGGTACCGCGCACGCCCTCCAGAAAAGCGGCTCGTGCGCCGTGGTGGTTCGGATTCACCCGTTGATTATCGGCGCGCCGTGGGTGGCTGGCTCAGCGTCCCCTGGCCTTGCGCCAGACGGCAAAGTCGTCCTTGCTCTTTTGCTCTGTCGGCGGGTACAGGCCAAGGATGCTGCGGCCTTCGTTGAGGACCATGTCGCTGACAAAGTCTTCAAACGCGGTCATTTCTACCGCCTCGTCGGCCACTTCGTCGGCCAGATGGGCGGGGATGACAAACACGCCTTCGCGGTCGCCCACCACCACGTCACCGGGCCACACGGCGACGTCGCCGCAGCCGATGGGCACATTGATGTCCAGCGCCTGGTGAAGCGTCAGGTTGGTCGGGGCGCTGGGCCTGGCGTGATAGGCGGGAAAGGGCAGGGCTGCAATTTCGGGTGCGTCGCGAAACCCGCCGTCGGTGACCACACCGGCCGCGCCGCGCACCATCAGTCGTGTGACGAGGATGGATCCGGCCGAAGCGGCGCGCGCGTCCTTGCGGCTGTCAAACACCATCACCGCGCCGGGCGGGCACTGCTCCACCGCCACACGTTGCGGGTGGTTGCGGTCCTGGAAGACGGTGATGGGGTTGAGGTCTTCGCGCGCCGGGATGTAGCGCAGTGTGAAGGCTTCGCCCACCATGTTGGGCAGCTTGGCCGTGATGTCGGTGTTGACCGGACGCACATCCTGGATGAACTGGTTGCGCAGGCCGCGCTTGAACAGGGCGGTGCACAACGTGGCGGTGCTCACGGTCATGAGCTTGGCCTTGGTGACGGGGTTCAGGGGCATCGGGTTCTCAGTAGATGACGGGTTCGGGCACGGGCGCGCCGAACGAGGTTTCAAGGTAGTCCAGGTCGCAGCCATCGTGCGCCTGCATGATGTGCTGGCTGAACATGTGGCCGTAGCCACGCTCAAAGCGCTTGGGCGGCGGCGTCCAGGTGGCGCGGCGCGCGGCGAGCTCTTTGTCGCTGACGTCCAGGTGGATGCGGCGGTTGGGCACGTCCACGGTGATGCGGTCGCCGCTCTTCACCAGCGCCAGCGGGCCGCCGATGTACGACTCCGGCGACACATGGAGCACGCAGGCGCCATAGCTGGTGCCGCTCATGCGCGCGTCGCTGATGCGCATCATGTCGCGCACGCCCTGCTTCACCAGCTTGACGGGGATCGGAACCATGCCCCATTCGGGCATGCCCGGTCCGCCCTGCGGGCCTGCGTTTCGCAGGATGATGATGTGGTCGGCCGTGACGTCCAGCTCCGGATCGTCGATGGCTTTCTTGAGCGAAGGGTAGTCGTCAAACACCAGGGCCGGGCCCGTGTGTGTGAGCAGGTGGGGGCTGCAGGCGCTGGGTTTGATGACGCAGCCATTGGGCGCGAGGTTGCCCTTGAGCACCGCCAGCGCGCCTTCCTGGTAGATGGCCTTGCTCAGCGGGCGGATCACGTCGTCGTTGTAGACCTCGGCGCCGTCCAGGTTCTCGCCGGTGGTCTTGCCGGTGACGGTGAGCGCGTCCAGGTGCAGCAGGCCGCCGTCGGCCAGGGTCTTCATCAGCGCCTTCATGCCCCCGGCGTAGTAGAAGTCCTCCATCAGGTACTGGTCGCCGCTCGGCCGGATGTTGGCAATCACCGGCACCTTGCGGCTGAAGGCGTCAAAGTCGTCCAGCGTCACCGGCAGGCCGGCGCGGCGCGAGATGGCCACCAGATGGATGATGGCGTTGGTGGAGCAGCCCTCCGCCATGGCCACAGTGATGGCGTTCTCGAAGTTCTTGCGCGTCAGGATCCTGGCTGGCGTGAGGTCTTCCCAGACCATGTCCACAATGCGGCGGCCGCATTGCGTGGCCATGCGCTGGTGGTTGGCGTCCACCGCCGGAATGCTGGAGGCCCCCGGCAGCGTCATGCCCAGCGCTTCAGAGATCCCCATCATGGTGGCGGCGGTGCCCATCACCATGCAGGTGCCGGCGCTGCGGGCAATGCCGCCTTCAATCTCCATCCACTGCGCCTGGCTGATGTTGCCGGCGCGGCGTTCGTCCCAGTACTTGAAGGCGTCCGAGCCTGAGCCCAGGGTCTTGCCTTTCCAGTTGCCACGCAGCATGGGACCGGCGGGCAGGTAGATGCACGGAATGCCCATGCTGAAGGCGCCCATCAAGAGCCCGGGCGTTGTCTTGTCGCAGCCGCCCATGAGCACGGCACCGTCTACCGGGTGGCAGCGCAGCTGCTCTTCGGCCTCGATGGCCAGCAGGTTGCGGTACAGCATGGTGGTGGGTTTGACGAAGTTCTCGGCCACCGAAATGCAGGGGATCTCCAGCGGGAATCCTCCGGCCTGCAACACACCGCGCTTGACCTCTTCGACCCGGTTCTTGAAGTGCGAATGGCAGTTGCCGATGTCGCTCCAGGTGTTGAGGATGGCGATGATGGGCTTTCCCTCCCAGTCGGCATGGTCGTAGCCCATCTGCATGGCCCGCGAGCGGTGGCCAAAGGAGCGGAAGTCGTCCGGGGCGAACCAGCGCGCGCTGCGCAGCTGCTCGTAAGTCTTGCGGGTCATGGCAATTCTGCTTTCAGCAGGGTTGGCCCTGGCGGGCGGTGAGCCAGACGGGGGCATCCTGCAAGGCCACCGGCCGCAGGAAGCGGTTCAGCGCCGCGTCGCCCACCGAAGTGGTCATGGGCTGGGTGGAAGAGGGCCATGGGCCGCCGTGCTGCTGCGCGGCTGTGACGGCCACGCCGGTGGGTACGCCGGCAAACAGCACGCGCCCGGCAATGGCGGTGGCACCGCGCACCAGCGAGCGGGCTTCGGCGCTGTCGTGCTCCACGCCCCACAGCGTTACCGTCAGGCTGCCGCCCACCGCCTGCAGCACCTGCACCGCCTGCGCCACCGAGGTTGCGCGCACCACCAGCGCAGCAGGGCCGAACACTTCGTCGTGCAACGCAGCCCGCTCGATGAAGGTGGCGGCGTCCACTTGGGCCAGGAAGGGACGGGGCGCGGGGCCATCGCTGAGGTCGTTGACCAGGGGCCTGGCTCCGGCGGCAACCAACGCTTTGGCGCCGGCCTCAAAGGCGCGCCGCATGCCGGTGGTGAGCATGGCGTGCGGGTTCTGGCCCGCCAGTGCGGTGGAGAGAGCCGCCACAAAGGTGTCGCTGGCCGGGTCGTCCAGCACCACGATCACGCCGGGGCTGGTGCAGAACTGGCCACAACCCAGGCTGATGGATCCGGCCAGGGTGGCGGCCAGTTCGGCGCCCTTCGCGGCCAGGATGCCGGGCAAGGCGACAACGGGATTGATGGAGCCCAGCTCGCCATAGAACGGGATGGGCCGTGGCCGGGCATTGGCCTCGGCCTGCAGCGCAGCGCCGCCACGTGTGGAACCGGTGAAGGCGCCGGCCGCGATGAGCGGGTGGCGGATGAGTTGCGTGCCCACCTCGTTGCCGCCACCCTGCACCATGCCGATCAGTCCGGCGGGAAGGCGGAGTGCCTGCAACACTTGTTGCATCAGTCCGTGCACGCGCTGTGATGTCAGCGGATGGCCGGCATGGGCCTTGATCACCAGCGAGCAGCCGGCGGCCAGAGCCGAAGCGGTGTCGCCCCCGGGCACCGAGAACGCAAACGGGAAATTGCTGGCCGAGAACATTGCCACAGGCCCCAGGGGTACCTGCACGCGAGCCATTGCCGGATGGCCAGCCGGTGGAGCGCCGGGGACGGCCGGATCGTCCAGCCAGGCAAATGGCACGCCGCGCTCGGCTATGTCGGCAAAGCGGCGCAACTGGAACGCGGTGCGGTCCAGCTCGCCGTTCAATCGCACAGTTCCGAGGGCTGTCTCATCGTCGGCCAGCGCAACGAGCGCCTCGCGGTCCCCTTCGAGTGCCTGCGCCAGTGCACGCAACAACGCGCCGCGGGTGGCGCCGTCGCTGGATTGCCAGCCTTCAAATGCCTCGGCGGCGGCCTGTACGGCCGCATCGATCTGCTGTGGGGTGGAGGCCACCAATGGCGCGCCCAGCGGCTCACCCGTGCGGGCACGGAAGGATTGCAACACGGTCATGAAGTCATTCTTCCTTGATGCCGGCGACCTTGATGACGCGGACCCAGCGTTCCAGTTCGTTGGCGACAAACTGTGTGTAGGCGGCCGAGCCTTGATCGGGCACGACAAAGCCGTTGCCTTCCATGCGGGCACGGATGGCAGGGGTTTTCATGGCGGCAGTGGCTGCAGCCTCCAGCTTGTCCACGATGGGCTTGGGAGTCCCCCTGGCCACCGAGATGCCCGACCACGACAGCGCGCTGAAGCCGGGGAAGCCGGCTTCATGGATGGTGGGCACATCGGGGTACAGCGGGTTGCGCTGCAGGCTGCTCACCGCCAGCGCCTTGAGCTTGCCGGCCTTGATGTGCTGCAGCGCCACGTCCTGGTTGATGAACATGATCGGGATCTGGCCGCCCAGCAGGTCGGTCATCATCGGGCCGCCGCCACGGTAGGGAATGCCCACCATGAACAGCGGCTTGCAGTTTTCCTTCTTGGCGCCTGTGCAGGTGCGGGCCGTCTGCTTCAGCAGTTCCATGGCCATGTGGCCCGACGCGGCGGGTGTGTAGCCGTAGTTCAGCTTGCCGGGGTTGGCGCGGCCGTAGGCCAGGAACTCCGCAAACGTGTTGAATGGTGCCGTGGGGTGCGCCACCAGCACGTTGGGGCCGGAGTGCACCTGCGTCAGGTGAATGAAGTCCTTGTTGGAATCGTAGGGAACCTTCGGGTTGATGCCGTGGGCCACGGCGTTCTGGCCCACGCCGGTCTGGATCAGGGTGTAGCCATCGGCGGCCGCCTTGAGTGCGCGGTCCGTGCCGACCACGCCACCAGCGCCACCGATGTTCTCGACCAGCACGGGCTGCTTGAGCTGCTTGCCCATCTCTTCGGCCAGCATGCGCGCCATGATGTCGCTGGTGCCGCCCGCGGGGAAGGGTGAGACCAGCTTGATGGGCTTGGACGGATAGTCGCTTTGGGCGGTGGCGGCCAGCGGCCAGGCCCCGGCGATGGCGAGGCACGCAGCCAGTCGCAGGAAGGTGCGGGTGGGGTTGGGCTGTTTCATCCGGAGTCTCCTTGTTGAATTACTGGGATTCTAGTATCCTGCCAACACTTGCACAATAGCCTTCAGATACGTCAATCACCATGGCACGTTCGCGCCCCCAGATACCCGGATTGGCAGTCGCCGCATCCAGCCCGGTCCCCGCCGGCGGCGCGCAGGCAATAGCCGGCCGTGGACAGATGGGCCGCAGCGTGTATGAGTCCATCCGTTCGGCGATCCTGGAATGCACCTTCCTGCCCGGCATGGCGCTGTCGGAGCAGGCGGTGTCGGACGAATTGCAGGTCAGCCGCGCGCCGGTGCGCGAGGCGTTTCGCCAGTTGTCGGTGGAAGGGCTGCTTGAGTCCGTGCCCCAGCGCGGCAGCTTTGTGGCGCTGCTGAGCCGGGCCAAGGTGGCCGACGCGATTTTTGTGCGCGAGATGATTGAATGCCGGGCCGCTGAGCTGGCGGCCCAGGCGCCGCTGGCCCGCCGGCGCGGACTGGCGAAGTTCGTGCGCGACCAGGTCAGCGCCAGCGCCAGGCAGGATTACGCCAGCCATCTGGCCAGCGACGAGGCGTTTCACCACCAGATCCTGGTGCTGGCGGGGCACCCGCATGCGTGGCCGGCGCTGCGGCTGGCGCGCACCGGGATGAACCGCATCCGCCATCTGGCGATCCCCGAACTGGGCAGCCACAGGATCGCCATTGACCACCACCGCCTCATCGTCCAGGCCATCGTGGCCGGAGACGCGCCGGGCGCCAGCAGCGCCATGCGCCTGCACATCCAGTCTCCGCTGGTCTTCCTGGAAGCCATCCGCGCGCGCTGTCCGCAGTATTTCGGGCCGGATTGAAAAAGCCCGCCGAAGCGGGCTTTTTTGTGGCGCAGAACGGGTTCAGCCGCCGTGGAACTTCACCACCAGCGGCACGATCAGCAGCGCCACGATGTTGATGATCTTGATCAGCGGGTTGACGGCCGGGCCGGCGGTGTCCTTGTAGGGGTCGCCCACGGTGTCGCCGGTCACGGCGGCCTTGTGGGCCTCGGAGCCCTTGCCACCATGGTTGCCGTCTTCGATGTACTTCTTGGCGTTGTCCCAGGCACCGCCGCCGGTGCACATCGAGATCGCGACGAACAGTCCCGTCACGATCGTGCCCATCAGCAGGCCGCCCAGGGCCTTGGGACCCAGCGCCAGGCCGACGATGATCGGCACCACCACGGGCAGCAGCGAGGGGATCATCATTTCCTTGATGGCCGCCTTGGTCAGCATGTCCACGGCAACGCCGTATTCCGGCTTGGCCGTGCCTTCCATGATGCCCTTGATCTCGGCGAACTGGCGGCGCACTTCGACCACCACGGAGCCGGCTGCGCGGCCCACGGCCTCCATGGCCATGGCGCCGAACAGGTAGGGGATCAGGCCGCCAATGAACAGGCCCACGATCACCATCGGGTCGCTCAAGTCAAAGCTGATGGCCTTGCCATAGCTTTCGAGCTTGTGGGTGTAGTCGGCAAACAGCACCAGCGCGGCCAGTCCGGCGGAGCCGATGGCGTAGCCCTTGGTCACGGCCTTGGTGGTGTTGCCCACGGCGTCCAGCGGGTCGGTGATGTCACGCACGCTGGCGGGCAGGTCCGACATCTCGGCAATGCCGCCGGCGTTGTCGGTGATGGGGCCGTAGGCGTCCAGCGCCACCACGATGCCGGCCATGCTCAGCATGGAGGTGGCAGCGATGGCGATGCCGTACAGGCCGGCCAGCTTGTAGGCCGCCAGGATGGCGATGCAGACAAACACCACCGGCCAGGCGGTGGAGCGCATCGACACGCCCAGGCCGGCGATGATGTTGGTGCCGTGGCCGGTGGTCGAGGCCTGCGCGATGTGGCGCACCGGCGAGTACTGCGTGCCGGTGTAGAACTCGGTGATCCAGACCAGGGCCGCGGTCAGCACCAGGCCCACGAAGCACGCGCCGAACAGCTTCATCTGCGCGCCCGTGCCGCCCAGGGCGTTGTCCGGGATCAGCCAGGTGGTGACGAAGTAGAAGGCGATCAGCGACAGCACGCCGGCCACGGCCAGACCCTTGTACAGGGCGGGCATCACGTTCTTCATGCCCGGCGAGGCCTTGACGAAGAAGCAGCCGATGATGGAGGCGATGATGGACACGCCACCCAGCGCCAGCGGGTACAGCACCGCATTGACCGGCGCCGCGGCCACCAGCAGGGCACCCAGCACCATGGTCGCAATCAGCGTCACGGCGTAGGTCTCGAACAGGTCGGCGGCCATGCCGGCGCAGTCGCCCACGTTGTCGCCCACGTTGTCGGCGATCACGGCCGGGTTGCGCGGGTCATCCTCGGGGATGCCGGCTTCGACCTTGCCCACCAGGTCGGCGCCGACGTCAGCGCCCTTGGTGAAGATGCCGCCGCCCAGTCGGGCGAAGATGGAGATCAGCGACGAGCCGAAGGCAAACCCGATCAGCGGATTGAGCAGCTTGGCCAGGTTCTTGTCCGGGGTCAGGTTGCCATTGCCGACCAGGAACCAGTAAAAGCCCGCCACGCCCAGCAGGCCCAGGCCCACCACCAGCATGCCGGTGATGGCGCCGCCGCGGAAGGCGACGTCCAGCGCCGGGCCGATGCCCCGGGTGGCCGCCTGAGCGGTGCGCACGTTGGCGCGCACCGAGACGTTCATGCCGATGAAGCCGCACGCGCCCGAGAGCACGGCACCGATCACGAAGCCGATGGCGGTCTGCCCGTCCAGGAATACGCCGATCAGCACGGCCAGCACCACGCCCACAACGGCGATGGTCTTGTACTGGCGCGCCAGATAGGCGGCCGCGCCGGCCTGGATGGCCGCGGCGATTTCCTGCATCCGGGCGTTGCCGGCGTCCTGCGAGAGGATCCAGCTGCGCGCCCAGACGCCGTACACCACGGCCACGAGCCCGCACACTAGCGCCAGAATCAGCGCTGCATTGCCTGTCATTTTTGAATCTCCTGTGTTGTTTCGCTTGAAACGGGCTGCACGCAAACGGCGCCCCCGCTGCGTTGCTTCCTCGGGCTCCCAACTTGGAGACGATTGGCCAACGCGCGGACTGTACCGTGAAAAAGTGCCGTCTCAGGGGCGCGCAAGGCGGGTGAAAGTAAAATCAGGGTTAATACTGATCCTGCTCAACACAGAGAAAAACCATGTCCCTCGACAACGTCACCCCTGGCCACAACGCCCCCGACAACTTCAACGTGATCATCGAAATCCCGATGAATGCCGACCCGGTGAAGTACGAAGTCAACAAGGAAACCGGCGCGATCTTCGTCGACCGTTTCATGAGCACCTCGATGCACTACCCGACCAACTATGGCTATGTGCCCAAGACCATCAGCGGCGATGGTGATCCCGTGGATGTGCTGGTGATCACCCCGGTGCCGCTGATCCCGGGCGTGGTGGTGACGTGCCGCCCCATCGGCATCCTCAAGATGGAAGACGAGGCAGGCCAGGACGGCAAGGTGCTGGCGGTGCCCATCGACAAGATCCTGTCGATCTACAGCCAATGGCAAAAACCGGAAGACCTGAACCCGCTGCGCCTGAAGACGATTGCGCACTTCTTTGAGCACTACAAGGACCTGGAGCCCGGCAAGTGGGTCAAGATCCTTGGCTGGGAAGGCCCCGAGGCCGCTCGCGCCGAAGTGGCCTCCGGCATGGCCAACTACGCCAGGGAAGCCTGACGCGTTGCCGCGCAGGCCGTCCCGTCCCGTTCAGCGGTGCGGGTCCGGGTACAACAGGCCCGACAGGCCCCGCCGCCTGGAGGCGCGCTGCGCAAAGGGCCGCCAGGCGTCCACCGGTTGCGACAGCCGGTCTGCCACAGCCCACCAGGCGCTGGGGTTGAGCCCGATGCCGATATGGCTGGCCACGACCTCGATGTTTTCGGTGTGCGGGTTGTGCGCTGCAGGTTGCTGGATGCTGGCCTGCCAGGCCACGATGCCGTCCGTGCGCGAAAAAATGCTGGTGGTGGGCACCGGGGGAGCGTGGGGCAGGTTGTAGTGTTCGCTTTCGCGGCCCACGTCACGCCCGCTGGTCAGTTCATAGATGCGCCAGGCATTGGTGCTGCGCGGCGAACCCGAGAACGGCGTACCCAGCGTGATGACGCAGCGCACGTGGTCGTGCAGCTCCTTGGCCAGTTCGCGGGCATACACGCCGCCAAGGCTCCAGCCAATCAGGCTGACCTTGCCGCCGCTGGCCTGGGCGGCATCCATCACCTGCTGTTTGGCGGCCTGCAGCACGCCGGCGCGCGGCCCGAAATTGAAGCCCTGGTTCCAGCCAGTGACGCCATAGCCCAGGCTGCCCAGGTAGCGGCGCAGCGGCACGGTGGAGCCGTCGCTGGCGGACAGGCCCGGGAAGACGATGACTGCATGGCCGTCCCCGGCCGGGGCGCGTTGCAGCGCCGGCCAGGCCGGCAGAAGTGCGCCGAACTCCCAGGGGGCGCGGAACTCCATCGCCAGCAGCCAGGCACTGGGAGGGGGAAGGTCGTGATTGTCCGGGGTGTCTCGTGTGGCCATCAATTCGGTCGTGTCAAGCACGGGGTGCCTTCTTTCGGGCGGTGGTTCTGCGGGCAGACGGTATCAGGCTTTTGCTCCCCGGTCGTGCCAGTGGGCCCGCGTTTAGAGACCGGTCCCGGTGTTTTCGTCGCCTGGGCGACGCGGGGCTTAATGGTTTGTACCGAGGGCGCCATCAGGTCCGGGGCGGCCGGGGCGCAGGCTCCCTGAACGGCGTGCGTCCACCCAGGTCCTCAAGATAGGTGTCGACGCCATCGCCCTCGCGTTCCAGAAAGCGGCGGACGGCATCGGCAAACGAAGGGTGGGCCAGCCAGTGGGCGCTGGTGGCGCGCACCGGCATCAGGGCCCGCGCC
This sequence comes from Ramlibacter sp., assembly GCA_016713005.1. GTDB lineage: Bacteria > Pseudomonadota > Gammaproteobacteria > Burkholderiales > Burkholderiaceae_C > JADJPY01. The sequence continues at coordinate 85,169 of JADJPY010000016.1, read as the reverse complement.
ATCTTGTGCTCGCCCTGCGCGCCGCCTTCGAAGCGTTGGACACCGTGTTCCATGCACCATTGCAGCGGCTGGTAGTAGCAGGCCTCGAAATGCAGGCAGTCAACGCGCTCCAGGGCGCCCCAGTAGCGGCCGTACGCCACCCAGGGCCGATTTTCGGTGTCAAATTGGCCTGCAGCCCCCGCCGGATGGTCCTGGAGTGCTATCAAACTTGTAGCAATCGGCCGCCCCCCGCGCTCGCCCACAAAGAGCAGCCAGGCCTGGGGCATGGTCTGCGCCATGCGGCGAAAGAAGTCGCGGCTCAGGTACGGCGGGTTGCCGTGCTCGAGGTAGGTGCGTTCGTAGCACCGGTAGAACACGTCCCAGTCTGCCGGCGTGATGTCGCGGCCGCGTGCCCAGCGGAAGCGCACGCCCGCGTCGGCCACCTTGCGCCGCTCCTGGCGGATCTTCTTGCGCTTGTCCTGGCTCAGGCTGGCCAGGAAGGCCTCGAAGCCGGGGTAAGGGGGGGATGGGTTTGTCCAATGGAACTGCACGGTGTGGCGCAGCATCAGGCCGGCCTGCTGCGAAGCCGCGATGTCGTCCCCGGAGGCAAACAGCAGGTGCAGCGACGACAGCTTCTGCTCATCACAAGCCGCCAGCATGGCGTTCAGCAGTGCGACGCGTGCTTCGGTGTCGCGCGCCAGCAGCCGCGTGCCGGGCACGGGCGTGAACGGCACGGCCGCCACGGCCTTGGGGTAGTAGGCCAGGTTGTGCTGTTCGTAGGCGTTGGCCCAGGCCCAGTCGAACACGTACTCGCCGTAGGAGTGGTCTTTCAGGTAAAGCGCGCATGCGGCGTGCAGTTGCCCGCCCCGCCACAGCGTGACGAAGCACGGCGTCCAGCCGGTGTCCGGCGTCGCGCTGCCGCTTTCGTGCAGCGCGGCCAGGTACTCGTGGCGCATGAAGGGGGTGGGGCAGGCCTGCCCGGCAAGCAGCCCGTTCCAGTCGCGGGCATCCACATGCAGGGGCGAGTCCAGCACCCGGATGACATAATCGTTCGACCTGATTTCCACAGCTGGTATGACTCTCAAACTCTGCGTTGCCCAACTCAATTTCGTCGTGGGTGACCTGCCGGGCAACGCCAGGAAAATCATCGATGCGGCCCGTGCGGCCCATGCCGATGGTGCCCGGCTGCTGCTGACGCCCGAACTCTCCATCTGCGGCTACGCCTGCGAGGACCTGTTCCTGCGCCCGGCGTTCATGGCGGCCTGTGATGATGCCGTGAAAACGGTGGCCCGTGAACTCGCCGGGTTAAGCGACATGACGGTGGTCGTCGGTCATCCATCGGGTGGCGACCAGCGCACGCGCAGCGTGGCCGTGCAGCAGCGCCACAACGCGGCCAGCGTGTTGCGCGGTGGCGAGGTGATTGCCACGTATGCCAAGCGCGAGCTGCCCAACTACCAGGTGTTTGACGAGCGGCGCTACTTCGTGCCCGGCGACCAGCCCTGCGTGTTCGAGGCCGGTGGCGTGCGCATCGGCCTGCTGATCTGCGAGGACGCCTGGTTCGAGACCCCTGCGCGCGAGGCCAAGGCCGCCGGCGCCCAGATGCTGGCGGTGATCAACGCGTCGCCATTCCATATCGGCAAGGGAGACGAGCGCGAGCAGACCATGCGAGAGCGGGTGCGCGCCTGCGGGCTGCCGCTGGTGTACGCGCATCTGGTGGGCGGGCAGGACGAAGTGGTGTTCGAGGGGCGTTCCTTCGCACTGGAGGCCAGCGGCGCACTGGCCGGCCGCGCCCCGAGTTTCGAGGAAAATTTGTTCACAGCCCTCGTGGATATTGGATCGTCCGCTACAAAAAGCATAGCAAGCATCGTCGCCGATGTGGCGCCCGAGCGAAGCGCAGACGCCGACCTTTGGGACGCGCTGGTGCTGGGCGTGCGCGACTACATCGGCAAGAACGGTTTTCCCGGCGCGATCCTGGGCCTGTCGGGCGGCATCGATTCGGCGCTGGTTCTGGCGATCGCCGTCGATGCGCTGGGCCGCGACAAGGTTCGTACGGTGATGATGCCCTCGCCCTATACGGCCGACATCTCCTGGATTGATGCGCGCGAGATGGCCCAGCGCCTGGGCGTGCGCTACGACGAGATCTCCATCGTGCCCCAGTTCGAGGCTTTCAAGGCGTCGCTGGCCAGTGAGTTCAAAGGCCTGCCCGAGGACACGACCGAGGAAAACATCCAGGCGCGGATCCGCGGCACGCTGCTGATGGCGCTGTCCAACAAGTTCGGCGCCATCGTGCTGACCACCGGCAACAAGAGCGAGATGGCCACCGGCTACTGCACGCTGTATGGCGACATGGCCGGCGGATTTGCCGTAATCAAGGACGTGCTCAAGACCACCGTGTTCCGGCTGGCGCGCTGGCGCAACGCGCACGACCCCTACGGCACGGGTGCCAACCCGATTCCCGAGCGGATCATCACCCGTCCGCCCAGCGCGGAGCTGCGCGCCGACCAGAAGGACCAGGACAGCCTGCCGCCCTACGAGGTGCTGGACGGCATCCTGGAGCGCTACATGGAAAACGACCAGTCGATCAGCGAGATCCAGGCGGCCGGCTTTGCGCCGGCGGACGTCGAGCGGGTCACCCGCCTTATCAAGATCAATGAGTACAAAAGGCGCCAGTCCCCGGTGGGCATCCGGGTCAGCCACCGCAGCTTTGGCAAGGATTGGCGTTATCCTATTACCAGCAAGTTCCGCGCATAACACTGGAGACAACCCCCCATGAAACAGATCACCGCCATCCTCAAACCGTTCAAGCTGGAGGAAGTGCGCGAGGCGCTGGCCGAGTGTGGCGTGACCGGGCTGACCGTCACCGAGGTCAAGGGCTTCGGGCGCCAGAAGGGCCACACCGAGCTCTACCGCGGCGCCGAATACGTGGTGGACTTCCTGCCCAAGGTCAAGGTTGAAGTGGTCGTCAAGACCGACGACGTGGACCGCTGCGTCGATGCCATCGTCAAGGCCGCCCGCACCGGCAAGATCGGCGACGGAAAGATTTTTGTAACCAGCGTGGAGCGGGTGGTGCGCATCCGCACCGGCGAGCAGGACGAAGCCGCGGTCTGAGCAGCGCCGCAGGCGCTACAGGCCGTCCAGCCGTGGCGCGGCGGACATGCCGGCCGATTCAACCAGGGTGCGAAGCAGGGGGGCGGGCTCGCTGTCCACTGACAGCAGGTCCATCAGCCAGTCACCCATGAACTGCGCCTGCACGCCCGTGCGCAGGAAAGCCAGCAGCGGGTCGTAGTAGCCCGCCACGTTGAGCAGGCCGATCGGCTTGTCGTGGTAGCCCAGCTGGCGCCAGGTCCAGACCTCGAACAGCTCCTCGAACGTGCCAATGCCCCCGGGCATGGCCAGAAAGGCGTCGCTGCGCTCGGCCATGAGGCGCTTGCGCTCGTGCATGGTCTCCACCACCAGCAGTTCGGTGCAGGCCTCGTTGGCCATCTCGCGGTCCACCAGAGCGCGCGGGATGATCCCCACCACGCGCCCGCCAGCGGCCACGGTGGCGTTGGCCACCATGCCCATCAGGCCGTTGCGCCCACCCCCGTAGACCAGCTGGCCGCCGCGGGAGCCTATCCACTGCCCCGTTGCGACGGCGGCTTCGGCGTAGCGACTGTCCGAGCCCTCCCGGGAGCCGCAGTACACGCAGACCGAAAACGGCGGGCTCATGGCAAAAACCTTTGCGCCAGCGCCGCCAGCCAGATGCCGGCGCACAGCAGGAGGCTTAGCAGGACGGCGGCACTGCCCATGTCCTTGGCCCGCTTGGAAAGGTCATGCCATTCGGGGCCGATGCGGTCGATGGCCGCCTCGATGCCGGTGTTGAGCAACTCCACGATCATGACCAGCAACACCGAGCCGGCCAGCAGGGCGATTTCGATCCAGTTGCGACCCAACCAGAACGCGCCGGGCAGCAGCACCAGCGCAGCGAGCGCCTCCTGCCGGAATGCCGGCTCGTGCCAGCCCGCCTTCAAGCCAGCCAGCGAATATCCGGCGGCGTGCCAGACGCGGGACAAGCCGGTGCGGGCTTTTTGGGGGTTGGCGGGGAGGGCGATTTCTGGGTCGGGCATGGGCGAATTGTCGCCGACCGTGACGCTGCGCCGGTCCGGCTCAGCGGGCGCCGTGCGCGTGGTCGGTGACCAGCCTTGTTCCCGCCAGCGCGTCGTGCAGGAACTGCCCCTGGGAATGAAAGCGCGAGAGCAGGGCCCAGACGATGATCCAGCCGGCAAGCAGCACGGCGATCTGGCCTCCGGGCAGGTGCAGGGGTGCCAGCACCGCCAGCGGGGGCAGGAACCACAGCCAGCTCAGCAGGTAGCGCCACAGCGCGCGCCACTGGCCAAGTGCCCGGCCATGGATGTCCACCACGCGGATGCGCCAGGTTTTCATGGCCAGGGTCTGGCCGCGCGCCCAGAACCAGCCGAAGTAGATGCCGAACACCACGAACAGGAACGCCTGCAACAGCGGACGGCGATCGTCCATGGCATTGCGCATCTGCCCGATGGTGCTGAAGAACCAGCCCGCAATGAAGACCACGGCGAACAGCAGCATGCCTTCGTAGAGCCAGCAGGCCATGCGGCGCATCAGTGGCGGTGCCTGGAGCGGATCAGGAGAATGGGCCGGCGGCATTGGATCCGGCCGCACATCCGGCGGAGAAACCGGGGAGGGCACGGAATCAGTGGGGCGTGGCCGCTGGCGGCACCTGCTGCGGCAGCAGGGTGTGCGGATCCACCCCGTGGGCGGACGGGCCCACCGCAATCCGCGAAGGCGCGGCGACGCGCGGCCCGCGAGCACCCGAGGCGGCCTGCTTGGGCAGCACCGCCAGCTTTTGGGACGGCACCGGCTTGACGATGATGGCCGCGCCCGAGGGTTTGGCTTTGCCGGAGGCGGCAAGTTTTTGCCGTTCCTCCGGGCTCAGGGCCTGGTAGGCCTGCCACTGCGCCTTGCGCTGGTCCGGCGTCAAAGCCTTGGCGCCAGCAAAGTTGAGCCGGGCCTGCTGGCGCTGGCGGGGGCTCAGGGCGACCCATTCCGTCATGCGGCTGTGCAACCGCGCCTGGTCGGCCGGCGGCATCTGCGGGTAATTGCGGGACACGGACAGCCATTTCAGCTTCTGGGTGTCGCTGATCTGGTCCCAATTGGCAGCCAGCGGCTTCAATGCCGTTTGCTGCGCCGTTGTCAATTGTTGCCAGGACGAAGCGGCAACCTTGGGCGCCGCCCCAACACCGGGCTTGGGCCTGGCCTGGGAGGCTGCGGCTGCGGAGGGCGCGGGCGGCGCGATGGAAGCCTGGGCCGCCGCATGCAGGCACCAGACACAACCCAGCGACAGCAATGCCAGCCGGGCGCTGCGCGTCAGGATTTTGTCGAGGGAGAGGTGATCAAGCGGCACGGCCATCTGGGTTGCGCTTGATCAGGGCTGGGCTGGCCGCCCCGCCTTCAGGAACTGTGCAAACCCCGGATCGGCATAGGCGGCGGGCGGGAGGTCGTCCACGAGCAGGGCCACATCGACCTCGGCCACCTCGCTGGCAATGCGGTCTTGCTGGAGCGAATCGATGGCGACAAGGCCGACAACCAGCGCCACCAGCGGCACAGAGGAGGCAACCCAGTTCCAGAGGCCGGGAAATCCCTGACCCAGCACCAGCGAGGCCGACCCGGACTGGCCAGAAACGCCAACGACGCTCGAGGTCTCGGGCTTGCGCTGGGCCACGGCGCGAACGCGGGCCGCCCGCAGGCGTTCGGAAACGTCGTGGGGAACGGCGATGGCTGACTCTGACAGCCGTGCCGCCACCCGCACGCCAAAGCGTGACTGGAGGGTTTCGAATCGGTGCTGGTTGATATTGGTCATGGCTTTATTCCCTTGGCAGACAGCGCCTTGCTGAGAGCCTGGATGGCCCTGAAACAGTGCGTTTTGACACTGCCCTCGGAACATCCCATGGCGGTCGCGGTTTCCGACACGTCCATTTCCTCCCAGTAACGCATCAAGAAGGCCTCCCGTTGACGCCCTGGCAGGTTCTGGACGGCTTCCTCGATGGTACGCAAGGTTTGTGCCCGGGAAACCGCGTCCGACGCGCTCTCAGTTCCCTCTGAGTTCTCCAGCGTCTCCAAAGTTTCCAGAAGATCGAAATCTCCTTCGTCATCGCCCGAATCAAAGTCGCCCATGTTGGAAAACACGGCGTTGTGCGTCTTGCGCCGGCGGAACCAGTCCAGGGTGGTGTTGGCCAGGATGCGGTGAAACAGCAGCGGCAGTTCGGCCGCCGGCTTGTCGCCGTAATGGATGCTCAGCTTGAGCATGCTGTCCTGGACGATGTCCAGTGCCGCCTCGTCGTCGCGCACCTGGAACACCGCGCGCTTGAAGGCGCGTTTCTCGATGGACTTCAGGAAATCACTGAGTTCTTGCTCGGAAGCCAAGGGTGGGTGCCGCTGGGCGGACTTGTCTCGTTGTTTGACGCTTTTTTACCACTGCCCGGTGCCCGGTGGCGGCGAATTATGGCACCTGCGGCGTCCCCCGCCGTCCAAAAGATGTTGCAGTGCGATAATGCGCCTTGCAGTCAAAAGGCAAACGGATCTCGGTTCGGCGTGGCAAGCAGTCCGCCCATGGCCGCTGGTCCTAAGTTCCGACGCGGCTCCACAAGGGTTCGCGAAGGGGCACCCAAGGTTTTTCGTCAGAGAAAATCACAAAGGTTGATCATGGAAATCTCCAAAGCCGAAATCGCTTCGGCCGCCGCCGCCTTCAGCGCGGCCTCCCAGACCCCGGCCTCCAGTGCCACCCCCCAGGAACTCCGCGGAGCGGAAATCCTCGTCAAGTCGTTGCAGGCAGAAGGCGTCAAGTACATCTGGGGCTACCCCGGTGGTGCCGTGCTGCACATCTACGACGCGTTTTACAAGCAGGACACCATCCAGCACGTGCTGGTGCGGCACGAGCAGGCGGCCGTCCACGCGGCCGACGGCTACGCCCGCGCCACCGGTGATGTCGGCGTGGCGCTGGTCACCTCCGGACCCGGCGTGACCAATGCCGTGACCGGCATTGCCACGGCCTACATGGACAGCATCCCCATGGTCATCGTCACGGGCCAGGTCCCCGTCGCGGCCATCGGCCTGGACGCTTTCCAGGAGTGCGACACCGTGGGCATCACCCGGCCCATCGTCAAGCACAACTTCCTGGTGAAGGACGTTCGCGACCTGGCCATGGTCATGAAGAAGGCGTTTCACATCGCCCGCAGCGGCCGTCCCGGCCCGGTGGTGGTGGACATCCCCAAGGATGTGTCCTTCAACAAGACCGCCTGGACGGGATACCCCGCCAGTGTGGAGATGCGCTCCTACAACCCGGTGCGCAAGGGCCATGGCGGGCAGATCCGAAAGGCCCTGCAACTGCTGCTCGCGGCCAAGCGACCCTACATCTACACCGGCGGCGGCGTGCTGCTGGGCAATGCCTCGCAGGAACTGCGCACGCTGGTGGACATGCTGGGCTACCCCTGCACCAACACGCTGATGGGCCTGGGCGCCTATCCGGCCAGCGACCCCAAGTTCCTGGGCATGCTGGGCATGCACGGCACCATCGAAGCCAACAACGCGATGCAGAACTGCGACGTCCTGCTGGCCGTGGGTGCGCGCTTTGACGACCGCGTGATCGGCAACCCGAAGCATTTCGCGCAGAACGAGCGCAAGATCATCCACATCGACATCGACCCTTCCAGCATCTCCAAGCGGGTCAAGGTCGACATCCCGATCGTGGGCGACGTCAAGGATGTGCTCAACGAACTGATCGCCATGATGAAGGAGTCCGCCGTCAAGCCCGATGCCGCGGCACTGGGCGCCTGGTGGGAGACGATTGACGGCTGGCGCAAGCGCGACTGCCTCAAGTACGACCGGCGCAACAAGGAAGTCATCAAGCCCCAGTACGTCGTCGAGACGCTGTGGAACATGACAAAGGACGCGGACACCTACATCACCTCCGACGTGGGCCAGCACCAGATGTGGGCTGCGCAGTACTACCGGTTTGACGAACCGCGCCGCTGGATCAACTCCGGTGGGCTGGGCACCATGGGCGTGGGCATTCCCTACGCCATGGGCATCAAGCTGGCCAAGCCCGACAGCGAGGTGTTCTGCATCACCGGCGAGGGCTCGGTGCAGATGTGCATCCAGGAGCTGTCCACCTGCCTGCAGTACAACACGCCGATCAAGATCGTCTCGCTGAACAACCGCTACCTGGGCATGGTGCGCCAGTGGCAGGAACTCGACTACGAGGGCCGCTACAGCCACAGCTACATGGACGCGCTGCCCAACTTCGTCAAGCTGGCCGAGGCCTATGGCCATGTGGGCATGCTGATCGAGCGGCCCCAGGACGTGGAGCCCGCGCTGCGAGAGGCCCGCAAGCTCAAGGACAGGACGGTGTTCATGGATTTCCGCACCGACCCCACCGAGAACGTGTTCCCGATGGTCAAGGCCGGCAAGGGCATCACCGAAATGCTGCTCGGCAGCGAAGATTTATAAGAAATCGGCCTGTAGCCCCCGTCCATGCTGGACGAACCGCTACAAAAATCATAGCAATCAACGCAACTTCCTGACGAATCTATTGGCTGCCGAGCCGCCGGGTTACCGCCCGGCGGGGAGGGCACCGAAAAGAGGAATCACACACCATGAAACACATCATTGCAGTCCTGCTGGAGAACGAGCCTGGCGCGCTCTCCCGCGTGGTGGGCCTGTTCTCGGCCCGTGGCTACAACATTGAGTCGCTGACCGTGGCGCCGACCGAAGATGCAAGCCTTTCGCGCATGACCATCCAGACCACCGGGTCTGACGACGTCATCGAACAGATCACCAAGCACCTCAACCGCCTCATCGAGGTCGTCAAGGTCGTGGACCTGACCGAAGGCGCCTACACCGAGCGCGAGCTCATGATGGTGAAGGTGCGCGCCGTGGGCAAGGAACGCGAGGAAATGAAGCGCATGGCCGACATTTTCCGCGGCCGCGTCATCGACGTCACCGAGAAGAGCTACACCATCGAACTCACGGGCGACCAGTCCAAGAACGATGCATTCCTGGAGGCAATTGACCGCAGCGCAATCCTGGAGACCGTGCGCACGGGCTCCAGCGGCATTGGCCGCGGCGAGCGCATTCTTCGGGTATGACCCACCCTCACAGCGCGGCGCCTTCCCCTGAAGGCGGCCCCTTGAATGAAACCCAATTTTTACGGAGAGCAACATGAAGGTTTATTACGACAAGGACTGTGACCTGAGCCTGATCAAGGGCAAGACGGTTGCCATCATCGGCTACGGTTCGCAGGGCCATGCCCACGCGCAGAACCTCAACGACAGCGGCGTGAAGGTCGTGGTCGGCCTGCGCAAGGGCGGCGGCAGCTGGGACAAGGTCGGCAAGGCCGGCCTGACCGTGATGGAAGTCAACGACGCCGTCAAGGCGGCCGATGTGGTGATGATCCTGCTGCCCGACGAGCAGATCGCCGAGGTCTACCGCAACAATGTCGAGCCCAACATCCGCCAGGGCGGTTCGCTGGCGTTCGCGCACGGCTTCAACGTGCACTACAACCAGGTGGTGCCGCGTGCTGACCTGGACGTGTGGATGGTCGCCCCCAAGGCCCCCGGCCACACCGTGCGCAACACCTACACCCAGGGCGGCGGCGTGCCCCACCTGGTGGCGGTGCACCAGGACAAGTCGGGCAAGGCCCGCGACCTGGCCCTGAGCTACGCGATGGCCAATGGCGGCGGCAAGGCCGGCATCATCGAGACCAACTTCAAGGAAGAGACCGAGACCGACCTCTTCGGCGAGCAGGCCGTGCTATGCGGCGGTGCCGTCGAACTGATCAAGATGGGCTACGAGACGCTGGTGGAAGCCGGCTACGCCCCCGAGATGGCGTACTTCGAGTGCCTGCACGAGCTCAAGCTCATCGTGGACCTGATCTATGAAGGCGGCATCGCCAACATGAACTACTCGATCTCGAACAACGCCGAGTACGGCGAGTACGTGACGGGCCCTGAAGTGATCAACGAGCAGTCGCGCGTGGCCATGCGCAACGCGCTCAAGCGCATCCAGAATGGTGATTACGCCAAGATGTTCATCCTTGAAGGCCGCACCAACTATCCGAGCATGACGGCGCGCCGCCGCAACACGGCCGACCACAGCATTGAGGTGGTGGGCGCCCAGCTGCGCGCCATGATGCCCTGGATCGCCAAAAACAAGCTGGTCGACCAGACGCGCAACTGAGCCGGTCCTCCAGGGGACTTGCCGGTACAGGCCACCGCAAGGTGGCCTTTTTTTGCCTGTGCAATGGCCCTTGGTGCCCCGGGGTCCGGGGTCCGCGTGGCGCAGGCACTGGCTTACACTCGGCGCATGGAAGATTTCAAGAATTCGCAATCTGCGGCGGGTGATGCCGGCGTGGTGCGCAAGCGCCGCAAGGGCATCTACATCCTGCCCAACCTGTTCACGCTGGCGGCGCTGTTTGGCGGCTTCTACGGCATCGTCATGGCCATGAACGGCCGCTACGACCTGGCCACCGTGGGCATTTTCTGCGCCATGGTGCTGGACGCGCTGGACGGCCGTGTGGCGCGGCTGACCAACACCCAGAGCGCCTTTGGCGAGCAGATGGATTCGCTGTCGGACATGGTGTCCTTTGGCGCGGCGCCCGCGCTGATTGCCTACGAGTGGGCGCTCAAGGGCCTGGGCCGCTGGGGCTGGATCGCCGCGTTTGTGTACTGCGCCTGTGCCGCGCTGCGCCTGGCGCGCTTCAACGTCAACACCACCGTGGTGGACCGTCGCTGGTTCCAGGGCCTGCCGTCCCCGGCGGCGGCGGCGCTGGTGGCCGGCTTCATCTGGATCATGACGGAAGCCGGCATCAAGGGAGGCGACGTGTCGTGGATCACGTTTGCAGTGGCGCTGTATGCCGGGCTGACGATGGTGACCAACGTGCCGTTCTACAGCTTCAAGGACATCCAGATGAAGCGCAGCGTGCCGTTCGCGGTGATCGTGCTGATCGCGCTGGGCATCGCAGCAATCAACATCTCGCCGCCACACATCCTGTTTGGCCTGTTCGTGGCCTACGGGCTCAGCGGTTACGTGGTGTATGCCGTGCGCAAGGCGCGCGGCCAGCAGACCAGCGTCATCAGCACCTCCACCGACGAGCCCGACGAGCGCGGCTTGCACCGCTAGATGTTGCGCCGCTGCATCGCGGGCGTGCGCCTCCCTCGCGGCTGTGCTACATTTGGCGCCATGAACCGGATTTCGCTGGCCCTGCTACTGCTATCCCCCAACGGGCGGAGACGGTAGCGCACGCGCTTATCCATCAACCAAAGGCCCGTATGCACCCGCAACGGGCCTTTTGTTTTGGGCGGACTTTTTTTGATGTTGCGGGCTTCACAGACCCAGGAGAAAACCGATGACCGACAAGCTGATCATTTTTGACACCACCTTGCGCGATGGCGAACAGTCGCCCGGCGCCTCCATGACCCGCGACGAAAAGCTGCGCATCGCCCGCCAGCTCGAGCGGCTCAAGGTCGACGTCATCGAAGCGGGCTTCGCTGCCAGCTCCAACGGAGACTTCGATGCCGTGCAGGCCATTGCCAACGCCATCAAGGACTCCACGGTCTGCTCGCTGTCGCGTGCCAATGACCGCGACATCGCGCGGGCGGCCGAGGCGCTCAAGGGCGCAGCACGCGCCCGCATCCACACCTTCATCGCCACCTCGCCGCTGCACATGGAGAAAAAGCTGCGCATGACGCCCGACCAGGTGTTCGAGCAGGCCAAGCAGTCGGTGCGGTTTGCGCGCAACCTGTGTGCCGACGTCGAGTTCTCCCCGGAAGACGGCTACCGCAGCGACATGGACTTCCTCTGCCGCGTGCTGGAGGCCGTGATCGCCGAGGGCGCCACCACCATCAACGTGCCCGACACCGTGGGCTATGCCGTGCCCGAGCTGTACGGCAATTTCATCAAGACGCTGCGCGAGCGCATCCCCAACAGCGACAAGGCGATCTGGTCCGTGCATTGCCACAACGACCTGGGAATGGCGGTGGCCAACTCGCTGGCCGGCGTCAAGATCGGCGGCGCGCGCCAGGTGGAATGCACCATCAACGGCCTGGGCGAGCGTGCGGGCAACTGCTCGCTGGAAGAGGTCGTGATGGCAGTCAAGACGCGGCGCGACTACTTCGGGCTGGACGTGGGCATCGATACCCAGCACATCGTGGCCGCCAGCCGCATGGTCAGCCAGACCACCGGCTTTGTGGTGCAGCCCAACAAGGCCGTGGTGGGCGCCAACGCGTTTGCGCACGCCAGCGGCATCCACCAGGACGGCGTGCTCAAGGCGCGCGACACCTACGAGATCATGCGCGCCGAGGATGTGGGCTGGAGCGCCAACAAGATCGTGCTGGGCAAGCTCAGCGGTCGCAATGCGTTCAAGCAGCGCCTGACCGAACTGGGTGTGTCCATGGAGAGCGAGGGCGACATCAACACCGCGTTTGCCCGCTTCAAGGAGCTCGCCGACCGCAAGAGCGAGATCTTCGACGAGGACATCCTCGCGCTGGTCAGTGACGAGAGCGTCACCCACGAGAAAGAGCAGTACGGTTTCGTGTCGCTGTCCCAGCGCAGCGAGACCGGAGAGCGGCCCCATGCCAGCATCGTGTTCACGGTGGATGGCAAGGAGGTCAAGGGCAATTCGGATGGCAATGGCCCCGTTGACGCCTCCCTCAAAGCCATCGAGACACACGTCAAAAGCGGTGCGGAGATGGTGCTCTATTCGGTCAACGCCATAAGCGGTTCGACCGAGAGCCAGGGGGAAGTCACGGTGCGCCTGCAAAACGCGGGACGGGTGGTCAACGGCGTCGGCTCCGACCCGGACATCGTCGTGGCGTCGGCCAAGGCGTACCTGAGCGCGCTCAACAAGCTGCAGAGCAAAGCCGACCGGGTGGCGGCCCAGGGCTAGGGTTTTCCCTTAACATTGAGGCGTTGTTTTAAGAATATCGCGCAAGTCTTTGATCTTGCGCGATATTTTTTTGCGGATACACTCCGGTTCAGAAGTTGCACCAAACCGGAGCCCGCTCTATGACACGTCGTTGGAAATCAGTGCTGACCACCCTGGTGCTGGCCTGTGCCGCTGCGGTGCTGGCAAACGCGATGGTGGTGCCCGATGTCCAGGCGCAGGAACGCAAGCGCGCGGTGAGCAAATCCGCCGCTGCCACCAAGAAAAAAGCCGTCAAGGCGCGCGGCAAGGCCGCTCCCAAAAAATCCGTGGCCCGCGCCGCGCCGCCCCGGCCGTCCTTTGGCCAGCTCGCCGGCCTGCACGCCACCGAGGACGCGCTTGACCTGAAGTCCAGCGTCGCCCTGGTGATCGACCAGGACACCCGCGAGGTGCTGGTCAGCAAGAACGACCGGGCCGTGCTGCCCATCGCCTCGCTGACCAAGCTGATGACGGGCCTGATCATCAGTGAGGCCGCCTTGCCGTCCGACGAAATCGTCACCATCGCGCAGGACGATGTGGACACCGAGAAGGGCAGCCGTTCGCGCCTCAAGGTGGGCACGCGCCTGACCCGGGGCGAACTGATGCACCTGGCGCTGATGTCCAGCGAAAACCGCGCTGCCCATGCCCTGGGACGCAGCTTTCCCGGCGGCATGGACGTTTTCGTGGCGCGCATGAACGAAAAGGCGCGCAGCCTGGGCATGACCGACACCCGCTACGTGGAGCCCACGGGCCTTTCAAGCCGCAACCAGTCCAGCGCCAAGGACCTGGCCACCCTGGTCAATGTCGCGTCCAGCGATCCGCTGCTGCGCGAGTACTCCACCTCGCAGGGCTACCAGGTCGCAGTGGGCCGCAAGATGGTCCAGTACAACAACACCAACCGCCTGGTCAAGAACCCCGAGTGGGACATCGGCCTGCAAAAGACGGGCTACATCTCCGAGGCCGGCCAATGCCTGGTGATGCAGGCCAAGGTCGCCGGGCGCAAGCTGATCATGGTGTTCCTCGATTCGGCCGGCAAGCTCAGCCGGCTGGGCGACGCCGAGCGCGTGCGCCGCTGGGTCGAGACGCAAGTCCCGCCGGTCGGCGCCGCTGCTGCACGGCCGGTGACCTGAGGCCTGCAAGCCTGCTCTGGCAGCAATCCACTATCATTTTGATAGCGGATCAGCCAGTATCCACGGGGGCTAGCGCCCCAAAACACCCTTGAAACCGAGCGCGGACGAGATTTCCGCCGCAGTGGCCTGCAGCTTGGGCAGCCAGTTCTCGTCCAGCCGGTCGGCCGGCGCGGAGATCGACAGCCCCGCCACCAGGCGCGACTGGTCGTCGTAGATGCCGGCGGCCATGCAGCGCACGCCCAGTTCCAGCTCCTCGTTGTCGCGCGCCACGCCGTACTGGCGCGCCTTGCCCAGCTCGCGCTCCAGCGCGGGCAACTGGGTGATGCTGTTGCGGGTGTGGCCGGCCAGCCCCGTGCGGGTGGCGTAGGCGCGCACCCGCTGGGGGTCGTCCGCGGCCAGGAAGAGCTTGCCGGTGGACGTCAGGTGCAGCGGCGCCCGCCCGCCGATGGCGCGAACCACCTGCATGCCCGAGCGCTCGCTGTAGGAGCGCTCGATGTAGACGATTTCGTCGTTCTGGCGCACGCTCAGGTTCACCGGCTGCTGCGTCAAACGGTGCAGCTCGCGCATCGGCCCCAGCGCGGCGTCGCGCACGTCCAGGCGGCCCTTGACCAGGTTGCCCAGCTCCAGCAGCCGCATGCCCAGGCGGTAGCTGCCGGCTTCGGGGCGGTCCACGTAGCGACCGATGGTCAGGTCGTTCAGGATGCGGTGGGCGGTGGAGGGGTGCAGTCCGGTCTTCTCGCTGATCTCCTTGAGCGAGATCGCTTCTTCGCGCGAGGCCAGCACATCGATGAGCGAGAACATCCGCTCGATGACCTGGATGGTGGGCGTCTGGGGGGCGCCGAGGCTGTCTTTTTTCATGGCGGTACCGGGGCAGAAGCCGGTGGAACAATCCGCCAGATTTTACAGGATGAAATCAGTCGGCGGCCGGCGGGACGACCCACTCGCCCCCCAGCAACACCTGGTGGGGCATGAAGCGCGCCTTGTAGTTCATCTTGGGGCTGTCGCCGATCCAGTAGCCCAGGTACACGTGGGGCAGGCCGAGCTTTTGCGCCTGCTCGATCTGCCACAGCACGCTGTACGTGCCGTAGCTGGCGGCGGCGTCGGGCTCGTAGAAGGTGTACACGGCAGAGAGCCCGTCGTTGAGCACGTCCAGGATGGTCACCATCTTCAGGGCGCCCGGGGTCTCGCCGTCGGGCGAGGGCTCGCGGAACTCCACCAGGCGCGAATTGACGCGGCTTTGCAGCAGGAACTGCGTGTACTGGTCGATGCTGTCGTGGTCCATGCCACCGCCCGCATGCCGGCCCGTCTGGTAGCGCAGGTACAGGTGGTAGTGCTCGGGCAGAAAGCACAGCTTGAGCACCCGCGCCTGCAGGTTGCCGTGGCGCGCGAGCGCACGGCGCTGGCTGCGCCCGGGCTTGAACGCCTGCGCCAGCACGCGCAGCGGCACACAGGCGTTGCAGCCGTCGCAATAGGGCCGGTAGGTGAACATGCCGCTGCGGCGAAAGCCGCGCGTGACCAGGTCGGAGTAGGCGTCGTTGTGGATCAGGTGGCTGGGCGTGGCCACCTGCGAGCGCGCCTGGCGTCCCTGCAGGTAGCTGCACGGGTAGGGCGCCGTTGCATAGAACTGCAGCGTCTGTAGGGGCAGGTCCTTGAGGTGCGTCACGTCTTGGGGTCCAGCAGGTCGGCCCAGTATACGGGCTCGAAATGCCATCGAAGTTCCGGCTTCGTGATGGCTTCGCGCACCTTTTGCACAAATTCGGCCCGCGGCATCTCGGCGGCACCCAGCGAGGCCAGGTGCTGCGTGTTCTGCTGGCAGTCGATGTGGGTCACGCCCTGGGCGCGGCACAGCGCCACGAGTGCCGCCAGAGCGATTTTTGACGCATCACTGGCGCGGCTGAACATCGATTCGCCAAACACGGCGCCGCCCAGCGCCACGCAGTACAGGCCACCCACCAGCTCGCCGCCCACCCAGGTTTCCACGCTGTGGGCGTGGCCCGCGCGGTGCAGGGCGCCGTAGGCCTGCACCATGTCCGGCACGATCCAGGTGCCAGACTGCCCCTCGCGCGGGGCAGCGGCGCAAGCGCGGATCACGGTGTCAAACGCGCTGTCGATGCGGATCTCGCAACCGGCGTCTTGGCGGAAGCGCTGCAGCGTGCGACGCAGCGAGCGGTGCAGCCGGAACTGACCCGGCTGCAGCACCATGCGCGGGTCCGGGCTCCACCACAGGATGGGCTGGCCAGGTCCGTACCAGGGGAAGATGCCGGCGCAATACGCGCTTTTAAGGGTGTTTGGCTCCAGATCGCCACCGGCGGCCAGCAAGCCGGGGGCCGGCTCACTGGCACCCCAGGCCGATGCCGCATCGGGAAACGGATCGCCCGGCGCAAGCCACGGCAAAGGCGGACCTTTTTCACGCATGCACAGGGGTCCGGAGGGTTAGATGTGAAGTAGTTGGCAGATACACAACAATACACCTTAACACTGCAAGCTATAGCTTTGATTTGTCTGGTATTTCACGCTCGTACAGAGGGGCTTGGGCTATATTTCCGAAGGGTGTAAGCGGGTGTGAATTGCGCGTTGCGCATAGCGGCTTGAGTGGCAGGCCGCGGGTGCCCGGACCCGGAGGAAGATCATGCAGAAAAAGGCTCGGCAACCCCTCAAGTCCAACCCCGGCGGCACGCCGGCGTCTGCCGTCAAATTGCGAGGCCCTCGCAAGGCCGTTCGCGCACCCATCCGCCACCAGAAAGTGCCGCCTCGCGTTCTTTCGATGGCGCTGTACACCGCCTTCACTGGCGGGGCCGTCAACCTGCTTTTGCCCGCGTCACTCGCCTGGGCCAATCCGCAGGGCGCGCAGGTGGTGCAGGGTCAGGCCACATTCCAGACCCAGGGCAACCAGCTCACCGTCACCAACAAGCCCGGCACCGCCATCAACTGGCAGAGCTTCTCGATCAACAAGGGCGAATCCACCTACTTCCAGCAGGTCAACTCCTCCAGCACGGTGCTCAACCGGGTTGTCAACAACAACCCGTCCGAGATCCTGGGCAACCTGGGCTCCAACGGCAAGGTCATCCTGATCAACCCGTTCGGCATCACCGTGGGCAAGGGCGCCGCGGTCGATACCGCCGGCTTCACCGCGTCCACGCTGAACATCACCGACGCCGATTTCGCCGCGGGCAAGCTGCGCTTCCAGGGCAATTCGCTGTCGGGCGGCGTGCAGGTTGATGGCGTCATCCGCTCCACCAACGGCGACGTGATGCTGTTCGCGCCCAATGTCACGGTCGGCGCCGAGGGCACGCTCAAGGCCGAGAACGGCAACGTTGTCATCGGCGCGGGCCAGAAAGTCGAAGTCACCGGCCGCGGCCTGGAGGGCATCCGTTTCGAGATCCAGTCTTCGGACAACAAGGCCGTCAACCTGGGCCGCATC
The DNA here is from genome assembly GCA_016713005.1 of Ramlibacter sp. Taxonomy (GTDB): domain Bacteria; phylum Pseudomonadota; class Gammaproteobacteria; order Burkholderiales; family Burkholderiaceae_C; genus JADJPY01. The sequence continues at coordinate 67,669 of JADJPY010000016.1, read as the reverse complement.
GAAGGCAGTGCCGTGGGCATCTTTGCCGGTACGCTGCGCCACAGCGGCATCATCAACGCGCAGACCGCCACGCTGGAAGGCGGGCGCGTCGTGTTGCGCGCCGTGAAGGACGTGGAAGTCTCTGCCGGGGCCAAGGTGCTGGCCGAGGGCGCGCCGGGCAAGGCGGGCGGACAGATCGATGTGCAATCCGCCAGCGGCAACATCAGCATTGGCGCGGGAGCGCGCCTTTCTGCAGATTCACAGTCAAATCAGGCTGTAGCCCCCGCCGGAGCTGCAGGTGGTGCTATCAATATCGTAGCAGATCAAGGCAAGGTCAGCATCGAGCCGGGCGCCTTCATAAGCGCCAACGGTTCGCCCGCCGGCTCGGTGCGCGTCTTTGGCGCACAGGAAGCGCGCGTCGCGGGCGTGCTCCAGGCGCTGTCACCGCAATCGGCCACCCGCATTGAAGGCGTGAGCCTCACGCCAGCCACGGCGCGCGGCGGCAAGGTCGAGGTGCTGGGCCAGCATGTGGTGCTGGACACGGGCGCGGCGGTCGATGCCTCGGGCGACGCGGGCGGCGGCACCATCCTGATCGGCGGTGATTTCCAGGGCAAGAACGCGGATGTGCCCAACGCACTCAACACCGAGGTGGCCCCCCGGCGTCACCCTCACCGCCGACGGCCGCGCCGTGGGCAACGGCGGCAAGATCATCGTCTGGGCCGACAACGACACCCACTTCTCCGGCACGCTGAGCGCGCAGGGCGGCGCCCTGGGCGGCGACGGCGGGTTTGCCGAGACCTCGGGCAAGAAGCACCTGTACTTCCGTGGCCGCGTCAACCTGGCAGCGCCGCGGGGGCGCACCGGGACGCTGCTGCTGGACCCGGAGGAAATCGTCATAGGTGCCCTGCTGGAGTCGGGCGCCCAGGACGGGCAAGTCAGCGACGGCGTCGTGAATGCCGATGACAGTGGCACGACCTTCACCATTTCAGTAGCGGCCATCGAGACCGCCAGCGCATCGGCGGACATCATTCTCGAGGCCAGCAGGTACATCCGGGTCAACACAATCTCGCTGCTGGACAACACCATCAACCTCGGCACCAACCGCAGCATCACGCTGCGCACTCGCAATGCGTCCGGGGATCCCTCGGGGACAGGAGGCATTGATCTGACGACGGGGCTGGTCGGTTCGGCGTTCGGGATTGTGGCTTCCGGGTCCGGCTCGATCACGCTGGACGCAGGTTACGGAAGCTCGCCGCAGACGGCAAACATCACCACGGGGTACCTGGAAACCGCTGGCGGCAACATCACGCTGCGGTCGTATTCCGGTTTCACGCGTGTGAACAACACCGTGTCTTCCAATGGCGGCGCCATCTATGCGACCGCAGCGACCGATCTCGAGCTGTACCACCCCCTGGTTTCCTCGAATGGTGACATCAGCCTGACCGGGCAAAACGTCCTGATGTTGTCTGGATCGAGCCGCGGCAACGTGAACGCGGGTACCGGTGTCGTACAAATCACGGCGGGAGATCGCTTTGGCGTGGGCTACGACACTACGCTGACTGCCAGCGCCGCCACGATGTCGGTGAACCGGCTGAATCTGGACACCTCCACAGGGCTGATCAATACATCGTCGGTACTCACCATCGCCCCCCTGAGCGCCCCGCGAGCGATCCAGATTGGCGGGAATGATGATTCGCCCGGCACGATCCTTGGTATCACGGCCGCAGAGCTGGCGCGCATCAGTTCTCCGCAAATTAACATCGGAAGCGTCGGCGTGACCGGTAACCTCACGGTGACCGAGGCGCTCAATCGCGCTGGCCAGACCGTCGTGTTGGCCACGCAGGGAACCATCAGCCAGACGGCGGCCATCACGGTCGGGTATCTGGGCGCACACGGCAATGGTGGCGTTACCCTGAACAACGTCGGCAACACGGTCGGCACCTTCGCCGGCCGCTCGGACAGCGGTTCGCTGTTGTTCATCAACTCGGGCAATTTCAACCTGGGCGGTGTCAGCTACCTCAGCAAGACCAGCGCCGGCGGCAGTGACCTGACGCTGAGCATCAACTCCGGCGGCGGCATGTTGACGCTGACCCACGATATCGAGACCAACGGCGGAAACATCTGGCTGGTGGCGCCCAAAGTGCGCGTGGACGCGCCGCTGGTGCAGGTCAAAAGCAACTCTGATGGCGTCGGCACTGGCGGAACGATCTATTTCAACTCCGGAACCGTAAGCGCCAATGGTTCGGGGCGCAAGCTGACCGTGGACAGTTCGTCCAGCAACGCCAACGCGGCCAACATCAATCTTGGCGTTGTGGGCAACGGGGGAGACGGTGACTACCTGAACCGCCTTACGGTCAATTCGACAGGTGTCGGCTACAGCGGGCAAGTCCTGCTGGAAGGCGATGTCAAAGTGACTGGTGACGGTACCCTGGCCAACGCCGGCACCATCAGTGTGACCAGCGGCTCCGTGCAGTGGCAAAACGCTTCCGGCGCCGATCGCACCGTGGATTCCAACGCCGGCTTGGGTCTGCACGGTGGCCTGATCGATTTCCAGAACGCGGGCGTCATCTCGATGCTGGCCAGTTCGACACACGGCCTGATCATCAAGGCCAATGGCAACGGCGGTGGCGGCACGTCCGGCGGCACCATCAAGTTGCCGACCATTGCCGGCAACGACAGCGCGACGCAGCACATCAACAACCTGAACGTGCAGGCGTATGAGGCCGGCGGCAGCATCACCGGGTATGGGGGCATCAACGTCAAGGGCCCCATCACCATGAACACGGCTGGCGCGCTCAAGCTGACCAGTACGTTGGCCGTTGCCGCGGAGGGGCTGGTGGACTTGCGGGGCCAGCAAGTGACGTTGTCGGGTGGCGTGACTGCGACCAACGGCATCTCGCTGGAATCCTATTCGGGCAACCTCGTTACCCAGGCGCTCACCGACACCGGGGGCGACATTGACCTGCTCACCAATTCTGTCGGTGGAGCCATCTACACCGGGGCAATCAATACCCCCGGGGACGTCACGGTCGTGTCGACCTTCAGCCTGGCTGACCTGGGCGCCATCACCTCCAGCGGCGCCAACGGCGTCAGCGTCTCCGGCAACACCGGTGTGGGCCTGGCGGGCGCCATCAACGCCTACGGCCCTGTCACGCTGCAAACGGCCAACGGCCAGGTCATTGCCAAGAACATCACCTCCAGCGACAACGAGGTGCGGCTGACCGGCAAGTACAACGTGGCGGCGCAGACCATCAACGCCGCCGGTACGGTGTACATCAGTTCGTCCGATGACGCCGTCTCGACCAACGGGATCACCAGTGGCGAGAACATGAGCGTCAATGTCCTGGGCAAAACCGGCGTCACGCTCAATGCCGGTGTCAATGCTGGCGGCGACGTGCTGGTGCAGTCCACCAACGGCAGCATCACCACCGCCGGCATTGCCATGGGCAAGTACGGCACGCAGGTGTTCCTGGATGCGTACAACAACATCACGGTCAGCGCCGATATCGAGACTGTTGGCGACAACATCACCGTCTACGGTGGCAACAGTGGCGGCAGCGGCCATGTGAACCTGTACGGTCACGTGCGGAGCATTGGTGCAGTTGGGACTGGCAGTCTCTCTAATGGCGCCAACGGTGGCGCGATCGATATCCGCAGCTTCGGCGGCAGCATCAGCATTGCGGTCGGAGCGACGATTGCGTCCATCGGCGGCGCAGGCTTCACCGGCACGGGTGATTCGCAGGCATCCAGCGGCGGCAACGGGGGCACGATTTACCTGGCGGCCGGTACCGACATGGTGATTGGAACCAACGCGCAAATCTTTTCCAAGGGTGGCGCTGGCGGCGACTCCACGGCGATCACCCGCAACCTGGTTCCAGCACGGTGGATGGGGTGGTGACGGTGGCACCGTGACCGTGCAGGCGCAAGGCGCCCTGACCTTGCCGTCTTCTGCAACGATTGGTTCATACGGCGGCGCTGGGGGTAACGGCAGCTCCGGCGTCATGGGCCCTGACGGTCTGGATGCCATGCTGCCATCGCAGCCCAGCGGATGGGGCCAGGACGGTGGCGATAGCGGATCGGGCGGGCAAGGTGGCAATGGCGGATGGGTCGTCGTCCGGGCCAACAACCTGACGTTGCAGGGTTCGATTGAATCCGTAGGGGGTGCTGGCGGAAGTGGCGGCAACGGCGCCAACGGCGGCATGGGCGGAGATGGCGCCACCGACATGGTTTCCATCAATTTCCCGGAGAGCGGTGGCGGTTTCGGCGGCAATGGCGGTGCCGCAGGCAATGGCGGAAACGGCGGCCTGGTTGAAGTGGAGACGATCAATGCGTCTCCGGTCTTCACGGTCAACGGTGCCACCATTCGCTCTGCTGGCGGCGCAGCGGGCACCGCAGGCTCAAAAGGTTTCGGCGGGGCGGCTGGCAATCCGAACGGATCGACTCTGGGCAGCGCATCGGCTGGTTTTGACGGGAGCGACGGAGGCACAGGGTATGAAGGCTCTCGAGGCAGCGTGAGCATCGACGCCGCCGAGGGACTGACCTTCAACAGCGGGTCCATCGAGGCGGGATACGTCTCCATCACCGGCCAGTCCGGCTACGGCCCTATCCACTTTGGCAGCGGGGTGTCCATCACCGCGCATGGCGATCTCGACATCTCCGGCGGGAGCGTCTCTTCGGCGGCGGGCGCGATGTTCACATCGTACGGGTACAACGTGGACATCACGGCGACCGACGGCATCAACCTGAATGGCAGCCTGTTGGCCAACGGCGCCGAGGTATCGATGAGCGCTGCAAGCGGTGGCCTCGTCTCCGGCTCCATTTCCGATGCAGGCTCCGTCACCCTGATGGCCGGCGCATCCGGTGGCAACATCGTGATGGGCAGCACCACATCGTGGGGCGACGTGTACGCTAATTCGCAGAACGGCAGCGTCACCACGGCCAACATCACCTCAGATGGCGGCTCTGTGTTCCTGTACGCAAAGACCAACGTCACGGTGGGCGGCAACATCTTCGCCAACTATGGTGGTGACATCACCATTGAAGCGGGCCAGTCCGGAGGCACTGGGCACTCGCACATCAACGGTAACCTGCAATCAATTGGGCAAGACGATGACGGCGAAGGGATCCGGCCAAGCAACGAGACTGGCGGTGCGATCAGTGTGAGGTCCAACGGAGGCAGCATCAACATTGCCAGTGGAATGTTGATTGGCTCCACCGGGGGCAAGGGCGGTACTGGCCTCAGTGGCTCCGGGAGGACCGGCAGCAACGGAGGCGATATCGATCTCTACGCCGACACCGACATTGTCATCGGCGGCAATGTGCAGATCTATTCGCGTGGCGGCAAGGGCGGCAATGCGGTTGCCCAGGGTTGGCTTGATGTGCTCTCTGGCGGGACTGGCGGCTCCGGTGGCTATGTCGAACTCACCGCCAACACAGGCACGCTGACGCTGCCGGCCACCGCCACCATTGGGTCGTACGGAGGGATGGGCGGCAACGGCAGCAACGGATTTGCAGGCAACCCTGGGTTTGACGCGCTGAATCCTTCGCCGGGTGACGCGGGCGAGGGCGGTGCGGATGGTGGTGCGGGCGGCACTGGTGGCAATGGGGGCAACATCCTGCTGCAAGCCAAGCACCTGGTGATCAATGGCATCGTGGAGTCTGTGGGCGGCGTGGGCGGCGTGGGCGGCAATGGCGGCAACGGTGGCATGGGTGGGTCGGGCGACTTTGCAGAGGGCTTCTATAACCTTGCGCCGGGCGATGGCGGCGACGGCGGCATGGGCGGCGTGGGCGGCTATGGCGGCGATGGCGGAACAGTCACCATCTACGGAATGAATGGCCCGGGAAGTACTTTCCAGATTTCCGGTGGCGTTATCCGCTCCGTTGGCGGGGCGATTGGAGCCGCGGGTCTGGGCGGCGCGGGCGGCTTTGCGGGGGTGCAAAACGGTGCGACTGCCTCCGCGAATGACGGTGCCGCCGGCCTGAACGGCGACAACACCTGGATAACGACTGGTTCGGGCGGCACCATCGATATCGACGCGCCTGAAGTGCTGGCCTTCAACAGCGGCACTATCGAAGGCTACGAGGTTTACATCACCGGAGACATCGTCACCGGTACCCTGGCGATGGGCAGCGGTGCAGTCATCTCTGCCACCGACTACATCGAAGTCAGCAACGAGGCCATCAACATGGCCAACGGCTCGCAGATGGCGGTGACGGGCAGCGGCGCGTCGATCGACCTGATCTCGGAGAGCCAGATCACGCTGGCGCAGCTGACGGCCACCGGTGGTGGCGGCAGCATCTTCGTTGCGGCGCCGGTCATCGTGGGTGCTGTTGGTTATGCGGGCACGCATGTGTCCGCAGACAAGGCCCAGTTTGGCAACGGTTTTGGCTACCTGGCCGATGTGGGCACACAGGCCTTGCCGATCAAGGTGGATCTGACCAGCACTGCGGACGCGCTGCGCGTGCACGGCGACCACAACGTGTGGGTCTCGTCCGCCGCCGACCTGTCGCTCAGTGCCGTGACCGTGGAAGTGCCCACGGCCCAGACCGGCACCATCAACATTTCCAGCGGCGGCACGCTGACGCAATTTACCGGCTCCACCGGCAACCTCGATGTGGGCGACGTGGGCATCAAGCTCACGGGCGCCAGCGGCGTGGAGGTTTCCAGCGATGGGCATGTCAACGCCGCCGGATCGGGTCATGTGGAGATCAGCAGCAGCGCCGGCCATGTCAATGTGTTCGGTGAGGTGACGTCCGAGTCGGGCAACATCATGCTGACCACCTCCGCCGCCGGCAGCTCGGTGGCGGTGTACGGTGGTGCGATGGTGAACGCGGCATCGGGCAAGGCGCTGGTGTCGGCCCCAATCTTCAGCGTGATTGATTCGGGGGTTGCCGGCACGCTGTCCAGCGGCTACACCGGAGCAGGCCCGGGCGTGGTGATCACCACGGACGTGTTGGGCATCTTCACCGGCATCGTGGATGCGGGTGCCGGTGGCACGGCGGCGCTGATGCCGCTGACGGCAACCAACGACATCCACGTCCTGTCCACCGTTGCGGGCACCGCCAATACGCTGGAAGTGACCACGGCCAACATCGAGCAATTCCGCGGCGGCGCGCTGCAATTGGGCAACGCCAGCCTGAACGGCGGCGACGTGGTGTTCAAGACCAACGTGGCGCCGGTGACCGGGCCACAGACGTTTGCGGTCTATGGCGATGACGTGTACCAGGAGGGCAGCACCGGCTACCTCAAGCTGACGGGCGGCCTGATGGCCAAGGCCAAAGGCGACGTGAGCTTCAACGAACCGGGCAACGAGATCCCGCTGGTGGCGGGCGAGACCACGGAGTCAGGCGGCTTCTTCCGCGTTTCGTCGGACACCGATTTGACCGTGGGCACGGTGGCCGGGGTGACGGGCATCAACACCGCGTCCGAGGCGACGATCGAAGTCAGCAGCGGCGCGAACCTGGTGATCGCCGCCGATGTGCGCGCCGGTGGTGGCACGCCCGATTCGACGGTGTACCTGAGAGGAGCCACCGTCACGGTGAACGGCCCGGCCACGGTGGCCGCCGGTGACTTGGGCATCTCGATCATGACCGACGACCTGACCCTCAACGGCACGCTCGATGCCGGGGGCCGGGCGATGACTTTCCTGGCCCTCACAGACGGTCGCAATGTGGAGATTGGCGGGGCCAGCGCTGGCAAGCTGGCCATCGACAGCACCGAACTGACGCACATCACCAACTACACCGACTTCTTCCTCGAAGGTGAGGGTGGCCAGATGTTCCAGGATGTGCACTTCGCCGGCACGTCCAATCTTGGCGCTGCCAACCTCTACATCAACGTCATGGGCAACGTGACGCAAACCGGTGCGGGCGTCATCACCGCCGGCAACTTGAGCGTTACCGCCGCCTCCGCAAACCTGTCCACGGCGACGAACCTTTTCGGCGGGTCGGTGTCCGCCGACGTTTCAAATGGCAGCAACGGCACGTTCTGGCTCAAGAACAACGGCAACATCCTGATCGACAGCGGTGCGAATGCGATTTCGGCTGTGGACTCGGCCGGAGGCGTTTCGCTGGAATCGGTGACGGGCAACATCGTCAGCCCGAGCAATCTGGATATCCAGGTTGCGGCAGGCAACAGTGGGGTGGTGTTCTCGGGCGTGGGCGTGGGCAGCGCATCGTTCCCGGTCAACATCAATACCACCGGTTCACTGTGGGTTGCATCCACCGGCGCGGCCAGCGCGGGGGACATTCATGTCAACTCCACCGGCACGCTGAAGCTGGAGTCGATCAACACCGACGGGACGGCGCAGGACGTGCGCATCGGCAACATGCTGGTGGGCGCGTCGGGCCTGGAGCTGACGGGAGCAGGCGGCTTTGCCACCAACGACAACATCACGCTGGGCAGTTCCAGCGGCATCACGCTGGCCAATACCGGCACGATGGTGGCAGCAAAATTCCTGCTGCTGGCGGGTGACAACACCACCGACGCGGGCGTGAGCGTCGTGTCGGCAGCCAGCCCCCACCTGGTGGCCAGCGATACCCTCAAAATTGTCTCGCACGGCGACATTGGCTCTTTTGCCAACGCGGTCGTCTTTGATGCCAATGCCATTGACATCAGCACCGCCAATGCGGACACCGGCGGAAGCATTTACCTCAAGTCCACGCAGGACGTCGCCACCAGCTTTGGCAGCATCGCCACGCCGGTGGGCTCGCAGATCGTGCGCGTCACCGCACCCAACGTGCTGATCGACACCAACCTGAGCGGAGACGACGACTTCCGCCTGGCCGCACTGGCGGGCGGGACGTTGGTCATCGACAAGGCTGGAGCTGGTGTGACGCTGTCCGGGAGCGGCACCTTCACGCTGTCTGGCGGGTCTGGATTGCTGATCAATGACGACCTGACGGTGCAGGCAACAGCCAGCCTTGCGGGTGGCGGAGGCGCTATGTCGGTCGCGACGGGCCGCGGCGTCACGGCGCAGGCCGACACAACCTTCTCTGATCTGTCAATCACCAGCGGCGCTTCGCTCGTGGTGGGCGTGGGCGGCTCAGCCACCGTCACGGGCAGCCTGTCCAACAGCGGCCTGGTCAATGTGGTCAGCGGCAACGTGACGACCTTCAATGCCAATGACAACAATGGCACGATGTTCATCGCCGCTGGGCGTACGCTGGCAATCCAGAGCGGCGCTTTCAACAACGCATCGTCCGGCACCATCAGTGGCAGCGGCACGATCAGCGTGCCAACCCTCAACAACCTGGGTACCCTGACACCGGGGGGTGGGTCTGCGATAGGCACGCTCACCGTGGCCGGCAACCTCGACCTGCAATCCAGCTCAGTGCTGGATTTCGAATGGGCCAATGGCTCGCCTGATCGAATCAATGTCAGCGGCAACCTCGCGCTGGGTGGTACGGCGCGCGTCAAGGAGAGCGGAACGCCCTTCATCGCCGGCGGCACGGGCTTTGACGCCATCGCCTTCACCGGCAACCTGACCAACAGCTTTGCCTCTGTGGTGTCGCTGGACGCTGACATCACCGCCTACACCGCGCAGCCCACGGGTGGAAGCAACGCCATCATCCAGCTCAACGCCACGGGCGTGACCAACAACTGGACCAAGGACACCAACGCGGGCGAGTTGTGGAACAACACGGCCAACTGGTCGCGCGGGCATGTGCCCAATGCCGACGAGGACGTGGTGATCAACGTCGGGAACGCGCCCACGATCAACGTGTCCGGGGGGACTTTCAGCGCGCTGTCGCTCACGCTGAATGAAACGCTCACGACCACATCCGGCGGCAACCTGTTTGTCGGAAATGGCGACCTGACGGCTGGATCCGATGCCGTGGTCAGCATGACCGGCGGGCAACTCTCCGGCGGAGGCGACTTCCATTTCAACAGCGGCAGTCTCCTCAAGATGCAGGGTGGGGCAGTGGCCGGCAGCGGCACGATCTACCTGAACAGCGGCTCCACGGCCAATATCGAGCCTTCGTCGACGGCGGTGCTGAACCGCAACATGATCAACGACAGCACGATCAACGTCGGCTACCAGTTCAACATCGGCGCCGGCAAGACGCTGACGAACAACGGCTTTATCGTCCTGACTGCGGACCCGTCCTTTGGCATCGGCGGCGCAGGCCTGCTGGACAACGCCAGTGGCGGCACGATCAACCTGGCCAACTCGGGTTCGGCCACGGCGCAGATCACGGCCTTGCTGGACAACAGCGGCACGATCAACGTCAACAACCGCAACCTGTCGATCACCGGCGGTGGCAGCAGCGACGGCACGATCATCATCAGTTCGGGCAAGTCGCTGTTCCTGCAGAATTCGTTCAATTCGTCCGGCCTGATCGAGAACAACGCCGGCACCCTGCACCTGAATCCGGCGTCGTCCAATTCAGTTGTCATCGGCGGGGTCTACTCTGAGCCATCCTCCGATGGCACGATCAACGTCGCTGGTGGCTCCACCAGCGGCGACAGTGTGTTCAACACCAGCATCAACACCGCCAACCTGCTGCAAAGCAATGGCACGATCAAGGGCTCTGGCGACATCACGGCCGGCACCTTCAACCACACCGGCGGGCACATCGACGGCGGTGTTGGCACGACGCTCACAACCACCGGTCTGGTGACCTACAGCGGCGTCAACAACATCAGCAACCGGAACTGGTCGATACTGGGTGGGTTCGACCTTGTGGGGGGCCAACTGGGCATTGCTGCAGGCACCACGGTGACCAACGAGCTTGGCAGCACCCTCAACCTGAACGCCAGCTACCTGGGCGTGCTGGACACGATCACCGGCGCAGGCACGCTGGCCAACGCCGGCACGATGCGCCAGAACTTCACCTCCACCAATACCGGTGAGTCGATGGTGATCGGCACCGCCGTGTTCGACAACTCCGGCACCGTCGAAATCGCTTCGGCCACCGACATCCGGGCGCTGGTGATCAACTCGGCAGGCACGCACACCGGAGCCTTCAACATTGGCGCCGGGCAGGAGATGCGGTTCGGCGGATCGGTGACGCGGGACTTCAACGTCGGCTCGTCCATCAGCAACAGCGGCACGCTCTCGCTGAACGGCGGCACCAACACCTTCAGCGGCACCTTCACCAGCCCCGGTGTGCTGAATCTCGGCTCGGCCTCGCTGAACTTCAGCACGGGTGGCATCGTCAGCCTGGGCACGTTCAACATGAACAACGGGGCGTTCTCGGTGCTGGCCGGCGCTGACCCCGTGACGGTGACCGGTGCTGCGACCCTCAACGGCACGCTGGCAGACAGTGCCGGCGTGTTCACGATTGCGAACACGGCCACCGCATCGGTTTCCACGGGCCTGGATGTCGGCGCGCGCACCCTGCGCAACGAGGGGACGTTCAACCTCAATTCCGGCGCCATCCTGATGCTGGACGGGAACAACTCCATCTTCCAGAACGCTGGCACTTTCAACCAGAACGGCTCCAGCACGGTGCAGGACTTCTTTGGCGCCCATGCCGGCGTCAGCACGCTGAGCAACGAGAGCGGCGGTGTCTACAACTTCAACAGCACCGAGACCAATGGCGTCGAGTCCGTTGTCAACAACGCTGCGGGCTCCAAGCTGTTCATCAACTCCGGGCAATTCAAGGCCAGCTCCGGCCTGACGCAGGACGGCACCATCACCATCGGCGGCGGCACCACGCTGGTCGCGGGTGCGGGCCTTGGCATCACCAACGACGGCCTGATTGCCGGCGCTGGCGCCATCAATGTGGGCAACCAGGTGTTCACCAACAATGGCACGCTGCAGCCCGGTGGCGCAGGTGCCGTAGGAACTCTGACGGTCAACAGCTCCAACGCCACGGGTTTTGTCAACTCCGCGACCGGCGTGATCGACATTGATGTGGCCAGCGCAGCCAGCTACGACAAGATCGTGGCCACGGGCACCAACGCCAACGTGGCGCTGGGCACCGTCAACGTCCTGGAACTCTCGCCCGTGCTGGAAGTGGGCAACAACCTGGATGTGGTGCAGTACACCGGTGCGTCCACCAACTTTATCGGGACGCTGTCTGCCCCGATGGACGTGGGCATGACGAGCACGCCCACGGCCAACGCGCTGCGCTTGAGCGTGACGTCGGTCACCAACAACTGGAACTCCGACGTGGACGGCTCCTGGAGCACGGCGGGCAACTGGACGCGCGGCACCCCACGGCCAGCCAGGACGTGGTGATCAGCCGCGGGTCGGCAGACCCGGTGGTCACTGTCAGTGGTTCGGCCGCTGCCGCACGATCCATCACGGTGGACGATGAACTGCACATCAGCTCGAACACGCTGACCGCGGGCGTCGGTGGCATCAATATCGGCAGCACGGGTGTTGTCGAAGTCAGCGGTGGTGCATTGCACAACACGGCTGGCACAGGCAACAGCGGCGAGATCAAGGTCAACGGCGGCACGTTTGTGTCGGATGGCAACGTGCTGGGCAGCAGTGGCAGCACCTTCACCATGCTCAGCGGGACGGTGAGCGGGGCCGGCAATGTCGTGTTCTTCGGCGGAAGCGAGTTCTATTGGGACGGGGGCACCTTCACCGGCGCTGGCCTGCTGAGCACGACCTCCGGATCGAGCACCTACCTGGGCGCCAGCGCGCCGCGCAGCCTTGACCGCGGATGGTCCAACTCCTCCGGCGCCACCATCGACTGGAACGACACAGGAACCGGCCGCGTGGTGATCAGCGCAGGCAAGACCTTCCTGAACCAGGGCACCATCAACCTGAACGGGTCTTCGGGCACGTTTACCTCCGGTTCCGGGCAGCTCAGCAACGACGCGACCATCATCAAGACCGGCGCGGGCAGTGTGCTCATTGGTTCCGGCTTTGACCACAATGCCGGCGCCTCGGCACAGATCAACGGCGGCACGCTGCGCCTCAATGGCACCAGCACCGACACAGGCAACTACACGCTGGCCAGCGGAAGCACGCTGGCCCTGGAAGGCGGTAACCGCACTTTCTCTGGCGGCACCAGCGGCGTGCTGGGCACGGGCGTGCTGTCGGCCACCGGCGGCACCCAGACGTTTGCCGGGGGCTCGAGCTTTGCCGTGGCCAACGCTGGTACCGTCAAGGTCAACGGCGCCAGCCTGGTGGTGGACAACGGCGCGACGCAGTCGGTCGGCAGCAACGTGTCTGTTGACGCAGGCGTCTTGTCCATCAAGTCGGGGCAACTGGACTTCAACTCCGGCAGTGGCCTCAGCGGCAACGGGACCCTGAGCATCGGCGCAGGCGCGCATGGCATGTTCAATGCCGGGTCGGCACTGACGCTGAGCGGCCCGGTCAATGTGGCAGGGGAGTTGGGTGTGTCCACTGGCGGTGTCGTCACCGTGGGAACGCTGGCCACCACAGGCAACTACCTGCTTTCGGGCGCATCGAGCCTGAATGTGTCCAGCCAGCTGAACCTGGCGGGGACCGGCACACTGGCTGGCACGGGAGGCGTAACGCTGCAAAGCGGGGGCAATGCCTCGCTGGGCGGAACGCCGACGCTCGCCGGCGTGTTGAGCATCGCCGGCACGGCCACGATTGCCGGCAGCGACCTGGTGCGATTCAACGGCGGCACCCTTCATGTCGCCAGCTCTGGCCAGTTGAACAGCACCTCCAACGCAGTAGCCCTGTTTGACGAAGTTGGCGCGGGCAGCAAGCTGCGCAATGAAGGCAAGGTCAACCTCACGTTGCAAACGGGAACCACCCCCACGGCCGAAGTCCGGGTCGAGAATCTGACGGGGGGCACGCTGTCCACCAACGGCACCGGCCTGACGCTGACGATGGCCGGCGGCGGCGTCAACCAGCCTGGCGCGCGCCTGAACGTGGGTTCCGGCCAGACACTGCGCTTCACCGACGACTTCACCCTGGCTGGCGAGGTCTTCGCCAGCAGCGCCACCGTGCTGCAGGACGCCGCGGGCAAGTTCCTGACGGTCACCGGCGTGGATGTGGACTACCAGGTCACCAACACCAAGGTGAACGCCGGCACGCTGGTGGTCAACTCCACTGGCACGCTGGGCGTGCAGCTGGGCCAGCTGACGCTGGCGGACGACACGCGGGTGCAGGGCACGGCAGCCAACATCCAGGCCATTTCACTGACGGCGGGCAATGCCACGCTGGCTACAGGAAGCGGCCTCACCGTTCCGTCGGTGTTCCTGAACAACTCGGGCAACTTCACCATCGAGAACAGCTCGCTGACGTCTGGCGGCATCCAGGTCAACGGTGCGGGCGACATCCGTCTGGACAGCGGCAGCACGCTGCACGTGACCGGCGGTTCGTTGACTTTCAACACCGATGCCGACATCACCACCAATGGCGTGGGCAGCAACCTGGTGGTCAACGACGGGCTGATCCGCAAGCAGACGGCCACCGGCGTGTCGGCGATCCAGGTCGCACTGGCCAACAACAGTGGCGGCACGCTGGATGTCCTGACGGGCACCCTGCGCGTTGACGAATTCGACGGCATGCAGAACCTGGGCACGATCCAGGTGGCATCGGGTGCGGTGCTGTCCACCAACGGAATGGACCTGAGCAACTATGGCCTGATCCAGGGCAACGGAACGCTTGACCTGGGCGGTTCGGGCGTCACCTTGTTCAATGAGGCCGGCGGCACGCTGAGTGCGGGCGGCTCAGGCGCGGCGGGCACGCTGACCATCAACGGCGACCTGGACCTGGTGGGCGGCTCGATCAAGCAGGAGCTGCTCAACACCTCCACCTACGACCAGATCCACGTGAGCGGCGACGCCTTCACGGCCGCAGCGGTCAACATCGATGTGGCCGACCTGGCTGGCGCCACCTACAACCCCAACGACACGTTCGACATCATCCGCTCCACCGGCGGCACTGTGGGTGGCACGCTGCCCACGTTTGTGCCTTCGGTCAGCTTCGACGGCAGCTTCATCACTGTGCCCTTCGATGCGCTGCGCATGCGCGCCATCGCCCAGGACAACTACTGGACGGGCGGCACGGGCTTCTGGGGCACGGCGGGCAACTGGTCGCTGAACCACACGCCGTTTGCCGCCGAGCAGGTCTACATCACGCAGGGCGGGTCCAACACGGTCACCATCTCCAGCGGCGCGCAGTACGCGGGGGGCGTTTCGCTCAGCGCCAACAACACGCTGCACCTGGTGGGCGGCTCGCTGACCATTGACGGCAGCAAGACCACATCGCTGGCGGGTACCGTCACCGTCAACAGCGGAACCACGCTGGCGCAAACGGGCGGCACGGCAACGATCGCCGGTGGTGTGGATGTCCGCGGCCTGATGGACCTGACGGGCGGTTCGGCCTACACCGTGCAGTCCGGCGGCAAGCTGCGCATCGGCGACGGCGCCAACAATGGCGTGCTCAACCTGTCTGGCTCATCGACGGTGGACGTGCTCTCCGGGGCCACGCTGACGATCTCGGGCAATTCAACGCACGCGGCGGTCACCGGGGCCGGCGGCCAGATCAATAATGCGGGCCTGGCGGAGTACACCGGCTCGGGCACCGCTTCGGTCGGAGCCAACATCGCGTTTGACAACAGCGGCGTGCTCAACGTGGCGGGCGACATGCTCGTCGTCGACGGCAGCTTTACCCAGGGTGGTTCGGTTGGCATCAGCTCCGGCAAGTCCCTCAAGGTCAGCGGCGGCTTCACCAACGCGGGCCTCATCAGCGGCGCGGGCACGGTCAATGTGGGTTCCAACACCCTGGCCAATGCGGCGGGCGGTACGCTCAGCCCCGGCGGCGCGGGGTCGGTTGCTACACTTTCGATAGCAGGTAACCTAGATTTGACGGGGGGTACAGCCGATTTTGACCTCCAATCCACCACGGTGTACGACCGCATCAACGTCACGGGCAACCTGGTCAAGGGCGGCACCTTCAACATCACCGAAACGTCGGCGTTCATCGGCGGCGGAGACACCTTCGACATCGTCGGCTTTGGCGGATCGCTCAGCGGCAGCACACCCGCGCTGAACTACGCCATCGGTGGCGTGTCACTGGGCCTGACCGCCCCGGGCGCCGTCCTGCAGCTTGCGCCCACCAGCGTGACCAACGCGTGGATGGACAACGTCAGCGGCAGCTGGACCACCGCCGGCAACTGGACGCGCGGGCACGTGCCCAACGCGCTGGAAGACGTGCTGATCGACCCGCTGGGCACACAGACGGTCAATCTCGGCAGCGGCACACAGTCGGTGCGCAGCCTGAGCATGCCGGGTGACGACCTGCTCGCCATCAGCGGCGGCACGCTGTCGCCGGGCCAGACTTCCAGCATCGGAGCCGGCGCGACCCTGAACCTGTCGGGCGGCGCGCTTGCGGGGGCCGGCGACCTGGGCGTCGCGGGCACCTTCAACTGGTCGGGTGGCACGGTGACCGGCAGCGGGGCGCTCAACACCACCGGCGCGGTCTCGGTCTCCGGTGTCAGCACCACGTTGTCAGGCCGCACCTGGAACGTCAATGGCGGAACGGTGAACTACAACTCGGGCGACCTGGTCGTCAACGGCACGTTCAACTTGAACAGCGGTGCCGTGATGAACGTCCTGGTGTCTGGCGTCGGCGACGACATCACGGGCACAGGCACCTTCAACACGTCGGCCGGCTCCGTGCTCAACCTGAATGCGGCCAGCGGCTCCAACAGCCTGTACCCCAGCGTGGCCAACCTGGGCGGCACCACCAACCTGCTCAGCGGCAACCTGGACTTTGACGAGACCGGCTCGACACTCAACCTGTCGGGGACGCTGAACATGTCCAACGGCACCGCGATCAAGGGCTACTACACCCTGGGCGGCGGAACGGCGACGGTCGAAATCGAAAGCGGCGCCGTGATCTCCGTGGTCAGCGGCACGGCCAAGGTTTACGCCAACGGCTACAACCTGAACGTCAACGCCTCGGCCGCACTGCCAGCGGCCGTGCAGGTGGAGCAGACCGCGGGCACCGTGACCCTTAACCAGGACTTGGCCTTCGCGGGCAGCTACCTGCTGACGGGCGGCACCATCACCGGTGCGGGCAACCTGAACGTGGGCGGCCTGCTTGATTGGCAGGGCGGCACCATCACCGGCGCGGGCACGCTGGGCGTGGGCGCCGGCGGCCAAGTCAGCATGTCCAGCGTGGGCACTATGACGCTGGGACGCAACCTGTTCAACGCCGGCACCATCGATTGGGACGCCGGCAACCTGGACATCTCGGGTGCCACGCTGACCAACATGTCTGGCGGTAAATTCGACATCACGTGGTTGGACGGATTCACCGACGGCCTTAGCGGCTCAGGTACGCTGCTCAACGCTTCGGGTGGAGTGTTCACGGTGACCAGCAGCACGGGGGCGTTTGACGTCACTCTGGATGCGAAATTCATCAACCAGGGCACGGTCAACATCGACGCTTCCAACCTGGACCTGCATGTGGGGGCCACCCACACCGGCAGCTTCAACATTGCCTCGGGTGCCACGCTGCGGGTGCGCGACACCGACACGCACACCTTCGCGGCGGCCAGCTCGATCGGCGGCGCTGGCAAGTTTGTGCAGACCATCGATGCGCCCACCGTCAACGTCGCGGGCACCTTCAATCCGGCAGAACTGGAACTTGGAGTCGGCCAGTTCAACCTGAACGGCGCCGGGCCCTACAGCGTGGGCAGCGTCAGCATTTCCGGCGGACAGCTCAACGCCAACGCCGCCCTGACGGTCGCCAGCCTGAGCCAGTCCGGCGGCACACTGGCGGGCAGTGGCAACGTGGCGGTCACCAGCCACTTTGGCTGGAACAGCGGAACGGTCACCGGTACCGGTCAACTCAACACCGCGGGCCTGACAGAACTTGGCGGCACGGCGCAACTGGACGGCCGCGCCTGGAACAACACCGGCAGCATTGCCATTGGTGCGGGCGACGTGCTGGTCCTCTCGGGCGGCGCTGCGCTGAACAACCAGTCCGGCGGCACGCTCACGGTGGGCCACAGCGGCGCGGCAGGTGTGTCTTTCAGCGGCGCGGGTGGTACCGTCAGCAACGCTGGCCTGTTGCAGCTCAACAGCTCCACCATCGCCACGGGCAACGCCAACATCACCAACTCCGGTGTGCTGACCGGCAGCGGCAAGCTTTCGGTGGGCACCGGCACGGTGTTCAACACCGGCACGCTCAGCCCCGGCGGCGCGGGCTCGGTTGCTACACTTTCGATAGCAGGTAACGCAGACCTGACGGGGGGTACAGCCCAAATCGACCTTGCGTCCACGTCCAGCTACGACCGCATCACCGTCAGCGGCGACGTGGTGGCAGGCGGCACGCTTGCGCTGACCGAACTGACGCCCTTCATTGGCGCCGGTGACACCTTTGACATCGGCACGTATGGCGGCGCCGTCTCCGGCAGCCTGCCGACCCTGAGCCACTCGATCGGCGGCGTCGTTCTCGACGCAAGCACCACGGCACCTTCAGGCGGCGCGCTGCGCATCACGCCCACCGTAGTGACGAACAGCTGGATTGGCACCAGTGGCTTGTGGACAACTGCCGGCGACTGGAGCCGCGGCCACGCCCCGATCACCAACGAGTTCGCCGTGGTCAGCCCCACCGGCGGGCAAACGGTCACCCTTGCCAGCGGCGCTTCGGGCCTGGCGGGCCTGACGCTGGGCAGCGACGACACCTTCCTGGTCACCGGCGGCAACCTGGTGCTGCCCACGGCTTCCACGCTGTCCGGCACAGTGGCGCTGGCGGGCGGCACGCTCACCGGGCCTGCGGCGGCGCTCAACCTGGGCGCACTGGACTGGCTGTCCGGCACGATGACGGGCAGCGGCACGCTGTCCACCGGCAATTTGCTGCTGGCCGGCGCCGGCTCGCGCACGCTCAATGGCGGCATGCTCTCCACGTCGGGCCCAACCACACTGGGTGGCGGCAACCTGCTCGTGGCGGCGGGCACGCTGGACGTGAACAATTCGCTGACGGTGTCTTCGGGCAGCACGCTGGCGCTCACCGGCGGTTCGCTGGTGAACGGACAGCTCACCAACGACGGCGCCATCAGCATCGGTGCCACAGCCCCGGCGGTCACGACGCTGGGTGCGGTGGGCGTGCAGACGGGTACCTTCAATGTGGCCAGCGGCAAGACGCTGAGCCTGGGCAGCGGTACGTCAACGCTCGCGGCCGGCGCCAATGTCAGTGGTGGCGTTTGGGACGTGTCTGCGGGCAATGTCACCGTGGCCGGTACCGTCACGCGCGGCGCCGGGTCGCAAACCCGCGTGTCCGGCGGCACGCTGGTGGTTGACGGAGCGCTCACCACGCCAGACCTGGCTGTCACCTCCGGCCAGCTCAACGGCAGCGGTGACCTCACCGTGAGCCAGGCGTTTGCGCACAGCGGCGGCACCATCGGCACGGGCTTCAACAACATCGACATCACCCAGCAGTCTGGCAACCTGTCGGTGGGTGCGCTGGGTGCCACCAACGTGACCTTGACTGCCTCCAGCGGTGCGCTGGTTGACGGCAACGGCGCCGCAGTCAACGTGACGGCATCGGGCGCGGTCAAGCTGAGTGCGACCTCGGGCATCGATATCGACCTGAGCACGCCCGTGGCCAGCGTCGCCCAGACGGGGGCGGGCGCGGTGACCATTTCCAATTCTGGCGCGCTGGATCTCGCTGGATTCAACCTGCCCAATGCGGGTGCCACGCTGTCCACTGGTGGCCCCATCACGCAGAGCGCGCCGATCACGGTGCAGGGGCCGCTGGTGTTGTCAGATGGTGGTGCTGGTGTGACCCTCACCAACGTAGCCAACAATCTCAACGGTACGGTTACGCTCAACGGTACCGGCGCCACCCAGATCACCGACACCTCGGCCCTGACGGTCCAGGGCAGCACCGACTCACTGGAGCTGGTCGCACAGGACGTCACCTTGGGCAGCCTGAGTGTCTCCGGCCCGCTGACCATCACCGCCACCGGCAACATTGGCCAGTCGGCCGCAATCAGCGTCACCGGACTGACCTACCTGGACGCCGGCAACGCGATATCGCTCTCCATTGCCAGCAGCTTTGGTGATGTGGCGATGTACAACGCCTCGTCGGGTGCGACGCTCAATTCTTCCGGTGCTGTGGCGCTGTCGGGGAACCTCGCAGGGCACCTGGAGCTCACTTCCGCCGGACAGGTCACGCTCAGCGGCACACTCGGCGCGGACACGGTCAACGTCAATGCGGCTGGCCAGCTGGTGGACTTCACCGGCAACGTGGTCAACTTCAACCAGTTGACCTTCAACGCCGCCAGCCTGAAAGTGCACGACGCGGACAGCCTCTCCATCGGTGGCACGGCATCCGGTGCGGTCGAAATCAAGGGCGGCAACCTTATCGAGAACAGCGGCACGTTGAGCGCGGGCTCGCTGCTGGTGACGGCCCACACGGCAGGGACCACCGCGGACCTGCTCTCGACCACCGTTTCCGGTGCGACCACGTTCGCGACGGCGGGCCCCGGCACCTACACCGACATCACCTACCACAACGCCGCCGGCGGCACGCTGGGCGGGCCCATCCTGGCCAGTGGCGCCGTGGTGTTGAACTACAGCACCTCGGGCCTCGTGCTGCCGCAAATCAATGCCGATGTCATCGACGTCGTCGCGGCGGGCGCGATCACCCAGTCTGGCGCGCTGACGGCGGGCACCTCGTCCAGCTTCTCTGCACCTGGCCAGAACATCACCCTGGACAACGCGGGCAACACCTTGCCGCAGGTGCAGTTCAGCGGCAAGAACGTGCATCTGGACTCGCTGGGCACCATGGGCATCCAGGGCACGGCTACCGGCACACTGGACGCCACCGCCAATGGCATCACGGGCGGCGCCACACTCAATGCGGCCCAGGCATCGTTCACGGCCGGCAGCGGCGGTGTCTCGCTGCCCGGTGTCAACCAGCTGGGCACGCTGTCGGTCAGCTCGGGCGGCACCACCGCCGTGGAGCACAAGGGCGCGCTGCTGATCGACTCGATCGATTCCGCCGGCGTGTTCACGCTCAACGCCACGGGTGCCATCACCAGCACCGGCGCCCTGGTGGATGTGCCACAGCTGGTGCTGAGCGGCACGTCCATCGGTACCTCGGCGCAGGCCATCCAGACCACCGCCGGTACGGCCGACATAACGGCCAGCACGGGTGGTGCGTACCTCAATGCCACCGGCCCACTCAGCCTGACCAACCTGGATGCGCTGGGCAACGCCACAGTCACATCTGCGGGCGGCCTGAGCGTGTCCAACACGGCGGCGTCCAATGGCAACCTGCTGCTGGAGGGCAACGGAGTCACCATCGAGGCCACCGTCGTGGGGGCCAATGTCACCGTGGATTCGGGCTCGGGCAACCTGTATGTCGGACGCCCGGGCGGCGCGGCGGGCGTGTACGGCACCAACTCGCTGTTGCTCATTGGCCAGGACATCACCATCAAGGGCGGCAATGTGGACAACGCCGTCACCGAGGTGCTGGGCAGCAGTGTCAGCATCAACGCGGCAGGCAATTTTGTGATCGAAGGCGGCACGGCGCTCGACGCATCGGCGCGGGTGCAGTCCAGCAACGCGCTCAGCATCACGGCGGGCGGCACATTCAGTCTCATCGGCGGAACCCAGACAGGGGCCTTTGCCATGGCGCGCGGTGCATTTGGCGCGCCCACCTCGGTGGTGGCGCCGGTGGTCAACATCACCGGTGGCAGCGGCCCCGGGGCCTATGCCGCACTGATCTCCGACGGCAACATCGTGGTGGATGCCAGTACATCCATCAACATCACCGCCGGGGTGAACACGGACGCCGACGCACTGATCGGTTCGTACTTCGGGGACGTCACCACCAACACACCGTCTTGCAACGGCTGTGTGGCGTTGTCGCTGCCGCCTTTGGGCAACGGCACGACGGAATCGGGCGTTCTGGGTGGCGGCTCGCAGATCCCGATCATCACGGGCAATGACCAGACCGCGACGACGGTGGATGCCATCAACGACGCGCTGGATACCATCGTCGAAGAGAACACCGAAGACGAGGACAAGACGAAGAACTCCACCACGATCGTCGTCGAAGGCCAGACCTGCACGCCGTGAACCTGGCCGTGCCGGATGGTGGCCGCCTCACGGCGGCGCGCCAGCTGGCACCAGCGGAGACCCGATCGCCCATGAAAAAAGCCCGCCATTCCTGGCAGGCTTTTTCGTTGTGTTGTTGGCTCCTCGACCTGGGCTCGAACCAGGGACCTACGGATTAACAGTCCGGCGCTCTACCGACTGAGCTATCGAGGAACAAGCCTCAGATTATAGCGTGATTCCGGGCCTCTTTTGAAGCGCCGTTCAGAGCGCCACGTCCAGCGACAGGCGCACGGTGCGGGGAGCCCCGGGGTAGAGGTACACGTGGCCGAACTGCAGGGGTGACTCGCGCCAGTAGCGCCGGTCGGTGAGGTTGTCGATGCCCAGCCGCCAGGTCATGGCGGCGCCTGCGCTCTTCATCCGGTAGCTGGCCGACGCGTCCAGCCGTGTCCAGGCCGGCAGCATCACGCTGTTGTCGGGCAGCACGGCACGCGTGCCTTCGTGCACCAGGCGGGTTTCCACCTCCAGTCCGGGCTGGGACGGCACGCGGTACGCGGCTGTGGCGCGCAGGGTGTGCGAAGGTACATTGACGGGTTTGAGCCCGTTGACCAGCGGGTTGAGCGTGCTGCCGCCGCGCTGTGCGTCCAGCAGCATGGCGCTGGCTTCCAGCCGCCACGGCCCCGCGAGCGACTGCGCCTGGGCTTCCAGACCGCGGTGGCGCGCGTCGCCATCAAACTGCACGGTGGCGCCCGTGTCGGTGACAGCCGGGCGCACGATGTTGAACCAGGCCAGGCCCCAGTTGAACGCCTCGTCGCCGCCGCGCACGCCAAGCTCAAGTTGCCGGCTTTGCAGCGCGGGCAGTGGCTGGCCGGCGGCGGCGCCGTAGGCGGGCAGGTTGGGCACCACGCGCGACTCCACACCTTTGCCGGCGCTGGCGTACACCAGGGCCGGGCCGATGGCGCGCGAGACCGCCAGCCAGGGCGTGGTCAGCGACTGTTGATAGGCCACCGGCTGGGTGCCATCGGTGCGCACGCTGGAGCGCTGCAGCTTGGTGTGCCGTCCGCCCACCCAGAAGCGCCAGGCCTGCCAGCGCACCTGGTCGTGGGCGAACAATTCGGTGGTTTCCTCGTCGCGGTTGGTGTTCTCGCCCGTTAGCGAGGGGTCCGCCGGGAAGGGCGTCTGCGTGCCCACGTTGCCCGTGCCCACGTAGTTGAAGGCCTGGCGGTTGTAGCGTTCCCGCGTGGTGCTGCGCAACACGCCAAACCCGATGTCGTGGCGCAGCAACCCGGTATCCACCTTGCCGTGTACCGCGAGGCGCAGCGCGCCAAGTGTGCGGCGCTCACCCTCGCTGCGGTAGTCGTACAGGTCATAGTCCCCGTTGGGCGCGTAGCTGGTGTGGTCGGCGGCGTAGTTGGGACCAAAAGGGAAGGCCACACGGTCGTCGGTCTGCAGTCGCTGGGTCCCGGCCTGCGCCGTCCAGCGCCATTGCGAGCCGAGCGCCTGCTCCAGCCGCACGCTGCCGGTGACGCCGCCAAACACCACCGGCTGGCTCCAGGGCTGGTTGTTCAGGTTGGTGCGCGGGTCCACGGGCGCGGGCAGTGTGGCCCCCAGCAGGCTGAAGCCCGGCTGGCTGGGCTGCGAGCGGCGCGACCACTCGACCTCGGCGTCGATCACCGTGTCCGGCCCCAGGCGCCAGTCCATCGCCAGGCTGGCCAGCGAGCGCGAGCCGTCGGCGTTGCGCAGCAGCGGGCGGAGGTTTTCGTGCGCCAGGTTGAGGCGGTAGCCGAAGCGGTCGGCCTCGCCGAACCGCCCGCCCAGGTCCACCGCGCCCAGCAGACTGCCGCGTTCCCCCGTTTCGAGCCGCGCCGCGCGCAGCGGACGGTTGGTGGGGCGTTTGACCACGTAGTTCACCAGGCCGCCGGGCGCGCTGGTGCCGGCCTGTATGCCGCTGGTGCCTTTGAGCAGTTCGATGCGCTCCTTGTTGTCCAGGGCGATGGATGTTTCTGCGCTGATGGGCAGCCCCTCGCGGCGGTAGTTGTACCGGTTGTCCAGGGTGAAGCCGCGCACGCTGAGGAAATCCCAGTAGCCGGCGGAGTTGTAGGCGTCGCTGGTGGAGGCGTCCATCCGGGTGATGTCGGCCAGGGTGCGCACACCCGCGGCCTGCAGCTTTGCCGCGGGCAGCACCTGCACCGAAAGCGGCAGCTCGGCGGCGGGCACGTCGCCAAAGCCGCCGACGTCCGGCGGCACCGCTGCGCCACCGGATCGCACCTCCACGGCGGGCAGGGTGCGCTGGGGCGCCGGAGTCTGCGCGGAGGCCTGCGATGCTATCAAAAGCATAGCGGATAACGCAGACGGGACGGGGGCCATAGGCCAATTTGGCTTGAAAAATCGGGACAGTTTTGCCATGTCGCTCTGTTCACGAAATGGCAGGTCGGCTTGCTGCGGGACTGCAGGGCGGGCCGGAGAGTCGGCCCGCTGCCCGGAGAGCTTGCTTCCCTGCGCGAGGATTACCTCAATCAGGTTCAAAGGGACTTTCTCAGTCGCCGGGCCTTCCTTGCGGAGGAACCGGACAACACCCCTAGCGGACGTCCTTTGCAGGACAGGCGGAATTTTACGCCAACGCTTCGAGAAGCTCCGTCTCGATGGCGATCTGGGCGCGGTTGTGCTGCAGCTCGGGCCCGTCGATCAGGAAGGTGTCTTCGACGCGCTCGCCCAGCGTCGTGACCTTGGCCAGTTGAAGGTTGATCTTGTGGCGGGCCAGCACGCGGGCGATGGCGTACAGCAGGCCCACCCGGTCGCTGGCGGAGATGCTGAGCAGCCAGCGCTGGGCTTTTTCGTCGGGGCGGAGGTCCACCCGCGGCGCGACGGGAAAGCTCCTGACCCGCCGCGACACCCGCCCGCGGCTGGGTGCGGGCAGGGCGCCCGCCTGCTCCAGTGTTTGCGAGAGGCCCGACTCCACCATGTTGATGAACTCGCGGTAGTGCTCGGGCAGCATCGAGGTGACGACCTGGAAGGTGTCCAGCGCCCAGCCGTTGCGCGCCGTGTGGACCTTGGCGTCCAGGATGCTGAAGCCAGCCTGGTCAAAGTATCCGCAGATGCGGGCGAACAGGTCGGCCTGGTCGGGTGTGTACACCAGCACCTGCAGGCCTTCACCCACGGGCGAGATGCGGGCGCGCACGATGGGCGCGGACGAGCCCACGTGGCGCGACAGCTGCTTGGCGTGCCAGGCGATGTCGCCGGCGTCGTGGCGCATGAAGTAGCCCACATCCAGCGTGTCCCACAACGCCTTGTGCGCCTCGTGCGGCTCGGCAAAGAGCGCCAGCTGCACCAGCGCCTCGCGCTTGCGTGCCTCCACCTCGGCATCCGGATCGGGCGCGCGTCCGCCCAGGGTGCGCAGCGTGTACTTGTACAGGTCTTCCAGCAGCTTGCCCTTCCAGGCGTTCCAGACCTTGGGGCTGGTGCCGCGGATGTCGGCCACCGTCAGCAGGTACAGCGCAGTGAGGTAGCGCTCGTTGCCCACGCGCCGCGCGAACGCAGCGATCACGTCCGGGTTGCTCAGGTCTTCCTTCTGGGCAATGCGGCTCATCGTCAGGTGTTCGTTGACCAGGAACTCGATCAGCCGTGCGTCCTCGCGTTCGATGCCGTGCACCCGGCAGAAGCGGCGCACATCGCGCCCGCCCAGCACCGAGTGGTCACCTCCGCGCCCCTTGGCGATGTCGTGGAACAGCGCCGCCGCATACAGGATCCACGGCTTGTCCCAGCCGCCGGCCAGCTGCGAGCAGAACGGGTACTCGTGGGAATGCTCCACGATGAAGAAGCGGCGCACGTTGCGCAGCACCATCAGGATGTGCTGGTCCACCGTGTAGACGTGGAACAGGTCGTGCTGCATCTGCCCCACGATGCGGCGGAACACCCACAGGTAGCGCCCCAGCACCGAGGTCTGGTTCATCAGCCGCATGGCATGCGTGATGCCCTCGGGCTGCTGCAGGATGTCCAGGAAGGTGCGGTGGTTGACCGGGTCGTTGCGGAACCTTGCATCCATCACGCCCCGGGCGTTGTACAGGGCACGCAGGGTGCGCGCCGACAGGCCCTTGAGGCCCACCGTGGTCTGGTACAGCAGGAAGGTTTCCAGCACGGCGTGCGGCTTGCGCAGGTACAGGTCGTCGCTGGCGACCTCGATCATGCCCGCCTTCTCGCTGAAGCGCTCGTTGATCGGGCGCGGCTCGTGCGTGCTGGGGTTCAGCCGTGCCTCGATGTTCAGCAGCAGGATCTGGTTGAGCTGGGTCACCGCCTTGGCGGCCCAGTAGTAGCGCTTCATCAGGGCCTCACTGGCCCTGACAGGCAGCGGGCGGGCTCCCGCGCCAGTGGCGCCTGATTGCGCGGTGAAGCCAAAGGATTCCGCCACCGCCGTCTGCAGGTCAAAGATCAGCCGGTCCTCGCGGCGCTGCGCCAGCAGGTGCAGCCGGGCGCGGATCAGGCTCAGCAGCGCCTCGTTGCGCTTGATCTGGCGCGCCTCGAGCGGTGTGGCCAGGCCGCGGCGCGCCAGTTCGTCCCAGCTCTTGCCGTAGCCCGCCGCCTTGGCCACCCACAGGATGACCTGCAGGTCGCGCAGGCCGCCGGGCGACTCCTTGCAGTTGGGCTCCAGGGAATAGGGTGTGTCCTCGTACTTGGTGTGGCGCTGGCGCAGCTCCAGCGTCTTGGCCACAAAGAAGGCGCGCGGGTCCAGCGCGGCCTTGAAGCGCCGGCGGAACTGCGCATACAGCGGCCGGTGGCCCGTGACCAGGCGCGACTCCAGCAGCGAGGTTTGCACCGTCACGTCGCGCGCGGCCTCGGCCACGCACTCGCTCACGCTGCGCACGCTGGAGCCGATCTCCAGCCCGGTGTCCCAGCAGCTGCCGATGAACGACTCCAGCTGCTGCTTGAGGGCCGGGTCGTTGTCGGGTGCCAGGTGGTCGGGCAGCAGCAGCAGCACGTCCACGTCCGAATGCGGGAACAGCTCGCCGCGGCCAAAGCCGCCCACGGCCACCAGGGCGCAGCCTGCGGGCAATCCGGCGGCGCGCCACAGGGCGGTCAGGGTGGTGTCGGCTTCCCGGGCGAGCGACTGCAGCACGGAGCGCACGCCGCGGGCGCTGGCGCCGCAGGTCTGCAGCTTTTGCAGCCACTGCGAGCGGTTCGCGCGGTAGGACTCGCGCAACGCATTGCTCATGAATGCACGAACGGCGGCGGCGGCGGGCTGCCGGCGGACTGCGTCAGCACTTCCCAGCCGGTTTCGGTGACCAGCACGGTGTGCTCCCACTGGGCCGACAGCGAATGGTCCTTGGTCACGATGGTCCAGCCGTCGCCCATCTCCTTGATGTCCTTGCGCCCGGCATTGATCATGGGTTCGATGGTGAAGGTCATGCCGGGCTTGAGCTCGTCCAGGGTGCCGGGCTTGCCGTAGTGCAGGACCTGCGGCTCCTCGTGGAAGGTGCGCCCGATGCCGTGGCCGCAGAACTCGCGCACCACGGAAAAACCGTTGCTCTCGGCGAACTTCTGGATGGCCCAGCCGATGTCGCCAAGCCGGGCGCCGGGCTTGACCTGCACGATGCCATGCCACATCGCGTCGTAGGTCAGGGCGCACAGGCGTTTGGCGGCGATGGAGGTCTCGCCCACCAGGAACATGCGGCTGGTGTCGCCGTGCCAGCCGTCCTTGATGACGGTGATGTCGATGTTCAGCGCGTCGCCCTTGCGCAGGGGCTTGTCGTTGGGGATGCCGTGGCAGACCACATGGTTGACCGAGGTGCAGATCGACTTGGGGTAGGGGGTGTAGCCCGGTGGCTGGTAGTTCAGCGGCGCGGGAATGGTGCCCTGCACCTGGGTCATGTAGATGTGCGCCAGGCGGTCCAGTTCGGCGGTGGTGATGCCGGGCTTGACGTGGGGGGTCAGGTAGTCGAGCACCTCGGAGGCCAGGCGGCCCGCGGTGCGCATGCCCTGGACGCCTTCTGCGTCTTTGTAGGTGATGCTCATGGGGCGTGATTATCTCAGGGCCACGATTTCCCTGCCCGTAGAATTGAGGGTTTTCACGGAGTCGCCCATTCAGCGCGGCGCCGGCAAACCTCAAGGCCACCACGTGACCCTGCACACCACCCCGTTCGAAGGCGGCAACGCGCTCAGCGCGTTCCGGGCCCAGCAACTCCTGCCGCGCCTGCAGGCGGTCGAGGGGAAAGTCGCAGCGGTCGACGCTCGATTCGTGCATCTGGTCGCAACCGACCACCCCTTGTCCAGCGCCGAGCAGGAGCGCCTGGCCGCGCTGCTGGTCTACGGTGACCCCTACAGCGGGCCCCAGGCGGGCGAACTGTTTGTGGTGACGCCTCGACTGGGCACCGTTTCGCCCTGGGCCAGCAAGGCCACCGACATTGCCCACAACTGCGGCATTGCGTTGCGCAGGGTCGAGCGCATCACCGAATACCGGCTGACCCTCAAGGGCGGATTGCTGGGCGGCAAGCCGGCGCTGGACGCCAGCCAGCGGGCCGCCATCGCCGCGCTTTTGCACGACCGAATGACGGAAAGCGTTCTCGAAGGTCGTGCGCAGGCGCAACACCTCTTTACCGAGCTGCAGCCCGCGCCCATGGCCCATGTGGACGTGCTGGGCGGCGGGCGCGCCGCGCTGGAGGCGGCCAACCAGACCTTTGGCCTGGCGCTGGCCGACGACGAGATCGACTACCTGGTCAACGCATTCCAGGGCCTCAGGCGCAACCCCACCGATGTGGAACTGATGATGTTTGCGCAGGCCAACAGCGAGCACTGCCGCCACAAGATCTTCAATGCCAGCTTCACCATCGACGGCATGGCGCAGGACAAGAGCCTGTTCGGGATGATCCGCCACACCCACCAGACCAGCCCGCAGCACATGGTGGTGGCCTATTCGGACAACGCCTCGGTGATGGAAGGGGGCCCGATCGAGCGTTTCATGGCCAAATCGGCCTCCAGCCCCCGTGGAATGGACCTGAACCGCTATCAAAAACATAGCGAAACGGCCCATGTCCTGATGAAGGTGGAGACCCACAACCACCCCACCGCGATCAGCCCCTTCCCCGGCGCCAGCACCGGTGCAGGTGGCGAGATCCGCGACGAGGGCGCCACCGGCCGGGGCAGCAAGCCCAAGGCGGGCCTGACCGGCTTTACCGTGTCCAAGCTCTGGGGCGGCTGGTCGGATGCGCCGGGCGGCAAGCCCGGGCATATCGCCAGCCCGCTGCAGATCATGACCGAAGGCCCGCTGGGTGGCGCCGCCTTCAACAACGAGTTCGGCCGTCCCAACCTGCTGGGGTACTTCCGCGAATACGAGCAGGCTGTGGCCAGCGATGTGGACACGGTGCAGCGCGGCTACCACAAGCCCATCATGATTGCGGGCGGCTTGGGGCAAATCGACGCGCGGCTGACGAAGAAGATCGAATTCCCCGCCGGCTCGCTGCTGGTCCAGCTGGGCGGCCCGGGCATGCGCATCGGCATGGGCGGCAGCGCGGCCAGCTCCATGGCCACCGGCGCCAACGCGGCCGAGCTGGACTTTGACTCGGTGCAACGCGGCAATCCGGAGATCGAGCGTCGTGCCCAGGAGGTCATCAACCACTGCTGGGCGCAGGGCGAGGCCAACCCCATCCTGGCGATCCACGATGTGGGCGCCGGCGGCCTGAGCAATGCTTTCCCCGAGCTGACCAACGACGCCGGCCGCGGCGCCCGCTTTGACTTGAGGGCCGTGCCGCTGGAAGAGTCCGGCATGTCGCCCCGCGAGATCTGGTGCAACGAGAGCCAGGAACGCTACGTGATGGCCATCGCGCCCGAATCGCTGGAGCTGTTCCGCAGCTTCTGCGAGCGGGAGCGCTGCCCGTTTGCCGTCGTCGGTGTGGCGACCGAGGACCGGCAGCTGGTTCTGGCAGACGACGGGCAGCAAAGCCCGGTCAACATGCCCATGGATGTCCTCTTGGGCAAGCCGCCCAAGATGCATCGGGATGTGAAGACGGTGGCACGCCGCTTCCAGCCGCTGGACCTGACCGGCGTGAAGCTGCAGGACGCCGCGATCGCCGTGCTGAGCCACCCCACTGTGGCGTCCAAGCGCTTTCTCATCACCATTGGCGACCGCACCGTGGGTGGTTTGAGCCACCGCGACCAGATGGTCGGCCCCTGGCAGGTGCCGGTGGCCGACTGTGCCGTGACCCTGGCCGACTACGCCGGGTTTGCCGGCGAGGCCATGAGCATGGGTGAGCGCACGCCGCTGGCGTCGATCAACGCGCCGGCATCCGGGCGCATGGCGGTGGCCGAGGCCATCACCAACCTGCTGGCCGCCCCGATCGAGCTGTCCCGCGTCAAGTTGTCGGCCAACTGGATGGCCGCGTGCGGGGAAATCGGCGAAGACGCGGCGCTGTACGCCACCGTCAAGGCGGTGGGCATGGAACTGTGCCCGGCCCTCGGCATCAGCATTCCGGTGGGCAAGGACAGTCTTTCGATGCGCACGCAGTGGCAGGAGCAGGGCCCCACGGGAGACGGCGCGCAGAAAAAAGTCACCTCGCCGGTCAGCCTGATCGTGAGCGCCTTTGCCACGCTGGCGGATGTGCGCGGCACTCTGACGCCGCAGCTTTGCGCCACCGAGCCAGACACCACGCTGGTGCTGGTGGACCTGGGCCACGGCCGCAACCGCATGGGCGGCAGCATCCTGGCGCAAACGATGGGCCAGACCGGCGACGAGGTGCCCGATCTGGAGGACGCGCAGGACCTGGCGGGCCTGGTCAAGGCGGTGAATGCCCTGCGCGCCAAAGGCCAGATCCTGGCCTACCACGACCGCAGCGACGGCGGCCTGTTTGCGGCCGCCTGCGAGATGGCGTTTGCGGGCCAGGTGGGCGTGGCACTGAATGTGGACATGCTGGTGGTCGAGGGCGACGGCATTTCCGACAGCCGCATGGACACCGGCGACGCCAAGAACTGGGCCGGACAGGTGGGTGCGCGCCGCGAAGAGCTCACGCTCAAGGCGCTGTTCAGCGAAGAGCTGGGCGTGCTGCTGCAGGTGCGCACGGCCGAGCGCAATGAGGTCATGCAGACCTTGCGCGAGCACGGCCTCAGCCGGCACAGCCACTTTGTCGGCAAGGTCCAGAGCCAGGCCTGGCCGCGGGCATCCAGACCGGGTGCGGAGTCGCCGGCCGACGGCGCTGTTGCTGCAGAGGTGCAAGTCTGGCGGGACAGCAAGTCGGTTTTCAGCGCCAAACTCGCAGATTTGCACCAGGTATGGGACAGTGTGAGCTGGAAAATCTGCCAGCAGCGCGACAACCCGGCCTGCGCGGATGCCGAGCACGCCGCCGCCGGCGATCCGGCCAACCCGGGCCTGCATGTGGCGTTGGCGTTTGACCCCGCCGAAAACCCCGCAGCACCGTATCTGAACCTCAGCCGTCCCAAGGTGGCCATCCTGCGCGAGCAGGGCGTCAACTCCCATGTGGAGATGGCCTACACCTTCACCGAGGCCGGCTTCGACGCCTACGACGTGCACATGACGGACCTGCAGTCTGGTCGCGCCCGGCTGGCGGACTTCAAGGGCGTGGTGGCCTGTGGTGGCTTCTCTTATGGCGACACGCTGGGCGCCGGCATTGGCTGGGCCCGCAGCATCACCTTCAACCCGGTGCTGGCCGACCAGTTCAAGGCCTTCTTCGCACGCCCCGACACCTTCGGCCTGGGCGTGTGCAACGGCTGCCAGATGTTTGCCGAACTGGCCGACATCATCCCCGGCGCGCAGGACTGGCCGCGCTTCACCACCAACCGCAGCGAGCGCTTTGAGGCGCGCCTCTCGCTGGTGGAGGTGCTGGAGTCGCCCAGCCTGTTCTTCCAGGGCATGGCTGGCAGCCGCCTGCCGATTGCCGTGGCGCACGGCGAAGGTTTTGCCAATTTTGCGTACCGGGGTAACCCGGCCGCAGCCATCGCCGCGATGCGCTACCTGGACAACACCGGTGCGCCCACCGAGGCCTATCCGTTCAACCCCAACGGCAGCCCGGGTGGCCTGACCGGCGTGACCACGGCCGACGGCCGCTTCACCGCGCTGATGCCGCACCCCGAACGGGTGTTCCGCAACATCCAGATGAGCTGGACCAGCGGTGATCCGGATGCGCACAGCCCCTGGATGCGGATCTGGCGCAACGCGCGCCGCTGGGTGGGCTAGGCGCTATCGGCCAAGCCTCGGAGCGCGTTAGGGCGATGCGTCGTTCGCGGTCCGCACCGGCGCTGTCACCAGTTCATGGTCTGGCAGCAGGGCCAACAGGTCGTTGAAAGAATCGATGACCGTTATCCCGTCCTGCCCGCGCAGTCGGGGGTCGCCCGAGCCAAACGCAAAGGCCCGGTTGGCAAGACGCATCAGGGGAAGGTCCTCGGCTTGACTGCCGATAACCCAGGACAACTGGATCCTGGGTGTCGTGGGGTCGTCAAGAAAGCGCCGGAGCAGGTGGCTCTTGCACATGGCCCCTGTTCCGACCCCATCGGCAAGGAATCCCGAATTGATGCGTACCTGTCCGGTGCACACATCCTGCTCGAACTGGAGGGTGTGCGCCATGGCGAAATCGGCAAATATGCGCCGTCGGATGAGCTCTGCCGCAATAAAGTAGCTGTGCGTGACCACGCCCACCATGAACCCTCGGCGTCGCACCTGGTTGACAAAGTCGATCACGCCAGGCCGGATGCCCAGCTCGCGAGCGACCTGCGTGAACTGTTGCTTGTGGACGAAGCGAAACATCGCGGCCACTCGTGAAACACGGGTGTTTGCGTCCAGGGTGTCCACCATCAAGTCATCGAGTTCTTGCTGATGCCCGGTGACCCGGGCCAACTCCCGGACATAGTTCGTTTCCGTGATGGTGCCGTCCATGTCGAGCAACAACAGTCGCTGGCGGTTGCGCCTTCGGGTCAAAACGTAGTCGATGCCCGCAGCCGCCTGGCGTTGGGACTCGTACATCGCAGAAATCTGGTCGATGTGGAGGCGGCCCGCGGATCGGGCACGCCCGAAAATCACCCGTCCGATCTCGTTGGCCATCAGGGCGAGGTCGTGCAAGGGCTGGCTGTCGTGTTCGATGGTTCCGATGTCCACTTCCGTGATGCGGGCGCCGCACAGGTGTGCGTCCACCAACAGCCCGACATCGACGCCGTAGCCATCTTCGAATTGCAAGCCCTGCAGAAGCGAACGCCGGGTGGCGACGATGCCCCCCAGTGGCTGGACGATGTGAGCCAGCTCCGGAAAGAAGATCTTGAGCATTGGCTTGGCCGTCAGTTCCGTCACGCGCCCACCGCTGCGTCCGAACCTGGCTTTGACGAAATCGGCCGTGTCCTGCAGCAGGGGCCTGCACAAGTCCGAAACGATGCCGGGCCGCAGGCCGCTGAGATCCCCATCCAGGTAGACCAGCAAGCTGCACTGGGCAAGGCGCGCGCCGTCCTGCATGGACGCACCCTTGCCCAACATGGTGCTGGTGATCACTTTGGCACCGGCAGCCCGAGCCAGGTTCGCGGTCTGGTCGATGGAGCTGTCGTCGATCACCAGAACCTCGGCCGTGGCCGGGTCCGACAAGGCGTAGGCGACAACCTCGGCTATGCGGGTCGCTTCATTGAGTGCGGGAATGATGACGCTGGCGCAGGACCTTGCCGCCGTCTCAATGGCGGGCGGGGAGCGGGTTGGCAGCGCAGACGCCGGGCCATCCGGGCTTGCCTGGTTCGGACGCCGGGCAACGAACTGCGCAAGCAGACGCTGCAACAAGGTGGCCAGCCAACGAAGCAAAGGTTTCATGGCGACGATTCCTTGTGCGGTGGAGGAAGGTTTCGCCAGTGAGCGGCCCTGCCTCCGGAGGTTTCGGTAGCGAAGCGCAACGGGACTTCCAATGCGGCATTGTAGGCACGGGATACAGTGGAAGGCTCGTGCGCGGGCGCGCACGAGCAACGAAACAGGCTTGCACCCGGGATATGATATGTATACTTATCATTCCTGAACCAAGGAGTGACAAGTCATGGCCAACACGCAAGCGGGACTCCCTGTCCTCGTCGCCGGCGGCGGCATCGGCGGACTGGCGGCGGCACTGGCACTGGTGCGCCAGGGCTTTTCCGTCCAGGTACTGGAGCAGTCACCCGAGATCGGCGAAATCGGCGCCGGCATGCAACTGGGGCCAAACGCCTTTGCCGCCTTTGATGCGCTGGGCGTGGGACCCAGGGCGCGCAGCCGGGCGGTGTACACCGATTTCATGGTCATGCACGATGCGCTGGACGAGTACGAAGTCGGGCGCATCCCCACCGGCGAGGCGTTTCGCGCCCGGTTTGGCAACCCCTATGCGGTGATCCACCGCGCCGATGCGCACACCTCCCTCATGGAAGGGGCACAGGCCACGGGGCGGGTGGGCTTCCTCACGTCCACGCGCGTGCAGCGGGTCGAGCAGGATGACGCAGGGGTGACGGTGCTTGACCAGCACGGACAGGCGCACAGGGGGCTGGCGCTGATCGGTGCGGACGGCGTCAAGTCGGTGGTGCGCCAGCAGTTCGTCGGCGACCCTCACCGGGTGACCGGCCATGTGGTGTACCGCGCCGTGGTGGACAAGGCCGATTTCCCAGAAGACCTGCGCTGGAACGCCGCGAGCATCTGGGTCGGCCCCAACTGCCACCTGGTGCACTACCCGCTGCGTGGTGGCGAGCAGTACAACGTGGTGGTCACCTTCCACAGCCGCGAGGTGGAGGAGTGGGGCGTCAAGGAGGGCAGCCGCGAGGAGGTGCAGGGCTACTTCCATGGCATTTGCCCCAGGGCACGCCAGCTGATTGACCTTCCCAAAAGCTGGAAGCGCTGGGCCACCGCCGACCGTGATCCAATCGGCCAGTGGTCGTTTGGCCGGGTGACCCTGCTGGGCGATGCCGCCCACCCGACCACGCAGTACATGGCGCAGGGCGCCTGCATGGCACTTGAAGACGCGGTGACGCTGGGCGAGGCGCTGCGCGCCCATGGCAACGACTTTGTGCCGGCGTTCGGGTTGTACCAGCGCTCGCGTGTGGCGCGCACCGCGCGCATCGTGCTGTCTTCGCGCGAGATGGGCCGCATCTACCACGCCCATGGGGTGGAGCGGCTGGTGCGCAACGACCTGTGGCGCGGGCGCACGCCCGAGCGCTTCTACGACGCGATGGAGTGGCTTTACAGCTGGAACGTGGGCAAGTGCCTGGCGCAGGGGTAAGCTTACGGCTTGCCGTTGGCGGAGGTCGGTTTTGTGATTCGATCGGTATGTGTGGCGGCCCTGTGTGGGCCCTGGATGGTGGCGCTGGCGCAGGCCCAGGCGTTTTCGTTTGAAGGCTTCGCCCTGGGCATGCCGCGCGCGAAGGCGATGGAGCTGAAGACCGATGCGCCCTGGCGGCTGGCGGCCGTCGAGGGGCAGGGTGACGTGATCCGCAAGGAGTTCGCCGCCCGCCAGCACGACCGGGATGTGACGGTCGCGGTGGACCTGGATTCCAGGCGGGAGGTGGTCCATGCGATCACCTTCACTTACCCGACGGCAACCACGTCGGCATGCGTGTCCGATGGTCTGCAGGCCCTGCAGCGGCTGGAGAAAACCTACGGCAAGCAATACGAGGCGATCAACGGGCCGCCCAGCATGCGTGCCCGCTGGACCAGCGCGCCCGGGCTGGAAGTGCGCTGGACGGAGTGGTGCGACGTCGGGGGGCGACGCTACAGCGTGAGCTATTCGCGGCCCGGCGGCTAGGCTTGCGCAGCGGCCCTACACTGCGGCCATGCCCTTGCCCCCTGCACCGGTCGCGCTGCCCCAGGCGCGGTTTGACCGCCTTGATGCCCTGCGCGGCCTGGCCATCGTCTGGATGACGGTGTTCCACTTCTGCTTTGACCTGTCGTACTACGGCTGGCTGAAGGCCGATTTTCTGGGCGACCCGTTCTGGTGGGTGCAGCGCGGCGCCATCGTCAGCCTCTTCCTGTTCTGCGCAGGGGTGGGCCAGGCAGTGGCCTGGCATCAGGGCCAGTCCTGGCCGCGCTTCTGGCGCCGCTGGGCGCAGGTGGCGGGTTGCGC
The DNA here is from genome assembly GCA_016713005.1 of Ramlibacter sp. Lineage (GTDB taxonomy): Bacteria > Pseudomonadota > Gammaproteobacteria > Burkholderiales > Burkholderiaceae_C > JADJPY01. The sequence continues at coordinate 31,693 of JADJPY010000016.1, read as the reverse complement.
GGTGTTGGTGACGGCGGGTTCGGCGCTGATGTTCCCCAGGACCTACATCTTCTTTGGCGTGCTGCATGGCATCGCGGTGATGCTCGTTGTGGCGCGGCTGACTGCGGGCTGGGGGCGCGGCCTGTGGCTTGCAGGCGCGGCCGCATTTGCTATCAAATTCATAGCGGATCAGGTCCATCTGGTGTGGCCTGGAGCCCAATTTCTTGATGAAAAGGCGTTCAGCTGGCTTGGCCTGGTGGGGCGGCTGCCGGTGACAGAGGACTACGTGCCGGTGTTCCCCTGGCTGGGTGTGGTCTGGTGGGGCATGGCCACCGGCCAATGGCTGCTGGCGCATCGCCCGTCCTGGCTGGAGGGGGTGCTTCCCGCCCAGGCGGCGCCCCTGGCCTGGCTGGGGCGCTGGAGCCTGTCCTGGTACATGCTGCACCAGCCTGTGCTGATCGGGCTGGTGCTGGCAGCGACGGCCGTGCTGCGCTAGCTGGCCGCGCCGCTGTCGGGCGTCACTCGATCTTGGCCTTGGCGCGCAGCTCCTGCTGGAACGCGGCCAGACGCTGCTGCTGCAGCTGCTGGGCGATCTGCGGCTTGACCTGCTCCAGCTTGGGCAACTGCGCCTCGCGCACGTCGTCCAGGCGGATGATGTGCCAGCCGTGCTCGCTTTGCACCGGCGCATCGGTCATCTTGCCCTTGGTGAGCTTGACCATCGCGTCGGCAAATTCCTTGACGTAGTTGCCGGCCTGGGCCCAGTCCAGGTCACCGCCGTTGGCGCCCGACCCGGTGTCCTTGGAACTCTTCTTTGCCACCACGTCGAACTTGGCACCCTTCTTGATCTGGGTGATCAGGGCCTTGGCCTGGTCTTCCTTGTCCACCAGGATGTGCCTGGCACGGTACTCCTTGCCGCCGTTGGCCGCGACGTACTTGTCGTACTCGGCCTTGATGTCGGCGTCGGTCACCGGGTTCTTCTTCTGCTGGTCGGCAAACAGGTCGCGGATCAGGATGGTCTGGCGCTCAAGCTCGACGCGGCTGCGGTAGTCCTCCGTCGCATCCAGGCCGCGCTGCTGCGCTTCCTGCATGAAGATCTCGCGGCTGATGACTTCCTCCCGGATCTGCTTCTGGATCTCCGGGGTCATCGGGCGGCCCGAGCGGGCGACCAGCTGTGCCAGGGCATCGGCGCGGGCCGTGGGGACCGGCTTGCCATTGATGATGGCGATGTTCTGGGCGGAGGCAAACGTGGCGAAACCGGCGAGCACGGCGGCCGCGACAAGCGACTTGTTCATGGGGGAGATTCCTCTGGAGATGGTTCGATGATTTCAATGGCCAGCGCATGAAGGCCAGCGTCGGTGAAATCCCGCAGCGCATCATACACAAGGCGATGGCGCTGGATGCGGGTTTTGCCTGCGAAAGCGGCGGCAGAAATGCGCACGCGGAAGTGGCTGCCAAAGCCCTCGGCATTGGCCCCGGAATGCCCGGCGTGCGCGGCGGATTCGTCCAGCACCTGCAGCACAGCGGGCTGCAGCGCGGTGCGCAGTCGGGCTTCGAGCTGTGGGGCGGTGGCGGGCATGTTGGCGCGGGGCGTCAGCCGGGTTCGGCCGGGCCGATGTGGCGCGAGATGTACAGCCCCTGGCCAATGATGAACAGCACCGGGAAGGCATAGCCCCACAGCTTGAAGTTCACCCAGGTCTCCGTGCTGTACAGCGCCGCCACGTAAGCGTTGAGGGCGGCCATGAAGGCGCAGTACACGATCCAGGCCACGTTCAGGCGGCCCCAGACGGCGTCGGGCAGGCTGAGCTGGCTGCCCAGAAGCATCTTGAGGAAGTTTTTCTTCAGCGCCCACAGGGCAACCGCCAGGGCAATGGACATGGCGGCATACAGCACGGTGGGCTTCCACTTGATGAAGCGTTCGTCCTGCAGCACCAGCGTGAGCGTTCCGAACACCAGGATCAGCGCCAGCGTGATCTTGTGCATGGTCTGCAGCTTGCGGTCCAGCGCGTAAATCACGCCCATCTGCACTGCGGTGGCGGCCATCAAGACGGCCGTGGCCACAAAGATGCCCTGGAACTTGTAGGCGGCAAAGAACAGCGCGATGGGGAGAAAGTCGAGTAACAGTCGCATGGGGCGCGATTATCCCGGTTTGAACTCAAGCGACGCCGAGTTCATGCAGTACCGCAGGCCCGTGGGCGCCGGGCCGTCCTCGAACACATGGCCCAGGTGGGCGCCGCAGTCTGCGCAGTGCACTTCGGTGCGCTTCATCCACAGCAGGCCGTCGACCTTGGTGCCCACGGCCGCGTCGGCGATGGGCTGGAAGTAGCTGGGCCAGCCGGTGCCGGAGTCGAACTTGGCGGCCGAGTCGAACAGCGGCTTGCCGCAGCAGATGCAGCAGTACAGGCCTTTTTCCTTGTTGTCGGCCAGCCGGCCGGTGAAGGCGCGCTCGGTGGCCTCGTGGCGGGTCACGTCAAAGGCCAGGGGCTCGGCGCCTTTTTGCGCCAGCAGGGCCTTCCATTCGGCGTCGGTCTTCTGGATGGGGTAGGTCATGATGAGCAGCTGATTTCAATGGAGGACGCCCAGTCGGGCGGGAAGCCGGCAAACCCGGCGGATTGGGGCGATTCGTCAAACGGGGCTTGCAGCGCCTGCAGCAGGTGTTGGACACCGGAAAAGTCGCGAAGTTTCGCTTGCCGGATGGCCTGTTCACCCAGATGGTTGCGCAACACCACATGGGGGTTGGTTTTGAGCATCAAATCGGCCGCCAGCCCCCGTGGAATATGGCTGATCCGCTCTGAAAACGATAGCAACCAGGCGTCGGCGGCGTCCCGGTCGGCGAACAGGTCGCGCACCGGCTCCAGGCTGTCGCCGGCCACGTGGCGGCTCAGGCGGCGCCAGAAGATGGGGTAATCCACCCGTCCGGCCGCCAGCAGGCGCAGCACGCCGTCGATCAGTTCGCGGTCGCCGGGTTGAGCGTCGGTCAGGCCGAGTTTCTCGCGCATGCGCGCCTCCAGCGCCCGCGGGAAGGCGGTCTTGTACGGCTCCAGCGCGGCCAGCGCCTGCTCCTGCTCGCCGATCAGGGGCAGCAGGGCCTGGCCCAGGCAGAACAGGTTCCAGTAGGCGATGTTGGGCTGGCGGTTCCAGGCGTATCGGCCCTGGTGGTCGCTGTGGTTGCAGATGTGCGCCGGGTCAAACCCGTCCATGAACTGGAACGGCCCGTAGTCGATGGTCAGGCCGAGGATGCTCATGTTGTCGGTGTTCATCACGCCGTGACAAAAGCCCGCCGCCTGCCAGCGCGCGACCATGTCGGCCGTTCGCCGGCTGACCGCCTCCAGCAGGGAGGCATAGGCATTGCCTTCTGACGCCGCCGCCTCGCGGCATTGCGGATAGAAGTGGTCAATGACATGGTCGGCCAGGGCCCGCAGGGCCTCCTCGTCGCCGCGGGCCGAGAAATGCTCGAAATGCCCGAAACGGATGAAGCTGGGCGCCACCCGCGTGACGACGGCCGCGGTTTCGGCGGTTTCGCGGTAGACAGGCGCGTCCGAGCCGGTGACGCACAGCGCCCGGCTGGTGGGAATGCCCAGCGCGTGCATCGCCTCGCTGCACAGGAACTCGCGGATGCTGGAGCGCAGCACGGCCCGGCCGTCGCCCATGCGGGAATAGGGCGTCAGGCCGCTGCCCTTGAGCTGGATCTCCAGTTCGCCTGCCCCGGGCGTGTCCACGCTGCCCAGCAAAAGCGCGCGCCCGTCGCCCAGCTGGCCAGCCCAGACTCCGAACTGGTGTCCGCTGTACACGCTGGCCAGTGGCTGGCTGCCCGCAGGCAGCGCGTTGCCCGAAAAGACTTCCAGACCGACTGGTGACTGCAGCCAGGATTCGTCCAGCCCGAGCTCGCGCGCCACGGCGGGGCTGGTGCCCACCCAGTACGGATCGGGCAGCGGTTGCGGCCGCAACGGTGTGAAAAAGCCGCTGCCCAGCGTGGCAAAGCGGTTGCGCCAGCGCAGGCCCAAGTCCGGCCGGGCCAGGCCCTCATGCGTCGGTTGGTTCATGGCCGGATTGTCCCCCGGCGTGCCTTCCCCGGTCGGTGCGGGGTCAATGCCACGCCGTCCCGCCAACGCGGGGGAAACCCCGCTTGGACCAAGGCAGCGGCGCCACTACGATGGTGCATCGTTGTCAACAAAGCTGTCCTAGGAGCACCCATGCTGGGTTTGATGCAAAGCCAACCGCTGCTGATTTCGTCCCTGATCGATTTTGCCGAGCGTCACCATGGCGACGCGGAAATCGTGTCGCGCCGTGTGGAGGGCGACATCCACCGCTACACATGGCGTGACGTCGCCGTCCGGTCGCGCCAGGTGGCGCACGCACTGGATACGCTGAACCTCGCGCCCAGCGACCGGGTGGCCACGCTGGCCTGGAACGGCTACCGGCACCTCGAGCTGTATTTCGGCGTGAGCGGCTCGGGCCGTGTGCTGCACACCATCAACCCGCGCCTGCACCCTGACCAGATCGTCTGGATCGCCAACCACGCCGAGGACCAGGTGCTGTGCTTTGACATGAGCTTCCTGCCCATCATCCAGGCCGTGCACGCCCGATGCACCACCGTGAAAACCTGGGTAGCGCTGTGCGACGCCGACAAGCTGCCCGCCGACACCGGCATTCCGGGCCTGCTGAGTTACGAAGCCTGGATTGGCGGGCGCCCGACGCAGTACATCTGGCCGAGTTTTGACGAGAACTCCGCCTCCAGCATGTGCTACACGAGCGGCACCACCGGCAACCCCAAGGCCGCGCTGTACAGCCACCGTTCGACCATCCTGCACGCCTACGCGGCAGCGCTTCCGGACGTGATGTGCCTCTCCGCGCGGGACGCCATTCTGCCCGTGGTGCCAATGTTCCACGTCAATGCCTGGGGCATTCCGTATTCGGCCGCCCTGGTCGGCGCCAAGCTCGTGTTTCCGGGGCCGGCGCTGGACGGCAAATCGGTGTACGAACTGCTTGAAACCGAGCGCGTCACGTACGCCGCCGGCGTGCCCACGGTGTGGCAGATGCTGCTGGGCCACATGAAGCCCGCCGGTCTGCGTTTTTCGACGCTCAGGCGCACGGTGATCGGCGGCTCGGCCTGCCCGCCGGCCATGATCAACACCTTCAATCACACCTACGGCGTGGAAGTGCTGCACGCCTGGGGCATGACCGAGATGAGCCCGCTGGGCACGCTGTGCACCCTGAAGAACAAGCACCTGTCCATGTCCGAAGCGGACAAGATGAAGATCCGCCTCAAGCAGGGCAGGGCGATCTACGGCGTGGACATGAAGATCGTGGGAGAAGACGGCGCAGAACAACCCTGGGATGGCAAGGCCTATGGCGACCTGTACGTCAAGGGCCCCTGGATCGTGCGGGAGTACTTCAAGGGCGAGGGCGGCCATCCGCTGGTGGACGGCTGGTTCCCGACCGGCGACGTGGCCACCATTGACCCTGACGGCTACATGCAGATCACCGACCGCAGCAAGGATGTGATCAAGTCCGGGGGGGAGTGGATCAGCTCCATCGACATCGAGAACATCGCAGTGGCACACCCCGCCGTGGCCATGGCGGCCTGCATTGGAGTGCGCCATCCCAAGTGGGACGAGCGCCCGATCGTCGCCATCGTCAAGAAGCCGGGCGCCGAGGTGACCCGCGAGGAGCTCCTCAGGTTCTACGAGGGGAAAACAGCCAAATGGCAGATTCCGGACGACGTGGTGTTCGTCGATGCCATCCCGCTGGGCGCCACCGGGAAGATGCAGAAAATGAAGCTGCGCGAGCAGCTCAGCGACTACAAATTGCCCAACACCTGAGTGCGGCCCGGCCCGGTCCACGGTGCCCGGCGGGGAAGGGCAGGATCGGGCGGCTGTCACCTGCGCGATAGAAAGTCTTGCCATTAGGGGCAATCCCTGAGCGTTGCAGTGCACAAAAACCAGTACGCTCCGCGCTGTCAGTCAACCAAGGAGACATCCATGAAATTTGCCATCAAAGCCGTCGCAGCGTCCGCCATCATGGTGGTGGCCGGCGTCTCGTTTGCCCAGAAGGGCGAGACCGTGAAGATCGCCTTCATGGATCCGCTGTCCGGGCCGTTCGCCAACGTGGGCCAGAACCAGCTCAAGAGCTGGCAGTTCGTGGCCGAGCGCTTCTCGGGCGCCAAGAACCCCGCGGGCGTGAAGTTCGAGGTGGTTGGCTTTGACAACAAGGGGTCGCCCCAGGAAAGCCTGAACACGCTGAAGGCCGCCATTGACCAGGGCTTCCGCTATGTCACCCAGGGCAACGGATCCGGCGCTGCCATGGCCATCCTGGACGCGGTGGCCAAGCACAACGAGCGCAACCCCGGCAAGGAAGTCGTTTACCTGAACTACGCCGCGGTGGACCCGGCGCTGACCAACGAGAAGTGCGATTACTGGCACTTCCGCCTGGACGCCGACACCACCATGAAGATGGAGGCGCTGACGTCCTTCATGAAGGACCAGCCCAAGGTCAAGAGCGTCTATCTGCTCAACCAGAACTACTCGCACGGCCAGCAGGTGGCCCGTTACTTCAAGGAAGGCATCGCCCGCAAGCGCCCCGACGTCAAGATCGCCGGTGAAGACCTGCACCCGATCGGCCAGGTCAAGGACTTCGCTCCCTACGTGGCCAAGATCAAGCAGTCGGGCGCCGACACCATCGTCACGGGCAATTGGGGCGCTGACCTGACGCTGTTCGTGAAGGCATTGAACGATGCCGGCATGAAGATCCCCATGTACACGTATTACGCGGGTGTCACTGGCACGCCCACGGCACTGGCTGCTGGCGGGGACGGCGAGGTCTACGTGATCGCCTATGGTCACTCCAACCACACCGGCGAAATCGGCCAGATGGGCCAGGATTTCTTCAAGAAATTCAACGACGACTACTACACATTCGCCACGTACAACGGCATCCAGCTGCTGGGCAGTGCCATGGCCAAGGCCAAGAGCACCAATCCGGTGGCGGTGGCCAAGGCAATGGAAGGCCTGAGCGTCAAGAGCTTTGCCGGTGACGTGACCATGCGCGCGTCCGACCACCAGCTGCAGCAGTCGATGTTCGTGACCAAGTGGCAAAAGGCCAAGAAGGGCGAATACAGCGTCGAGAAAACCGGCTACACCTTCGTCCCGATCAAGCAGATGGAACCCTATGTGGCCAGCACGCCCACCAGCTGCCAGATGAAGCGGCCCGGCTGAGCGGTCGCACTGAAAGCCTCGCCGGACGGAAAGCCGGGATAGCAGCAGCGATCCCGGCTTTTTTCGTTCCGGCCCCGACCGTATCGGTTGACCTCCACGCGGGACCAGAATGGAGTTTTTCACCATCTCGTTGTTGAACGGCCTCAGCTACGGGCTGTTGCTGTTCATGCTGAGCTCGGGCCTCACGCTGATTTTCAGCATGATGGGCGTGCTCAACTTTGCGCACGCAAGCTTCTACATGCTGGGCGCGTACTTCGCCTTCAGCACGACCCAGCTTGTCGGTTACTGGCCAGCGCTCTTCGTGGCTCCGCTGCTGGTGGGTGTGCTCGGTGCCGCTTTCGAGAAGTACTGTCTGCGGCGTGTACACAAGTTCGGGCACGTGCCGGAGCTGCTCATCACGTTCGGGCTGAGCTTCATCATCCTGGAGATGGTGCAGCTTGTCTGGGGCACCAGCTCCGTCGACTACCGTGTGCCGGCCGCGCTGGACGGTCCGCTGTTCACGCTGTTTGGAACCCAGTTCCCGATGTACCGCGGCTTCATGATGCTTGTGGCGGTGCTGATGCTGATTGCCATCTGGCTGCTTCTGACCCGCACCCGCATCGGGCTGGTGATCCAGGCTGCGCTGACGCATCCGGAGACGGTGGAGGCGCTTGGCCACAACGTGCCGCGCGTGTTCATGCTGGTGTTTGGCGGTGGCGCTGCGCTGGCGGGGCTGGCAGGGGTCATCGGCGGCAACGCCTTTGTGACAGAGCCCGGCATGGCGGCCACGGTCGGGTCCGTGATCTTCGTTGTCGTCGTGGTCGGAGGCATGGGCTCGCTGTCGGGGGCATTCCTGGCGTCGGTGCTGATCGGCGTCATCCAGACCTTTGCGGTGGGCGTGGACGCGTCCCTCATGGGTGGGGCCAAGGCGCTCGGCCTGGCCATCACGCCCGAGACATTCGGCTACGCGCTGTGGAAGCTCAAGATCAGCCAGATTGCGCCGATCCTGCCGTATGTTTTCCTGGTTCTGATCCTGATTTTCCGGCCCAAGGGGCTGCTTGGCACGCGGGAGGGCTGACCCATGTCGACCCAAACACACTACCAGTTCAAGCCGTACAACGTCGGGCGCTGGATCGTCTGGAGCCTGTTCGCACTGGTGATGTTGCTCGCGCCGATGCTGTTCACCAGCAGCCTGTCGCACACCATGCTCAGCCAGATGGGCATCGCCATCATTGTCTGTCTTTCCTACAACATGCTGCTGGGGCAGGGCGGCATGCTGAGCTTCGGGCATGCGGTGTACTCCGGCATGGGTTCGTTCCTGGCGATCCACACGCTCAACCTTGTCAGCAAGGGCAACTGGCCGATTCCGGTCAGCCTGATCCCCATTGTGGGAGGGCTGTCCTCCATGGTGCTGGCCGTTGTGCTTGGGTGGGTGACGACCAAGAAGGCGGCCACCCCGTTTGCCATGATCACTCTGGGCATCGGCGAACTGGTCTGGGCCATGTCGCTGATGTTCCCCGAGTTCTTTGGCGGCGAAGGTGGTGTGTCCGGCAACCGCGTGGCCGGCGGCAAGCCGTTTGGCATCACCTTTGGTCCGCAAATCCAGCTGTACTACCTGATCGCGGTGTACACCTTCATCTGCACCGCGCTCATGTTTGCCTTCACGCGTACGCCTCTTGGCCGCATGCTCAATGCCGTGCGCGACAACCCGGAACGTGTCGAATTCGTGGGCTACGACACGCAGAAAGTGCGTTACATCGCGTTCGTCCTGGCAGCGTTCTTTGCGGGCATCTCCGGTGGCCTTGCGGCGCTCAATTTCGAGATCGTGACGTCTGAGGTGGTGGGTGGCCCGCGTTCCGGGGCCTATCTCCTGTTCACTTTCCTGGGCGGTGCGACATTCTTCTTCGGCCCGATCATCGGAGCCATCCTGATGGTGCTTGCGTTTGTCCTCCTGTCCGAACTCACCAAGGCATGGCTTCTCTATCTTGGTCTGGTGTTTCTCTTCATGGTGATGTACGCGCCCGGTGGCGTGGCCAGCCTGATCATGATGAACCTGCGCGTCGCCGCATTTGGCAAGCTGCGCCAGCTGTGGGTGAGCTATCTGGCGCTGGCGGTCACGGCGCTGATCGTGCTGGTGGGCGCAGCCGCCATGATCGAGATGGTGTATCACCTGCAGCTCAACGCCGCCCTGGGCCCGGAACTGCGCTTCATGGGGGCGACGCTCAATGCCAAGGGATTGAACAGCTGGTTTGGCGCCGGCTTCGTGATGCTCACCGGCCTGTTCCTGTTTGAGGTGACCCGCCGCCAGTTCGTGCGGGAATGGGACGCGATCCAGGAATACATCGAAAAAGAAATCAAGCGGAGGGAAGCGCTATGACCACAGGCACCCACGCCCTCGAACTTAAAGACCTGCGCAAGAGCTTTGGCAAGACGGAAATCATCCGTGGCGTGAACCTGGCGGTCAATGCGGGTGAGCGGATCGCCATCATCGGGCCCAACGGCGCTGGCAAGTCGACGCTGTTCAACCTGATCAGCGGCCGATTTGAGCCCACCAGTGGCGATGTGCTGCTTCACGGCCAGCGCATCAACGGCAAGAAGCCGTTTGAGATCAATCGCCTGGGCCTCTCACGCAGCTTCCAGATCACCAACATCTTCCCCAAGCTCAGCGTTTTCGAGAACCTGCGCTGCGGGGTGCTCTGGAGCCTGGGCTACAAGTACACCTTCCTGAAGTTCCTGGCCGACCTGGACGATGCCAACGAGCGCGCCGAGGAACTGATGGAAATGATCAAGCTGGACAAGAAGCGCGACGTGCTGGCGGTGAACCTCACCTACGCAGAACAGCGCGCGCTGGAAATCGGCGTCACCATTGGGGGCGGTGCCAGCGTGATCCTGCTGGACGAACCGACAGCCGGGATGAGCAAGAGCGAGACCGCGCGCTTCATTGGCCTCATCAAGGACGTCACCGTGGGCAAGACCCTGTTGACGGTGGAACACGACATGGGCGTGGTCTTCGGCCTCGCCGACAAGATCGCGGTTGTCGTCTATGGCGAAGTGCTTGCCTTTGACGTGCCGGATGCGGTGCGTGCCAACCAGCGCGTGCAGGAGGCCTACCTTGGCTCGCACGTGGCCGACGCACAAGTCCAGGGAGCGCATTGACATGCTCAAGATCGACAACCTGCACGCCTACTATGGCAAGAGCCATGTGCTCCACGGGGTGCATTTCGAGGTCAACCAGGGCGAAATCGTCGCCCTGCTGGGGCGCAACGGCTCCGGGCGCTCGACCACCGCCAAGGCCATCATGGGCATGGTGGATTGCCAGGGCTCCCTGCTCTGGAAGGGCGAGGAAATCATGGGTCGAAAGGCCTACGAGATCGCCCACCTGGGCCTGGGCTACGTGCCCGAGAACCGGGACATCTTCCCGACACTGACGGTGCACCAGAACCTGCTGTTGGGCCAGAAAGGCAAAGGCAAGGGCGGGCGCTGGTCTTTCGACGACATGTACGCCATGTTCCCGCGCCTCAAGGAGCGCCAGCACACTGAAGCTGGTGTGTTGTCCGGAGGCGAGCAGCAGATGCTGACGCTGTGCCGCACGCTGATGGGCGATCCGGATCTGATCATCATCGACGAGCCCACCGAAGGCCTGGCGCCCAAGATTGTGGAGCTGGTGGGTGAATACCTGCGCAAGCTCAAGGATCGCGGAATTTCCGTGCTGCTGATCGAACAGAAGCTCACGATCGCGATGACGGTGTCGGACCGCGCACTGGTCATGGGGCACGGCAGCATCGTGTTCCAGGGCACGCCCGACAGTCTGCGTGCGGACGCCTATACCCGCAAGGAATGGCTCGAAGTCTGACGACCTCACCCCGGCGGCGCTGCTTCCGGGGCATGGACGTCGAGCCCCCGTCTTGTCGCTGGCGGGACAAGCGGCGTTGCAGCGCAACATATTGCCTCTACAATTAAAAACGAACGACCGTTCTTTTATCTTCCAAGGAACCACAGCATGACGGCTGAATACAACGTTCACGGCGATATCGCCGTGATCACCCTGAGCAACCCACCGGTCAACGGCCTGGGACACGCCACCCGCCTGGGCATTGCTAATGGACTGTCCCGCGCCAATGCCGACGCCGCGGTCAAGGCGATCGTGATCACCGGGGCCGGCAAGGCTTTTTCCGGTGGCGCGGACATCAAGGAATTCGGCACACCCAAGGCCCTGCAGGAGCCCAACCTCTTGAGCGTGATCCTCGCCATTGAAGAATCATCCAAGCCGGTTGTTGCCGCCGTGCACTCCGTAGCCATGGGCGGCGGGCTGGAACTGGCGCTGGGATGCCACTACCGGGTCGCGGCCCCCGGCTGCAATGTGGCCCTGCCGGAAGTGAAGCTGGGCCTGATACCCGGCGCGGGTGGCACGCAGCGCCTGCCGCGTGTATTGGGGGTCGAAGTGGCGCTGAACATGATCGTCAGCGGCGAGCCGGTGAAGAGCGAGCAGCTTGCGGGCTTGCCCGGTCAAAAGCTGTTTGACAAGCTCGCGGCCTCGGCCGAAACGCTGATGGACGAAGCGTTGGCCATGGCCCGCGAAAAGGCCGACCTGCGGCCGCTTCCGCTGGTGCGCAACCTCCCCTGCAAACACCCCTTGGGCGATGCGTACTTCCAGTTCGCGCGCAACATGGTCAAGGGCATGTCCAAGAACTTCCCGGCGCCGGGCAAGTGCGTGGATGCGGTGGAAGCCGCGACAAAGAAGAAGTTTGCCGAAGGCATGCTGGCCGAGCGCGAGATCTTCATCAACCTGATGTGGACTCCGGAGTGCCGTGCATTGCGCCACCTGTTCGTGGCCGAGCGGGCTGCTTCCAAGATTCCCGATGTGGCAGACGACACGCCGCAACGCGCCATCAAGTCGGTGGCCGTGATCGGCGCCGGTACCATGGGTGGCGGCATCTCGATGAACTTCCTGAACGCCGGCATCCCGGTGAAAATCCTCGAAATGAAGCAGGAGGCGCTGGACAAGGGCGTGGGCATCATCCGCAAGAATTACGAAGCCCAGGTCAAGAAGGGCAAGCTCAAGCAGGACAAGTACGACCAGCGCATGGCGCTGCTGAGCACCACGCTGAACTACGACGACCTGAAAGACGCTGACCTGGTGATCGAGGCCGTGTTCGAGGAAATGGGCGTCAAGGAAAAGGTGTTCAAGGAACTCGACCGCGTGATGAAGCCCGGTGCCATCCTGGCGTCCAACACCTCCACGCTGGACGTCAACAAGATCGCCTCATTCACCCAGCGCCCGCAGGACGTGGTGGGCATGCATTTCTTCAGCCCCGCCAACGTCATGAAGCTGCTGGAAGTGGTGCGTGGCGAAAAGACCGCCAAGGACGTGCTGGCCACGGTGATGGCCATTGGCAAGAAGATCAAGAAAACGGCCGTGGTCTCGGGCGTGTGCGACGGCTTCATTGGCAACCGCATGATCGAGCAGTACAGCCGCCAGGCAGGCTTCCTGCTGGACGAAGGCTGCACGCCGCAGCAGGTGGACAAGGCGATCGAGAAGTTCGGTTTTGCCATGGGTCCGTTCCGCATGGGTGACCTGGCCGGCAACGATATCGGCTGGGCGATCCGCAAGCGCCGCGCGCAGGAGCGGCCCAACATGCTCTACAGCCGCACGGCCGACAAGCTGTGCGAACTGGGCCGCTTTGGACAGAAGACCGGCGCGGGCTGGTACGACTACCAGAACGGCAAGCGCGACGCCATCCCCTCCAAACTGGTCGATGACATGATCGTCGAGCACCGCAAGTCCCTGGGGATAGAGCCGCGCAAGATCTCCGACGACGAGATCGTGCAGCGCCTGGTGTATGCCCTGGTCAACGAGGCCGCCCACATCCTGGCCGAAGGTATTGCATCGCGCGCCAGTGACATCGACATGGTCTACCTCACTGGTTACGGCTTCCCCATCCACCGTGGTGGCCCGATGCACTACGCGGACCAGGTCGGCCTGTTCAACGTGGTGCAGAGCATGAAGCGCTTCCAGCAGAATCCGCGCGACGATGCGAAGTTCTGGGAGCCGGCCCCGCTGCTGGCCAAGCTGGCCGCCGAAGGCAAGACATTCAGCCCCGCGGCATGAGCCACGCCCTGACAACCCCCATTCACCGAAAGACCTTGCCATGACCAACGCCGTCATCGTCTCCACCGCCCGCACCCCGCTGGCCAAGAGCTGGAAGGGCGCCTTCAACATGACCCACGGCGCAACGCTGGGCGGCCACGCTGTGAAGCACGCCATCCAGCGCGCCGGCATTGATGCCGGCGCCGTGGAGGACGTCATCATGGGTTGTGCCAATCCCGAGGGCGCCACCGGCGCCAACATCGCACGCCAGATCGCCCTGATGGCGGATTGCCCCGTCAACGTCTCGGGCATGACGGTCAACCGCTTCTGTTCCTCGGGCCTGCAGACCATCGCACTCGCCGCGCAGCGCGTCATCGCCGGCGAAGGCGATGTCTATGTGGCCGGTGGCGTGGAAAGCATCTCCTGCGTGCAGCAGGAGAGGAACCACCACATGCTCCAGGACATGGCGCTGAACAAGAAGAAGCCCGAAATCTACTGGAGCATGCTGCAAACGGCCGAGCAGGTCGCCAAACGCTACAACATCACGCGCGACGTGATGGATGAGTACGGCGCAGCCAGCCAGCAAAAGGCCTGCGCGGCCCAGGCCGCCGGCCTGTTTGATGCCGAGATCGCACCGATCACGGTGAAGGCCGGCGTGGCCGACGCCGTCATGGGCCTGATCACCAAGGAAGTCACCGTCAGCAAGGACGAGGGGACGCGCGAGGGCACCACCAAAGAGGGCATCAGCGGGATCAAGCCCGCGCTGCCCGGTGGTGTGGTGTCCGCCGGCAACGCCAGCCAGTTCTCTGACGGCGCTGGCGCCTGCGTGGTCGTCGCCGAAGACTACGCCTCAAAGCACAACCTCAAGCCCCTGGGCCGCTTCCTGGGTTTCGCCGTGGCTGGCTGCGAGCCTGACGAGATGGGCATTGGCCCGGTCTACGCCGTGCCCAAGGTGCTCAAGAAGCTGGGCCTCACGGTGAACGACATCGACCTGTGGGAGTTGAACGAGGCTTTCGCTGTACAGGTCCTGTATTGCCGCGACAAGCTGGGCATCCCGGCCGACCGCCTCAATGTCAATGGAGGCGCCATCGCCGTGGGCCATCCCTATGGCGTGAGCGGCCAGCGCCTGACCGGCCATGCCCTGATCGAAGGCAAACGCCGCGGTGCCAAGCGCGTGGTCGTCACGATGTGCATCGGCGGCGGCATGGGTGCCGCAGGCGTCTTTGAAGTGCTGTGAGCCTTCGCCCGACACTCGACTTCCTGCTCTACGACTGGCTGAAGGCCGAGAGCCTCAGCCAGCGCAGCCGCTTCGCCGACCACACCCGCGAAACCTTCGATGCGGTGCTGGACACCTGCGAGCGGATCGCCCGCGAGAAATACGCCCCGTTCAACCGGACGGTGGACATGCAGGAGCCGCATTTCGACGGCGAAAAGGTCATCCTGCCGCAGTGCACGCATGACGCCAACCGTGCCTACGCCGAGTCCGGCATGCTCAGCGCCGCGCAGGACTACGATGAAGGCGGCATGCAGCTGCCCTACACCATCGAGGCGGCGGCCAACGGCTTCTTTGGGCTGGCCTCCGTCAGCATGGGCTCCAGCCTGCTGACCAAGGGCAATGCCAACCTGCTGCTGGTGCACGGCACCGAGATGCAAAAAGCCGTGTTCGCCCGAAACGAGTTCGCCGGCCGCTTCTCGGGGACCATGTGCCTGAGCGAGCCGCAGGCGGGCTCCTCCCTGAGCGACATCACCACCCGCGCAGTACCGGACGGTGAGGACTGCGAGTCCGACCCGCTGGGCCCGCGCTACCGCCTCAAGGGCAACAAGATGTGGATTTCGGCCGGCGAACACGAGCTGACCGAGAACATCATCCACCTGGTGCTGGCCAAGATCCCCGGGCCGGACGGCAAGCTGATCCCGGGCACCCGTGGCATTTCGCTTTTCATCGTTCCCAAGAAGCTGGTGGACACGCAGGGCAACCTGACGGGCGTGCGCAACGATGTTGCGCTGGCCGGACTGAACCACAAGCTGGGATGGCGCGGCACCACCAACACGCTGCTGAACTTTGGTGAAGGCAAGTTCCCGGTCAATGGCGAAGCCGGCGCCGTGGGCTACCTCGTGGGCAAGCCGCACGAAGGCCTGCGCTGCATGTTCCACATGATGAACGAGGCCCGCATCGGCGTGGGCACGGCCGCGGTGATGCTTGGCCTGGCCGGGTATTACGCCTCGCTGGACTACGCAAGGAACCGGCCGCAGGGTCGGCCGGTGCAGCGAAGCGGCACTGGTGCCGCAGGCCCCGCTGGCAAGGATGCCGCACAACCGCAGGTTCGCATCATCGAGCACGCCGACGTCAAGCGCATGCTTCTGGCTCAAAAAAGCTATTGCGAAGGCGCTCTTGCGCTGGAGCTGTACTGCGCCCGGCTGGTGGACGAGCAGCAAACTGGCGACGCCCAGGCCGCCGACGAGGCCCGACTGCTGCTGGAGGTGCTCACCCCCATTGCCAAGAGCTGGCCCAGCGAATGGTGCCTGGAGGCCAATTCGCTGGCCATCCAGATCCACGGCGGCTACGGCTACACGCGTGATTTCCCGGTCGAGCAGTATTGGCGCGACAATCGCCTCAACATGATCCACGAAGGCACCCACGGCATCCAGGCGACCGACCTGCTGGGCCGCAAGGTCCTGATGGAAGGCGGAAAAGGCCTGCAACTGCTGGCTGCACGAATCAACGGCACGATCGGGCAAGCCCTGCAGCGCCCGGATCTGACGGCACACGCCAACGCCCTCGCAGGCGCGCTGCAGCAGGTGGGCGCCGCCACCAAAGCCGCCTGGTCCACCGGCGACCCCACCGACGCGCTGGCCAACGCCGTGCCCTACATGCAGGCCTTTGGCCACATGGTGCTGGCGTGGGTCTGGCTGGACGTGATGCTCGCCATCCCTCCGTCTGCTATCAAAACGATAGCGGCTCAGCAAGGCAGGGCGGGGGCTACAGCCTATTTTTATCGGTACGAATTGCCCAAGATCAGCGCCTGGCTGCAGGTTGTTGCGAACCATGACCTGACCTGCGCCAGCCTGCCCGAAGAGGCCTTCTGATGGCCTCGACCCGGACCATCGCGCGCGTCGAGGCCCTGGTCTGGATCCTGATCTACGGTGGGCTGCTGACGCTGGTGCTCGGCCTTGCCGTTCGCACGGACGCCCCCGTGCTCGCCTGCGTGCTGATGGTCGCCGGACTGGTGGTCGCCGTTGCAGGTGCCGTGCTGATCTGGGTCCGCTCGCGTATGCGGCTTGACCCCTGAGACTGTCCGTTTGGGGCTGTGTCCGGTCTCGCTAGCCGTGAAGTCCTCTATCTTGATCCTGACATGCGCATCATTGATGGCGATTGCCTTGCTGTCGCCAGTCGCAGAGTCTGGGCAGGTCTACAGGTGCACCAAAGGGTCAGAGACGACCTTCTCCGATCAGCCCTGTGT
Source organism: Ramlibacter sp. (assembly GCA_016713005.1). Taxonomy (GTDB): domain Bacteria; phylum Pseudomonadota; class Gammaproteobacteria; order Burkholderiales; family Burkholderiaceae_C; genus JADJPY01. The sequence continues at coordinate 14,975 of JADJPY010000016.1, read as the reverse complement.
CGACCCCACGGCGGCCTCGTCGATGCGCGCCACGCGGGCCGGCCCCCAGGGGCACCTGGACTTCCAGGTCACAACAAGGCATTACTCCGTGCGCGGCTCCGACCTCAGCGCTGCCTACCGATCAATGCGTGCCACAAACCCCGGTGGCTTCGCAGGATGGGCGCGGTGGAATGTGCGCTACACCCACGACAAGAAGGTCGAAAAGTCGGATTGCGCCATATCCTCGCTCACGGTTCATGTCACCGGCGAGATCATGATGCCTGAATGGGCCGAAGAGAAATCCGCCAAACCGGCGGAGCAGTCGGCCTGGCGGACCATGTATGCCAATCTCAAACGGCATGAAGACGGGCACATCCAGCACGGGCGTGAGTTCGCCTTGCTGCTCAAGGAGCGCCTGCTGGGAATGGGCTTCGTACCCTGCTCTGAGCTTGAGTCACGGATGCGGCAGGAGCATCATCGGCTCTACGGTAATCTGAAAAGCCGTGACGCCGAATACGACAGGCGCACAGAGCATGGGCTGCGGCAGGACAATCCCCGCTAGCCTTATTAACGACACCACGTCAGGAAGACACCCATGACCCGCACCATCCAGCAATTGTTTGACCTGACCGGCAAGACAGCCCTCGTCACCGGCGGCTCGCGTGGACTGGGCCTGCAAATGGCCCATGCCCTGGGCGAAGCCGGCGCGAAAATCATGCTCAGTTCGCGCAAGGCAGCAGACCTCGAGGAGGCTGTGGGCGACCTGCAGGCCGCCGGCATTGACGCCCGCTGGATTGCCGCCGACTGCGCCAGGGAAGAGGACATCCGCCGCCTCGCCGACGAGACGCTGGAGCGCATGGGTCATGTGGACATCCTGGTCAACAACGCGGGGGCCGCCTGGGGTGCGCCCGCCGAAGACCATCCGGTCGAGGCCTGGGACAAGGTGATGAACCTCAATATCCGCGGCTATTTCATCCTGAGCCAGCACATCGGCAAGCACAGCATGATCCCGCGCAAGTCCGGCCGCATCATCAACGTCGCCAGCATCGCCGGCCTGGGCGGCAACCCGCGGGGCATGCAGACGGTGGCCTACAACACCTCCAAGGGCGCGGTGATCAATTTCACCCGGGCGCTGGGCTGTGAATGGGGGCACTACGGCATCACCGTCAACGCGATCTGCCCGGGCTTTTTCCCCAGCAAGATGACCATGGGCACGCTCAAGGCGATGGGCGAAGACAAGCTCGCCGCGCATGCCCCGCTTGGCCGGCTGGGTGACGACGAAGACCTCAAGGGCCTGACCCTGCTGTACGCGTCCGATGCCGGCAAGCACATCACGGGCCAGTGGCTGGCGGTTGATGGTGGCGTCAGCGTCATCACCGGCGGCTGAACATGAAGTTTGGCGTCGACATCCCCTTCGTCCATCACCTGGGTTTTGACCTGGTGCTGTTTGAAGGCGGGCATTCGCAGATCGACTACGAGCCCCGGCCCGAGCACCTCAATTCGTTTGACGTCACGCACGGCGGCGCCTGCATGACGCTGCTGGACGTGACCATGGCCACGGCGGCGCGCAGCGTGCAGCAGGACATGGGCGTCGTCACCATCGAGATGAAGACCAGCTTCATGCAACCGGCGCGCGGTGCGCTGTCGGGCAAGGGCCGCCTGATGCACCGCACCGCCACCATGGCCTTCACCGAGGCCACCATTTTCGACGCCGAAGGCAGGGCCTGCGCCCATGCCACCGGCACCTTCAAGTACGTCAAGCGGCTGCCCACCGGCCCCAAAAGCGCCAACCCGCTGAACGTCATTTCCACCGACTGATCCCAGGAGTTTTTCATGCCCCAGAACCAGCAGATCCTGCTTGACAACCGCCCCACGGGCGAAGCCACCGCCAGCAACTTCAAGCTGGTCACCAGCGAGACCCCGGCGCTGGCCGACGGGCAGGTGCTGGTGCGCCACCACTACATGAGCCTGGACCCGTACATGCGCGGGCGCATGAACGACGCCAAGAGCTACGCCCAGCCCCAGCCGCTGGGCCAGGTGATGCAGGGCGGCACCGTGGGCGAGGTGGTTGAAAGCCGCAACGCCAAGTACGCCGTGGGCGACAAGGTGGTGGGCTTTGGCGGCTGGCAGGAGTTCAGCGTGGTCAATGGGGACATGGTGGGCGCGCTGCGCAAGGTCGACACCACGCACGTTCCGCTGTCGCATTACCTGGGTGCGGTGGGCATGCCCGGCGTGACCGCCTGGTACGGCCTGGTCAAGATCATCGACGCCAAGCCCGGCCAGACGGTGGTGGTCAGCGCCGCCACCGGCGCCGTGGGCAGCGCCTTCGGGGCCCTGGCCAAGGCGCGTGGGCTGCGGGCTGTGGGCATTGCCGGCGGCCCGGACAAATGCAAATACGCCACCGACGAGCTGGGCTTTGACGCCTGCATCGACTACCGCGAGCACAAGGACGCGGCGTCGCTGTCCAAGGCCCTCAAGGCGGCCTGCCCGGACGGCATTGACGGCTACTTCGAGAACGTGGGTGGCATGGTGCTGGACGCCGTGCTCAGCCGCATGAACGCCTTCGGCCGAATCGCCCTGTGCGGCATGATCGCCGGCTACGACGGGCAACCGCTGCCCATGTCCTACCCGCAACTGATCCTGACCAACCGCCTCAAGATCCAGGGCTTCATCGTCAGCGAGCACATGGAAGTCTGGCCCGAGGCCCTGAAGGAACTCGGCATGCTGGTGGGCACCGGCAAGCTGCGTCCTCGCGAGACCATTGCCCAGGGCCTGGCCGCCGCACCCGAGGCCTTCCTGGGCCTGCTCAAGGGCAAGAACTTCGGCAAGCAGCTCGTCAAGCTCATCTGATGCTTCGGGAGGTTGCGATGGACGTAACCCACGAGGTCTTCAACCAGCCCGAGCCGCTGGTGGGCTACAACCTGTTTGACGGCAACCAGCCGCTTCGCGCTGCGCTCAGGTTCAACGCGCCGCAGCTGGACACCGCCGACCTGTCTGCCCTGGGCGCCTCGCTGGGCAGCGAGGCGATGCAGGCCCACGCGCGGCTGGCCAATACGCACACACCCGTGTTGCACAGCCACGACCGCTTTGGGCGGCGGATCGATCAGGTGGAGTTCCATCCGGGCTACCACGCGCTCATGCACGCCGCCGCCGCAGCGGGCCTGCACGGCACGCCTTTCGCGCCCAAGGAGCAGGCCAGCGGGCACGCCCATGTGCGCCGTGGTGCTGCGTTCATGATGTTCACCGAGACCGAACCGTCCATCCTGTGCCCGATCTCGATGACGTACGCCGTCACACCCGCGCTGCGCAGCAACGCCGCCATCTACGCCGACTGGGCCCCGGGCCTGACCGCCCGGGCCTACGATCCGGCCCTGAAGATCTGGCGCGACAAGGCCGGCCTCACGATGGGCATGGGCATGACCGAGAAGCAGGGCGGCAGCGACGTGCGGGCCAATACCACCCGTGCCGTGGCCTGCGGCAGCGACACCTGGGGCCAGCGGTTCAGCGTGACCGGGCACAAGTGGTTCTTCTCGGCGCCGATGTGCGACGCCTTCCTGATCCTGGCGCAGACCACCAGCGGCCTCAGCTGCCTGTTCCTGCCGCGGGTGCTGCCGCAATGGGCGGCGCCCTCCGGTGGCGACGGCGAGATCAACGCCATCCGCATCCAGCGCCTCAAGGACAAGCTGGGCAACAAGGCCAATGCCAGCTCCGAAGTCGAGTTCCATGGCGCCACGGCCTGGCTGGTGGGCGAGGAGGGGCGTGGCATACCGCAGATCCTGGAGATGGGCACCATGACGCGGCTGGACTGCGCCCTGGGCACCAGCGGCCTGATGCGACAGGCGCTGTCCATCGCGCTGAACCACACGGCGCAGCGCCAGGCGTTTGGCAAGCGGCTGGTGGACCAGCCGCTGATGCGCAATGTGCTGGCCGACCTTGCGCTGGAGTCCGAGGCCGCCACCGCGCTGGCCCTGCGGCTGGCCCGCGCCTTTGACCGTACCGACGACGAACACGAGCGCGTGATGGCCCGCCTGCTCACACCGGTGGCCAAATTCTGGATCTGCAAGCGCGGCAGCCATTTCGCCCAGGAGGCGATGGAATGCCTGGGCGGCAACGGCTATGTGGAAGAGGGCGGGCAGGGCATCATGGCCCGCATCTACCGCGAGATGCCGCTCAACTCCATCTGGGAGGGCGCGGGCAACATCATGGCGATCGACCTGCTGCGAGCGATCCGCCGTGCCGACGCGGCAGCAGCCCTGGCCCATGAGCTGGCTCCGGCCAGGGGCGCCCACCCCGCGCTGGACCGCCTGGCCGCCGCACTGCCCATTCGCGTTGAAGAGATGGCCAGCGAGATGGAGGCCCGCCGCCTGGCGCAGGACGTGGCGCTGGCCGTGCAGGCCGCGCTGCTGCACCAGACCGCACCGTCGTCCGTGTTCGCCGCGTTCTGCGACTCGCGACTGGGCGGCAACTGGGGCCAGGCCTTCGGCACGCTGGGCGCAGGCACCGATTTCGACAGCATCCTCACGCGGGCCCAACCGCGCTGACCCAACCAGGAGCCCCCATGGCTGAACTCATCTTTCACCACTACGCCAGTTCACCCTTCTCGGAGAAGGTGCGCCTGATCTTCGGCCTCAAGCAGCTGGCGTGGAAATCCGTCACCGTGCCCAGCGTCATGCCCAAACCCGACGCGGTGGCGCTGACCGGCGGCTACCGCAAGACGCCTTTCCTGCAGATCGGCTCGCACATCTACTGCGACACGGCGCTGATCTGTGACGTGCTGGAGCATGTGCAGCCCACGCCCGCGCTGTATCCGGCCGCCCACAAGGGTCTGGCGCGCGTGGTGGCGCAATGGGCCGACGGCAACCTCTTCTGGGCCGCCATGGCCTACAACTTCCATCCGCGCGGCATGGCGCAGATGTTTGGCGGCTCGCCCGACGCGCCACCCGATCAGTGGGCGGCGATTGCCAAGTCCTTTGGTGAAGACCGCGCGAAGATGCGCACCGCCGTGCCGCGAGCGCCCGCGCCCGATGCGGCCGCCGCGTACCGCAGCTATTTGCGCCGTCTGGCCAACATGCTGGACGGCCAACCCTACCTGCTGGGCAATGAGCCCTGCATCGCCGACTTTGCCGCCTACCACCCCTTGTGGTTCACCCGCACCCAGACCAGCGCCATGGCGGGCATTCTGGAAGCCACCCCGGCCGTGCTGGCCTGGATGGATCGCCTGGCCGCCCTGGGCCACGGCAGGAAGGACAAGCTCAGCGCCGCCGACGCCATCGCCCTGTGCGCGGCCTCGCCGGATGTGGGCGCCTTGATGGCCAGCGAGCCTTTCCAGGACGAGCACCGCATCCCGCTGGGCACACAGGTCACCATCGCCAGCGACACCTTCGGCCCCGAGCCCACGCAGGGCGAACTGGTGGCCGCCACCCGCATGCACTACACGCTGCGCCGCTCCGACGAACGCGCGGGCGTGGTGCATGTGCATTTCCCCCGCATTGGCTATGTATTGAAGAAGGCAGAAGCATGATCGAGAGTTTCAAGGGCAAGACCGCGGTACTGACAGGCGCGGGTTCCGGCTTCGGGCTGGAGTGCGCGCGCATCGGTGCCGCACAGGGCATGAACCTGGTGCTGGTGGATGTGCAGCAGGACGCATTGGACCGCGCCGCCGCCGAGATGCAGGCCGCAGGCGCCGCCGTGCTGGCGCGTCGCGTGGATGTGTCCAAAGCCACCGAGATGGAAGCCCTGGCCGCCGCCGTCCAGCAGCGCTTTGGTGCGCCGCATTTCGTCTTCAACAACGCCGGTGTGGGCTGCGGCGGACTGATCTGGGAGAACACCCTGGCCGACTGGGAGTGGGTGATGGGCGTCAACGTCATGGGCGTGGTGCACGGCGTCCGCCTGTTCACCCCGATGATGCTGGAGGCGGCGCAGAAAGACCCGTCGTACCGTGGCCATATCGTCAACACCGCCAGCATGGCCGGGCTGCTGACGCCGCCCAACATGGGCATCTACAACGTCAGCAAGCACGCCGTCGTCAGCCTGACCGAGACGCTGTACCAGGACCTGCGACTCGTCACCGACCAGGTCAGCGCCAGCGTGCTGTGCCCGTACTTTGTGCCCACCGGCATCAGCCAGAGCCATCGCAACCGCCCGGCCGATCTGGCCGCGGCCAAACCCACCCGCAGCCAGCTGATCGGCCAGGCCATGAGCGACAAGGCCGTGGGCAGCGGGCGCGTCACCGCGGCCGAAGTGGCGCAAAAGGTGTTCGACGCCATGGCGGCCGACCGTTTCTACATCTTCAGCCACCCCAAGGCGCTGGGCAACGTGCAAAGCCGCATGGAAAGCATCGTGCGCATCGAAAACCCGGCCGACCCGTTTGGTGAGCGCCCCGAGATCGGCGTGGAGCTCAAAGCCGCCCTGCGCGCCGCCTGAGGCGGTTTTTGCAAGGGAAATCGGCCTACAGCCCCCGCCAGATGGACCTGAGCCGCTATGAAAACCATAGCAAACCAGGTCGCCGGCCATTGCCTTTTTGACACTGCGCTGGGCCGCCTGGGTCTGGCCTGGGGCGCCGATGCCCGGCTGCTGGCCGTGCAACTGCCCGAGAGCGGCGATGCCCGCACCACGGCGCGCCTCCTGCGCGGCCTTGCCGTTGCACCGGGCGCCGCTTCTGCCGCGCCGCCACCCGCCGTCCAGGCTGCCATTGACTGCGTCGCCGCGTTGATGGACGGCGCCACCGACCCGCTGCTGCACCTGCAACTGGACATGGGTCGCGTGCCGGATTTCCACCGCCGGGTGTACGAACTGGCGCGGCGCATTGCCCCCGGCCACACCCGCACCTATGGCGCGCTGGCCACCGAACTGGGCGACCCCGGCGCCGCCCGTGCAGTGGGCCAGGCGCTGGGCGCCAACCCGTTCGCGCCCGTCGTGCCCTGCCACCGCATCCTGGCCGCCAGCGGCAAACCCGGCGGCTTTTCGGCCGCGGGTGGCCTGCAGACCAAGCTGCGCCTCCTGGAGATCGAGCGCGCCAGCTTTGGCGGGCAGGCGGGCTTGTTCTACGCTACTTTCGCCCGGTCGCCGTCACCAGCTCCGCCAGAGGAACCATGCGCCCGTGCAGCGGCAGGATGCGATCCACGGCCAGCTTCTGGCGTTCGATGTTTTCCAGCAGGTTCACGTTGTTGGCGTTGGGCACGGCGGGGGCCGGTGCGTTGGGTGCGCCGGGCGTGTAGGCATCGGCCTCGATCAGGAGTTTCTCGGCCGGCAGGTACACCATCAGGAAGCCCTGCACGTGGATGCTGCCGCCGATCTCGCGGATCTCGACCGTGCGGCTGCCGTCGCTCAGGGTGCGCTGGCCGCTGACGCCTTCCACCGTGGCGCTGCGGCCCGACCGGGCCAGTGCGTCGGGGCGGATGCGGTTGGGGTTGGCCAGGGCCTTCTCGTACCAGGGCTTCGCCGCCGCGCTGGTGATCAGCGTCGCGCCTTCGGACACCGCCGTGCGCAGGCCGCCCGCATGGTCAAAGTGGTGGTGCGAGTTGACGACGAAGCGCAACGGCTTGCCCGGCACCAGTTTGCGCGCCTCGGCGATCACCGCGCCCGAGCGGCCGTCGTACAGCGGCGCCTCCACCAGCACCAGGTGGTCCTTCATCTCGATCAGCACGCTGTTGTGCGAGCCGCCGGCCAGAAACCACACGCCCGGCGCGGCCGGCTGCGCCGCCACCGTCTCGCGGAACTGGCGGACCAGCTCGGGCGCTTCGGGCAGGGCGGGCACGTTGGTCTGCACCTCGGCCACCTGCAAGTCCAGAACCACCGCACCACCCATCGTCTGCACGATGCGCGTGGGGAACTTCACACCGCCGTGCTCCTTGTAGCCGCTGTAGGTGATGACCGATCCCAGGTCGCCCACCACAGGGTGGGGCAGGCGCGATTCGACGCGCTCCACCAGCCCGTCTGCGCCGACAAACGCCGTGGCCTCAAAGCGCCCCGGCTCGGCAAACGACAGCGTGGTGTAGGTCTTGCCGTCCACGGTGCGTGTGCCACTGGTGGCCTTGTTGCGGGCCGCTGATTTGAGGACACCGTGCGGCGTGGTCCACAGGTCGTGGATGCGACCGTCCAGCGCCACCGGCGCGGCCACAGGTGCCGGGCCGGCCATGTTCCAGGCGTGGTCGCCCTGCAGCATGCCCGTGACGCGCTGCTCGCCCATGCCCATCAGCGGCACGGCACCGCCACCCGTGGGCTCGGCGCGGTTGACGGCCATGTCCTGCCGCAGTGCAGCATTGGCATAGTCGGCCACGCGGGCAAAGCTCACCACGTTGACCTTTGGCCACGCCTCACCGGCCACATAGGCCTGGCCATAGGTGCTGCCCGTGCCCGTGCCGGCGTAGCGGATGGACTTGAGGCCTGCGCCACCCATCGCCGCTTCGGCGCGGGCAATGACACTGGCCGCGTCGGGTGGCGTGCTGGCGCAGGCCACCAGAGCGGCGGCCAGCGCCATCAAAGCAGAGCGGCGGGTGAATGTTGCGGCCAAGGCTGGTCTCATGAAGGTCTCCGTGTTGTGGTTGGTCGGGGTTCGAAGCCTGCACTCGACGCGAGTTCCGCATCTCGGGTCAAACCCGGGGGCTTTTCGGGCGGCGAACGGCGTGATACCGTTTCGAAACTCCTCCCAACAACTGCAGTCATGGAAAGCGAACACGGCGACTCCCGCTTGGGACCCACCCCGCAGCCCGAGCCGCGCGACTGGCACTGGGCGTTTGCGCACACCGCCCTGCGCGAAATCGTCTTCGAGCAGACTGACAAGCTGCTGGCCGGGCTGGCCAACCCCGCGCGCATCGACGGCGTGCCCGCCGCCGTGATGCGCCGGGTGGCTCAGGTGCTGTCCGTGCCCGAGGCCGACCTCGCAGCGCACGCCGGCGGCATCCGTGTGCACCTGCGGTTGGCGGGCATTTTGCCGGTGTACCTCTTCGAGATGCCCGCGCCAATGGCCCCCACCGAGGCGCACTGGGTGGCGGTGGTCAACCAGTTCACCCGCTCACCGCGCATGGCGTACTACACGCTGGAGGCAGCGCAGGGCGGCGGCACCGCCTTGTGCAGTTGGGACGCGGCGGGCGTCCACCTCAACCTTGGCAGCGGCCCGCCGCCGGCGCTGGACGATTTCCTGGCGGAACTGGTGGTGCGCCTTCAGTCGCCGGGCATGCCCGACGCCGACGGGGCAGACCCTGCCGAGGCCGCCGCTCAAACGCTGGACGGCACCATCGGCCGCGACAACCTCAGCCGCGACCACCTGCTGGCGCTGCTGGAGCGCACCGGCTTTGATGTCTCCGCGTCAGGCGAGGGCGGCATTTTGATGCGCGACAGCGGCATGGTCTGCATGGTCACTGTGCCAGAGCGCAGCCGCGAATACGTCTCGCTGCACGCCTGGTGGAACCTGCGCGAGGAGTCGTCCCGCATCGAGCGCCTGGAATGCGCCAACCGCATCAACAACGAATACCTGTTCATCCGCGCCAGCATCGACGGCGACGGTTCCCTGTGCCTGGCCCGCAATGTGGCGGTGCACGCCGGCATCAGCACGCGTCACCTGGTGTCCGCCCTGCGCAACTTCACCACCGCCTGCCGCGAGGCGGTGCGCGAACACGCCAACGATCTCCTGGGCTGAACTGGCCCGGCTGGGCAGCCTCAGCCCAGCTTCTTGACCAGCACCTGGCTCTTGCGGTCCCAGTTGTACTTGCGCTTGCGCGCCTCGGGCAGCCATTCGGGGTCGGTCTGCACGAACCCGCGCTTGAGGAACCAGTGCATGGTGCGCGTGGTCAGCACGAAGATGCTCTCCAGCCCCTTGGCCCGCGCGCGCTGCTCGATGCGGCGCAGGATCTTCTCGCCGTCGCCCTGGCTCTGGCTTTGCGGGGACACCGTCAGCGCCGCCATCTCGCCTGTCCTGGACTCGGGGTAGGGGTACAGCGCTGCGCAGCCAAAGATCACGCCGTCGTGTTCGATGATGCTGTAGTTGGCCGCGTCGCGCTCGATCTCGGTGCGGCTGCGCTTGACCAGCGTGCCGTCGCGCTCAAACGGCTCGATCAGCTGCAGGATGCCGCCCACGTCGTCGGCGGTGGCCTCGCGCAGGCTCTCGAGCTTTTCATCGATCACCATGGTGCCGATGCCGTCGTGCACGTAAATCTCAAGCAGCAGCGAGCCGTCCACCGCAAACGGCAGGATGTGGCTGCGCTCCACGCCGGCCTTGCAGGCCTTGACGCAGTGCTGCAGGTAAAACGCCGTGTCCGACGGCTGGTTGGGCGCGGGCAGCGAGGCCAGCATGGCCTCGGCCGCGGCCAGCGGCAGCTCGGTGTCGATGGGGTTGTCTTCGCCCTCGGGCTCGCCGGGGCGCACGCGCAGGCCGGGGATTTCGGTCACGAAGATCAGCTTGTCGGCCTGCAGCGCCATGGCCACGCTGGTGGCCACTTCTTCCATCGTCAGGTTGAAGGCCTCGCCCGTGGGCGAGAAGCCGAAAGGCGACAGCAGCACCATTGCGCCGAAGTCCAGCGTGCGCTGGATGCCGGCCACGTCCACCTTGCGCACCAGGCCGCTGTGCTGGAAATCCACCCCGTCCACGATGCCCACCGGCCGCGCGGTGATGAAGTTGCCGCTGATGACGCGCACCGTGGCGCCGGCCATGGGCGTATTGGGCAGGCCCTGGCTGAACGCGGCCTCGATCTCGTAGCGCAGCTGGCCCGCGGCCTCCTGCGCGCAGTCCAGCGCCACCTCGTCGGTGATGCGCATGCCGTGCGAATACTTTGCCTCGTGGCCCTTGGCCTTGAGCTGCTCGTTGACCTGCGGGCGGAAGCCGTGCACCAGCACGATCTTGACGCCCATGCTCTGGATCAGCGCCAGATCCTGCGCGATGTGCTGCAGCTTGCCCGCGGCAATGGCCTCGCCGCAGACGCCCACCACAAAGGTCTTGCCCCGGTGCATGTGGATGTAGGGCGCCACCGAGCGGAACCACGGGACGAAGGTGAAGTTGAAGACGGCGGACATGGAGGGCTGCGCAGGGATAATCCGGGATTCTCCCTGAAGTTGCCGCCTTGTCCGCCCCCCCTCTGAAAATCACGTTCCCCGAATCCCTGCCGGTGTCGGGCAAACGCCACGACATCGAGGCCGCCATTGCGGCGCACCAGGTGGTGATCGTGTGCGGCGAGACGGGCTCGGGCAAGACCACGCAGCTGCCCAAGATCGCGCTGGCCATGGGCAGGGGGCGCCTCAATGCGCCCGGCCGGCCAAAGCGGGCCAGCTGATCGGCCACACCCAGCCGCGGCGGATTGCGGCCTCCAGCGTGGCCAAGCGCATTGCCGAAGAGCTCAACACCCCGCTGGGCGAGGTCGTGGGCTACAAGGTGCGCTTCCAGGACCGGCTGAGCCGGGATGCATCCGTCAAGCTGATGACCGACGGCATCTTGCTGGCCGAGACGCAGGGCGACCCGGACCTGCGGGCCTACGACACGATCATCATCGACGAGGCGCACGAACGCAGCCTCAACATCGACTTTCTGCTGGGCTACTTGCGCGAGATCCTGCCGCGCCGCCCCGACCTGAAAGGTGATCGTCACCTCGGCCACCATCGACGCCGACCGCTTTGCGCGTCACTTTGCAGGCGCAGGCGGGCCGGCGCCGGTGATCATGGTCTCGGGCCGGCTGTTCCCGGTGGAGCAGCGTTGCCGTCCGTTTGAAGAAAGCCGCGAATACGACCTGAACGACGCCATTGCCGACGCCGTGGACGAGTTGTGGCGGGCAACGCCGTCGGGGGGGCCACATCCTGGTCTTTCTGCCCGGTGAGCGCGAGATCCGCGAGGCGGCAGACCACCTGCGCAAGCACCTGTCGCACCAGCCGGTGATGCGCAATGCCGAGGTGCTGCCGCTGTTTGCGCGCCTGAGCCAGGCCGAGCAGGACCGCGTGTTCGCGGCCCACAGCGGGCGGCGCGTCGTGTTGGCCACCAACGTGGCGGAGACCTCGCTCACGGTGCCCGGCATCCGCTACGTGATCGACACCGGCACGGCGCGCGTGAAGCGCTACAGTTTCAGGAGCAAGGTAGAGCAGCTCCTGGTCGAGCCGATCAGCCAGGCCGCGGCCAACCAGCGCGCCGGCCGCTGCGGGCGCGTGGCCAACGGCATCTGCATCCGCCTCTATGACGAGAAAGACTTCGCCGGGCGCCCGCGCTTTACGGACCCCGAGATACTGCGCAGCTCGCTGGCCGGGGTGATCCTGCGGATGAAGTCGCTGCACCTGGGGCTGGTGGCGCACTTCCCTTTCATCGAGGCGCCGTCGCCGCGCGCCATTGCCGACGGCTACCAGTTGCTCAATGAACTGGGTGCGGTGGACGACGACAACGAGCTCACGCCCACCGGCGCCGGAGCTCGCCCGCCTGCCGCTGGACCCGCGCGTGGGCCGCATGATCCTGGAGGCGCGCACCCGCGGGGCGCTGGACGAGGTGCTGATGATCGCCGCCGCCCTGAGCGTGCAGGACGTGCGTGATCGCCCATGGACGCGCAGCAGCAGGCCGACACCAGGCGCACGCCAAGTTTGACGACGAGAAGAGCGAGTTCACGGGCTACCTCAAGCTGTGGAAGTGGATTCAGAGGAGGCGGGCGGTAGGCCTGGGCCGTGGGCTGGGGCAGCCAGGCGCACAAGCTCAGCCACCGCCAGATGCGAACAGCTGCTGCGCCAGAACTTCATCAACCCCGCCGCGTGCGCGAGTGGAGGGACATCTACACCCAGCTGCACACCGTGGTGGCCGAGCACCAAGTGGCGCCTGAACCCCAGCCCGGCCACCTACGAGCAGGTGCACCTGTCCATGCTGGCCGGCCTGCTGGGCAACATCGGTTGCAAGCCCGATGAGGACGACCTGGGTACCTGGGTGCGCGTGGCATCAAGTTCCACCGCCACCCCGGTGCGCACCTGAGCCAAAAAGCCCGGGGCGCTGGGTGGTGGCCGCTGAACTGGTGGAAACCACGCGCCTGTTTGGCCATGGCATGGCCAACATCGAGCCGCAGTGGTTGGAGCAAGTGGGCGGCCACTTGCTCCCAAGCAACTGCTCGATCCCCATTGGGAAAAGAAGGCGGGCGAGGTGGTCGCGCTGGAGCGGGCCACGCTGTATGGCCTGGTGATCTACAGCGGCCGGCGCGTCAACTACGGCCTGGTGGACACGGCGGAGGCGCGCGAGATCTTCATCCGCGAGGCGCTGGTCAATGGCGAGTGGGAAACGCCGCTGCCCTTTCTGGCCGCCAACCACAAGCTGATCCGCCAGGTCGAGGAGCTGGAGCACAAGTCCCGCCGCCAGGACGTGCTGGTGGATGACGAGCTGATCCATGCCTTCTACGACCAGCAGCTGCCGGCCGAGGTGATGCAGCGGCTAGCGCTTGAGCAGTGGTACCGCGACGAGGTCGCAAGCACCCCAACCTGCTGAACCTCACCCGCGACGAACTGATGCGCCATGAGGCGGCGGGCATCACCACCGCCGTTCCCCAAAAGCATCCGCCTGGGCGGGGTGGACTGCGCGGCCACCTACCTGCATGAGCCCGGCGATGCCCGTGATGGCCTGACCGTGACGGTGCCGCTCTTCGTGCTGAACCAGGTGAGCGAAGAGCGCGGCGAATGGCTGGTGCCCGGCATGCTCAAAGGACAAGGTGCAGGCCCTGGTCAAGACCTGCATCCAGCGCCCGCGTTCGCGCTTGGTGCCGTTGCCGGACAAGGCCCCGAGTTTGCCGCCCTCAACCGGCTGGACGTTTTGGCCCGGGCGGCCTGATGGACGCGGTGCTCAAGGCCTGGTGAAGGACGCCACCAGGCTGGACCTCGGGCGCGCCGACATCAAGCTGGACATGGTGTCGCCGCACCATGTTCATGAACTTCCGCGTGGTGGACGAGCATGGCCGCCAGCTGGGGCAGGGGCGTAACCTGGCGGCGCTGAAGGCCGAGTGGGTTCGCAGGCGCGCGGTGCCTTCCAGGCGCTGGCGGCGTTGAAACGCAAAGCGTGGCGCAGGGGCCCTCAGGGGCCTGCCAGCGGAATTCTAGGGCCAAAGCTGGCTGCGCCATCCGCTCAGGCTGCAGCACCCGCAGGAGCCATAGCCAAAAGCGCCCTAGGCCCAGCAGGCCAGGTCAAGCGCAGCCTCAACAGAACCCCGGCCAAGGAGGCGCCCAGCGTCACGGCCATACCGATTGGACTCTTTGGTGAACTGCCCGAGTTGATGGAGATCAACGCAGGTGGCCACACCTTGATCAGCTTCCCGCCTTGATCGACGGCGGGGCGCGGTCAGCATCGAGGTGTTTGACGAGCCCGATGTGGCGGCCGCAAGCACCGCGCCGGGCTGCGCCGCCTGTTTGCGTTGCAGATCAAGGACGCACTCAAGGTACCTGGAAAAAACATCCCCGATCTGCAGAAAATGGCCGTGGCTTACATGCTGGGCACGCCTGGGGTGCCGCCCCGGTAAGAGCTGCGCGACCAGATCATTGCCGTGGCGCTGGACCGCGCCTACCTCGCTGACCCGCTGCCCACCGACGAGTTCGCTTTCAAGCCAGGGGTGGAGAGGGGCCGGGGCCCGTCTCAGCCTCATCGCCCACGAGGTGGCCCGCCTGGCCGCTCACGGTGCTCGTTGAGTACGCCCGCTGCGTCGCAAGCTCAAGATGGCAAAACCGCGGCGAGGACGTGGCCGACGCCTCAGCAGCAACTCCAGCGTTTCATGCCCAAGCGCTTCCTGGCCACCTGCCCTGGGCGCGGTTGCAGCACTTGCCGCGCTACCTCAAGGCCATCACCCTGCGGCTGGACAAGCTCCAAGTTGACCCGGCCCGGGACCCCGCGCGCTCGCCTGGCAGTTGCGCCCCTGGATCAGCGCTACAGGCGCCCGCGGCTGATCTCAAGGGCGTGCTGGATGCCCGCACCGATGAGTTCCGTTGGCTGTTGGAAGAGCTGCGCGTGAGCCTGTTTGCGCAAGAGCTTCGCACCCCTCAGCCCGTCAGCATCAAACGGCTGGAAAAGG
>JADJPY010000015.1 GCA_016713005.1 Ramlibacter sp. | reverse complement strand
CGCCCCTACAAGCCCGAGGCGGTGAACCTCAAGATTTCAGTCCGCGGTGTGGTCGAAAAGCTGGTCATCCGTTACGTCCCGGACTTGCGCGAGATGATCGTGGTGGGTCTGATCGAAGGCCAGGTTCGCTCTGACAAGTTCGACCCGCGCAGCATTGTGCCCGCGCGTGAGAACGACGGCTTTGATAGCGAGATCCGTGCATTCTCCAAGGAGTTCAACGGCGGCAGTTCCCGGATTGGCGTGCGGGCCGCGATGTACCTCAAGGGCAAGGTCAAGGGTGAGTACCTGTTGACCTTGGCGTATGACTCCGAGAAGGACACGCGTCGCCAGTTGTTCCAGGATATTGATCCGAACTCTTTCTATCCGGTGTACGGCGACTCCAGCACCCGTGGCGCAGACGCCCAGAGTTCGGGCAAGCTGTATGTCCGCCTGGACAAGGGCAGGAACTACGTCATGTGGGGTGACTACACCACAGGCGACAGCAATCAGGCTCGCCAACTGAGCCAGTACAGCCGGTCCCTGCCCGGCCTTAGGGGTCACTACGAGGAAGGCAGCGTCACGGGGAACGTCTTCCTCGCGCATCAGACCATGCGACAGGTGGTGGACGAGTTCCCCGGTCGTGGCGTGTCCGGTCCGTACGCGGTGTCCAATCCCAATGGTCTGGCGGGCAGCGAGAAGATCGAAATCCTGGTCCGGGATCGCAACCAGAAGTCCATCGTCCTGAAAACCACGCTGCTGACACGATCGCTGGACTACGAGTTCGAGCCGTTCAATGGGCAGATCCTGTTCAAGTCCCCCATTCCCAGTTTTGACGATCAACTCAATCCGGTCTCAATTCGGGTGACCTATGAGGTTGAGCAAGGCGGTACCCGGTACACCGTCTATGGCGGCGATGCGGCTCTCAAGATCAGCGAAACACTGACTGTCGGAGTAGCCGCCGCGAAGGACAACAACCCCCAGGCTCCATTTGAAGTCGTGGGCGCCAACCTGCACCTCAAGCTGAGCAAGAACACCGAGGTCATCGCCGAAGTGGCGCACACCCGCAGCGTCGTTAATTCGGCTGCCAGCGGATTCAACGTCAACAACAGCAACAATTTCATTGGCAAGAGCGGCGAGGTGACTGGCAACGCCTACCGTGCCGAGATCCGCCACAACGGCGAGGACCTGCGCGGACGCGCCTACGTGGTCAAGACGGATGACGACTTCAACAACGCCTCTGCAGGCATGACCGGGGGCAAGCTGGAAGTCGGGGCCTCGGGTGTGTACCAGGTCAACAAGCAGCTCAGCCTCAATGCGGAAGTCCTGCATTCCGAGGACCGGATATCCAACGCCCGAAGCGACGCGGCTACCGTAGGCGCCGACCTCAAGTTGACAGACCGCCTGACTGTGGGCGGCGGCATGCGGCGAGTTTCCCAAAACGCCCTGAGCCTGACCGCACTGACCGGCAATACCTGCTCCAGCGGTACCACCGGCACCACCACCGGATACAACAGCGGCTACGGCATCAGCCAGCAGGGCAACCAGCAGATCGACCCCGCAACCGGCCTGCCCGTCATCTGCTCGCCGACCAATCCGTCGACTGTGGTTGCGCCTACATCACTGGACCGCACATCGATGTATGCGCGCGCCACGTACAGACTCACGGACACCTTCACGCTCAGCGGGGAACTGCAGCGCGAGCTGGGCGCCGACAGTTCCACCTTGTACCGGCTGGGCGCCGACTGGCAGGTCGCGCCCAAGACCCGGCTGTACGGACGCTATGAGCATTCCCGCACATTCGGCGGCGCATACGGATTGGGCGTGGGCGGCACGGCGGGCTCCCTGGCGCTGGGGATGGACACCCAGTACATGGAGGACGGCTCGCTGTTCACCGAGTACCGCCTGCGCGACTCGGCCAATGGTCGCGAAGTCCAGGCGGCGGTTGGCCTGCGCAATGGCTGGAAGATTTCCGAAGGCCTTCGCCTGCTGACCAACGTCGAGCGCCTCAACAGCTCTACCGGCAATGCCACCGCGCTCGGTGTCGGGGTCGAGTACACCGCGAGCGAACTCTGGAAGGGTTCCGGTCGTGTGGATTGGCGTGAGGACGCGTCCAATACCAACTGGCTGTTGACGCTCAGCGCCGCCCGCAAGCTGGACCGGGACTGGACCCTGCTTGCCAAGGATTACCTCAACCTCGTGGATCCCCGTGTCGCAGGCGCGAGCCACAAGCGCCAGAACCGGTTCCTGATCGGTTTTGCCTACCGCCCCGTGGACAACAACAAATTTGATGCGCTGGGCATGTACGAGCGCAAGACCGACAACGACATTTCAGGCGGCCTGGATACCAACACCGACATCATCAGCCTGCGCACAAACTTCCACCCCAGCCGGCCTTGGTGGGTGTCCAACCGCTTCGCCTACAAGCGCGTGAACGAGCTGTTGCTGGGCACCGTGAATGACAGCTATCACGCGGCGCTGGTCGGTACCCGCGTGATGTATGACGTTACCAACCGCTGGTCGGTGGGTGGCCTGTTCACGATCCTCCAGGGCAAGGGTGGTGCCCGGCAGTATGCATACGGGGTGGAAGTCGGCTATGTGCTGGCTGACAACCTGTGGGTCACCCTGGGCTACAACCTGCGCGGGTTCCGCGACGACGACCTGACCGGCAGCGACTATTCCAATAGGGGTTGGGTGCTGGGCATGCGATACAAGTTCGACGAAACCCTGTTCGACAAGAAGGATTCGTCGGTGAACAAGACGCTCAATCCCGTGGCGCCTGCCAAACCATGACGAGGATGGCCATGAACAAGTTGATTTCCATTGTGCTGGTGGCACTTGCCCTCGCGGGGTGCGGTTCAGCTCCGCCGCGCAACGAAGCCCCTGGCCCGGCCGCTGCTGCCACAGGCCTGGCGCCCCAGCAAGCCCGACAGACGGATTCACTCATCCGGGCGGACAGCCAGACCATCGAACAGGTTCAGGGTCGCCTGCGCAAGCTCAATGAGAGCGGCATCCCGCAAAACAACTACTCTCTGGCCAAGGCGCAATGCTGGCTCGACACGGCCCGGACCCAGTACCACGAAAACGACCGCACCGGCTACATCGAAGAGTCGCTGACCGAGTCCGTCAAGATCATCCAGGCGCTGGAGGCCGACCGGTCGGCCCGCGCGGGCCTTGATACGCCGCACGTGGCGCGCAGCACCCGGCTGCGGGATGATTTGTGGAGCCAGCTCTCAGCGTTCAAGGACAAGCCCGCCACGCTGGCATGCAACGCACGCACTGTCGCCTGCGCCGAGATCCGGCTGGTGCGAGCCGGACACGCCGAAGAGCAAACCGGCTGGCGCCAGGCTGTGCCGCATGTCCAGATGGCTGAAGACGCCGTTAGGCGTGCAGGCGTGGAGGCCGCCAGCTGCGCGCAACCGCCCGCCGCCGCAGCCGCTGCAGCTGGCGCAGTCGCGGCGCCCGCGGGCAAGACAGTCACGGTGACGGTGACTCGCGAGACGTTCATCATCCTGGCGGATACGCTGTTCCAGTTTGACAAATCAGCGGCTGGCGACATCCTGCCGGGCGGGCTGCAACGGCTGGGCGACGTGGCCGCGCGACTCAAGAGTTACAAATCCATTGATTCCGTGACGGTGACGGGTCACACGGACCGCCTCGGCAGTGATGCCTACAACGATGCTCTGTCCACCAACCGGGCGGCCACGGTCAAGGCGCACCTGGAGTCGCTTGGCGTCAAGGCGGCAACTGTCAAGGCCTCGGGCCAGGGCAAGCGCCAGCCTGTAACGACTTCGTGCAGCGACAAGCTGCCGCGTGAACAGTTGATCCTGGCCGCGGCCCAGCCGGATCGGCGCGTCACCATCGAAGTGACCGGGCAGATACGCTGAACCGGCCCCGACGTTCAGGCGTCGGGTATGACGGCGGTGACCTCAATCTCGACCCTGGCGCGCTCTTCCATCAGCGCGCCCACTTCCACGCAGGTCATGGCGGGGAAGCTGCGACCCATCACCCCGCGGTAGGCTTCGCCCAGCTCCTTGAGCCGGGCGATGTATTCCGCGCGATCCACGACGTACCAGGTCATGCGCACCATGTGTTCGGGGCCGGCGCCTGCCTCGCGCAGCACGGCCGCCACATTTCGCAGCGCCTGCGCCGTCTGGGCAATAAAGTCATCGGTCTCGAACTGCTGCTGGGCGTTCCAGCCGATCTGGCCCCCCACAAAAACCATGGTGCCGCGGGCGGCGATGCCGTTCGCGTAGCCGCGCGGGGTGGCCCATCCGGGCGGTTGCAGGAGTTTCATGCTTGCCTCAGTTTGAATCGCTGGAGCTTGCCGGTTTCGGTCCGCGGCAGGCTGGGGGTGAACTCGATTTCGCGCGGGTACTTGAAGGGCGCAATCGTCGCCTTGACGTGGTCCTGCAACGCCTTGACCATGGCCGCGTCGGCGGCATGCCCGGGCTTGAGCACCACAAAGGCCTTGACGATCATGCCGCGCTCGTCATCCGGTTTGCCGATCACGCCGCACTCGGCGACCGCCGGGTGCTTTGAGCAAGGCATCTTCCACCTCGGGCCCGCCCACGTTGTAGCCGGCAGTGATGATCATGTCATCCGCCCGTGCCTGGTAGAAGAAGTAGCCGTCGGCGTCCTGCATGAAGGCGTCGCCGGGGTAGTTCCAGCCGGCCTTCACATAGTTGGCCTGGCGGGCGTCGTCCAGGTACCTGCAGCCTGTGGGGCCGATCACCGCCAGCTTGCCGACCGTGCCGCGCGGGGACTTCGTGCCGTCGTCGTCCACCCCTTTGGCAGTGTAGCCCGGCACCACCTTGCCGATGGCGCCGCGCCGCACCTCGTCGCCGGCGGAGGAGATGAAGATGTGGAACATCTCGGTGGCGCCGATGCCGTCGAGCATCTCGATGCCGGTGGCCTGCTTCCAGAGCTGGCGCGTGGCGTCCGGCAGCCCCTCGCCGGCGCTCACGCAGTTGCGCAGCGTGGGCACGCCATGCTGGCGCGCAAACGGCGCCATTGCCGGTAGAACGTGGGTGCGGTGTAGCAGAGGGTGGCGCCCACCTCGTTGATGAGCTTGACCATGGCCTCGGGCGTGTACGGAATATCGGGGAAATACACCGAGGCGCCTGCCCACATCGGAAACACGAGCAGCCCCCCCAGGCCAAAGGTAAATGCCAGCGGCGGTGAACCCATGACGATGTCGTCAGGTGTGGCCTTGAGTACATGTCGCGGCCAGGCCTCGCAGCCCGCCAGCACGTCGCGGTGGGTGTGGACCGCCGCCTTGGGCTTGCCGGTGGTGCCCGAGGTGAATGCCATCAGTGCGATGTCGTCGGCCGCCGTGGGGCAGGCCGTAAAGCGGCCATCCTTCTGTGCCGCACGCACGCCGCCAGTCAGCCGGGTTCGTTCATGGGGTTGAACGGGACTATGGTCTGCAGCACCGGGTGTTCGCGCTGCGCCAGCTGCAGCTCATCCAGCAGCCTGGCGTCGCACAGCGCCACCGTGGGCTGCGACTTCCCGATGATGTCGCCCAGCTCGCGGGCGCGCAGCAACGGCATGGAGGCCACCGCCACCAGCCCGGCTTTCACCACCGCCAGCCAGGCCAGCGCCATGCCGATGGAGTTGCCGCCCCGCAGCAGCACGCGGTTGCCGGGCACCAGTCCCAGGTCTTGGGTCAGCACCTGCGCGATGCGGTCCACACGCTCCTTGGCTTCGGCGTAGGTCAAGACCAGGTTTGGCGAGCGCAGCGTGGGCCGGTCGGCCAAGCCCCTGGCGCTGCGCCTTGTCCAGCAGCTCCTCCACCAGGTTGACCTGGTCCGGGATCTCCAGTTCCGGCAGGTCGTAGCGCAGCTCCGGGCCATTGTTCGCGCGGCGGCAGTCGGTCGTGGACAAAGCGGTCGGTCTGTGCGGTCATGGTGCACCCCTGCAAGGCGGATTTGCCGATGATCAGCTGCTGCACCTCGGTCGCGCCTTCGTAGATGCGCAGCGCGCGGATGTCGCGGTACAGGCTTTCGACGCGCGTGCCCACCCTTCACGCCCCGGCCGCCGTGCATCTGCAGCGCCATGTCGATCACGCGCTGCGCGTTTTCGGTGGCGGTCATTTTGGCCATCGCGGCGCCGTTTGTGCGGCCTCGCTGTACGCGCCCGCCGCCGCGCTTTTCGCCTTCGTCGCGCAGCCAGGCGGCGCGGTAGGTCAGCAGCGCGGCGGCGTCGACCAGCGCCGCCATCTCGCCCAGCCTGGCCTGCGTGAGCTGGAAGTCGGCCAGCGTCTGGCCGAACATCTGCCGCTGCGAGCGTGGGCCACGGCTTCGTCGAGCGCGCGCCGTGCCAAGCCCAGCGCCGCCCCGCCACCGAGGCCCGGAAGATGTCCAGCGTCTGCATCGCCAGCTTGAAGCCGCCGTTCAGGACGCCCAGTTGCGCGCTCGCCGGGTACCCTCGCAGTCGTTGAACCGCAGCGTGGCCAGCGGATGCGGCGCCATCACGTCGATGTGCTCGGGGCGTCCAGCCCCGGCGTGTCGGCGTCCACTATGAAGGCGGTGATGCCGCAGGCGCCGGCCGCCACGTCGGTCTTGGCGAACACGCAGTAGAAGTCGGCGATGCCGCCGTTGCTGATCCAGGTCTTGGTGCCGTCGAGTGTAGTGGTCAAAGGCCGCCGCCCCGTGGATGCGTGAGCCGCTCGTTGTCATAGCGCCGGCATCCGAGCCGGCGTCGGGCTCGCTGAGCGCAAACGCCGCGATCTTGTCGCCCCGCGCCACCGCGCCAGGGTAGTGCGCCTGTTGCGCGGGCGTGCCGGCCAGCGTGATCGCGCCGCTGCCCAGCCCCTGCATCGCGAACGCGAAATCGGCCAGCGGCGAATGGAAGGCCAGCGTCTCGCGCAGGATCACCAGCGCGCGGGAGTCCAGCCGCTCCAGCGCGCCGCCATGCGCGGCCGGCACGCAGTAGCGCAGCCAGCCGGCGTCGCCCAGCCGGCGCACCCAGTCGCGGCAGGCGGCGCGGTCGTCGCGTTCGTCCACGGGCTGCGCCTGCGCCCAGGCGACCAGCCGGGCGCGGCGTCGCGGTGCGCGTCGTCGAAAGAAGGGCAGGCCCGGGTGGGCGTGGGGGCGTCATGCTCAATCCCCGCCGAACACGGGCTTTTGCTTGGCGGCGAACGCCTCATAGGCGCGCCGGAAGTCCTGCGTCTGCATGCAGATCGCCTGGGCCTGGGCCTCGGCCTCGACCGCCTGCTCGATCGTCATGGCCCATTCCTGCTGCAGCATGGTCTTGGTCATGCCGTGCGCGAAGGTCGGGCCGGCCGCCAGCTCGGGGGCCATGGCCTGCGCCCGGCGAGCAGGTCGCGCGCTGTCGTGCAGGGCGTTGAAGAAGCCCCAGGCCAGGCCCTCCTGCGCCGACATCGCACGACCGGTGAACAACAGCTCGGACGCGCGACCCTGGCCTATGACCCGGGGCAGCAGCGCGCAGGCGCCCATGTCGGCACCGGCCAGGCCGACCCGGGTGAACAGGAAGGCGGTTTTGGTGGCGGCGTGCCCTGGCGCATGTCGCAGGCCAGCGCCATCATCGCGCCGGCGCCAGGCGCACACGCCGTCGATGGCGCCGATGACCGGCTGCGGGCAGTTGCGCATGGTCTTGACCAGATCGCCGGTCATGCGGGTGAACTCCAGCAGTTCGGGCATGCTCATCTTCGCGTGAGCGGGCCGATGATTTCGTGCACGTCGCCGCCCGAGCAGAAGTTGCCGCCGGCCCCGGTGACCACCACCGCCTTGACGTCCGTGGCGCGCGCAGCGCCTGGAACAAGTCGCGCAGCTCGGCATAGGAGTCGAACGTCAGCGGGTTCTTGCGCTCCGGGCCGGTTGAGCGTGACGGTGCCCACGCCGTCGGCGCAGGCCCAGCGAAGTGCCGCGCCTGGTAGTGGCGCCTGCGTCGAACTGCGCGCGCATGGGGTTGGTGGCGCCGGGGTGTAGTGCTTCATGGCGATTCCTCGAACGGGTCGGGCTGGTGTTGCTTGACCTTGCCCAGCAGCTTGTGCAGGGTGTCCACGTCGCGTGCGCTCAGGCCGTCGAAGGCCCTGACGATCCATTGCTCGTGCGCCTGGGCCATGGCGTGGAACTGGCGGCGGCCGCGCGGGGGTGAGCCGCACCCGGTAGGCGCGCCGGTCGCCCTCCACCGCCATGCGCTCGACCAGGCCTTCGGCCACCAGCTGGTCGGTGATGCCGGTGACGTTGCCGCCGGTGACCATCATGCGGCGCGACAGCTCGTTCATCTTCAGCCCATTCGGGTGGCGCTCCAGCTGGGCCATCAGGTCGAAGCGCGGCAGCGTGACATCGAACCGCTCGCGCAGCCGGCCGCGCACCTGCTTTTCACCAGCTGGGTGCAGGTGAGCAGGCGCAGCCACAGGCGCAGCTCCTCAGGGTGTTCGCTGTGGGCCGAGGCTTCGGATCCATGGTCGAGATTCCTCCGCCCGTGCTATTGTTTTGCGCCTGGCGCCGCCTGGGCCAGGGCTGCAGCCTCTTTTCAGCGCTGGCTCTCGCGGTAGAGCTGGTCGCGCCCGCTCAGGTAGTGGCGCGGCCATTCGGCCTGCGCGGCTGCAGCCCAGGCGGCCTCATGCAGCGTCCAGGCCGGGTCGGCCAGGTGCGGGCGGGCGATGGCGCACAGGTCGGCGCGGCCTGCGGCGATGATGCTGTTGGCGTGGTCGGCCTCGCTGATCGCACCCACGGCAATGGTGCGGATGCCCACCTCGTTGCGGATGCGGTCGGCAAACGGCGTCTGGTACATGCGGCCATAGACCGGCCTGGCCTGGCGGGTGGTCTGGCCCGACGACACGTCGATCAGGTCGCAGCCGGCCTGCTTGAACAGCCACGCCATGGCACGGCGTCGTCCGCTGTCGGTACCGCCCGGTGCCCAATCATGCGCCGAAATGCGCACGCTCATCGGCAGGTGGGCAGGCCACTCCGCGCGCATGGCGGCAAACACCTCCAGCGGGTACCGGCAACGCGCTTCGAGGCTGCCGCCATAGTCGTCGGTGCGCAAGTTGGTCAGCGGGCAGATGAAGCTCGACAGCAGGTAGCCGTGCGCGCAGTGCAGCTCCAGCCAGTCAAAGCCAGCAGCCGCCGCACGCCGCGCGGAGGCGACGAACGCTTCGGTCAGTGCGTCCATGTCGGCCCGCGTCATCGCCGCGGCGCCTGGTTCTGCGGGGCCATAGGGCACCGCGCTGGCGGCGAGCAGCGGCCAGTTGCCTTGCGGCAGCGGCTCGTCGATCGGCTTCCCAGCCGAGCTGGGTCGGGCCCTTGGGCCCGCTGTGGCCGAGCTGCAGGCCGATCTTTGCGCTGCTCTGGCCGTGCACAAAGTCGGTGGTGCGGCGGAACGCCGCTTGCTGCGCGTCGTTCCACAGCCCCGGGCAGCCAGGGGTGATGCGGCCTTCCGGTGTGGGGCTGGTCATCTCCACAAACACCAGTGCCGCACCGCCCAGCGCGCGTGCCGAGGTGCACGAGGTGCAAGTCGCCGGCCATGCCGTCGGCGGCGCTGTACTGCGCCATGGGCGAGCGACGATGCGGTTCTTCAGCTGCACGCCGCGCACCTGCAGCGGCGGCAGCATGGGCGGCGGCCGGCTGCCACCGGCCAGCCAGCGGCTCGGTTGACCCTCCAGCCGCTGGCGCGCCATCCAACCGCATCGCGCAGCCGCAGGTTCTCGTGGCTGATGCGCTGGCTGCGCGTCAGCAGCGAGTACGCGAACTGCTCGATCTCCATGCCGGTGTAGCGGTCCACGTTCTCGAACCACTCGGTGGAGTTGCGCGCGGCATTCTGGATGCGCAACACCTCCACGCTGCGCCGGGCTTCGTAGCCCTGCAGCACGGTGTCCAGATCATGGCCGGTGGCAAATTCATTGGCCAGGTCAATCGCGTCTTCCAGCGCCAGCTTGGTGCCGCTGCCGATCGAGAAGTGCGCGGTGTGGGCCGCGTCGCCCATCAGCACGATGGGCACTTGCCTGCCATTGACGGTCTCGCGGTGCACCCAGGTCTTGCATACCACCCGCGGGAAGCGGACCCAGTTGGCCGAGCCGCGCAGGTGCTTGGCGTTGCTGATCAGGGCGTGGCCGTCGAGGTACCTGGCGAACAGCCGCTCGCAGAAGGCGATCGCCGTCTTCCTGGCTCATGCTGTCCAGGCCATGGGCCTCCCAGACCGCTCGGGCGTTTCGACGATGAAGGTCGAGGTGTCGTCGTTGAACTTGTAGGCGTGGGCCTGGAACCAGCCGTGTTCGGTCTGCTCGAAGGCAAAGGTGAAGGCGTCGAACGTCTTCTTGGTGCCGAGCCAGACGAAGCGGCAGCGGCGGGTGTCGATGTCGGGCTGATAGGTGCTTTCATAGCGCGTGCGGATGCGGCTGTTCAGGCCGTCGCTGGCGATCACGAGGTCGGCGTTGTAATGGCGGCCAGGGCCTGGTCGTCGGCCACATCGGTCTCGAAAACCAGCTCCACCCCCAGGGCCAGGCAGCGGTCCTGCAGGATGTTGAGCAGGTGCTTGCGCCCGATACCGCAGAAACCATGCCCGCCGGAGCGCACCGGCGCCCCTTGAAGTACCTCGATGTCGTCCCAGTGGTTGAAGGCGTCGCCGATCGGTGGGCACTCGGCGGGTCCGCACCGCGCAGGTTGCCCAGCGTCTGGTCGGAGAACACCACGCCCCAGCCGAAGGTGTCGTACGGCCGGTTGCGCTCGACCACGACCACGCGGTGGGACGGGTCGCGCGCTCATGAGCAGCGCGAAATACAGGCCCGCGGGGCCACCGCCGATGCAGGATATTCATGAAGAAATAGTTTAGGCCTAAACTAAATCCTGTCAACAGGGTTGGCCCCGGACCGGCGCTGGCGGCGCACAATGGGTGCCAGGGGCCGCCATGGCCCGCAAGGAGTTCAGCGCATGATCTACAAGTTCAAGTCCAAGGCCGCGGGCGACCTCATCATGCTCGAGCCGCAGGGCCGGCGGCTGCTCGACATCATTGGCAAGGATGCCGGTCCCAAAGGCATCATCACGGCCGCCCAGCTGGCGGCGGCCATTGCGGCGCTGGAAGCTGCGGTGGCCCAGGACGAGGCACAGCGTCAGGGCGCTGCGGCGCCCGACGACGATGCCGCGCCACCGGGCGCCGACAGCGTCAGTCTGCGCCAGCGCACCAAGCCGTTCCTGGACATGCTGCGCCGCTGTGACGCCGCCGGGGCACGGCATCCATCTGGGGCGTGTAACCCGTTCGTTGTCGCTCAGTCGACCTTGGCGCCCGAGGCCTTGACCACGGGTTGCCACTTCTTGAGCTCGGCGTCGATCATCCGGGCGAACTCGGCGGGGGTGTTGCCACTGGGGATGGCTTGATAGGCCAGCAACCCGCTCACATTCGCCACAGAAGAGCGCGTTCAAGGCCTTG
>JADJPY010000014.1 GCA_016713005.1 Ramlibacter sp. | reverse complement strand
CTCGGCGTAAAGCGGCTACGTAGCTTATTCGATAGTTTACCCTCCGCCAGAAATTCGCCCAATAACCATTCTGTTGGGGAAGAATAGCGTCGGGAAAAGTACGTTTGCTCGAATTCTTCCACTTCTAAGACAGAGCCCAGAATGCCGCAAACGATCTCCAATACTTTGGTTGGAGATCTCGTGGATTTCGGATCACTTCGTCAATCCGTTACCCGTGGAGAAAAGGATCTAGAGATTATCTTCGCAATCAAATTTGCAGATAAAGAAATCGAAAGACGCATCCGCCAGAACTCCGAAAATAAGCTCCTGTATTTTAAGAATTCAGTCACAAATCCAATAAAAATTCGCGATGCTGAAGTATCAATTACCCTAGCCAATGATGATGAAACGGACGCTGCCTATGCATCGAAACTACAACTAAAATTTCATGACGCTATTGTCGAATTAAATATCTCAAGCAAGAATAACGAAATTCAAAGCGTCATTGTTGATGCTCACGAATACAAAGTCCCAGCACCAGCCTTCCGAGTTGTTGCAAATCAGGGAAGTGTTGCCCCCAAACTCCCTCTTCATTCGACAAGATACGGAGAATAAGGACAGGTGGCTAGTAGGGCGAAATCCATGGCGATCCGCTTTAATTCGTACGATTGCCCGCTATCTGCATAGCAATACCGCTTCATCCACAATTTTCCGCATTGCGGGTCAGCTTGTAGTAGGTTCCAGGAAAGATTTATTGACATCTATGCTGGAGATCGACGGTCCGCAGGGTTGGATCAATCTCCGCTCATCTTTGAATGAAACTCATTCTTTGTTCGTCAAGTTCAAAGAGATTTGATAGCCGCAAATATTGAATCGATTGTCGAGGTTTTAGACGAAGGTCTTAGTGAAATATCTGAGGGAGTTCGATATTTGAAGCCGTTAAGGGCTACCGCGGAAAGATATTACAGAAGATTGGATTTATCTGTTTCAGAGATTGATCCAGAAGGTCGAAATTTTCCAATGTTTCTGGATAGCTTGAGTGCTATTGAGCTACAGAACTTCCAAGACTGGTCCAAGCAATACTCGATCTCGACGTAGCTCCACTGAAAGAAGGAGCTCAGCTAATGGTAATGGCCAAAGTCTCTCGGGACACAGCTATGTCCAACGTTGCGGATATGGGATTCGGCATCTCACAGGTATTGCCTATCGCCGCTCAACTCTGGGCGTCCAAGAATCTTTTTGAATTTGGTGGTCATCCATCTTCATTTATCGTCATTGAACAACCGGAACTTCATTTGCATCCTGAGTATCAGGCTCGCCTAGGCGATGTCTTTTCCGGGTTCATCAAGTCCGACAGCAGTATCTATGGGCGACATCGACGAGAAATTCATCCTAGACTTGTGATTGAAACTCATAGCCAACATCTCGTAAATAGACTTGGCGCTGATTGAGAAAGGCCACTTGGACCCTAAAGATGTATCAATAATCTTATTTGAGCAGGACCCCAATTGGGTATTCCGGACCAACGTGACCGGTCATTCCGGTCCATCGTGACCGACGATTCCGATCGAACGTGACCGGGGATTCCGGTCTGAACGTGACCGATTTGCGGGGTGACCGGAATGACCGGTCACGACGGCGGAATCACCGGTCACGGTACCGGAACGATGTCGTATGCCACCGTGATGGTGTTGCGCACATTCATCCACTCGATGTGGGTAGCCTTCCCGGCTTTGGCCTGGGAGACGGCATGCCCGCAGCAAGGATCCATATGCGCAAGATCAAAGACGTCCTACGTCTCAAACTCCATGCAGGGCTGTCGCACGAACGCGTTGCCGCTTCCCTGAACATCTCCAAGGGCGTGGTGGCCAAGTACACCAGCCTGGCCGCAGCAGCCGGGCTGGACTGGCCAACGGTTGAACGCCTGAGCGAGGCCGCACTCGAACGCCGCCTGGTCGGGGGCAGAGCCGACCGCCCCAGCCACTACGCCCAACCGGACTTCGGCCGCATTCACCAGGAACTGCGCCGCAAAGGCATGACGCTCATGCTGCTGTGGGAAGAGTACGTGGCCCAGCACCCGCAGCAAAGCACCTGGCGCTACAGCCAGTTCTGCGAGAACTACCGGCGCTATGCGCTGCGCCTGAAGCGCTCGATGCGCCAGATCCACCGCGCCGGCGAGAAGCTCTTCATCGACTTCGCCGGCCCCACCATGGAGCTCACCGATGGCAGCCGTGCCCACATCTTCGTGGCAGCGCTGGGTGCATCGAGCTACACCTTCGCCTGTGCCACGCCGCGCGAGACCATGGCCGACTGGCTCCATGGTTGCGCACGGGCCTTGAGCTTCTTTGGCGGCGTGCCCCAGCTCATCGTGCCCGACAACCCCAGAGCCATGATCGCCAACCCCAACCGGTATGAGCCGCGCACCAACGACACGGTGGCTGACTTTGCGCGCCACTACGGCACCTCGGTGCTGCCCGCCCGCCCACGCCACCCCCAGGACAAAGCCAAAGCAGAGTCGGCGGTGCAGGTGGTCGAGCGCTGGATCATGATGCGCCTGCGCCACCAGCGCTTTGCCAGCGTGGACGATCTGAATGAGGCAATAGTCCCGCTGCTCGACGAGCTCAACAGCAAGCCTTTCCAGAAGCTGCCCGGCAGCCGTGCCAGCGCGTTTGCCGATCTGGATGCACCGGCCCTGCAGCCGCTGCCTTTGCAGCCCTGGGAGTTCGCGGTGTTCAGGACCGTGCGCGTTCACATCGACCACCACGTCGAGGTCGATGGTCACCGTTACAGCGTGCCGCAAGCCCTGGTCAGTCAGGTGATAGAAGCCCGCATCACGGCTGGGGTGGTGGAGTTGCTGCACCGTGGCCAGCGTGTGGCCGCCCACGCCCGCAGTGCCCACAAGGGCGGCTTCACCACCGTGGTCGAGCACCTGCCCGCCGCCCACCGCGCCCACCTGCAGTGGACGCCCGAGCGGCTGATTCATTGGGGCCAGAGCATCGGTGTGGCCACCGGGCGCACCGTGGAGCGTTTGCTGGTCGAGCGGCGCCACCCCGAGCACGGCTACCGCGCCTGCCTGGGCTTGCTCTCGCTCTCACGCAAGTACGGCAAACCCAGACTGGAAGCCGCCTGTTTGGTCGCGCTGGAGCTGGGCACGGCCAAGTACAGCCATGTGCGCGACATCCTGGCCAACGGGCGCGACCAGGTCACACCGGGCACCACGCCTGAATGGACGAGTCCTGACCACGCCCATGTGCGTGGGCCAGGCTACTACCAGTGATGGCCCCGTGCTTCACCC
Source organism: Ramlibacter sp. (assembly GCA_016713005.1). GTDB lineage: Bacteria > Pseudomonadota > Gammaproteobacteria > Burkholderiales > Burkholderiaceae_C > JADJPY01. The sequence continues at coordinate 17,276 of JADJPY010000014.1, read as the reverse complement.
AATCAAGCAAGCAAGAGAGAGAACAACCCATGATGATGAACACCACCCTGGAACAGCTGCGCGGCCTGAAGCTCAACGGCATGGCCGCCGGGCTGCACGAGCAGCTCAGCAGCACCGGCCTGCACGGCCTGAGCTTTGAGGAACGCATGGCGCTGCTGGTCGAGCGCGAGGTCCACTGGCGCAGTGACAAGAAGCGCGAGCGGCTGATGAAGGAGGCGCGGCTGAAGTACCCGCAGGCGGCCATTGAAGATCTGGATACCCGCAGCGGGCGCAGCATCGAGCGCAAAGCCATCATGAGCCTGGTGCTAGGCGACTGGATCGATTCGGGCCACAGCGTGTTGATCACCGGCCCCACCGGCGCGGGCAAGTCGTGGCTGGCCTGTGCACTGGCGCAGTACGCGTGTCGGCGTGGGCATTCGGCGCTGTATCAACGCGTGCCGCGTCTGAGCGAAGAGCTGCGCATCCGCCACGGCAACGGCACGTTTGGCAAGTGGCTCATGCAGTTGGCCAAGACGGATGTCTTGCTGCTCGACGACTGGGGCATGGCCGCCATGGATGCCCAAACGCGAGCCGACTTGCTGGAAATCATCGACGACCGCGCCGCCACCAAGGCCACCATCATCACCAGCCAGCTGCCCATCGAGCACTGGCACGCGTGGGTGGGTGACGCCACCATTGCCGACGCGATGCTGGATCGGCTGATGCAGCGCCACCACCGTTTCACCCTCACGGGCGAGTCCCTTCGTCAGAGGCTCAAAACAAGCAAACAGGAGAAACATCCAGACCCATCGTGACCGATCAACCTAGAATTTGAGCGCGCAACACTTCACGCGGCGCGACCGGTCACGATGCACCGGAATCGGCGGTCACGTTCGCCGGAATACGCACCTATCGCCGCTCAACTCTGGGCGGCCAAGAATTTTTGAATTTGGGTCTCCAGCCGGCGGGCCGCCCGGCGGGCCCGCCCGCGCGCCGGGGGGGGGCGCCCGCGCGGGGCCCCCGCCGCCGCCCGGGGGGGCCGGCCGGGCCGGGCCCCCCGGGGGGGGGCCCCAGTTCGACAGCGAAGGGGTCCTACGCAACTGGCCGTTTGGTTTCTTTGATCCCGAGCCTAACATGGGATTGAATTACTGGATGAGTTGAAAGAAGTCGACTATGGGGTTGACCAGGATGCAACCGCTGCCATTGAACAGGTTTTCTCTTCTGTATTTCGAGGTGAACATGTAGTTGTTGGAAGCCGAAGTCTCCTTGAGTACCTAGCTACCAAACAATGGTCCATCGCGAGCAGAGCGGCTTTGACTGGAATACTCGCAAGACTTTCCGAACTCAGATCTATTTCCGGCCTTCAACAGTACAAAGTCGTTCTCTCCTCCGAAAGCGACTCTCAAATTTCGAAGATTTCACCTGGAATCTGGAAAGTCCCGATTCATCACTTCTCGAACGTTGCATTAACTCCCTCCTGCGTAGTAGCCGAGAATATCCGGGATGCGAATGCTTTAGAAATTTGCGCGAACCATTTTCACATGGAGAATGGAGCAAAAGGCCTTCGAGTGTCCCTGGTAAAGGAGGGGTCTGGTGGACCTGAAGTAGTAACTGCTATGAAGCAGAAGATTACTGATAAGCGCCAGTTTGTTTTGTCAGTTACTGATACCGACAAATCGAATCCAGCATCTCCAGAATGTCCAACCTCTAGTAAGTGTAGTTCGCTATCCAAGATGGGAAATTGGGTTGCTGAGCACGTATCCGTGCACGGTCGTGAGATTGAAAACGCTCTCCCTCAGAATCTTTTTCGAGACTCTGAGGAGAACTCGGATGCTTGGATTGACAATAGTTCTAGTTGGGATTTTCTAGAGCACCGAGTTTTTCCAGAAGATGATGTCGCTAATTGGGTCGATCTTAAAAAGGGTACGTTTTTAGTTCGAACTAGTGCTGTCAATACTGATGAGGCAGATCGCGCCTATTGGGGTGCCGCAGCAAACGCGATCGCGGAACCTTTCCACTCATCAAAGGAGTGCATCGATGGGCACTGCTGCAAGGATATGAAAAGCTGTAAATGCGTACTTCATTCCTGGCCTTGGGGACAAGGCCTTAGACAGGTTTCTTAGCTATTGCAACTCGATTTCTGTTCATAAACAGATCGAACGTGTGAGGACTTCACGCAACAAGAACGAATGGTTTCGCTTGGGGGAGAAATTGAGCTGTTGGGGTTTGGCCATGAACAGAGTCCGCTCATAGTTTGAGAGTATCGCAACTCAAATCGATACATGGATTTGAAGAATGCGTCTTCAGCGTTTCTGTTCTCATTGCCATCTATTCTTATGACATCTTCTCCAGCCTGCCCCTCCCTCCGCCCCCTCTACGACCCCGTCCGCGAGCGCTCCGCCGCCAAAGAGCTGCCGCAGCTGGACGTGCATGCCACGCGCTTCATCGGGCTGTCGCCTTTTGTCGTTGTGGCCTCGGGCGGGGTGGACGGCATGGACGCCTCGCCGCGCGGGGGCGAGCCGGGCTTTGTCAAGGTGCTGGACGCGCACACGCTGCTGCTGCCCGATTCGCCCGGCAACAACCGGCTGGACACGCTGCAGAACATCCTGCACACGCCCCAGGTGGGCCTGCTGTTCATGGTGCCGGGCGTGGACGAGACGCTGCGCGTCAACGGCACGGCCGTGCTGTCGGTGGACGAGGCAGACCGCACGCTGTGCCAGGACGCCCGCCGCGTGCCCAAGCTGGTGATCCGGGTCACCGTCCAGGCCAGCTACCTGCACTGCGCCAAGGCGCTGATGCGCTCCGAGTTGTGGAACCCCGCGCGCCACCAGCCCCGCACCTGCATGCCCAGCATGGGCGAGATGCTGCGACCAGGTGGCCGACAAGGTCGCCCCCGGCACGGTGTTTGAGACGCAGGAGCAGATGCTGGAGCGGTACAGGCAGACGCTGTAGATAAAAACCCAAATAGGGTATGATGCAACCCAAATTGGGTATTAACGTGCATCCTCTGGCCACCACCTCCATCGCCGACGCCTTGCTGCCCAAGGTGCGCCAGCGTGTGCTGGCCGTGCTGTTTGGCGCACCAGACCGCAGCTACTACGCCAACGAGCTGATCGCGCTGGCGCAGTCGGGCACGGGTGCGGTGCAGCGCGAGCTGGCCGCGCTGGCGGCAGCGGGCCTGATCACAGAGCGCCGCCAGGGCAACCAGAAGCACTTCCAGGCCAACCCGCAGAGCCCCGTGTTTGCCGAGCTGCGCGGCCTGGTGCTCAAGACCATGGGTCTGGCCGATGTGTTGCGCGCGGCGCTGGCCCGCTGGCGCCCCGGATCGAGCTGGCTTTTGTGTTTGGCTCCGTGGCGCGCCAGCAAGACACGGCGCACAGCGATGTGGATGTGTTGCTGGTCAGTGCCAGTCTGGGCTACGCAGAGGTGTTCGGCGCGCTGGAGGGCGCGGCGCTCACGCTGGGGCGCAAGGTCAACCCGACGCTGTACACGCCGGCCGAGTTTGTGCAGCGCCAGGCGCAAGACAATGCCTTCGTCACCCGTGTGATGCAACAGCCAAAGATATGGCTGATCGGCCAGGAGGATTCGCCCCATGTCAGCAGAACTTGAGAACCTGAGCGGCCCGGGCAAGCCGCTAAAGGCAGAACCGCCCGACGCGAACGAGATCGCAGGCCTGCTGCGCACGGGCCTGGCCCGCCTGGGTGATGCGCGCAATGCCTCGCTGGCGCTTGAGAGCCGGTTCGACCTGGCCTACAACGCCGCGCACGCGCTGTGCCTGGCCGCCTTGCGCCGCCAGGGCTACCGGGCGAGCAACCGGTACATCGTCTTTCAGGTGCTGCCGCACACGCTGGGGCTTGGCCCGCAGGTGTGGCGCGTGCTGGACATGTGCCACAACAAGCGAAACCTGGGCGAGTACGAGGGTCTGCTGGAGATCAATGACCGGCTGGTGGCAGACCTCATCACCGCCACGCAAACCGTCGCGGACGCCCTGGCTGGCGGCGAATAGACGCGGCACATGCTTGGCTTGCTCCCCTGTGGAGCGCTGTTTGCTACGCTTTTGATAGCGGCTCATCCAGCACTGGCGGGGGCTGGAGGCCGATTTCACTAGCAAAATAAGACTGCGTCAAAACGTCACAGCGGGTTCAAGCACCCAGGCGTTCCCCAAACCGCCCTCCACCCCCCACGCCCACAATCAGCCGGTGCGTGGCCCGTGTGGCCCCCACATAGAACAGTCGCGCTTCGTCGCGCTCGTCCGCACCTTCTGCGGGCATGTGGCCCACACCCACCAGCGCCACCACGGGGAACTCCAGGCCCTTGCTGGCGTGCAGGGTCAATACCTTGACGCAGTCGGCCAGCGGGTTGAAGGTGGCCGCACCCTGTTGCACCTGGTGCGGCAGGCCGCGCCGCTTGAGCACGCTGGCGCACAAGTCCATCTCGCTCCAGTGCCGGCACAGGATGGCCATGTCACCCCAAGCGTGGCCTTCGCGGTGGGCGGTGGCCAGCAGGTCGGCCACCTGCGCCGCCTCCTGTTGCAGGGTGGGCAAGCGGATGATGAGCGGCGCCTCGCCGTCGCGCCCGCAGCTCACGGGTTTGAGCAGGGGCACGCCGTCGTCGTCCTGGTCTTCGGCGGTCAGCAGGTCGGCCGCCACCAGGCTGGCGGTCTGCAGAATCTGCCGCGTGTTGCGGTAGTTGATCTTCAGGATGGTGGTGCGCCCTGAGCCTGGATGCCCACGCTCTTGAAGCTGAAGCGCCGGCTGTGGCTGCGCTCGTAGATGCTCTGCGCGTCGTCATACAGCACCAGCAGGCTGTTGGTGGTGGGGTCCACCATCTGCACGATGATGCGCAACCATTCGGGCCTGAAGTCGTGGCCCTCGTCGATCAGCACCGCGCGGTATTGCCCGCTGGGTATCTGGCGGCGATCCACGCCAGAGATCACGCGCTGCACCAGTTCATCGGCGTAGTGCGCGGGCGCATTGTTGGGCGGCAGGGTCTGCCCATAGGCGATCAACTGGTCGCGGCACCACTTAGGAAAGCTCACCGCGTGCACACGGTCGGCGATGCCCTTGGTCACCATCACGCTTTCCAGTTGCCGCGCCAATGGCTTGTTAAAGCACAGGATGAGGATGGGTTTGTGCGCGGTGGCCGCCTCGCCAGCTGGCACCGCGCGCGCCAGTTGCTCGGCGCGGTAGCCCAGCAGCATGGTTTTGCCTGAGCCGGCCACGCCGTGGATGACCCTGTGCCCTTCGCCCAGGCTGCGCGCAAGCTGCTCCTGCTGCAGGTCCATCACGCGCATCAGGCTGGGCAGTTCGGGTTCGCCGTCGGCGTCCGCACCATCGGGCTGCAAATTCACGTTGAAAAGCTCGCCAGTCACCGGCACCCGCACGTCCGGGAACATGATCCAGCGCACCCGGTCCATCTGCGGCAGAGACATCGCGCCACCCCATCATGTAGGGGAACATGCCCCACAACCGGCTTTGCAGTTCCTCAGGCGCCACGCCCTCGGCCATCTCGTCCTTGCAAATCACGCGGTGCGGCTCGATGGCGGAGCCCAGCTCGGCGCTGTCGAACTGCGCGCGGTGATGTTGGGCAACACCACGCCGTAGCTCCAGGGGAACGCCAGCTTGCCCTTGAAGCGCCCTTCCGCGTGCACCAGTTGCGGGTCGCGCTCCAGCGCGTTGACCACCTGGTGGGCGTATTGCCGGGCCTGCTCCAGCGGGTTGGCAATGGTCTTGGGTCCGTTGTCGCCGTGGATATCCCAGGTCTGCTTGTTGGCGCCGATGATGGTGGTGAGCCGGAAGTCCTTTACCTCCAGGATCAGGATGCCCCGGCGCGGATGCATCACCACAAAGTCGGGGTGCTGATGGCGCGGGCCAACGGGCACGTCGTACCAGAGCAGGTAGTCGGCGTCGAGCTTTTCCTCCAACCGCTCGGCAGTGCGTCGCTCACCAGATGTCATCCTGGAAACACAACTGCCCAGTGCTGGTATCAAGATCGCCATGCTTTTTGCTGCCAGATACGCGTTTGGAGATCATACGCAGGGCCCACCCAGCCCTGTACGAAAATCTGCCCATGAAGAAGGAAGGCACGATCATCCGTTGGGACGACGAACGCGGCTTTGGCTTTGTGCGCAGCCCCGATTCCACGGCCGATGTGTTTTTGCATGTGCGCGACTTCCGCTCGCGCTCTGGCGGGCCACGCCAGGGCATGCGCATCACGTTTGAAGAGATCCACATGGGCGGCAAGGGGCCGCGCGCCGTGGCGGCGCACCCTGTGGGTGAAACCGCCGCCCCGCCACCCGTGCCCCGCGCGCGCCGCAAGCCCGCCAGAGCGGCTGCAACAGGCGGGCCGTCGTCGGGTGCGTGGCTGATACTGCCGCTGATGCTGGCCCATGCCGGCTTTGTGCTGTGGGCCACCTGGTCACGGCTGATGCCCTGGTGGGTGCCGTTTGCATGGGTGGGCGTCAATGCCGGTGCATTCATGGCGTACTGGATTGACAAATACGCTGCGCAGCAAAGGTTCTGGCGCACGCCGGAGCTTCAATTGCATGTGTGGAGCCTGTTTGGCGGCTGGTCGGGCGCGTGGTTTGCCCAGCAGTTGCTGCGCCACAAGTCGCGCAAGGTGGATTTCCGCCAGACGTACTTTGCAACCGTGGTGGCCCATTGCGCGGGGTTGGGCTACTGGTTCTGGATGTTCCGGCTGCAGCCTGCGGGTTGAGTCGGGCGCGTTGACGCCACCAGCCCCGCACCTGCATGCCCAGCATGGGCGAGATGCTGCGCGACCAGGTGGCCGACAAGGTCGCCCCCGGCACGGCCTTTGAGACGCAAGAGCAGATGCTGGAGCGGTACCGGCAGACGCTGTAGGGACCCCTTGGGCGACAGTTTGCTACGCTTTTGATAGCGGCTCATCCAGCACTGGCGGGGGCTGTAGGCCGATTTGGCACTCAAAATCAGCGTGAGGCATCACCCTGCGGGCTGACAGGCCTGGCGCGCGGGCCAAACACGCGGGCGGGCGCGGGGCTGGCGGGGTTGCACTGCAGCACCTCGCGGGTGGCGACGCGCCGGCCCATGCGGTAGTAGCTGCTCTCGTGCTTGACCCGCATGCAGCGCCCGGCAAATGTGGCGGGCGGGGCGTCGCCCACCGTGGCTTCGGCCGTGCAGGCGTCGCCTTCGCGCAGCGTGGCGCAAAAGCGGTCGGCCAGCGGCGCGGCCGGTGGCGTGCAGGTGGTGTCGGGCGGCAGGCCGCCCTGCCCGCGCGCGGCCATGTCGCAAATCTGGCTGTCGGGCACAAAGCCGCCCTCGGGGATGTCGCGGCGCACCCGGGCGGGCGCGTCCAGCCGGCAAACCATGTCGATCTGGCTGGCGCCCTGCGGAATCTCGCGCACGCAGCGCCCGGCGCCGCCGCCTTCAAACGGGTTGCCGGGGATCTGGCAGGTGTCCTTCTCCTCTTGCCCGCGCAGAACTGGTCTTCGCGGTCCCACGCGCCGCTGTTAAAGCGCAGCTGCGCCTGCATCTGCCCGGGCGGGATCAGGTCGGCCAGGGCGGGCATGGCCGCGGCGATCAGCGTGGCGGCCAGCATGCGGGGGAGGATGTGGATGGTCATGTTCAGCATTTGGGGACGGGTTGCCCGGGCGGCGCGGGCTCGCGTGGCACCGCCACGGCCACACCGGGGTAGACCTTGAGGGTAGCCGCAAACTCGCGCGGCGGCTTGCCGCCCACGCGGTAGGTGAGCCGCAGTGCGATGTCGCGCACGCGGGCGTTGCGCCAGCGGGTGTCGCGCAGGCCGTCGGGGCCGGATTCGATGCGCGCCACCTCGGCGGCGTTGAGCAGCCGGTAGTCAAACACGTGGCGCGACAGGCGCTGCCTGCCCTCACCGCGCAGCACCGAGCTGTGCACCGCCACGGCGTCCAGCGGGTCGGGCCGCACCGACCACTCGCCGCGCGCATCGGCCAGGGCAGCAGCCGCGTGGTCTGCCCGCCCGCGGCCATTTCCCCCTCCAGCGGGTGCGCGGCCAGCTGGGCCAGGCTGTCCACCACCGCGGCGCGCGGCGGGCCTGGGATGTAGTTGTAGGCCATGCAGGCCAGCGCGGGGGCGGCGGGCAGCAGCAGGCTGGCCACAAGGCCAGCCATCAGCGCGGCGTTGCGCAGGGCGGTGGTACGCGACTCGGGGTCAGTTGGGTAGAAACGCATGCTGGCCTATGGGTTGAGGGCGGGAGCACCCCGATTTACTGCGCGGGCTTCGGGGGCGGGCCCACCGTCAGGGGCTTGCACTGCAATATCTCACGCTTCGCAGTGCGAAGGCCGTCATTGACGTACGGGTACTGTTGCGTGAGCTGTTCGCAGCGCCCGGCATACATCACCGTCTCGGGCTGGGCATCGCCCACCACGCCCTCAATGGTGCAATCGTCGCCCGCCCGCCGGGCAGCGCAGAAGCGGTCTGCCACCACCGGTGGGGTCCTGCAGGTCAGTTCTTGCGGCAACGTGAAGTTGCCGCTGGAAACCTGGTCACAGGTGGCGGGCTCCGCCCGGTACGGGTAGGCCGGGATATCCCGGCGCACCTTTACCGGTTTGATCAGTATGCAGTTCTTGCGGCGCGCGCTGCCGCCTTCCTGAACGCAACGCCCGGGGCCACCCCCTTCAGCCGGGTGGCCAGGTATCTGGCACGCGTCTGATTCCGACTTCTGGAAGCAAATGTCGAGGCTGTCGAAAAGCCGCGAATACTCAAGCCAGCGAGCAGGGGGCAACACATCCGCCAAAGCCGGCGCGCCCCAAACACCCAGCACAACGAGCAGCAACGAGAACCACCGAGAAAAAGCCGAAAACAAGAAATTCACAAAGAGCCTCCATGTGCGGCGCAGATCGTGTTCTATCTCCGAATCTAGCCGAAATGGCGCAGTGCGCCCTCACCCGTTCCGGGGAGGCGGCAGCCCGTGCGCAGTGGCTGTAAGAAACGAATCCCCCGCCGCGACTACGCCGGTAACGCGGCCCGCAACCCATCTCGGCCGGGCGGTGCGTTGATGGCTGTCTGCCCATTCCAGGAGCTTTGTTCATGCACACGATGGTTCTTTCTGCTGTGGCTGCGGCCACCGCCGCCCTGTCCCTTGGCGCGCTGGCGCAATCACCGGCTGCGCCGGTGGACCCCAATGCCTTCCTCAACCAGTTTGAAGCCACGTTTGGCAAGTTCGAGGGCTACCGCCGCTCGGGCGCCAAGGGCATTTGCGCCACGGGCGAGTTTGTGGGCACGGCGGACGCGCGCGGCCTGTCCAGTGCATCAGCGTTCAGCGGCCAACCGGTGCAGGTGGTGGCGCGCTTCTCGGTGGGCGGCGCCAACCCCAAGGCCCCCGACAACACCAAGGGCCAGCGCAACATGGCGCTGCAATTCAACCTGCCCGGTGGCGAGTCTTGGCAGATGGGCAATATCTCGGCGCCGGTGTTCGGCTCTTCGTCGCCGCAGCAGTTCCTGGGCCGGCTGGCTTCACTGCAGCCCGACCCGGCCACCAGGATGCCCGACCCGGCCAAGGTAAAAGCCTTTGCCGACGCCAACCCCGAGGTGCTGCTGCAGGGCCGCCACTTTGCGTCGCAGCCTGTGCCGGCCAGCTTTGGCGCGGTCAACTACTGGGGCGTGCACGCGTTCGGCTTTGTCAACGCCGGCGGCACCAAGCAGTTTGGCAAGTGGATTTTTGAGCCGGTGGGCGGCGTGCAGGGCCTGACGGACGACGAGGCCAAGGCCAAGGGACCGAGCTTCTTGTTTGACGACCTGCGCCAGCGCGTCAAGGACGGCAAGGTGGCTTTCAACTTCAACCTGGAGCTGGCCCAGCCCGGCGACAGAATTGACAGCGCCACCGTGCCGCTGCCCGAGGGCCGCAAGAAGGTCAACCTGGGCGTGCTCAAGATCACCTCGGTGGCCGAAGACGCGGGCGGCGCCTGCCTGACGATCACCTACAACCCGATGGTCCTGCCCAAGGGCGTGGAGCCTTCGGCCGACCCGATGATCGCCGCGCGCCGCGCCCTACGCCGTGGGCCTGGGGCGGCGCCTGACCGAAGGGCCAAAACAGCAGTAACGCTATTGTTTTTGTAGCGGGTCAGCCAGCACTGGCGGGGGCTGGAGGCCGATTTCGGCCTCAAACTTCCTTGTAGAACACTTCCACGGCGCCCTTCAGGGTGATCAGCAGCGGGCGGCCCTTGCGGTCCAGCGTCTTGCCCGCGGGCACCTTGATCCAGCGCTCGGAGAGGCAGTACTCCTCCACGTCAAAGCGCTCCTTGCCGTTGAAGCGCACGCCGATGGCCTGCTCGCAGGCCGCGGCGTCGTGGTGCGGGCTGCGCGGGTCCACCGAAAGGCGGTCGGGCAGCGCGGGGCGGTCCGTGGGGATGAGGCGGCGGGGTGGTTTCTGGGGTGGGGTCGGTCATGGGTACATTTTATGGATGCGCACCCCCACCCTGTTGCAGTCCCTCACCCTGCCCCCTGGCGCGCACCCGCGCGGGCAGGTGCACCTCAGCGCGGCCAGCGGGCTGGTGGTGGCGGGGAGCTGGCTTTATCTGGTGGCCGATGACGAGCACCACTTGGGCGCGCTGCCGCTGGCGGCCGCCGATGCCGTGCCGCACGAGGCGCTGCCGCTTCAGCTGCATCGACTGCAGCCGGGCGAACTGCCGCACGAGGCAGCGGCGCGCAAGAAGCGCAAGCCCGATCTGGAGGCGCTGGCCGTGCTGCCCGCCAGCGCGCGCCACCCGCGCGGCGCGTTGCTGGCGATGGGCTCGGGCTCGCGGCCCAACCGCCAGCAGGCATTTGTCTGGGCGCTGGACGCGGCGGGCGGGCTGGCGGGTGCGGCGCGGGCTGTGGACCTGTCCGCGCTGTACGCGCCGCTGCGCAAGGCCGGCGGCTTTGCCGACCTGAACATCGAGGGCGCGTTTGTGGGCGGCGCAAGCCTGTGTGTGCTGCAACGCGGCCACCAGGGTGATGCACGCAACGCCTGCATCCAGTACGCGCTGGGCGACATCGTGGACTGGCTGGACCGCCCCGACACCGAAACGGATCGCCCGCCGCCCGCCCCTTCGCGCATCGCTGACTGCGCGCTGGGCCAGGTGGGCGGCGTGGCGCTGGGCTTCACCGACGGCTGCGCCCTGCCCGGTGGCGGCTGGCTTTTCAGCGCCGTGGCCGAAGACACGTCCGACAGTTACGCCGACGGCGTGTGCGCAGGCAGCGCGATCGGCTGGGTGGATGCGCAGGGCACGTTGCGCGACATGGCCGCGCTGGCGGGAGCGCCCAAGGTGGAAGGCGTGGCCCTGCAAGGCGGCCGATTGCTGATGGTGACGGATGCCGACGACCCGGGGACGGCGTCGCAGCTATTGAGCATGGCGGCAGACGCCAGCTGGCTGGCCTAGGTTGCGGTGGGCCCGGCCCACAGGCGTCAGCGCGCGGCCGCTTCCACGCGCTTCATCTCCAGGTATTCCTGCTGGTCCATCTCGTGCAGCTGCACGGGGTAGCGCTCCACGGCGGCAAACCAGCTGCGCAGGCGCGCCTCCAGCCGGCGCTCGGGCGCCAGGCGTGAGGCCTCCATGAAGGCGACGATAGCCAGGTAGTAGCGCATGGTGTTGCGCTCCACCAGGCCGCGCACGCCACCAATAAAGCGTGGCGGGTTGTCGCCCAGGCGGGTGAAGCCCACCTTGTTGCGCGCCACGGTGGCCAGGTAGGTCTGCATCGCCAGCTTGCCGGCCAGGCCCACGCCGTAGGTATAGCTCAGGTGGATGAAGGTGCCGCCGCCGGGCAGCGGCGTGGCCTGCAGCAGGATGCGGTAGTCGCGCGTGCCCATGGGGCCGCTGTCGGCCTCCAGTGTGACGGTCAGGAGATCGGCGTCCGCTGACGTCACTTTCCAGACGAAATCCAGCCGGTTGGCCCGCGACAGGTCTTCACGGGTCTTCTGGCCCATGTGCACCTGCAGCACGGCGCCGCGGGCGCCGGGCACGACGGCGCAGCGCTTGGTGTTGATGTGCAGGATGACGATGTCGCACCAGTTTTGCGGGCTGTTGAGGCTGGTGCTCACCTCGGCAAACGGGTAGTCCAGCACGGCGTGGATGTCGCCCCGAAGCCCGGCTCCGGACTGGATGGACTGGACCACCCAGGGCTGTCGTGCCGGGCCGCCGGGCAACAGGGGCTCCAGCGCGACGTACCGCGCGCGCAGCATCTGCGCCGAGCGCACCTCGCCGCCCGCAGCGGCCTGCGCGCCGGGTGCGGCCAGCAGCGCAAAGCAGACCATCGCGCCGGCCAGTGCACGGGCCATGGCCCGGCCCGGGCCACGCGGCCGCGAGCGGCCCACTTCAGACCTGCGACTTGAAGTAGTTGAACGAGTGGGTGAAGGCGTCGCGCAGCTTGTCCATCTCGGCCACCATGGCTTGCCAGGCGTCGCCCGTGGCGGCGCGCAGCTCGGCCAGCTTGGCCCCGGCCAGCTTGGACTGGTGCACGAGCTTGTCCATTTCTTCCCGGTACTTGACGCGGGCGTCTTCGCGGGCTTCGCTGGCCTTGGCCTCCAGCTTGTGCATGGAGGCGTTGAGTTCGTCGATCTGCGCCTTGATCATGTCGATGTAGGCGTCTTTGGTCTTGTCTTTGGTGTGCATGGGTTGTCCTGCGGTTGAGGGGTTGGGTCAGCCACCAGATTAGCGAGGCGCCAGCGCGCCGTCTGTGGGTTTGCCCACACTTCATACGCTATCTTTTTGATAGCGGGTCAACAAGCAACCACGGGGGCCAAGGCCCGATTTGATGCCTAAAACAGGCTGGGGGCCGGCGCTGGCGTGCCGGGCGGCTCGGGCGTGCCCTGCAGGGCGTCTGCGGGGGTGGTGCGCATCTTGTGCGCGGCCTGTTCCGGCGTCGCGTGCAGCCAGTCGGTGTATTCGTGCGGCGGCACGATGACGACCATGCGCTTCTTCGCCGGGGCGGTGCATGCGGCCCAGCAGCGGGTGGCCGTCGGCGTTGACGGTCAGCAGGGTGAAGCTGGTGGTGATCTGCCGCTGGCGCGGTCGGTCCAGCGCTCCCACAGGCCGGCCACGGCAAAGGGTGCGCCATCGGCGCGGCCAACGCGCCAGGGCACGGCGCGCCCGCTCTCCCAGCACGGCTCGTAGAAATGCGCCATGGGCGCCAGCGCGTAGCGGCGCTCGCGCCAGGGGCCGCGGTAGCTGGGCTTGACGGCCGCGGTCTCGCTGCGCGCGTTGTAGGTGCGCCGTCCCATGTCGGTGGCCTGGCGCGCGTCGGCACACCAGCGCGGCACAAGCCCGAATCGCGCCACCAGGCACTGCGGCGGCTCGCCGGGCGTGGCGCCGGCCACCACGATGGGCGCCTGGTAGCAGGGGAAGACTTCAGGCGGCCACTGCGTGACGGGCAGGTCGATGATGCCCAGCTCGATGGCCATCAGCCGCTCGCGCTCGGTGGGGGTGTGTAGGGTGCACATCGCCGGCGGGGGCGTCGCTCAGGGCCCGGTGACAAGCCGCACGCGCTGGAACAGCAGGTTGCGCACCCGCCCGGTGGTGACAGCGAAGCCCTCGCAGGCGCCGGCCGCGTTGCGGCGCATCGCCAGCACGCCCAGCGGGAAAGGCGCGCTGAACTGGTCGCCCGCCAGGGCCGCAGTTCCAGCTCGCCACGCGGGTAGCGCACAAAGAGCTTGCCATTGCGCACGCCCAGGCCGTACAGCGTGCGCAGCTCGGGGCTGTAGTAGTCGCCCGCGCAGGCCTGCAGCGATTCGGCGGTGGGCTCCTGCCGCACCACGCGCCTGAGGGGCAGGTCGCGCCCGCCCTGCTGCCACATGGCCGTCTCGACAGGCTGGTTGCCCACCGGGCGGGGGAAGGTGACGCTGGCTTCGAAGTTGCGCACCACAAAGCGGTCTTCCGCAGCGGCCAGCATCGCAAAGCGGGGCTGGCCGGTGGCCTGCACCATCAGCTGGTTGCGCTCGGCGGTGAAGGTGAGCACAAAGCCGGGGCGCATCTCGAAATCGCCCAGGTAGGGCGCCAGGTCGCGGGCCTGCAGCTCCACCTCGGGCGGCAGCGCGCGCGCACGGGCTCCAGGCCGGGGTGCCTTCCAGGTAGATGTCGGCCACCTGGCGGGCGAGTTGCCCGGTGGCGAGGTCCGCCGCATTGCCCAGCAGCAGCACGCTGAGCTTTTTGCGCGGGCAGGCGCAGCAGGTGCGAGCGGAATCCCGCGTCCGAGCCCGAGTGCTCCTGCACGGGCAGGCCGCGGTGGCTGCCCAGCACCAGGCCGCTGGCGTAGCCGATCTCGCGGCCGTTGTTGAGCTTGCCGCGCACCAGCATGGCCGCCTGCACGGCGGCGCCACCCACGCGGCCGGTGGTGAGGTTGTCGTCCCAGCGGGCGAGGTCTTCCACCGTGGTGAAGAGGCTGGTGGCGCCGGTGTTGAGTACGACAGCGCCGAGTAGCGCCAGGCGTCGCGAAAGCGGTAGTACGAGTACGCGCGGCCCTTGACGAGGTCGCCGTAGTTCTCCTGGAAGCGGGTGCTGGACATGCCCAGCGGGTCAAAGATGCGCGCCTTGGCAAACGCGGCCAGCGACTGGCCCGAGACGCGGCGCACGATCAGGCCCAGCAGGGTGTAGCCGCTGTTGCTGTAGAGCTCTTCGTCGCCGGGCACAAAGTTGGTCTGGCGCTGCGCCCACAGCAGGCCCAGGATGTCGGGCTCGGTGATCACGTCGTCCATGCGCAGGCCCGCCAGCAGCACCAGCGACCACTGGTCGCGCACACCGCTGGTGTGGTGCACCAGCTGGCGGATGGTGACGGCGGACCCTGCAGCTGCAGTTCGGGCACGTGCTTGCGCACCTCGTCGTCCAGCGAGAGCTTGCCCCTCCTGCACCAGCAGCTGGATGGCAAACGCGGTGAACTGCTTGGACACCGACGCCGCATGAAAGGTGGTGGCGGGCGTGTTGGGCACGGCGTATTCCAGCTGGGCCTGCCCGTAGCCGCGGCTGTAGATGACCCTGCCATCGCGCACCACCGCCACGCTGGCGCCGGGCGAATCGGGCTTGTCCCAGGCGGCAAACACCTTGTCCACGCGGGCCGCCAGAGCGTCCTGCGCCTGCGCGGCCGGCGCCAGAAGCATCCACCCGAACGCTGCGGCGCTGGCAAGGCCCGATGCCAGGGTGCGGGTCAAACGGCTGAACGTGACGCGGGAGGGGTGTGCTTGCATGCGGGCGATGCTACAGCTGTCGGGGCGGCACTATAATTTTTGGGCCCCAAATCACCCTTAAAGGCCCGTGAAATGTCCTTCCTGAAATTTGCCATCGGTCTGTCCATCGCCCTGCTTGGCCTGGGTGCCGCCGCCCAGCGCATGCCTGTGCCCATCATTGACCACGACAAGGTGCCCGTCGCGGTAGCCCCCGGAAAGACGGCCAGCCCGGCCAGCGTCAAGGAGGCCATCATTGCCGCTGCGAAGAACAAGGCCCTGGGAGGTCACCGAACAATCCTCCGGCAAGCTGGTTGCCACCTTTGCATGTGCGCGGCAAGCATACGGTGGTGACCGAGATCACCTACAACGCGGAAAACTTCTCCCCTGAAGTACCGGGACAGCACCAACATGAAGTACGAAGCCGCAGGCAAGGACGGCAAGCCGGCGATCCACCCGTTCTACAACCGCTGGGTGATCGAGCTCAAGGACGCCATCACGAAGGGAACTCGCCCGGTCCTGATGCACACGCCGGACCGGACCATGCAGCGCACCACGCCCTACGTCCCCGAGACGGCTTTTGGCAAGTGGTTCCTGAGGACCAGGACCTGGAAATCCACGTTCTGGACCGCGCCCTGGATGATCTGGAGCGGCTTTTGCCTGGCAAGCGTGACGGATACCGGGTTGTCATGGATGTGGGCTGCGGTTGCGGACGATCGCTGCCCAAGCTGCACGCGCGCTTCAAGCCGGAGCTGGTCATCGGCGTGGACTTTGACAGGGACATGCTCGCGCAGGCACGGCGTGAATGCCAGCACATCACCAGCAATGCGCAACTGATCGAGTGTTCCAGCTCCCGGCTCCCCCATGGCGGATGCCAGCGTCGACCTTCTTTTTGCCACCAGACGTTTCATCACCTGGTTGACCAGACCCAGGCCCTGGAGGAGTTCCGCCGGGTGCTCAAGCCCGGGGGTGTCCTGCTTTCCGCTGAATCCACGCGACGCTACATCCATTCGTGGATCATCCGGCTGCTGTTTCGCCACCCCATGCACCTTCAGCGCACGGCGCCGGAATACCTGCAAGATGCTGCGCGACGCCGGATTCGTGGTGGAACCCCGGTCCATCTCCTATCCTTACCTTTGGTGGAGCAGGGGCGACCTGGGCGTGCTTGAACGCTGGTTCGGCATACGCCCGCCCGAGGACCGCGAAGAAACGCTGATCCAACCTGATCGCAACGCGGCCTGCCTGAATCAGTCCGGCGAGGACACCGTCCAGAGGCGCTCAGGGCGCTGTCCCCATCGGGACGGAACGTGTGCGCAACACCTTCCATGCTGAGCGCGAACCACGTCTTGATGCAACCAGGAGCGGGCGTTGGCGTCCTGCGGGATGGCGCATAGCCCTGCAGCTATCCGGTGCATCGGCGGTGGCTCCCAGGACCGGGATGGCGCTTGATCCAGGGACTCCTTCAGTGTCCAGTACTGCAGAAACAGGTCACTGGCCGGCCCGGGGCCGGTTCGAGCGGACCGCTTCGTTCTGGGCGGACGTGCACACCAGATCGAGCTTGTCTTCCAATTGCGACACCAAACGGCGTGGCTCAATGTCCAGTCCGACTGGCTGGCCCGCGACCGCGCAGGCCACGTGCGGTCCGCTGTGGCTGATGCTGAAGTGGAGTGGCCCCGCCGATGGCAGGTTCAGCACCGGGCTGGGGGCGTTTGAAGCGCGCCGAGAGCTGCCAGCCGCCAGCCGGGCAACCCGCCACGCGGTCCAGCAGCGGTGCGGGCCAGCCAGCGCCCCGGCCAGGTGGCCGCGCCGCCGCGCGCCCGCTCAATGAGAGAGTCTCGCGAGCTCGTGTTCGCCCAGCGAGGCATCCGGTTGGGCGGGGCATGCGCCAGCAGATCCGCAACCTGCGCGAACCCGACCTGGACTTCAGTCGGGCGGGGGCACGCTTCAATTGCAAATCCTGCCACCGGCGGAACAACAGCAGTGTTGATGCCTCCGAAAACAAAGTTGTTGCTTGGACATGACGGTGTCGGTGTCCAGCGAAAGGCCTTCCCCAGTGATGTAGGCCAGCGGTGCGCAGCGCGGGTCGATCGTGTCCAGATTGAGATTGGGCGAAAACCAACCGTCGCGCATCATCTCGATGGTCATCCAGGCTT
>JADJPY010000013.1 GCA_016713005.1 Ramlibacter sp. | reverse complement strand
GGCCAGTGGCTGGCGGTAGTTGATGGTGGCGTCAGCGTCATCACCGGCGGTTGAACATGAAGTTTGGCGTCGATAAAACTTTCGTCCACTGTCGGTTTTGACCCGGTGCTGTTTGAAGGCGGGCATTCGCAGATCGACTACGAGCCCCGGCCCGAGCACCCAATCTGTTTGACGTCACGCACGGCGGCGCCTGCATGACGCTGGGGACGGGACCATGGCTACGGGCAGCGCGCAGCGCGTGCAGGCAGCAGGACATGGGCGTCGTCACCATCGAGATGAAGACCAGCTTCATGCAAACCGGCGCGCGGTGCGCTGTCGGGCAAGGGCCGCCTGATGCACCGCACCGCCACCATGGCCTTCACCGAGGCCACCATTTTCGACGCCGAAGGCAGGGCTCTTCACGCCCATGCCACCGGCACCTCCTGGCACGCTTCTCGCGCATGCCCACCGGCCCCAAAAGCGCCAACCCCTGGAACGTCATTTCCACCGGGACTGATCCCAGAGTTTCATGCCCCAAAACCAGCAGATCCTGCTTGACAACCGCCCCACGGGCGAAGCCACCGCCAGCAACTTCAAGTCACCAGCGAGACCCCGGCGCTGGCCGACGGGCAGGTGCTGGTGCGCCACCACTACATGAGCTCGACCCGTACATGCGCGGGCGCATGAACGACGCCAAGAGCTACGCCCAGTCCCAGCCGCTGGGCCGGGTGTGATGCAGGGCGGCACCGTGGGCGAGGTTGGAAAGCCGCAACGCTGGCACGCCGTGGGCGACAAGGTGGTGGGCTTTCGGCGTGGCTTGGCAGGAGTTCAGCGTGGTCAATGGGGACATGGTGGGCGCGCTGCGCAAGGTCGATACCAGGCATAGTTCCGCCGTCGCATTACCGGTGCGGCGGGCATGCCCGGGTGACCGCCGGTATGGCCCGGTCAAGATCATCGACGCCAAGCCCGGCCAGACGGTGGTCAGCGCGCCACCGGCGCCGTGGGGGCGCTTTCGGGGGCCCCGCCAAGGCGCGTGTGGGCTGCGGGTCAGGCATTGCTGGCGGCCCGGACAAATGCAAATACGCCACCGACGAGCTGGGCTTTGACGCCTGCATCGACTACCGCGAGCACAAGCGGACGCGGCGTCGCTGTCCGCTGGCCCTCAAGGCGGCCTGCCCGGACGGCATTGACGGCTACGTCGGAGAACGTGGGTGGCATGAAGTTTACGCCGTAAGCTCGGGCCCGCATGAACGCCTTCAAACCAATCGCTGCCCTGTGCGGCATGATCGCCGGCGGCGACGGGCAACCGCCGCCCAGCGTCCTACCCGCAACTGATCCTGACCAACCGCCTCAAGATCCGTGGCTTCATCAAGCCAGCGAGTTAACATGGAAGTTCGGGCCTGAGGCCCTGAAGGAACTCGGCATGCTGGTGGGCACCGCCGAGCTGCGTCCTCGCGAGACCATTGCCCGTATTCCGGTTGCCGCACCCGGAGGCCTTCCGGCCTGCTCATGGGAAAGAACTTCGGCAAGCAGCTCGGTCAAGCTCATCTGATGCTTCGGGAGGCTTGATGGTGGACGTAACCCACGAGGTCTTCAACCAGCCCGAGCCGCTGGTGGGCTACAACCCGTTTGACGGCAACCAGCGCCGCTTCGCGCTGCGGTACCAGGTTCAACGCCGCAGCTGGACACCGACCCAGCCCAGCTCGGCGCCTCGCTGGGCAGCGAGGCGATGCAGGCCCACGCGCGGCTGGCCAATACGTGCCACACCCGTGTTGCACAGCCACGACCGCTTTGGGCGGCGGATTCGATCAGGTGTGGAGTTCCATCCGGGCTTACCACGCGCTCATGCACGCCGCCGCGCCGCAGCGGGCCTGCACGGCACGCCTCGCGCCCATGAGCAGGCCAGCCGGCACGCCCATGTGCGCCGTGGTGCTGCGTTCATGATGTTCACCGAGGCCGAGCTGTCCATCCTGTGCCCGATCTCGATGACGTACGCCGTCACACCTGCGCTGCGCAGCAACGCCGCCACCCATGCCGACCGGGCCCTGGGCCTGACCGCCCGCCTACGATCCGGCCCTGAAGATCTGGCGCGACAAGGCCGGCCTCTCACGATGGGCATGCGGGCATGACCGAGAAGCAGGGCGGCAGCGACGTGCGGGCCAATACCACCTGTGCCGGCCTGCGGCAGCGAGCACCGTGGGCCAGCGGTTCAGCGTGACCGGGCATGGCGAGTTCTTCTCGGCGCCGATGTGCGACGCCTTCCTGATCCTCGGCGCAGACCACCAGCGGCCTCAGCCGCCTGTTCCTGCCGCGGGTGCTGCCGCACGGGGCGGCGCCTCCGGTGGCGATAACGCGATCAACGCCATCCGGGTATCCAGCGCCTCGGGCGACAAGCTGGGCAACAAGGCCACCGCCAGCGTCCGTCGAGTTCCATGGCGCCACGCCCCGGCTGGTGGGCGAGGAGGGCGTGGCATACCGCAGATCCTCGGAGATGGGCACCATGACGCGGCTGGACTGCGCCCGGCACCAGCGGCCTGATGCGACAGGCGCTGTCCATCGCGCTGAACCACACGGCGCAGCGCCCGGCAGTTAAACAAAGCGGCTGCGGACCAGCTTCGCCGATGCGCAATGCCGTGCTGGCCGAACTTTGCGCTGGAGTCCGAGGCCGCCACCGCGCTGGCCCTGCGGCTGGCCCGCGCCTTTGACCGTACCGATGACGAAACACGAGCGCGTGATGGCCCGCCTGCTCACACCGGTGGCCAAATTCTGGATCTGTGAAGCGCGGCAGCCATTTCGCCCGTGAGGCGATGGAAGTTCCTGGGCGGCAACGGCTATGTGGAAGAGGGCGGGCAGGGCATCGGCCTGCATCTACCGCGAGATGCTCAACTCCATCTGGGAGGGCGGCAACATCATGGCGATCGACCTGCTGCGAGCGATCCGCCGTGCCGACGCGGCAGCAGCCCCGCCCATGCTCAGGTTTCCGCCAGGCGCCCACCGCGCTGGACCGCCTCGCCGCCGCACTGCCCATTCGCGTTGAAGAGATGGCCAGCGAGGTGGAGGTTCGCCGCCCGGCGCAGGACGTGGCGGTTATTGTGCAGGCCGCGCTGCTGCACCCGATCGCACGGTCGTCCGGTGTTTTCGCCGCGTTCTGCGACCGCGCGACTGGGCGGCAACTGGGGCCGTGCCTTCGGCACGCTGGGCGGCAATCGATTTCTTCAATAGCATCCTCACGCGGCACCCAAACCGCGCTGACCCAACCAGAGCCCCCGGCGTGGTTGAACTCATCTTTCACCACTACGCCAGCTCACCCTTCTCGAGAAGGTGCGCCTGATCTTCGGCCTCCAGCCGTTGGCGGGAAATCCGTCACTCTCGTGCCCAGCGTCAGTTGCCCAAACCCGACGCGGTGGCGCTGACCGGCGTCTACCGCAAGACGCCTTTCCTGCAGATCGGCCGCACATCCACCGCGACACGTCGTTGATCTGTACGTGCTGGAGCACGCGTAGCCCACGCCCGCGCTGTATCCGGCCGCTCACAAGGGTCTGGCGCGCGGAGTAAAGGGCCGACGGCAACCTCTTCTGGGCCGCCTGTTCGGCAACTTCCATCCGCGCGGAATGGCGGTGATGTTTGGCGGTCAGGCCCGACGCGCCACCTGATCAGTGGGCGGCGATTGCCAAGTCCTTTGTGAAGACTCCAGGGAAGAGTGCGGTACTGCCGTGCCGCGAGCGCCCGCGCCTGATGCGGCCGCCGCGTACCGCAGCTATTTGCGCCGTCTGGCTAATATGCTGGACGGCCAACCCTACCTGCTGGCATCGAGCCCTGCATCGCCGACTTGCCGCCTACCACCCCTTGGTTCACCCGCACCCAGACCAGCGCTATGGCGGGCATTCTGAAGCCACCCCGGCCGTGCTTACCTGAGGATCGCCCGCCGCCCTGGCCACGGCAGGAAGGGATAAGCCCGGGGCCGCCGACGCCATCGCCCTGTGCGCGCCCGCCGGATGTGGGCGCCTTGATGGCCAGCGAGCCTTTCCAGGATGAGCACCGCATCCTGCTGGCACACAGGTCACCATCGCCAGCGACACCTTCAACTCCCGAGCCTACGCAGGGCGAACTGGTGGTCGCTACCCGCATGCACTACCGCTGCGCGCCCGACGAACGCGCGGGCGTGGTGCATGCATTTCCGCATTGGCTGGCAGTATTGAAGAAGGCAGAAGCATGATCGGGAGTTTCTAGGGCAAGACCGCGGTACTGACAGGCGCGGGTTCCGGCTTCGGGCTGGAGTGCGCATCGGTGCCGCACAGGGCATGAACCCTGGTGCTGGTGGATGCAGCAGGACGATTGGACCGCGCCGCCGCCGAGATGCAGTAGTGGCCGCAGGCGCCGCTGTGCTGGCGCGTCGCGTGGATGTGTCCAAAGCCACCGAGATGGAAGCCCGGCCGCCGCCGTCCGGCAGCGCTTTGGTGCGCCGCATTTCGTCCCCAACAACGCCGGTGGGCTGCGGCGACTGATCTGGAGAACACCCTGGCCGACTGGGAGTGGGTGATGGGCGTCACCGTCTGGGCGTGGTGCACGGCGTCCGCCTGTTCACCCTCCTGATGATGCTGAGGCGGCGCAGAAAGACCCGTCGTACCGTGGCCATATCGTCAACACCGCCAGCATGGCTGGCCGCTGACGCCGCCCAACATGGCATCTACACCGTCAGCAAGCACGCCGTCGTCAGCCTGACTGAGACGCTGTACCGTGACCGGGTGACTCCGTCACCGACCGTGTCAGCGCCAGCGTGCTGTGCCCGGTACTTGTCCCCACCGGCATCAGCCAGAGCTATCGAAACTGCCCGGCCGATCTGGCCGCGGCCAAACCCACCCGCAGCCATCTGATCGGGCCGTGCCATGAGCGACAAGGCCGTGGGCAGCGGGCGCGTCACCGCGGCCGAAGTGGCGTAAAAGGTGTTCGACGCCATGGCGGCTGACCGTTTCTGCATCTTCAGCCACCCCGGGCGCTGGGCAACGTCAAAGCCGCATGGAAAGCATCGTGCGTATCGAAACTCCGGGCCGACCCGTTTGGTGAGTTCCCCGAGATCGGCGTGGAGCTCAAAGCCGTCTCCTGCGCGCCGCCCGAGGCGGTTTTTGCGGTGGAAATCGGCCTACAGCCCCTGCCAGATGGACCTGAGCCGCTATGAAACCATAGCCAACCAGGTCGCCGGCCATGCCTTGACACTGCGCTGGGCCGCCCGGTCTGGCCTGGGCGCGATGCCCGGCTGCTGGCCGTGTAACTGCCTGAGAGCGGCGATGCCTGCACCACGGCGCGCCTCCTGCGCGGCCTCGTTGTTGCACCGGGCGCCGCTTCTGCCGCGGGCCGCCACCCGCCGTCCAGGCTGCTATTGACTGCGTCGCCGCGTTGATGGACGGCGCCACCGACCCGCTGCTGCACCTGTAACTGGACATGTGTCGCGTGCCGGATTTCCACCGCCGGGTGTACGAACTGGCGCGGCGCATTGCTCCCGGCCACACCCGGCACCTAGGCGCGCTGCGCCACCGAACTGGGCGACCCCGGCGCCGCCCGTGCAGTGGGCCGCGCTGGGCGCCAACCCGTTCGCGCCCGTCGTGCCCTCGCCACTGCATCCCGGCTGCCAGCGGTGCAAACCCGGCGGCTTTTCGGCCGCGGGTGGCCTGTAGACCAAGCTGCGCCTCCTGAGATCGAGCGCCAGCTTTGCGGCAGGCGGGCTTGTTCTACGTTACTTTCGCCCGGTCGCCGTCACCAGCTCCCGCCAGCGTAACCATGCGCCCGTGCAGCGGCAGGATGCGATCCACGGCCAGCTTCTGGCGTTCGATGTTTTCCAGCAGGTTCGCGTTGTTGGCGTTGGGCACGGCGGGGGGCCGGTGCGTGGGTGCGCCGGGCGTAGGCATCGGCCTCGATCAGGAGTTTCTCGGCCGGCAGGTACACCATCAGGAAGCCCCGCACGTGGATGCTGCCGATCTCGCGGATCTCGACCGTGCGGCTGCCGTCGCCTCAGGGTGCGCTGGCTTGCTGACGCTCTTCCACCGGGAGCGCTGCGGCCCGACCGGGCCAGTGCGTCGGGTGGATGTGGTCAGCTGGCCAGGGCCTTTCTTGTACAGTGGCTTCGCCGCCGCGCTGGTGATCAGCGTCGCGCCTTCGGACACCGCCGTGCAGGCCGCCCGCATGGTCAAAGTGGTGGTGCGAGTTGACACGAAGCGGCAACGGCTTGCCTGGCACCAGTTTGCGCGGCCCGGCGATCACCGCGCCCGAGCGGGCCGTCGTACTGCGATGCTCTCCACCAGCACCGGTGGTCCTTCATCTCGATCAGCACGCTGTCGTGCGATCCGCCGGGCCAGAAACCGGCACGCCCGGCGCGGCCGGCTGCGCAGCCACCGTCTCGCGGAACTGGCGGACCAGCTCGGGCGCTTTCGCAGGGCGGGTAAGCTGGCTCACTTCCCGGCCACCTGCAAGTCCAGAACCACCGCACCACCCATCGTCTGCACGATGCGCGGGGAACTTCACACCGCCGCCCTTGTAGCCGCTGTAGGTGATGACTGATCCCGGGTCGCCCACCATAGGTGGGCAGGCGTGATTCGACGCGCTCCACCAGCCCGTCTGCGCCGACAAACGCCGTGGCACCAAAGCGCCCCGGCTCGGCAAACGACAGCGTGGTAGGTCTTGCTGTCCACGGTGCGTGCCATTGGTGGCCTTGTTGCGGGTCGCTGATTTGAGGACACCGTGCGGCGTTACCACAGGTCGTGGAGCGACCGTCCAGCGCCACCGGCGCGGCCACAGGCGCCGGGCCGTCTATATCCCGGTGCGTGGTCGCCCTGGTAGCATGCCCGGGTGACGCGCTGCTCGCCCGTGCCCATCAGCGGCACGGCACCGCCACCCGTGGCTTGGCGCGGTTGACGGCCATGTCCTGCCGCAGTGCAGCATTGGCATAGTCGGCCACGCGGGCAAAGCTCACCACGTTGACCTTTGGCCACGCCTCACCGGCCAGGCCCGGCCAGGTGCTGCCCGTGCCCGCCGGCGTAGCGGATGGACTCTGAGGCCTGCGCCACCCATCGTACCGCTTCGGCGCGGGTAATGACACCGGCCGCGCCGGGTGAGTGCGCTGGCGCAGGCCACCAGAGCGGCGGCCAGCGCCACCAAAGCAAAGCGGCGGGAGAAAGCTGCGCCAAGGCTGGTCTCATGAAGGTGTCCTTGTTGTGTCTGGTCGGGGTTCAGCCCGCACTCGACGCGAGTTCCGCATCTCGGCCAAACCCGGGGGCTGGGCGGCGAACGGCGTGGATACCGTTTCGAAACTCCTCCCAACAACTGCAGTCATGGAAAGCGAACACGGCGACTCCCGGCTTGGGACCCACCCCGCAGCCCGAGCCGCGACTGGCACTGGCGTTTGCGCACACCGCCCTGCGCGAAATCGTCTTCGAGCAGACTGACAAGCTGCCGGGTCGGGCTGGCCAACCCGCGCGCATCGACGGCGTGCCCGCCGCCGTGATGCGCCAGGGCTCAGGTGCTGTCCGTGCCTGAGGCCGAGTCCTCGCAGCGCACGCCGGCGGCATCCGTGCGCACCTGCGGTTGGCGGGCATTTTGCCGGTACTTCGATGCCCGCGCCAATGCCCCACCGAGGCGCACTGGGTGGCGGTGGTCAACCAGTTCACCCGCACACACCGCGCATGGCGTACTACACGCTGGAGGCTGCGCAGGGCGGCGGCACCGCCTTGTGCAGTTGGGACGCGGCGGGCGTCCACCTTCAACCTTGGCAGCGGCCGCCGCCGGCGCTGGACGATTTCCCGGCGGAACTGGTGGTGCGCCTTCAGTCGCCGGGCATGCCTGACGCCGACGGGGCAGACCTGCCGAGGCCGCCGCTCAAACGCTGGACGGCACCATCGGCCATGCGACAACCCCAGCCGCGACCACCTGCTGGCGCTGCTGGAGCGCACCGGCTTTGATGTCTCCGCGTCAGGCGAGGGCGGCATTTTGGATGCGCGACAGCGGCATGGTCTGCATGGTCACTGTGCCAGAGCGCAGCCGCGAATACGTCTCGCTGCACGCCCGGTGGAACCTGCGCGAGGAGTCGTCCCGCATCGAGCGCCTGAATGCGCCAACCGCATCAACAACGAACATTTCCGTTCATCCGCGCCAGCATCGACGGCGACGGTTCCCGTGCCTGGCCCGGGCAATGTGGCGGTGCACGCCGGCATCAGCACGCGTCACCTGGTGTCCGCCCTGCGCAACTTCACCACCGCCTGCCGCGAGGCGGTGCGCGAACACGCGAACGATCTCCGGGCTGAATTGGCCTGGCTGGGCAGCCTCAGCCCAGCTTGACCAGCACCTGGCTCCTTGCGGTCCCAGTTGTAGTTCCTGTGCCGCAGCGCCCGGCAGCCATTCGGGGTCGGTCTGCACGAACCCGCGCTTGATGAACCAGTGCATCGTGCGCGTGGTCAGCGCGAAGATGCTCTCCAGCCCCTGGCCCGCGCGCTGCTCGATGCGGCGCAGGATCTTCTCGCCGTCGCCCCTGGCTCTGGCTTTGCGGGGACACCGTCAGCGCCGCCATCTCGCCTGTCCTGACTCCGGGGTAGGGGTACAGCGCCGCAGCCAAAGATCACGCCGTCGTGTTCGATGATGCTGGTTGGCCGCGTCGCGCCTGATCTCGGTGCGGCTGCGCTTGACCAGCGTGCCGTCGCGCTCAAACGGCCTCGATCAGCTGCAGGATGCCGCCCACGTCGTCGGCGGTGGCCCCGCGCAGGCTCGAGCTTTTCGTCGATCACCATGGTGCCGATGCCGTCGTGCACGTAAATCTCTAAGCAGCAGCGAGCCGTCCACCGCAAAACGGCAGGATGTGGCTGCGCTCCACGCCGGCCTTGCAGGCCTTGACGCAGTGCTGCAGGTAAAACGCCGTCCGACGGCTGGTTGGGCGCGGGCAGCGAGGCCAGCATCGCCTCGGCCGCGGCCAGCGGCAGTTCGGTGTCGATGGGGTTGTCTTCGCCCTCGGGGACGCTGGGCGCACGCGCAGGCCGGGGATTTCGGTCACGAAGATCAGCTTGTCGGCCTGCAGCGCCATGGCCACGCGCGTGGCCACTTCCTCCATGCTCAGGTTGAAGGCCTCGCCCGTGGGCGAGAAGCCAAAGGGCGAGAGCAGCACCATTGCGCCAAAGTCCAGCGTGCGCTGGATGCCGGCCACGTCCACCTTGCGCACCAGGCCGCTGTGCTGGAAATCCACCCCGTCCACGATGCCCACCGGCCGCGCGGTGATGAAGTTGCCGCTGATGACGCGCACCGTGGCGCGGGCCATCGGCGTATTGGGCAGGCCCTGGCTGAAGGCGGCCTCGATCTCGAAGCGCAGCTGGCCGGCGGCCTCCTGCGCGCAGTCCAGCGCCACGGCGTCGGTGATGCGGATGCCGTGGCTGAAGCGCTCTCGTGGCCCTTGGCCTTGAGCTGCTCGTTGACCTGCGGGCGGAAGCCGTGCACCAGCACGATCTTGACGCCCATGCTCTGGATCAGCGCCAGATCCTGCGCGATGTGCTGCAGCTTGCCCGCGGCAATGGCCTCGCCGCAGACGCCCACCACAAAGGTCTTGCCCCGGTGCATGTGGATGTAGGGCGCCACCGAGCGGAACCACGGGACGAACGTGAAGTTGAAGACGGCGGACATGGAGGGCTGCGCAGGGATAATCCGGATTCTCCCTGGAAGTTGCCGCCTTGTCCGCCCCCCTCTGAAAATCACGTTCCCCGAATCCCTGCCGGTGTCGGGCAAACGCCACGACATCGAGGCCGCCATTGCGGCGCACCAGGTGGTGATCGTGTGCGGCGAGACGGGCTCGGGCAAGACCACGCAGCTGCCCAAGATCGCGCTGGCCATGGGCAGGGGGCGCCTCAATGCGCCCGCAGGCCAAAAGGGCCAGCTGATCGGCCACACCCAGCCGCGGCGCATTGCCGCCAGCAGCGTGGCCAAGCGCATCGCCGAAGAGCTGGACACGCCGCTGGGCGAGGTGGTGGGCTACAAGGTGCGCTTCCAGGACCGGCTGAGCCGGGATGCATCCGTCAAGCTGATGACCGACGGCATCCTGCTGGCCGAGACGCAGACCGACCCGCTGCTGCGGGCCTACGACACGCTCATCATCGACGAGGCGCACGAGCGCAGCCTCAACATCGACTTCCTGCTGGGCTACCTGCGCGAGATCCTGCCGCGCCGCCCCGACCTGAAAGTGATCGTCACCTCGGCCACCATCGACGCCGACCGGTTTGCGCAGCACTTTGCGTCCAGGCACGGGCCGGCGTCGGTGATCATGGTGTCGGGGCGCATGTTTCCTGTCGAGCAGCGCTGGCGTCCGTTTGAAGAAAGCCGCGACCACGACCTGAACGACGCCATCGCCGACGCGGTGGACGAGCTGTGGGTGGGCAACGCCGCGGGCGACATCCTCATCTTCCTGCCCGGCGAGCGCGAGATCCGCGAAGCCGCCGACCACCTGCGCGGGCACCTCTCTCACAGCCCGCTGACGCGCGGCGCCGAGGTGCTGCCGCTGTTTGCGCGCCTCAGCCAGGCCGAGCAGGAGCGTGTGTTCGAGGCGCACAGCGGCCGGCGCGTCGTGCTGGCCACCAACGTGGCGGAGACCTCGCTCACCGTGCCCGGCATCCGCTATGTGATCGACACCGGCACGGCGCGCGTCAAGCGGTACAGCTTTCGCAGCAAGGTCGAGCAGCTCCTGGTGGAGCCGATCAGCCAGGCCGCGGCCAACCAGCGCGCCGGCCGTTGCGGGCGCGTGGCCAACGGCATCTGCATCCGGCTCTATGACGAGAAAGACTTCGCCGGGCGCCCGCGCTTTACGGACCCGGAGATATTGCGCAGCTCGCTGGCCGGGGTGATCCTGCGGATGAAGTCGCTGCACCTGGGCGATGTGGCGCAGTTCCCGTTTATCGAGGCGCCGTCGCCGCGCGCCATTGCCGACGGCTACCAGCTGCTCAACGAACTGGGCGCGGTGGACGACGCCAACGAGCTCACGCCCACCGGCGCCGAGCTCGCCCGCCTGCCGCTGGACCCGCGGGTGGGCCGCATGATCCTGGAGGCGCGCACCCGCGGCGCGCTGGACGAGGTGCTCATCATCGCCAGCGCCCTGAGCGTGCAGGACGTGCGCGACCGCCCCATGGACGCGCAGCAGGCCGCCGACCAGGCGCACGCCAAGTTTGACGACGACAAGAGCGAGTTCACCGGCTACCTCAAGCTGTGGAAGTGGATCAACGACGCGCGGGGGACACAATAAGGAGCACAAGCTCAGCAACCGCCAGTACGAGCAGCTGCTGCGCCAGAACTTCGTCAACGTGCGCCGCGTGCGCGAGTGGCGCGACACCCACACCCAGCTGCACACCGTGGTGGCCGAGCACAAGTGGCGCCTCAATGCCCAGCCCGCCAGCTACGAGGAGCTGCACAAATCCATGCTGGCCGGCCTGCTGGGCAACATCGGCTGCAAGCC
This sequence comes from Ramlibacter sp., assembly GCA_016713005.1. GTDB lineage: Bacteria > Pseudomonadota > Gammaproteobacteria > Burkholderiales > Burkholderiaceae_C > JADJPY01. Next base: position 9,982 of record JADJPY010000013.1, on the reverse strand, counting down.
CGACGACGAAGACCTGTACCTGGGCGCGCGCGGCATCAAGTTCCACCGCCACCCCGGCGCGCACCTGGCCAAGAAACCCGGGCGCTGGGTGGTGGCCGCCGAGCTGGTGGAAACCACCCGGCTGTTTGGCCGGGGAATGGCCAACATCGAGCCGCAGTGGGTGGAGCAGGTGGCCGGCCACCTGCTGCGCAAGCAGCTGCTGGACCCGCACTGGGAGAAGAAGGCTGGCGAGGTGATGGCGCTGGAGCGCGCCACGCTGTACGGGCTGGTGATCTACAGCGGCCGGCGTGTGCACTACAGCCAGGTGGACCTGGCGGCTGCGCGCGAGATCTTCATCCGCGAGGCGCTGGTGGGCGGCCAGTGGGAGATGGCGCTGCCCTTTCTGGCCGCCAACCAGAAGCTCATCAAGCAGGTGGAAGACCTGGAGCACAAGGCGCGCCGCCAGGACGTGCTGGTGGACGACGAGCTGATCTACGCCTTTTACGACCAGCAGCTGCCCGCCGACGTGTGCAGCGGCCGCACACTGGAGCAGTGGTACCGAGACGAGGTGCGCAAGCAGCCCAACCTGCTCAAACTCACGCGCGACGAGCTGATGCGCCACGAGGCCGCCGGCATCACCACCGCCGCCTTCCCCAAGGTGATCCGCCTCGGGGGCGTGGACTGCGCCGCCACCTACCTGCACGAGCCCGGCGACCCGCGCGACGGGCTGACGGTGACGGTGCCGCTGTTTGTGCTGAACCAGGTGAGCGACGAGCGCGCCGAATGGCTGGTGCCCGGCATGCTCAAAGACAAGATCCAGGCCCTGTTGAAGAGCCTGCCCCAGCGGCCGCGCTCGCGCTTTGTGCCGCTGCCCGAATCCGCCGCGCGTCTGGCGGCCGAGCTGATCCAGCCCGGCGCCTGGGGCGCGGGCGCGCTGACGGACGCGCTGCTCAAGCGGGTGCGCGACGCCACCAGCCTGGACGTGAAGCGCGCGGACTTCAAGCTGGACATGCTCAACCCGCACCACTTCATGAACTTCCGCGTGGTGGACGAGCACGGCCGCCAGCTGGGCGCGGGGCGCAACCTGGGCGCGCTCAAGGCGGAGCTGGGCGCGCAGGCGCGCGGCGCCTTTCAGGCGCTGGCCGGGCTGAAGACGGCCGCGCTGGCCGCCGGCGGGCCTGCAGCAGAAAAATTGGTGCCAAATCGGCCTCCAGCCCCCGTGGATGCTGGATCATCCGCTACAAAAACGATAGCAAATTCGCCCTCCGGGGCAGCACGGTCCGCCGCGCCGGCGGCGCAGACCGCGGCCGCCGCCGCCGCCAGCGCCGCGAAGCGCCACACCCGCTGGGACTTTGGCGAACTGCCCGAGCTGATGGAGATCCGCAAACCCGGTGGCGGGCAGACGCTGATCGGCTTCCCCGCGCTGGTGGACGGCGGTGACGCCGTCGTCATCGAGGTGTTTGACGAGCCCGAGCTGGCCGCTGCCAAGCACCGCGCCGGCCTGCGCCGCCTGTTTGCGCTGCAGCTCAAGGACGCGCTCAAGTACCTGGAGAAGAACATCCCCGACCTGCAGAAGATGGCCGTGGCCTACATGCAGGTGGGCCGCGGTCCCGACGGCTCGGGTGGCGGCGGCACGCAGGAGGAGCTGCGCGCCCAGATCATCGACGTGGCGCTGGAGCGCGCCTTTCTGCTGGAGCCGCTGCCCGCCGACGAGGCCGCCTTCGCCCGCCGGCTGGAGGAGGGCCGTGGCCGCCTGACGCTGATTGCCAACGAGGTGGCGCGCCTGGCCGCCACGGTGCTGGCCGAGCACGCCGCAGCCGCGCGCAAGCTCAAAGACACCAGGAACCAGCCCGACGCCACCGCCGACGTGGCCCAGCAGCTGCAGCGCCTGGTGGGCAAGCGCTTCATCGCCACCACGCCCTGGCCGCAGCTGCAGCACTTTGCCCGGTACCTGAAGGCCATCACCCTGCGGCTGGACAAGCTTCGCACCGACCCCGCGCGCGACGCGCTGAAGCTGGCCGAACTGCGACCGCAGGAGCAGCGCTACTGGCGCCTGGTGGCCGAGCGCAAGGGCGCCGTGGACGATCGCATGCAGGAGATGCGCTGGCTGCTGGAAGAGCTGCGCGTCAGCTTCTTTGCGCAGGAGCTGCGCACCCCGCAGCCGGTGAGCGTGAAGCGGCTGGACAAGGTGTGGGCGCAGTTGAACCAGTAGGTGAATTCCGGCATAAAGGCACCATGGTCATTCACCCGTTCAAGGTCGCCCATTGGCTTGTCCTCGTTGCCGCCCTCCTGGCCACCACCCTCGCCACCGCCGCTCCGGCCCCCGCACCTGTGCGGACAGAGATCGAGGCCCTGCTGGGCGTGCTGGCCGCGTCGCGTTGCGAGTTCAACCGCAACGGCGCGTGGCACACAGGGGCCGAGGCGCAGGCGCACCTGCTGCGCAAGCTCGACGCGCTGGAGGGACGCAGCCTGGTCCAGACGACCGAGCAATTCATCGAGCGTGGCGCCTCGGCCAGCAGCTCCAGCGGGCAGGCCTACCAGGTGCGCTGCGCGGGTGCTGCGCCGGTGCCCAGCCGCCAGTGGATGACTGAGCAACTTACCCGGCTGCGCGCGCCTGCCCGCAAACCCTGATTTCCCCATCCAACCCGAGGAGACACCGCCATGAGCATTTCCGTATCCGCCACCGTCCTGACCGGGCTGATCGCCTGGACCTTGCTGCTGCTGGTGCTGATGGAGGTGCTTCGCGCGCGCCTCGTCGCCATCAAGGCCGTGCCGTCCAACGGCTTCCAGCCAGACAACGGCAACTTGTCGCCCTTCATGCAGCGGCTGGCGCGCGCCCATGCCAACTGCCTGGAAGGCCTGCCCGTGTTTGGCGGTCTGCTGGTGGTGGCGATCATCACCGGCCGCGCCGGCGTGACCGACCCGCTCGCCCCCTGGCTGATGGCCGCGCGCGTGGCGCAGACCAGCATCCACCTGGCGTCGCTGAGTGTCATGGCCGTCAACCTGCGCTTCACCGCGTTTGTGGTGCAGACGGTGATCGGGCTGGTGTGGACGTGGCGGTTGCTGGCGGGCTAGGGCGGCGAGACGACGACTTGCCCGGTGAATCCCCATGCCTTCGATTACCCTGTACGCCAACGAAACCCACCGCACCCAGGTCATCCGCCTGTGGGAAACCGTCTTCGGCTGGGAGGTATGAAAGGGGGTCGGGGAGGTTTTGATCTCCAAAAGGGGGCGTGGGCACGGCGCTGGTGCGCCACGCCGAGCAGGCATTGACGCAGCGGGGCTGCATGAAGATCAACCTGCAGATCGTCAGCGGCAATGAGGGCGTGAGCCGGTTCTACCAGTCGCTGGGCTACGCCGTGGAGCCGCGCATCAGCATGGGCAAGCGCATCCCGCAGAACATTGCTTGGGGCGACTAGATTGAAGGTGGAGAAACGGGATGAAGACTTTTTTTCTGCTGGTCTCTCTTGGTTTGCTGTTCGTGGCGGTTGCATTTCCGCTGGTGGTCGTTGTGGGGGGAGGCGATCACCGCACCTACTTGCAAGATCGTCAGGCCGATCTTGCTGCATCAAACCCAGTTCGAAGAACCCTGAACCGCACCTTCTATTGGTTAGCGGAAAACCGCCCCTTTTTGGGCGTCGTGGGAGCCTTGGGACTTTTGACATCGATTTTCTTGCTCTGACAGACCCCATGATGGATTCGGAGTAAATCGGCCTCCAGCCCCCGTGGATACTGGCTGACCCACTATCAATTCAATAGCAATCATGGCCATCGAAATCCCCAAAGAAGCCCGCAAGGAAGCCATCGCCTCCATCGAGCGGTACTTTCAGGAGAACATGGACGAGAGGATTGGCAACATCGCCGCGAGCGCGCTGCTGGGCTACTTTCTGGAAGAGCTGGGCCCGTTGGTCTACAACCAGGCCGTGGCCGACGTGCAAGAGCGCCTGCAGGCCCGCGTGGCAGAGCTGGACATCGAGACGCACGAGGACGAGTTCCAGTACTGGCGCAAGTTCGACAAGGCGCGGCGGGGGTAGCCGCGCGTCCCGAAAACTGTCTCCCAAGCGATTGAGCCGCCGCGCCGCGGCGCGTACAACGTTGCCATCCATCACGATATGCGGAGGCGACCTTGAGCATTGTCCTGAGCTACACCCTGGCCGACGGCGTGGCCACCATTGCGCTGGACGACGGCAAGGCCAACGTGATGAGCGTGGACATGCTGCGCGCCATCGGCACAGCGCTGGACCGCGCCGAGGCCGACAAGGCCGTGGTGGTGCTGCGCGGGCGCGACGGGATGTTCTCTGGCGGGTTTGATCTGGGCGTCTTCAAGCGCGAGCCCGCCGAGGTGCTGACCATGCTGCAGGCCGGCGCGGAGCTGACGCACCGCCTGCTGTCGTTCCCCTACCCGGTGCTGGCGGTGGCCACCGGGCATGCGGTGGCGATGGGTGTATTCATCCTGCTCAGCGCGGACCACCGCATCGGCTGCAGCCCCGAGGCCCGCGTCCAGGCCAACGAGGTGCAGATCGGCATGACGCTGCCGTACTTTGCCATCGAGGTGTGCCGACAGCGGCTGGCGCCCGCGCACTTCAACCTGGCCACGTTGACGGCCGCCCCTTACACACAGCAGCAGGCCGTGGCCGCCGGCTTCCTGGACGAGCTGGTTACTGCCGAGGCCTTGCCCACGCTGCTGGCCACGCGGACCACACACCTGCGCAAGCTGCACATGGAGTCGCACACCGCCACCAAGCAGCGCCTGCGCGAGCGCACCCTGGCCGCGTTGCGCGAGGCGATCGACCGGGATGTGGCGGGGTGGCGGAAGCAGTTCCCAGGCAAGGATGACCCGGCAAAATGAAGTGGCAAATCGGCCTCCAGCCCCCGCCAGTACTGGCATACCCACTATCAATTTCATAGCGCCCGAAGGCGCTAGCGGGGCGCGTCCCGCCGCTGCACGATGCCGGCGCGGGTGGTGGCGATGTCGGCGGCAAACGGGCCCTCGCCCACGGCGGCACGGTCGATCAGGGCCAGCGCCTCGGCGTGGCGGCCCTGGTCGGACACCACCTGCGCCAGGTTGTTGATCAGCTCGGGCGATTCGGGGTGCTTCTGCAGTGCGACCTGCAGCACGGCCTCGGCCTGCAGCAGGTCGTGCGCCTCGTAATGGCGGTTGGCCAGTGCCAGGCTGGCCAGTCGGTTGCCGGGCCAGCGCTGCGCAAAGGCGGCCCAGGCGCGGCGGGATTCTTCGGGTTGGGCGCTGCGCTCAAACGCCAGCAGCGCGGGCAGGTAGCTGGCTTCGGTGGCGGTGGCGGGCAGGGTGCCGGGCTTGTTGACCACCATGGCCCAGTAGCCGCTGCGCCGCCAGGTCAGCTCGAAGATGGTGAAAGGCACCACCTCGCGCCGGGTGGTGCCCGAGCGCAGGTAGAGCTCGCCGGCCTCGTAGTTGAAGCCCACCACCACGGCGTAGTGCCAGTTGGCAAAGGGCGGCAGGCCCACGTCCTGCAGCACCAGCACGGGGCGGCCAGCGGCCAGCTCGCGCAGCAGGGCGTCGTAGTGCGGCGGCAGCTGCCAGGCCACGCGGCCGTGCAGGCGCGGCGCGGCCAGCATCTCCACCTGCAGGCTGCCCTGGCGCGAGGGCAGGTAGACCTGGCGGACCAGGGCGTCCGGGTCGGCCTGCGCGCCTGACGCGTGCAGCACCGTGGCCAGCGCGGCAGGGCCGCACTGGTAATCGCTTTGCGCAAAAAAAGGCACCGCGTCCAGCTCAAGCTGGCGCGGCACTTCGGCAGGCCAGCCGCTGCGCAACCCGATGGTCTGGGGGACCATCTGCGCGCAGCCGGCCAGGGCGCCAATCAGGCCCAGCAGGGCCAACAGGCCCAGCGGTCGCCGCAGTGCCCGCAGGCCCTGCAGCGCCAATAGGCCCAGGTTCAACGGCGATACCAGATGACCCACACCAGCAGGCCGATGATCACCACGGCGGCCAGGGTGCTCAGGCCACCTGCGGGTGCGGTGTTGATGTTGTCGGCCAGGGTGCGGACTTCGGCGTCCGTCATGGCGGCCACGCGCTCGGCGGCGATGGCCGGGTCCAGGCCTTGCGCCTGCATCTGCTCAGACACGTCGCTGCGCGTCAGTGTGGACAGCACCAGGGCACGGTCGGGCGAGATGGCGGCGGCCGCCTGCTCGGTGCGGATCATGCCGGCACTGGCCGTCTGGAAGGTCAGGGACATCAGGGAGACGATCAGGACGCGGCAAAGCGTTTTCATTGCGACGGATTTCATGGGGCATTCCTTGGTGCACGGGGCACGGCGGTGGAGGATCGGGCCTGGCGGTTCTCACGCGCCATGGGCCTGGAGACGATCTTCAGCCTGCCCCGGCGCAGGGTCTGTGCGTCAGCGTACAGTGGTGCATGGCCGAACCAACCCGCCGGGGCCCCCTGCTGATCTTCCTGTTGGTCGGGGGCATGGGCCTGTTCATCATCCTGCTGTATGCCGGTGTTGTGCCCTGGCGGCCAAGCGGGCGCTGTCGTGCTGTGTTTTGCGATCCCTACCACTGGCAGGTGCTGTGCTTCGGCATCACCTTCGTTTGCGCAGGCCTCAGCTTCGTCATTCCGCGGCACTGGAAATCCGTGGGCGTGCTGTGCTCGCTGACGCTGCTGGTCAGCTTCGTGGCGGGGTTGGTGGGGTCGTTCTGGGCGCGTTAGGCAGGCCGATGCGGGTGGCGGCAGATTTTCGCAAGTAATTGGTCTCCAGCCCCTGCGGGTGCTTGCTGACCCACTATCAGTTTGATACCGTTACCGGAATTGGCGATACATCAATCATACGATTGACAGTGTGATTAATCGTACCGATAATCAGGCCATGCCATCCCTTACCGCCAACGATCTCAAGACCAAAGGCGTCGCCGCCATCGAGGCGTCGCTGGCGCATCGGCCCGAGGCCACCATTTCCGTGCGCGGCAAAGACCGGTTTGTGGTCATGGGCCTGGCGCATTACCACTACCTGCGTGAGTGCGAGCTGGATGCTGCACTGGCCCTGAGCCAGGCCGACATGGCTGCGGGGCGTTTCGTGTCGGAGTCCGCTACTGCGCACATGGACCGGCTGCAAGCCTTGCTGGATGCGCCTGCCGACGCCAGCCCTGTGCCAGGCAAGCCCGCGCCGCGCCTCAAGCCCGCCTGACGCTGCCCGCCCCAAGCGCCTCATGGCCTGGCAACTGGTCTTTACCGACAGCTATGTGCGGATCGCGCTGCGGTTTTTGCGTCGCCACCCGAATCTGAAGGCACAGTACGCCAAGACGCTGGCGCTGCTGGAAGCCAACCCGCATCACCCGTCGCTGCGCCTGCATGCGCTGCAGGGCAGGCTCGACGGTTTGCATTCGGTCTCCATCAACCTGTCGTACCGCATCACGCTGGAGCTGGTCATTCGCGACGGGCAGATCATTCCCGTCAATGTGGGCGGGCATGACGAGGTGTACTAGACGTTCGAGGCGCAGGGCTTCCCGCAGTGTTTGACAACATCCGGGCCTGGATTTAACGTCCCGCTGACACCATCCCCCGGGAGCCCGCTGTGGACCGTCGCAGTTTTATCGAATCCTGTTCGGCTGGCGCGGCCTGCCTCACCGCTTCGGCAGCGCTGCCGGTGCTGGCGGCGGACGCCAGGCCCCGCGCTTACGCCCGCGTGTTGCTGACCAACGAATTTGGCGACGCGCTCAAGGCGTCCAGCCTGCAGGCGCAGACCAACTACGTCTTTCATTACCCGTTTGAGGCGACCCCGGTGTTTTTGCTCAACCTCGGGCGTGCCGCGCCGCCGCAGGCACTGGCCACCAAAGACCGCGAGGCCTACGCCTGGCCGGGCGGGGTGGGGCCGCAGCGCAGCGTGGTGGCGTTCTCGGCGATCTGCGCCCACCAGCTGGTGTACCCAACGCCGCAGGTGAGCTTCATGGGGGGGATCTCGGGGTTTCGGTGCAGATCGTAGCGGTTTGAGGCCCGGGAAAACCCTGCCCGCGCTCCAACATCAGAAAGGCTGTGCAAAGGCCCACTGACCGGTCTGTCCCGCGGTGGCCGGTGTCTTCAAACCTGCTCGAGCAGTTGGTCGATCAGGCGCTGCAACTCAGCGAAATCGGGCTGGCCGACATATCGCTTGACGATTTCGCCGCGCCTGTTCAACAGAAATGTCGTCGGCGTCAACTGCACGTCTCCCCAGGACCTTGCGACGGCGCCGGTGTTGTCGATGGCGACATCGAAGGGAAGGCGGCGAGTGCTTGCAAAGTTCACGACGTAGGCCGGAGGGTCATAGCTCATTGCCACCGCCACCGTGCGATAGCCGCGATGCTTGTACTTCTCGTATGTCTGGATGAGCTGCGGCATCTCGGCCACACAGGTTGTGCAACTGGTGGCCCAGAAGTTCACGAGGGCGACATTGCCTCGCAGATCCTCCGTGGACAGACTGCTGCCGTCGAGGAGAACAAACTTCGTCGGCGGCGCCGCAGTCCTTCCCTGGAACAGGAACACCGTGATCGCCCCCGAAAGTGCGAGGACGACGGCGAAGATTGCGAGCCTTCTTTGCATGATGAACTCCTGACTCAACCGTTTCAGCAGCGGCCTGATTGTCCCATGTGGTTCCCTTTGACCAGCCATCTGAGCGCGATGTTCGAGGCCTGCACTTGAGGTTCGTCGCCCCTTTCGGGTTGGTCTTGTTTTTTGTGCTACGTGCCGCGCTTCGACGTGCCACAGACGCGAGGCCTCAGGCACGCATTTTTTTGCAACTTCCGCTCATTTTCCTTTGTAGAGCGGTGCCTACTTCGCGGTGCACCCCGGCTACATGCGGCTCGTGTGTGTCCTTTCTGGGCATGGTCGTGCTGCCGTGCGGCCTTCTCAATACCATTGATGATCCCGCAATCGCTGACGGAATGCCTGTCCACACATTGCACCCTCAGGCTGCGCAAATCCTTCTCCAGCGTTTTCAGGGGTCATCTCGGTTTTTAGGGAATCGTCGACAAAACTCCCTCGACCGAGCCTGACGTCAAGCTCAGCCGGCGTATGCGGGATTCCTAAAGTCTTCGAGTGCGGCGCCAGCCTCGATCGCCTCGACGAGCCAGTCGGCCTCCCGCCCCTTGCCGGCCCGGGTGTTGCCGGCTCGGTCGCAGTACGGTATTGACTTCATCCACCGGGTCCGGCGCAGCCGCCCCCAGTTCATCCTCCGAGAACACATCCATTGGCTTCAATTCGTACATTTCGATCGTCTGCCGAACCAGTTCGATCACCTCTTCCTGCTCAGCAAGATCACGGAGCGATTCCTCGAGACGCTGCTTCATGGCGGTGACGGGCTTGACCTTCGGCATCGTGTGATTCTTCCGTTTGGATCCGGATGGTAGGTTACCGTCATCCGACCGGTAGCTGGTCCACGGCAACGGAGTCAGTCTGACCAGCACAGGCCGCAGCTGATCCACTGAGAACCATATCGAACTGAGTTCGCGGCGTCCCAGGGAATTTCCGCCGCATTCTGAGAAAAAGAGAAATGCAGCATCTACAGACTCGAGCTAAGTCATTGATTCTTGGTCGACTTTCCGCCGCTTTTGAGAAAACCCCGGAAATGGCCGCAGCCTGAGGACTACCCAATCGTCAATGCGTTCTGGCAACCGCGCCCTGCACGGGATGCGTTGGAGGGCGGCAGGACTCATATATAACCCGCAGAAACAGGCTTAAGTTCCCGTCCCGGTTGATTTTTTGATTCCCTCTTGGCTGAGTTGACTGGCCCCTGACGTCCGGGTTTTCACGGCCGAATCAGGACCGTGCGCCGTCGTACTGAATCGCTCCAGCAAGCTGGCGACAACGTGCTCTTGCGCCGTGACGGATGACTTGCCGCCGCCACCGTCAGTTCCAGCTGCTGATCGCCGCGAGCAGTCCATCGAGCTTGGCTTGCAACTGCCGTCCGACGCAAAGGTGCCGAGCGTTGAACGGCTGCATCCTGCTCCACCGGTGCGCCGCCCAACCCCGGTGCAGTGCTGCGCGAACCCCAGTTCA
>JADJPY010000012.1 GCA_016713005.1 Ramlibacter sp. | reverse complement strand
AAAGGGCTTCAGTAGGCTCCGGGCGCGACTTTATGTAGTTCGGCACGGACCTGCACCTCCTGGGACCGATCAGCGCCGTCTCGAGTTCGAAGTGATTTTCTGCAAACTGCTGTCTATACGCGACCGGTGCCACCGGGTTGCCCAAATGCATGTAGGCGAGCCAGAGCACCGGGATCAGGGAAGGCCAGCAGCAACACCACGTATTGTGTCACTTGGTCCAGGTGAGGCGCGCACGCCCCCTGAAGTGAGCACGGCAGCACCCCACCTGCCAAGAAGGAGCTTCTTTCGGATTTCCAAACTGCACGGTCGGTCAGGCGCGATGCCACCAGGCCACCATGATCTGCGCAACAAGAGACGCGTCAAACGAGCACAGCACGGTAAAGCCAGCGGCGGCGATGCGCGCGGCCAGCGCCCGCCGAAGCGCACCGGCAAAATAATCCGGCACCGTGTACAGGCTGAGTTTGTGCAGGTGCGGTGCGATCAGCAGGAGGGTGTGTGGGCAAGGCAAAGGCGTCTCCCCGTCCAGCCTTGGCAGGCAGTACGTACGCCAGCTCCGCCGGGGTGGTTCTCGGTGCCGAGAACCCGTATTGATACAGGCCGCCAGCCAGGTTGATGAACGAGGTAAGGCTGCGCTCATCCAGTCGGTCGCGGTGGCCGCGCCCGTCGAGACATCGCAGGAGATGCGCCGGCCTACCAATTTCGTCCCATCCTCCGGATCGCGGTGCGACGGGAGATCCCGATCACGGCATACAGCATCAATGTGGAAGGACAGGAACACGGCCCCAGTTAGACCTGGGCAGGCCCTTCTTTGTGTTCTGGCCATGCCATCAACAGCACAAATAGCACGACGCCCACCGGCGCTGAAGACTTTGTGCAGGCGTTGCGTGCGCGGCCGTGCCCGCGCTTTCAGTAGCCTTCCGGTCAGCGGTCCAGCTTTCTGAATCGATGCGGTTCATCACCCAGGCAGTACACCACCACAATGCCTGGGAAAGCAGATCGCGCCTGAGTACGATCCAGCAGTTGAGCGGCCAGCCCAACACCACATTCGACCTGCAGGTCCAGCGCGAAAAGCACGCACCGAAGGACACCGTGGTCCATACCAGCAGCAATGCACCCCTTGAGTGCAGGGACGCGGGGCGTGGAGTCTCCTGGCGTGGGCGTGGCGGGAACTACGGGCGAGCATTAGTGGAACTTGCCCGCGCAGGCGGCGGTTCCGGGCGTTTTTCGTTTTAGCAGAACCGGCCTGGCGGACGATGGGCGCGCCCGCCTGTTCAGCTGGCCAACAGCCGCCAGTAGGCTTCGATGACGCCGCCCGGGTCCAGCGAGATGGGAAGAAACGTTCCTGCGCCAGCCACCGCGCAAAGTCCGGATGGTCGCTGGGCCCCTGCCCGATGCCGACGTACTTGCCCTGGCAGACAGGTGCTTGATGGCCTGGTGGACGAGCGCCTCGACCGCAGGATCGCGTTCGTCAAAGTCGGCGGCGAGCAGTTCCAGGCCCGAGTCGCGGTCAAGTCCCAGTGTCGGCTGGGTCAGGTCGTTGGGCCGATGGAGAAGCCGTCAAAAAACTCCAGGAACCGGTCGGCCAGCAGGCGTTGCTGGGATCTCGCACATCATGATGATCCTGAGATCCCGCCTCGCCCCTGCTTCAGGCCATGCTCCGCCGAACAGCGCGGGGTGACAACGTCGGCCTGGCCAGCGTGGCGCACGAACGGCACCATGGACCTGCACATTGGTCAGGCCCATGTCGCCGCGAACGCCGGCGCAGGCCCGCATTCCATGGCGAAGGCTTCGCCGAGTCCGGCGCTGATCGGGCGCGCGCGCCGCGAGCCCGCATGGGGTTCTCTTCCTCGGTTCGTATCGGCTGCCGCCGATCAGCTTGGCAATCTCGTTGGACTTCAAATCGGACAAGCGCACGATCACCGGCTTGGCCAGAAGGCCGCTGCAATCGTGGCCACGCCTCGGCCACCTTTGTCCAGGTCAAAACGCGCGGGGCGAAGCGTGGCCGCGAGCCACCGACTCCACCGCCTTCTTCAGGTCCGGCGTCGACATTGGGATAGTCGAGGATGGCCTTGGGGTGCACGCCACAAGTTGTTGTTGATGATGAACTCCAGCCGCGCAAGTCCCACGCCTTCGTTCGTTAGCGCTGGCAGAAGTCGAACGCGAGCTGGGGTGCCTACGTTCATCATGATCTTGGTCTTGATGGGCGGCATCGCGCCACGTTGCACTTCGCTGACTTCGGTCTCAGCAGGCCGTCGTAGATGAATCCAGTGTCGCCCCCGGCGCAACTGTACCGTGACGAGCGTGCCTTCCTTGAGGCGATCTGTGGCGTCCCCGTCCGACCAAGCCCGGGATGCCCAGCTCGCGCGCAATGATGGCGGCGTGGCGGTACGGCCACCGCGGTTGGTCACGATGGCGCTGGCGCGCTTCATCACCGGCTCCCAATTGGGGTCGGTCATGTCCGTGACCAGGATGTCGCCGGCCTGGACCTTGTCCATCTCATTGAGGTTGTGCACCAGGCGCACCGGCCTGCGCCGATCTTCTGGCCGATGGCGCGCCCCTCAGCCAGCACCGTGCCACGGCCCCTTGGGCTTGTAGCGGGGGTTCCGCCTTGTCCTGGGCCTGGCTCTTGACCGTCTCCTGGGTCGGGCCTGCAGGATGTGCAGCAGGCCGTCACGCCTGTCCTGCCCCCCTCGATGTCCATCGGCCGGCCGTAGTGCTTCTCGATCACCAGCGCATAGTGCGCCAGCAGCTCCCACATCGGCGTCGGTCAGCGAGTACCGGTTGCGCTGCTCGAGCGGCACGTCGATCGTCTTGACCAGCTTGCCCGTTGCCGCCTTTTCTCGTCGCTTGAAAAGACCATCTGGCCAGCTTGGAGCCCAGGTTGCGGCGGATCACCGCGCTTTTGGCCTGCCGGAGCATGGAGCATGCACATAGAACTCGTCCGGGTTCACCGCCCCTGCACCACCGTCTCACCCAGCCCATAGCTGCTGGTGATGAACACCACGTCCTCAAAGCCGGATTCGGTGTCGATGGTGAACATCACGCCGGCGGCGCCCCAGGTCACGGCGCACCATGCGCTGCACGCCCGCCGACAGGGCCACGTGCTCATGGGCGAAACCCTTGTGCACGCGGTAGCTGATCGCGCGGTCGTTGTAGAGGCTGGCAAACACCTCCTTCATCTTGTGCAACACGCGGACTCAATGCCGGGTGACGTTCAGGAAAGTCTCCTGCTGGCCGGCAAACGAGGCGTCGGGCAGGTCCTCGGCGGTGGCCGAAGAGCGCACCGCGAACGAGGCCTGCGGGCTTCCGCCGCTGAGCGCGGCAAACGCGTCATGGATCGCCTTTTGCAGGTCAGCAGGAAAGGCTGTGCCTCAACCAGCCGCGGATCTCGGCGCCGGCCGCGGCAGCGCGCGCATCTTCGGGTCCAGCGCACCCAGCCGGTCCTGGGTGCGTGCGGCCAGCCCGTTGAAGGCCGGAAGTCGCGGAACGCGTGCGCCGTGGTGGCAAGCCGTGGGCACCCGCACGCCCTGCGGCCCGTGGGGAAGGCCGGAGATCATTTCGCGCGAGGGAGGCGTTCTTGCCGCCCACCACCTCGACATCGGTCATCCTCAGGTTTTCAAACGGTACGACCAGGGCGGTCGGGCTGAAAACGGCAGACATGGGAAGCTCCAGAAGTTGAAAGCGTTGTGACGCCCGCCATCAGGCGGCGCGCGCGGGCCAGGCACGGCGAGGGGCTTTGGTTTTGTTCGAGGGGGCCGGGGCGGTGCATGGCGGGAATCCGGATAATCGCTTCATTGTAGGCGCGGGCCCTTGGGCGCGGGCTTGCAGCAAACTGAACACCCGAGGCACCGCACCATGCCCAACCGCACCGTTTTCTTTGTCTCCGACGGCACCGGCATTACCGCCGAGACCTTCGGCAACGCCATCCTGGCGCAGTTCGAGATGAAGCCCGGCATGTGCGGCTGCCCTTCATAGACACCGCCGACAAGGCCCACAGGCGGCGCAAGATCAACCACACCGCCGAAGTCGAGGGCAAGCCCATCGTGTTTACCACGCTGGTCAACATGGAAGTGCTCAAGGTCATCCGGGAGGGCTGCCGGGGCATGTTGCTGGACATGTTTGGCACCTTCGTCCACCCGCTGGAAGAGGAACTGGGCATCAAGTCCAACCACCGCATCGGCCGGTTCTCGGACGTGAGCAAGAGCAAGGAGTACCACGACCGTATTGAGGCGATCAACTTCAGCCTGGTGCACGACGACGGCCAGAGCAACCGCGACCTGGATTCGGCCGAAGTGATCCTCGTGGGCGTGAGCCGCAGCGGCAAGACACCAACCTCGCTGTATCTTGCGATGCAGCACGGGCTGAAGGCGGCAAACTACCCGCTCATTCCGGAGGACTTCGAGCGGCAGCGGCTGCCCGCCGCCCTGCTGCCGCACAGGAAGAAGATCTTCGGCCTGTCGATCCAGCCCGAGCGCCTTAGCGAAATCCGCAACGAGCGCCGCCCCAACAGCCGCTACGCCAGCCTGGACAACTGCCGGATGGAGGTGAGCGAGGGCGAGGCGATGATGCGCCGCTCCGGCATTCGCTGGCTGTCCACCACCACCAAGAGCATCGAAGAGATTGCCACCACGATCCTGCAGGAGATCCGGCCGGAGCGGCTGATTTATTAGCCATGCCGCAAGGCGACCGCTCAGCTCGCCTGAGCTGCTACGGGATCAGGTGGGCCTGGGACTGTGCTGCGCTCGTGTCCCCCGGGCTGGCTTCGCCAGCCCTCCTCCTTTACCTCGCTTCGCGCAGCCCCCTGCCCACCTGATCCAGTGGTGACGCCGGCTCCAGCGTGAGAAGAGTTCGGCGGCCTATTTGCGAATGATTCGCATTCGTGTACAATGCCGATTTGTCACCTTCGTTCGCCAGCCAGACCCGCTTGTCACGCGGCCAGCCAGCCTCCACCACCTACACAGGCTGCACCATGCGTCACAGGCATTTTTACAAACAAAAACAGGCTCCAGCCCCCGTCCTTATTGGTGGGTTTGCTATTATTTTCATAGCAACTCAACGCCGGGAGCCGCTAGGACGGCACAAGTCGGCCGTGCTGGCCCCGCTGGGCGCGGCCATGCTTGCGGGCTCGCTGGGCGCCTTCGCCCAGACCACGCCGCCGCCGGCCACCCGCACCCTGCCCACCGTGGAAGTGCGCGAGAAGGCCGAGGGCAGGGACGCCGTGCGCGCCACCACCACCACCATCGGAAAGGGTGAGCAGCAACTGCGCGACATCCCACAGTCGATCACCGTGGTGACCGAAAAGCTCATGGACGACCGCAACCTGGACACGGTCAAGGAAGCGCTGAAGAACACCGCCGGCATCACCTTCCTGGCGGCCGAGGGCGGCGAAGAGGACATCCGCCTGCGCGGCTTCTCGCTGTCGGCCACGGGCGACATCTTTGTGGACGGCATGCGCGACCCGGCGTTCTACGAGCGCGACACGTTCAGCCTGGACCGGCTGGAGCTGCTGCGCGGCTCCGCGTCCATGCTGTTCGGGCGTGGCTCCACGGGCGGCGCAGTCAACCAGGTCAACAAGGTGCCGCGCCTGATCGACGAGCACCAGGTCGACCTGACGCTGGGCAGCCACAACCACCGCCGGCTGGTGGGCGACTTCAACATCAAGACCGGCGAGAGCGCGGCGCTGCGCATCAACGCGATGACCACCACGGCCGACAACAACGGCGCGGGCACGCGGCTGGACAAGCGCGGCATCGCCGCCAGCTACCGCTTCGGCATTGGCGAGCGCAACGAGTTCCTGCTGGGCCTGTACCACCTGGACAACCGCAACGGCATGAACTACGGCCTGCCATGGATCCGTCGCACGCTGGCCTCGCCGGTCAGCGACACCACGCTGCTGCCGCTGGACCCCACCGCCTACTACGGGATGGCCAGCGACCGCAATTACGGCTCGGCCAGCTACGGCACGTTTGCCCACACCCACCGCTTTGACGGCGGCAGCGAACTGAAAACCCAGCTGCGCAAGGGTGTCTACACCCGCGACCAGCGGGCCAGCACCGTGCGCTTTGGCAACGCCGCCTCGCAGCCCGGCGGCATTGGCGTCAGCCTGGACACTTTCGGGCCCAACACAGTGCTGACCCGCGGCGCGCCACTCAAGATTCAGGATCTGGACACTACCTTCCTGCAAAGCGACTTCAGCGCCAAATTCACCCGTTGGGGCATGAAGCACGCAGTCCAGGCCGGCGTGGACCTGGCGCAGGAGCGCAAAGTCGTGCGCGGACAGCTCTCCGTCCTGCAGGGCGGTGTCGTGCCCACCAAGCCCACCACCACCGTGGGCACCCCGTTTGACGGCGCCTGGATCAACGAGGACTCGCGCATCCTGCGCGACACCAGCCGCTACCAGTCCACAGCATGGGGCGTGTATGCGCAGGACCTGGTGCAGGTGGCGCCGCACTGGAAGGTGCTCGCCGGCCTGCGCTACGACAGCCTGGTCGGTGACTACGAAACCTACGCCATCCCCAACAATGCGTCCGGCCCCGTCACCACCACCCCCTACCGGATGAAGATCGGCGAATGGAGCAAGCGGCTGGGCGTGCTGTACCAGCCCAACGACCTGCACTCCTTCCACGTGAGCGCGGCCAACTCCTTCAACACCTCGGGCGACGCGTATTCGCTGAGCGCGGCCAACCAGAATATTCCGCCGGAGCAGAGCGTCAACCTCGAGCTGGGCGCCAGGCTGGACAGCGCCGACCGGCGCTTCACCACGCGGCTGGCCTGGTTCCGCTCCACCAAATTGCACGAGCGCAATACCGACCCGCTGTTGCCGGGCGTGGTCACGCTCTCGGGCAAGCGCCACACCGTGGGCGCCGAAGCTGACATCACGGGGCGCCTGACCCCGAAATGGGAGATCTACGGCTCCTACATGTACCTGCCGATTGCCAAGATCGACATCGGTTCCGTTTGCCCGGCGCCCCCGGCAAACCCGGGCGAGTGCACCGGCACGCGGCCGTCGCTGACTCCGAAGCACAGCGGCACGATCTGGAGCACGTACCAGCTGACCCCACAGTGGCGTGTGGGTGGCGGGATCAACTTCCGCAGCTCGCAGACACCCAACCGCAACCCGGGATTTGAAGTCCCCGGCTACTTCACCGGTGACCTGATGGCCGAATTCCGCGTCAACGACCAGTTCACCCTGAAGGCGAACCTGACCAACGTGACAAACAGGCTCTACGCCGACCAGCTCTACAGCGGCCACTACATCCCGGGAGCCGGCCGCGTCTTCCAGCTCACCGGCAGCCTGAGCTTCTGACAGCGGACGTCCACCCACCATGCTAATCACCCTGCCCCGCGTGCTCGATGCCGACGACCTGCGTGCCGCGCGTGCCGCCCTGGCCGGCGCGCCGTGGGACGACGGTCGCGACAGCGCCGGAGCGCAGGCAGCACAGGTCAAGCACAACCAGCAACTGCCGCACGACTGCGTGGCCGCCATTGACGTCCGCCAGCGCGTGCTGCGCGGGTTGGACCGGCACCCGCAGTTCCTGATGGCCGCGCTGCCAAAGCGGGTGTTCGCGCCACGCGTCAACCGCTACAGCGGTGCCACCAACCACTACGGCAACCATGTGGACAACGCGATCCGCTTCGCACCCGACAGCGGCCAGCGCGTGCGCACCGACCTGTCGTGCACCGTGTTCCTGTCTGACCCCCGGGACTACAACGGCGGCGAGCTGGTGGTGCAGGAGCCCAACGGCGGCGAGCGGATCAAGCTGGCCGCCGGTGACGCGGTGCTGTACCCCGGCACGCATGTGCACCAGGTGCTGCCGGTCACGCGCGGCGAGCGGCTGGCCTGCTTCTTCTGGGTCGAGAGCATGGTGCGCAGCCACGAGCAGCGCCGCCTGCTGTACGAAATGGACCTGGCGCTGATGCAGCTGCGCACCCGCCATGGCGAATCTGCCGAGACCGTGGCGCTCACCGGCACGTACCACAACTTGCTTCGAATGTGGGCCGATACATGACGGAACGGACCATGCCCGCGAACCCGGTCACGCTGGCCGATCACGAGGCCCGCGCCCGCGCGCGACTGGCCCCTGACCGCTGGGCCTACTTCAGTGGCGGCGCCGCCGACGGGATCACCCTGCGCGCCAACCGAGAAGCCTGGGACGCGCTGCGCCTGCTGCCTCGTGTGCTGCGGCCGCTGGCGCACGGCCACACCCGAAGCACGCTGCTGGGCCGACCGCTGGTGCACCCCATCTTTCTGGCGCCGGTGGCTTACCAGACGCTGGCCCACCCCGAAGGCGAGATCGCCACCGCGCTGGCCGCTGCCGCGCAGCAGGCGGGCATGGTGGCCAGCACGCAGTCCGGCGTGACACTGGAGGCGATTGCTGCAGCTGCGGGCCCCGCCAGCGAACGCGGTCCGCTGTGGTTCCAGCTGTACCTGCAGCCCGACCGCGGCGCCACGCTGGCGCTGGTGCAGCGGGCCGAAGCGGCCGGCTATGAAGCGCTGGTGCTCACTGTGGATGCGCCCGTGCAGGGCGCGCGCGACCGCGAGCGTCAGGCAGGCTTCCGGCTGCCACCTGGCGTGCGCGCGGCCAACCTGCCGGACGCCGCGCCGGTTGCGGGCAAGGCCGCAAGCACCGACGCCCTGTGTGGCGGCCTGGCCGCGCAGGCGCCCACTTGGGCCGATATTGAGTGGCTGCGCGGCGCAACCCGTCTGCCCCTGCTGCTCAAGGGCGTGCTGCACCCGGACGATGCGCGCCAGGCGCGCGCCTGTGGCACCGATGGCCTGGTGGTCTCCAACCACGGCGGGCGGGCGCTGGACACGGTACCCGCCACCGCCGAATGCCTGCCCCGCATCGCCGACACCACCGGCGGCGCATGGCCGCTGCTGGTGGACGGCGGCATCCGCCGCGGCACCGATGTCTTCAAGGCGCTTGCCCTGGGCGCGCACGCGGTGCTGGTCGGGCGGCCTCAGATCTGGGGCCTTGCCAGCGCCGGCGCAGCCGGCGTGGCCCAGGTGATCCGCCTGCTGCGCGACGAGCTGGAGATCGCCATGGTGCTGGCCGGCTGCGCCACACTGCAGGAGGTTCGCGACAGCGTGCTCCTGCCCGCCGCCACCTCGGGTATTGCCACCGCCCGAAGCGACGAGGCTCCTACACTATGAGCTTCGCCCTGACGCCCCTGAAATTTCCCGTGCTGGACCGCAAATTTTTCATCGTTGCCCTCGTGCTGCTGCTGCACGCGGCCGCGCTGTGGGCGCTGCAGGCCGGGCTGCTTCGGCGTGTGGTGGAGGTGTTCGTTCCGGTGGTCCTGGTCTCTACGGCGGTGGAGCCGCCAAAGTTGCAGACCACACCGATGCCACCCCCCGCCCCCGAGCCGCAAAAGCCGCTGGCGCGCCAGCCTCAGCCTGCTGTGCCCCCTGCCCCCATGCCCCTGGCCGTGCCCGATGCCCCGCCCGCGCCCAATGCACCCACGGGCGTGGTGGCGCCACCTGCGCCACTGCCCCCCGTCGCCGCACCCGTCGCCGTGGCCGCGCCGCCCGCACCCCCAGCGCCACCCCGCATCGAGCTGCCCATCAGCGATGCGGCCTACCTCAACAACCCCAAGCCCGCGTATCCGCGCATGAGCATGCAGCAGGGCGAGCAGGGGCGCGTGGTGCTGAACGTGCTCATCGGCGCCGACGGCAATCCCAAGAAGGTCGAAATCCACCAGTCCAGCGGCTTCGAGCGGCTGGACAGGGCTGCCATGGAGGCCGTCATGCGCTGGCGGTTTGTACCGGGCAAACGGGGCGGCGTCCCTGAGACCATGCCAATGCTGGTCCCTCTCAATTTCAGTATGGGGTGAACACCTATGAATGCACAGTTCGGTCTGCTCAATGTCTGGAGCCAGGGCGATGTCGTCACCCGCGGCGTCTTCGTGGTGCTGCTGGTGATGTCCCTGGCCAGCTGGATCGTGATCCTGCTCAAGGCCCTGGACCTGCGCCGCCTGGGCCAGCAGGCGCTCGCCGCGCGCGGCTTCTGGCACGCGCCGGACTTCGCCGCGGCGCTGGACCAGCTGGGAAACGACGACACACCGAACCCGTTTCGCGCGCTGGCGCTGCAGGGTCGCGACGCGATGGCCCACCTGCTGCACCGGGACGCCAGCACAAGGCCCCAGCTGCACGACAGCCTGGACGCCAGTGAGTGGATCACGCGCAGCCTGCGCGCGCAGCTGGATGAGTCCATCGCGCGGATGCAGTCGGGCCTGGCGCTGCTGGCCTCGGTGGGCTCCACCGCACCGTTCGTCGGCCTGTTTGGCACCGTGTGGGGCATCTACCATGCCCTGATGGCCATTGGCGTTGCCGGCCAGGCCACCATCGACAAGGTGGCCGGCCCGGTGGGCGAGGCGCTGATCATGACGGCGCTGGGCCTGGCGGTGGCCATCCCCGCCGTGCTGGGCTACAACGCGCTGGTGCGCGGCAACAAGGGTGTGTCCTCGCGGCTCAACCGCTTCGCGCACGACCTGCATGCCTACTTCGTGACCGGGGCACGGGTCTCGGCCCCGGGTGTTGCACCGGATGGGGCCAACGTCGTGCCCATGAAGAAAGCCTGACATGGCATTCGGCACTCAAGACGACACCGACGAGGTGATGAACGAGATCAACATGACGCCCCTGGTGGACGTCATGCTGGTGCTGCTGATCATCTTCATCATCACCGTGCCGGTGATGAAGCATTCGGTCAACGTGGATCTGCCGCGCGCGACCAGCCAGCCCCAGGACGCCAGGCCGGAGACCATCCGCCTGAGTGTGGACGCCCAGGGCCAGTACTGGTGGAACGAGGCGCAGGTGGACGCGAAGACCCTGCCCGCGCTGCTGGCCGCCGAGGCGCGAAAGAACCCCCAGCCCGAGCTGCACATCCGCGGCGACCGCGCCGTGCGCTACGAGAAAGTGGCCGAGGCGCTGGCCCAGGCGCAACAGGCGGGCCTGCGCAAGATCGGCTTCATCACCGAGCCGAAATAAGGCAAAAACAGGCTGCAGCCCCCGCGGATGCTGGATACCCCGCTATAAAAATAGTAGCGTATAGAGCCATGGTACGCTGCGGGGCATGACTGCGGTAGCCGCCAATTCGCTCATGACCGCCGCGCTGGTTGCCGCCAGCCTGATCCTGTTTGCCACCTGTTTCTGGTCCGCCTGGGTGCTGGCGGGCCGGCGCAGCGCCGTTGGCCTGGCGGCGTTGGGGCTGGGTATCGGCTGGTTTGCCGAGCAGATGGGTTCCTCGCGCGGCTGGTTCTTCGGCCGGTACAGCTACACCGACGTGCTGGGCCCGGCGCTGGGCAATGTGCCGCTGGTGATCCCGCTGATGTGGTTTGCGCTGTGCTGGGTGGGTTTCTCCATGGCCAGCCTGATCCTGTGGCGCCAGCCGGCGCGTGTGCCCGCCGGTTGGCCGGCCCGGCTGCTCACCGCCTGGCTGGCGGCGATGGTCGTCACCGCTTTTGATCTGGGTGCCGACCCGTACTTCGTCTTTGTGCTCAAGGCCTGGATCATGCAGAAGACCGACGGCGGCTGGTTCGGCGAGACGCTGCAGGGCTTCGTGGGCTGGATGCTGGTGTCGTTTGCCATCATCACGCTGTACCAGACGCTGTTTTCGCCCGCACAGTCCGCGGACAGCCGCCGCGTGCGCATCGCCGCGCTGCTGCCCATGGGCGTCTATGCCAGCGGGCTGGTTTTCCAGTTGCTGTTTGGCCAGCCCATCGAGGTGCGCGCTGTCGCCTTTTTTGCCATGGGCCTGCCGGTGCTGGTGGCCCTGGTGGCCTGGTGGCAGTGGCAGCATCCGCAGGCGGCCACGGCGGGATCGGGCGCCAGTGCGACCCATCCCGTCGGCCCGGCCGGCACCTCTCCTGCCATGCCGGCGCTGGACGAGATGACGCGCGTGGCCGACCCGCTGGCCGACCGTACGGTCGCCGCGCTCATCGGCCCCTGGAGCGACGCTTCGGGCGCCATGGGGCCGGGCCTGGCGCGGCTGGCCACCGCCACCCGGCTCATGGGGCAATGGCGCGACAACGCGGGCCTGGCCGACTGGCAGCCCGCCGAACCTTCCGCCGACCCCGAGGTCGTGGCGGTGCTGCGCGAGTACCTGCGCGAGGGCTGCCGCCTGCCCGCGTGGACGGACGCGGCACAGGTGACGCGGGCCGAGGACATCTTCATGCAGGAGGGCCCGTTGTCGTGCACCCTGCTGTTCTGCGCCAGCCTGCCGCAGTGCTATGTGCCGCCCGATCTGGCGCAGGTGCTGCATGTGGCCGGGCAGCTGGAGGCGCACACCGAGCACCGCGTGCGCCAGACCGCGGCCATGGTGTTCCCGGTGATGTTCAAGGGCGGCCTGACCAGCCCCGGCGGCAGCGGTGTGGCGCAGGTGCTCAAGGTGCGGCTGATCCACGCCACCATCCGCCACCTGATCCTGCACGGGGACCCCGCCCAGGTCCGAGGCCCGGTCGCAGCCGGGCCGCGCAGCAACGACCAGGGCCTGCACGCCGCGCTGATGGCGCACGGCTGGGATGTGGAGCAGCGCGGCTTGCCGTGCAACCAGTTCGAGCTGGCCTACACGCTGCTGACCTTCAACTATGTGTTCCTGCAGGGCATGCGCACCATGGGCCTGGGCCTTCGCCCTGCCGACGAGGCCGCCTTCCTGCATGCCTGGAACGTGGCGGGCCATGTGCTGGGCGTGCGCGACGACCTGATGGCACACAGCTTTGACGAAGCCGCGTCGATGTTCGCGCGCATGCAGGCGTTTGGCTGCGCGCGTGATGCCAGCCCCGATGTGCGGCCCGCCCTGGGCCAGGCGCTGGTGCAGGCCATGGCCCGCTCGATCCGCTTGCCGGTGATCCGCGGCATCCCGGTGCCCCTGACCCATTGGCTGATCGGGCCTGACGCGGCACGCGCCATCGGCATCGAGGGCATGGCCTCGTGGCCAACGCGGCTGGTGTTTGCGCTGGGGCGCGCCCTGACACGGGTGGTGGACGGCATGGTCCGCCTGGTGGTGCCGCAGTTCTCAATCTCACGCATGCTCACCCGCGTCATCGGCTACCACCTGCTGAGCCGCTTCCTGCTGGACCAGACGCGCCCCCTGACCCTGCCCGAACACGTGCTCAACCCCATGCGCGACACGGTGGCGCAGTGGCACCACGACCCGCGCGCTCCCGGCTGGCTCAATCGGCTGGAGGACGCCTGGACCACCACCGGCCCCTGGACAGGGCATGGCAGCACCGCCGGCAACGGCGCACGCCCGACATGAACGCGCGCGCACCCTGGCGTCGTTTTGCGCACCTGCTGGTCGGGCTGGCGCTCTTGGTGGGGTGGGGTGGCGCAGCGGCCCAGGCCGCGGCGTCCGGCGACATCGTGACGCCCCAGACCCGGTTCTGGGCCGACCCGTCGGGCCGGGCCACGCTGGAGGAGGTGCTTCGCCTGCCGGACGCTGCGCTGCAGGCGATGGAGCGGCCACGTTCGTTCGAGCTGGACCGCGGCGCCCTGTGGCTGCGCTACGAGCGCCCCGCGCTGGAGACGCGGCGCAGCTGGTACCTGGTGCTGGACGGTGCCGCGTTCACCAACCGCGCGACGCTGTACCACCAGGGACCGGACGGACGATGGACGAGCCAGGAAGCGGGCGACCAAATCCCCGTGGCGTCGTGGACGCGCCCCGACCGCGTGCCGGTGTTTGCGCTGGATGGCATTGCCGGTGACGTGTTCTGGCTGCGCCTTGAGAACCACCCGGCGCCGCTCAGCCCCAGCCTGCGGCTCGTGGATGACCAGGAGCTGCAGGCCACCCGCGACAACTCGCTGCTCCTGCTGGGGGGCTACCTGGGCTTTGGCCTGCTGGTGCTGTTCCTGGGCTGGGTCCACGTACGCCTGTACGGAGACCGCGCTTTCATTGCCTATGTCTGCTACGTCGCCTGCATGCTGGGCTTCCAGGTGTCGTTCACCGGGCTGGGCGGATTGTTCTTCTGGCCCCGGTGGATGCACTGGAACGACGCCGCGCCAGCGCTGTTCATGCTGTGGCTGACCGCATCGGGCATCTGGTTCGTGCGGGAAGTGGGGGCCGTGTCGCGCCACCACCGGGGGCTGGACCGCTTCCTGTGGGGCTGGTCGCTGTTCGGTTTCGTGTACCCGGCGTTGTACTTCCTGTTCCTGGGGCCGGCGGCGTTCAAGCTGCTCAATCTCTATGGCCTGATGTCGGTGCTGCTGAGCATGGGGGTGTGCGTCTGGGCCTGGCGCAAGGGCGAGGTCCACGCCGGCTGGACCGCACTGGGATTCCTGCCGCTGCATCTGGCCTACCCGTTCCCCGCGCTGCGCAGCGCCGGCGTGCTGGCCGACAGCTGGACCACGCAGTACGCGGTGCTGGTCGGTTCGGCCATCGAGATCCCGCTGCTGCTGTACATCCTGCACCGCCGTGCCAAGGACTTCAGCGAGAACCGCGCCCGCATGCGCGCCATCGACAGCACCGACCCGCTGACCGGGTTGACGGTCATGCCGGTGCTGTTGCTGCGCCTGGGTGACGCGCTGAGGCGCGCGCGGCGCAGCCAGGACCCGTGCGCACTGGTGCTGGTGAACCTGTCCAACCACGCGGACATCGCCACCGCGGAAGGCCGGGAAATCGGCGACCGCGCGCTGGTGGTGGCCGCCTCCCAGCTGTCGGCGCTGGTGCGCGACATCGACACCGTCAGCCGTGTGGCCGATACCCGTTTTGCCGTGCTGCTGGAGGCGCCCTACCGGCCAGAGCTGCTGAAACTGTTCGCGCAGCACATCATCGCCCGTGGACTGGGGGGCGCCCCGGTGTTGCCGCCGCACCAGCCCCTGCGCTTTCAGGTGGTGACGATCGCCCTGCCCGACCGCAGCGGTACCGTCACCCCCGCCGAAGAGATGAACGTCGCGCTGCTGCTTGAGAGGCTGCACAGGGCAGCCGACCACATGGACGCCAAAAGGACGGTGCTGCACCTCCCACTTCCGCCAGCGCCACCGGCGGGCGCGCACCGGATGCCCGGGGACAGCCTGCCTCCGGCCTGAAAATGGCTGCAGCCCCCGCCAGTCATGGCTAGAGCGTTACAAAAACAATAGCAACTCCCTACAGGGAATTGACAAACGCGACCAGCGCCCGGCGCTCGCCGGGGCTCATGCGCAGCACCTGCCGGCGCGACGGGTCCGCCTCACCGCCATGCCAGAGGATGGCCTCCAGCACGCCGCGCGCGCGGCCATCGTGCAGCAGCAGCTGGTGCCCGTTGACCTGTGGAATCAGGCCCACACCCCACAGCGGGGGCGTGCGCCACTCGGCGCCGCCCGCCTGACCTGAGGGATGGCTGTCCGCAAGCCCCGCCCCCATGTCGTGCAGCAGCAAGTCGGTATAGGGCCGGATCGCCTGGCGCGACAGCGCGGGGAACCAGCCCTTGCCGGTGGTGTAGGCCGGCCGGTGGCAGGTGGCGCATTGCGCCTGCGTGAACAGCACTTCGCCGCGACGCACCTGCGCAGTCTCGGTGCGCCGCCGCGCTGGGACACCCAGGCCGAATTGGTAGTCCAGCATCAGCAAAAAGGTATCGCGTGAGAGCTCGGGCTGCGGCACCACCGGCTGGACACCTTGCCCACCCTGCCCGCGCTGCACAGGCTGCCCGGGAAACTGCGGCGAGGTGACCCCCATGTCGTGAAACAACGCACTGGCAATCTGGTGGTGCAGGGAACCCGTGGAGGCTTTCCAGCCAAAACGCCCCACCACCTCGCGCCCGTCAAATGGCTCAAACACCTTGCCCGCACGCCCCCTCACCGGGCCGGGTTGCGCGGCCTGCGCACGTTCGTTGGCCAAAATGTCCTCTTCCGCCACGGCGTCCAGCAGACCCAGACCCACCAGTTGGGGAGCCACCCGCGCGCTCAATCCCGTTCCGTTGGGCAGCGGGCCGTACCCCGGCGCATGCGGCTCAAGCACCGGTCGTCGCAGGGTGTAGCGTTGACCATCGGCAAACCGGCCGGGCACCGCTTGCCAGCGGATGCGCAACTGGCCGCGCGGCGCCACGCCGGCGAGGGCAAGCGGCGTCAACTGCTCGCCGTACGCCGCCACCACGTCTTGCGGGGTCCCCGGCGGCAGCGCCAGGCGCACCGCCAGCCCCGCCGCGCCCGGAGCACCGCGCCCGTCATGCACATGGCAGCCCGCGCAGGCCCGGGCGGCGAAATGCGGCCCCAGCCCGGCTGGCTGACGTCCGGTAGGGTCCGCCTCGACCCAATCGTTGTGGAACAGGCGGCTGCCCTCGGCAAAGGCGCGGTGGCTGGCGCGGTCCAGGTTGGCCGCTGGCTGGGCAAAGGCCTGCCGGCCATATGTCGCAGCCGGCGCGCGCGCGGTGGTTTCACCACCCGGACCGCCCGCCCATGCCGCGGTGGCGGCACAGAACCAGAATCCACCCGCCAGCAGGCTTGCCCGGAAACCAGGGTTGCCAATGCACTTGCGAATCATTATCATTTGCGCATGGAAGACCCACGCACAGCACACACTGGTTCTGCGGTTGCACCACCCCGCACCCCGCCGCCCATGTCAGCGCCGGCCGGGGTGCGCATCCTGCCCAGCAGCGCGTTGCTGCAGGGCGGCAAGGCGGTGGATATCGAACACAACGGCGCGGTGTACCGGCTGCAGGCCACCCGGCTGGGCAAGCTCATCCTGACCAAATAGGCGCGGGCCTAGAGGCCGATGGCGGCAATGCCCGCCCTGGCGATCTGCGCGTCCTCGGTGGACTTGACGCCGCTGACGCCAACCGCGCCGAGCACCTGACCGTCCTTGACAATGGGCACGCCACCCTCCAGCAGGCCTTTCAGGTCGGGGGCACTGAGGAAGGACACGCGCCCGCCATTGATCATGTCCTCGTACACCTTGCTCTCGCGCCGGCCCAGGGCCGCCGTGTTCGCCTTGGCCGGCGCAATGTGGGCAGAGATCGGGGCGGCGCCGTCCAGGCGCTGCAGCCACAGCAGGTGGCCGCCATCGTCGACGATGGCGATGCTCACCGCCCAGTTGTTGCGCAGGGCTTCAGCTTCGGCGGCGGCGGCGATGGCCTTGAGGTCGGCGAGTTCCAGGACAGGTTTGGATTTCATGGTCAGCAAGTTCGAAGTGAGGAATGTGCCGCCAGCATAGCCGCGCCGGCCCTGCCTGTCCCACACGCTGCGGTCACAAGAGAACCCACAAAAAGTAGGCACAAGGTTTGCCGGGCTATGTTGCCGGGGACTTGAATCAACCTAGAATGCGCCCATCTGCTGTCCGCAGACTTTGACGAAGGAGTCACCGACCATGAACGACCAAGTCCAGACCCTGGACTACGGCACGACCGTAGCCACCGAGCGCAACCGGGTGTTGCGCAACACCTACTGGCTGCTGGCCCTGAGCCTGATCCCCACCGTGCTGGGCGCCTGGATCGGTGTGGCCACCGGCATCACGCGCGGCCTGACGGGCGGCATCGGCCTGATCGTGTTCTTCGCCGGCGCATTCGGCTTCATGTTTGCGATCGAGAAGACCAAGAATTCCGCCGCGGGCGTGCCGGTGTTGCTGGCGTTCACCTTCTTCATGGGCCTGATGCTGGCCCGCCTGATCGCCATGGTGCTGGGCTTCAAGAACGGCTCCAGCCTGATCATGACGGCCTTTGGTGGCACCGCCGGCGTGTTCTTCGTGATGGCCAGCCTGGCCAGCGTGATCAAGCGCGACCTGTCGGGCATGGGCAAGTGGCTGTTTGTCGGCGCCCTGGCCATCATGATCGGCGGCATCATCAACGTGTTCGTCGGCTCCACGGTGGGCATGATGGTCATCAGCATGATGGCGATCGGCATCTTCAGCGCGTACATGCTGTACGACCTGAAGCAGATCATCGACGGCGGCGAAACCAACTACATCAGTGCCACGCTGGCGCTGTACCTGGACATCTTCAACGTGTTCCAGAGCCTGCTGGCCCTGCTGGGCATCATGGGCGGCGAGCGCGACTGACGCGCAGCCCGCGGCTTCACCGCCGTGTCCCCGAAAGGCCCGCACCCGCGGGCCTTTTTTGCTTCGCGGCAGCGCCCGGCGCGCCGGACTCAGCGCTCGAACACCGCGATGCTCTCCACGTGGGCCGTGTGCGGGAACATGTTGACCACGCCCGCGGCGGTGCAGCGGTAGCCCGCCTGGTGCACCAGCAGCCCGGCGTCGCGCGCCAGCGTCGCGGGGTTGCAGCTCACGTAGACGATGCGCCGCGGCGGCGTCCAGCCGTCGGCACCATCAGGCAGAGGTGCGGAGGCGGTCTCGCCTTCCGTTGGCTCCTGCGCTGCGCCGATGCGCGCCTGGTGGATGTCGGCGAGTGCCTTGGCCAGTGCAAAGGCGCCTTCGCGCGGCGGATCGACCAGCCACTTGTCGGCCACTCCGTCCTGCACCAGCATCGCCGGGGTCATCTCAAAGAGGTTTCTAGCTACAAATTTTGTAGCGGCCAGTCCAGCATCTGCGGGGGCTGCAGCCTGATTCAGCTTGAAATTCTCGCCGGCGCGGGCGACCAGCACCTCGCTGCCCTCGATGCCCAGCACCTCGCGCGCGCGGGTCGCCAGCGGCAGCGTGAAGTTGCCCAGCCCGCAAAACCAGTCGATCACGCGCTCTGTCTTGCGCACATCCAGCAGGCCCAGCGCGCGCGCCACCAGCACGCGGTTGATCTGCGGATTGACCTGGGTGAAGTCGGTGGGCCTGAAGGGCATGGTGATGCCGAACTCGGGCAGCGCGTACGAAAGCACAGGGCCGCCGTCGTCCAGCAGCTTCACCGTGTCCGGCCCTTTGGGCTGCAGCCACCATTGCACGCCCGCATGTTCCCTGGCAAACCCGCGCAGCTTGTCCAGGTCGCCCGCGCTCAGGGGCTCCAGATGGCGCAGCACCAGTGCGGTGACCTCGTCGCCACAGGCCAGCTCGATCTGGGGGCAGGTCTCGATCGCGTCCATGGAGCCAATGAGCCGGCGCAACGGGACCAGCATCGCGCTTACATGGGGCGGCAGCACGGGACACACGCCCATGTCGGCCACATAGCGGCTCTTGCGCTCGTGGAAACCCACCAGCACCTCGCCCTTCTTGCGCACGTGGCGCACCGACAGGCGCGCCCGATAGCGGTAGCCCCAGGTGGGCCCCTCGATGGGCCGCAGGATGTTCTCGGGCCTGACCTTGCCCAGGTGCCACAGGTTGTCCTCCAGCACGCGCTGCTTGATGGCCACCTGTGCCACCGGGTGCAGGTGCTGCATCTTGCAGCCGCCGCACGCGCCCGCGTGCAGGCCAAAGTGCGGACAGCCAGGCGTGACCCGCTGCGACGACTCCCGGTGGATGTCCGTGAGCGTCGCTGCCTCCCAGTTGTTCTTCTTGCGGTGGACGTTGGCGCTGACCACCTCGAACGGCAGGGCGCCTTCGATGAACACCACCTTGCCGTCGGGGCGCCGGGCCACGCCCTGCGCCTCGATGTCCAGCGCGTCCACTTCCAGCCAGCCCTCGGGCAGGGGCGGCTTCACGGTCTCTTCAGTCATGCCCCGATTGTCTCAGCCCCAGGCGGCCAGGTACTCCTGCCAGTGGGCCTCGGTGGGCGCGAGGTTGCCCAGCGTGTCCTTCACGACCGCGATCTCCTGGTCGTATTCCTTCTCGGTCAGGCCACCGCGCATTTTCTGGAAGCGGCAGTACAGCAGGTAGGTGTTCATCACGTCCGTCTCGCAATAGCGGCGGATCTCGTCCAGCTTGCCGTCCACGTACGCGCCGTACACCTGCGAGCCGTCCATCCCCAGCTTGCCGGGGAAGCCGCAAAGCTTGGCCATGGCGTCCAGCGGCGCGTTGTTCTTGGGCTGGTACAGCGCCAGCAGGTCCATCAGGTCCAGGTGACGCAGGTGGTAGCGGCTGATGTAGTTGTTCCACTTGAACTCGCGGTCGTCATCGCCCAGGTCCCAGTACTTGTCGGCCACCACGCCGTGCTTGAGGCCGCGGTAGTGCAACACCGGCAGGTCAAAGCCGCCGCCGTTCCAGCTCACCAGCTGGGGCACGTGCTTTTCGATGGTGTTGAAGAAGGTCTGCACCACCTTGCCTTCGCTCGCGCCATCCCGGTCCACGAACGAGTGCACGCGCAGCCCCTCGGCGTTGCGGAACACGCACGAGATGACCAGGATGCGCTGCAGGTGCAGCGGCATGAAGTCGCCCTGCCCCTTGTCCTTGCGCTCCTGCACCCAGGCGGCATGCACCTGCGCGTCGGTCCACTCGGGAGGGTCGTCGCGCAACGCACGCAGGCCCGCAATGTCGGGGATGGATTCGATGTCAAAGACGAGGACGGGCCAGCTCATGCGGGCACTGTACCAGCGCGCCAGCGGGCGGCGTACCGGCTACAGCAGTGCTTCCTTGCCAATGCCCTTGCGCGCCATCTGGCGGCGCAACTTGAGCAGGGCCTCGTTCTGGATCTGGCGCACGCGCTCGCGCGTCAGGCCCAGGCGGTCGCTCAGCGTCTCCAGCGTCTCGGGGTCGCTGTCGTGCAGTCCAAAGCGGCCTGTGAGGATCTCGCGCTCACGGCCCGACAGCACCTCGATCCAGCTGTCGATGAGGCGACCCACTTCATGGCTCTGTGTCACACCGCTGGGGTCCTGCGCAGCATCGGCAGGCAGCATGTCGCCCAGAGTGAAGTCATCGTCCCCGTGCTCGGCCACCGCGTCCAGCGAGCGCGGGTTCTCGGCCAGCGCCAGCAGGTCGGCCACGCCCTGCACGTCACGCCCCAGCAGCGCGGCCACGTCTTCCACCCGCACCCCGTCGGGCCGCCGGGCGATGAAGGCCGGGTCGTTCTCCAGCGTGCGCCGCGCCCGCAGCACCTGCTGCAGTTCGCGCACCACATGCACCGGCAGGCGGATCACACGGGCCTGGTTGATGACGGCGCGCTCCACCGACTGGCGGATCCACCAGGTGGCGTAGGTGGAAAAACGGAAACCCCGCTCCGGCTCGAATTTGTCAATGGCGTGCATCAGGCCCAGATTGCCTTCCTCGATCAGGTCGGCCAGCGGCACGCCGCGGCCCAGGTAGCTCCTGGCGATGCTGACCACGAGGCGCAGGTTGTGCTCGATCATGCTCTGGCGGGCGGCAAAGTCCCCTGAGCGCGCGCGCAGGGCCGTCTCGTATTCTTCCTCGGGGGTGAACAGCGCGGTGCGGCGGATGTCGCGCAGGTACAGGGTCAGGGTGTCGTCGGTTTCGCCGGTGCCGGCTTCCAGGGGCACTGCCGTGGGCATGTCGGGCGTGGTCGCCTCGCCCGCGTTGTCCGCATCTGGCGCATCCGGTCGGGCGGGAGAGCTCTTTCCGGTGCGCTTGCTCATGATGCTACCTGGTGGGAAGCAGCTGCGCCGGGTCGACGGGCTTGCCCTGGCGGCGGATCTCAAAGTGCAGCTTGACCCGGTCGGCGTCGCTGTTGCCCATCTCGGCGATCTTCTGGCCGCGGCGCACGGTCTGCTCTTCCTTGACCAGCAGGGTCTGGTTGTGCGCGTAGGCACTGAGGTAGGTGTTGTTGTGCTTGAGGATCACCAGATTGCCGTAGCCGCGCAATCCCGAACCCGCATAGACAACCTTGCCGTCGGCCGAGGCCAGAACCGGGTCTCCCGCGTTGCCGCCGATGCCCAGACCCTTGTTGCGCGCCTCGTCAAAGCCTGCCACCACGGCACCGGACGCCGGCCACAGCCAGGACAGCTCGTCGCCGCTGGCCGCTGGCGCGGCCACCGGTGCGGCCGCAACGGGGGCGGCACTGGCCGGCCGGGCAGCGCCGCTGGCGGCACCCGCCGGCGGCACAGCCGACGGCGTGGCGCTGGGCGTGCTGACCGGACGGGCAACCGCCACAGCCACATCCACTGGCGGGATGACCCTCAGCACCTGCCCGACTTCGATCACATTGGGGTCCGCGAGGTTGTTCCAGCGCGCAATGTCGCGCCATGCCTGACCGTGGTCCAGCGCGATGCGCATCAGCCGGTCGCCGGGCTTGACGGTGTAGTAGCCGGGCTTGCCGGCGTTTTCAAATCCCGGAGGCTGCGATTTGGCCGGGTCGACCGCGACCACTGGCGGCGGCGGGACAGCGGCGCCCCGGTCTTCCACGGGTGCGCGGGTACCGGAGCGGAAGCTGCAGCCAGACACGCCGATCAGCGCGGCCAGCGCCATCACACCCAGAGCCGAGGCACGCACACCAGTCATGAACAATCCCTTCAAGCGATGCCCGATTTTAGGGGGACAAAGTGGACCGCCTCAAGCAACTTCTGCACGAGACCGCGTTCGGTGCGTTCCACCACCACCAGCGCCTGGGTCCCGCTGGCCGTGACCATGGGCGCGACGATGCGCCCACCCACCGCCAGCTGGTCCGTCCACGCGGCGGGAATCGCCTCGCCGCCAGCGGCGGCGATGATGGCCGCATAGGGCGCGCCGCGCGCATACCCCAGCATGCCGTCGCCCAGCAGCAGGTGCACATTGGGCAGGCGCAGCGGTCGCAGGTTCTCGCGCGCCTTGTCGTGCAGCCCGCGCAGGCGCTCGATGCTGTAGACCTCGCGCGCCACATGGCTGAGCACCGCCGCCTGGTAGCCGCAGCCGGTGCCGATCTCCAGCACGCGACCCAGCGGGCCGGCGGCCCCGTTGCGCAGCAGCTCGATCATGCGCGCCACGACGCTGGGCTTGGAGATGGTCTGCGCCAGCCCGATGGGCAGGCTGGTGTCCTCGTAGGCCTGGTTGACCAGCGCGCTGTCGACAAAGCGGTGGCGCTCCACCGCGCCCAGCGCCGCCAGCACCTGCGGGTCGCTCACGCCCCCGGCGGCCAGGCGCTGCACCATGCGCGCGCGAACCGCCGACGAATCGAGTCCGACGCCCTGCGGGACCGGCTGACCTGGTTTTTGAGACTGTTTCAGGCCTCCAGCCCCCGTCAATGCTGGATAGTTAGCTATCCTTTTTATAGCATCCGGGGGTGGCGCCACGCGCTCCAGCCGTACCGGAAAGGCGGGACGGCGCGTCATGGCGCTTCGTGCAGCCGCGCTGCGGTCTGCGCCCAGTACGCCAGGTGGTCGTGGTCGGTGAGATCCACCTTCAGGGGCGTCATCGCCACGTGGCCCTGCGCGGTGGCGTGGAAATCCGTCCCCTCGGCGTCGTCCTTGGCCGGGCCGGCGCTGCCGATCCAGTACATGGTCTCGCCACGCGGGCTTTCCTGGGTGATGACTTTTTCGGCCGCGTGCCGGCGGCCCAGCCGGCACACCCTGGCCGGCTTGATGTCGGCCAGCGGCAGGCAGGGGATGTTGACGTTGAGCAGCCAGGGCGCGCCGCCCGCCAGCTTGTGGCGCATGACCTGGGACACCAGGCGGGCGGCGGTCTGCGCGGCCGCATCCAGGTGCTGCCAGCCTTTTTCGGTCTGCGAGAACGCGATCGCAGGGACGCCGAACAGGTAACCCTCCATCGCGGCGCCCACCGTGCCCGAGTAGATGGTGTCGTCGCCCATGTTGGCACCGTTGTTGATGCCGCTGACCACCAGATCGGGCCGGTAGCCCAGCAGACCGGTGAGCGCGATGTGCACACAGTCCGCCGGCGTCCCGTTGACGTAGCGAAAGCCGTTGGCGGCGCGGTGCACGTACAGCGGCGAGTGCAGCGTCAGCGCATTGGATTTGGCGCTGTTGTTGTGCTCGGGCGCAACCACCTCGACGTCGGCCAGGTCTTTCAGCGCCTCGTACAGCGCCACGATGCCGGGCGCCTGGTAGCCATCGTCGTTGCAGATCAGGATGTTCATTGCGCCGGCAGGGGTGGGGTTGCAGGAATTGTAGGCGTCGCTGCTGGGACAACGCAGGACAGGCCCGGTCCGTATCATGCAGGCCTTTGCACCTGCTCCGGAGACCCCATGCACGCCTGGCTTTGTGAAAACCCCGTGGGCGTTGATGCCCTGACCTGGAAGGAACTGCCCACCCCTGTGCCCGGCCCCGGCCAGGTGCTGGTGGAGATCAAGGCCGCGAGCCTGAACTTCCCCGACCTGCTGATCGTGCAGAACAAGTACCAGATGAAGCCGCCACTGCCCTTCGTGCCCGGCTCGGAGTACGCCGGCGTGGTGCAGGCGGTGGGCGAAGGCGTGAGCCACCTCAAGGTCGGCCAGAACATCGCCTGCCTGTCGGGCACGGGTGGATTTGGCACACACACGCTGGCTCCGGCGGCGCTGTGCATGCCGCTGCCGCCCGGCTTTTCGCACGTGGATGCGGCGGCCTTCATCATGATCTATGCCACCTCGCACCATGCGCTGGTGGACCGCGCCCAGCTCAAGGCCGGCGAGACGGTGCTGGTGCTGGGCGCCGCCGGCGGCGTGGGCACGTCGGCCATCCAGATTGCCAAGGCCATGGGCGCGCGCGTGATCGCCGCCGCCTCCACCGACGAAAAGTGCGAGCTGTGCAAGCGCATCGGCGCCGACGCGACCATCAACTACACCAAGGAGAACCTGCGCGAAGCCGTCAAGGCCGCCACCGAAGGCAAAGGCCCGGACGTGATCTACGACCCGGTGGGTGGGGATTTCTCCGAAGCGGCGTTCCGCTCAATCGCATGGCGCGGCCGCTACCTGGTGGTGGGCTTTGCTGCGGGCCCGATCCCCGCGCTGCCGCTGAATCTGGCGCTGCTCAAGGGCGCCTCCATCGTGGGGGTGTTCTGGGGCGACTTCGCTCGCCGCGAACCCAAGGCCAACGCCGCCATGATGGCCGAACTGGGCCAGTGGTACGGGCAGGGCAAGATCAAGCCGGTGATCGACCGCACCATGCCCATGGCCGAACTGAAGGCCGCCTATGCCCACATGGGCTCACGCGGCGTGATGGGCAAGCTGGTGATGGTGAATTGATGCGCCAGTACTGAAGCAGGTCGGTCGCCTGCGCCTGGTGCCCACAAAAAAGCCCGCCGAAAGCGGGCTTTTTCATGTGGGGTGGCTGATGGGACTCGAACCCACGACGACCAGAATCACAATCTGGGACTCTACCAACTGAGCTACAGCCACCACGAAGGCGAAATTATAGCCGCCAGGGCTCAGGAGCGACCCTGCACCGCGGTGGCCAGCGCATCGGCGGCGGACGCGGGCGGCGGCTTGGGCGCAATGATGCGCACCTTGTAGCGGTCGCGCAGCAGTGAGTAGTAGGCCATCCCTTCGGCGCTGGTCCACCACTGGGCGTATTGGGCCCTGTCCTGGGCCGCAGCGGCGGCCGCAGGCACCTCGCGTGGCAGCACCTCGTTGACACGAACCACCGCGTATCCCTGCGCCCCCAGGTCAACGCCCACCCAGGCCGGCAGCACGGTCGGATCGGCGCGCAAGGCAGCATCCACCACCTTGGCCGGGAGCTTGCGCGTCTCTGCCCGCGAAACCACCACGGCCTCGGGAAGACCGGCGGTTGCAGGTGCAGCCTTCCAGGCGGCCAGTTTTTCCTGGCCGTCCTTGCGCGCCAGTTCGGCGCCACGCGCGGCCAGCAGACGCTCGCGCACGCGCTCGCGCACCTCGGCAAACGGCAGCGTGCGCGCCGGTTGATATTGGGCTATGCGGGCCGACACCAGCTGGCTGGCGCCGGTCTCCACCGCTTCGGTGTTGCGCTTGTTCTGCACCACGTCGCTGGAGAACAGCGCGGCCAACAGTTTGGGGTTGGCCAGAATGCCGGTCGTGCCAGGCGCAGGCGTCCGTGTCACGCCGGTGGCCGTGCGAACTTCCAGCTTCAGGCGGTCCGCCGTGGGCTTGAGGCTGTCGGACTGTTCGTACACACCGTTGGTGAACGCATCCGCCGATTCGGCAAACTTGCGCTGGGCCTGCTGCTTCTTCAGGTCGGCCTCGATCTCGGGGCGCATTTCTTCAAAGCTGCGCGCCTTCGGCGCCTTGATGTCGGTCAACCGGATGATGTGGTAGCCGAATTCGGACTCCACCAGATCGCTGATGTCGCCCTTCTTCAGCGCAAACGCTGCTTCTTCAAACGGCTTGACCATTGCACCGCGGGCAAAGAAGTCCAGGTCGCCACCATTGGGCGCCGAGCCAGGGTCCTGCGAATTCTTCTTGGCGACTTCGGCAAATGTGTCCGGGGCTTTGCGGACCTGCGCCAGCAGCTCTTCGGCCTTGGCCCGCGCCTGCTGGCGCTGGACGGCCGGGGCGCTGGCGGGAGCGGTGATCAGGATGTGGCTGGCCCGACGCTCTTCCTTGCCGGACAGGCGTGCGGCGTTCTGGTCGTAGTAGGTGCGCACATCCGCTTCACTGAGGGTGATGGCCTTGCGCAGCGCCTCCGCGTCCAGCACCAGATACTCGATATTGGCCTGCTCGGCGGCCTGGAACAGTTGCGGATTGTCCTTGTGGAACTGCTCGAGTTCGGCGTCTGTCGGGTTCACACGGGCGGCGTACTCCGCCGTGGTGAAAGCCGCGACCTGCACCTGACGCCGCTCGAAATAGGCATTGAGCGCCGCATCTGCCGCCGACGTGGCCGAAAGGCCGGACACACCCAGCCCTCCTAGCACCTGGCGCTGCGAGAGATCCGCCCGAACACGCGCCTCGAACATTTCGGGTGACATCCCCTGCGAACCCACGAGCTGG
Organism: Ramlibacter sp.; assembly: GCA_016713005.1. Lineage (GTDB taxonomy): Bacteria > Pseudomonadota > Gammaproteobacteria > Burkholderiales > Burkholderiaceae_C > JADJPY01. The sequence continues at coordinate 673,442 of JADJPY010000012.1, read as the reverse complement.
CGGTAACGCTCCATGTCCAGCGTGCCATCCGCGCGCCGCAAAGCGGCAATGCTGGGGTTGTCCTGCAGGTCACGCGCCAGCCGCTGGTCGCTGGTCACCAGCGAAAGCCGCTCGCCGGCCACGCGCAACACGCGATCGCGCACCAGGCGCTCCAGCGTGGCGTATTTGGCCTGCGGCGTGTCCAGGAGCTTTGGGTCCAGGTTGGGCATCGAACCGCGAAGGCGCTCGACCTCCTGCTTGTGGGCTTCGTCCCATTCGGTCTGCGAAATGTCGACGCCGTCGACTTTGGCAACCGCGGCGCCCTTTCCATCCATGCGGTTGTAACCGTCAAGGCCGACCAGCATAAACGAGGGCACGATCAGCAGAAACAGCAGGATCTGCATGATCTTGATGTGCCGACGGACGAAATCAAACATGCTCGGAATCTCCGGAACAAAAAACAAAAAGGCGAACAGGTTGTTCGCCTTTGCCTGTGTGGTGGGTGCTGACGGGTTCGAACCGCCGACCTACGCCTTGTAAGGGCGCCGCTCTACCAGCTGAGCTAAGCACCCCCAGGGTTCAACCTTCAGTTCAGCGCATCCTTGAGCGCCTTGCCGGGCCGGAACTTGGGTACCTTGGCAGCCTTGATTTTAATCGCAGCGCCGGTGCGGGGGTTCCGGCCGCTGCGGGCAGCTCGTTTGCCGACGGCAAACGTGCCGAATCCGACCAAGGACACGGAGCCGCCTTTTTTCAGGGTGGTCTTCACGGCACCAATCACGGACTCCAGCGCGCGGGTTGCGGCGGCTTTGGAAATGTCGGCGTGTTTGGCGATGTGCTCGATGAGATCGGTCTTGTTCACAAGGGCCCCTCTAGCTGGGTTGGGTTGAATGGAATGTCTCTTGAAAATTCGAGTTGTCCTGTCGCTTGCGGCTCTCGCCGGGACGGCGTTGGCAGGCAGGACGCGGCGCAATGTCATTAGAGCCACGGCGCATGCGCCTGTCAACAATCCCGGCCGCTTTCCGGCGGCGCGGAGGCGGATTCTATGCGTTTTGCACAGACCGCCTTGCTGCCGTCGCTGCAAAGGTCACCGGACAGCGCGAAAAATGGGCTTGACAATTCCTCCCGTCCGTCACAGGGCAGCGGCGATGGCCTTTCCTAGATCTGTGGTGCTGGCGGTCCCGCCGATATCGGCCGTGCGCGGCGCGCCGCTGTCGGGTGCGAGCACTTTTTCGATGGCGGCCAGCACTGCGTCATGCGCGTGCTTGTGGCCCAGGAACTCCAGCATCATGGCGCCGCACCAGATCTGCCCGATCGGGTTGGCAATGTTCCTGCCGGCGATGTCGGGCGCAGAGCCGTGGACCGGCTCGAACAGCGACGGAAACCGGCGGTCCGGATTGAGGTTGGCGCTGGGCGCGATGCCGATCGTGCCGGTGCACGCCGGCCCCAGGTCACTGAGGATGTCGCCAAACAGGTTGCTGGCCACCACCACATCGAAGAAGTCCGGGCGCTGCACGAAGTGCGCCGTGAGGATGTCGATGTGGAACTTGTCGGTCTTGACGCCGGGATAGGCCTTGGCCATCTCGGCCACGCGCTCGTCCCAGTAGGGCATGGTGATCGAGATGCCGTTGGACTTGGTGGCACTGGTCAGGTGTTTCTTCGGGCGCGACTGCGCCAGCTCGTAGGCAAACTTCAGCACGCGGTCCACGCCGATGCGCGACATCACGGTTTCCTGGATGACGATCTCGCGCGGCGTGCCTTCGTACATGCGCCCGCCAATGCTGGAGTACTCGCCCTCGGTGTTTTCGCGCACGATGTACATGTCGATCTCGCCCGGCTGGCGCGGGCTGCCATCGCGGCGCACCACCGGCGCCGTGATGCCGGGCATCAGGCGCGCCGGGCGCAGGTTGATGTACTGATCAAACTCGCGCCGGAACAGCAACAGCGAACCCCACAGCGACACATGGTCGGCGATCTTGTCGGGCCAGCCGACGGCACCAAAGTAGATCGCGTCATGGCCGCCGATCTGGTCCTTCCAGTTGTCGGGCAGCATCTTGCCGTGCTTCTCGCAATAGTCCCAGCTGGAGAAGTCGAAATGGTCGAACTGCAGGTCGATGCCAAATTTGCCGGCGGCTGCCTCCATCACCCGGATGCCTTCCGGCATGACTTCCTTGCCGATGCCGTCGCCGGCGATGACTGCGATGCGTTTCCTGCTCATGGTGGTGTCTCCTTGGGGTTCAGGGTCTGAAGAATTCGAGGGCATGCGCCAGCAGTGCATCCGGCGCCTCCTCGGCGATGTAGTGGCCGCAGGCCAAGGCCTGGCCCGTGACGTCGTCTGCGCGTTCACGCCACAGGGAGGGGACATCAAAGCACTGGCCCACCGCACCGTGCTGGCCCCATAGGACGCGCAGCGGCTGCGTCAACCGGCGGCCGGCGGCGATGTCGGCGCGGTCATGCTCCAGGTCAATGGTGGCGCTGGCGCGGTAGTCCTCGCAGATGGCCTGCGCCGTGCCGGCAATGGCCGCGCAGCGCTCGTATTCCGCCAGGGCCTCTGGGGCGAAGGCGTCCAGGCCCGCGTGCCGCTTGCCCATCACGTTGCGCACATAGCGTGCCGGGTCTGCTTCGATCAGGGCCTCGGGCAGCGGTGGCGGCTGGATCAGGAAGAACCAATGCCAGTACGCGGTGGCAAAGGCCTGCGACGTGTTCCCGTACATGGCCAGGGTCGGGGCGATGTCCAGCAGCATCAGGCGCTCGACCGCTTCCGGAAAATCCATCGCCAGCCTGTGTGCCACGCGGGCGCCCCGGTCATGTGCAAGCACCTGGAACCGGCTGCATCCCAACTCCGCCATGACCGCGCGCGCATCGGCCGCCATCTCGCGCTTGCTGTGGGTCTCGTGCATGGCATCGGGCAGGGGACGGTCGGAATCCCCATAGCCGCGCAAATCCATCAGGACCACCCGGTGGCGCTGTGCCAGCGCGGGTGCGACCTTGTGCCACATGCAGTGTGTTTGAGGATGCCCGTGCAACAGCAGCAACGCCGCGCCCTGCCCCGCCACACGGCCATGCAGGCGCACGCCATTGTGCAGCAGGTCAAACGGTTTGAAGGCTTCCAGCATGGCCGGTATTCTGCGTTGCGCCGCTGTTTGCCACAAGCAATAATATGGCAAATGATTATTTCCACAAAAGAAATAAATGGAACGCGGTGACCTGAGCCTCGTGCTTGCCATTCGCGACCAGGGCAGCCTCTCCGGGGCCGCGGCCAGCCTCGGGCTGGCGCCTCCCGCGGTGACCAAGCGACTTGCCGCGCTGGAGGCGCGCCTGGGTGCGCGGCTGTTCCTGCGCACCACCCGGCGTGTCAGCCCCACGCCAGAGGGCGATGCCGTGTGTGAGCGGGCGTTGGCATTGCTGAAGGGCTTCGAGGCCCTGGAGGCGGAACTGCAGGAGCGCCAGTCCGAACCGACCGGTGTGATCCGCCTCGCAGCGACTTTCGGCTTCGGTCGGCTGTGGCTGGCACCGGCCCTGGCCCTGTTCCAGGAGCAATACCCGCGGTTGTCCATCGAACTTCAATTGACCGAGCAGTTGCCTGACCTTGCGCGCGATGGTTACGACGGCGCCGTCTGGCTGTGGTCGCTGCAGGGAAGCCACACTGCGCAGTGGGTATCGCGCCGTCTGGCACGCAACCAGCGTGTGCTGGTGGCGTCACCTGCCTACCTGCGACGCCACGGCACGCCGGCAGACCTGCCGACTCTGGCATCACACGCGTGTCTGACGGTGCGCGAGAACGGCAATGCCCCGGGCCAGCGGTATGACGTGTGGCAGCTCCAAAAGGAACGCGACAAGGCGGTCACACGCGTGGTGGTGCAGGGACCGCTGTCCAGCAACTCCGGGGAGGTGGTGCGCGACTGGTGCCTCGCCGGTCGCGGCATCATGCTGCGCAGCCTGTGGGACATCGCCCCGCAACTGGCGTCCGGCCAGCTGGTGCGCGTGCTGCCGGCCTGGAGCATGGCCGACGCCGACATCCACTGGCTCGCCCCCTACAGGCCGCAGGTGCCGCGACGGATGCGCCTGCTGACCGACTTTCTGGCGGATCAGTTCCGCCACACGCCCTGGAAGGTTCGCTCCGCCTAGGCCGATTTCGACGGCCTCACCACGAGGCTCACGCCAAACGCGGTGAGTGCGGTGCCCGCCAGGGTCACCGCCGTCACCGGTTCGCTGAACAACACCCAGGCGACCAGCGCGGTGGTGGGCGGCACCAGGTACATCAGGCTGGTAACGGACGCTGCAGCGCCACGCTGGATCAGCAGGTAAAGCAGCGAGCTGCCACCCAGCGTGAGGCCCAGCACCGACCATGCCATGGCACCGGCCAGTTCGGTGTTCCAGCGCATGGTTTCAGACTCCAGCAACGCCAGCGGCAACGTCACCGCCAGGGCGGCCAGCAACTGAACCGCATTGGCGCTGCGCACGTCGCAGGGCTGCACGAACCGCTTCTGGTACAGCGTGCCAATGGTGATGGCCAGCAGCGCAAGCACAGCCAATGCCACATTGAACGCCGTGGCAGTGTCGCCCGCGCTGCCCTGGGCAAATTTTCGGGACACGACCAGCACGAGGCCCGCCAGGCCCAGCGACAGGCCCAGCCACTGGCGCCGGGTGACACTTGAACCGCTGGCGGACAGCCATACCGCCGTCAACACAGGCTGCAGACCCACGATCAGCGACGACAGTCCCGCACCCATGCCTGCCTTGACTGCGGCCCAGACACCACCCAGGTACACGGCATGCATCAACACGCCCGTGACGGCCAGGTGCCCCCATTGCCCGCGCGACTGCGGCCAGCGCACACCCGAGACCCGGATCCACAGCAGGAAACAGAGGAACGACAGGGCATAACGGACCGCCAGGAATTTCATGGGCGGCGCGTGCGGCATGCCGTAGCGGGCAACGATGAAACCGGTGCTCCAGATCAGCACGAACACGGCGGGCATGGCCCGCAGCAGGGCCCCGTCGCGGGGCGACCCGCTCATTTCGCCCGCGCCCGGATTTCCGGTATGGCGCGGCGCAGGTAGTACACCATTGACCAGATCGTCAGCACGGCAGCGACCCAGATCAGCCAGGTGCCCCACAGCCGGGTGTCAATCACGCCGAACAGCCTGCCGTCGAACAGCAGGAAGGGAATCGCCACCATCTGCACGACCGTCTTGACCTTGCCGATCATGTGCACCGCCACGCTGCGCGACGCGCCGATCTGGGCCATCCATTCACGAAGCGCCGAGATGGCGATCTCGCGACCGATGATGATCAGCGCGACGATCACACCCACCCGGTTGAGGTGCACCAGCACCAGCAGGGAAGCGCAGACAAGAAACTTGTCGGCCACGGGGTCGAGGAACGCGCCAAATGAGGAAGTCTGGTTCAGCTTGCGCGCCAGCCACCCGTCAAGCCAGTCGGTAAGCGCAAACACCACAAACAGCACCGTGGCCACCAGATTGCTGATGGCGCGATCGGGCCAGAGGTCGAACACACCCACGATCAGCGGGATCGCGACGATGCGCGTCCAGGTCAGTATCGTGGGAATGGTGAAGAACATGCGCTGATTGTGGCACGCCGCAGCCCGGGTGCCGCACGCCGGTCAGGACCTGTCCCCGCCCTGCAGGACGGGTGTCTACGGCGTCTCTGCGAGCGTCCTCAGCTGGAATTTGAAGTCGTCGTTGTACAGGAAGGTTTCGCTGAACTGCCAGGGCCGCGGCAAGTGACCCACAGGGCCAAATGGCGCGGCGCGCCGGATGGCCTGGGTCGCGAGCTGCAACGTGTGCGGGTGAAACCGCGGGGTGCGCAACACATCGATCGACCGGATCGAGCCGTCGGCATTGAGTTGCACCTGCAGCACGGGGATGGAGGCCAGCGACTCCGGCAGCGCCCCCGAAAACGTTTCCGAAGGATTGGCCTGCGTGATGCGTTGCGCCGCGCGCAGCTTGTACTCGTCCCAGTTCCTCGGAGGCGCCATCGGCGCGGCCGGGGGCACACCCGCAACCCCTGGCGCAGGTCCGGGGCCCGCGGGCGGGGAGACGACCGGTCCCGGCGGCGGCGTATCGGGAGGCAACGGGCGCACAGAACACGCGGCAAGCGAGACAACAGCCAGCAGGACGGCCGCAGCCGCTTTGATTCGGTCAATGCAGTGCACGGTAGATCTCCTCAGCCAGTTCCCTGGAAATGCCTTCAACGGTAGCGATGTCCTCCACACCGGCTGCGACCACTCCGCGGATGCCGCCAAAGCGTTGCAGCAATTTCGCCCGGCGGCGCGCCCCGATGCCCGGGATGTCCTCCAGCCGGCTGCCGCCGGTGCGCACTTTCGCACGTCGCGCCCGCATCCCGGTGATGGCAAAGCGGTGGGCCTCGTCGCGGATTTGTGCCACCAGCATCAGCGCGGCGGAATCCCGCCCCAGCGACACCTTGTCCCGCCCGTCCGCAAACACCAGTTCTTCCAGGCCAACCTTGCGGCCCTCGCCTTTTTCGACACCGGCGATGAGCGACAGGTCCAGACCCAGCGACTCAAACACTTCGCGCGCCATGCTGACCTGCCCCTTGCCACCGTCCACCAGCACCAGGTCGGGCAATCGCGCCCCCCCGCCGGCGCGCGGCCCCGCCAGGCTGGCCTCGCGGACCGCGTCAGCCAGCTTGCCATACCGCCGCAACAGCACCTGGCGCATGGCGGCATAGTCGTCCCCCGGCGTGATGCCATCGATGTTGTAGCGGCGGTATTCGGCGGACTGCATCTTGTGGTTCTGGAACACGACACAGGATGCCTGCGTCGCCTCGCCAGCGGTGTGGGAGATGTCGAAACACTCGATACGGAATGTGTCCAGGGATTCATCGCCATCGGCGGGCGCCAAGTCCAGCGCATCCACCAGGGCCCGCGTGCGGGCCTGCTGGGAGCCTTCTTCGGCCAGCAGGCGCGCCAGCTGCAGGGCGGCGTTCTTCTGCGCCATCTCCAGCCAGATGCGGCGCTGTTCACGCGGCTGGTGCACGGCACGCACCTTCTGTCCAGCCTGCTGAGACAACGCTTCCACCAGCGAAGCGCTGATGGGCGCACTGGTGATCAGCGCAGGCGGAACCGGCACGCCCAGGTAGTGTTGCGCCACAAACGCCTCCAGCACCTGGACCTCCACGCTCGGCGCCTTGCCGGCGCCGTCCTCGACCCCGAGCAGCGCAGCACCGTCCTCGACATGCGCCGGAAAGTAGGGGCGATCGCCCAGGTGCCGGCCCCCGCGCACCATGGCCAGGTTGACGCACGCCTTCCCGCCTTCGACCCGCACGGCCAGGATGTCGACATCCCTGTCCGACACCGACTCCACCGCCTGCTGGTGCCGCACATCCGAAAGCGCGGCAATCTGGTTGCGCAATTCGGCGGCCCGCTCGAACTCAAGCCGCTCGGCATGGGCCAGCATGCGCAATTCCAGCGTGCTGATCACGGTCTGCGCCTCGCCGCGAAGGAAGCCGCTGGCGTGCGCGACGTCCTGCGCGTAATCGGCCTGGGAGATGTGCCCCACACAGGGGCCGGAGCAGCGCTTGATCTGGTACAGCAGGCAGGGGCGCGTGCGGTTGGCAAACACCGAGTCCTCGCACGTACGCAGGCGAAACGCCTTTTGCAGCAGCACCAGCGCTTCCCTGACGGACCACGCGTTGGGATAGGGTCCGAAATAGTGGTGGCGACGATCCGTCGCGCCCCGGTAGTAGGCCATGCGCGGGAAGGCTGTGGCGAGAGGCCTGTCGCCGCCGGGGCCCGCGGCCGAGATCCGCACATACGGATAGCTCTTGTCGTCGCGAAACAGGATGTTGTAGCGCGGGTTCAGCGACTTGATGAGGTTGTTTTCAAGCAGCAGGGCCTCGGCCTCGGACCGCACGACGGTGGTCTCCATGCGGACGATCTTGCCCACCATGTGGCCTATGCGCGTGCCGTCGTGATTGCGCTGGAAATAGCTGGAAACGCGCTTCTTCAGGTTGCGGGCCTTGCCCACGTACAGCACGCCCCCTTCCGCGTCGAAATACCGGTACACGCCGGGGAGCGCCGGCAGGGCAGCCACCTCCGCCAGCAAGGCGGGCGGATGCGCCGAAGCGGGCCTGGATCCGTCGGGTGTGGTCACGCCGTCAGGGACCCCAGGTGGCGCGAAACGGCCTGCTTCAACGCCAGCAGGGAGGCAGGAAGCGTTGCCACCCACCCGGCGATGGAGCCGTACACCGCCGCCTGCTCGGACGCACCGGACACGACGGCGTAAAAGCCCGCCATGCCTCCCAGCAGCATGCCCAGCACCACGCCGTACAGAAAGGCACGCCAGAAGAAGCTCCACCAGAGGACCAGCGCCCTGCGCCAGGACAGGGAGGGAGCTGCTACGGAAGCCGCAGTTGACATACACATTCCTTTCAGTGCGCGCCCGCCCCGCACGGCGGGGGGGACGCCAAACTATAGCGGGCGCCCACCAGCGTGGACAATCCGTCCGTGGCACCCGCTCTGCTCTGGGACATCTTCTGCAAGGTCATCGACAACCACGGCGACCTGGGCGTGTGCTGGCGCCTGTCGGCACAACTCGCCAGCCAAGGCCAGCGGGTGCGCCTGTGGGTCGACGATCCAGCCGCCCTGGGGTGGATGGCCCCGCGGGGAGCAGCAGGGGTGACGGTCCTGCACTGGACGGCCGCGCAGACCTGCCCTGGCCCCGGCGATGTGCTGGTTGAGGCCTTCGGCTGCGATCCTGCTCCTGAATTGATAGCAGCACATGCAGAACGTGCAAGGGCTGGAGGCCAAAAACCCGTATGGATCAATCTGGAGTACCTGTCGGCCGAACCGTATGTGGAACGCATGCACGGCCTGCCCTCTCCTGTGCTGGCCGGGCCGGGCACAGGGCTGATCAAGCATTTCTTCTACCCGGGATTCACACCGGCCACTGGCGGGTTGCTGCGTGAGGCCGGGTTGGGCGTCCGCCAGGGCCGGTTTGACCGGGCCGGTTGGCTGCGCGGGCAGGGAGTTTCCTGGCAGGGTGAACGGTTGATCAGCCTGTTCTGCTACGAACCGCCAGCCCTGAAGGCGCTGCTGGACGGTCTGGCTGGTGGGGCGGCGCCCGTGCAGTTGCTGGTGACGGCCGGTCGCGCCAGCGCCGAGGTTGGCCGCCTGCTGGGCAAGCCGCTGAGGGCGGGCGAGCAGGTCCGGGTGGGCGACAAGCTGGTGGTCACGCCGATGGCACTGGTGCCCCAACCGGAATTCGATCACCTGCTGTGGTCCTGTGACCTGAATTTCGTGCGCGGCGAGGACTCGCTGGTACGCGCCTTGTGGGCCGCACGGACCCAGGGCACCGTGCTGCAGGCTGTGCCTTTCATCTGGCAGATCTACCCGCAGCACGATGACGCCCATCTGCCCAAGCTTTCGGCGTTCCTGGACTGGATGGACGCCCCCGCGTCGCTTCGGGCGCTGCATTCGGCGTGGAACGCCGACGAGCCGCCGACGGGGCCAATCAGAGACATGGACATCACCGGTTGGGCCGCTTGCGTGCAGCAAGCCCGCGGGCGGGCCATGGCACAGGACGATCTGGCCACGCAGCTGCTTCGGCTTGTCGAAAAAAAGCGTTAAAATTCAAGGCTTTGCGCAAACCCGCTGCGTCCTGTGGACCGGCGGGCAGGCAGGCCCCGCCGGCCTGATGCGCACACTTCGCCGCGTGCAGCGGCGCCAACCCTCAGTACCGTTATGAAAATCGCTCAAGAAATCCGCGCCGGCAACGTCATCATGCACGGCAAGGATCCGATGGTCGTCCTCAAGACCGAATACGCCCGCGGTGGCCGCAACGCCGCCACCGTGCGCATGAAGCTCAAGAGCCTGCTGAACAACTTCGGAACCGAAGTGGTCTTCAAGGCCGACGACAAGATGGACCAGATCATCCTGGACAAGAAGGATTGCACCTACTCCTACTTCGCCGACCCGATGTACATCTGCATGGACGCCGAGTACAACCAGTACGAAGTCGAAGCAGAGAACATGGGCGACGCACTGAACTACCTGGAAGACGGCATGTCGCTGGAAGTGGTGTTCTACGAAGGCAAGGCGATCTCGGTGGAACTGCCCACCAGCGTCGAGCGCGAAATCACCTGGACCGAGCCTGCCGTCAAGGGCGACACTTCGGGCAAGGTGCTCAAGCCGGCCAAGATCGCCACGGGTTTCGAAATCGGCGTGCCGATTTTCGTGGCCCAGGGCGACAAGGTCGAGATCGACACCCGCACCGGGGAATACAGAAGGCGCGTCTGACCAGCCGCGACAGTCGTCGCAGGCAGCTTCTCTCCAACAGGCTCCGCAAGGGGCCTTTTTCTTGGGTGCCGTGTGGACTTTGATCTCGAGCGCATCGCCGTCCCGTTTCGCATGCAACCCGGCCTGCAGCGGCTGGGCGCCGGTGCGCGCCACCTCACGCCGCTGGCGACAGGCAGCGCCCTGTACCGCGAAAAGCTCGAGGTGCTCCAGGCCGGTGCCTCGCGCTTCCGCGCAGCAGGGTTCCACCCCAAGAATGCTATTAATTCGATAGCGAATCACGCAGCATTGACGGGGCTTACAGCCCGATTTGGCACTGAAAATCCGCTGGAACTGGTGTTCGAGGAGGATTTTGCGGTGCTGGACGCCGCCAGCGGCACTGTGCCCTGGTTGTGCGTATGCACGCCTTCCCACTGGGCGCCGGAAGACCGCGTCGGGCTCGGCTTTGCTGCCATCCATGCCCCGGTGGCCGACAACGCCACCCTGCTCGCCGCCAGCGACGCGCTGGTGCGCCTGGTCTGCGGCGGTGACCCCTGGGAGCGCTTCGTCTGGAATCTGGTGCCCGACGGTCGCTTTGACCAGCACCCGGGCCGCCATCCCCGACAGCCCTGGCCCGACGATGCCTCTGCCGAACAGCTCGCCACGGGCTGCTGGCTGCGGGTGGAACGACAGACATTCCTGCCGGTGCGCGATGCGCGCGGGCAACCCTGCGGCCAGAGCGTCTTCACCATCCGCGTGATGCTGCAACCGCTCACCCAGGCCGTGCGCAATGCCGGGGGCGCCCGCCGCCTGCACGATGCACTGGCTTCAATGAGCGACGCAACGCTGGCCTACAAGCAGATCACGCCTGCGCGCGAGCGCCTCTTGCAGTGGCTGTCGCGTCGGGCGACCGGGGCGTCCTGACTGCGGCGCCGCAGCGGCTCAGCCTTCGCTGAGCTTGAGCAGGTCCTGCAGCTCCTGCACGGCGAAGTCGTTCTCCAGCGTCACCACCGAGGGCACGCCGCGGCGCGCCTCGTCGTAGGGCTGGTCCGGCCTGAGCTGCAGCAGCACCTTGAGTCCGTCAAAACGCACCGAAGAAAAACCGCTCAGCGGCACCTTGATGCGTTCCTCGTTGGTGCCGATCAGGCCGGTTTTCATCCGCCCCGTCAGGCGCAGCAGGTCACCCTGGTAGCGCAGCTCGCCGCGACCCGTGAAACCGAAAGCGCCGGCGCGCAGGCCCCCGCCGAAATCCACCAGGAAGGTGGGCCAGATGCCCGAGGCCGGAGGCGCCACGTTGCGCGACTGCGTGTCGTTGGGGCGGAAGTGATCGGCCATCTCGAAGCGGTCGGCGATCAGTTCGCCCACGTTCATCTGCAGGCCGTCGTTGCGGATGACGACATGCTCGTCCTCCAGCATCTTCTTGACGCGCATGCCCACCACCGTGCGCCGGTCAAAGGGACCCACCTTGCGCCCTTGCACAAGGATGGCGTAGAGGAAGGGCTTGTCGTCTCTCATGGCGGTGCTGCTGCGTTTGTCGCCGCAAGAATAACCGGTTTTGCGCGCACAATTCCAGCCATGGAAAGCACCCAGAACCTCAAGGACAGCCGCCTCGCCGACGCCTGGGCCGAACTGCAGTCGCATGCCGACCGCGGCGAACTCCTGCATGCCGATGCCTACCGGCTGGCCTTCGCCGACCCCGAGTTCCTGCTGCGGCGCGAGACACGCGGTATCCGCTTCCAGCTGGAGATGCTCAAGCCCGACCTGGCGCAGCAGGCCCAGGGCAGCGACAACACGGTGGTGGTGTTCGGCAGCGCGCGCTTCGTGTCACCCGAGGAGGCGCAGTCCCGTCTGACCGCCGCACAGGCCAGCGGAGATGCCACGCTGGTTTCGCAGGCGCAGCGCCTGGTCCGCACCTCCGTGCACTACGAGCAGGCGCGACAGTTCGCGCGGCTGGTCGCCGGATACAGCGCCACCTGCACACCTGAGGAACGGCTGTTCATCTGCACCGGGGGTGGCCCCGGCATCATGGAAGCCGCCAACCGCGGCGCGCACGACCTGGGCGCGCTGACCGTCGGTCTGAACATCGCATTGCCGCATGAGCAGCAGGCCAACCCCTATGTCTCGCCAAGCCTGAGCTTCAAGTTCCACTACTTCGCGCTGCGCAAGATGCACTTCATGATCCGGGCCAAGGCGCTGGTGGCCTTCCCCGGCGGATTTGGCACGCTGGACGAACTGTTCGAGGTGATCACGCTGGTGCAGACCCGCAAGGCCCGCCCCGTGCCCATCGTGCTGTGCGGCAGCGCGTACTGGAAACGCCTGCTCGACATGGACGTCATGCTGGAAGAAGGCGCGATCTCCCCCGCCGACCTGGAATTGATCCGCTACGTGGACACACCGCAGGACGCCTGGCAGGCGATCCGCAGCTTCTACCGGCTGGCCTGAGCGCGCGGCGCAGGTGCGAGGCGGGCGCATGCCGCGCCAACCAGGAATGCGCAGCAGGTGCCCAGCAACACACCAAGCTTGGACGCATCCGCAGCCGGTGTGCCCGGCGCAAAGGCCAGCGTGGCGATGAATAGGGCCATGGTGAAGCCAATCCCGCAAAAGCAGGCCACGGGCACGTAGTCGCGCAACCGCAGGCCGTCGGGCAGCCCGCCCCCGAAGCGGCTGGCCACCCAGGTTCCCAGCAGGATGCCCGCCGGCTTGCCCAGCAGCAGACCTGCGGCGATCCCCAGGGTGACCGGCTGCAACAGCGCCGACGGCGTGAAGCCGGCGAGCGAAACGCCAGCGTTGACCACCCCGAACAGCGGCAGGATCAGCCAGCTGATCCACGGCTTGATGGCATGGGCCACCTGCTCCGCCGGCCCGCCGCCATCGCGCGACGCCGGCAGGAACAGGCCCAGCACCACCCCGGCGAGCGTGGCGTGCACGCCGGACTTGAGCACGCACAGCCACAACACCAGCCCCACCACCACATAGGGAGCGACCCGGCGCACCCGCAGGCTGGAGAGAATGAACAACACCGCCACCGCAGCGGCGGCAAAACCCAGCATCGCCTTGCTGAGCTGGTCGGTGTAGAACAGCGCGATGACGATGATGGCGCCCAGATCGTCCAGCACCGCCACTGCGGTCAGGAACGCCAGCAGGACCGCACGCGTGCCGGGCGCGGCAATCGCCATGAGGCCGATGGCAAAGGCGATGTCGGTGGCCGCCGGGATCGCCCAGCCGGCCAGGTTGACCGGCTGTGACCAGTTGATCCCGACAAAGATGAGCGCGGGCAGCGCCATGCCGCCCAGCGCTGCACCGAAAGGCAGTACGCGCGCCTGCGGCGTGGACAGCGCCCCGTGCAGCCATTCGTGCTTGATTTCCACACCCACCAGCAGGAAGAAGATCGCCATCAGGAAATCATTGATCCACAGCTCCAGCGGCTTGTTCAGCACATAGCCGCCTACGCCAACCTGCACAGACAGCTCCAGCCATTGCTGGAAAGCGCCCGACCAGGGGCTGTTCATGATGGCCATGCCGATGGCGGCGCTGGCGGCCAGCAGCAATCCGTCGCGGCGTGCGTTGTTCATGGTTGCGCCCTGAGCGACCAGGCGCTGCGCGCACCCGTACCCACCAGTGCGCCCACGAACCAGAACACCACCGACACACCGGCCGCGGCGCCCGCCACACCGAACAACAGGGGCATGGCCACGCTGGACGCATTGATGGCCATCAGGCGCAGGCCCAGCGCCTCGCCGTGGCGGTGGTGGGGCGTGATCTGGTGGAGCATGCTCATGATCATAGGCTGCACCGAACCCAGCGCAAACCCGAGCAGCACCGAGCAGATGCCCATGGCCCAGGCCGACGGCAACAAGGGATAGATGCCGAACAGCACGGCGGTGGCCACCATCGCCGCGCACACCACGACATGCTCCTTCAGCCGTGCGGCCACCACCGGCAGGACCAGCCGGATCACGGCTGCCGCGATGGCAAACGCGCCCAGGATGGAGCCGATGGCCGATGCGCTGAAGCCTCGCTCGTGTCCCAGCACCGGCACCACAAAGGTGTGCACGTCCCAGCACGAGGCCAACAGCCAGTTGACCATCAGCAGCCGGCGCATGGCCGGTTCGCGTGCCAGGTCCCAGGCGCGCGAGGGCGCTGCGCCTTGCGCCACCGGCACCGGAGGAAGCTCACGCGTGCGGCGCACCCAGAACCAGCTGGTCAGCGGCAGCAAGGCCATGGCAAAGAACGCCCAGCGGAATCCCGCATGGTCGATCAGCAACCCGGCTGCAAAAGGCCCGAGGAAATTGGAAACCGCCGGGCCGATGGCCAGCCAGCTGAACACCTGGCGAAGCTGCGTGGCCCCTTCGGCGGCGCGGCCCACATGGCGCTGCAGCGCAATTGACGCGGCCCCGGTGGCGCCGCCGGTCAGCAGTGCAGCGACGCACAACGTGGCAAACGATGGCACCAGAGCCGCCAGGGCCGCTCCCGCACAGGCCACCAGCACCGACAGGGCCACAGGCCGCCTCAGCCCGTGGCGATCGGCATACCGGCCCGCCGGCAGCGCGAGGAACACCTGGGTCAGCGCAAACAGCGCCAGCAGCACGCCCACGGCCACGGGGCTGTACCCCTCGCGCAGAGCCCACAGCGGCGCAGCCATCCGCGTGCCGGCCATGCAGGCGTGCAGGAAAACATGGCCAAGAATCAGGCGGGCCAGCTCAGCGGTCAAGGCCCGCCCTCTTCCGGGGTCGGCAACAGCGCCTGCGCCTCGCCCTCGGGCAGGGCTTCCACCTGGCGCAGGGCGCGTCCCATCACGCGGCTGCGCTGTTCGGCGCTGTTGAGCGTGTTGAGCACGGTTTCGGTCTGCGTCTTGACCCGGGCCAGCACGTCACCGAACTTGCCGAACTCGGTCTTGACGGCGCCCAGCACCTGCCAGACCTCGCTGGAGCGCTTTTCCAGCGCCAGCGTGCGAAAGCCCATCTGCAGCGAGTTCATGATCGCCATCAGCGTGGTCGGCCCGGCCAGTGTGACGCGGTGCTCGCGCTGCAACACCTCCATCAGGCCAGGGCGGCGCAGCACCTCGGCGTACAGCCCTTCTGTGGGCAGGAACAGGATGGCGAAATCGGTGGTGTACGGCGGCTCGACATACTTTTCGGCAATCGATTTGGCTTCCAGCCGGATGCGGGCTTCCAGCGCCTTGCCTGCGGCCTCGGCGCCGGCGGCATCGGCGCGCTGCTGCGCGTCCAGCAGGCGCTCGTAGTCTTCGTTGGGAAACTTCGCATCAATGGGCAGCCACAGTGGCGTGCCATCGGTGGCGCGGCCCGGCATCTTGATGGCGAAATCCACCGGGTTCCTGCCGCCCGGGCGCGTGACCACCTGCACGGCGTACTGGTCGGGCGCGAACACCTGCTCCAGCAGCGCAGCCAACTGCGCCTCGCCAAACATGCCACGCGTCTTGACGTTGGTGAGCAGGTGCTTGAGGTCACCCACACCCTGCGCCAGGCTCTGCATCTCGCCCAGGCCCTTGTGGACCTGCTCCAGCCGGTCGGCCACCTGCTTGAAGCTCTCGCCCAGGCGGGTTTCCAGCGTGGCCTGCAGTTTTTCGTCGACCGTCCTGCGCATTTCATCGAGCTTGGCGGCGTTGGTCTGCTGCATCTGCGCGAGCTGCGTCTCCAGCGTGGCACGCACCTCGGCCAGCCGCCTGGCGTTGGACTCGCTCAGCCCCGTCAACTGCAGCGTCAGCGTGTCCGACAGTGTCTTCTGCAGCAGCGCCAGTTGCTGCCCGAAAGCATCGATCTGCGCGTTCTGGGTGCGCGTGGCCTCGGCGCCCTGCTTGACAAGCGCCTCCTGGAAACTGGCCAGGTTGTGCGTCAGCTCCTGGCGCGCACCGCGCGCCGATTCGCCCACCTCGCGACGCAGTTCGCGCTCCACGCGCTCACCGCTGGCCTGCACGGCCGCCAGAACCTCGGAGCGGCCATCCGTCCCCGCTGGGCGCAGCGCCAGCCAGACCAGCACGAGCAGGTTCAGCAACCCCAGTGCAATGGCGATCCAGCCGGCAACATCCATGCGTCAGGCCCGGCGGTTCAGGACGTCGGGGTTCAGCGGCGTCTTGGGGCCCGCGCCGCTGAAAAACCCGATCAGGTTGTCCGCCGCCAGGTTGGCCATGGCCAGCCGGGTGGGCACGCTGGCGCTGGCAATGTGCGGCGTGAGCACGACGTTCTTCAGCGCCAGCAGCCTGGGGTTGACCGTGGGCTCGCCCTCGAACACATCCAGACCCGCGCCCAGCAGGCGCCCTTCGCCCAGCGCGTCGGCCAGCGCGTTTTCATCAACCAAGCCACCGCGGCCGATATTGACCAGCGTGGCCGTGCGCTTCATCCAGCCGATCTCGGTGGCTCCCACGGTGTGATGGGCTTCCTTCGAATAGGGCAGGACCAGGACCACGTGGTCGGCCTCGCGGAACAACGCTTCCTTGCTGACGTAGCGGGCCTTGCAAGCCGCCTCGGTCTGCGCATCCAGCCGGGAGCGGTTGTGGTAGATCACGTTCATGCCGAAGCCGTGGGCTCCACGGCGCGCCACCCCCTGGCCAATGCGGCCCATGCCCAGCACACCCAGCGTGGCGCCGTGCACATCGGTGCCGGTGAACATGTCGTAGCGCCACTTGTTCCACAAACCCGCGCGCAGGTAGGCTTCGCTCTCGCTGATGCGCCGGGCGGTGGCCATCAGCAGGGCAAAGCCCATGTCGGCGGTTGTCTCGGTCAGTACATCGGGTGCATTGGTGGCCAGCACGCCGGCGGCCGTCATGGCAGGCACGTCAAAGTTGTTGTAGCCCACGGCCATGTTGGCGCAGATGCGAAGGCGGGGGCAGGCGGCGAGCAGCTCCGCATCGATGCGCTCGCCCCCGGTGGTGAACGCGCCGTCCTTGCCGCTCATGCGTTCGGTGAATTCGGCGCGGCTCCACAGCTCGTCGGCCTGGTTGGCCTCGACGTCGAAATGCCCGGCCAGCCGCTCCAGTGCTGCCGGCGGGATGGCGCGTGCGATCAGGATTTTGGGCTTTTGCATGGTAATTTATGGGTTTTCAGGCTGCAGGCCCCGTGGGGGCTAGTTGGTCCGCTATAAAAATGGTAGCAACCGGGGTGGCGTCAAGGGCGGCCTTCTTGTTGCGCAGCGGCTCGGGATGCCAGCCCAGCACGGCCAGCAGGATGAAAAAGCCCACCACATATCCCACGGCAACATGCCATCCGCCCTTGATCCACGCGCCGACCGACCGTGCCTCGGGATACAGGTTGGACAGCGCGACGCCGGCCGATGAACCAAACCAGATCATCGAGCCGCCGAACCCGACAGCGTAGGCCAGGAAGCCCCAGTCGTAGCCACCCTGGCGGATGGCCAGCGCAGTGAGGGGAATGTTGTCAAACACTGCCGAGACAAACCCCAGCCCCAGCGTGGACTGCCACGACGCCAGTGGCAGCTTCTCGACCGGCATCATGGACGCGCACATCACGAGAGACAGCAGGAAGACGCTGCCCCGGGTGGCCTCGGGCAGCAAGCTCCACGTGGGCTTGCGCCAGAAGGCGGTGACCAGGATGGCCACCCAGACCGCTGTTCCGATCACCGGAAAGCTGTCCAGCACGGCGGGGGAATGGAGGTTGAACCAGACATTGGCGGCAATGGCGCTCACCAGGATGATGGCCACGATGGCCAGCCGTGCCTTGTGTACGTGGACACCGGTGGGGCTGTCTTTCATGATGGGCTGGTAGGCATGCTGCTGGCGTGCCGCGAGGATGCCGAAGATCAGCAACGCCGGGACAGCGGCAATGTAGGCGTCCAGCACCTGCAGCGGGTTGACGCCGGCAATCCACATCATCGTGGTGGTGGTGTCGCCAACCACGCTGCCCGCCCCGCCGGCATTGCTGGCGGCCACGATGGCGGCCAGGAAGCCGATGTGCACCCGGCGTTGGTACAGCACGGCGGCCATGGTCCCGCCGATCATGGCGGCGGCGATGTTGTCCAGGAAGCTGGACAGCACGAACACCAGCACCAGCATGACGAAGCCGCCCTTCCAGTCATCGGGCAGGTAGCGCGGCAGCAACGCGGGCACCTCGCTTCGCTCGAAATGGTCCGACAGGATCGCGAATCCAAGCAACAGGCCCAGCAGGTTGGCCAGCGTCACCCACTCGTGGGCCAAGTGGTGCACGAGGCTGAAATCGGTGAAGCCCAGCTTGTAGGCCGCAATCACCACCATGCCGGTGAGGGCGACATACAGTGTGTAGTGGTGGAACAGCGCCACGCCCAGCAGCGTCAGCGCAAAAAACAGGAACTCAACCGGAATGCCCGCGATGCTCATTGTTGTCTCCGTAGGTGCAAGGGTGAGCGGATTATCTGGCCCGGCAGCCAAGGACGGCTTGCATCAGGCTGAACGCCTTCATCCCAGCCAGCGGGTAAACGACTCCACCGGCTCACGCGGCGTGTGAAAGGTATTGACCCTGGCCGCCTCGTCGGCGTAGCCCAGCGACAGGCCACAGACCAGCATCTCACCCTCGCCTGCGCCGATGTGAGGCAGGATGATTTTCGCAAAACCGTTCCAGGCGGCCTGCGGACAGGTGTGCAGCCCGCGAGCGCGCGCCGCCACCATGATGCTCTGTATGAACATGCCGTAGTCCACCAGCGAACCGCGGCCCATCACGCGGTCCAGCGTGAACATCAGGCCCACGGGCGCATCGAAAAAGCGGTAATTGCGCTGGTGCTGCGCATGCATCGCGTCCTTGTCGCCCTTGGTAATGCCCAACAATCCGTAGAGGCCCCAGCCGTTCTCGCGCCGCCGGTCGATGTAAGGGGACACCCACTTTTCGGGGTAGTAGTCGTACTCCTCGCGGTACTGCGCTGCCACGGCAGGGTCGGCATAGATGGCGTTGTGCGCCGCGCAGACCTTGTCCACCAGCGCGTCGCGGCTGGCGCCCTGCAGCACATAGACCTTCCAGGGCTGGGTGTTGGTGCCGGAAGCGGCGCGGCTGGCCACCCGCAGGATGTCGCGGATCGTGTCTTGAGGCACGGGGTCGGGCAGGAAAGCGCGGGCGGAAAAGCGGCTTTCGATGGCGGCGTCCACGCTGGCGGGGTCGGCCACGACGGTTTGCACCTGGGATTGCGTCACTTGAGTTGCTCCAGTACGAGTTTGAGTTTGTCGGGCAGCGGGACCGGGCGGCGGCTGAGCTTGTCTACATACACATGCACAAAGTGGCCACGCGCGGCCGTCAGCGGCTCGCCCTGGGCAAACAGGCCCACCTCATACCGGACGCTGGACGTGCCGGTGTGGGCCACCCTCAGGCCGGCTTCCACAGTCTGTGGAAACGCCAGCGAGGCAAAGTAGTTGCACTGTGTCTCGATCACCAGGCCAATGGTTTCGCCCTGGTGGATGTCCAGCACGCCGTGCTCGATCAGGTGGGCATTGACCACCGTGTCGAACCAGCTGTAGTAGACGACATTGTTGACATGGCCGTAGGCGTCGTTGTCCATCCAGCGGGTGCTGATGGGGCGGAACACCCGGTAGGCGCTGCGCGGCTCGGGCTGGGGTTTGGCAGGTTTGGACTCGCTCATCGCGCCCGATTCTGCCAGCGGCGCCAATAGTCCATCGCCACCCGGTAGGTGTTGACCTGGGCGCGCACGGTGTCGGCAATGTCATGTCCGTAGCCACCGGCCATGGCGAAGGCCAGCGGGATGCGGCGCTGCCCGGCCCAGTCGAGCACCCGGCGGTCGCGCGCTTCCAGGCCGTCCCAGGTCAGCTTGAGGCGGCCCAGCCGGTCGCCCTCGTGCGGGTCGGCGCCGGCCAGGTAGATCACCAGTTGTGGCGCAAACCGTTGCTCCAGGTGATCCAGCGCGACCTCCAGCGCGTGCAGGTAGTCGTCGTCGCCACAACCGTCGGGCAGGTCCACGTCCAGATCGCCGGCCTCCTTGCGGAAGGGGAAGTTCTTCTCGCCATGCAGGGACAGCGTGAACACGCTGGGGTCGTCCCGGAAAATGGCCGCCGTGCCGTTGCCCTGGTGAACGTCCAGGTCGATCACGGCCACCTTCAGGGGAGCCCGGGCCACGCCCCGCCCGGCCTCAGCCTGCATCAGCCGGGCCGCCACGGCGGCATCGTTGAACACGCAAAACCCGCCGCCGCGGTCGGCGCGGGCGTGGTGCGTTCCGCCGGCGATGTTGGCGGCCACCCCTTCGCGAAGCGCGACGCGGCAGGCTGCGATGGTCGCCCCGACCGAACGGCGCGCGCGCTCGGCCATGGCATCGCTCCAGGGAAAGCCGATTTCCCGCAGGATCGCGGGCGCCACGCTGCCATCGGCAATGGCGGCAACGTAGGCCGGATCGTGGGCCAGCGCCAGTTCCCCATCAGACGCCGGCTGGGCCTGCTGGAGCCGGACATCCGGAAAGTCTGCCGCCAGCCGGTCCCGCAACAACTGGTACTTGGCGATGGGAAACCGGTGCCCGGCCGGCAGAGGCAGCACAAACTGGGTGGCGTAGAAAACCTGCATGGGGCGCGCGCGCTGCGGGAGGGGGACAGCCCATTGTGTCGTGCCCTTGAAACCGCTGGGTCCCGGGGGTCGTTTAGGGGCTGGCTTCTAGAATGTTGCAGCGCAACAAAAAGTGCTTGCAAATCTTTCCGGCACCCATATACTTCAACCCATGCTGCACTGCAACATAACTTGTTCGGCGCAGTCCTGATCCTCAACCCCTCTTATTGGAGAAACTCATGACCTACACCGCTGAACAAATCCTGGCCTCCCACAAAGCCAACGTCGAAACCCTGTTTGGCCTGACCAACAAGGCCTTCGAAGGCGTTGAGAAGCTCGTCGAGCTGAATGTGACGGCCTCCAAGGCCGCCCTGAACGAAGCCGCTGGCACCACGCAAGCCATCCTGGGCGTCAAGGACGCGCAAGAACTGCTGGCCCTGCAAGCCGCCCTGTTCCAGCCCCTGGCCGAGAAGACCGCCGCCTACAGCCGTCACCTGTATGACATCGCTTCGGGCACCGGCGCCGAGTTCGGCAAGGCTTTCGAAGCCCAGGCCACCGACGCCCAGAAGAAGTTCATGGCCGTCGTGGACAACGCTTCCAAGAACGCACCGGCCGGCTCCGAGACCGCCGTTGCCGTGTTCAAGAGCGCCATTGCCGCCGGCAACAACGCCCTGGAATCCGTGCAAAAGGCCGTGAAGCAAGCCACCGACGTGGCCGAAGCCAACTTCAACGCCGTAGCCAACACCGCTGTCAACGCAGCCAAGACCACCACGACCAAGAAGCGCTGATCTGCGCGTGGGTGCAGCGGCGCCAGCCTGATCTGGAGCCGGCACTCTACCCGCACAGCCCCAAACATCGGACACTCCTGTCCATGGGGATCCGGCTTCGGCCGCTCCCACAGGTTGTCTCCTCGGGTCCTTTCGATACCTCACGGTTCAGGGATCCCTTAAGGCCCGGTTGCAAGACCGGGCCTTTTTTTGCGCCCGCTTCATCCGCCCGGCTTCTTTTCATAAAAGCAATTGAGAATGATTCGTGTTTTAGTTATAGTCAAACCTTTCCTTCTTCCACTTCGTTCCAGCCATGCGCACTTCATTGCTTTTGACCCTGGTGGCCACACTCAGCCTGTTCGCCCCTCTGGCCGCCCAGTCCCAGGACGCGGTGCTCAATCTCTATTCGGCCCGCCACTACAGCACCGACGAGGCCCTGTACGCCAACTTCACCAAGTCCACCGGGATCAGGATCAACCGGGTGGATGCCGACGATGCAGGCATCCTGGCCCGACTGAAGGCCGAGGGCGCGGCCTCCCCCGCCGACGTGATCCTGCTGGTCGACGCAGCCCGGTTGTACCGGGGCGATGTGGACGGCCTGTTCAGGCCCATCAAGTCCGCGGTGCTGGAAGGCGCCATCCCCGCCCAGTACCGCGGCAAAGCCACCCCGGAGGGCACCACCTGGTTCGGCTTTTCCACAAGGGCCCGTGTGGTGCTGTACGACAAGATCAAGGTCAAGCGCGAGGACGTGGACACCTACGAGGAGCTGGCCGACCCGAAAAACAAGGGCAGGATCTGCATCCGCTCGGGCTCACACCCGTACAACCTGTCGCTGTTCGGCGCCATCACCGAACATCTGGGTGAGCAGAAAGCCGAAGCTTGGCTCAAGGGTGTGGTGTCCAACCTGGCGCGCGACCCCAAGGGCGGCGACACCGACCAGATCAAGGCAGTGGGTTCCGGCGAGTGCCAGGTCGCCGTGAGCAACAGCTATTACGTGGCCCGCCTGATGCGCTCCAGCAACCCGGAGGACCGCGCGCTGATGGAGAAAGTCGGCGTGGTGTTCCCCAACCAGCAATCCTGGGGCACGCACCTGAACATCGCCGGCGGCGCCGTGGCGAAGAATGCCCGCAACTCCGCCAATGCGGTCAAATTCATGGAGTACCTGGCCAGCGCCGAAGCGCAGAACTATTTTGCCAACGGCAACAACGAGTGGCCCACCGCCAAGGGCGTGAAAGTCAGCAACCCTGCACTCAAGGCCATGGGCGGCGACGACTTCAAGGCGGAGACGATTCCGCTGAACACCATTGGCGGCAACCAGACGCGCGTGCAGCAGATGCTGGACCGCGTCGGATTCAAGTAAACCCCCGGCTTTTCATTGCATGCAATGCGCTGCCGCCAGAGGGGGTGGGTAGCCTGCCTCGTGGCGGGCCCGGCGGCCGGCCGAAGTCCGGGCAACTCCATCCAAGCCCGCTTCGCGCGGGCTTTTTCATGGCCGATAATTGACGTTTACGTCAACGTCATCGCAGGAGCATTTCATGGACATCAAGGGCAAGGTATTCATCGTCACCGGCGGCGCTTCGGGCCTGGGCGAAGGCACGGCGCGCATGCTGGCGGCCAACGGTGGCACGGTCGTCATCGCCGACATGCAGGTTGAAAAGGGTGAAGCCATCGCCAGGGAAATTGGCGGCGCCTTCGTCAAGTGCGATGTAAGCCAGGAAGCCGACGGCCAGGCCGTGGTGGCGAAGGCCGTGTCGCTGGGCAAGCTGATGGGACTGGTCAACTGCGCCGGCATCGCGCCCGCAGAAAAGACGGTGGGCAAGAACGGCGCCCACAACCTGGGCCTGTTCAGCAAGACCATCATGGTCAACCTGGTGGGCAGCTTCAACATGATCCGCCTGGCGGCCGACGCCATGTGCAAGAACGAGCCCGAGCCCACCGGCGAACGCGGCGTGCTGATTTCCACCGCCAGCGTGGCGGCCTACGACGGACAGATCGGCCAGGCGGCGTACAGCGCGTCCAAAGGCGGCGTGGTCGGCATGACGCTGCCCATCGCCCGCGACCTGGCCCGCAACGGCATCCGCAACATGACGATTGCACCCGGCATCTTTGGCACACCCATGATGTTTGGCATGCCAAAGGAAGTGCAGGAGTCGCTGGCCGCCAGCGTGCCCTTCCCCAGCCGGCTGGGGACGCCGCAGGACTACGCCAAGCTGGCAAAGCACATCTTCGAGAACGACATGCTCAACGGTGAAGTGATCCGCCTGGACGGCGCGATCCGCCTCGCGCCGCGCTGATCAGGGCCCGCGGGGTTTCTCCCCGGGTCGGCGCTGGCCGGCGCGCAGTAGGATGGGGTGCATCACCCGAGGAGCTCCCCATGCAAAAGTCCCTTGCCAGCCTGGCCGTCGTGGCCCTGCTGGCCGCCTGCGCCAGCACGCCGTCCAACTTCAGCTACAAGGTGCCCGACCAGCCCGAGGGCTCCTCGGGCTACACCGAGAAGCCCGGCTGGGCGACCACCAAATTCGCGGTGGCAGCCGCCAACCCGCTGGCCACCGACGCGGGCTACCAGATCCTCAAGGCCGGCGGATCGGCCATGGACGCCGCCATTGCCGTGCAGATGGTGCTGACGCTGGTGGAGCCGCAGTCCAGCGGCATCGGCGGCGGCGCCTTCCTGCTGCACTTCAACGGCAAGGACGTGGAGGCCTTTGACGGCCGCGAGACCGCGCCCATGGCCGCCACCGAGAAGCTCTTCCTCAAGGCCGACGGCAAACCCATGGCGTTCTATGAAGGCGTGGTGGGTGGCCGCTCGGTGGGCACGCCGGGCACGGTGCGCATGCTGGAGATGGCGCACAAGCAGCACGGCAAGCTGCCCTGGTCCACCCTGTTCCAGCCGGCCATTGCGCTGGCCGAAGGCGGCTTCAAGGTCAGCGCGCGGCTGAACACGCTGCTCAAGAGCGAACAGCACCTCAAGAAAGACCCGGTGGCTGCCGCCTACTTCTACAAGGCCGACGGCACGCCCCATGACGTGGGCCATGTGCTGAAGAACCCGGAGCTGGCGGCCGTGCTGCGCAAGATCGCCGCCCAGGGCTCCAAAGGCCTGCTGGAAGGCGACGTGGCCCAGGCCATCGTGGACAAGGTGCAAAAGCACCCTGACAACCCGGGCCAGCTGAGCCTGGCCGACCTGGCCAACTACCAGCCGAAAAAGCGCGCGCCCATCTGCCACGACTACAAGGCCAACGCCCGTGACTTCCGCATCTGCGGCTTTCCGCCGCCCAGCTCCGGTGCCATTGCGGTGGGGCAGATCCTGGGCACGCTGAACCATGCCTACGCCTCCGCCATCCCGCTGGAGAACGGCCTGCCAGGCGCCGCCTGGCTGCACCTGTACACCGAGGCCGCGCGCATGGCCTTTGCCGACCGTGGCCAGTACGTGGCCGACCCCGACTTCGTGCAGCCCCCCCAGATGGTCAAGGGCTTCCTGCTCAACAACGAACTGACCGACTTCAGCTTCGCCCCCGCCGACGCCGAGGGCAAGCCGATTGCCAACCGGGTGCAGCCCGGCAAGCGGCCCCGCTCGTCGATGGCGCCCACGCTGGTGTTTGACAAGGCCACCGGCCAGCTGGTGATGAGCGGCGGCAGCCCCGGCGGCGCGCTGATCATCCACTACACGGCCAAGACGCTGTACGGCGTGCTCAACTGGGGCATGACGCCACAGCAGGCGATCAACCTGCCCAACTTCGGCTCCAACAACGGGCCCAGCCTGCTGGAGGAAAAGCGCTTCCCGCCCGCGACGGTGGAGGCGCTGCGCGCCCGCGGTGCCGAGGTGCGTGAACAGAACATGACCAGCGGGCTGCAGGCCATCACCCGCGGCCAGGCCCACGGCATGCAACTGTGGTTTGGCGGCGCCGACCCGCGGCGCGAAGGCATCGTGATGGGTGACTGAAGCCGCGCCCCGGTGCAAGTCACGCAGGCGACCCCGCCACGTGGTAATCCCCGATGGGCGGTACTCCGGAAGATTCCAGAATGGGGAAGGGGCCTCTGCCCCCAACCCTTTCAACCCTGCGGAGTCCACCATGTCCCGTCTCTCGCCTTCACGCCGGTCTTTTGTCAAGGCGTCCGTCGCCGCCGGCGCGACGCTCGCGTTGCCCGGCCTGTCGTTCGCGCAGGCCTACCCGGCCCGGCCCATCAAGCTGATCTGCCCCTGGCCCGCCGGCGGCTCCACCGACGCGGTGATGCGCGCCCTGGCCGAGAGTGCCGGCAAGGCGCTGGGCGGGCAATTCATCGTCGAGAACAAGGCCGGCGCCAGCGGCATGCTGGGCCCCAACGAGCTGGTCAATGCGGCGCCCGACGGCTACACGCTGTCGCAGCTGACCATTGGTGTGATGCGCCTGCCGCACATGCAGAAGATGCAGTTTGACCCGCTCAAGGACTTCACCTACATCGCGATGCTCACCGGCTACACCTTTGGCATCGTGGTCCGTGCCGATTCACCCATCAAGAGCATCAAGGACCTGGTGGACTTTGCCAAGGCCAAACCGGGCGAGTTCACCTATGGCTCCACCGGCAACGGCACCACCCCCCACCTGGCGGTGGAAGAGTTTGCCGCCAAGGCCGGCATCAAGCTGCAGCACATCCCGTTCAAGGGCAACGCCGACGGGATGCAGGCGCTGCTGGGCGGCCACGTGATGTCGCACAGCGACGCCACCGGCTGGGGACCGCACGTGGACGCCGGTACCTGCCGCCTGCTGGCCACCTATGGCAGCAAGCGCACCAAGCGCTGGCCCAACATCCCCACGCTCAACGAGCTGGGCTACGACACCATTTCTGATTCGCCGTTCGGCATTGGTGGCCCCAAGGGCATGGACCCGGCCCTCACGCAAAAGCTGCACGACGCCTTCAGGAAGACGCTGGACGACCCGGCCGTGCTGGCCAGCTTCGAGAAGTACGACCAGTCCGTGATCTACATGAATACGGCCGACTACACCAAGTTCGCGCGCGAGACCTTCCTCAAGGAAAAGGCGATGATCGAGCGCCTGGGCCTCGCCGCGAAGTCGTAGCGCTATCTTTTTAAGAGCGGGTCAGCCAGCATTCATGCGGGCCGCAGCCTGATTTACTTCCGAAAATCGGCTCAGACGTCGATCGCCGCGGCCGAGCCCGCCTGCTTGCGCAGCTCGAACTTCTGGATCTTGCCGGTGCTGGTCTTGGGCAGCTCGCCAAACACCACGGCGCGCGGCACCTTGAAGCCGGCCAGGTGCTGCTTGCAGTGGGCCACGATGTCCTGCGGCGTCACCACCGCGCCGGCCTTCAGCTCCACAAACGCGCAAGGCGTCTCGCCCCACTTCGGGTCGGGCCGCGCGACCACGGCGGCGGCCAGCACATCGGGGTGGCGGTACAGCACGTCTTCCACCTCGATGGACGAGATGTTCT
This sequence comes from Ramlibacter sp., assembly GCA_016713005.1. Classification (GTDB taxonomy): domain Bacteria; phylum Pseudomonadota; class Gammaproteobacteria; order Burkholderiales; family Burkholderiaceae_C; genus JADJPY01. The sequence continues at coordinate 646,539 of JADJPY010000012.1, read as the reverse complement.
CGCCGCCCGAGATGATGATGTCCTTGCTGCGGTCCTTGATCTTGATGTAGCCGTCGGGGTACTGCACGGCCAGGTCGCCGGTGTGGTACCAGCCGCCGGCAAAGGCCTCCTGCGTGGCCGCGGGTTCTTCAGGTAGCCCTTCATCGTGATGTTGCCGCGGAACATGATCTCGCCCATGGTCTCGCCGTCCTGCGGCACCGGCTGCAGGGTCACTGGGTCGAGCACCCGCGCGTCGCGCTGCAGGTGATAGCGCACGCCCTGGCGCGCGTTCAGCCGGGCGCGCTCGCCGATGTCCAGCCCGTCCCATTCGGCGTGCTTGGCGCACACCGTGGCCGGGCCGTACACCTCGGTCAGGCCGTAGACATGGGTCAGGTCAAACCCCAGCTTCTCCATCCCTTCGATCATGGAAGCGGGGGGCGCCGCGCCGGCCACCATGGCCTTGACGCCGCCCTGCTTCAGGCCCTGGAGGCTGGCGCGCAGTCCGGCCGGCGCGTTCACCAGCATGCCGTGCACGATGGGCGCGCCGCAGTAGTGGGTGACGCCGTGCGCGATGATGGCGTCGGCCATGGCCTGCGCCTCGACCTTGCGCAGGCAGACGTTGACGCCTGCGCGGGCCGCCAACGTCCAGGGGAAGCACCAGCCGTTGCAGTGGAACATGGGCAGCGTCCACAGGTAGACCGCATGCTTGGGCATGTCCCACTCCAGGATGTTGGAGACGGCATTGATCGCCGCGCCCCGGTGGTGGTAGACCACACCCTTGGGGTTGCCGGTGGTGCCGCTCGTGTAGTTCAGGGCAATCGCGTCCCACTCGTCCGCCGGCAGCTGCCACTCAAAACCCGCGTCCCCGCTGGCCACGAACGCGTCGTAGGTGGTGCTGCCGATGCGCTGCACCGCGCCGGTGTACATCACGTCCTCCGCGTCAATCACCAGCAACGGGGTGGTGGCCTTGCGCAGGGCGAGCGCCTGCTGCATGACGCCCGCAAACTCCGGGTCCACGATCACGACCTTGGCCTCGCCGTGGTCGAGCATGAAGGCGATGGTTTCCGCATCCAGCCGGGTGTTCAGCGCGTTGAGCACAGCGCCCGCCATCGGGATGCCAAAGTGCGCCTCCACCATGGGCGGCGTGTTGGGCAGCATCACCGCCACCGTGTCGCCCTTGCCCACTCCGACTTTCTGCAGGGCGCTGGCCAGCTGGCGGCAGCGCGCGTACACCTCGCCCCAGCTGCGTCGCAGCGTGCCGTGCACCACCGCCAAGCGCTCCGGGTACACCGCGGCGGTGCGTTCCAGAAAGGCCAGCGGGGAGATCGGCGCGAAATTGGCCTCGTTGCGCGGCAGGTCCTGGTCAAAGATGTGGGTCATTCGTGTCTCCATGGTTCCCGCTGGTGCGGTGTGCCACGAGCGTACCGCCGAACCGGGCCCGTCGGCATTAGGTAAGAATACGCAAACGCAGCCTCACCCATGGCCATCCCCCAAACCTTCATCCAGGAACTGCTCGCCCGCGCCGACGTGGTGGAGATCGTCGGCCGCTATGTGCAGCTCAAGAAGGGTGGCGCCAACTTCATGGGGCTGTGCCCCTTCCACGGCGAGAAGTCGCCAAGCTTCAGCGTCAGCCCCTCCAAGCAGTTCTACCACTGCTTTGGCTGCGGCAAGAACGGCAACGCCATCGGCTTCCTGATGGATCATGCGGGGATGACGTTTGTCGAGGCGGTCAAGGACCTGGCGCAGCAGTACGGCATGCAGGTCCCCGAGGACGATGCGTCGCCGCAGGACCGCGAGCGCGCCGCGAAGCAGCGGGAAAAGCAGGCCACGCTGACCGATGTGCTCGAAAAGGCCGGCGAGGCGTACCGCAAGCACCTCAAGGCCTCGCCGCGAGCCGTTGAGTACCTCAAAAGCAGGGGGCTCAGCGGCGCCATTGCCAAGCAGTTCGGCCTGGGCTACGCGCCAGAAGGCTGGCGCAGCCTGGCCAGCGTGTTCCCCAGCTACGACGACCCCCTGCTGGCCGAAAGCGGCCTGGTCATCGTGAACGAAGACGAGGACTCGGGCGAGAGCAAGCGCTACGACCGCTTCCGCGACCGCGTGATGTTCCCCATCCGCAACGTCAAGGGCGAATGCATCGGCTTTGGCGGGCGGGTGCTGGGTGAAGGCACGCCCAAGTACCTGAACTCGCCGGAAACCCCGGTGTTCAGCAAGGGGCGCGAGCTGTATGGCCTGTTCGAGGCCCGCAACGCCCTGCGCGAGGCCGGTTACGTGCTGGTGACCGAGGGCTACATGGACGTGGTGGCGCTGGCCCAGCTGGGTTTCCCCAATGCCGTGGCCACATTGGGCACGGCCTGCACCCCGGACCATGTGCAGAAGCTGTTCCGCTTCACGGACAACGTGGTGTTCAGTTTTGACGGCGACGCCGCCGGCCGGCGCGCCGCGCGCAAGGCGCTGGACGGCGCCCTGCCCTACGCCACCGACGTGCGTTCGGTGAAGTTCCTGTTCCTGCCTGCCGAGCACGACCCGGACAGCTACATCCGCGAGTTCGGCCGCGAGGGTTTTGCCCGTTGCGTGGCCGAAGCCACGCCGCTGAGCCGCTTCCTGCTGGAGGCGGCGCGCGAGGGATGCGATCTCAGTGCCGCAGAAGGCCGCGCCCATCTGGCGGCGAATGCGCGACCGTTGTGGGGCCTGCTGCCCGAAGGCGCCCTGAAGCAGCAGCTGCTGGGCGAGATCGCGAACCTGGTGCAGCTGGACAGCCAGGCACTGGCCGGGTTGTGGGCATCCACGGGAGGTGGCGCGTTCGGGCAGAGCCGGCAACGCTATCAAAAAGATAGCGGCTCAGGACCGTTGGACGCGGGCTACAGGCCGAAAACGCCCCCAAATCCGGTGCGCCGGGCCGCGGCCGGCCGGCTGCCGCCCTCCAGCCGGGCGGACCACGCCGCACGCCTGCTGCTGGGCGACGCCGCCGCCTGGGAGTCGCTGTCACAGGAGATGCACAGCCTGCTGTGCGAGCTGCCCGCGCCGCACGGCGAACTGTTCATCTGGCTGGACAGCCAGCTGCACGAGCACGGGCCGCTGCCCTGGGGCAGCCTGCGCGAGGCCCTGCGCGGCCACGCCTGCGAGGCGCTGGCCGTGCACCTGATGGCGGACGCCCATGAGAGGGCGCCTCCCGGCGCAGAGTCGGCCGCTGAGCTGGGCGACCTGCTCAGCCGGATGCTGGTGGTCCGCCTGAAGGCCCAGGAGACCGAGGCGATTTCGGCCGCAGCCGCCGACCCCCAGGCACTGCAGCGCTACCGCGAGCTGCACGCGCGTCGCCTGGACCTGGAGGCATCGCTCGCCCGGGTTGATTCCACGGCTTGAAATTCGACTGCAACGGTATAATGTAGGGTTTGCTCCCGGCAAGAGCGACAGCAGCACCTCCGGACCCGGCCAACCGATGACACCCGCCCGACCGCGCCACCTACCCGCAAGGACTGCATTCCAAATGTTCGCCCACCCATCTTGCCCCGGGACCAGCGCGGCCTGAGCCGCGCATGGTCCTGTCACCCGCGCCGGGAGTTGTGGCGCCTGTGTGTTTCCGTGCCTGTTTTTGATGTCCCGAGGTCTACATGCCCGCTCAAAAGTCAAAGAAACCCGTCAAGCCTGCTGCAAAACCCGTTGCAAAAGCCGTCCCCAAGCCGCAGCCGAAATCCGCCCCCAAGGCGGCCCGGCCGGCGGCCAGGGCGGTTGCCAAAGCCGCCCCGAAGCCTGCAACGAAAGTGAAGTCCGTGCCCTCCTCCAAGAACGCCAAGACGGCGCCCGAAAAAGCCTCGCCCAAGTCCCAGAAAGCCACAGCCAAGGCGACCGCTCCGCGCGAAGAACCGAAAAAATCCGTCAAGGCCGTCGCTGCGCCGGAACCCGTGGCCAAGAAGAAGCCGGGCCGCCCGCCCAAGGCCGTGAGCGCCGAAGCCGCCGCGCCCCCGAAGGCAACCGGTGGCGCCAAGCGTGGCCGCAAGCCCAAGAACGCCGCCGCCCCCGCGACCGAGGAAGAAGACCTGAGCGACATTGAAGCCGAATACGCCGAAGAAACCCCGGCCGCCACGACCGAAGAAAAGGTCAAGCCGCTGCGCATCAAGGTCAGCAAGGCCAAGGAGCGCGCGCTGATGAAGGAATTCGGACTGGATGAGACCATCCTGTCCGAAGAGGAAATGCTCAAGCGCCGCCTGCGCCTGAAGACGCTGATCACGCTGGGCAAGACACGCGGCTACCTGACACACGCCGAAATCTCCGACCACCTGCCCGACAAGCTGGTGGATGCCGAAACGCTGGAAGTCGTTGTCACCATGCTCAACGACCTGGGCGTGGCGGTGTACGAGCAGACACCCGACGCCGAAATGCTGCTGCTCAACAACACGACGCCCACAGCGGCGACGGTTGAAGAAGCCGAAGAAGAAGCCGAAGCCGCCCTGTCCACCGTGGACAGCGAGTTCGGCCGCACCACCGACCCGGTGCGCATGTACATGCGAGAGATGGGCACGGTGGAACTGCTCACCCGCGAGGGCGAAATCGAGATCGCCAAGCGCATCGAAGGCGGCCTGATGGCGATGATGGAGGCGATCAGCGCCTCCCCCGCCACCATCGCCGAGATCCTGCGCCTGGCCGCCGAGATCCGTGAGGGCAAGGTCGTCATCTCCACCGTGGTGGACGGCTTCTCCAATGCCAACGAGGCCGACGACTACGTGGCCGAAGAAGACTTTGACGAGTTCGACGAGGCCGACGATGACGACGGCAAGGGCGGCTCCAAGGCGCTGACCAAGAAGCTCGAAGAGCTCAAGGGCCAGGCGCTCGAGCGCTTTGACCGCATCGCCAGCCTGTTCGAGAAGGTGCACAAGATCTACGACAAGGAAGGCTACGGCACGCCGGCCTACGTCAAGGCCCAGAAAGCCCTGAGCGACGAGCTGATGACCATCCGCTTCACCGCGCGCACCATCGAGAAGCTGTGCGACATGGTGCGTGCCCAGGTTGACGACGTGCGCAAGAAGGAGCGCGAGCTGCGCCGCATCATCGTGGACAAGTGCGGCATGCCCCAGGACGTGTTCATCAAGGACTTCCCGCCCAACCTGCTCAACCAGAAGTGGGTCGAAAAGCAGGCGGCCGCCGGCAAGCCGTGGTCGGTCGTCATCGCCCGCAATATCCCGCCGATCCAGGAGCTGCAGCAAAAGCTGGCCGACCTGCAGTCGCGCGTGGTGGTCCCGCTCACCCAGCTGAAAGACATCAACAAGCGCATGAACGAGGGCGAGGCGTCGTCGCGCGACGCCAAGAAGGAAATGATCGAGGCCAACCTGCGCCTTGTGATTTCCATTGCCAAGAAGTACACCAACCGCGGCCTGCAGTTCCTGGACCTGATCCAGGAGGGCAACATCGGCCTGATGAAGGCGGTGGACAAGTTCGAATACCGCCGCGGCTACAAGTTCTCGACCTACGCCACCTGGTGGATCCGCCAGGCCATCACCCGGAGCATTGCCGACCAGGCCCGCACCATCCGCATCCCGGTGCACATGATCGAAACCATCAACAAGATGAACCGCATCTCGCGCCAGCACCTGCAGGAATTCGGCTTCGAACCCGATGCCAGCATCCTGGCGGCCAAGATGGAGATCCCCGAAGACAAGATCCGCAAGATCATGAAGATCGCCAAGGAGCCGATCTCGATGGAAACGCCCATCGGGGACGACGACGATTCGCACCTGGGCGATTTCATCGAGGACACCGGCAACACCGCCCCCATCGAGGCGGCCATGCAGGCCGGCCTGCGCGATGTGGTCAAGGACATCCTGGACAGCCTGACGCCGCGCGAGGCCAAGGTGCTGCGCATGCGCTTTGGCATCGAGATGTCCACCGACCACACGCTGGAAGAAGTGGGCAAGCAGTTTGACGTGACACGCGAACGCATCCGCCAGATCGAGGCCAAGGCGCTGCGCAAGCTCAAGCACCCCAGCCGCAGCGACAAGCTGCGCAGCTTCATCGACACGCTCTGATCAGAAGGAAAAACGGCTGCGGCCCGCATGCAGCGGGCCGCAGCCGCTCTTTTTTTGATAGCTTCCGGCGGTGGCCAGCGGCCTCAGGCCAGGCGCAGGAAGTGCTCCCGGTAGTGCACCAGCTCGTCAATCGACTCATGCACGTCCGCCAGCGCGGTGTGCAGCTGCCGCTTGTTGAAGCTGGCGTACACCTCGGGCCGCCAGCGCCGGGCCAGTTCCTTCAGCGTGCTGACGTCCAGGTTGCGGTAGTGAAAGAACGCCTCCAGCCTGGGCATGTACTTGACCAGGAAGCGCCGGTCCTGGCCGATGGTGTTGCCGCACATCGGCGTCACCCCCTTGGGGCAGTAGCGCGCCATGAACTCCAGCAACTGGTCCTCCGCGTCGGCTTCGGTCAGCGTGGAGGCGCGGACCTTGTCGATCAGGCCACTCTTTCCGTGCGTGCCCTTGTTCCAGGCATCCATGCCGTCCAGCAGCGCGTCGCTCTGGTGAATGACCAGCACCGGGCCTTCGACGCGCGGCGTGAGGTGCGGCCCGGTGACGACCACCGCAATCTCGATCAGCCGCTCGGCCTGCGGGTCCAGGCCGGTCATCTCACAGTCGATCCAGATCAGGTTCTGGTCGGATTTGCTCAGGGTGTCTTGGGTATCGGGCATGGCGGGAATTGTCGCCCAAGGCGGGCCGCGCCCCGCGAATGCGCCTAAACTCGCCAGACATGTCTGCCTCCCTGCTCCTTACCCTGGTATTTGCCGCCGCTGTGGCCGCCGGCCTTCTGGTGCGCCTGTGGCTCGTGTCGCGCCAGATCCGCCATGTCGCGGCGCACCGCGATTCTGTGCCAGCCGCCTACGCGCAGACCATCCCGCTGGCCGCGCACCAGAAGGCGGCGGACTACACACTGACCAAATCCCGCCTGGGCATGCTGGCAGCCGCGGTGTCAGCCGCCATCCTGCTGGGCTGGACGCTGCTGGGAGGCCTGGATCTGCTCAACCAGTCGCTGCTGGCCTGGCTGGGCGGCGGCATGGTGCAACAGCTCGCGCTGTTCGTGGCCTTCATGCTGGTGGGCGGCCTGCTGGACCTGCCGCTGTCGCTGTACAGCACGTTTGTGGTGGAGGCGCGATTCGGTTTCAACAAGATGAGCTGGCGACTCTGGCTGTCCGACCTGATCAAGGGAACATTGGTGGGCGCGGCGCTCGGGCTCCCCCTGCTGGCGGCCGTGCTGTGGCTGATGCAGGCCGGGGGCGCAATGTGGTGGCTGTACGCCTGGGCGCTGCTGGTCGTCTACACGCTGTTCGTGCAGTGGATTGCGCCCACGTTCATCCTGCCCCTCTTCAACAAGTTCACCCCGCTCGAGGACGAGGCGCTCGAGGCGCGTGTGTCCGCGCTGATGCAGCGCTGCGGCTTCACGGCACGGGGCTTCTTCGTCATGGACGGCAGCCGCCGTTCGGCCCACTCCAACGCGTTCTTCACCGGCTTTGGCCGCCACAAGCGGGTCGTGTTCTTCGATACCCTGCTGGCGCAGCTCAGCCACGACGAAATGGAAGCCGTGCTGGCACATGAGCTGGGTCACTTCAGCCACCGCCACATCCTCAAGCGCATGGCGCTGAGCTTCAGCCTGTCGCTGGTGGCGCTGGCGGTGCTGGGCTGGCTGTCCACCCAGGCCTGGTTCTACACCGGCCTGGGGGTCCAGCCCAATGTGTCGGCGCCCAACAATGCGCTGGCGCTGCTGCTGTTCCTGCTGGCCGTGCCGGTGTTCAGTTTCTTCGTCTCGCCACTGGCCTCGCAGCTGTCGCGTCGCCACGAGTTCGAGGCAGACGCCTACGCCGTCGGGCTCACCGGCACGCGCCACCTGGGCGCCGCCCTGCTCAAGCTGTATCAGGACAACGCATCCACACTGACGCCTGACCCGCTCTTCGTCAAGTTCCATTACTCGCACCCGCCAGCCTCCGAACGGCTGGCCCGGATGACCGCATGAACAGCATGCTCAGGAGGACCGACTGGTCCCAACACACGCGCCGTGCACTGACGCCCACCGAGGTGGTGACCCGCCTGGCCGGCGCGCCCGGCTGGGCGCTCAGCGGCGACGGCGCAGCGGTGGCCATCGAGAAGACCTATACCTTCGCCAACTATTACGAGACGATCTCGTTCGTGAACGCGCTGGCCTTCGTTGCCAACGCGCAGGACCACCACCCCGACCTCTCGGTGCACTACAACCGCTGCGTGGTGCGGTTCAACACGCACGACGTCGGCGGCCTGTCCGACACCGATTTCGAGTGCGCGGCACTGGCCGACGCGCTGGTCGCCTGAGAGGCCACGTTGCCCGCCGGCCCTGCCTTGCAAACCGGACTTGTCGTCGGCGCCTTCGGCCGCCATTGCCTGGTGGAGACTCCCGGCGGGGAGCGTGTGATCTGCCACCCCCGCGGCAAGAAGAGCCAGGTGGTCGTGGGTGATCGCGTGAGCTGGCTGGCCACACAGGACGAAGGCACCATCGAGCGGGTGCAGGAACGGCGCAACCTCTTCTACCGCCAGGATGAGGTCCGCACCAAGTCGTTCGCGGCCAACCTGGACCGCGTGCTGGTCCTGATCGCGGCCGAGCCCGAGTTCTCCGAAAGCCAGCTGGTGCGGGCCCTGATCGCCGCGCAGGCGCAACGCATCACGCCACTGATCGCACTGAACAAGAGCGACCTGGCCGAGCCCTTTGCGCGAGCCTGGGCGCGGCTGCAACCCTACCGGGACATGGGCCTGGACGTGGTGCCGCTGTCGCTGCGGCGCGATGGCGCGGCGAACCGCGAAACGCTGCTGCAACGCCTGCAGGGCCACACCACTCTGGTGCTGGGCCCTTCGGGCAGCGGCAAGAGCACGCTGATCAACCTTCTGGTGCCGGATGCAGGCGCGCTGACCAACGAGATCTCGCAGGCGCTGAATTCCGGCAAGCACACCACGACCAGCACCACCTGGTACTGGGTGGACGGTGCCAAAACCACCGCGCTGATCGACTCCCCCGGCTTCCAGGAGTTCGGGCTGAACCACATCGAGGCGATGCAACTGGCCGGGCTGATGCCGGACTTCCGCCCGCATGTGCCCAACTGCCGCTTCTACAACTGCAGCCACCTGCACGAACCGGGCTGTGGCGTGATTTCAGTGGTCAAATCGGCCCCTGGCCCCCGTGAAATCTCGCTGACCCGCTACAAAATTTATAGCGAATTGTTCGCCGAGCTGTCGCAGCCGCCCCGTTACTGATGGCCCCGTTTGTGCCCCTCAGCCCAGCAGGCGCGCCAGGGTCAGCAACGCCAGCAGCAGCATCCACAAGACCACCGTGCGCCACACCAGGCCCACGATGCTGCGCAAATGCGCCGGCTCGGGCTCTCGCCCGGGCGTGCCTGCCGCAGCGGGCTTGCCGCCCGCAGGTGCTGCGGACTGGAAGCCCTGGGACGCGTCCGGCCGGAACGCCGAGCGCAGGGCTTCGCCCCCGAGCCGCACATTGACGGCACCGGAGGTGGCAGCCAGCACCACGCCATCGTTGTCGTCGGGGAAACGCTGCGCATGGTTGCGCCAGCAGTCGATCGCTTCTTCGAAGCTGCCCACTGCGGCGAACGCGATCGCCGTGGCACGGGCAGGCAGCCAGTCAATGGCATGCCAGGCGGAACGCGCGGCATCCTGCAGCGCCGGGCTGGCCGGCTGCTGGCCGATGCGGTCCTTGTACCGCCAGTAGCGCGAGACAAACTCGCCCATGCGGTAGACCACGGCGCCGGCCGGACCCAGACCCACGGCCGCCAAGACCGAGTACCAGGCCAGCACGCCAAACACATGCCTGTGCGCGGCCAGCACCGAGTATTCGATGATGTGCCGCAGGATCTCGCTGCGGGGCAGCGCCGCGACTTCGACCTGTTGCCAGCGGGCGAGCAGTTCGCGCGCGCGGGCTTCGTCGCCTTCTTCCACCGCGTCGCGCAGGCCGGTGAAATGGTGGCTGAACTGGCGAAAACCCAGCGCGAAATACAACACCACGATGTTCCACAGCACGGCCAGCGGCCAGCCCAGCCACAGCGCCAGCACCCAATGCGCCGCAGTGGCCAGAAGGGCCGGTGCGCCCACCGCCAGGCCCCACGCGAGCCAGCCGTGGGCCGGCCGGCCGGTGTCGAAATTGCCGTTGCTCCACCGCGTCCAGGCGCGCAGGGCGGCGTGGACCGGATTGCCATGCGCCAGCGGTCGCGCCTGCTCGATCAGCAGGGCGCACAGGATGGCAAGAAAACTCATGCCGGGATGATAGCGGGCGCTGCGCCCGCGCGGCCTCAGGCCGCCAGGAAGCGGTAGAAGTTGCGCAGCATGCCGGCGGTGGCGCCCCAGATGAAGCGCTGCGTGACGCCGTCCTCGTAGGGCATGGAGAACCACTCCCTGCGCACGCCCTCCCATTCGAATGCGTGCCGATGGTGGTGCGCCGGGTTCATCAGGAAGGCCAGCGGCACCTCAAATGCATCGGCCACCTCGCCCGGGTTGAGTTGCAACCGGAAGCCCGGCGTCACCAGCGCCACAACCGGCGTCACGATGAATGCCGTGCCGGTGACGTAGACCGGCAGCGTGCCCAGCACCGACACATACCGGCTGTCCAGGCCGACTTCCTCGTGCGCTTCGCGCAGCGCAGCGGCAACGGCGTCGGCATCGCTCTCGTCCACCTTGCCCCCGGGGAAGGCCACCTGGCCGGAATGGGTGGACAGGTGCGTGGTGCGTTCGGTCAGCAACACGGAAGGGCCGGAGTCGTGCATCACCAGCGGCACCAGCACCGCTGCATGCGCAGGCTGCCGGTCGGTGAACTTCTTCTCCAGCGTCACCTCGGGCGTCCAGCCCGGCGGATCGGCAAACCGCTGCTGCAGCGCCGCCCCGGTGAGCCGCTGCTCGGGTACGGCAGGCAGGTGCGCGTCCACCCCCGCCACAGGCACACGGCGGGGGTCGAAATTGGGAAGTTTGGACAGCGGTGTCACGAACAGGCGGGGCATGAAAAAAGCCGCCGAGGCGGATGCCAGGGCGGCTTGTTCTGCATGCGCAAGGGCTTACTCGGCCGCAGCCGCCTTGGCGCGCGAGGGCAGCTTTTCCTTGATGCGGGCCGACTTGCCGCTGCGGTCACGCAGGTAGTACAGCTTGGCGCGGCGCACGTCGCCGCGGCGCTTGACTTCAATGGCGGCGATCAGCGGGCTGTAGGTCTGGAACGTGCGCTCCACGCCTTCGCCGCTGGAGATCTTGCGCACGGTGAAGCCGCTGTTGAGGCCACGGTTGCGCTTGGCGATCACGACGCCTTCGTAGGCCTGCACACGCTTGCGCGTGCCTTCGACCACGTTGACGCTGACGATCACGGTGTCGCCAGGTGCGAATTCGGGGATTTTCTTGCCGAGCCGGGTGATTTCTTCCTGCTCGAGGGTCTGGATCAGGTTCATGGTTTCCTCAGTGATCGTGTCCGCGCTGCGCTAAAGGTCCCTTGCAGGTGCTGGCGCACGCGTTCGGGACGGCCGGACAGAGGATCGAAAAGCCTTTGATTATAAACGATTTATTGGGCCCTGCGCCAGCACCGCCTCATCCTCGGCACTCAGGCGCCCGGCCGCCCGGGCCGCGGCAATCAGGTCCGGGCGGTGGCGGGCGGTGATGTCCAGTCGCTGTTCGCGCCGCCAGCGCTCGATCTGCGCATGGTGGCCCGACATGAGCGCCGCCGGCACGGCTTGGCCCTCCCAGGTTTCGGGACGCGTGTAATGGGGGCAATCCAGCAGGCCGTCCAGCGCCGGATTGAAGCTGTCGGCCTGGTGGCTGCCCTCGTCGTTGAGCACCCCGGGCTGGAGGCGGGCCACCGCGTCCAGCAATGCCATGGCCGCGATCTCGCCACCCGAGAGGACGAAGTCACCCAGACTGACTTGCATGTCCACATGCGCGTCAATGAAACGCTGGTCGATTCCCTCATAGCGGCCACACACCAGCACCGCGCCCGAGCTGGCGGACCAGCGCTCCACCCCGGCGTGGTCCAGCCGTGTGCCGATGGGAGAGAACAGCACGACGGGCGCGGCGTCCCCGCGCTCGGCGCGGATCGCCTGGAGGCACTTTGCCAGTGGCGCAGCCATCATGACCATGCCGGGGCCACCGCCGAAGGGGCGGTCGTCCACACGCCGGTAGTTGCCCTCGGCAAAGTCACGCAGCGGCCACAACCGGACGTCCACCAGCCCGGACTCGAAAGCGCGGCGGGTCACCCCGGCTTCAAGCAAGGGGGCAAACAGTTCCGGGAACAGCGTGACGATGTCAAAGCGCATGGTGCGATGGCTCGCCGCTCAATAGTCGGGCTGCCAGTCCACGGTGATCCGCCGCCCCGGCAAGTCCACCCCGTCCACGTAGGCCGAGACGAAGGGAATCATGCGTTCCTGCGGCTTGCCGTCCGCTTCGAAGGCGACCACCAGCACGGTCTGCGGACCGGTGGACAGGAGGTCGCTGACGCTGCCCAGGGCCAGGCCCTCGCGGTTGACGACCTCCAGGCCCAGCAGGTCCACCCAGTAGTACTCGTCTGTCGCAGGTGTCGGAAAACTGGACCGCGGCACGAACACACGTGCCCCCTTGAGCGCCTCGGCAGCGTTGCGGTCGTCGATTTCGTGCGCACCAGCAACCACCGAACCGGAGTGGTCCTTCGCCTCGCGAACGCGCAGCAGCAGCGTCCCGGAGAACGTCTTTGCGCCCCGCGTGGCGGGCTGCAGGTACCAGCGCCGGGAAGAAAAAAGCGCCTCGGGAGAGGCGCTGTGGGGCAGGACCCGGAACCAGCCCTTGACGCCCCAGGCGTCCGCAATGCGTCCGACTTCGACTGCATCGCCCGGAAGTTCGGCCGGTTCAAGCCCCGCCAGGCTGGTCCCCGCAGAAGCGGCGTTGCCAACCGGAGGCATCAGGCTGCTCAGGCGGCCTTGGCGGCGGCCTGCTTGAGCAGGCGTTCGACGGTGGGCGAGGGCTGAGCGCCCACACCACGCCAGTACGTCAGGCGGTCCTGCGCGATGCGGATGCTTTCCTCGTTGTCCTTGGCGATCGGGTTGTAGAACCCGATGCGCTCGATGAAACGGCCATCACGGCGCACGCGCTTGTCGGCGACGACAATGTTGAAGAACGGGCGGGCCTTGGCGCCGCCGCGGGAGAGTCGAATGACGACCATGATTTATCCTTCGGGTGGAGATGAATTTCTTCCAGCGTTTGAGACACGCAACATGGCCACCCGGCCAGTGACACGCTGAAAAGCCTTCCATTGTACCAACTTCCTTTGCCATGCCCACCATCCGACCCAGCCGGGACGACGACCTGCCAGCGATCACCGCCGTTTATGCCCACCATGTGCTGCACGGCACCGGCACGTTCGAGACCACGCCGCCCGGCGAAACCGACATGGCGGCGCGGCGCGCCGACGTGCTCTCCAAGGGGCTGCCCTGGCTGGTGGCCGAAGAAGATGGCCAGGTGCTGGGCTTCGCCTATTGCAACTGGTTCAAGCCCCGCCCGGCCTACCGCTTCTCTGCCGAAGACTCCATTTACCTCGCGCCACAGGCGCACGGACGGGGTCTGGGCCGCGAACTGCTCACCGCGCTGGCCGCCCAGGCCGAAGCGCGCGGCGTGCGAAAGCTGATCGCCGTGATTGGCGATTCGGCCAATGCCGGCTCTGTCGGCGTGCACCGCAGCTGCGGCTTCACGCCAGTGGGCGTACTGCGCTCCTGTGGATGGAAGTTTGGCCGCTGGCTGGACGTGGTGCTGATGGAGAAGGTGCTCGGGGCCGGTGACAGCACCTCGCCGGAGGCGCCATGACCACCCGCAACAAGACCGTCGCTGCCTGGCTGGCGCTGGCAGGGGGGCCGCTGGGTCTGCACAGGTTTTATCTGCACGGGCTGGGCGACCTGCTGGGCTGGGCGCTGCCCATCCCCACCGCACTGGGCCTGTACGGCCTGGAGCGGGCCAGGGAATTCGGCGTGGACGACACCCTGAGCTGGTTGCTGATTCCCATGGGCGGCTTCACGTTTGCCGGCTGCACGTTGACCGCGATCCTCTACGGACTGATGAGCCCCGAACGCTGGAATGCGCGCCACAACGCGCATCTGGCGGGCGATGCACCCCCGGGCCAGACCAGATGGCTCACCGTCGGTGCCGTCGTGCTGTCGCTGTTGCTGGGCGCTACGGTGCTGATGAGCAGCATCGTCTTCAGCTTCCAGCGCTACTTCGAGTACCAGATCGAAGAGGCACGCAAGATCAGCCAGTAAGGCCGGACGCGACGGCGCTCAGAAAATCTGCAGGCTGACCCAGTACGCCACGGCCGCCACAAACGCGCTGGCCGGGATGGTGAAGATCCATGCCCAGATGATGTTGCCCGCCACGCCCCAGCGAACCGCGCTGGCGCGCTGCGCGGAACCCACGCCGACGATGGCGCCGGTGATGGTGTGTGTGGTCGACACCGGTATGCCCATCGCTGTGGCCAGGAACAGCGTGATCGCGCCACCGGTCTCCGCGCAGAAGCCCCCCACGGGCTTGAGCTTGGTGATCTTCTGGCCCATGGTCTTGACGATGCGCCAGCCGCCGAACATGGTGCCCCCCGCGATCGCGATGTAGCAGCTCACAATCACCCAGCCCGGCGGCGACTTGTCGCCCGCCGCCGTATAGCCGGTGGCGATCAGCAGCATCCAGATGATGCCGATCGTCTTTTGCGCATCGTTGCCACCGTGGCCCAGACTGTAGGCCCCGGCGGACACCAACTGCATGCGACGGAACCATCTGTCCACGCGCGACGGCGTTGCGCGGCGGAACGCCCAGGCCACCGCCACCATCATGAGCGAGCCGAGCAGGAATCCCAGCGCCGGCGACACGAAGATGAAAGCCACCGTGCGCATGACCCCTGCGGACACCAGCGCACCCGCGCCGGCCTTGGCGATCACGGCGCCGACGATGCCACCGATGAGCGCATGTGAAGAACTGCTGGGGATGCCGTAGTACCACGTAAGCACGTTCCAGGTAATGGCGCCCACCAGCGCGCCGAACACCACGTGGGTGTCCACCACGCCTGGAAGCACGATGCCCTTGCCCACCGTGGCCGCCACACTGAGGTGAAAGACGAAGATCGCGATGAAATTGAAGAACGCGGCGAACAACACGGCCTGCGTCGGCTTGAGCACGCCGGTGGACACGACGGTGGCAATGGAGTTTGCCGCGTCGTGAAAGCCGTTCATGAAGTCGAATGCCAGCGCCAGCGCGACCAGCAGGATCACCACCCAAAGGGCTGCCTGTGCGGTTTCCATGGCTTGCGTCCCGGCCCGCGCGTCAGGAGTTCTCGAGGACGATGCCCTCGACGAGGTTGGCGACATCCTCGCACTTGTCGGTGATGGTCTCCAGCAGTTCGTAGATCGCCTTGAGCTTGATGACCTCCCGCACGTCGGGCTCCTCGCGGAACAGCTTGCTCATGGCCGTGCGCATGACGCGGTCGGCGTCGGATTCGAGCCGGTCGATTTCCTCGCATGTCTTGAGCGCGGCTTCGGCGGTATCGGCTTCGGCGATGCGCGCCAGCAGCCGCACGGCGTCGCGCACGCGCTCGCAGCACTTGACGCTCAGGTCGGTCAGCCGGGTGATTTCCTCGGTCATGTGGTGCACGTCGTACAGGGCCATGGTTTCCGCCGAGTCCTGGATCAGGTCGGCGACATCGTCCATGGTGTTGATCAGGCCGTGGATCTGCTCGCGGTCGATCGGGGTGATAAAGGTCTTGTGCAGCGCCTTGTTGACGTCGTGCGTGATGCGGTCCGCAGCGCGCTCGGCGTTGTCCACTTCCTGGTTGTACTTGTCGCGCGCCATGGGGTCGGCGTAATTGGCCACCAGCCTGGAAAATGCGTGCGCAGCTTCGACGATCCGGTCCGCGTGCTGGTTGAACATCTCGAAAAAATTGCCCTCACGGGGCAACAGCTTGGCAAACAGCATGGGAGCACCTCGAATGTGTCGAAACGATGACTGTTTCGTGACAAGCGGGAGTGTAACCGCGCCCCCTTTCAACCGGCCGGGTTCAGTTGCCCCGGAAGATGAAGTACACGGCGCCGACCATGCACAGCGCCGCCCAGAGGTAGTCCAGTTTGAGCGGCTCCTTCAGATAGAGCAGCGCGAACGGCATGAAGACCGCCAGCGTGATCACCTCCTGCATGATCTTGAGCTGCCCGACGCTGAAGCCGGCTTGCTGGTACCCGATGCGGTTGGCCGGAACCTGCAACAGGTATTCGAACAGTGCGATGCCCCAGCTGGCGGCTACCGCCAGGTACCAGGGCGCGGTGGCCAGGTTCTTCAGGTGCCCGTACCAGGCAAATGTCATGAACACGTTGCTCAGCACCAGCAGCACGATGGTCTGCAGCGACAGCGGGATGGATGCAAGAATCTGCACAGACACTCCGTTTGCTATTGAATTGATAGCACGCCAGGTCCGGTGGACGGGGGCTGGAGCCCCATTTTGTCACCAGTCCCGGGGGGAAACGAGGCGTTCCGCCCGCTGGTCCTGCACGGCCAGCAACCAGGCGGGCGCCACACGGTCAGGTGCAATCTCCGCGAGCGGACGCAGCACGAAGGCACGTTGCGCCAGGCGCGGGTGCGGCAAGGTCAGGGTCGGACTGTCCACCTGTGCATCCCCGTACATCAGCAGGTCCAGGTCCAGCGTGCGGGGCGCATTCGGGTAGGGGCGTTCCCGACCGGCGCGCCGTTCTACCGCCTGAATGGCCGACAGCAACGCAGGAGCGGTCAGGGTGGTCTGCACGTGCACCACGGCGTTGAGGTAATCCGGTCCTTCAGCCCCAATCGGCGCGGTCCGGTACAGGCTGGAGCGCTGCAACAGGCGCGTGCCGGGTATCTCGTCCAGCGCGGATGCCGCATTGGCCAAGCCGCGGCGGGCGTCCCCCAGATTGGCGCCCAGGCCGATCCAGGCATCCACCACCGGCCTCATGCCCCGGAATCGTCGCCCGGAACCGCCGCTGCGCCGCCGCCTTCGCCGCCAGGCTTGCGGCGCCGGCGCCGGCGCTTGCGCGGCGCGTCTACCGACGCGGACGTGTTTTCCGCCGGGTCGCCCCCCGAAGATGCCCCCTGGATCGCCTGACCCGGCGCATCCGGCGCCGCCACCGCGGGCTTGACCGTTCGAACCCGGCGCGGACCGCGGCTGCCCTGCTCGTCGCGCACCTGGTCAATCAGGTCCTCTCGCTGGGCGTCACTGGCCGTGCTGAACTCCTGCCACCAGTCGGCCAGCACCACATCCACTTCGCCCACGTCGGCGCGCAGCCGCATGAAGTCAAAACCGGCCCGAAAGCGCGGCTGGTCCACCAGGCCCCAGGGCGTGCTGCCCACGCGCTTGTCAAAGCGCGGCTGCATCATCCAGATCTCCCGCATGTCAGCGGCCAGCTTGCCGCGTCCCGAGACGTCGCCAATACGGGCGTTGAACACATCGTCAATGGCGTCCTGCAACGCCGGGTGTGAGTGCTCGCGACGGGCCAGGCGGCGGGCCCAGCCCTCGCGCACATCGGCCCAGAGCACGCAGGCCAGCAGGAAGCTGGGTGCCACAGGCTTGCCCTCGCCCACGCGGCGGTCGGTGTCCTGCAGTGCGGCATTCACAAAGGGCTGGTCGGCACGTTCAACCACCACGTCCAGCAGCGGGTAAATGCCGCGGGCCAGGCCCAGGCCCTTGAGTTGCGCGATCGTGGCCAGCGCGTGGCCCGTCTGCAGCAGCTTGAGCATCTCGTCAAACAGCCGGCTCTGCGGCACCTCCGCCAGCAGTGCCTGCGATTTCACCAGCGGCGCGGCGGTCTTGGGCTCGAGCTTGAAACCCAGTGCGGCCAGCTTGGCGGCAAAACGCACGGCGCGGATGATGCGCACCGGGTCCTCGCGGTAGCGGGTGGCCGGGTCGCCGATCATGCGCAGCAGGCGCTTTTTTGCGTCGCGGATGCCACCGTGGTAGTCCACGACCACACCAGTCTGCGGGTCGTAGTACATGGCGTTGATGGTGAAGTCACGCCGGGTCGCGTCCTCGTCCTGCGGGCCCCACACGTTGTCGCGCAGCACCCGGCCACTGGAATCCACCGCATGCTTCATGCCCGCGAGCTCGCTGCGGCTGGTCTTCTCGTTGCCGGCCACCTGCTCGGCGGCGGCATTGTCCATGTAGGCGCGGAAGGTGGAGACTTCGATCACTTCGTGCTCGCGGCCGCGGCCGTACACCACGTGCACGATGCGAAAGCGCCTTCCGATGATGAAAGCCCTGCGGAACAGCCCCTTGACCTGCTCGGGTGTGGCATCGGTGGCCACATCGAAGTCCTTGGGTCGCAGGCCCAGGAGAAGGTCGCGCACCGCGCCGCCCACGATGTAGGCCTGATAGCCGGCCTGCTTGAGCGTCTGCACCACGTTGACCGCCCGCTCATCCACCAGCGAGGGGTCGATGCCGTGCTCCGACTGGGGGACTTCCTCACGCTTGCCAAAGCGCAGCTTGCCCCCGGCGGGGCCCTTGCCAAGCAGCTTGTCAATGAATTTCTTGATCATTCAGGTTTTTTCGAAGAGGTCGAGTATGCGCCAGCCGCGCTCTTTGGCCAGGGCGCGCAGGCGGTCGTCCGGATTGGTGGCCACCGGGTGCGCCACCTTGTCAAGCAGGGGCAGGTCGTTGACCGAATCGCTGTAGAAAGTGCATTCCACATCCTCCCAGTCCAGGTTCCGCGCCGCCAGCCATTGTTCCATGCGGGTGACCTTGCCCTCACGCGCCGACGGCACACCGCGGATCTCGCCGTTGATCCAGCCGTCCGGCCCGAGCGCAAGCTCCACGGCAACCAGTTCTTCGACGCCGAACGCCGTGGCAATCGGTCGGGTGACGAACTCGTTGGTCGCCGTCACGATCACCAGCTCGTCGCCCGCCTGGCGATGCGCCTGCACCAGCGCCAGCGCCGGCTCGCGCAGCGCGGGCGCGACCACATCCGCCATGAAACGCTCGCGCGCAGCCAGCGCGGCGTCGCGACCCTGGCGTCGCACCGCATCGACCGCGAAACGCACATAGTCGTGGATGTCCAGCGTGCCTGCCTTGTAGTGCGCGTAGAACTCGTCGTTGCGCCTGGCAAACCCGACCGGGTCGGTCCAGCCAATGGTGGTGGTGAATACGCCCCAGGCGTGGTCCGAATCAATTGGCAGCAGCGTATGGTCCAGGTCGAACAGGGCGACCCGGGCGGCGACGGGCTTCACAGGCTCTCCAGCATCGAACGGATCAGCGGGACCGTGATGGCGCGCTGGGTCTGCAATGCGTAGCCGTCCAGCTGGTCCAGCAACTGCATCAGGCTGCCCAGATCGCGCGAGAAACGCGTCAGCATGAAGTCCATCACCTCGTCGCCCAGGAAGATGCCGCGCGCGTCCGCCTCCTGACGCAGCACGGCGCGCCGCTCGGGTTCACTCAGCACCTGCAGCTGGAACACATGACCCCATCCCAGGCGCGTGCGCAGGTCCTCGCGCAACTGCAAGGCGGCCGGCGCCATCGAACCCGCGGCCAGTACGCCACGCTGGTGGGTCTGCGCGTTCACGAACCAGTTGAAGGCCGCGTGCTGCTGCACTGCGGTGTACAGGTGCACCTCGTCCAGCAGCACCACAGCCCAGCCCTCTCGGAACTCGGGCGGCTCGGCCACCGAGCTGTCCAGCCAGCCACAGTCGGCCCCCTGGCTTCGCAGCGCCTCGCGCACCGACTTGAGCAGGTGGGTCTTGCCGCTGCCCTCGGGCCCCCACAGGTATGTGGGCACGGGTGAGCGGGTCGGGCTGCCGGCCCAGAGCCTGAGGTGCTGAAGCACCAGTTCATTGGGGCCGGCAAAGAAGCTGGACAGCGTCGGTCCGGTGGACAGGCCGATGTCAAGCGCGATCTGCTTCATCCGAGATACAGCTTGCTGGACAGGTACTGGTCCCGGACACGGCGTATCGCCACCAGCAGCACGGCGCTGGCGGGCAATGCCACCAGGATCCCCACGAAGCCGAACAGCTGGCCAAACGCCAGCAGCGCAAAAATCACGGCCAGCGGGTGCAGCCCGATGCGCTGACCCACCAGGCGCGGCGTCAGGTACAGGCTCTCGATGAGCTGGCCCAGGCCAAACACCACCGCCACCATCACGAGCGCCTTGGCGGACGCGAACTGCAGCAGGCCGGCAAGCAGTGCCAGCACCAGACCCAGGCCAAAGCCGAGGTAAGGCACAAACATCGCCATGCCCGTGAACAGGCCAATGGGCAGCGCCAGGTCCAGCCCGAACAGGGCCATGCCGGCGCTGTAGAACACCGCCATCACCACCATCACCAGCAGCTGGCCGCGCAGGTACTGGCCCAGCACGGCATCGGCTTCGGTGGTGAAGCGCAGGAAGCTCTCACGCAATTTGACCGGCACGAACGCCATGGATCGCTCCACCAGCCGCTCCCAGTCCATCAACAGGTAAAACAGCGCCACCGGAATCAGGACGGCGTTGCCCATGATGGCCAGCGCGACGCTGCCCCCCAGCTTGAGCGAGGCGAGCAGCGGCCCGAGGATGTCCTCGAAATTGGCGTTCAGGTACTTCAGCACGAATGCCTTGATGCTGGCCACGTCAAACGTCGCCTTGATGCCCAGCTGTGCCAGCCAGGGCTGCAGCCAGGCGTTGGCCTTGTCAAACAGCACGGGGACCTGCTCACGCAGCAGCGGCACCTCTTTGGCCAGGATGGGCACGATCATGAGCAACACGCCCAGCACCATCAGGATGAACACCAGTTCCACCAGCACCACGGCCACCACCCGCGGCAGCCGCCCGCGGCCCATGTGGTCCAGCCGGTTGACCAGGGGCGTGAGCGCGTAGGCCAGCACGGCCGCGACCACGAAGGGTGTCAACACGGGCCCGAGCGCCATCAGCACCAGTGTCGCCAGGGCGGCGATCAGCAGCCAGGCGGCGGCGCGTTTTTGGGTGGGAGTGAACTGCATGCGGCGGGGCCGGCGGTCAGCCGGCAGGATTGGTGCCGGATTTTAGTCCGCTCAGCGGGCAACACGCTGCAGCGCGACCGCCTCGCGGGCGAGCCGCGTGATGCGCGCCCAGTCCCCCGCCGCCAGCGCATCCGCCGGCACCAGCCACGAACCCCCGACACACACCACATTGGGCAGCGCCAGGAAATCGCCGGCGTTGGCGGGGGTGATGCCCCCGGTCGGACAGAACGCCACGTCACCGAAGGGGCCGTGCCAGGCCTTGAGCATGGACAACCCTCCCGCCTGCATGGCGGGAAAAAACTTGAGTTCGGTGTAGCCATCTTCCTGCGCAGCCAGGACCTCGCTGGCGGTCGCCACGCCGGGCAGCAGGGGCAGGCCCTGTTCACGGCACGCCCGCCCCAGCGAGGCGGTGTAGCCGGGGCTGACCCCGAACCGGGCACCGGCGAGCCGTGCCGCCTGGACATCGGCCGCACTGCGCAGTGTCCCCGCGCCAGGCACGGCCTGCGGGACCTCGCGTGCAATGGCCTCGATGCAGTCCCGCGCCTGGGGCGTGCGCAGCGTGACTTCCAGCATGCGGATGCCCCCTTCCACCAGCGCGCGCGCCAGCGGCACGGCGTGGGCCGGGTCATGCAGCACGATCACGGGAATGACTGGCGCATCCCGCATCACCTGCAGCGCGGTCAACGTCTCTGTCACCGGGAGTGGGTACTCATCTACAGCCATGTGCTGGCTCCTTCTTCGGCCACCAGCGCGTTGCGGCGCATGCCGGCAAACAACTCCCTGCCCATGCCAACCCCGTTGGCGGCGATCAGGTCGGCAGGCATCTCCGCCAGTGATCGGGAGGCCCATTGCGGCTGCGGCACCAGCGCCTGCAGCGTGCCGGCAACGGCGTCCAGGCGCACCAGATCGCCGTCGCGCAGGCGGGCCAATGGCCCCCCGGCTGCGGCTTCGGGCGATACATGAATCGCTGCCGGCACCTTGCCCGATGCGCCGCTCATGCGGCCGTCGGTCACCAGCGCCACCCGCAAGCCTTTGCCCTGCAGCACGGCCAACGGCGGCGTGAGCTTGTGCAGCTCCGGCATGCCGTTGGCCTGCGGTCCCTGCCACCGCACCACACACACAAGTCCACCCACCCCTGGGGCCAGGCAGGCGCGTTCCAGCTCGCCAGCCTTGTACGCCGCCAGCAGCGCCTCCTGGGATTCAAATATCCGTGCCGGTCCTTCGATCACCAGGCGGTCTTCAGGCAGGGACGACGTCTTCATCACGCTTCGACCCAGATTGCCCGTCAGAAGCTGCAGTCCGCCGCTGGTGCTGAACGGCGCCGAGGCCGGACGCACGACAGCCTCGTCGCGGGACGCACCGACATCGTGCCAAGCCAGGCGCTCGCCATCCAGGGCCGGTTCACGTGTGTAATCGCGCAGGCCACCGGCCGAGACCGTCAGCACATCGGGGTGCAGGAAACCGGCGTCCAGCAGTTCGCGCAACACATAGCCGGGACCACCCGCAGCCTGGAACTGGTTCACATCGGCCGAGCCGTTGGGATAGACGCGTGCCAGCAGGGGCACTGCGGCCGAAAGCTCGGCGAAATCATCCCAGTCGATCACCAGGCCGGCCGATCGCGCGACTGCCACCCAGTGAATCAGGTGGTTGGTGGAGCCGCCCGTCGCCAGCAGGGCCACCATTGCGTTGACGATGGCACGCTCGTCAACCAGCCGTCCAATTGCTGGCACGCCCGGGGCCAGCACCAGGCGCGCCGCCTCGCGGGTGAGCTGCTCGCGCAGTGCGCCGCCCGGATTGACAAACGCCGTACCCGGTACGTGCAGGCCCATGGCTTCCAGCAGCAGCTGGTTGCTGTTGGCCGTGCCATAGAAGGTGCACGTGCCAATGGAATGGTAGGCGGCCTGTTCTGCTTCGAGCAACGCCGGGCGCCCCACCAGGCCCTGGGCTGCCTGCTCACGCACCCTGGACTTGGCGGTGTTGCTCAGGCCGCTGGTCATCGGGCCGGCCGGCACGAACACGGTGGGCAGGTGTCCAAAGTGCAGCGCGCCGATCAGCAGGCCAGGCACGATCTTGTCGCACACGCCCAGCATCAGCGCCGCGTCGAACATGTCGTGGCTCAGCGACACGGCGGTGGCCATGGCGATCACATCGCGGCTGAACAGGCTGAGCTCCATGCCCGGCGTGCCCTGCGTCACGCCGTCGCACATGGCGGGCACGCCGCCCGCCACCTGTGCCGTGGCGCCGAGCCTGCGCGCCTCGTCCTTGATCAGGTCGGGGTAGTGCTGCAGCGGCGCGTGGGCCGACAGCATGTCGTTGTAGGCATTGATGATGGCGATGTTGGGCGCCTTGTGCGCCACCAGGCGAAGCTTGTCGTTGGCCGGAAGCGCCGCCACGGCATGGGCCACGTTGGCGCAACCCATGCGGTCCGCACCGCGGTCGCGCTGTGCCGCCGCCGCCAGACGCGCCAGATAGGCGGCGCGGTGAGGCTCGCTGCGCTGGCGGATTCGCCGTGTGACCTGATTGACCGTTGCCTGTAGCGTCATGGTGGTTTGGTAACAAAGTTACCGACGCATCGTACCCGCGAACCGCTGCGACAGGCACTGCTGCAGTTACAAGCGGGTTACCAATGCGCAATGGGCGAACCGGCCCGTGCAAGGCGGCTACAGTGGCATTCCGATGCCAGCTTCCCCTGCCCTTCCGCGCGACCCCGCCCGCATGCTTGAGGATGCGCTGCGCATCTGGGGCGGCGAACGCGACCTGTGGGTGTTTGGCTATGCCTCGCTGATCTGGAACCCGGAGTTCGACTTCGACCGGCGGATCGCCGCGCGCATCCATGGCTGGCACCGTTCGCTGCGCATGTGGAGCCACATCTACCGGGGCACTCGGGAACAGCCTGGCCTCGTGTGTGCGCTGCTTTCGGGCGGTTGCTGTGATGGCGTGGCGTTCCGGATCCCGCGCCGGCAAGCGGGCGAAGCGCTGGAGCGACTTTGGCGCCGCGAGATGCCCAGCGGCGTCTACGACCCGCGCTGGGTGCGCTGCCCGGTTGCGGGCGGGGAAGCCCTCACCTTCACACTGGACCGCAACAGCCCCAGTTACGCGGGAGATCTCACGCCGACACAGCTGCGCACCATTTTTGAGCGTTCGCGGGGGCTGTACGGCACCACCCTGGACTACGTCCGGCAAACCCATCTGGGGCTTCTGCGCGAGGGAATCCACGACCGCAAACTCGAGGCGCTGCTGGCACACGCCCCGGCCTGACTCCGCCTGTCTGTGCGATTTCGCACGCCCCGGGCATGTTTGCCCCCCGCGTTCGGGGGATGGGCATGGTGAAGCGGCATTCCTAGACTGTGTGCAGTTCAACCGCCTAATTTTCGGGAGCCCCTCATGCGAAACAGGATTCTTGCCGCGTTCGCCGCCCTGGCCGCCGGCCTCATGGTCGCTGCCTGCGGCGGCGGCGGTGGTGGCGCTGGCGCCACAGGCCCGACGACGGTGTCGGGGGCGGCCGTCAAGGGCCCCGTGGCCGGGGGCCTGGTGACCGTGCAAAACGCCGGCAACGGGGCCATCCTGGGCACCACCACCACCAGCCTCGCCGGCACCTATTCGCTGCAGATCACGTTCAGCGGCGATGTGGTCGTCACCATTTCGGGAGGCACCTACACCGACGAAATCACCGGTGACCCGACCCCGCTGAACCAGCTCAAGACCGTGCTCAGCGTCTCCAGCGGGTCGGTCACCGCCACGCTGTCGCCCCTGACTTACCTGGCCTATGTGATAGGCGGGCCCAACAGCACCAGTTTCAACACCGTCGCGGCCAACCTGGCCACCCAGTTCGGCCTGGGCAGCACCAACATCGTGACCAGCGTGCCGCTGGTCAGCGGCACGCTCAACGACTACGGCCGCGTGCTGCGAGCCGTGTCGCAGTATGTGCGCGACCGCCAGCTCGGCGGCAGCCCCACCTTCTCGGTGAATGAACTCATCGCCCTCCAGATGGGCAACACCGCCACCTTTGCCTCGCTGCAGCCCAACTTCACCACCGCGTTCCTTACCGCCAACGGCGGCACGATCACCTTCGCGTTTGACGGCAGCACGCTGACCGTGGGCGGCGCAGGGGGCGGCGGCGGCAGTTGTGCTGTCACCGTGGACGGCAGCGGCACAGTGACCACCGGATCGCCCCCCATGACACTGCCGTTCACCCTGCCGCCCACCAAGGTCTGCGTCACCGGCCTGGGCGCTGCCAGCTGCAATGCGGGGAATTCAACGCTGAACAGCATTGCCGCCGCGGGCGCCGTCTCGGGCACGGGCTACAGCCTGACCTACAACTACAGCTACTCCAGCGACTGCACTGGCGCCTTGTACACCGTGGCCTACGTGCCCTGAGTTCGCCGACTGGCCAGGGCTTCGGCCCGGGCCAGGTCGTCCAGGGTATCGATGTCGGTGATGCAGCCGGGGTCGTTGGAGGTGATGTTTGCTACACAATTTGTAGCGGACAATCCAGACAGGACGGGGGCTGCGCCCTGATTTCCCTTTAAATCCTGCAAGGCGTCACGGCAGGCGTGGGCAAATCCGACCGGATGACCGCGGTGGCCATCCCACCAGGGCACAACAGCCTGCGCAGCACCCTGGAGCAGGGCAGTGGCCACCGCCCGCAACGTTTCGGGGCGCACAAGCGGCAGGTCACCGGGCAACACCAGCCATCCTGGCGCATCGGCGGTGGCTCGCACCCCCGCGGCGATGGAGTCCCCCATGCCGGGGCGCGACGGATCCGGCCGCACCACATGCATGGGCAACCCGCTGGCGCGCACGGCGTCCAGCACATGTTCCAGCACCGGCTTGCCCGCCAGCGGCGCATCGAGCTTGTGCAGCGCGCCCCCGGAAGCACGAAAGCGCTCGCCGCGCCCGGCGGCCAACACGATCACCACCGGCTGTGGGGTCTGGCCTTGCTCCATATACTCGGCAGTATGTCAGACCCCTCCTCCTCCATCGCCAGCCTGCGCAAGAGCTACGAGCGCGCCGAGCTGGGCGAAGACGCCTCGCACGCCGACCCGCTGGCACAGTTCGACCAGTGGCTCAAGGAGGCCATCGCCGCCGGTGTGCCCGAACCCAATGCAATGACGCTGGCCACCGTGGGTCACGACCTGCGGCCCTCCACCCGTGTCGTGCTGATCAAGGGCTACGACGCCAACGGCATCGTCTGGTACACCAACTACGCCAGCCGCAAGGGCCGCGAGCTGGCGGGCAACCCCTATGCCGCGCTGCAGTTCCACTGGGTCGAGCTGGAGCGCACGGTGCGCATCGAAGGTGTGGTGGAGAAGACGTCGGACACCGAAAGCGATGCCTACTTCCACAGCCGGCCGCTGGACAGCCGCATTGGCGCCTGGGCCAGCCCGCAAAGCGAGGTGATTGAAAGCCGCACGGCGCTGGTGACTGCCGCCGCCAGGTACGCCGCGCAGTTCCTGCTGCAGCCGCCCCGCCCCCCACACTGGGGAGGCTACCGCCTCAAGCCCGACACTTGGCAGTTCTGGCAGGGCCGCAAGAGCCGGCTTCACGATCGCCTGCGTTACCGGCTGGACGGTGGCAGCTGGGTGCGCGAGCGTCTCGCGCCCTGACACATCACCGGAGTCCGCCATGGACGACTGCCAGCACTGCGGCGCATGCTGCGCGGCCTACCGCGTGGATTTTTCCGTCCAGGAGCTTGAGTCGGCCGGCGGGCAGGTCCCGGATGGCCTCACTGTCGCCGTCAGCCATTCAATCTGCCGCATGCGCGGCACCGACCACCTGCCCGTGCGTTGCGCGGCGCTGACCGGCACCGTGGGCGGGCGTGTCGCCTGCGGCATCTACGAGTGGCGACCGGCTCCATGCCACGAACTGCAAATCGGCAGCCCGGCCTGCGAATAGGCGCGCCTGCGCCACGGCCTGGCGCCGACGGGCGTACCTCAGGGCTGAGCAACTGCTTTAGGCCTCAAGTATTTTTTCCGGCTGTTGGAAATTACCGACACCACGTCTTTTGGGTCGGGGGCAAACTTCTCCCCCATGACCCGCCAGACTGCACGCACCGCCCCCCGGATCTGGGACATTTCCCCCCCGGTCCACGCTGGCGCGCCGGTGTTCCCGGGCGACACCCCGTACCAGCAGCAATGGTCCGCAAGCATCGGTCCGGGCTGCCCGGTCAACGTGAGCGCGATCACGCTGTCGCCGCATGTGGGCGCGCACGCGGACGCCCCGCTGCACTACGACCCGGCAGGCGCGCCGGTGGGCGAGCTGGACCTGTCGCCCTTTCTCGGGCCCTGCCGGGTGATCCACGCCATCGGTTGCGGGCCGCTGGTGCAGTGGCGGCACATTGCCCACGCGGTGCACGGCCTGCCGCCACGCGTGCTGGTGCGCACCTATGCGCGCATGCCGGTCGAGCGCTGGGACGGCGCACTCGCTGCCTATGCGCCCGATGTCGTTACACGCCTGGCCGACCTGGGCGTGCAGCTGATCGGCATCGACACCGCCAGCATCGACCCTGCCGACAGCAAGACGCTGGACAGCCACCAGGTGATCCGCCAGCGCAACCTGCGCGTGCTGGAAAACCTGGTGCTGGACGACGTGCCCGAGGGCGACTACGAACTCATCGCCCTGCCCCTGAAACTGATGACGGCCGACGCCTCACCCGTTCGCGCTGTCCTGCGCGAACTGGCCGAGCCCGGCGCCGCCCTGAGAAGCCCATGACGACCCTGCAAGACTGCCTGGCGCTTGACGCCCAAGACCCGTTGCGCACGCTGCGTGCCCTGTTCACCGTGCCGCCCGGTGTGATCTACCTGGACGGAAATTCCCTGGGCGTGATGCCCGCAGCGGCTCCGGCCCGCGTGGCCGCCGCCGTGACGCAGGAGTGGGGCGAGGGCCTGATCCGCAGCTGGAACAGCGCGGGCTGGTTCGCGCTGCCGCAAACCCTGGGCGACAAGATCGCGCAGCTCGTCGGCGCCGGGGCGGGGGAAGTGGTGGCCACCGACAGCACCTCGATCAACCTCTACAAGGTGCTCAGCGCGGCGCTCAACATCGCGGCGCAGGACGCGCCGCAGCGCAAGCGGATGGTGAGCGAGCGCAGCAACTTCCCCACCGACCTGTACATCGCCGAGGCGCTGTGCAGGGAACGCGGGCTGCAACTGCAGTTGGTGGAAGCCGAAGAGATCGCCACTGCGCTGACCTCCGACGTGGCCGTGCTCATGCTGACCCATGTGAACTACCGCACTGGCGCCATGCACGACATGGCAGCGCTCACGGCCGCCGCCCACGCGGCGGGCGCGCTCACGGTGTGGGACCTGGCACACAGTGCGGGCGCCGTGCCGGTGGACCTGCGCGGCGCCAACGCAGACTTCGCCATCGGCTGCGGCTACAAGTACCTCAACGGCGGGCCCGGCGCGCCCGCGTTTGTGTGGGTCAACCCGCGCCATGCCAACCGGTTCTGGCAACCACTGGCCGGTTGGTGGGGCCATGCGGCGCCGTTCGAGTTCACACCCGACTACCGGCCCGCGCCGGGCATCACGCGTTACCTGTGCGGCACACAGCCCATCCTGAGCATGACGGCACTGGACTGCGGGCTGGACACGCTGCTGGCCGCGCAGCCGCTGGGCGGCATGGCGGCGCTGCGCAAGAAGTCGCTGGCGCTGACCGACCTGTTCATCGCATTGGTGGAAGCGCGCTGCGCGGGGCATGGCCTCGGGCTGGCGACCCCGCGCGAGCACGCGCAACGCGGCTCGCAGGTGTGCCTGACCCGGGACACCGGTGCCTATGCCATCGTGCAGGCGTTGATCGCGCGCGGCGTGGTCGGTGACTTCCGGGCCGGCGACGGCGGCAAGCACCCCGACATCCTGCGCTTTGGCTTCACGCCGCTGTACATCGGCTTTGAGGACGTGTGGAACGCCGCGGAACATCTGAGACAGGTACTCGCCAGCGGCGAATGGCAGCGCCCGGAATTCAACCAGAAACATGCGGTGACGTGATGGCCAGCAGACCTGAACACATCGTGCACGACGAGAAGGCCAAGCTCGACTTCAGCCAGGACATGAGCTATGGCGACTACCTGCAGCTGGACGCGATCCTGGGCGCGCAAAAGCCCCTGTCGCCGGACCACAACGAGATGCTGTTCATCATCCAGCACCAGACCAGCGAGCTCTGGATGAAGCTGATGCTGCACGAGCTGCGCGCCGCCATTGCCTGCGTGGCGAAGGACGAGCTGGGCACGGCCTTCAAGATGCTGGCGAGGGTGAGCAAGATCATGAAGCAGCTGGTGCATGCCTGGGACGTGCTGGCCACCATGACGCCTCCCGAGTACAGCGCCATCCGGCCCTACCTGGCCAGTTCGAGTGGCTTCCAGAGCGCGCAGTACCGCTGCATTGAATTTGCTCTGGGCAACAAGAACGCAGCGATGCTCAAGCCGCACGCCCACCGCCCCGACCTGCTGGCCATGGTGCAGGCCGCGTATGAAGCGCCGTCGCTCTACGACGAAGCGCTGCGCCTGCTGGCCCGCCGGGGCCTGGCCGTGCCTGCCAGCCACACGCAGCGCGACTGGACACAGCCCTACGCAGAGAGCGACGCGGTCAGGCAAGCCTGGCTGGTGGTCTACCGTGATCCCAAAAAGCATTGGGAGCTTTACCAGCTGGGCGAGGAACTCACCGACCTGGAAGACGCCTTTCGCCTGTGGCGCTTTCGCCATGTCACCACGGTGGAGCGTGTGATCGGCTTCAAGCGCGGCACGGGCGGCACCGGCGGCGTGAGCTACCTGCGCAAGATGCTGGACGTTGTGCTGTTCCCGGAGATCTGGACACTTCGCACCGACCTGTAGCTGAAAATTCAGGCCAAATCGGCCTGTAGCCCCCGTGGATATTGGCTTACCCGCTACTGATTTGATAGCACCTCGGGTGCCGGGCCATGCCCGTACAGCCACGGCATGTCCAGCAGGCGCGCGCCCAGCAGACGCAGCGACAGGTCGCGCGCCACACGCAACGGCCCGCTGGCATGAAAAATCCCACCGTTGCGCAGCGAGCGCCGCTGCACCCGCGCCACGCGCTGCCAGCGGTTGAGCGCATAGCGGCGCAGGCGCAGGGGCAGTTCCATGTCGTTCATGGCGAGCGAACTCGCCAGCTCGGCCGCGTCCTCAATGGCCATGCCGGCGCCCTGCGCCAGGTAGGGCAACATCGGGTGCGCCGCATCACCCAGCAGCGCGACACGCCCCTGCACCAGCGCGTCCGCGCCACTCACGGGCGCGCGGCCACACAGGGCCCACAGCCGCCAGTGCGGCACCGCCTCGGACAGCGCTCCCAGTGGTCCGGCCGCGTCGCGCAGCGCAGCAGGCAGGCCACCGGCCCGTGCGGGCAGGTCGGCGGGCGCGATGTCCCAATTGGCAATGTCGGGCGGGCGCGGGCCTTCGACAAAGCCCGCGATGTTGAGCCACTCACCGCCACGCACCGGGTAGTGCACCAGGTGCAGCCGCTCCCCAAGCCAGACCGTGACGTCCTGCGATCGCAGCGCGGCGGGCAGGTCGGCTTGCCGAACCAGCGCCCGCCAGGCCAGGTGGCCGCTGTAGCGGGCTGCGGCATCGCCGGCCCACGCGCCGCGCACCCGGCTCCACAGGCCGTCGGCGCCCACCAGTGCGTCGCCCTCTACCGTCAGTCCCTGCCCCGCCGCGTCAGCCAGCTGCATCTGCACCGCACCCGAAGTCTGTGCCACGGCGTGGACTGCACAGCCTGTGCGCAAGGCCGTTGCGCCCTGGGCCTGCACCGCGGCCAGCAGCACGGCGTGCAGATCGGCGCGGTGGATCGTGAGGTACGGTGCGCCGTAGCGGTCCTGCATCGCCGCGCCCAGGGGCAGCGTGGCCAGGCGCTCGCCGCTGTCGGCACGCATCACCTGCAAGGCCTTTGGTCGCGCCACCACGCCGTCCAGCGCTGCGCCAAGGCCCCAGGCCTGCAGCACCCGCACGGCATTGGGGCCGAGCTGGATGCCTGCACCGACTTCACCGAAGGCGTCCGCCTGCTCAAACAAACGGATGTGTGCCCCTGCTTGCGCGCAGGCCAGCGCGGCCGACAGTCCGCCAATGCCTCCGCCCGCCACCAGCAAATCCGGGGGATGTGCCATCACGCGGCCAGCAGCTGGCGCAGGACGTAGGGCAGGATGCCGCCCGCGCGGTAGTAGTCCACCTCGACCGGGGTGTCGATGCGCAGGGTGACCTCCAGCGC
Organism: Ramlibacter sp.; assembly: GCA_016713005.1. Classification (GTDB taxonomy): domain Bacteria; phylum Pseudomonadota; class Gammaproteobacteria; order Burkholderiales; family Burkholderiaceae_C; genus JADJPY01. Next base: position 615,382 of record JADJPY010000012.1, on the reverse strand, counting down.
CTGCTGGCTGCCGTCGGCACGTGTGATCACCAGCTGCGCCTCGCTTTGCGGCCGCAGGTCGGGAGCAGGGATCACGTCAATCGTCTCGTCGCCCCTCAGGCCCAGCGTTTCCCACGAGTCGCCGGCCTTGAACTGCAGGGGCAGCACGCCCATGCCCACCAGATTGCTGCGGTGGATGCGCTCGAAACTGCGCGCCACCACGGCCTTGATGCCCAGCAGCTGCGTGCCCTTGGCCGCCCAGTCGCGGCTAGAGCCGGTGCCGTACTCCTCGCCCGCAAAAATCACGGTGGGCACGCCGGCGGCCAGGTACTTCATGGCGGCGTCGTAGATGAACATCTTCTCCGGCTGGCCCTTCGGGTGGCGGTACAGCGTGAGGCCACCCTCCTCGCGCGATCCGTCCGGCCCGGGTGGCAGCATCAGGTTCTTGATGCGCACGTTGGCAAAGGTGCCGCGCATCATCACCTCGTGGTGGCCGCGGCGCGCGCCGTAGCTGTTGAAGTCGGCCTTCATCACGCCCTGGGACAGCAGCCACTGGCCGGCAGGCGAGTTTTCCTTGATCGAACCGGCCGGGGAAATGTGGTCGGTGGTGATCGAGTCGCCAAACAGCGCCATGATCCGGGCCGAGTGCACGGTTTCAGTCTCATTTTGGCCTACAGCCCCCGCCAGATCTCGCTTATCCGCTATCGAATTAATAGCAAACGAGTCGAAGAACGGCGGCTGGGCGATGTAGGTGCTGGCCGGCCAGGTGTAGGTAGCCCCCTGCACGCCCTTGATCTTTTCCCACAGCTTGCCGGGCTCGGTGCCCACCCGGGCATAGTTGTCCCGGAACGCCTTGCCGTTCATCGCGAACTTCATCAGCGCGTGGATCTCTTCGCTCGTGGGCCAGATGTCGCCCAGGTACACGTCCTTGCCGCCCTTGCCCTGCCCCACAGGTTCGGTCATCAGGTCCTTCAGCACCGTGCCGGCGATGGCGTAGGCCACCACCAGCGGCGGGCTGGCCAGGAAGTTGGCCTTGAGGTTGGGATGGATGCGCGCCTCGAAATTGCGGTTGCCCGACAGCACGGCCGCACAGACAAGGTCGTTGGCGGTGATGGCCTCGTTGATTTCGGGCGTCAGGTCGCCGGCATTGCCGATGCAGGTGGTGCAACCGTATCCGGCGACCGCAAAGCCCAGCTTTTCCAGGTAGGGCAGCAATCCGGTCTGTGTGAGGTATTCGGTGACGATGCGCGAACCCGGCGCCAGCGAGGTCTTGATGTGCGGCTGCACCTTCAGGCCGGCCTCCACCGCCTTTTTGGCCAGAAGTCCCGCGGCCAGCAGCACGCTGGGGTTGGACGTGTTGGTGCAACTGGTGATCGCGGCGATCAGCACGTCGCCATTGCCGATGGTGATGCCCCTGGTGGCCAGGGTCGCTGGCAGCGCCTCGGAATGCGCTGCCGCCAGGGTGGGCTTGTTGCTTTCCATCTCGACCACCATGCGGGCAGCGCCGGCGGGGGTGGGCGGGTTGCGCGGCACCGCAGCGGCCGGGCTCGCGGCACCGCCTGCCTGGATGCCACTGCGGGTGTGCAGCAGCGCTGCCGGCCGGTTGAAGCCGTTGTCGCTGTTGGGCTTGCTGAACAATGACGTGAACTGGCTGGCGACCTGGCCCAGCTCGATGCGGTCCTGCGGGCGTTTGGGGCCGGCCAGACTGGGCGTGACGGTGCCCAGGTCCAGCGTGATGACCTGCGAATAGTCAATCTGGCCCGCAACGGGCACGCCAAACAGGCCCTGGGCGCGGAAGTACGCTTCGAACGCCTCAATCTCGGCCTTGCTGCGGCCGGTGCCCTTGAAGTAGTCAATCGTCTTGTCGTCGACCGGAAAGAAGCCCATGGTGGCACCGTACTCCGGGGCCATGTTGGCAATGGTTGCGCGGTCCGGCAGCGCCAGCGTGCGCGTGCCCTCGCCAAAGAACTCGACGAACTTGCCCACCACCTTGTGCCGGCGCAGGATTTCGGTGACGGTGAGCACCAGGTCGGTGGCGGTGCAGCCTTCGCGCATCCGCCCGGTCAGCTCGAAGCCCACCACGTCCGGTGTGAGGATGTACACCGGCTGGCCCAGCATCGCGGCCTCGGCCTCGATGCCGCCCACGCCCCAGCCCACCACGCCGATGCCGTTGATCATGGTGGTGTGGCTGTCGGTGCCGACCAGGGTGTCGGGGTAATAGACGGGCGCGGCACCGCCCGCATTTGCCGTGCCGGATTTCCCCCGGTGCACGCCGCGCGCCAGGTATTCCAGGTTGACCTGGTGCACGATGCCAAAACCCGGCGGCACGACGCCAAAGGTGCTGAAGGCCTGCATGCCCCACTTCATGAACTCGTAGCGCTCGCGGTTGCGCTGGAACTCCAGCTTCATGTTCAGGTCCAGCGAATTCTTCTGGCCATAGTGGTCCACCATGATGGAGTGGTCCACCACCAGATCCACCGGCACCAGCGGCTCGATGGCGCTGACATCCCTGCCCAGCCGCGCGGCCGTGCTGCGCATGGCGGCCAGGTCGGCCAGCAGCGGCACGCCAGTGAAGTCCTGCAACACCACGCGCGCCACCACAAAAGGTATCTCGTCGGTGCGGGCGGCGCTGGGCCGCCAGTTGGCAAGCTGCTCCACATGCGCGGGCGTGACCTTGCGGCCATCGCAGTTGCGCAGCACGGATTCGAGCACGATGCGGATGGACACCGGCAGGCGCGCAATGCCGGGGTACTGCTTTGCCAGTGCCGGCAACGAGTGGAAAAGGCCAGTTTTGCCGCTGGCGGTGTGGAAGGTCTTGAGGGTGTGGGCAAACGCGTGGTTCATGGCAACTCCGGGGCACACAGTGCCTGCGCCATTGTGGACCTGCCGGGCTTGCCCGCGCGGGTTTCAGGGTTGCGGCAGGTAGCGCACCGCCAGCACGCCCTCGATGGCCCGCAGCGCGGCCAGCACGCCTTCGCCCACGGGGCTTTCGACATCAACCACGGTGTAGGCCATGTCGCCGCGCGACTTGTTGACCATGTTGTGGATGTTCAGTCCGGCCTGGGCCATGGCGGTGGATATCTGGCCCAGCATGTTGGGCACATTGGCATTGGCGATGGCCACGCGGTAGGCGGACTCCCGCGCCATGGCCACGTTGGGGAAATTCACCGCATTGGCGATGTTGCCGTGCTCCAGGTACTCGCGCAGCTGGTCGGCCACCATGATCGCGCAGTTCTCCTCGGCCTCGCGGGTCGAAGCGCCCAGGTGGGGCAGCGCAATCACACGCTCCTGGCCGACCAGCGCGGCACTGGGGAAATCGCACACATACGCGCCCAGGTGCTTGCCATTCAGGGCGTCCAGCACTGCGTCGTCGTTGACGATGCCCTCGCGCGAGAAATTCAGCAGCACCGCGCCCGCTTTCATCAGGCCGATGTTGCCGGCATTCACCGTGTTGCGCGTGGCGTCCAGCAGCGGCACATGCAGGGTCACAAAGTGGGCGTTCTTCAGCACCTCGGCCACGCTGGAGGCCTTCTTGACCTGAGAGGGCAGGCTCCAGGCCGCGTCCACCGTGATTTCGGGGTCGTAGCCCAGCACGTTCATGCCCAGCTTGATGGCCGCGTCGGCCACCAGGCAGCCGATCTTGCCCAGGCCGATCACGCCCAGCGTGTGGCCGGCCAGCTCATAGCCGGCAAAGTGCTTCTTGCCGTCCTCCACCGCCTTGTCCATGTCGGCCATCGCCGGATCCAGCCCCGCCACGAAACGCATCGCGCCGGGGAGGTTGCGCGCCGCCATGAACATGCCCGCCAGCACCAGTTCCTTCACCGCGTTGGCGTTGGCGCCGGGCGCATTGAACACCGGCACACCGCGCGCACTCATGGCCTTGACCGGGATGTTGTTGGTGCCGGCCCCGGCGCGTCCGATCGCCTGCACACTGGGTGCAATCGCCATGGCGTGCATGTCGGCCGAGCGCACGAGCACGGCGTCGGGCGCCGCGATGTCCTTGGCCGTGGTGTAACGCTCTGCGGGCAGGCGCTTGAGGCCGTTGGCGGAGATCTGGTTGAGGACCAGGATGGAGAAGGTCTGGGTCATGGCGGCTTGTCTCGTGTAGTGATGTTGCTTGTGCCCCGCGGGGCGCCGTCATTGAACTGCTTCAGCCGTGCTGCTTCTCGAACTCCTGCATGTAGGCCACCAGGGCCTTCACGCCCTCGATGGACATGGCGTTGTAGATGGAGGCGCGCATGCCGCCCACCGAACGGTGGCCCTTGAGCTGCACCATGCCTTTGGCCTGCGCGCCCTTGAGGAAAGCCTCATCCAGCGCATCGTCCTTGAGCTTGAAGGGCACGTTCATCAGCGACCGGTCGGCCGGTGCCACCGGGTTGCTGTAGAAGCTGCTGTTGTCCAGGTAGTTGTACAGCACCGCGGCCTTTGCCTTGTTGTGCGCCTCCATGGCCGCCAGCCCACCCAGCGACTTGACGTGCTGGTACACCAGCCCGGCGATGTAGATCGCATACGTGGGCGGCGTGTTGTACATGGAGTCGTTGTCGGCCTGCTGCTTGTAGTCAAAGGCGCTGGGCGTGATGGGCAGCGCGTGGCCGATCAGGTCGTCGCGCACGATCACCACCGTCACTCCCGAGGGACCCATGTTCTTCTGGGCACCGGCATAGATCAGGCCGTACTTGCTGACATCGATCGGTCGAGACAGGATGTTGGACGACATGTCGGCCACCAGCGGCACGCCACCGGTGTCGGGTGTCCAGTGGTATTCCACGCCACCGATGGTCTCATTGGAGCAGATGTGAACGTAGGAGGCATTGGGGTCCAGCTTCCATTCGCTGCGTGGCGGGATGGAAGTGAACTTGCCGGCCTCGCCACTGGCGGCCACATTGGCCTTGCCGTAGGTCTTGGCTTCCTTGATGGACTTCTTGGACCAGTCGCCGGTGATCACATAGTCGGCACTGCCGGTGCGCCCGATCAGGTTCATCGGGACGATGGCGTTCTCGCCAATTGCACCGCCCTGCATGAACAGCACCTTGTAGTTGGCGGGAATGCCCATGAGCTCGCGCAGGTCGGCCTCGGCCTGGGCATGGATGGAGATGAATTCCTTGCCCCGGTGGCTCATTTCCATCACCGACATGCCGCTGCCGCGCCAGTCCATCATCTCTTCGGCGGCCTTTCGCAATACCGCTTCGGGCAGGGTTGCAGGGCCGGGGCTGAAATTGAATACACGGGTCATGAATGCTCGCTTCTGTCGGTCAGGGGATGGGAAAGCCAAACAGCATACAAGAAAGCCGCTGGGCGCCGCCCCATGCGCCGCCCCATGCGCCGACCCTCACACCGGCGCGCCGGTCGGGACGGCCATTCCCCGGGAGGTCATGCCCCTGCCGCTCGCAGGGCCTACGATATCGCCATGACAGCCACGCACACCCCGTTGCGCCAGACCTTCGGCGACCACCTGCGGCACTGGCGGCAGCACCGGCGGCTCAGCCAGCTTGATCTGGCCGACGAGGCGGCAATCTCCACCCGGCACCTGAGTTTCATGGAAACCGGCCGCGCGGTTCCAAGCCGTGAAATGGTGTTGCGCCTGACCGAACGGCTTGGCATCCCGCTGCGCGAGCGCAACACCCTTTTGATGGCCGCTGGCTACGCACCCATGTACCGGGAACGCGGACTGGACGACCCCGCGCTGCGTTCGGCGCGCGAAGCGGTCGAACTCATCCTCAAGGGGCACGAACCGTACCCTGCGCTCGCGGTTGACCGGCACTGGAACCTGGTGAGCTACAACGCCCCGGTGCCGCGCCTCATGGCGATGGCAGACCCGTCGCAGCTCCAGGCACCGGTGAATGTGCTGCGCCTGAGCCTGCATCCACAGGGCCTGGCTCCCATGATCGCCAACCTTGGCCAGTGGCGCCAGCACCTGTTCGAGCGGCTGCGTCAGCAGATCGCCGCCACGGCCGACCCGGTGCTGGCCTCGTTGCTGGAAGAGTTGCGTGGCTATCCCGCGCCGTCAGGCCCGGACCAGCACCTGGAGGGCGAGCACCCCGGCGTGGTGATGCCTTTCAGGTTGAACACGCCGCACGGGATGCTGAGCTTCATCAGCACCATCACCATCTTTGGCACGCCGGTGGACGTGACGCTGCAGGAGCTGGCGCTGGAGACCTTTTTCCCCGCGGACGACTTCACCCGCGCAGCGCTGCACGAGCTGTCGCGCGGGTGATCGCGGGGAGCGCACCGCACCGGCACGATGGCCGCTCATCCGCGGGACCGACTTACATGAGCGACACCACCCACCACCGCATCTGCCCCCTGTGCGAGGCCTGCTGCGGGCTGGAGATCACCGTGCGCGACCAGCAGGTGATCAGCATCCGCGGGCACGATGCCGACGTGTTCAGCGCCGGCTACATCTGCCCCAAGGGCGTGGCGCTGAAAGACCTGCACGAGGACGCCGACCGCCTGCGCACGCCGCTCATCAAGCGCAACGGTGTCTTCGAGCCAGCCAGCTGGGACGAAGCGTTCGCCGAGATCGGGCGCCGCCTGCCACCCGTGCTGGAGGGGCACGGCCGCAATGCCGTGGGCCTGGTGGCCGGCAACCCCACGGCCCACAAGATCGGCCTGATGCTGTACCTGCCACGCCTGCTCAAGGCGCTGGGTACGCGCAACTTCTACAGCGCCGCCACGCTGGACCAGATCCCGCGCCACCTGGTCAGCGGCCTGATGTACGGGCAGTGGATGAGCGTACCGGTGCCTGACATTATGCGCACCCAGTGGCTGCTGGTGCTGGGCGCCAACCCGGTGGCCAGCAATGGCAGCATGTGGACGGTGCCCGATTTCCGCGGCAAGGCCAAAGCCCTGCGCGCGCGCGGCGGAAAACTGCTGGTGATCGACCCGCGCCACACCGAGACGGCAGCGCTGGCCGACGAGCACCATTTCATCCAGCCGGGCAGCGACGTGTTTCTGCTCCTGGGGATGGTCCACACGCTGTTTGCCGAGGGCCTGGTGAAAGCCGGCCGCATTGGCGAGCTGCTCGATGGCATGGACGCCGTGAGCGAAGCGGTCCAACCCTTCTCTCCCGAGACCGTGGCGACGCGCTGCGGCATCGATGCCGTCACCATCCGCCGGCTGGCGCGCGAGCTGGCCACCACTCCCAGTGCCGCCGTCTATGGCCGCATGGGCACCTGCACCCAGGACTACGGAAGCCTGAACACCTGGCTGATCGACCTGCTCAATATCCTGAGCGGCCACTTTGACGAAGAAGGTGGCACCCTGTTCCCCAAGGCGGCGGCCTTTGCCTTCAACACCACCGGCATACCCGGCACGGGACGCGGTGTGACCACGGGGCGCTTTGCCAGCCGCGTGGGCGGCGCGCCCGAGGTGATGGGCGAAATCCCCATCACCTGCCTGGCCGAAGAGATTGAAACTCCCGGCCAGGGGCAGGTGCGCGCACTGATCACCGTGGCCGCCAATCCGGTGCTGTCCGCCCCCAATGGCGCGCGGCTCAGCCAGGCCCTGCAGGGGCTGGAATTCATGGTCAGCATGGACATCTACCTGAACGAGACCAGCCGCCATGCGGATGTGATCCTGCCCGGCCCGTCTCCGCTGGAGGACATGCACTACGACGTGCCCTTCCCCCAGCTCTCCTGGCGCAACCACGCGCGCTACAGCGCACCGGTGTTCGAACGCCCCGCCGGCCAGCCTGCCGAATGGCAGACCCTGCTGATGCTGGCCGCCATCGCGCAGGGAAAGGGCGTGTCGGCGGATGTGAATGCATTGGACGACGAACACTTTGCGGACGAGCTGCGCAGGCTGGGCGAGCGCGGCCCGACGCTGCAGCACGCCACCCAGGGCATGCGCGGCCCTGACCGCCTGTTGGAGATGGCGCTGCGCACCGGCCCCTATGCCGAAAGCCACGGCCTGAGCATTGCAGCCATCCGGGCCCGGGAAGGCGGCATCGATCTCGGCCCGCTGGCACCTCGCCTGCCCGAGTTGTTGCGCACACCCGGTGGGCGCATCAACATTGCGCCAGCCTGCATGGTGCAAGACCTCGCCCGTGCCACGGCGGCCCTGGAAACACCCAGACCGGCCATGGTGATCATCGGCCGGCGGGATACGCGCTCCAACAACAGCTGGATGCACAACCTTCCGCTGCTGGCCAAGGGACCGATGCGCTGCACCGCGCTGGTCCACCCGGACGATGCGCGGCGGCTGGGCCTGCGCGACGGGACCATGGCCCTTATCCGGAATGGCAATCGACGCATTGAGGCGCAGGTCCAGGTCAGTGACGAAATGATGCCCGGCGTGGTGAGCCTGCCGCACGGCTGGGGACACGACGCGCCCGGAACGCGGATGGCTGTTGCCGCGCAGCGTCCCGGCGCCAACCTGAATGCCCTGTTTGACGAAGCCCGGCGCGACCCTTTGTCGGGCAACGCCGTGCTCAATGGCGTGGAAGTCGTCGTGGGTGCGCTCCAGCCGACGGCGTGACGTCGCGATGCATCGGTGGGTTGCTACTTTGTTCGTAGCATTGCCGGACTTCCGGGTTGCGGGTAGATTGCGTGAGGCTCCCCAAGCGGGGCATTCACCATGCGCCACCTCCCTCCTTACCTCGTCGACCTGCCCCTGAAGCGCTCTCCGGTGCAGGTGGCCTGCCTGGCGGGGTTCCTGTTCCTGCTGGTTGGTTCAGTGTGGACGTTGCTGACCGAGCCCTGGATCCTGAACCAGGAGGGCATCGTCTCCGTCCAGGGGGTGCGCTGGCGCGCCTGGTTGGGCCTGCTGCTCAGCACGGTGGTCATCGGTTTGCTGACCTGGAGCCTGTCGCGGCTGGTGTTTTCGCGCCTGAACGACGAAGTAAAGATGCGCGAACGGCTGTACGAGATCATCGACGCCCTGCCCGACCCGGCGGCCGTACGCGACCTCAAGGGTCGGTATGTGATCTGGAACCACGCCGCCGAGGACTACTACGGCATCACGCAGGACGAGGTGTTGGGCAAGACGCCTTCTCAGGTCTACCCGGACGACGTGGCGCGCAGCATCGTGGTGGGCGACCGGCTGGCCGCAGAAAACGGACTGCACGAGATCGAAGTTTTGCGGCTCCCCCCGCTGCTGGGAAAGCCGGTGCGCATCGTCAGTGTGCGCATATCGGCCATCCGCTCGCTGGACGAACAGGGTCGGCTGCGGGGCGTGGTGTCCATCGCCCATGACATCACCGCGTTTGAGGCGCAGCGCCACCAGTTGCAGCGCGAGGACGCGCGCCTTCGCATGGCCCTCAAGGCATCCGGAGATGGCGTCTGGGACTGGGATCTCGAGTCCGACAGCACCACCTATTCCGAGGGTTTCCTTCGCCTGCTGCGCTACGAAGGCGACGATTTCCGGCGCGACTTCCTTTTCCGCAACCGGCTGCATCCCCAGGACCGCGAACAGGCCATCGCCCAGGTGCACCACTGCCTCGCCACCGGTTCTTCATTTGAGTGCCGCTACCGGATGCTGTGCTTTGACGACCAGTACCGTGCCTTCTGGGGGCGGGGAGAGGAGCTCGTGGACGAGTTCGGGCGAAGGCATTTCATCGGATTGCTGACCGAAGCACATGAGGACTTCACGCCCATGGGCGCACCCACGCCGGAGAGCCTGCTGTTCGAATCGCCGCTTCAGGGGGTGTTGATCACCGACGGGCAGTTCAACATCCTGCGCGCCAACCGGGCACTGTGCCATTTCCTCGGTGCGGGCGCGGAGGAACTGATAGGCACCTCAGCGGTGCGGCTGCTGAGTTACTCCGAACACACCAGCGCGGACTACATGGCCATGCAAAAAGTGCTGGCCGAACGCACGCACTGGCAGGGCCTGCTTCGCATCCGCCGGGTGGACGGGCAACCGCTCGACGTGCTGGCAACCGTGAGCGCCATTCGCCCGGCCGCAGGCGGGGAAGTCCGTCATTTCGTCGCTGTGTTCAACGATGCCTCCAGATTGCCTGCGCAATGGACCGCGCGCAGCGCCGAAGAGCCGTAATTTGAAGCAAAAAGTGGCCTCAGCCCCCGTGGAATATGGTCTGAGCGCTATGTTTTTGATAGCGTTTTCCCCCGCATGAACATGGGATGACGGGCGCCGGCGCGGCAGGGACAATCCGTGGATGAAGTTTCATGCATGCGTCGCCGCTGCCCTGATGCTGTGGGCCGGAGGATTTTCCGGCGCGACGGCGCAGACCCGCGACATCAACGCGCAAGGTGACAGCGGGGCGTGCTGGGCGCGCGCCACGGCAGAGACTTTTGCCGTCGCTGCCGCGCGCAACGACGCGCGCGATGCCTGTCGCGCGCTGGGCCCCGGCTGGGTCATGGACCGGGTCCGCTCCGAAGGGCAGCTGCAGTGCCGCGCCTGTGCGACACCGTCCCAGGCCATCTGCCAGGTCAGCCAGGCCGTGTATCGCTGCAAGAGGCTGAAATGAAGAAAGCGGCCCGAAGGCCGCTTTCCTGCATGCGGGACGTGAATCCGGGTTACACCGTCACGCCGTCTGCCACTTCCCGGTACTCGGCGATCTGGTCAAAGTTCATGTACTTGTAGATCTTGCTGCCGTCGGCATTGATCACGCCCATGTCGGCCTGGTACTCGGCCACCGTGGGAATGCGGCCCAGCTTGGACGCAATGGCCGCCAGTTCGGCCGAGGCCAGGTACACGTTGGTGTTCTTGCCCAGGCGGTTGGGGAAGTTGCGGGTGCTGGTGCTGACCACCGTGGCGCCTTCGCGCACCTGGGCCTGGTTGCCCATGCACAGGCTGCAGCCCGGCATTTCGGTGCGGGCACCGGCGGTGCCGAACACGCCGTAATGGCCTTCCTTGGTGAGCTCGGCCGCGTCCATCTTGGTCGGCGGGGCCACCCACAGCTTGACCGGAATGTCACGCCGGCCTTCCAGCAGCTTGGAAGCCGCGCGGAAGTGGCCGATGTTGGTCATGCACGAGCCGATGAAGACTTCGTCGATCTTCACGCCCTCGACCTGGCTGAGCAACTTGGCGTCGTCCGGGTCGTTCGGACAGCACAGCACCGGCTCCTTCAGTTCATCGAGATTGATCTCGATGACATGGGCGTACTCGGCGTCCTTGTCGGCCTCCAGCAACTCGGGCTTGGCCAGCCAGGCTTCCACCGCCTTGATGCGGCGCTCCAGGCTGCGCTTGTCCTGGTAGCCGTCGGCGATCATGTTCTTCATCAGCACGATGTTGCTGTTGAGGTACTCCTTGATCGGCGCCGGGTTGAGCTTGACGGTGCAACCAGCGGCGGAGCGCTCGGCCGAGGCGTCGCTCAGCTCAAAGGCTTGCTCCACCTTCAGGTCCGGCAGTCCTTCGATTTCCAGGATGCGGCCGGAGAACTCGTTGATCTTGCCCTGCTTGGCAACAGTCAGCAGGCCCTGCTTGATGGCGTAGTAGGGAATGGCGTGCACCAGGTCGCGCAGGGTGATGCCGGGCTGCATCTTGCCCTTGAAGCGCACCAGCACCGACTCGGGCATGTCCAGCGGCATCACGCCGGTGGCCGCACCGAAGGCCACCAGTCCGGAGCCGGCCGGGAAGCTGATGCCGATGGGGAAGCGCGTGTGGCTGTCGCCGCCGGTGCCCACGGTGTCGGGCAGCAGCAGGCGGTTGAGCCAGCTGTGGATCACACCGTCGCCGGGGCGCAGGGCCACGCCACCGCGGTTGCTGATGAAGGCCGGCAGCTCGCGGTGGGTTTTCACGTCCACCGGCTTGGGGTAAGCGGCGGTGTGGCAGAACGACTGCATCACCATGTCGGCACTGAAGCCCAGGCAGGCCAGGTCTTTCAGTTCGTCCCGGGTCATCGGGCCAGTGGTGTCCTGGCTGCCCACGGTGGTCATCTTGGGCTCGCAGTACGTGCCGGGACGGATGCCCTGCTGCACGCCGCCCACCACCGGCAGGCCGCAGGCGCGGCCCACCATCTTCTGTGCCAGCGTGAAGCCGGCCTTGGTGGCGGTGGGTACCGTGGGCAGGCGGAACACCGTGCTGGCGGCCAGACCCAGGAACTCGCGGGCCTTGGCCGTCAGGCTGCGGCCGATGATCAGGTTGATGCGGCCGCCTGCGCGCACCTCGTCAAACAGCACATCGCTCTTGAGCTGGAAGGTGGCGGCCACCTCGCCGTCTTTTTCGATCTTGCCGTCGTAGGGATAGATGTCGATCACGTCGCCCATGTTGAAGCTGGACACGTCCACTTCAATCGGCAGCGCGCCGGAGTCTTCCTGGGTGTTGAAGAAGATCGGTGCGATCTTGCCGCCCAGTGTCACACCACCAAAGCGCTTGTTCGGCACAAACGGGATGTCTTCACCAAAGCCCCAGATGATGCTGTTGGTGGCCGACTTCCGGCTCGACCCGGTGCCCACCACGTCGCCCACGTAGGCGACGAGATTGCCCTTTTTCTTGAGCTCTTCGATGAACTTCATCGGGCCGCGCTTGCCGTCTTCCTCGGGCGTGATGCCGGGCCGGGCGTTCTTGAGCATGGCCAGGTAATGCAGCGGAATGTCGGGCCGGCTCCAGGCGTCGGGCGCGGGCGACAGGTCGTCGGTGTTGGTCTCGCCCGTCACCTTGAACACGGTCACGGTGATCTTCTTGGCCACTTCGGGGCGGCTGGTGAACCACTCGGCGTTGGCCCAGCTCTGCATCACGTCCTTGGCAAACGCGTTGCCGGCCCTGGCCTTCTCGGCCACGTCGTGGAAGAAGTCGAACATCAGCAGCGTCTTCTTGAGCGCCGCCGCGGCCACGGCGGCCACATCCTTGTCGTCCAGCAGGTCGATCAGCGGCTTGACGTTGTAGCCGCCCACCATGGTGCCCAGCAGTTCGGTGGCCTTGGCCTTGGAGACCAGCCCGACGGTGATGTCGCCATGTGCCACCGCAGCCAGGAAGCTGGCCTTGACCTTGGCCGCATCGTCCACACCCGGCGGCACGCGGTGGGTCAGCAGGTCCATCAGGAAGGCGTCTTCGCCTGAGGGCGGGGCCTTGACGAGTTCGATCAGGTCAGCGGTCTGCTGGGCCGTCAGGGGCAGCGGGGGGATGCCGAGCGCGGCGCGTTCAGCGGCGTGTTCACGGTAGGTCTTGAGCATGGCTTTCTCCTGTTTCAGTCAATCGGTAGCGGCCGGGTCAACGGGCCGCAGATGCGGGGGAGGCCGCCGCGGGTGCGGCGGCCGGTGGCGGGGCGTCCAGGATGCTGGGCACGGGGTTGCGGAGCAGTTCTTCTGCCACTGCTGCCTGCTGCGACGTCTTGCATTCATCAGCAAGACGCATGCCCAGCTTCTGGCTCATCAGCATGGACTTGTTGCCCAATTGCAACCACAAGGCACCTCGATGGGGATCTTCCAGGCGAATGGCGCCTGTGCGGCTTTCCACCGGGTGCATGCGGAACCGGTGCTTGCCGGTCTGCACCACGAAAAAGCCCTCCCGCCGTGATGCGATCACACTGACAGACGCTCCCAGTTCACACGGAATCACGCCGGTGTGGACTCGCCGGGCAATGTCCAGCTCTGCCTCGGACAGGACGATCGAGGGGTCGTCATCGACGGGCGTGCGCTCCTCGACCGCCTTGATCGCGGTTCGCGCCAAACGGGGTTTGGCCGCAGTGGCCTTGGCGCCCGGTCCCGCTGCAGGCGAACTTTGGCCCGACACCAGAGTGGGAGAAACCGACAAGGCCAGGGCGGTCACGACAGCAGCAACGTGTTTCATGGTGTCTCCATTGGTTCTAGCGAAGAGCAGGCGCCTCAAACAGGCTGCGCACGCCGGAAGGCACAGCCCGCCCGGTGCGATGCGCCCGCTCCAGCACCTGCCAGAAATACCGGTAACTCGCCCGGTCGTGCAACTGGCCCGAGAGACTTACCGGCGCCCAGTCTGCGGCCTGCGCTGCCAGCACGACTTCCTCTGCCTGGGCCACCTCGTCGACGGAAGGGGCAAACGCCATGAGAATCGGCCTGATCTGCGCAGGATGGATGCTCCACATGCGGGTATAGCCAAGCTCACGTGCCGCTCGTCTGGCAGCCCCCTGAAGCGCCTGCGCATCGCTGAATTCCGTGACTACTCCGTGCGAAGGCACCTTGCCATGGGCATGGCAGGCAGACGCGATCTCCAGTTTGGCGCGCACCACCAGGGGGTGCTCAAACTGGCCGCGCGCGGACATGCCTTCTTTCGGGATGGCGCCTCCATGAGCCGAGACGAAGTCCATCAGGCCGAAACTCATGGACTGCACCCTGGGGTGCGCGGCAATGTCAAACGCCCTGTGGACGGCAGCCGGAGATTCGATCAGCACATGAACAGCAAGCTGCGGTGCGCCGGCATCATCGACCGCCTGCACTGCACGCTGGACGTCCGCAGGGGATTCGACCTTGGGCACCATGATGTGCACCAGCCGATGTCCGGCGCGACCGACGATGGTGGCCACGTCCGCTTCAAACGCCGGATGGTCCACAGGATGGACGCGAACGGCCACGCGCGCTCCGGCTTGCGCCTCCAGGGCCAGCGCCGTCACCAGTTGTGCGTGGTCGGATTCGCCACCCACGGGAGCGCCGTCCTCGCAGTCGAGCGTGACATCAAAAACGCAGGCACCAAACTCGGCCGTCATTTCGGCCTGCAGCAGCAGGCTCTTGCGCATCCGTGCTTCGACGCCGCTGTAGTGGTCGCAGACAGGCAGGAAGACGCCCCCTGCCTGCGAGCCCAACAGCACGTCGCGCGGGTGGTTCACTTGGCGTTACAGCAGGTGGGCCACGCCGGCCTGTTCGTCCTGCAGCTCCTTGAGGGTCTTGTTGATGCAGCCCTGGCTGAACTCGTCAATCGCCAGACCTTCGACCACCTTGTACTCGCCGTTGGCGCAGGTCACCGGGAAGCCGAACATGGTGTCCTTGGGGATACCGTACCAGCCATCCGACGGAATGCCCATGGTGACCCATTTGCCATTGGTACCCAGTGCCCAGTCGCGCATGTGGTCAATCGCCGCGTTGGCCGCCGATGCCGCTGAAGACAGGCCGCGCGCTTCGATGATGGCTGCGCCGCGTTTGCCCACGGTGGGCAGGAACGTGTTGGCGTTCCAGTCCTGGTCGTTGATCATTTCCTTGACGCTGACGCCCTCGATGCTGGCAAACCGGTAGTCGGCATACATCGTGGGCGAATGGTTGCCCCAGACGCAAAGCTTCTCGATACCGGCCACGGCCTTTCCGGTCTTGGCGGCAATCTGGCTGAGGGCGCGGTTGTGGTCCAGCCTGAGCATGGCAGTGAAGTTCTTGCGCGGCAGGTCCGGCGCGCTCTTCATGGCGATGTAGGCGTTGGTGTTGGCGGGATTGCCGACCACGAGCACCTTGACATCACGGCTGGCCACAGCATTCAGGGCCTGCCCCTGGCCAATGAAAATCTTGCCATTGATGGACAGCAGTTCGGCACGCTCCATCCCGGCCTTGCGGGGCATTGAACCCACCAGCAGCGCGTAGTCCGTGTCCTTGAAGGCCGTCATCGGATCGCTGTGGGCTTCCATGCCGGCCAGCAGCGGGAAGGCGCAGTCGTCAAGTTCCATCATCACGCCCTTGAGCGCCTTTTGCGGCCCTTCCACTGGCACTTCGAGCAGTTGCAGGATGACGGGTTGGTCTTTGCCCAGCATTTCGCCTGAGGCGATGCGAAACAGCAAGGCGTAACCGATCTGGCCAGCAGCGCCTGTGACGGCAACTCGGACGGGCTTTTTGCTCATGGTGAACTCCAGGAAGTGATGTAAAAGTGGCGCAATTCAGCTCGGGAGGACGCGACACGCGCGCGTCGGAACAGCCCTAGAGTTTACCCTTGAATACCCCAAGAAGTCAATTTGTCTTATGTCTTATATAAGATATGATTGCCCGATGTCCACCACGCCCACCCTTCCCACGAGTCAGCTGCCGGCTGGGGCCGCGGGCGTGGCCCCGAGCGCGCAGGGGCAACTGCCACAACCAGCGTTCAGCCCCCTGTACCTGCAGATAAAAGGCCTGATCCTGCAGAGCCTGGAAAACGGCGAGTGGAAGCCCGGGGAGGCCATCCCCAGCGAGATGGAGCTTGCGGCCCGGTTTCGCGTCAGCCAGGGAACGGTGCGAAAGGCCATCGACGAGCTCGCCGCCGAGAATCTGGTGGTTCGCCGCCAGGGCAAAGGCACATTTGTCGCGACCCACTCCGAACGGCATGTCCAATACCGATTTCTGCGCCTGATGCCTGATCGTGGCGACCTCGACAGCGAGGGGCCGGCCCAGCGCCGGGTGATCGACGTCCGGCGCGTTCGCGCCACCGTCGAAGTTGCCCGCGCCCTGTCGTTGCGTCCGTCGGATGCGGTGCTGCAGGTGCGACGCGTGCTCTCGCTGGGCGGTGTGCCCACCATCCTCGAGGACCTGTGGCTGCCCGGCGCTGCCTTCAAGGGCCTGACTGCCGAACAGATCGCCGGTTACCCTGGCCCCACCTACGCGATGTACGAAGTGGACTTCGGTGTGCGCATGGTCCGGGCCGAAGAGCGCCTGCGGGCGGTCCTGGCAGATGCCGCGCAAGCGCAGCTCCTGGAGGTGGCATCCGCCACCCCTCTGTTGAGCGTTGAACGCGTCGCATACACCTACAACGACGCACCGATGGAACTGCGGCGCGGCCTGTACCGGACGGACACTCACCACTACCGCAACGACCTGAACTGACCGGGCATTTTCTGCAACCCTCGTGTCAGCTTGCTGCGTTGCAATAGAATTTTGGGTTGTTTGCCCAAGTTGATTTCTCAAGCGGTTCCATCCACGAAAGCATCCGTCATGTCCGAACTGACCCGCAAGCGGCCCGAATTCCGCAACATCAACGCATTCAAGGACCTCACCACTTACCGACTGCCGCCTGCGGGGTGGGTTTCGATCCTGCACCGCGTAAGCGGTCTGGCGATGTTCCTGATGCTGCCTTTCATCATCTGGCTGTTTGACACCTCGATTTCCTCGGAGTTCTCGTTCGCCAGGTTCAAGTCTGCGTTCGGTGCAGGGATGTGGATTTTCCCTGGCTGGTTCATCAAGCTGGTGGCGCTGGGACTGATCTGGGCATACCTGCACCACTTCATCGCCGGATTGCGCCATCTCTGGATGGACGCACGCCACGCCGTGAGCAAGGAGTTCGGCCGCAGCTCAGCACTCGTGACGCTGGGCCTGGGCATCGTGCTCACCGCTGCGCTGGGTGCCAAGCTTTTTGGCGCGTATTAACCGGATCGGAACCCCAATATGTCAGTGAACTACGGCTCCAAGCGCATCGTCGTCGGCGCGCATTACGGATTGCGCGACTGGCTCAGCCAGCGCGTCACGGCAGCGCTCATGGCGCTGTTCACCATCGTCCTGCTGGCGCAGGTGCTGTTCACCCGCGGCGAGATCGGATACATGAAATGGGCGGGCATTTTCTCTGCCCAGTGGATGAAGGTCCTTACCTTCACCGTCATCATTGCCATGCTGTGGCACGCTTGGGTCGGCGTGCGCGACATCTGGATGGACTACATCAAGCCCGTCGGACTTCGCCTGTCGCTGCAGGTGTTCTCCATCGTCTGGCTGGTCGCCTGTGCAGGCTGGGCCATCCAGGTCCTGTGGCGCCTGTGAACCACCGCACCGAAATCCTGGACTTCAAATCATGAGTTACTCCATTACCAAGCGCAAGTTCGACGTCGTCATCGTCGGCGCGGGCGGCTCCGGCATGCGTGCCTCGCTTCAACTTGCACGGGCCGGCCTGAACGTGGCCGTGCTGTCCAAGGTGTTCCCCACACGTTCCCATACCGTCGCAGCGCAGGGTGGCATCGGTGCATCGCTGGGCAACATGTCTGAAGACAACTGGCACTACCACTTCTACGACACCGTCAAGGGCTCGGATTGGCTGGGCGATCAGGACGCGATTGAATTCATGTGCCGTGAAGCACCCAAGGTGGTCTACGACCTGGAACACATGGGCATGCCATTCGACCGCAATCCGGACGGCACCATCTACCAGCGCCCCTTTGGTGGTCACACCGCCAACTATGGCGAGAAGCCGGTTCAGCGCGCCTGCGCGGCCGCCGACCGCACTGGCCACGCCATGTTGCATACGCTGTACCAGCAGAACGTGAAGGCCCGGACCAACTTTTTCGTCGAATGGATGGCCCTGGACCTCATCCGTGACGCCGACGGCGACGTGGTGGGCGTGACCGCGCTCGAAATGGAAACCGGCGATCTGCACATTCTGGAAGCCAAGACCACCCTGCTGGCCACTGGTGGCGCCGGCCGCATTTTCGCCGCCTCCACGAATGCCTTCATCAACACCGGCGACGGCCTGGGCATGGCGGCGCGAGCCGGCATTCCGCTGGAAGACATGGAGTTCTGGCAGTTCCACCCGACAGGTGTGGCTGGAGCCGGCGTGTTGCTGACCGAAGGCTGCCGCGGAGAGGGCGCCATCCTGCTCAACAGCAACGGCGAACGTTTCATGGAGCGCTACGCCCCCACACTGAAGGACCTGGCTCCCCGCGACTTTGTGTCGCGTTCCATGGACCAGGAAATCAAGGAGGGGCGTGGCTGTGGCCCCAATAAGGACTACGTCCTGCTCAAGCTGGACCATCTGGGTGCGGAGACCATCCACAAGCGCCTGCCTTCCGTGTACGAGATCGGCATCAACTTCGCCAATGTCGACATCACGCGGGAGCCCATCCCCGTGGTCCCCACCATCCACTACCAGATGGGTGGGGTCCCGACCAACATCAACGGTCAGGTGGTGGTGCAGAAGAACGGGGACGACAACGCGGTGGTGAACGGTTTGTACGCCGTGGGCGAATGTTCCTGCGTCAGCGTGCATGGCGCCAATCGGCTGGGTACCAACTCGCTGCTGGACCTGCTTGTCTTTGGCCGTGCGGCAGGCAACCACATTGTCGAGTTTGCGAGCCGCACAAAGAACCACAAACCCCTGCCTGCAGACGCCGCAGACCGCACGCTGGCACGACTGGCGCGCCTGGACAGTGCCGCCAACGGCGAGTACGCGCAGGACGTGGCCAACGACATCCGGGCCAGCATGCAGCTCCACGCTGGCGTCTTCCGCACCCAGGCCAGCATGGACGAGGGTGTCGGCAAGATCGCTGGCCTGCGCGAGCGGGTCCAGGCCATCGGGCTGAAGGACACCTCAAAGGTGTTCAACACGGCACGCATCGAGGCGCTCGAAGTGGACAACCTGATCGAGTGCGCGCAAGCCACGATGGTCTCTGCAGCAGCCCGCAAGGAGTGCCGTGGCGCACACACCGTGAAAGACTATGAGCGGCCTGCCGACGACCCGGTGGCGCCGTTGGGCCGGGACGACGCCAACTGGATGAAGCACTCCCTGTGGTACAGCGCAGACAACCGCCTCGCCTACAAGCCGGTGAAGCTCAAGCCCCTGACGGTGGATTCGGTGCCACCCAAGGTCCGTACGTTCTAGTACGTACTTCCGCCCGCGACCCAAAGCGCCTAGATTCAAGACCAGGATTCACAGCCATGCAGAAACGCACTTTCCAGATCTACCGCTACGACCCGGACAAGGATGCCAAGCCGTACATGCAGACCATCGAGATCGAACTCGACGGCCACGAGCGCATGCTCCTTGACGCGCTGATGAAGCTCAAGGCCCAGGATCCGACCCTGTCCTTCCGCCGCTCGTGCCGCGAGGGGGTTTGTGGCTCGGACGCCATGAACATCAACGGGAAGAATGGCCTGGCATGCCTGACCAACATGCTCACGCTCAAGGGCACCATCGTGCTCAAGCCGTTGCCCGGACTGCCGGTGATCCGCGACCTGATCGTGGACATGACTCAATTCTTCACACAGTACAACTCCATCAAACCATATCTGGTCAACGAGGAGGTCCCTCCTGAGAAGGAACGCCTGCAGTCGCCCGAAGAGCGCGACGAGCTCAACGGCCTGTACGAATGCATCCTGTGTGCGAGCTGTTCCACCAGCTGCCCCAGCTTCTGGTGGAACCCGGACAAGTTCGTGGGGCCAGCCGGCCTGCTGCAGGCGTACCGCTTCATCGCCGATAGCCGCGATCAGGCCACTGCCGAGCGGCTGGACAACCTCGAAGACCCCTACCGCCTGTTCCGCTGCCACACCATCATGAACTGCGTCGACGTCTGCCCGAAGGGTCTGAACCCGACCAAGGCGATCGGAAAGATCAAGGAACTGATGGTCCGGCGGGCCGTGTAGAAACCGCCATGAAGGATGAACCGCTGGATGAACGGTCGCTCAGCAAGCTGCGATGGCGGTGTCGCCGGGGCCTGCTGGAAAACGACCTGTTCATCGAGCGCTTCTTTGCCAGGCATGAATCTGGCTTGACGGTGTCGCAGGCACGCGGTCTGGGCACCTTGATGGATTTGGCAGACAACGACCTGCTGGACCTGCTGCTTCGGCGGCGGGAACCAGGGGACGACACAATGACAATTGAAGCAAGACAAGTGCTGGAATTGCTGCGTGGGGCCGCACCGTCCCCGCAGCACTCCGGTTGAAGGGCTAGAAACAGAAGGAAATGACCATGAAACTCGCTGACACCAAGGCCACGCTGTCGTTCAGCAACGGCAGCCCTAGCGTTGACCTGCCCGTATACCACGGCAGCATCGGACCCGATGTCGTTGACATCCGCAAGCTGTACGCGCAAACCGGCATGTTCACCTACGACCCCGGTTTCCTGTCGACTGCGGCCACGCAATCGGCCATCACCTACATTGATGGTGACAAGGGCGAGTTGCTGTACCGGGGCTATCCGATCGAGCAACTGGCCACCAGCTGCGATTACCTGGACACCTGCTACCTGCTGCTCAAGGGAGAGCTCCCGCGTGAGCAGGAGCGAAAGGATTTCCACAAGCTCGTGACCAACCACACGATGGTGAACGAGCAGATGCAGTTCTTCCTGCGCGGCTTCCGCCGCGATGCCCATCCGATGGCCGTGATGACCGGGCTGGTGGGCGCGCTGTCGGCCTTCTATCACGACAGCACCGACATCAACAACCCGCAGCACCGTGAAGTGGCCGCAATCCGCCTGATCGCCAAAATGCCCACGCTCGTGGCCATGGCCTACAAGTACGGCGTTGGCCAGCCCTTCATGTACCCCAAGAATGACCTGAGCTATTCGGGCAATTTCCTGCGCATGATGTTCGGCACTCCCTGCGAGGACTACGTGGTCAACCCGGTGCTCGAGCGCGCACTGGACCGCATCTTCATCCTCCACGCCGACCACGAGCAGAACGCCTCGACTTCCACCGTTCGCCTGTGCGGATCTTCCGGCACCAATCCGTTCGCCGCCATCGCGGCCGGCGTGGCCTGCCTGTGGGGCCCGGCGCACGGCGGCGCCAATGAGGCCTGCCTCAACATGCTGGAGGACATCCAGCGCCAGGGTGGCGTGTCCAAGGTCGGCGAGTTCATGGAAAAGGTCAAGGACAAGAATTCCGGCGTCAAGCTCATGGGCTTTGGTCACCGCGTGTACAAGAACTACGACCCCCGCGCCAAGCTCATGCAGGAGACCTGCAACGAGGTGCTGGCCGAACTTGGCCTGGAAAACGACCCGCTGTTCAAGTTGGCCAAGCAGCTGGAAAAGATTGCCCTGGAGGACGATTACTTCGTGCAGCGCAAGCTCTACCCCAACGTGGACTTCTACTCCGGCATCGTCCAGCGTGCGATCGGCATCCCGGTCAACCTGTTCACCGGCATCTTCGCCCTGGCGCGCACCGTCGGCTGGATCGCCCAGCTGAACGAGATGATTGGCGACCCGGAATACAAGATCGGGCGTCCACGCCAGCTCTTCACCGGCGCAGTCAAGCGGGACGTCCTGCCCATCAGCCAGCGCTGACCGGGCCGTAGGCACGCACGGGAACCCCGGCCAATGGCCGGGGTTTTTTGTTGGGGCGGGCTAAAATCGCCTTCCTCCCGGGAAACCACTGATGTCACGCACCCTGTACGACAAGATTTGGGACGAGCACGTCGTCCGAGCCGAGGAAGACGGCACCTCCGTCCTCTATATCGATCGCCATCTCGTTCATGAAGTGACGAGCCCCCAGGCCTTCGAAGGCTTGCGCGAGGCAGGGCGCAAGGTCTGGCGCGTGAGCTCGATTGTGGCGACGGCGGACCACAACACCCCCACCACCGGGTGGGAGCGCGGTTACGACGGCATCACCGATCCGATCAGCAAGGAGCAGGTGACCACGCTGGACAAGAACATCGCAGAGTTCGGTTCGGCCGCCTACTTTCCCTTCCTGTCCAAACGCCAGGGCATCGTCCACGTGATCGGCCCAGAGCAGGGTGCCACGCTGCCGGGCATGACCGTGGTCTGCGGCGACTCGCACACCTCCACCCATGGCGCGTTCGGTGCGCTGGCCCATGGCATTGGGACCAGTGAGGTCGAGCATGTGATGGCGACGCAGACCCTGCTGGCCAAGAAGGCCAAGAACATGCTGGTGAGGGTGGATGGCAAGCTGACCCCCGGTGTCACAGCCAAGGACATCGTGCTGGCGATCATCGGAAAGATCGGAACGGCAGGCGGCACGGGTTACACGATCGAGTTCGGTGGCTCGGCCATCCGCGCGCTCAGCATGGAGGGCCGCATGACGGTGTGCAACATGGCCATCGAGGCCGGCGCACGCGCCGGGCTGGTCGCCGTGGACGACAGGACCATTGAATACGTCAGGGGCCGACCGCTGGCGCCAACGGGCGTCGCATGGGACATGGCCGTTGCCTACTGGAAGACCCTGCAATCCGACCCTGACGCAACGTTTGACGCGGTGGTCGAGCTGGACGCCTCCCAACTCATCCCGCAAGTCACTTGGGGCACTTCGCCCGAGATGGTGCTGGGCGTGGACGCCCGGGTGCCCGACCCCGACAAGGAAAAGGATGCCAACAGGCGAAGCGCGATAGAGCGGGCACTCACCTACATGGGTTTGGAGCCCGGCAAGGCACTGAACGACCTGTACGTGGACAAGGTATTCATCGGTTCGTGCACCAACAGCCGGATCGAAGACATGCGCGAAGCCGCCGCCGTGGTGAAAAAGCTGGGCCAGAAAGTCGCGCGGAACATCAAGCTCGCAATGGTCGTGCCGGGTTCTGGCCTTGTGAAGGACCAGGCCGAGCGCGAAGGTCTGCACGAGATCTTCAAGGCGGCGGGCTTTGAATGGCGCGAACCGGGCTGCTCGATGTGCCTGGCCATGAACGCCGACCGCCTGGAGCCGGGCGAACGCTGTGCGTCCACCAGCAACCGCAACTTTGAAGGCCGTCAGGGCGCTGGCGGCCGCACCCACCTGGTGAGCCCTGCCATGGCTGCGGCTGCCGCCATCCACGGACACTTCGTCGACATCCGGCAATTCGCCTGAAGGAGAGAAAGCCATGAAAAAGTTCGCTTCCATCACGTGCGCCTTGTTGTTCGCCTTGTCGCTGGTCGGCTGCAACACGGTCAAGGGCGTCGGCCAGGACATCCAGAAGGCCGGCGAGAAGCTCGAAGGCGCGGCCAAGAAGAAGCAGTAGATGCAACATTTCACCGTACACAAGGGCCTGGTGGCCCCGATGGACCGGGAGAACGTCGACACCGACGCGATCATCCCGAAGCAGTTCCTCAAATCGATCCGCAAGACGGGCTTCGGGCCCAACTTGTTTGACGAATGGCGCTACCTGGATCCCGGCTTCCCCGGACAGGACCCGGCCACCCGCAAGCCCAACCCGGACTTCGTGCTCAACCAGCCGCGCTACCAGGGCGCCTCCATCCTGATTGCCCGCAAGAACTTCGGGTGCGGCTCCTCACGCGAGCACGCCCCCTGGGCATTGGACCAATATGGCTTTCGCGCCATCATTGCGCCCAGCTTCGCCGACATCTTCTTCAACAACAGCTTCAAGAACGGCCTGTTGCCGATCGTGCTGCCGGAGTCCCGTGTCGCCGAGTTGTTTGACGAAGTGCAGGCGTTCCCCGGTTACCAGCTCACGATTGATCTTGAGCGTCAGGTGATCGTCAAGCCACAGGGTGATGAGCTGCCGTTCGAGGTGCAGGCATTTCGCAAGTACTGCCTGCTCAACGGTTTTGACGACATCGGCCTCACCTTGCGACATGCCGACCTGATACGGGCCTTCGAGGCACAGCGCCTCGCACAGAAGCCCTGGCTGGCCCAGACGCTGGTTGGGTAAGAATTTTCAAGGGTTTTTTGGCCTGCAGCCCCCGCCCAGTCTGGTTAGACCGCTACAAAAAGCATAGCAAATGAAAATCGCAATTCTCCCGGGTGACGGTATCGGCACCGAAATCGTGGCCGAGGCCGTCAAGGTCCTCAAGGTGCTTGACCTGAAGTTCGAGATGGAATCCGCCCTGGTCGGCGGCGCCGCCTACGAAGCCCATGGTCACCCGCTGCCGGACGCCACACTCAAGCTCGCCAAAGAGGCGGACGCGGTACTGTTCGGCGCCGTGGGCGACTGGAAGTACGACAAGCTGGATCGCCCTCTGCGACCCGAGCAGGCCATCCTGGGCTTGCGCAAGAACCTGGGACTGTTTGCCAATTTCCGCCCCGCCATCTGTTACGAGCAACTGGTAGGCGCCTCAAGCCTCAAGCCCGAACTGATCGCCGGGCTGGACATCCTGATCATCCGCGAGCTCACGGGCGACATCTACTTCGGGCAGCCGCGCGGCCGCCGCACAGCGACCGACGGGCACTTTCCCGGCGCCGAGGAAGCCTTTGACACCATGCGCTACAGCAAGCCGGAGATCGAGCGCATTGCCCACGTGGCGTTCCAGGCGGCGCGCAAGCGAAGCAAGCGCGTGACCAGCGTGGACAAGGCCAACGTGCTGGAAACCTTCCAGTTCTGGAAAGACGTGGTCACGGAGGTCGGTCAGCAGTACCCCGACGTCGAGCTGGACCACATGTACGTGGACAACGCCGCCATGCAGCTGGTGCGTGCGCCCAAGAAGTTTGACGTGGTGGTCACGGGCAACATGTTCGGCGACATCCTCTCGGACGAAGCGGCCATGCTCACCGGCTCCATCGGCATGCTGCCCTCGGCCAGCCTGAACGCCAGCAACCAGGGCCTGTACGAGCCCAGCCATGGCAGCGCGCCCGACATCGCCGGCAAGGGCGTTGCCAATCCTTTGGCTACAATATTGTCTGCTGCCATGATGCTCCGCTTCTCACTCAACCAGCCCCAAGCCGCCGACCGGATCGAGTCTGCGGTCAAGGACGTGCTCGCGTCGGGGTTGCGTACGGCGGACATCTGGTCTGAAGGCACCACCAAGGTCGGCACCCGCGAGATGGGTGACGCCGTTGTGGCTGCCATCACCAAAACCATTACCAAGGGCTAGAACAGCTCCGGTTCGTCGCGCGCCCTCCCCGGCCCAGACGAGCCGGGGAAACCAGATAACTTTTCTGAAAGGGCGATAGTGATGAGCAAGGTTGGAAATCTCGTAGGCCTCGTCGGTTGGCGCGGCATGGTGGGCTCGGTCCTGATGGACCGCATGCAGGCTGAAGGCGACTTCGGTCTGATCGAGCCCGTGTTCTTCTCCACCTCCAATGCCGGCGGCAAGGCCCCCGCGCAAGCGAAGAACGAGACCACCCTGAAGGACGCGCACGACATCGACGCGCTCAAAAAGTGCGACATCATCATCACCGCGCAGGGCGGCGACTACACCACCGAGGTTTTCCCCAAGTTGCGCGCCGCCGGCTGGGCGGGCCACTGGATCGACGCCGCGTCCACACTGCGCATGAAGGACGACGCCATCATCATCCTCGACCCGGTGAACCTGCCCGTCATCAAGAACGCGCTGGACCGGGGCGGGCGCAACTGGATCGGCGGCAACTGCACCGTCAGTTGCATGCTGATGGGCGTGGGTGCCCTTTACAAGGCGGGCCTGGTCGAATGGATGAGTTCCATGACCTATCAGGCCGCGTCTGGCGGCGGTGCCCAGCACATGCGCGAACTGCTCAGCCAGTTCGGCACCCTGAATCACGAAGTGCGCCAACTGCTGGACGACCCGAAATCGGCAATCCTGGAGATCGACCGCAGGGTGCTCGCACGCCAGCAATCTCTGTCCTCCGAAGAAACCGCCAATTTCGGCGTGCCGCTGGGCGGCTCGCTGATCCCCTGGATCGACAAGGACCTCGGGGAGGGCAAGCAACCCGGCGAGGCCGGTTGGGGCGTGAGCCGCGAGGAGTGGAAAGCCGGCGCGGAGACCAACAAGATCCTTGGGCAGGGAACCCGTTTCGGCACGCCCGAAACGCCGGTGGACGGCTTTTGCGTGCGCGTGGGCGCCATGCGCTGCCACAGCCAGGCCCTGACTTTCAAGCTGAAGAAGGATGTGCCGCTGTCCGATATCGAGGCCCTGATTGCCTCGGACAACGCCTGGGTCAAGGTCATACCCAACAACAAGGAAGCCACGCTCAAGGGCCTGACCCCGGTGGCCGTGACAGGCACGCTCGACATTCCCGTGGGCCGCATCCGCAAGTTGGCCATGGGGCCCGAATATCTGGGTGCCTTCACCATCGGCGACCAGTTGCTTTGGGGAGCCGCGGAACCGCTGCGCCGCATGTTGCGAATCCTGCTTGACGCATAATCCGCCGCGTCAGCGGATCCCGACGGCCTGTAATCTGTGGTTACAGGCCGTTGTCGTATGGCAACATCCGCAACGCCCGGCCACTCGCTAACCCGCAAGCTGCAAGCTTCGAAGCTGTCTCAGCTTGTCAGGCTAAAACATTGATGTTATGGTCGTTTTTCAGATTTCAGCGTCGAGGCGTGTGAACGCATGATGAGAAAAAAGTTGCCTGCCGAACGGGTCATGGAGGCTCAGAATCCCATGGGGAAATCCCAAAAATGGCGTGCGACCGGCGTGGCGCTGGCAGCCGTGGTTGCCTGCGTAGCCGGGTTTGATGCCCATGCCCTGGCTCTTGGCCGCATGACGGTTCAGTCGGCGCTGGGTGAGCCGCTGCGCGCCGAAATTGAAGTTCCGGACATCAACACCGAGGAGGCGGGCAGCCTCAAGACCAGCGTCGCGTCGCCCCAGGCTTTCAGTGCTGCCGGGCTGGACTACAACGCCGCCCTTTCCAACCTGCAGATCACCTTGCAGCGCCGGGCCGATGGCCGGGCTTACCTGCGGCTGGCCAGTGACCGTGCCATCACCGAGCCTTTTGTTGACCTGATCCTGGAAGTCAACTGGTCGACCGGACGCATCGTGCGCGATTACACGATGCTGTTCGACCCGCCCAACCTGCGCCAGCAGGCCAGCGGGCCTGCGCCGACCCAATTGCCGGCCGCTCCCCAGGCGGTGGCGCCTCGTACGGCCACGCCATCTGCACCGGTCGCGCGCGCCCCGGCCCCGCCAGCCCGGGACCGGCGGGCCGCACCGTCAGCGCCCGCTCCTGCGCCGTCAGCGACGCCCACTGCCCAGGCGCCCTTGCGCGGAGACGGAGGCCAGGTCCCCGTCAAGGCGGGGGATACCGCCGGCAAGATTGCAGCTGCCAACAAACCGGCCAGCGTCTCGCTGGACCAGATGCTGGTTGCGATGTTGCGGGCCAACCCGGACGCCTTCATTGCCGGCAACGTCAACCGCCTCAAGTCCGGCGTGGTGCTGGATATGCCATCCGCCGAACAGGCGGCATCGGTCCCGTCGACTGACGCCTCTCGCACCTTGGTGGCCCAGGCCAAAGACTTCAACGAGTTCCGCCGCAAGCTCGCCGAGGGAGCCCCATCCACCCAGATGGCGAGTGCCCAGCGGCAGTCTGGTGGCCGGGTCCAGACCCAGGTCGAAGAATCGAAACCCGCCGCCGCAGCGCCCGACAAGCTCACTCTATCCAAGGGATCGGCACAGGGTCAGTCCGGCAAGGAAGACCAGATCGCCAAGGACCGGCAAGCCAAGGATGCCGCGACGCGCGTCGCCGAACTCTCCAAGAACATCAGCGACCTGGGCAAGATCGGCAGCCCGGCTGGTCCGGCCGCGGCAGGTGCCGCTCCGGTTGCCGCTGCCAGCAAACCAGGGCTCGCCGTTGCAGCGGGTTCCCCGGCTTCAAGGCCTGCGGCTGCGGCTTCCGCCTCTGCCGCTGCTGTTGTGACTGCCTCGGCTTCTGCGGCTGTGGCACCAAAGCCAGCAACCGCGACCTCGGCTCCGGCCCCCGTGGCATCTGCAGCGGCCCCTGCCCCCTTGGCCGCAGCGTCCGCTCAGCCGGTTGTTGCCGCAGCATCGAAACCGGCATCTGCTGTAGCGGCCGCATCGGCCCCGATAGCCGCTGTGGCAGCGTCTGCCGCGGCCTCTTCGCCTTCAGCCACTCCGGTGGCCGCCGCCGCTTCGGGGACACCTGCTCCCGCCGCAGCAGCCACCCCAACGACAGCACCGGTCGCCGCCGCTTCGGCTGTTGCAGCCAAGCCTGCGGTCAAACCCGCAGCACCGCCCCCGCCCGTCGAAACCAGCCTGTTGGACGATCTCATGGCCAACCCGCTGGTGCTTCCAGCCGCCGGTGCGCTGGTCGCACTGTTGGCAGGCTTCGGCTTCTACAGGGCCCGGCAGCGCAAGAAAGCCACACAGGTCGACAGTTCCTTCCTCGAAAGCCGTCTCCAGCCAGACTCCTTCTTCGGGGCCAGCGGTGGCCAGCGCATCGACACCAACGAAGGCAGCGCAACCGGCTCCTCCATGGTGTACTCGCCAAGCCAGCTTGACGCAGCCGGCGATGTGGACCCGGTCGCCGAGGCCGACGTCTACCTGGCGTACGGGCGCGACCTGCAGGCCGAGGAAATCCTCAAGGAGGCCATGCGCACCAACTCGACTCGAGTCGCCATTCATGTCAAGCTGCTGGAGATCTATGCGAAGCGGCGCGACAACAAGGCCTTCGAGGTGGTGGCCACTGAAGCCTTTGGCCTGACCAAGGGCGAAGGGCCCGAGTGGGAGCGCGTCTGCGAGCTTGGCCGCGAAGTCGACGCAGGGAATGCGCTGTATCAGCCCGGCGGCCGTCCTTCGGGCATTGAGCAGGCCTCACTGGCCACAACCAGCATGAATGCGGCATCGTTCGCGTCCAGCACCATTCCACAGATGATCCAGCCCGAACTGTCGGAGCCGGCAGCTGCGGTTGATCTTGACCTGGATCTGGACTTTTCCCTGGGCGATGATGAGCCGGGTGCCCCGTCGGCTGTTCCTGGCCTGACAGAACAGACAGCCCCGCTGCACATCGAGCCGACGGTGGCCATGCAGGCACAACCCGATGGCCCGCCTGCCCTGGACATGGATTTCAGTTCGGCGACGGTGGCCATCAAGTCGCCTCCCTCCAATCCCGTTCCGCCGGAGCCCGTAAAGCTGTCCGTGCCGGATCTGGCACTGTCGGCCAGCGGGCTGAGCTTCTCCCCTGAACCAGCGTCTGGGTCTGCGGGCATGTCCGCTGCGGCGCCGGCTGACGCGGGCATGATTGAGTTTGATCTCGGCGCGCTGTCTCTTGATCTCGATGCCCCCCCGTCGACACAATCGCCCGACAGCATCGGTGACGCCGATCCGCTTGAGACCAAGCTGTCGCTGGCGGAAGAGTTCCGCGCAATCGGCGACGAAGACGGTGCCCGTGCTCTAGTCCGTGAAGTTGTGGAGCAAGCTTCGGGTGGCGTGAAATCCAAGGCCCAGCGCATGCTCGCTGAAATGGGCTGAGCAGCGACAACCTTCAGGGCCCCGGCTACCTCGCCGGCCTGAATTTGCGGGATGGTGACGTGCGACTGGCCCTCGGTGTAAGTTACAACGGCCAGGCATATGACGGTTGGCAAAGCCAGCCGTCCGGCCGCACCGTGCAGGACCAGCTTGAAGCCGCGCTGGCCAAATTCACCGCGCAATCCGTATCGACACTTTGCGCCGGCCGGACCGATGCCGGAGTCCATGGCCTCATGCAGGTGGTTCACTTCGACACACCCGTCCAGCGCGAGCCGTTCTCCTGGGTTCGCGGCACCAACAGCTTCCTTCCGCCCGACATCGCAGTCCAGTGGGCACAACCGGTGCCGGACGAGTTTCATTCGCGCGCCAGCGCCACTGCCCGCCGCTATGCCTATGTGCTGCTGGAGTCACCCGTACGACCCAGCGTGGACGCAGGACGCGTTGGCTGGGTGTTCCGCCCGATGGACGCAGAAGCGATGCGCGAGTCGGCCAACATGCTCCTGGGCGAGCACGACTTCACATCCTTCCGCGCCTCGGCCTGCCAGGCAAAATCACCGGTCAAGACCATGAACCGGATCGCCATTGCCAGGCGTGGCGCCTACTGGCGCTTCGAGTTCGAGGCCAACGCCTTTCTGCACCACATGATCCGCAACATCATGGGCTGCCTGGTGGCCATCGGTCAGGGTCATCAGCCGGTTGTGTGGATGCGTGATGTGTTGAACGCACGCAACCGCGATGCCGCCGCTCCTACCTTTTCACCCGACGGCCTGTATTTTCTGGGACAGGTGTACGACGCAAAATGGGACTTGCCGTGGCGCACAGCTGCGTATGATTGGCTGCCATGAGCCAGCTGCGCACACGCATCAAGATCTGCGGCCTGACACGAGAGCAGGACGTGGATACTGCCGTTGCAGCCGGCGCCGACGCTGTAGGTTTTGTGCTGTACGACAGGAGCCCTCGCCATGTCACGCCCGCGCGGGCAGCCGAGCTCGCCCGCCGGCTGCCACCCTTCGTGACCCCTGTGCTGCTGTTTGTCAATGAAGATGCTACAAAAGTTATAGCGGCATGTTCAGAAATAGCGGGGGCTGCAGTCCAGTTTCA
This sequence comes from Ramlibacter sp., assembly GCA_016713005.1. Lineage (GTDB taxonomy): Bacteria > Pseudomonadota > Gammaproteobacteria > Burkholderiales > Burkholderiaceae_C > JADJPY01. The sequence continues at coordinate 584,722 of JADJPY010000012.1, read as the reverse complement.
TGGTGATGAAAGTCCCGCCGACTGCGCGTTGGCCACGGGACACGGTGCACGTGCGTGGCTGCGCGCGGCGCGAATCCCGCTCGACCAGGCCACGCCGTTCGACTTGGTAAAATTCTGTTCGGACTTCTCAAAAGCCAACGCCATCCTGCTCGACGCCCTTGTCGACGGCTACGGTGGCGGCGGAAAAACATTCAATTGGTCACGTCTTCCAGCAAACGTCAGCTCTCACCTCGTTTTGTCTGGTGGACTCACGCCTGCAAACGTGACCGATGGCATTCTGCAAGTTAGGCCGCGTTGCCCCACGCTGGCCGTTGATGTGAGCTCGGGCGTCGAGGCCGCCAAAGGCATCAAGGACGCCCGCAAGATCCATGAATTCGTTGCCGCCGTGCGCGCGGCAGACGCACAACTTGCAGGACAACATGACCGGATACCACCAACCTGACCCGACAGGCCACTTCGGAAAATACGGCGGCAGCTTCGTCAGCGAAACTCTGACCCACGCCATCAGCGAACTGCGCGAGGCCTACGCCAGGTACCAGCACGATCCTGACTTCCTGGCCGAATTTCGCTACGAACTGAAACACTTTGTCGGTCGGCCCTCGCCCATTTACCACGCCGCGCGCACGAGCCGTGAAATGGGCGGCGCGCAGATTTACCTCAAGCGTGAGGACCTGAACCACACCGGCGCCCACAAGATCAACAACGTGATCGGCCAGGCCATGCTGGCCCGGCGCATGGGCAAGCCGCGCGTGATCGCCGAAACCGGCGCGGGCCAGCACGGCGTGGCCACTGCCACCATCTGCGCCCGCTACGGGCTGGAATGCGTGGTCTACATGGGCAGCGAAGACGTCAAGCGACAGAGCCCCAATGTCTACCGCATGAAGCTTCTGGGCGCCACCGTGGTGCCAGTCGAGTCGGGAAGCAAGACGCTGAAAGACGCGCTCAACGAGGCCATGCGCGACTGGGTCACAAACGTGGAGAACACCTTCTACATCATCGGCACTGTGGCCGGCCCGCATCCCTACCCGATGATGGTCCGCGACTTCCAGAGCGTGATCGGCGAGGAATGCCTGACCCAGATGCCCGAATTCCTCAACGGCGGCCAGCCCGATGCCGTGGTGGCCTGCGTGGGTGGCGGCAGCAATGCGATGGGCATCTTCTACCCCTATATCCCGCACGCCAAAACCCGCCTGATCGGCGTGGAAGCCGCCGGGGAAGGGCTGGACAGCGGCCGCCACTCCGCGTCGTTGCAGCGCGGCAGCCCCGGCGTGCTGCACGGCAACCGCACCTACATCCTGCAGGACGACAACGGCCAGATCACCGAAACCCACAGCATCAGCGCCGGCCTGGATTACCCAGGCGTGGGCCCCGAGCACGCCTGGCTCAAGGACATTGGCCGCGCGGAATATGTGGGCGTGACCGACAGGGAAGCGCTGGAGGCCTTCCACTACCTGTGCCGCACCGAAGGCATCATCCCCGCGCTGGAGTCGAGCCACGCGGTGGCCCACGCGATGAAGCTGGCAAAAGCCATGCGGCCGGACCAGAGCATCCTGGTCAACCTGTCGGGCCGGGGCGACAAGGACATCGGCACCGTGGCCGACCTGAGCAACGCCGACTTCTACTGCCGCCCCAGTTGCCGCGGCCAGTCGGTCAAGGGTCAGGAACAACCCATGCAGGTGGTTCGATGAGCCGCATTGCCAACACCCTGCAGGCGCTCAAGGCGCAAGGCCGCAAGGCGCTGATTCCCTATGTAACCGCAGGCTTCCCGTTCGCCGGCGTCACCCCCGAACTGATGCACGCCATGGTGGATGCCGGTGCCGACATCATTGAACTCGGGGTACCGTTTTCCGACCCCATGGCCGACGGCCCTGTCATCCAGAAGGCTGGCGAGAAGGCCCTGGCGCTGGGCATCGGCACCGCCCAGGTGCTGACGATGGTGCGGGACTTCCGTCAACGCGACGCCACCACGCCCGTGGTGCTGATGGGCTACGCCAACCCGGTTGAGCGCTACGACCTGAAGCACGGAGCCGACGCGTTCGTGCGCGACGCGGCGGCGGCCGGCGTGGACGGTGTGCTGATCGTGGACTACCCGCCCGAAGAATGTGAAGACTTTTCGGCCCGCCTGAAAGCGCAGGGACTGGACCTCATTTTCCTGCTGGCCCCCACCAGCACGGACGCGCGCATGGCGCTCGTCGGGCGCCTGGCCAGCGGCTACGTGTACTACGTCTCGCTCAAGGGCGTAACCGGTGCTGGCCACCTGGACACCGGTGCGGTGGAGCAAATGCTGCCGCGCATCCGCACCCATGTGAGCGTGCCAGTGGGCGTAGGCTTTGGCATCCGCGACGCCAACACCGCAAAAGCCGTGGGCCGCGTGGCGGACGCGGTGGTCATTGGCAGCCGCATCATCCAGCTGATTGAAGACCAGCCACGCGCCAAGGTGGCGCCGGTGGCGGCGGCCTTCCTGCGCGAAATCCGCGAAGCGCTCGACGCATAATGCAGCCCTGCCCCACACAAGGAGCTCCAGATGAGTTGGCTTGAGAAACTTCTGCCGCCCAAGATCCAGCAGACCGACCCGACCGAGCGCCGTCAGGTGCCCGAAGGCCTTTGGGTCAAGTGTCCAAGCTGTGAGACCGTGCTCTACAAGACCGACCTGGAGCAAAACCAGAACGTCTGCCCCACGTGCAGCCACCACCACCGCATTGGCGCTCGCGCACGGCTTGATGCCTTTCTGGACGCTGAAGGCCGCTACGAGATCGGCCAGGAAGTGTTGCCAGTGGATGCGCTGAAGTTCAAGGACAGCCGAAAGTACCCCGAACGTCTGAAGGAAGCCCTGGAAAACACGGGCGAGACCGACGCGCTGGTAGTCATGGGCGGCGCTGTCCACAGCATCAGCGTGGTGGCCGCCTGTTTCGAGTTTGACTTCATGGGCGGAAGCATGGGCAGTGTGGTGGGCGAGCGTTTTGTGCGCGGCGTTGAATCCGCCGTCGAACAGAAAGTGCCTTTCATCTGCTTCACCGCCACCGGAGGCGCGCGGATGCAGGAGGGCCTGCTGAGCCTGATGCAGATGGCCAAGACCAACGCCGCGTTGACGCGGCTGGCCAAAAAAGGCTTGCCCTACATCAGTGTGCTCACCGATCCGACCATGGGCGGTGTGAGCGCCGGATTTGCATTTGTGGGTGACGTGGTGATCGCCGAGCCCAAGGCACTGATCGGCTTTGCCGGCCCGCGCGTGATCGAGTCCACTGTGCGCGTGACGCTGCCCGAAGGTTTCCAGCGGGCAGAGTTCCTGCAGACCAAGGGCGCCATCGATTTCATCTGCGACCGGCGCGAACTCCGCAAGACAATCGCCAGCGCGCTGGCCATGCTGCAGCGCCAGCCCGCAGACGCACTGAGCTGACGGCAGCCCGTCCCGAGAGGCAGTCGCTCAGCGCAAAAGCACCCCCTGCAGGTGCGACACCACGATTGCGGCGACTTGCAACACCACCAGCGCCACCAGAGGCGAGAGGTCCACGCCACCAACGAGTGGTACGAACTTGCGCAGCGGCGCCAGCAACGGGACGCTGAGGCGCTCCACCAGCGCTTCAACGGGATTGCCGGTACGCACCCACGACAGGATGACGTGCACCACCAGCAGCACAGACAGGCCGGACAGCACCAGGTGAACCACACCAAACAGTGCCAGGACCGGCAATGCCAGCAGCCCCCTGCCGAGCAACAGCACCAGGACCGCAAAGTGCGCCAGTTTCACCAGGTACGCCGCCACGAGTGACGCCATGTCCCACCGTCCTACCGGGGGAATCACCTTGCGCAGGGGCAGCACGACCCAGTCGGTGACGGCAAAGACGAACTTGCCCACCGGATTGGAAAACGGCACGTACTGGAGCTGCATCATCAGGCGCAGCAGGCAGGCACCACCGAGAAAGCCCGACGCCACCTCAAGAAGGAAGGAAACGATTTGGAAGATCATGGCAGCGCAAATGGTTGGGTCATGGGATGATAGCGGCGCAAGACCGAATTCCGATGGCGACCGAAGCTTTCACACTGTCCTCGCTGCCGCTGTTTCCGCTGAATGCCGTGCTGTTCCCCGGGGGCGTGCTGCCGCTGCGCATTTTCGAGGTCCGCTACCTCGACATGATTGGCAAATGCCATCGCGCGGGCGCCCCGTTCGGCGTGGTCTGCCTGACCCAGGGTGACGAAGTCCGCAGGCCTGGTGCCCATGAAACCTTTTCCAGGGTGGGTACGCTGGCCACCATCGCCCAGCTGCAAACGCCTCAACCCGGCCTCATGATCGTCCGTTGCAGTGGCGCCCAGCGCTTTCGCGTCACGGCCAGCGACCGCCTACGCCACGGGCTGTGGGTTGCTGATGTTGAGCGCCTGCCCAGTGACTTGTCTGTAGCCGTGCCGGACGACCTGGTACCCACGGCGCAAGCGCTTGGCAAGCTGATCGATTCGCTGGAGCTCAAGGCCGGCACGCAAGTCGGCCTGCCGCTGCAGGCTCCCTGGCAACTGGACGACTGCGGATGGGTGGCGAACCGATGGTGCGAACTGCTCCCCCTTCCGACGCCCCTCAAGCAGCGCCTCATGGAACTGGACAACCCGCTGGTGCGCCTGGAACTCGTGAGTGATGCGCTGGCCCGGCTGGGCATTTCAGGTTGATTCGCTACTATTTTTATAGCAGCTTTGCCTTATCTGGCGGGGGCTACAGGCCGATTTTCATCCCAAAAACCGCCGGGGCTTGTCAGCGTGCCGTGTATTCCGGCACCTGAACGCGCAACCATTGACGCAACTGTGCACTTTCGGGGGCTGGTCCGGCGTCCTCGATCCAGCGCACGACACCCGCAATATCCAGGCCCCGCACACCCGAGGTCTTGGCCACGCGCAACTTGGGGTGCGGCGTCGGCTCCGTGGTTTCGTCATCGGCGAGCAGTTCCTCGAACAGCTTTTCGCCGGGCCGCAAGCCGGTGTAGGTGATGGGGATGTCCTGCTCGGTCTTTCCCGAGAGACGGATCAGCATGCGGGCCAGTTCGACAATGCGCACCGCCTCGCCCATGTCCAGCACGAATATCTGTCCCGACCGCCCCATCAAGCCTGCCTGCAGCACCAGTTGCGCTGCCTCAGGAATGGTCATGAAGTAGCGCACGATGTCCGGGTGCGTCACAGTCACCGGCCCGCCGCGGGCGATCTGCGTGGTGAACAAAGGCACCACCGAGCCGCTGGATCCCAGCACGTTGCCAAAGCGCACCGAGACGTACCGGGTTGCCGGGAATTCCGAAGCCACCGCCTGCACCACCAGTTCGGCCAGCCGCTTGCTGGCACCCATGATGTTCGTGGGGTTGACAGCCTTGTCGGTGGAGACCAGGACGAAACGGCCAGCCGCTGCAGCGCCAGCCGCCCTTGCCGAATGCAGCGTGCCCAGCACGTTGGTGCGCAGGGCCTCGACTTCGTTGAGATCTTCCATCAGGGGCACATGCTTGTAGGCCGCCGCATGCAACACCACGGACGGCCGGTACCGCAGCATGATGGCCTCCAGACGGCCCGCTTCCCGGACGTTTGCCGTGTAATAGAAGCCCTGCATCTGGGGATGTGCCTCCCGAAGCTCCTGCTCAAGCTGATAGACGGCGAACTCCGACACATCGACGCAGACCAGCCGCCCGACGCCGAAGCGGGCAATCTGGCGGCACAGCTCCGAGCCGATGGAACCGCCCGCGCCTGTCACCAGCACAGTCTGTCCAGACAGCAGGTCTGCCAGTCCGGCCACATCCAGCTGCACCGGAGTGCGGCCCAGCAAGTCTTCCAGTTCCACCTTGCGCGGCCCGGTGCCATCGGTTTTGAGCCACTCGTCAGGACGCGGCATCGTCAGGAGGGTGATGCCGGATGCGGTAGCGTTGAGCAGCGCCTCCCGCCGTTCCGGGGACCCCGGAGGGCTGGCCACCAGGGCAGTGCGGGCATCCGCAGCTGCACAGACCTTCGCCATGGCGCCGAGTGTCCCCATCACGCGCACGTTCTGGATCGAGCGACCGGTTTCGGCAGCAATGGGGGACACGATGCCCACGGGATGCCATTGCTGCGATCCCTTGAGGGCCCGCAACGCATCTGCAGCATCCTGCAGGGAGCCCACGATCAGCAGGCGGCGCCCGCCCTGGGTCACCAGCCGCCGCTCGGCCAGAGTGCGCCACACCGCGCGGATTGCCGCCAGCAGGACCAGGGCGATCATCGGGTGCAGCACCAGCACCGAGCGCGGGAACGCGGGCAGCCGCAGCATGAGGACGGCCGCAGCCGCCAGCAGGCCACCCAGCATGATGGCCATAGTCAACTGCCGCAACTCGGGCAGGCCAATGTAGCTCCAGACCTGACGGTACACCCGGGACACGGACAGGGCACTGCCATAGGCCAGCAGGCACCAGGGGCTGGCGGACAAGGCCAGATCCACGAATTCCTGTGGCACCTCCAGATTGAACCGCAGCCAGAACGCCAGTGCCCAGGCGAGCATCACCAGCGCTAGGTCAGTGGCCAGCAGGAGGAAGGCACTCCTAGGCAGGCGCACGGGCATCCTCTATGCGGGCCAAGGCGCGGCGCAGCTCCTCGGTCACGCGATCCAGCTGGGTGTCGGTCAGGTTGGAGCCGGAAGGCAGGCAGACGCCTCCTTCAAAGAGTCCGGCAGAGACGTCGTGATCCGGTGCATGCGCGAAGAACGGCGCATCCTCAAACAGCGGCTGCAACTGCATGGGCTTCCAGACCGGCCGGGCTTCTATCGAGTGCCGCTCCAGCGACCTGAGAAGCCGGTCGCGCCGTTCCTGCGCGTGGTCACCGGCCAGGGTGAAGCAGGTCAGCCAGCGCGTAGACCGGTAGCCGGACGGCTCCGGCATCCACTGCACCTGAGGCATGTCGGCCAGCGCACGGGCGTAGGTGTCAAAGACACGCCGCCGCTGGGTCACGCGTTCGTCCAGCACGCGCAGCTGGCCGCGCCCGATGCCTGCCAGCACATTGCTCATGCGGTAGTTGAAACCCACCTCCACATGCTCGTAATGGGCTGCCGGCTCGCGCGCCTGGGTGGCCAGCTTGCGCGCGCGATCCATCTCCGCCTTGCCAGCGGCCACCAGCATGCCGCCACCCGAGGTCGTGATGATCTTGTTTCCGTTGAACGAATACACCCCAATGGCGCCGAACGTGCCACTTGCCCGGCCTTTGTACAGGGCACCCAGTGATTCGGCAGCGTCCTCGAGGACGGGTACGCCATGGCGTGCGCACACAGGAAGCAAGGCATCCATGTCCGCGCTCTGGCCATACAGGTTGACGATGATCACGCAGCGAGGCAGTCGCCCTTCAAGCTTGGCCCACTCGAAGGCACGCTCCAGCGCTGCAGGGGACATGTTCCACGTCTGCGGCTCAGAATCGATGAAGACGGGCCTGGCACCGCAATACAGGATGGGGTTGCAGCTGCCAACAAACGTCAGCGCCGAGCAGAACACGGTGTCACCCGGTTTGACCCCCAGCAACAGCAACGCCAGGTGAATGGCGGCTGTTCCGGAGCTGACTGCGGCTGCATGGCCGATACCGACGTGTGCAGCCAGTTCGCGCTCGAATCCGTCCACATGGGGGCCCAGAGGGGCGATCCAGTTGGTCTTGAAGGCGTCTTCGACGAAGGCGGTTTCCTCGGCCCCCAAGTGCGGGGACGACAACCAGATGCGTTGGGTGAGTTCCCGGCGCAGGATGATGTCCACCGGACGTCCGTCGGGGTCCACCACCGGCAGGTGATCGATCTGGTGCTTGTCCAGCAGCGCCAGGGCTGCGGCGGGCCCGGCGTCCTGTCCCAGCGTCAGCGGGGATTGTTCAGGCAACCTCGATACCGGCGTGGTGTCGGACGCGTGGTCCAGCGCGGCCCGGCGCAAGTCACCGTCAGTCAGCGTGCGGCGCAGCCTGCCGTCGGGCTGGAGCACCATCAGAACACCGCGTGCCGTAGCATCCAGCGCAGCAAGCGCCTGGCGCAGCGTGGTTTCCGGCTTCACGCACAAAGCCGCAAACTCGTCGGCAGTCATCGAATTCTCCTGGCGGGCACGCCCGCATAGACACCGGACTGCGTGATGGGACTTCGCACGACCGAGCCGGCACCGACGGTGACATCGTCACAGATGCGGATACCCGGCAACACGCAGGCCCCCGTGCCCACGAGCACGCGATCCCCGATGCGCACGCCACCCCCCAGGGCGGCCTGCGGCGCGACATGGCTGAAGCTGCCGACTTCGCAATCGTGGTCAACCACGGCACCATGGTTGACGATCACGCCCGCGCCCAGCCGGGCACCGGGTGCCACCACAGCCTGGGCAGCGACGAAGCAGCCCGGTCCCACGCTGGAGTGGGGGGAGACACTGGCCTGGGGGTGAACAACCGTGGACAGGGATTCCGGATCCAGGGTAGCAGCCTCCGCCTGGCGTGCGCGACCATCACCGATGGCAACGTGCACAGCCACGGCCCCTGCAAGCGCACCGCGGGGCTCTACCCGGGATACACCGGCAATCAGTTCTCCGCTGCAGCGTGCGGGGTCCCGGTCGGTGGCCTCCACGACCCGCCAGGCTCCCTGGCGCTGCGCTGCGTCGGCAACCACCCGGCCATGGCCGCCGGCACCAAGAATCAGCAGTTTGGGCAAAGATCCAGAAGCCACGGTCAATAGGTGTTCGTTTTTTCCAGCACCGATGGGCCCAGCGGCAATTGCGCCAGCACGGCGGCAATGCGCTCACCCGCCCTGCCGTCGCCCCAGACATTGTCACATGCCTGCCTGCCGCGCCCGAGCGCATCGCGCACCGCGACTTCGATCGCCCCGCCGTCGGCCGGTACGTCTACCACATTGGTATTGCGTTCGCGCAGGCGCTGCCGGTCACCGATATTGACCACGGGCGTCCCGAAGCTCGCAGCCTCGATGATGCCGGCGGAGGAGTTGCCCACCAGTGCTTCGCAGTGTTGCAGCGCCGACAGGAACAGCGGCCGTGGCAGATGCGCGAATCGCCGGGATCCGGGCGGCAGCGCCACCACACCCATGGCCTGCAGAATGTCAAGCGACCCGGCATCCGCGTTGGGATCCAGCCAGACCACCGGTTTGCCAACGCGGGCCAGGGCTTCCAGCAGCGCCCGGGTCTGCCCTCCGGCAAGACCTGCCTGCTGCACCACCGGGTGGAACACGGCAAGAACAAACCGGACATGAGATGCGAGGCCCAGCTCCTCTAGGCAGGCCGGGCGGGACATTTGGGCAGTCTCCGCCAGCGCGTCTACGCCAGGGGCACCGGTGACATGGATTCGCGCCGGTTCTTCCCCCATCGCAACGAGGCGCTGGCGAGACCCTTCGGTGGCCACAAGGTGATAGCTGCTGAGCTTGCTGATTGCGTGGCGCACAGGCTCGTCCACCGTGCCCGAACGCTCACCACCATGCACGTGGACGCACACGATCCCCAGGTGCAGGGCTGCTATTGCGCCGGCAAGCATCTCGCCGCGGTCCCCCAACAACAGCAGGATGTCGGGTCGCTCGCGCGCCAGGGCATGGGTGACGCCACGCAGGCAAGCCGCCAGACCGAGTGACATGCTTTCCCCGCTGCGGGTCTGCATGTCCAGGGGGATTTCCGCACAAATATCCAACCCGCTGGCCCGTATCTCTTCGACCGTCATGCCATGGGTCCGGCACAGATGCATGCCGGTGACCATAAGTTTGATCGCCAGCCCCTGCGTTGCACGGATGCGATGCAGAGTGCTGCTCATCAGCCCGAAGTCGGCCCGGGTCCCGCTCAGGTACACGATCCTGCGGGCAGCCTGTGTCATGTACCGGCTTCCAGTTGGTCCCATTGAAGGACGGTACCCGCCGGAATCGCCACCCGTGCGCGGCTGCCTGCCACGCGTGCAATTTCCCTCGGTGCAATGCCAGTCGCCGGACGCCGGCAGACCAACATGGTTGCTTCAATCCGCGTACCGGCCGGGATGTCGCAGGCGGCGGCCACGCTGCGCCGCGCCACGCGGGCCGTATCGCGCTCTTCCGGTGTTGGCGCCTTGACACCGTCACCCAGCATGGTACTGACGCGACGAATACCCCGGACCATCTGTCCGAACTCTGCCGGCTCCAGTGACGCGCTGTGGTCCGGACCCGCCATGGTGCGGTCCAGCGTGAGATGTTTCTCGACAACCGTCGCACCCAGGGCTACAGCCGCCAGCGGCGCTTCAATACCCATGCTGTGGTCTGAATACCCCAGGGGAACTCCGAAATCCCGCGCCATCACCGGCACAGCCCGCAGATTCAGCGCGGCGTCGGTGGCCGGATAGGCCGAGGTGCAATGCAGCACCGTCACGCCGTGCAGTCCGCCGCGCGCGACCGACACCCAGTCCAGCGCCTCCCGGATTTCTTCCGGAGTGGCCATGCCAGTGGACATCAGCAGGGGCAAGCCGGTGGCCGCTGCATGCTCCACCAACGCGCGGTGGGTCAATTCGCCCGAAGACAGCTTGAGCCGGCGTACGCCAAGTTGCACCAGCAGGTCCACCGCGCTGACGGAGAACGGCGTCGAAAAAAACTCGATGCCAATCCCGTCGCAGTGTGCCTTGATGGCACGGTGGGCCGCCTCCGAGAGCTCCAGCTTTCGCAGCATCGCGAACTGGTCGGATTCCCCGGTCTGCCGCGCCTGGTAGTCCGCCGTGGGCGCGCCTGGCAACACCAGATCCTCGGCCCGGAAGGTCTGGAACTTGACGGCATCGGCACCCGCTTGGCGCGCGGCATCGCACAGGCGCAGCGCGAGGGGCAACTCGCCGTTGTGGTTCACGCCGGCTTCGGCAATGACAAACACTGCGGGCATGCCCGGGGCTACCATGCGGTCCACCCACCATCGACCACCAGGTTGTGTCCGGTCATGTAGCGGGATGCGTCGCTGGCCAGGTAACGCATGGCGTGTGCCATGTCATCGGCATCCGCCATGCGCCCCAGGGGGGTGCGACGGGAATAGTTGTCCACAAACGTCTGGTTCTGCCCGCTGAACACCCCTCCCGGGGTGACCGCATTGACCCGCACGCCACGATGTCCCCAATAGGTCGCCAGGTATTGGGTCAGGCCCCACAGGCCAGCCTTGCTGGCAGCATAGATGGCCGGGGTGTTGATGGCTCGGCCCAGATATTCCGAGCCTTCATAGATGCGCTGGTCAGGTCCGACGATCCCGTAAATCGACAAGGTGTTGACGATGCTCCCACTTCCGCGTGTCGCCATCGCGGTCCCGAACACCTGGGCGCACAGCATCGCCCCCGTCAGGTTGACAGACATGACCTCGTTCCACTCGTCGAGGGAGAAGGACTCGAACGGCTCGAAGAAGTTGGCCGACTTGGCGGCCGCATTGTTCAGCAGCACGTCCGGGACACCCCAGACGGATTCCACGCGTCCGAAAGCCTGACGGACTTCGTCCGGCCGGGATATGTCTGCCACGCACGTCACCAGTCGCCCGTGCGGAGCGCCCAGGCGCTGCTCCAGCAGTTCCGCGCTCCGGTCCAGTGCGAACACCCGTGCCCCGGCTTCCAGAAAAGACTGGACCACTCTGGCACCAATGATGCCGGCTGCGCCAGTGAGCGCGACCACCTTGTCATCCAGCCGGAATGGATCATTCACACTGGGCCTCTCTTTTTCATCAACAACTCGACCAGGTCAAAATCGACCGGATGGTCGATGTCAATAGACCGCTCGCGCGGCATGGCATGAAGCCGGATGCGCGAGGCATTCCAGAGCGAGTCGGACAGGCTTGCGCGATGCCAGGCGTAGATTGAAGCGTTCATCGCGTACACCCGTGGCGCCGACTGCCGCCCGAACACTTCGACCTGCGGCCGGCACACGCGTTCAAAAAAGCCGCTGGGCTTGAGCTCGACCATGTTGAAGTACGGATTCTTGTCCGACTCGTACCCTGTGATCACGAGATCGGTTGCATCGTCCAGCAGGGCTGCGCAAGCCTGGATGTCGGTGATGTCCCGCAACGGGGACGTCGGGTCCAGGTCAATGATGCGGCGTACCGGCTCACCATGAGACTCGACCCAGTCGACCAGATGCTGGATGACCGGCAACTTCCCTGCGGTGGCCGTCGCAAGAGCGGCGGGGCGCAGGAAGGGCACCTCGGCGCCGAAGGCACGCGCAACCTGTGCGATCTCCTCACTGTCGGTGGAAACCAGGACACGATCAGCCAGGCCGCTGGCCAGCGCCTGCTCAATGGACCAGGCGATCAGGGGCTTGCCGCAAAGAGGACGGATGTTCTTGCCCGGCACACCCGCTGACCCGCCCCGCGCACAGATGCTGAAAATGTTCATGCAGCGGCTTTCATGGCCAGCATCAGTTCGGCTGTCTCAAGCGCATCGGACAGCGGCGAGACGAGGTGGTGCTCAGGATCTGCCAATGCAGCGAGCCAGTCGGTCATCTGCACCCTGTAGGTCTGCCGGACATCAAAATCGGCCGGCTCCCCGCTCAGGATGCGTTCCCCTTCGCGCCCGGTCACGCTGAGGACTCCAGTCATCATGTCGCACACCAGGGTCCCGTGCTCGCCCACAAATGTGTAGCGGCGTACCGGTTGCCGCGAGACGTAGTCCAGTGAAACCGTCACGGGCGTGCCCGACGCGCTGCGCAGCAACGCAACGTGCACATCGTCGGAAGCGATCGGCAGGCTGGACAGATGCCCGCCAATGGCCGCCACGACCTGCAGCGGCCCGAGCAACCAGCAGGCCATGTCGATCTCGTGGACGAGATCAAATACCACCCCTCCACCCAGTGCCGGGTCCGCACTGTATGAGCCACGCAGGTCACGTCCCGGGCGCCATTGGGCCAGGTCCTGCCCGACCTCCAGTTGTGCGCGCACAAGGCGCCCCAGCGTGTCACCGCTGAGCAGTGTCCTGAGGCGGACCAGTGCCGGGACATGCCGCAGGTTGCATCCAACCTGGACAGCAGGGATGCGGCCACCCGCCGTCCTGCGCAAATCCGCCAGCTGGTCTGACGAAACCGCGACAGGCTTCTCGGCCAGACAGGGCAGGCCCTGGTGCAGGCAGGCGGAAAGTTCATCCGCGTGACGGCTCGAAACACTGGCAATCACCACCGCATCAGGCCCCCAGGCCAGCCCTTTGGCGAAGTCGCTCACGACTTCGCAAGGTTGCAACTCGGCGTCCACGTTCCCTTCCGCAGCAACAACCGCGACGGCCAGGACGGGAACCAGGGCGCGCAACTCCCGGAAATGGCGTCGGGCTATGGATCCACGGCCAGTGATCAGCACGCGGAGCATGTCAAAGCTCCAGAAAGGCCGAGAGAACACCCAACCCGAATTCGGCGCTGCGCTCCGGATGGAACTGGCACCCGTAGATCTGGTCCCGTCGCACCGCCGCGCAAATGCGCACCCCGTCATAGTAGGTATCGGCAAGACGATCTGCCTCGCGCGCCGGCTCCGGTGCGAAGGAGTGGACAAAATACACCGGCTCGCCGGCTGGCATGCGTGCAAGGATGGAGTTGCCCCACGTTTCACAGGCCGGCGGCCTCTCCAGCCGGCTCCAGCCAATATGGGGGATGCAGTGGCGTTTTCCTGTGACGCCCTGCGCGGCCACCGGCCGTACGCGACCTGCAATAAGCCCCAACCCTGCGTGTTCGCCAAACTCTTCCCCCACGTCGAACAGCATCTGCGCGCCCACACAGATACCCAGGAACGGTCGCCCGGTGTCGGCAAAGCGCCGCACCAGGTCGTCAAACCCGCGCTCCCGCAACTCGCTCATCCCGTCCGCGAAGGCACCAACGCCCGGCAGCACCAGGCGTTCGGGCAAGTGGTTCACCTGCCCTGCCCGGTCCACAACGGTCACCGATGCCCCGTTATGCTGCAGGGCGCGCACCACGTTGAGCAGATTGCCAATGCCGTAATCGATCACCGTGACGTCCCGGGTGCTCAAAGCCGCACCTCCAGTCCCATGGCCTGCGCCTCCTGCTTGAGCGCGGATACGGTCGTGCGTTGCCAATGCAGGGCGTCGGCGATCGCCACGCCGGAGGCACCAGAGTCTGCTGCACCTGCCAGGTCCCCAACCGGGCCGAAGCCACCACTGACAATGACGGGCACATCCACCCGCGCCGTGACGGCCTGCAACAACGCAAGGTCCAGTCCCTTGCGCGTGCCCTCCTTGTCCACGGCAGTCAGCAGCACCTCGCCGGCACCCAGCTCGACTGCCTTCTGGATCCAGTCGACCACATCCAACCCGGTATGCTCGCGCCCGTTGTCGGTATAGGCCTCCCACTGTCCCGACCCGCAAGCCTTTGCCTCCACAGACAGCACCATGCACTGGGCCCCGTAGCGTTTTGAGACCTCGGTGATCAGCCCAGGTCGCGCGATCGCGGCCGTATTGATGGCAACCTTGTCTGCGCCAGAGCGTAGCAGGGTGTTCACATCTTCAATTGACCGGATACCGCCCCCCACCGTGATCGGGATGAACACCCGGTTGGCTGCGCGGGCAATGATGTCGGTGAGATTGTTCCGCTGGTAGAGGCTGGCCACGATATCCATGAAGACCAGTTCGTCGGCCCCCTGTTCGTAGTAACGCAAGGCAAATTCATGCGGATCGCCCACCACCCGCAAGCCTTCCAGCCGTATGCCCTTGATCAGGTTCGGCCCCTTGATGTCGAGGCGGGGAATGATTCGCAGGCGCGCCATCGGCTCCCCGACTTCAGGCGGGGCCAAACACGGTGTGGCGCAGTTTCCACTGGTCACGTTCGCGTTTCCACAAGTGCGGGGATCTGAACGTGTCGGCCAGTTGCATGAAATACGCCCGGTCCATCAACGGGGACTCAAACATCCTGGAGGCCTGGGGAAACTCCTTTTCGGGGATGCTGAGGTAACGCAGGATCTCGTCCATGAAGCGTTCCGGCAACTCGCCGTCATAGCGGCGAACAAGCGCCACACCCTCCTCGCGCGTGATGTCGCGCGAACGGATTTCCTGTGCCGCATCGTAGGTCGCCCGACCAATCCCGAACTTGATGTGGGTGGTGTAGTAATGGTAGTCGTCGATGCGGTCGTCGATGCTGTTGTATTTGCTGTAAGTCCCGGGCGTGCGCTCGGGAGAAGCCTCGAAACCGCCATGCTCGACAGCGTAGTAGTAGCAGCTCTGGGGGTGCCACTTCAGGTAGTACCCGAGGTAATGCACCTCGACCTGCTTCTTCTCGATCTGTACCGGGTCAGCCGGCAGATAGGGCAGCAGATCCTGCTCCTCGAGCCCGAAATCGTTGTACAGGCTGGCCAGCGACGTACCCCCCAGATAGATCGAGGACTTGTCCGCAGACGTGAAATAAGACCAGTCGCGCTTGGCGCTGCTCGTGTCGCCAATCGGATTGCCGTACTCGGCCTCGTTCTCGCCATAGATGACAAAGGGAATGTCGTGCAATACCGCCATCTTGGGAGCCAGCGACTTCTGGCCGAATATGAACGCCTGGAAGGGATGGAACAGGTTCTCCACCGCCAGCCGGGTCAAAAGGCGGTGTACCCGCCCATTCGGCGTCATCAGGTAGTTGTCAAATCCGGCATGCAACCAGGACTGGAAGTTCTTCCAGCCCCACTCGGTATACACATGCGGCGCCCAGGTCACCGTGAGCGGATGCATACCGAACCGGGTCTTCAACACATGGGAGGCATAGAAACTGTCCTTTCCTCCCGAGCCGGGTACCAGGCAGTCGTATCCCGACTTGCTCCGGAAACGGTCACACAGGGCAGCCAGCTGGTCCTCGCGGGCCTTCCAGTCAATATGGCCATGCTTTTGTTCGGCAAACCGGCAGGCGTCGCATACATCCTCGTCATCAAAAGCGATAGTCACTTTGCGACTGGCTTTTGTGTGCTGGTATTCAACGGCCGAGTTGGGTCTCTGGTTGGAGATGACGCAGCGCTTGCAGAAATGCACATGGCGAGGCAGGCCATACTTCACGTCGGCCAGATCGTCCGGCGCCTCGAACGCGTCGAGATCAACCGGTTTCGGATTGGGAATCAGGTACATATGAAAATCGGTGATGGCCGAGGCGACTGGCCTGGATGAGCCTGATTATAGAAATTCACGCAGAACCTCCACCACGCGGGGCGTGGCGGCCTGCATTTGCCGGGCAGCGGCACCGCGCGACAATGTCCTGAGTCGTTCCAGAGCCGGTGACAGCTGGTCAAACGGAACTGCCACATCTGCCAGTCCGAAGCGTGCCAGTGGCATCGCCTCGTCGAACACCGAGCCCAGCACCTGGATGACCCGCGCGCCGGACAGGGCACCCTCCAGCCCGACCGTCGAATTGAGCGTTGCCACAGCGTCCACCGCCGCCAGCAGGGTCGGCAGGGGCCAGTCCTGACCCGCCACCCGGAAGCTGGTTCCCTGTGGCAACGCAGGCGCGGGCTCACCCGCGCGTGGCCGCACGCACAGCACCACGTTCTCCTGTTGCTGGACCCAATGCACCAGGGAGGCCAACAGCCGAGACGGCAGTGTCACGTCTCCCGGTCGGCCGTTAAATGGATGAAACGCAGGCTCAACCTGGGTGGGATACAGCAGAACAAGCTTGTCTTCCCATCCCTGTGCCCGGCGCAAGGCCTGCCCTTCGTCATGCAGTCGCGGGTCCAGCAAGGCGTCAAAGGCCGGGTTCCCCGTCACAGAAACCTCGTCCGGACGGCGGCCGGATTCCACCAGGAACTGCCGCACCTGTTCATTGAGAACGCACACCCGCGTGGCATAGCCAGGCACACCAATCCAGATCACTTCATCCACCGCGAAGAGATCTACCAGACAGACCGAAGGAATGCCGAGAGACCCCGCCGCCATCACGGCGGCGCGCTCTGCCCGCGGGGAATTTGTAGCCACCAGCAGATCCGGTGACACCGCGCGCAGGATCCGCGACAGCAGCGCCTCGGGCAGGAACGCCTGCCGACCATCCCGTGCGTAGCGCAGTCTCGCCTGATCAGGCCCAACACGGGAGACCAGTTCGGCGTAGCACAGTCCCATGTAGGCAATGCTTTCGTCGATATCTGCAACCTCACCCATTGCAGCGACAAGTTCCCGCCCCATGGCCAGCGCCGGGGCGTCGTGCTCAAGCAGGAAATCCTTGATCTGGAGCAATTCGAGACCGGCATTGCGGACCACTGTTGCGGCAGTGGTCAGCCCCAGGACCTGAACACGCGCCAGGCCGGCTTCCTGCAAGGCCTTGGCCACCGGCACAACCATGCGGACATGCCCGCTGCCATAGCAGACGAACAGGACCTTGCCGGGGACCGGCATCAATAGAAATCGACGTACCGGTTGAACTCGGCCGGCGATACCTTGAGGAGGAGTTCGTCGCACTCCAGCCGCTTGACGTCGACAAATTCCCGGACAAACGCTGTGCCCAGACCCTGGTTCATGACCGTGCTGGCTTCCAGCGCGTCCAGAGCATCCGGCAGCGACGTCGGCAAGCGTCGGATGCCCTTGCCAGCCAGTTCTGCGGCGCTGAGACTGTAGAGGTTTTCGTTGCAAGGCTCACCGGGATCCAGCTGACGGGCAACGCCGTCGAGTCCCGCATGGATCACGGCGGCCGTCAACAAGTACGGATTGGCAGCCGCATCCGGCAGGCGCAGTTCGAGGCGACCACCCGGGATGCGGACGAACGCTGTGCGGTTGTTGTCGCCGTACGCGATGTTGATGGGCGCCCAGGTAGCGCCCGACCGCGAACCCAACTTGACAAGACGCTTGTACGAATTCACGCTGGGCGCCGCGATCGCGGTCAGGGCATCCGCGTGGGCCATCAGCCCTCCCAGGAACTGGTATGCGAGGCGGCTGAGACCCATGCCACGCGGGTCGGAAGCATCCTCGAAGGCGTTGCTGCCCGGCGCCTTGCCCGCTGACATGTGCACGTGAAGACCGCTCCCCGAACGCTCGGCAAAGGGCTTGGGCATGAACGGGCACAGCATCCCGTGTTTGCGCGCAATGGCCTGGGCGGCCATCTTGAAGTACGTCAGGTTGTCTGCCGTCTGCAGGCCGCGGTCGTACGTGAAGTTCATCTCGAACTGGCCGTTCGCATCCTCATGGTCGATCTGGTAGACGTCGATACCTGCCGCAGCCAGAGCCGATTGCAGCTCGGTCAGGAACGGCGCCACCGATGACAGGTGGCGGAAGTCGTAGCAGGGTTTGTCCAGCGATTCCGACTCGGTAGCGACCACATAGGCGCCATCCGCGTTGCGCCGCAGCAGGAAGAACTCGGGCTCCATGCCGGTGAAAAACTCCAGACCTGTCACCTGGCGGAAATCGGCCAGCGCCTTCCTGGCAATCACGCGCGAATCCAGCGCATGCGGCTTGCCCTGCACATGGCCATCGCAAGTGACCACGGCGGTACCCGGCATCCACGGTACGGGACGGACGGCGTCGCGCTCCCCCACCGCCATGAACTCCTGCCCGTGCGGCCCCATGCCCATGCCGGCTATGGCAAAGCCAGCGAAGCCCGCTCCGCTGGAAAAAATCATCTCCCGGTGCTTGGCCGGCACAAGCTTGGCCTTGGGCCGGCCGTGGATATCGACGAACTGGGCCAGGTAGTAGTTGTAGTCGGTCATCGTGCTCCTCTCGGCTCCATCTTGCGCCCGGAAATGGGTCAGGCCTGCGGAAAGAATTCCTGCAGCCACAGCTTGGTCATGATCAGCGTACGCAGTTGGCGCGTGTGGTTGTGCAGCCCGCTGCGGTGTTCGTCCAGCATCACCAACAGCTCGTTGCGGTCAAACCGGCCGCCATCGGGCAAGGCGAGGATGTCGCGAGCCCATTGGTACAGCGGCGCCTTGATCCATTCGCCGATTGGCAGGGTCGGCATGGTCTTGGGGCGGAACACAAAATCGTGATCGAAATACTGTGCAGCCGACTGTTTGAGGAAATGCTTGCCCGTGCCCTGGTAAAACTTGGAGGTCAGTGGCAACCTGGCAAACAGCTCGCTTACCCGGTGATCCAGGAATGGCGCGCGTCCCTCGATGGACCAGCAGGCGCCCATGCGATCACCCTTGACCGAGTTGTTGCCTGGCATCAGGAAATTCAGCTCATAGGCGGCCACCTGCTCCATCGGCTCCAGGTCGGACCATGGCATGGTCATCTCCATGAACAGGTCTGCAGAGTTCTGGGTGTGGGGCAAAAACCCCGGTGACATGATGCGCCGACGGTCCTTGTCGGTGGTGTAACTGATGAGGTCGAAGTAGCCGCGCATGGAGAAGTTGGCGCGCGTCATCTCGGCAAAGTATTGCTCGTTGTGCCGGAATCCCAGCATCACCTCGTCCGGACCATCGCCGGTGAACATGACGATCTTGCCCTGCTCATGCGCACGCCTCGACAGCAGGTAGAACAGGAAGAACGAAAAATCCCCGTGCGGCTGCTCGGCATGCCGGACCACGGCCTGCGCGATTGACGGTATGTCCGAAGGCTGGATATCCAGCGGACTGAGGTTCAGTTGCAGCTCACTGGCCACACGTTCGGCATAGGAATACTCGGAGAACCCCTTGTCCTCGATGCGCAACCCGATGGCATCCAGCTTCGGCCGGTTCCACTGGTGCACAAGCCGCGTGGCGATGACGGACGAGTCCACACCCCCGGAGAGGAACAGGCCGCCATCCACATCAAAGCGCATCTGCAGGGTTATCGCCGCGTCAAGCGCGCGCTCAAATTCCTCGTGAGTAGCCTCCACCCGCTGGCCGTCCAGTGGCCATTGCCAATAGCGCTGGGGTTCCGAAAAGCGCCCGTCGGCCCATCTCATGTAGGTGCCGGGCGGCAGGTGGCGTATGCCTTCAAAGCATGTCTGCGGCGGCGGGCAGTAATTGAAAGAGAACACGTGACCGAGCGCCGCATCGTTGACCTTGCGCTCGAATCCGGGCAGGGCCAGGATGGCCTTCATCTCGCTGGCAAACGCCACGCCGCCGCGGTGTGATGCGTAAAAGCAGGGCTTGATGCCTTGGCGATCACGTGCCAGCATGCCGGTGCCGGTACGCTGGTCCCAGACGAAGAAGGCAAACATGCCGACCAGGTCTTCCAGCATCTTCTCGCCCTTTTCGCACCAAAGGTGCACCAGCACCTCGGTGTCGCAGCGGGATTTGAAGCGGTAACCCTTCGCCTTGAGTTGCTCGCGCAATTCGATGAAATTGAAGATCTCGCCGTTGAACACAACCCAGACCGAGCCATCGGCATTGGACATGGGTTGCATGCCGTTCTCCGGGTCCACCACCGCCAGCCGCGCGTGCCCCAGAACCGCCTGGCCGAGCATTTCCACGCCCTGCTCGTCGACGCCCCGGTACTTGATGCAATTGATCATGTCCCAGACATCTTTTTCGGTCGTTCCTGCGGCGCCGACGACGCCTGCAATTCCACACATGGCAGATCCTTCAGTTGTTCAGGTCAATCCGGGCGATCTTGCGTGACAGGGGGGCACTGCCCACCAGCGCCTCATCCGTGGCGTCCTCGTCAAACACCTTCTGGAAGATGCCAACCTGATAGTCCAGGCTGGCTTTGGTTTCGGTCTCGGTCGGCTCAATCAGCATGGCCGACTTGAGGTCGCCGGGAAAGTACACGCATCCGGCGCCCACCAGCGTGGGCGGGTGGATGCCGTAGTCGATCAGCCGCTTGGCGAACTGGCGGGCAGACGTGTTGAGTTTTTCGCCCGACAGGAGCGTCTCGTGCTTGCAGAACTGGCGGTACACCGGGGGCAGGATGTGCGCAAGGCGATGTTGCAGGTAATTGGCGTTGAGCACCGCATGCATGGACGCCTCACGCAATCCCGCGGCTCCCATCGTGCGCAGATACCCATAAGCCCGCAGCAACACCGCCACATGGCCATGGAAGCTCTTCATCCGCCCAATGGACTGCGGGCCCGGCACCAACGGGCATGCAACACCTTCCACACGTTGCGCGACCGGCCCCGGCAGGTGCGCCGCCAGCGCGCGCTTGACAGCCACCGGCCCCGCCCCAGGCCCGCCGCCACCGTGAGGCGTGGAGAACGTCTTGTGCACGTTGACGTGCACCACGTCAAAGCCCATGTCGCCTGGACGGACCACGCCCATCAGTGCGTTCAGGTTGGCTCCGTCGTAATACAGCAGCGAGCCGTTGGCATGCACCAAGTCGGCAATTTCGACAATCTGGTCCTCAAACAGCCCGAGCGTGGACGGATTGGTCAGCATGAACGCGGCGACGTCCGGCGTAAGCATCGCGCGCAGCTCGGCCAGGTCCACCCGTCCGCGCAAATCAGAAGGCACGATGCGACATTCGAAGCCGGCCATCGCCGCCGAGGCAGGATTGGTTCCGTGCGCTGAATCCGGTACCAACACCACGGGGCGCCGCGCGCCGGCATGACGGAAATGCGCGCGGATCATCAGCAACCCGGCCAGCTCACCGTGGGCACCGGCGGCAGGCACCAGGCTGCACGCATCCATGCCGGTCACCTCGCAGATCATGGCCTGGAGCCGTTCGTACAGTTCCCAGACGCCCCCCAATGCAGTTTCGGGCTGGTGCGGGTGGGCTGCCGCAAACCCACGCTCCTGCGCCAGGGCGTCGTGCCGCTTGGGGTTGTATTTCATCGTGCACGAACCCAGCGGATAGGGCCCGTTGTCCACGCCATGGGATTCCTGGCTCAGTCGGGTGTAGTGGCGCACCACGTCCACTTCGGCGACCTCCGGCAGTCCGATCACCTTCCGCCGGTGCGTGAACGCCGGTGCCTGCGGCGCACTTGCGGGCCCGACGGAATGAAACAGCGCGCTGGTGGCTCCGGGCCGATGCAAATCCAGGATGGTCTGCGAGTTTGGTGTCGTCATGTCCCGCCCTCCCCGGCCAGACAGAGCGAAGCCTGCGTCACATAGTCCTGCAGATCGGTCTCGCTGCGCAATTCGGTCACCGCCACCAGCAGTCCGCGGTCGTGGCCCGCCAGCGCTTGCGGCAGTGGCACGCCGGCAAAGATGCCACGCGCCCGCATCGCTTCGCAGAACCGCTGTGCGGGCAATGGCAGCTCCAGGGCAAACTCGTTGAAATGCTCGCCTGCGCGCAGGCGCCGCACACCGGGCAGGTTTTCCAGGCGTGCGCGCAACGAACACGCATTGGCCACGTTGGCTTCAGCCAGCCGCCCGAAGTTGGCCTCGCCCAGACAGGCCAGGTGAATGGCCACCCGGATGGCGTTGAGCGCCTGGTTGGAACAGATATGGCTGGTTGCCTTGTCGCGCGCCACGTGCTGTTCGCGATCCTCCTTGACCAGGGCATAACCCAGCTTGCCATTGAGATCGTGCACGCGGCCCACCAGACGGCCCGGCAGGTAACGCTCCAGCGGCTTGGCGCAGGCAATGATGCCCACATAGGGCCCCCCAGCGTTGAGGGGCAGGCCCAACGGCTGGCCTTCACAGGTGACGATGTCGGCGCCCAGGTGCCCGGGCGGCTCCAGCCAGCCACAGAGCACCGGATTGACGCTCACGCACAGCAGCACGTCGTGGTCGCGGCAGACTTGCGCGATGGACGCCACGTCCTCGATCACACCAAAGACATTGGGGGATTGCAGGGCCACGCCGGCCACATCTCCGTCACCCAGCAGGCCCGACACTGCAGCGGCCTGGGTCACGCCAGACACCGGGTCGGCCGAAACCCGCAGAAGCTGTACGCCCCGCGGCTCCAGGTAGGTGCGCAACACGGATTCGTATTCGGGAAACACCGCCTGTGGCACCACCACCTTGCGCCGACCCGTGGCCGCACACATCATCCAGCAGGACTCCGCCAGTGCCGTGGCCCCGTCATAAACCGAGCAGTTGACGCACTCGCGTCCGAGCAGGCGCCCGGCCAGCAACTGGAACTCGAACAGCGCCTGCAGCAGGCCCTGGCTCATTTCCGGCTGGTACGGCGTGTACGCGGTGAGGAACTCGCCGCGCGAAACGATGGCATCCACCACGGCAGGGATGTAGTGTTCGTATGCGCCGCACCCGAGGAAACTGGTGTGCGTTTGCGTCGATTCATTCATCGCCGCCATGGCGCGCACATCGCGCTGCAGATCCCACTCATTCAGGAGAGGCGGGAGGTCCAGGTCGCGACCCAGCCGTACCGAGGACGGGACATCGCTGAACAGTTGCTCCATGGACTGCAGCCCCATGGCATCCAGCATGGCGCGGACATCGTCGCCGGTATGGACGTTGTACCCGGTGGGGCGGCCGTCCGCCGCGCTGGCGTTGGGTTGTGGATTCACGTGGTCTGGGGTCGCCGCAGCGCGGCGCGAATCGGTGGGAAAAGCCGCCCGATTATAGGGTTGCGCCCCATTTCGGGGCCGTGCAAAAAGCCCGTCAATTGGACCCTGCCGGCCCCAGCCGCCTCAGGGTCATCAACAGAATGCGCAAGTCCAGCAGCAACCCGGCCCTGCGGGTGTAGTCCAGGTCCAGGTCCAGCCGCTGGCGGAACGTGGCTTTCGAGCGCAGGCTGGCCTGGGCCAGCCCGGTGATGCCCGGACGGACGCTGCAGCGCTGCGCCCATTCCTGCTCGCTGTACAGGGAGCGCTGCACCGGCACATCCGGCCGCGGCCCAACCAGGCTCATGTCGCCAACCAGCACGTTGACCAGTTGCGGCAGTTCATCCAGGCTGGTACGACGGATGAAACGGCCCATCCGGGTGATGCGCGGATCAGCGTCCGCCGTGTGGTGCGGGCCCGGGTTCGCCGCGTCCACCACCATGCTGCGGAACTTGAGCATTTCGAACTCCGCCCCATGCAGGCCCACCCGGCGCTGGCGAAACAGCACCGGCGAACCCGCCTCCAACCAGACCAGCAGACCCACCAGCGCCAGCAACGGCGCCAGAAGCACCAACCCCACCAACGACGCCGCCACGTCAAACAGCCGCTTGGCCTTCAAGGCACGGCTCCCGGCCGGCCGGCCCCGGCCATGCTGTCCGCAATCGACTGGATGGCAGCGGCAATGCGGGCACGATCGGACTGTTGCTGCGGGGCTGTGCGTCGCGCCAGCGCCGCCTCGGTGGCGCGCAGGGTGCCGATCTCCTGCTCAAATGGAGTATCGCCAGCTGCGCCATGAAACGTCCGCGACAGGATCACCGCACGCGACCCCAGCCGCACATGCTCGGCCAGCACGTCGCGCCCGGGCAAATGGCCTTGCTCCAGACGGGCGATGCCCCCAAATCCGAAGCGCAGTCCGCGGGCATGGACGATGGCGGCCGCACGATCCACCAGCCCCATGGCCAGCGGCTCAAACATGAAGGCGCAGCCCAGCGACAGGTGCAGGTCGTTCAGTCCCACAAACACCTCCACCAGACCCGGCGTGCCGACCCAGTCGTCCAGGCATTCGAGCGCCTGCGCAGTCTCCAGCAAGGGCGTCACTGGTACGCGGCGATCAACCAGCCGGGAGAACTCCGCCACCTCCGTGGCCGTTGAAAACATCGGCAGCATCAGCCAGTCGGCGCCCTGGGCCAGCGCGTCGTCCACCTCCGCGGCGGAGGCGGGGTTCAGCGGATTGACCCGGACCATCAGCGGCGAGCGGCGCAGGACCGACTTGATGCGTCCCACGTCTTCCATCGTGTGCACGCTGATGAAGGTGTTGCGCCCGGCCTGGCGCTCTGCCTTGCCCAGGCGCTCGAGATCGACCCACAGGCGCATGCCATCCAGCGCGTCGCAGCGGCGGGCAAACACCGGATCGTTGGTGATCTGCAGCAGGTCAATCATGTTGCTTGGGGTCGTCCTGGCGTTGCAGGGCGGCCCTGAAGTCAGACCCGGCCAGCCAGCCAAATGCTATGGTAATGATAGCGGCTAGCCCAGCAATGGCGAGGGCCAGAGGCATATTATTCATGTAAACAGGCATCAGGCGTGTCAGCGCGGCCGTACCAGCCAGGGCTGCGGCAGAAGCCGCCATGGCCGGCCAGGGCAACCAGGCCAGGGCCTCCCGGCCCAGGCTGGCCAGCGCCACCAGCGCGACCAGCGCAGACGCTGCGTTCAGGGCCCACATCAGGCGCGTACCATCGCCCCCCGCTCCGATCCCCCAGGCCAGCAGCGTGGCAAGCGCCAGCCCATGGGCTATGACCACCGGACCCATGCGGCCACGCGCGGCGAGCACGGTCATCGCCACGGCCAGAAGGGCTTGCGGCAACAGCCCCCATGCGCCAGCCAGCCCCCAGCTGGCCACCTGTTGCACGCCCTGCGGCGTCATGCGCCCCCAGCCGAACAGCAACTGGGCTACGGCGGGCGCGCCGGCCAGCAGGCCGGCGATGGCGCCGCAGGCCAACCCCCCGGCCAGGGCAAAGGCGCGCCTCAGCGCAGGGGCCGGGTCGCGCCCATCAGCCAGTGTGCGGGCCACGACAGGCAGGGTCAGCGTGGCGACCAGCTGGATCGCCAGCAGCAAGGGCAACTCCACCAGCTTCCAGGCGTAGTTGAACGTGGCCAGCTGTCCGGCGCCCCCAGCCGAGGCCAGCGAACGGGCCGCAAAAGGCAGGACCAGCGGCAAGCCAGCGGCAAGCGATGCCCACAGCCACACCCGCACGCCGGGCGCCGCATCAGCGCCGGCTTGCGCTGCCGGCTCTGATGCACCAGCCGTGCTGCCTTCGCGTGCCATGTGCATGCGCCAGGCCAGCCAGGCCAGGCGCAACAAGGCGGCGCCCAACAGCGCCGGACCCAGACCCTGAAGTCCGCCAGCAGGCAAAACGGCCAGCGCAGCCACCGCCAGTGCCAGGGTCACGACGCCGGTAAAGACCAGATTGGCCGCGTACAGGCCCAGAAAATCCCGCAGGTGTTGCAGCCGTGTGGCCCACAGCGCCGCCAGGAGGGCGGGCGCCAGTGCCGCCGCACTCCACCACACGGCCTGGCGCGATACCTGTGCCAGCGACGCGGGCAGCCCGGGCGCCAGCAAGACCATGAGTCCGCCCGGAAAAAAGGCCAGCAGGAGACCCAGGCCCAGGCCAGCAACGACCAGCACGCGCGCGACGCGCCGCTGCAACGCCATCTGCGCCGGGTGCGACTGGCGCGCCCAGTGCGGCAACAGCACATAAGCCAGTGCGCCGCTGACGAGCACACCGGTGATCCAGTCGGGGATGGTGAGCATCAGCACCACCACATCCGCCAGCCCGGAGGCTCCAAATGCCGCAGCCTGGACAGTCTCGCGCAGCAGGCCCAGCAGGCGGCTGGCCAGCAACAAGCCCAGGGAAATGGCACCGGCTCTGAGGAACATGGCGCCGATTATCAAGCGCCTGTCCGGTCGGGCGGCCTTTGAAACCTAAAATGCAGGGTTGCGGCGCAAACCGGTGCCGCCCACTTTTCCCCGGCCCGTTCGGGCGCTTTCCATGTCTGACCAAACCACCACTCACACGCCCCTGGACGAAAACAAGCTGATCGCTGAGCGGCGCGAGAAGCTGCGCAGCCTGCGCGAGGCCCAGCAGCAGGGGCGCGGCGTGGCCTTCCCCAATGACTTTCACCCGGGCCACCGGGCCGCCGACCTGCTGGCCCACCACGGCGCCAAGACGCCCGAGCTGCTGGCCGAACAGGGCACGGTGGCCAGCATCGCCGGGCGCATGATGCTCAAGCGCCAGATGGGCAAGGCCAGCTTTGCCACGCTGCAAGATGGGACGGGACGCTTCCAGCTGTATGTGACGCGCGACGACGTCGGCGAGGAGGTCTATGCCGCTTTCAAGCACTGGGATCTGGGAGACTTCATCGCCGCCGAAGGCAAGGTGTTCAAGACCCGCACCGGCGAGCTGTCGTTGCACTGCACCCACATCCGGCTGCTCACCAAGAGCCTGCGCCCCATGCCGGACAAATTCCATGGCGTGGCCGACCAGGAAGTGAAGTACCGCCAGCGCTACGTGGACCTGATGACCGACCCGGTCGCGCGCGACCGTTTCGTCGCCCGCAGCAAGGCAGTGAGCTCCATCCGCAACTTCATGACCTCGCACGGCTTCCTGGAGGTGGAGACGCCGATGCTGCACCCGATCCCGGGTGGCGCCAATGCCAAGCCGTTCGTGACGCACCACAACGCGCTGGACCAGCAGATGTTCCTGCGCATCGCGCCGGAGCTGTACCTCAAGCGGCTGATCGTTGGAGGGTTCGAGCGGGTATTCGAAATCAACCGCAATTTCCGCAACGAGGGCATCAGCGTACGGCACAACCCCGAGTTCACCATGATGGAGTTCTACGCAGCCTACTGGAACTACCGCGACCTGATGGGCTTCACCGAGGCGCTGGTCCGCGACGCGGCGCAGCAGGCGGTCGGAACGCTGCAACTGAGCTACGGCGGCAAGCCGGTGGACCTGGAGCCCGCGTTCGAGCGCCTGACCATCCGCGACGCCATCGTCAAGCACACGGACGCCGGTACCGGGGTGGACGACGCCACCTGGCTGGTGGGTGCGCTGCGCAAGCTGGGTTTCACGGAAGAGAAAGACCGGCTTTCGACCCGCTCGCTGGCCTCGCTCCAGGTGCTGTATTTCGAGGAGACGGTGGAAGACAAGCTGTGGCAGCCGACCTTCATCATGGAACACCCGACTGAAATCTCGCCGCTGGCACGCGCCAACGACGCCCGCCCCGAAGTGACCGAGCGCTTTGAGCTGTACATCACCGGGCGCGAGTTCGGCAACGGCTTCTCCGAGCTCAACGACGCCGAAGAGCAGGCCGCGCGCTTTGCCGCCCAGGTGGCGGCCAAGGACAGCGGCGACGACGAGGCCATGTACTTTGACCACGACTTCGTGCGCGCCCTGGAGTACGGCATGCCGCCCACCGGCGGTTGCGGCATTGGCATCGACCGGCTGATGATGCTGCTGACCGACAGCCCCAGCATCCGCGACGTGATCCTGTTTCCGGCGCTGCGCCGGGAGGACTGAGCCGTACCGCAGCGCTGCAGGCGCTGGCCGCTAGCGCGCCTGCAGGCGCACCGCGCCGCGTCCGGCGACGTCGCCGTTCTCGTCCATGACGAGGCTGTGTACCGAGCGCGTCTTGTCATCCTGGAAAAACAGCACGTATTCGCTGGAGACCGCGGCCCCGCCGGTGCGCGGGCGCGCCACCACGCTGACGAGACGCCAGCTGGCCGGAAAGGTGACGGTCTGGTTGGGCAGGGCCTTGCGCATCGCGTCAATGCCTTCCGCGGTGAACCGGTTGGTCTGTACCTGTACGTCGGTCACCACCGCTGGCGCGAACTGGATCTGCTGGTCCACCGCCGTGCTGCCACGGGTTTGTGCGGTGGCAATGCCGGCGACCAGCAGGCCGGCCAGGGTGCCGACGAAGACGGGGATCATGCGCATGGGAGCCTCCGGCTTCAACGGTTCAGGGCAACTGGTCCAGCGCCGCCAGGTAGGCGGGTTGCGTCATCAGGTCGTCCCAGTCCAGCGGCGCTGACAGGGGCAGCAGCGCCTGCCGGCGCGCCTCGCAAGCGGCGTGGGGTTGCCAGGTGCCCTGCCCGCGCGCAGCGTCCAGCCCGTCGAGCAGCCCGTCCACCGCGGAGCCACCATCCACGCTCTGGTTGCACAGCAGCACCAGGTCGCAGCCGGCGTTGAGGGCAACCACGGCCGCCTCGGCATGGCTGACCTCGCGTCCATCGACCAGCCGCGCCCCGGCCATGGACAGGTCATCGCTGAAGATGGCACCTGTGAAACCCAGCTGGCCGCGCAGGATGTCGTTGAGCCAGCGCGGCGAAAACCCGGCCGGCCGCGCATCCACCCGCGGGTAGACCACATGGGCCGGCATCACACTGGCCAGGCCGGGCGTGAGCCAGCCGTAGGGCGCAGCGTCATCGGCCAGGATGGCCTTGAGGCTGCGCCGGTCCACCGGGATGTCGGTGTGCGAATCCGCGCGGACGAAGCCGTGGCCGGGAAAATGCTTGCCGCAATTGGCCATGCCGGCCATCAGCAGGCCGTGCATCAGGCTGCGGGCCAGCAGCGCCACCACGCGCGGGTCGCGGTGAAACGCGCGGTCGCCGATGACAGTGCTTTCACCCCACTCCAGGTCCAGAACCGGGGTGAAGCTCAGGTCCACACCACAAGCGCGCAGTTCGGCACCCAGCACATAGCCGCAGGCCGCCGCCGCCGCGGTGGCCTTGAGGGCATCCTGCATCCACAGCTCGCCCAGGGCCCGCATCGGCGGCAGGTGGGTGAAACCATCGGTGCGGAAACGCTGCACGCGGCCGCCCTCATGGTCCACACAGATGAGCAGGTCGGGGCGGATCGCCTTGATCTCGGCATTCAGCGCGGCCAGCTGCGCACGGTTGTGCCAGTTGCGGGCGAAGTGGATCACGCCACCCACCAGCGGGTGCGCGAGGCGGCGGCGGTCCGCAGGCGACAACTGCAAGCCGGCCACATCGAGGATGACGGGTGCGTGCGCGAGGGGGAAAGCTTTCATGACAAGCCCTGATTGCTATTGTTTTGATAGTGGATCAGCCAATACCAGAGCGGGCTGTAGGCCGATTTTCTCTACAACACAGAAGCTGGCGGCATAGTCGGACTCGTCGGTCACCGTGACGTGGGCGCTCAGTCCGCGTTCCTCGAACCAGCGCGCCAGCGCGCCATGCAGCACGATGACGGGTTTGCCGCTGGGCTCGCTGGCGATCTCGCACAGGCGCCAGGTCATGGGCATGCGCATGCCCAGGCCGATCGCCTTGCTGAAGGATTCCTTGGCCGAGAAACGCGTGGCCAGGTAGCGCACACCCCGCTCGGGGAAACGCTGGCTCCGCCCCTGCCAGGTCGCGAACTCGCCCTCCGACAGGATACGGCGGGCAAAGCGCTCACCGTGGCGCTCCAGCGACGCGCGGATGCGCCGCACGTCGCAAATGTCCGTGCCGATGCCGTAGATCATCCGGAAGTCGCCCGGGCAATGCAGCGCAGGTAGTCCTTCACCGTGGCGTCGTAACCCAGCTCCAGCGCATCGGCGACGAGCGCATGGCCGATGGACACCTCCTGGACGCCCGCCACCCCGCGCAGGAAGGTGTCCAGGTTGTCGCGGTTGAGGTCGTGTCCGGCGTTCAGCCCCAGTCCGGCATCGCCCGCCGCGCTTGCCGTGGCAGCAAAGCCCGCCAGCACCGCGGCTTCCTGCTGCGTACCAAAGGCGCGCGCCCAGGTTTCGGTGTACAGCTCCACACGATCCGCGCCCACCGCCCGCGCACCCGCCATTTGCTGCGGCTCGGGGTCCATGAACAGGCTGACCCGCACGCCCAGCGCGTGGCATTCGTCCACCAGCGGTCGAAGGCGGGCCGCGTCCTGGGGGAAGCGCCAGCCATGGTCGGAGGTGGACTGCTCCACGCTGTCGGGCACAAAGGTGGCCTGGTGCGGACGGACCCGGCGGATGAAGTCCATCAGGTTGTGGAAAGGGTTGCCCTCTATGTTGTACTCGGCCTGCGGCCAGTCCTTCAGCAACGCGGCCAGGTCGTGCACGTCGTGGGCGCGGATGTGGCGTTCGTCTGGCCTGGGGTGCACGGTGATGCCCTGCGCGCCGGCCTGCAGGCACAGCGTGGCGGCGCGCGTGACCGAGGGGATGCCCAGGTGGCGCGTATTGCGCACCAGCGCGACCTTGTTGAGGTTGACGGACAGGGCAGTCGTGGGGCTCATAGGGCTTGCAGGTCAATCATCAGCTGGCGGGTGCGCAATGTGGACACACCGCAATGGTAGTTCAGCAGGGTCCGCAACTGGGGCTTGATGTCGGCCACCGCCACCGCGCACACCCGCAGGGCGGCGTGGAACGGTGCCTCGTCGTCCAGCGCGCGCTGCAATGCCACCCAGTGTTGCCCTGACAGGCTGGCTCGGTCGGGCCGGTCGGCCGCTATCAGCCCGCCCTCGGGCACCAGGCTGTAGGTTGCGCCATCATCCAGTGGCGCCAGTGTCAGGGTCTGCGCATCCAGCACCGGCAGCAACCCGATCTCGCGCAACAGCACCAGTTCAAAGGCGCGCAGCGCGGGCTGGAGTGCGTCGCCGTGGACCGATGCCAGCACCTGCACCGCAGCGGCATAGGCATCAAACAAGGCAGGATGCGGGTCCTCGCGCGCCAGCAGGCGCAGCAGCAGCTCGTTGAGGTAACAACCTGCCAGCAATGCGTCTCCCGTGGGCATGACGTGGCCACCCACCCACTCGGCCCCTTTGAGCGTGCGGATCTCGGCATCGCCGCCGAATGCCAGGCGCAGGGGCTGCAGCGGCAGCAACACGGGACGAAAGCCGGAACTGGGCCGCTTGGCGCCCTTGGCCACCAGCGCCACCCTGCCGTGGTGGCGTGTGAACGCCTCGAGAATCAGGCTGGACTCGCTCCAGTCATACCGGTGCAGCACATAGGCCGGCTCATCGGCGATCCGCTTCATCGCTACTCATAGCCGAAGGACTTGACGCGCGCCTCGTCGTCGGCCCAGCCGGAGCGCACCTTGACCCACAGTTCCAGGAACACCTTCGACCCCAGCGCCTTCTCCAGTTCGGTGCGCGCCTCGGTGCCGATGCGCTTGAGCCGCTCGCCCGCTTCACCGATGATCATCGCCTTGTGGCTGTCGCGCTCCACCACGATGGTGCTGGCCACCCGGATCATCCGACCGTGCCTGGGGCTGGGCTCTTCTTCGAACTTGTCGATCACGACTGTGGACGTATACGGCAGCTCATCCCCGGTGAAGCGGAACAGCTTTTCGCGGATGGTCTCGCTCACCAGGAACTTCTCGCTGCGGTCGGTCAGCTCGTCCTCGGCATACCACCAAGCCTGTTGCGGCAGGTATTTTGCGCAAATGCCGAACAGGCGCTCCACGTCCTTGGGATTCTTGGCGGACATGGGCACAAATTCTGCAAACGGGTGACGCGCCTGCATGGATTTGAGCCACGGTGCCAGCTCCGCACGCCGGTGGACGGCGTCAAGCTTGTTGGCCACCAGAAGGACAGGCAGGCCCTCGCGCAGCAGGGCCAGCACGCGCGCGTCGCCGAGGGTGAAGTTGCCCGCCTCCACGACGAACAGCACCAGATCGACATCACCCACGGCGCCCAGAACTGTACGGTTTAGCGAGCGGTTGAGCGCCGTGTTGTGACGGGTCTGAAAGCCGGGCGTGTCCACGAACACGAACTGCGTGTCGCCAATGGTGCGGATGCCGGTGATCCGGTGCCGTGTGGTCTGAGCCTTGCGCGAAGTGATGCTGATCTTCTGGCCGACCAGGGCGTTGAGCAGCGTGGACTTGCCCACGTTGGGCTTGCCCACGATGGCGATCAGGCCACAGCGCTGCGCGCCCGGTTCGGCGGGCGTGGCCGTTGCGTCGGCAGCGGATGGGTTCATGGCTTTTTCCCGATCGTGCGGATATGCATCAGCATGGCAGCGGCCGCGGCCTGCTCACCAGCTCGCCGCGACGCGCCGATACCGCGTTCGACGTGGTTCAACTCAGGTATCTCGCAGGCCACATCAAAGGTCTGCCGGTGGGCGGCGCCCAATGTACCCACAACACTGTAGACCGGAAGCTTGAGCTTGCGACCCTGCAGCCACTCCTGCAGCTCGGTCTTGGGATCCTTGGACAGCGCTTGCATCGCCGGATGGATTTCCATCTTGCCGAACAGGCGCCCCACAAGCTTGGAGGCAGCGGGGAATCCGGCATCCAGGTAGACGGCGCCGATCACCGCTTCCAGTGCGTCCGCCAGGATGGAGGGGCGCATGTTGCCGCCCGAACGTGCCTCGCCCTCTCCCAGGCGCAACACCGATTGCAGGCCCAGTTCCGTGGCCAGGTGAAAGAGTGTCTCCTGTTTGACCAGATTGGCGCGCACGCGGGACAGGTCACCTTCAGGCTGGTTGCCCAGGGCCTGAAACAGCAGGTCGGCCACCGAGAGGTTGAGCACGGAATCACCGAGGAATTCGAGGCGCTCGTTGTGATCGGCCGAGAAACTGCGGTGCGTCAGCGCACGCAGGAGAAGACGATCATCGGAGAATGAATGTTGCAGCCGTTGCTGCAATGCAGAAAGACCGTCAGACACGCTATTTGGTCTGCCCGGCGTACTTGAGCAACAGGTAGGCAGGTCCGGCCAGGTGAATTTCCTTGGTGTAGGCAAAGCTGACCACCACCTTGTCACCGACTTTCTGGACGTCCAGATCCCGGCCCATGACCGCCTTGAAGTCCTCGATCGCCTGCTGCTTGTCGAAAATTGCGCGAACTTCGGGCACGGTCGTGCCTTCACGGGCCTTGGCAGCGGCCTTCATGATGGCCTGATACTCCATCACTGTCGGGAACACTTGGGCACCCACGACACCGGCGCATGCCAGCACACCGCCGACGAAGATCAGTCCGAGGAAGGAAATCCCGCGTTGTGCTGACCTGGATTGAACTCTCATGACCTCACTCCTTGTGAAAACCTGGCGCTCCAACTGCGCCGCACACCAACTCTGCGGGCAACCGGCCGATATCAGTCGAATGATCCGATCCGGCGCAGGTCCCCGAAATTCATCCAGACGAAAAACGCCTTCCCCACGATGTTCTGATCGGGGACAAAACCCCAGTAACGCGAATCCAGTGAATTATCGCGGTTGTCGCCCATCATGAAGTAGTGGCCGTCGGGCACCTTGCATGTCACTCCTTCCGCACTGTAGCGGCAATTGGCGCGGAACGGGAAGTCTTCGGCACCGGGAATGAACGCCGGACGGTCATCATCCAGCAACAGGCGGTGGCGCCGCTCTGGCAACTGCTCCTCAAACTGCTTGCCATAGCGCATGGTGTCCGAGTCAAAGAAATCCGGCATCGGCGTGCGCGTGACCGCCTTACCGTTGACCATCAGTTGCTTGTTCAGGTAGGAGATTTCGTCTCCCGGCAGGCCCACCACCCGCTTGATGTAGTCCAGACCGGGTTTCGGCGGGTAGCGAAACACCATGACGTCCCCGCGTTGGGGAGCGTTGCCCTGCGTGACCTTCTGGTTGATCACCGGCAGGCGGATGCCATAGTGAAACTTGTTCACCAGAATCAGGTCGCCGACAAGCAGCGTGGGCATCATGGATCCCGACGGAATGCGAAAAGGCTCCACCAGGAAGGAACGCAGGAAAAACACGGCCAGGATCACCGGGAACAGGCCAGCGGTCCAGTCCAACCACCAGGGTTGCATCAGGATTTTCTGGCGCGCCTCGGCAACATCTCCATCCACCTGGGTGATGCCGCGCGCCGCCAGTTCGGCGCGACGGCGCACGGCCTGCTCTTCCAGTGCTGCCGCCGCCGCCCTGCGACGGGGCAGAAACCACGCACGCTCGGCAACCCAGTAGGCCCCGGTAATCACACAGGCGCAGAACAGGAGCAAGGCGAAATTGCCGTCGACCAGACCGAAATACCAGGCCCCGGCATACGAGGCAAATGCGCCCAGGACAATGGCGGTCAGGAACTGCATCATTCCTCCACCTGGAGGATGGCCAGAAACGCTTCCTGGGGAACCTCAACCGAACCGATCTGCTTCATGCGTTTCTTGCCTGCCTTCTGTTTTTCAAGGAGCTTGCGCTTGCGGGAGATGTCGCCACCGTAGCATTTTGCCAGCACGTTCTTGCGCAACGCCTTGACGGTTTCGCGCGCGATGATGTTGGCGCCAATGGCGGCCTGAATCGCCACATCGAACATCTGGCGGCTGATGATCTCGCGCATCTTGGCCACCACGGCCCGGCCACGGTACTGTGCCTGGGTGCGGTGCACGATGATGGACAGCGCGTCCACCTTTTCGCCATTGAGCAGAATGTCGACCTTGACCACATCCGAGGCGCGGTACTCCTTGAACTCGTAGTCCATGCTGGCATAGCCACGGCTGACGGATTTGAGCTTGTCAAAGAAGTCCAGGACGATCTCGCCCAGCGGCAACTCGTATGTCAACATCACCTGGCGGCCGTGGTAAGCCATGTTCATCTGGACGCCGCGCTTCTGGTTGGCAAGCGTCATGACGGCGCCCACGTATTCCTGCGGCATGTACAGGTGGACCGTCACGATCGGCTCGCGGATTTCCTCCAGCCGGCCCTGGTCGGGCATCTTGGACGGGTTCTCCACCATCGAGACTTCTCCGTCGGCCTTGACGACCTGGTACACCACGCTTGGGGCCGTGGTGATCAGGTCCTGGTCGAACTCGCGTTCCAGCCGCTCCTGCACGATCTCCATGTGCAGCAGGCCCAGGAATCCGCAGCGAAACCCGAAACCCAGCGCCTGGCTGACCTCGGGCTCGTAATGCAGCGAGGAATCATTGAGCTTGAGCTTCTCAAGTGCGTCGCGCAGCGAGTCGTATTGATTGGCCTCGGTCGGGTACAGACCGGCGAACACCTGCGGCTGGATTTCCTTGAAACCGGGAAGCGGTTCGGCGGCGGTGGCCGCCGCGCCACCGGTACCGGGCCTGATGAGCGTGACTGTGTCGCCGACCTTGGCAGCCTGAAGCTCGCGGATGCCGGCGATGATGTACCCCACCTCGCCAGCCTCAAGCGATTCGCGCGACTCGTTGGCCGGGGTGAATACGCCCAGGTTGTCGGCGTTGTAGGTGGCTCCGGTGGCCATCATCTTGATCCGCTCGCCGCGCGCCAGCCGTCCGTCGACCACGCGAACCAGCATGACGACGCCCACGTACGTGTCAAACCAGCTGTCGACAATCATCGCGCGCAACGGGCCGTCGGGGTTGCCCTTGGGCGGAGGTATCCGTGAGACCACCGCCTCGAGGATGTCGTCAATGCCCATTCCGGTCTTGGCCGAACAGGGGATGGCATCCGTGGCATCGATGCCAATTACATCCTCGATTTCGGTCTTGGCGTTGTCGGGGTCGGCCTGGGGCAGATCCATCTTGTTGAGCACGGGCACGACTTCTACACCTAGGTCCAGCGCCGTATAGCAGTTGGCCACCGTCTGCGCCTCCACGCCCTGGCTGGCATCAACGACGAGCAGTGCCCCCTCGCAGGCGGACAGCGAGCGCGAGACCTCATAGGAGAAATCCACATGACCCGGCGTATCGATCAGGTTGAGGTTGTAGACCTGGCCGTCACGCGCCTTGTATTTGAGCGCAGCTGTCTGCGCCTTGATGGTTATCCCACGTTCCTTCTCCAGATCCATTGAATCCAGAACCTGGTCCTCCATCTCCCGATCACTCAAGCCGCCGCAGCGCTGGATCAGTCGGTCAGCCAGCGTCGATTTGCCGTGATCGATGTGCGCAATGATCGAAAAGTTTCTGATGTGATTCATCAACGGGGAAGCTTAAGTGTTTGAATTAAAACGAAGCAGGCAAGAAAAAAGGGCGCGTCGAGTGGCGACGCGCCCTAAACCAACAATCTATGGCAACTGCGATAGTTGGAGCTTCATTGTAGGCAAAAAGCCCCGTCCGTACAGCCTTGAAAATGGCTCGAATTGGTAGTTGCAGTGCAGCAACATGCATCTTATCCACAACTTAATAACAGTTTGAGATCAAAGACATTTGGACAACTTGTGGGCGATCTGTGGATCGTCAGTGGAACCAACATCTTTATCCCACATGGTGGTCCGCAAGCCCCACCATATACTCACAATGAGTCCGGAAAGGTCGGAATTCTATCCAAAATTGTCGTTAGAAAAAAATTAAGTTAGCACCTGCAAACATATTTGCTCGTCAGAAAGCGATGCCGGCCTTCCGCGGCACGTGGCAGCCCTGATACAAAAAAGCCCCAAACCCGTTCTGCGGCTGGGGCTACTTGACGGCCAATGACAACTAGCGCAAGGGGCGGATCAGTGCGTACTGGGCCCAATCACCCCGGCGGAACAGGACGTTGACGGGTTTGCTCTTGTCGAGCTTCGCCACGGCTGCCTCGAACTCCTTGACGCCGCCGACCTCGGTGTTGGCAATTGCCAGGATCACATCGCCCTCGCGGATGCCTGCGCGGGCGGCGGCCTCGGAGGCGGCATCCACGCGCACGCCAGCTCGAACTTTCAGTTCCTTCTTCTGTGCCTCGGTCAGGTCGCTCACGGTCAAGCCAAGCGACTGGGCGGCGGCCACAGCCTTGGGCTTTTCGTCCCGCTCGGACACGCGTGTGGGCTTCTCGGGCTCGAATTCGCCAATCACGATGCTCAAGTCCTTGCTGGAACCCCGACGGAACACCGTGATGGCGCTCTTGTTGCCCGGCTTGGTATTGCCTACAAGTCGAGGCAGATCCGTTGACTTGTCAATCAGCTTGCCGTCGAACCGGGTAATGATGTCCCCGGCCTCCACCCCCGCCTTGTCTGCGGGCGACCCCGCCTCGACCCCCCGCACCAGCGCGCCCTGGGGCTTGCCAAGTCCGATCGACTCTGCAACATCCTTGGTCACCTGGTCGATCTGGACGCCAATGCGCCCGCGTGTGACACGCCCGGACGCACGCAACTGGTCGGCAACGCGGCTGGCTTCGTCCATCGGGATGGAGAAAGAGATGCCCATGAAGCCTCCCGACCGGGAATAGATCTGGCTGTTGATGCCCACAACCTCTCCACGCATGTTGATCAGGGGCCCGCCGGAATTGCCGGGATTGATCGCGACGTCGGTCTGGATGAAGGGCAGATAGTCGCCCGTATCGCGCTGCTTGGCACTGACGATGCCGGCCGTCACCGTGTTCTCCAGCCCGAAAGGGGAGCCAATGGCCATCACCCATTCGCCCACCTTCAGCCGGTTGACATCGCCGACCTTGACCGCAGGCAATCCGCTTGCCTCGATCTTCACGACGGCGACGTCGGTGCGCTTGTCGGCACCGATGATCCGGGCCTTGAATTCGCGCTTGTCCGTCAGGGTGACCAGAACTTCGTCGGCGCCATCGACCACATGCGCGTTCGTCATGATGAAGCCGTCTGCAGTGAGGATGAACCCCGAGCCCACGCCGCGGGGGCGTTCTTCTTCCTGTTGCGGCCGATTGGGCCGCTGCGGCTGTCGCGGCGCGCCGGGCAGCGGCTGGCCAAAGAAGCGCCGGAAAAACTCCTGCATCTCCTCATCGAGGCCATTGCCCGTCGGACCTGCGCCAGCACGGACACGCTCGACCGTCCGGATGTTCACGACCGACGGTCCGACCTGCTCGACCAGTTCGGTGAAGTCGGGCAGGCCACGAACCACGGGTGAGCCCTGGGCGGACGAAGGTGCATGCTGCAACAGTGCCGCCGTCACGCCAGTGGCCAGCAACGCTGTCAGCGCCACCGCCCGGATTTTCCTGAAATCGATCTGGGACATCATCGACCTTTCCTTTCGAAACATGGGGAAACCGCTTGCAGACGGGCCAGCACTATCGGCCCGCGAACGGGGAGATGGGGGCTTACTTGCGGCGCTCAAGGCTCAGCGCAAATGTCTTCAGGGTCTGTGGGGGAACTTCCCCAACCGCGGTGAGCCACCAGCCCCCCGCCGGTTCGCCGGGCCGTTCCGGCAGCCGCTGGGTCAGGGTTTGCGTCGCCCCCATGCTCATCACGCCCTCCTTGACATGCCGCTGGCGGTCAAACGCTTCCACGAACAGCGAAACCGACGCAAGTCCGTCGGAGAACGTCCATTGCATGGCAATGTCGGTCGCAGACGGTCCGCCCAATGGCCGCTTGAAGCAACTCATGGCCTTGAAACCTGCAACAGGCTGCTTCAACGCCCAGCCTTCGGCGGCGGCAGTCGTACGGACCAGTTCCCGTCGTTCGACACGATAGCCTTCGGTGTTGCCCATCATCTGGGTCAGCTTCTCGATGCGCACGGGCGCATCCAGTTGCAACTCCGAGAAGGCTGCCTGCTCGAGCACGCGGCCATCCACGTCCAGTGTCTGGAGCTTGACCACCAGGCCGGTCTTTTTCTCGCTCCAGATGCGGTAGCCGTAGCGCTGCTTGTCCCGCGGATTCAGTTCGACCACATCCGCATCAAACCCGGCGACCCGCTCCTGGCCCGCGGCCTGTACGGCGTAAAACTCCTGGATGGCGTGCTCCCCGGACTTCAGCAGGTTCGGGAACAGCCCCAGCGATTCACGCTTTTCTGTCACTGCCACCCGGCTGTCCGGCAGGAAAGTGACCACCTGGTCGTTGTGCCGGAAGGTGGACCGCGGCGCCCCGGTCAGGCTCTCGACGCGTTCGACTTGCTGTGTCCCGTCGCACACGTGCCAGATCTTCGCCGTAGACATGCCGCCCACCGAAGAAGAAACGACGAAGGTTCCTACATATGCACGCCGCCGGGAGGCCTCGTGCAACCGTATCAGCCAATCTCCGATGCTGCGCTCGGCTGCAACACCCTGGACCTGGGCTTTCGACGGGGAAACAGCTGCAGGGCCCTGTGCTTGTGCGCTCAAGGCCAGGAAGGCGCACGCAACGCCCATGGCACGCTGAAAACAGTCAAGTGTGCGCATGAGGATCACACCCGCCTCAGCGGCTGCCTCCTTCGAAAGTTGCATTGCGCAAGAAGCCTGAAGGATTCTGCAGTGCGGAAGTCCCCCCCATCTGACGGTGTGCCGCGAGCAGTTCGTCCAGACGCGCATCCCGCAGCATCAGCGCAGGCGCCGACGCTGCAGCGTCAACCCGGGCAACAGGCGGCTGCGCGCTGGCCAACTGTCCGCCGGAAGCGACGGGGCCCTGCACTGACATCACAATCCAGACAACGCCTGCTGCGGCCACCACGGACGCTGCGGTCGCCCACAGCTTCCAGCTGAACACGCCGTCATTGGCTGCTTCGGGTCGCGCCACTATCGACTCGGAAGCGAGCCGCTCCCGCAGCTTCAGGACAAATGCACGATCCCCCGTGGCATCGGCAAGCGCCGACGA
This sequence comes from Ramlibacter sp., assembly GCA_016713005.1. Taxonomy (GTDB): domain Bacteria; phylum Pseudomonadota; class Gammaproteobacteria; order Burkholderiales; family Burkholderiaceae_C; genus JADJPY01. The sequence goes on along the minus strand of JADJPY010000012.1, from coordinate 545,111 downwards.
GCGCATCACGTCGCCAATCACATGGTAGGCATGCCACGCGGCCTGCGCGTCACCGTCACGTGCAACAGCGGCAACGGCCTCCGCAATCGTTTCGTCGCTCAGGGCGCCATCGGCCAGCGCGGACATCAGCGCCCTGTTGCCGGCGTCGAGTCCCAAGGCATCGGCCGGCGTCGTTTTGGGATCCATTGTCATGACCTGAGTCTCCGTTCCTGCATCACCAGCGCTTGCCAGACTGGCTTTCGAGCATGGGGCGCACGCGGGCCGAGATGGCTTCGCGTGCCCGAAAAATCCTGGAACGCACGGTTCCGATGGGGCAATTCATCAATTCCGCAATTTCTTCGTAGCTCATGCCTTCAATTTCCCGCAGGGTGACCGCCTGACGCAAATCTTCCGGCAGCGCGTCCACCGCAGCATTCACGGCGGCCGCGATTTCCTTGGCCGCCAGCACCGTGTAGGGTGTTTCCGACGTCGTTGGTTCGTTTTGGGTCGCGTAAGTTTCATCCTCATCGTCAGATGGCCTGAGCGCTCCCTCGGAAATCACCGGGTCACGGCGCAAGTCTCCCAGGGATTTCTTGGCTGTGTTGACCGCGATCCGGTACAGCCAGGTGTAGAACTGGGCCTCCCCGCGAAACTGGTGCAGGGCGCGATAGGCTTTCAGAAATGTCTCCTGGGCTATGTCCTCCACCAGGTCCACGTCGCGAACCATCCGGCCGATGAGCCGCTGGATCCGTCGCTGGTACTTGAGTACTAGGAGCTCAAAAGCGCGCTGGTCGCCCGCCACGGTGCGCTCCACCAGTTGCAGGTCGGTCAGCTCAGAGGGCGGCGGAGACGGGAGTGTCATGAATCGGCTGCAGGTTCGGCGCTGGCAGCAGGGACGGCGCGCGAATATACCGCACCGCGAATGCCGTACCACTTGTCAGGCGAACACGCTTGCTCAAGCCAGACATGGGAAGGGGCCGTCCGGGCGCAAGGCGAATCCGGCACGGAAGGATCCTGAACGAGACGCAGCCACAAGTGCTTCTGCAGGTCCAGGACCACGTACGGTTGCTGAATCGTCACCACGGGCTGTGACGCCGGATTCGGCCCCGAACTCCATGTCCACGCCGATCCGTCCCAGGCGAGTTCCCCACCTGTCTGGCCGTCCCACCAGCGCCGGAGCAGGCCTCCCGCTCCCAGCGCGACTGCGGCTGCCATGGCGGTCACCCAGTCTGCGGCCGCCCAAACGGCCCATGCCGCCACGACTCCAGCACCAACCAGCCAGACCAGAAACGCCGCGCGCCCCAAGAAGCGCGAACGCCCCACCGGATAGCGTACCGATGGGGCGGTGTGCATGAATCGCGACTGTGTCAGATTCGCCGGAATACGAGCGTGCCGTTGGTGCCACCAAAGCCGAAATTGTTCTTCACGGCCACGTCAATGACAAGGTCGCGCGCCTCGTTGGCACAGTAATCCAGGTCGCACTCCGGGTCCTGGTTGAAGATATTGATGGTGGGAGGGCTCTTTTGCTCGTGAATCGCCAGCACGGTGAAGACAGACTCGATGCCCCCTGCACCACCCAGAAGGTGGCCGGTCATGGACTTCGTCGAATTGACCACCAGCTTCTTCGCGGCATCCCCAAAGGCAGCCTTGATGGCGTTGGTCTCATTCAGGTCGCCCAGCGGAGTGGACGTGCCATGGGCATTGAGGTACTGGACTTCGTCGACGTTGACACCAGCGTTGCGCAATGCCCCCAGCATGGCGCGACGCTGTCCATCGATGTCCGGAGCGGTCATGTGATAGGCATCGGCGCTCATGCCGAAGCCGGCGATTTCGGCATAAATCTTTGCGCCGCGCGCCTTGGCGTGTTCATATTCTTCCAGCACCAGCACTCCGCCGCCCTCGCCGAGCACAAATCCGTCGCGGTCCTTGTCCCACGGACGGGATGCCGTTTTCGGGTCATCGTTTCGGGTTGACAGGGCGCGTGAGGCGGCAAATCCACCTATTCCCAGCGGCGAAATGGCAGCCTCGGCACCACCAGCAACCATCACGTCAGCGTCACCCGACTCGATCATCCGCGCCGACAGGCCGATTGCATGCAAGCCGGTCGTGCAGGCCGTCACCACCGCTATGTTCGGTCCCTTGAAACCGTACTTGATCGACACATGACCGGAAATCATGTTGATGATGGACGCAGGCACGAAAAACGGCGAGATCCGCCGTGGACCGCGGTTGGTCAGTTCAGCATGCGTCTGCTCGATCATCGGCAGACCGCCAATGCCAGCGCCGATGTTGCAGCCAATTCGGACGGCCAGTTCGTCATCCAGCGCCTCGCCCGTGGGCAACCCGCTGTCAGCCACCGCCTGACAGGCCGCAGCGAGCCCCAGATGGATGAACCGGTCCATGTGCCGGGCTTCTTTTTCGGGAATGTAGTCCCCGATATTGAATCCCGTGGCCTCTCCGGCAAACTTGCACGCGAAATTGGCCGCATCGAAATGCGTGATGAAATCTATGCCGGATTTTCCGGCAAGCAGGTTGGCCCAGGACTCAGCGACCGTGTTGCCCACGGGGCTGACGCAACCCAGACCGGTCACGACGACGCGACGACGGCTCATGCGATGGACTTCCCCGGATCAGGCCTTCTTGTGGCTGTTGGCGTAATCAATGGCGTTCTGAACCGTGGTGATCTTCTCGGCGTCTTCGTCGGGAATCTCGATGTCGAACTCGTCTTCAAGCGCCATCACCAGCTCCACGGTGTCCAAAGAGTCTGCACCCAGATCGGCCACAAATGCCTTTTCGCTGGTGACTTGCGACTCTTCCACGCCGAGCTGCTCGGCGATGATTTTTTTGACACGTGCTTCGATATCGCTCATGGTTCCCTCGGAGGGTTGTGAAAAATCAGATTTTACCCGGCCTAGAGTGCTCGCCCTAGGCCATGAACATCCCGCCGTTCACGTGCAGTTCCTGCCCCGTGATGTAGGCCGCCTTGGGTGACGCCAGGAAGGCGACAGCGTGGGCGATGTCAGCAGGCTTGCCCAGGTGCCCCAAGGGGATCTGCCCCAACAGGGCCTTTTGCTGTTCTTCCGGCAGGCTGGCTGTCATGTCGGTTTCAATAAATCCGGGTGCGACACAGTTCACGGTGATGCCGCGGCTGCCCAGCTCGCGAGCCAGTGCGCGGGTCATTCCGGCCACACCAGCCTTGGCTGAGGCGTAGTTGGCCTGGCCGGCGTTGCCGGAGGCACCGACCACGCTGGTGATGCTGATGATGCGGCCGTAGCGCTGCTTCATCATGGTGCGCATCACGGCACGGCTCATGCGGAACACGGCCTTGAGGTTGGTGTCCAGCACCGCGTCCCAATCCTCGTCCTTCAGCCGCATGGCCAACATGTCGCGCGTGATGCCGGCGTTGTTCACAAGCACCTGCAGCCCACCGTGCTCCTTGACGAGGCTGTCGATCAGCGCCTCGGCTGCCGCCGCATCGTTCACGTCCAGCCGGGCGCCACGGCAACCCGCGTGCGCAGACAGGGCTTGGGAAATCCGGGCAGCGCCTTCGTCGGTGGTGGCGGTGCCGACCACCCTGAAGCCGCGTGCGGCCAGTTCCAGCGCGATTGCCGCGCCGATACCGCGCGAGGCGCCCGTCACCAGTGCAACCTGGCCCGTCAATGCAACTTCGCTCATGCCAGCAACCCCCGGACTTCGGCGAGCGTGGCAGGGTCATAGACCGCCGCCCCCACCAGTTCAGCGTCGATTCGGCGCACCAGCCCCGCCAGCACCTTGCCCGGACCGCATTCCACCACGTGCGTGATGCCCCGCGCCTTGATGGCCGCCACGCACTCAACCCAGCGCACGGGTCCAAAAGCCTGACGGTACAGCGCGTCGCGGATGCGGTCGGCGTCAACTTCCAGCGCCACATCAATGTTGTTGATGACCGGGATCTGCGGCGTGCCCGGCTCGATTTCCTCAAGCTTTTCACGAAGCCGGTCGGCTGCCGGCTTCATCAGGCTGGAATGAAACGGCGCCGATACCGGCAAAGGCAGCGTGCGCTTGGCACCCGCAGCCTTGAGCGCTTCGCACGCCTTTTCGACCCCGGCTTTGCTGCCGGCGATCACGGTTTGCGCCGGATCATTGAAATTCACCGCCTCGACCACTTCGCCGCTATCGTGGCTGGAGGCGGTGCAAATCCGGATGACCTGCCCCGCGTCCATGCCGAGAACCGCCGCCATCGCACCGGTTCCCACCGGCACGGCGTCCTGCATGGCCTGAGCGCGAAAGCGAACCAGCGGTGCAGCCTGTGCCAGCGTCAACACGCCGGATGCCACCAGCGCCGAATACTCGCCCAGAGAATGCCCGGCCACCACTGCGGGCAAGGCTCCGCCCTCGGCCAGCCATGCACGGTAGGCCGCAACCCCCGCCACCAGCATCACCGGCTGGGTGTTGGTTGTCAGCGCCAGCGCTTCCCGGGGACCTTCCCGGATCAGGCGACCCACGTCCTCGCCAAGCGCGTCGGACGCCTCGCTGAGCGTTTCGGCCACGACCGGGTGGTCGCCCCAAGCATCCAGCATGCCCACGGATTGGGAGCCTTGTCCAGGAAATACAAAGGCAAATTGCTTCATGTTGCAGCCCCTTTTACAGGGTCAAAACGGCCGCCAGCCCGCATGGGATGGACCTGAGCCACTACAAATTCAATAGCACCGCACCCCAGGTGAAGCCCCCGCCCACGCCTTCCAGCATGAGGGTGTCGCCCTTCTTGACCTGGCCGCTGCGCACCACCGTGTCCAGCGCCAGCGGGATCGACGCGGCCGACGTGTTGCCGTGCTGGTCGACCGTCACCACCAGCTTGGACAGCGGCAGCTTCAACTTCTTCGCCGTACTGGTCATGATGCGGATGTTGGCCTGGTGCGGGATCAGCCAGTCTATGTCGGTGTCCTGCAGCCCGGACTTGGCCAGCGTCGCGCGCGCCGCGTCCTCCAGCACGCCAACCGCCAGCTTGAAGACAGCCTGGCCGTCCATCTTGAGCAGCGGGTCTCCCAGCACCTTGCCACCGGACACCGTGCCAGGCACGCAAAGGATGCCCACATGCTTGCCATCGGCGTGCAAGTCGCTGGCCAGGATGCCGGGCGTGTCCGAAGCCTCCAGCACCACGGCGCCGGCACCATCGCCAAACAGCACGCAGGTGGTCCGGTCGCTGAAGTCCAGGATCCGGCTGAACACCTCGGCGCCGATCACCAGCGCCCGGCTGGCCGTGCCAGTGCGGATCAGCGAATCGGCAACGGTGAGGGCATAGACAAAACCGCTGCACACCGCCTGCACATCAAACACCGGACAGCCCGCAATACCCAGCTTGTGCTGGAGGATCGCTGCCGTGGACGGAAACACCATGTCCGGGGTGGACGTGGCCACGATGATCAGGTCGATGTCACCGGGTCCGACACCGGCAGCTTGCATCGCACGACGAGCCGCCTCGGCGCCCAGATCGCTCGCTCCCGTTTCAGGCGACGCGAAATGACGCGCGCGGATTCCCGTACGTTCGACAATCCATTCGTCGGAAGACTCGATGCCCCGGCTGGCCAGTTCCGCGACCAGTTCCGCATTCGTCACCCGGCGCGGTGGCAGGCAGCTGCCCGTGCCGGAAATACGTGAATAGCGTGTCATCAAAGGGTAATGGGTGTGTCCGAGGCCATCACCGCCGGCGCCTGTACCGCCGCGAGGAGCGGAGCCGCATGATCGATGCGGGCCTTGACGCGGTCCAGCAGTTGGTTTCGGGCCGCATCATACGCGCGGATCAGCGCCTGCTCAAAAGCGAAAGCATCGGCAGAGCCATGACTCTTGAAGACCAATCCGCGCAAACCCAGGAGGGCCGCACCGTTGTACAGCCGGTGGTCCAGTCGTTTTTTAAAGTTACTTAGAACGAAATAAGAGACGATGGCCGACAATTTCGTGGAAATAGACCGTGAATATTCTTCCCGCAGAAAATCCCGGATCATCGACGCAAGCCCTTCGCTGGCCTTCAGCGCAACGTTGCCGACAAAACCGTCGCAGACCACGATATCGGTCGTTCCTTTGAAAATATCGTTCCCTTCGACATTTCCGTAGAAGTTCAAATCGCCGGAATTAGATGCAGATCGAAGCAGTTCGGCTGATTTTTTGATAACTTCACTGCCTTTAATGACTTCTTCGCCGATGTTGAGCAGTCCAACCGACGGGTTGTCGTCCCCGGTCAGCACCGAAACCAGAGCAGAACCCATCACAGCAAACTGCAAGAGGTGCTCTGCGCTGCAATCAACGTTGGCACCCAGGTCCAACACGGTGGTCCCCCTGCCACGGGCGTTCGGAATCTGGGCGGCAATGGCGGGGCGGTCGATTCCGTCCAGGGTCTTGAGCAGGTGGCGGGCGATGGCCATCAGCGCACCGGTGTTGCCGGCGGAAACTGCCGCCTGGGCATCCCCCTGCTTGACCTGCTGGATCGCCACCCGCATGGACGAGTCTTTCTTCCTGCGCAGGGCAATCTCGACCGGGTCGTCCATGGCCACGACTTCACTGGCGGGCACCACGGTGGCGCGCTCGTGCGCAAAGCCCGCCAGCGCCTGGGGCAGGCCGACCAGGCGCAGATGGGCTTGCGGGTGGGTGTCGAGGAAAGACCGGCAGGCCGCCAGAGTCACGGCGGGACCATGGTCTCCTCCCATGCAGTCGACAGCAATCGAGATCATGAAAAGATCAGCGCAATCTGCCGGATCAGGCGGGCATCAAGACAAAGGCCCGTTGCCACGCATGCGCAGCGCCGGGCCCCGGGAGCAAAAGCTGGTTCAGGCTTCTGACTTGGTCTTGACCACCTTGCGGCCACGGTAAAAACCGGTCGGGCTGATGTGGTGGCGCAGGTGGGTTTCGCCCGTCGTCGGCTCGACAGCCAGACCCGGCACATTGAGGGCGTTGTGCGAACGGTGCATGCCGCGCTTGGACGGCGACTTCTTGTTTTGCTGGACGGCCATGACGGGCTCCTGGACTTGAGGGGCGCCGACCGCATGTGCGGCACCCGGTGGTGGTTTGGAAACAGGTTGCGCGCCGCCTGCAAGGGCCAGTCTGGCGCGAAGCCCATGATTATAGCCCAAGCCATTGATTCAATTGCTTTTTCCGTTCGACAGCCCTCGAAGGGCGGCGAACGGGCTGGGCTTGTCCTGCAATGAACGTTCGAAATCTTCGTCAGCGACCGCTAACTTCACTTCAACGGGGCATTGGTCGTGTCGCGGTACCACGGGCAGCGCGAGCAACAGTTCATCCTCGATCAGCGCAGAAAGGTCAAAGCGCCGGCTCAGCACCAGCAGGTCTTCCTCAGACTCGTCGTCCTCGGCCAAAGCCAGCGCCTCATCGGCCACAAATCGAAAAGCACGGTCCACGACCAGCACCGCCTCCATGGGCAGCAGGCAGCGCTGGCACACCATCGGCAGCCGCGCCTGCGCGCGCAGGCGCAGCCAGACCTGGTCCTGGCCGCCGGTGGCAGCGCGCAACTCGCCGCTCGCCTGCCACCGCACCGGGGCATCCGGCGCGGGGCCACAAGCTTCCGCCTGCAGACGCGGGTACAACTCCAGCGGGGTTTGGCCGGACAGGTCACCCCCTGTGCGGGCAAAGGCCTGCACGTCCAGATGGGCGGGGTTGCCGGCGGGCGTCATGCAGGGCAGTGTAAGAGAATCAGGCCATGACGCCTGTTGCCCCACGCCCGCTGATCCTGGGTTCGACCTCCCGCTACCGCAATGAGCTCCTGTCGCGCCTGCACATCGGCTTTGAAACCGTGGCGCCCGACGTCGACGAGACACCGCGCCCGGGTGAATTGCCGGGCGATCTGGCCGGCCGGCTGGCATGGGCCAAGGCGCGCGAGGTGGCCGCACGCCACCCCGGTGCGGTCGTGATCGGTTCAGACCAGGTCGCCGACCTGGCGGGCGAGCCGCTGGGCAAGCCCGGCACACACGAGCGCGCCACCGCGCAGCTTCGGCGCATGCGTGGCCAAACGGTCATCTTCCACACCGCCGTGGCGGTGGTCTGCGTGGAAAGCGGCTTCGCGCAGATGGAGCTGGCGCCTGTGCGCGTCGTCTTTCGCGACCTGGATGACAACGAAATTGAAACCTATCTGCGCGCCGAACAACCCTATGACTGCGCCGGCAGCGCCAAGAGCGAAGGCCTGGGCATTGCGCTGCTGGAGCGCATCGACAACGACGACCCGACCGCGCTGGTCGGGCTGCCGCTGATCCGCACCGCGCGCCTGCTGCGCGCCGCCGGTGTGAGGTTGCTGTGACCCCCGGCACCCTGTTTCTGGTCCCGGCGCCGCTGGACTTTGGCTGCGACACGCAAGCCCCGCTGTCCGACGTGCTGCCGGACCACACACTGCGCACCGCAGCGCGGCTGACCGACTGGATTTGCGAGAACGCCAAATCCACCCGTGCCTACCTCAAGCGCGTGGATGCAGTGCATGCCCTGGCCCGCCCCCTCCAGGAACTCAGCCTGGCGGAACTGCCCCACGGCGTGCACAAGAAAGGCGACCACGCGGCAGGCGGCTTTGATGCCTCGCCCCTGCTGGCGCCGGCGCTGGCCGGGCGCGACATCGGCCTGGTCAGCGAGGCCGGCATGCCCGCCATCGCCGACCCCGGCAGTTCGGTGGTGCGGGCCGCGCACGAGCTGGGCGTGCCGGTGGTCCCCCTGGTCGGTCCGGTGTCGCTGCTGCTGGCGCTGGCCGCCAGCGGCCTGAACGGCCAGAACTTCGCTTTTGTCGGTTACCTGCCGGTCGACGGAGTGGCGCGCGCACAGCGCATCCGCGAGCTGGAGGCGCTGGCGTTGCGCACCGGCCAAACCCAGCTGTTCATCGAGACGCCCTACCGCAACCTGGCGCTGTGGGAGGCGCTGATGAAGACGCTGCAGCACAACACCCGCGTCGCCACCGGCACGGGCCTGACACTGGCTGGCGGGCGCTGCGCCAGCCGCGACGTCAAGGCCTGGAAGCCATTGCCCTGCCCTCTGGACAACAGCACGCCAGCGGTCTTTGCACTGGGCCGCTAGGCCCGCAAGCGCCGTTCAGCGCAGCGACGGCGCCGACTTCATCGCCCTGACCGCGCCCTCGCCCACGGCCGCGCCAAACCGCTTGGCCAGCCGCTCGGCCACGTTTTCGCGACGGGTGTAGTCCACCAGGTCCTCGGCCTTGACGACTTCGCGGGCCACGTAGTCCAGGTTGCCGAACTTGTCGACCAGGCCGTTTTCGACCGCCTGCTGGCCACTCCAGAAGAGGCCACTGAACGTCTCCGGCGTTTCCTTGAGCCGCTTGCCGCGGCCCTTCTTGACCACGTCAATGAACTGCGCGTGGATCTGGTCCAGCATCACCTGCGCCAGAGCCCGGTGCTTTTCGCTCTGCGGGCTGAAAGGATCCAGGAAGCCCTTGTTTTCGCCGGCCGTCATGAGGCGGCGCTCCACGCCCAGCTTCTCCATCAGCCCGGTGAAGCCAAAACCGTCCATCAGCACGCCAATGCTGCCCACGATGCTGGCCTTGTCCACGTAGATGGTGTCGGCGGCAACAGCGATGTAGTACGCGGCGGAGGCGCACATCTCCTCGACCACGGCATACACCGGCTTCTTGTGGATGGCCTTGAGACGGCGGATCTCGTCGTTGATGATCCCGGCCTGCACCGGGCTGCCGCCGGGCGAGTTGATCAGCAGCACGATGGCACGGGCCCCCTCGTCCTCAAAGGCACTGCGCAGCGCCGCCACGATGGCCTCGGCGCCGGCCTCGGTGCCGGCCGCAATCTCCCCGCGGATTTCGACCACGGCCGTGTGCGGCTTGGACTTGTCGGCCGACGGCGTGCGCAGGGCGACCGCCCAGACGGTGATCAGGATCAGCGCGAACCAGGCAAGGCGGGTGTACAGCTTCCAGCGGCGCTGCGTCTTTTGTTCTTCCAGTGCCGCGAACGCCAGCTTCTCCAGCGTCGCCCGTTCCCAGCCGGGCGCGCTGGCCGGCGCGGCATCTGCTATTGATTTTGTAGCGGGTTGATCAGGCTGGACGGGGGCTGCAGCCGGATTATTCTCAAAATTCCCGGTGTCTGGTGTTTCGGGGGTGCTCATTTCAGAACTCGATGGGTGACAGGTTCCAGGCAGTATGCCAGTGCACCACACCCCCGCTCTCCGACAGGGTGATCCGCACCAGCCCGCCGCGGCAGGGTCCGCCGGCGCAGGCGCCCGTGTCCGGCGCGTACGCAGCGCCATGCGTGGCGCACAGGAGCCAGCGGCCGGAATCGTCGAAAAAACGGTTGGGCTGGTAGTCCATCTCCATGGCGACATGGGCGCAGCGGTTCAGGTAGGCGTGGACCCGGCCTTCAAAGCGGATGGCAAACGCCCGGCAGGTCTCGCCCGCGTGGACCACATCAAACGGCACGGCGTCGCCGCCGTCGACCAGCTCGGCGCTGGAGCACAGGGGGATCAATGCCTCGGACACGGCAACCTCTCAGGCATGCTCCGACAGCCAGCCCTGAAGCTCGGCCACCGAGTGGACCACCACGCGCGGCCCCAGCGCATGAAAAGCCTCGGGCTCGTGCGCTCCGTAGCTCACGCCGACGCTGGCGCAGCCGGCGTTCAGCGCCATCTGCAGGTCGTGCGTGGTGTCCCCGATCATCAGCGTGCGCTGCGGCGGCACGCCAAACTCCGCCATCAGCTCCACCAGCATGCGCGGGTCGGGCTTGCCGGCAGTCTCGTCGGCGGTGCGGGAGCCGTCAAACATGCCCTTGAGCTCAACCGCATGCAGCGCGTCGTCCAGGCCGTGACGGCTCTTGCCCGTGGCGACCGCCAGCAGATGCTGGCGACCGCGCAACGCGGCCATCATGGGCAGCACGCCGTCAAACAGGCTGAGGTCGTTTCGGTGCTGCAGGTAGTGGTGCCGGTAGCGATTCCCCAATTCGGGGTATTTTTCCTTTGGCACATCCGGCGCGGCATGGGCCAGTGCCTGCATCAGCCCCAGGCCGATCACGTAGGCGGCTGCGCGGTCATCCGGCACCGTGCCGCCCACATCGGCCACGGCGCGCTGGATGCAGCGCACGATGATCTTCGTGGAGTCAAACAGCGTGCCATCCCAGTCGAAGGCGATGAGGTCAAACTGGCGCGGTCGGGACATGGTCAACGAAGGTCTGTAGCTCGGTTGGCAGGGGGGCCTGGAGCGATACGCGCTCGCCGCTGCCCGGATGGTCGAACTGTAACCGCCACGCATGCAGGAACATGCGCCGCAGGCCCTGGCGCTGAAGCGCCTTGTTCTGCTCGAAGTCGCCGTATTTGTCGTCCCCGGCAATGGGATGGCCAGCCGAGGCCAGGTGCACGCGGATCTGGTGGGTGCGCCCTGTCTTGATGGTCACCTCGAGCAGCGTGAATCCGTCGAACCGGGTCGCCACCTTCACCAGCGTGACCGCCCGCTGGCCATCCGGGTCGTCCTTGCCCACCACCTTGACGCGGCGCTCGCCGGTGCCGGGCGCGCCCGGTGCGCCCGCTTGCAGGTATTTGTGCAGCGGCTGGTCGATCACCTTCAGCCGCTGCGGCCACGCGCCCAGCACCAGGGCCAGGTAGGTTTTGCCGGTTTCGCGCTCGCGGAACTGGTCTTGCAGCTTCACCAGGGCGGACCGCCTGCAGGCAACCAGCAGGATGCCTGAGGTCTCCCGGTCCAGCCGGTGCACCAGTTCCAGGAACCTTGCCTGCGGGCGCGCCTGTCGCAACTGCTCGATCACGCCAAAACTCACCCCGCTGCCCCCGTGCACCGCCACGCCGGAGGGCTTGTCGATGGCAATCAGGTGATCGTCTTCCATAAGCAGCGGGAACTCGCGCGGCGGGGCGGGCCGCTCCAGCTTGTCCTGCGCCGCCTCAGACGTGCGCACCGGCGGGACCCGGATCACGTCGCCCTCCTGAACCCGGGTCTCGGCAGACGCACGCCCCTTGTTCACCCGAACCTCGCCCGAGCGGATGATGCGGTAGACATGCGTCTTGGGCACGCCCTTGAGTTCGCGGATCAGGAAGTTGTCCAGCCGCTGGCCGGCGGATCCGGCATCCACCGTGACTGATTTCACCTCGGCTCTTGCGGGGGTTTGCGGGACCCCTATAATGTGTTTCACTAGCGTGACGCTGTAAGTGATTGATTTGTCTGGAGTTTATTCCACACACCCTCACTGCCCACGCTGGAAGGTCGATGCCATCCGGTGCATTGCCCGCAAACGCAAGGCCTTCGCCGCGCGTGGCGGGCAGCCTGCCGGGTCAAGCCGACGCACTGAAACATTTACGGAATACCCAATTTCGCAAGCCTCAGGCTTGTGAACGGATCAAGGCGAGAACGATTGTGTTGATGGCGCTCTTTCATGTCTGCTTGCGGTGGCTCATGGCCCCGGGCACTGGCGTGGTCGTGCTCCTGATACAAGCCCGAGCCGGACTGGATGCGGCGCATTGCGCTGCGCGCCAGAGCCCCGTGGCACTCGCCCCCATCCCCGCGCCCCTGCCTCGCGAGCCCTTTTTGCGGCCCGCAAGGTAATCCGGCAATTCCCTCCCGTTTCGGTTCGCGTCAGCTGCGGCATCGTTGGCCCATCCAGGGCCTGTGATGTTTTGAGCAAAGGAATGCATCATGAAACGGATGCTGATCAACGCCACGCAGCCTGAAGAGCGCCGCCTGGCCATCGTCGACGGCCAGAAGCTGCTCGACTACGAGATCGAGATCGAGGGGCGCGAACAGCGCAAGGGCAACATCTACAAGGCCGTCGTCACGCGCGTCGAGCCCAGTCTGGAAGCCTGCTTCGTGGATTACGGTGAGGACCGCCACGGCTTTCTGCCTTTCAAGGAAATCTCCCGCCAGTTCTTCCAGGGCAACACGCCGCCCAGCCAGGCGACCATCAAGGACGTCATCCGCGAAGGCCAGGAGCTGCTGGTCCAGGTCGAAAAGGAAGAGCGCGGCAACAAGGGCGCGGCGCTGACCACGTTTGTCAGCCTCGCGGGCCGCTACGTGGTGCTGATGCCCAACAACCCGCGCGGCGGCGGCGTCAGCCGTCGCATCGAAGGCGACGACCGCGCCGAACTCAAGGAGGCGATGGACCAGCTGGAATACCCCAACGGCATGTCCATCATTGCCCGCACCAACGGCATCGGGCGCAGCGCGTCCGAGCTGCAGTGGGACCTGAATTACCTGCTCAAGCTCTGGTCCGCCATCGATGGTGCCGGCAAGGACGGCAAGGGCGCGTTCCTGATTTACCAGGAGTCCAGCCTGGTGATTCGCGCCATCCGCGACTATTTCAACAGCGACATCGGCGACATCCTGATCGACACCGACGACATCTACGAGCAGGCCAGCCAGTTTGTCTCGCATGTGATGCCCGAGCACGCCGCCCGCATCAAGCGCTACAAGGACGACGCGCCGCTGTTCAGCCGCTTCCAGATCGAACACCAGATCGAGTCGGCCTACGCCCGCACCGTGACGCTGCCCTCGGGCGGCGCCATCGTGATCGACCACACCGAGGCGCTGGTCTCGGTGGACGTGAACTCCGCACGCGCCATCAAGGGCGGTGACATCGAGGAAACCGCCACCCGCACCAACCTGGAGGCCGCCGACGAGGTGGCGCGCCAGATGCGCCTGCGCGACCTGGGCGGCCTGATCGTGATCGACTTCATCGACATGGAAGAGTCGCGCAACCGCCGCGAGGTCGAGAATCGGCTGCGCGATGCGCTGCGCCAGGACCGCGCCCGCGTGCAGTTCGGCTCCATCAGCAAGTTCGGCCTGCTCGAGATGAGCCGCCAGCGCCTGAAGCCCGCGCTCAGTGAAGGTGCGTCCATCCCCTGCCCGCGCTGCGGCGGCTCCGGCCACATCCGCGACACCGAGAGCTCGGCGCTGCAGATCCTGCGCATCATCCAGGAAGAGTCCATGAAGGACAACACCGCCGCCGTGCACTGCCAGGTGCCGGTGGAAGTGGCGTCGTTCCTGCTGAACGAGAAGCGCACCGAAATCGCCAAGATCGAGTTCAAGCAGCGCATCAGCGTGCTGATGGTGCCCAACAAGACGCTGGAAACACCCAACTACCGGCTCGAACGCCTCAAGCACGACGACCCGCGACTGGACAACATCGACGCCAGCTACAAGATGGCTGAGGAAATCGCCGACCCGACCACGGTGACGCGCCGTTCCCAGGAACCCACCAACAAGCAGACACCCGTGATCAAGGGTGTGCTGCCCGACGCACCGGCGCCGGTCGTTGCGCCGCGTCCAGAGGCTCCCGTGGCAACCGCCCCGGTGGCGCGCGCACCGGCAGCACCCGTGGCGACACAAACCCCGGCGCCCGCCAGCGGCGGCTTCATGGGCTGGCTCAAGGGCCTGTTCGGCTCCTCCGAAGCCGCTCCGGCTGCTGCTGCGCCTGCTGCAGCCGCCAGCCCGCGCAAGGACGAACGCAAGGATGAACGCCGCGACGGCGGCCGTGGCGAACGCGGTGACCGTGGCGGCCGTGGTGGCCGCCGGGGTGATCGCGGCGGAGACCGTGGTGGCGAAGGCCGAGGCGAGCGCGGAGGTGAAGGCCGCCGTGACCGCGCGGACGCGCCCCAGGGCGAGTCCCGTGGCAACCGCGACGGTGGCCGCAGGGGTGAGCGTGGCGATCGTGGCGGGCGCGACCGCCGCGAAGCCGCGCCAGGCGCCGAAGCCAATGTGACCGAGAACACCGCCGGTGCCACACCCAATGGCGCGGAGCCGCGCAACGACCGTCCGCCGCGTGGCGAAGGTCGCGGTGGCGAGGGTCGTGGAGAAGCCCGGGGCGAGGGCCGCCGGGAACGTGGCGAACGCAACGGCGAAGGCCGGCGCGAGCGCGGCGAGGGCCGTCGGGACCGCAATACCGAGGGCCAACCGGCATCGCAGGACACGCTGGCTGACGCCGCCGCCGTCGCGGCCAATGCGGCCATCGCGCAGGCTGCGGCCAGCTCGGGCCAGACCGAAGGCGACGCCACTTCCGGTGACGGATCGCGCGACCGCGGTAACGGCGAAGGCCAACGCGAGCGCCGTTCACGTGACCGCTACGGACGCGATGGGCGCGATCGCCGCGAACGCGGTGAACGTGGCGAGCCCCGCCGCGACGACGCCTCCGGCGCCGACGCTGCTGCGACTGCCCCCGCCGCAGAGACCACCGCCGACAGCGACGCCACTCCGGTGCGTTCGTACTTCAGCCAGGTCGCCCCGGCTGCTGCCGCCCCTGTAGCCGAAGCCGCCTCCGCAGCCCACGCGGAGCCAGTTTCCGAATTGGCAGCGCCGGTTCCAGTACAAGTGGCTGCGCCCGTTGCACCGGTCGCCGCACCCGTGGCTGCTCCCGTTGCCGCACCTGCAGTCGCACGCGCGCCCGCACCCGCTGCGGCGCAAGCCGTGGCGCCGCGCGGACTGCCCAAGGTTCAGGCCTACGCGCTTCCGCTGGACGAACTGGAATCGGTCGCCACCAGCTCCGGCCTGCAATGGGTCAATTCAGACGCGCAGAAGATTGCGGCCGCGCAGGCCGCCATCGCCGCCGAACCGGCACCAGTGCACGTGCCGCGCGAGCGCCCACCGGTGGTGGTGATCGACGAGGGGCCGCTGGTGCTGGTGGAGACGCGCCGCGACCTGGCGGAACTCAAGCTGCCCTTCGAGCAGCCCGCGCAACCGGGTTGAGGCAATCGCCTTGCAGGGCCGGTTTTCCATGAAAATCGGCCCGCAGGCCCCGTGGATTCTTACTGAATAGCTACGTTTTTGATAGCAATCCCGTCGCTGGCGTCGGGTAGCGCCACGCCAGGCGCAGCTCACGCCGGATGCGCGTGTTGTCCAGCCGGCGCGATTCGCCCATGAAGCTCAGCAGCATCAGCGGCAGGGTGTCCTGCGCGTCGGTGCGCGCCACGCGCGGTGGCCGCGGCATGCCATAGAGGTCGGCCGCCAGGTCAAAGTAGTCACCCATCTTGAGCTGCGCGTCGTCGCAGGCGTTGTACACGCGTTGCGGCCAGGCACGCCACAGCGCCAGCATGCAGGCGCGCGCCAGGTCGTCCGCATGGATGTGGTTGGTGAACACGTCGTCCTGTGCCCGCAACACCGGTGTGCGCTTGAGCAGCCGTGCACGCGGTGTGCCTCCCTCACGGTCGGGCGCGTAGATGCCGGGGATGCGAAGCACAGCCGTGCGAACGCCCGTGGCACGGCCGTAGTGGCGCACCAGACGCTCGGCATCCACACGACGGTGCGCGCGCGGCGTGTGTGGCGCCACAGCGCGCGTCTCATTCACGAGCTGTCCGGCGCAATCGCCATAGACCCCGCTGGTGGACCCATACACCAGCGCGGCTGGAGCCGTGCGAAGGCGAAGCGTCCGCAGCAAGGCCTGCGTCCGCGGGTCGCGCCACCACTGGTCGGAGCTGTCGCCAGGCGGCGGTGCCAGATGCAGCACCCGCGTGGCCAGACCCGCCAGGCGGCGCAGTGTGGCCGGCTGGTCCAGGTCGCCGCAGATGGGCGTGACACCCGTTTCACGCAGCGTCTTCACACGCTCGGGGCTCGAAGTCAGGGCCAACACCCGCAGGCCGCGGCCACCTTGGCGGACCACGCGCAAACCCACGTCACCGCAGCCCACAACGAGCAGCCGTTCGCGGCGAAATCGGGCAGGCAGTGCGCCCAGCGGGGTCTGGTTTGAAGGCAAAATCGGGGGGTGTCAGTCGGGCATTCAGCCTGCGAGGATAACCAAAACATGTCGTTCACCATCACCGTGCAGCCCAGCGGGCGCAGTTTTTCGTCAGAGCCCGGCGAGGCCATCCTGGCAGCAGGCATCCGCCAGGGTGTGGGGCTGCCGTACGGATGCAAGGACGGCGCCTGCGGCTCCTGCAAGTGCCGCATGCTTGAAGGCTCGGTGGTCCACGGCCCACACCAGACAAAGGCACTGAGCGCCGAGGAAGAAGCCCAGGGCCTCATCCTGACATGCTGCGGCGTGCCCCAGACGGACGTGCTGCTCGAGTCACGCCAGGTCACCAGCGCCGACGCCTTCCCGATCCGCAAGATGCCGGCGCGCGTGATTGCGCTGCAAAAGCTCTCCCACGACGTGATGCATGTGCGGCTGCAATTGCCCGCCAACGACACGCTGCGCTTCCACGCCGGGCAATACATCGAGTTCATCCTGCGCGACGGCGCACGGCGCAGCTACTCGATGGCCAATGCGCCCCACACACTGGATGCAGCTGCCCCCGCAGTGGACCTGCACATCCGCCACATGGCGGGGGGAAAGTTCACCCAGCATGTCTTCAGCGCCATGAAGGAAAAGGAAATCCTGCGTGTGGAAGGCCCCTACGGCAGCTTCTGGCTGCGCGAGGACTCCGCAAAGCCCATCGTGCTGCTGGCCTCGGGCACCGGCTTCGCGCCGATCAAGGCGCTCATCGAGCACATGCAGCACAAGGGCATCGCACGTCCGGCCGTGTTGTACTGGGGCGGGCGCCGCCCTCCCGACCTGTACCTGAACGACTGGGTGCAGGCGCGGGTGGCCGAGATGCCCAACCTGCGCTACGTGCCGGTGATTTCTGACGCCCTGCCCGAAGACGCGTGGAGTGGCCGCACCGGCTTTGTGCACAAGGCCGTGCTCCAGGACTTCCCTGACCTGTCGGGTCACCAGGTCTACGCCTGCGGCGCGCCCATCGTGGTCGATTCGGCCCGGGCCGAGTACACCAGCCTGGGTGGCCTGCCGGCCGACGAGTTCTACGCGGACTCGTTCACCACGGAAGCCGACAAGGCGCGCGCGGCAGCCTGAAAGCCACCGGGCGCGCCCTGCGCGGCGTCATGCACGCCGTGTCGGCCTCAGGCCGGGTTCTTCTTCTGGCGGTCGTGCTTGTTGCGCGTGATGGCGCGATCGGCCTTGTTCTGGCGGTGCGTCAGCTTGGCGCGCTCTTTCTTCGTGACCACGCCGTCGGCCTTGGCCTTGTCTTCCTGCTTCTGGATGCCGGCCTGCTGCTTGTTCAGCTTGTCGGCCTCCTTCTGCGTGAGCTGGCCGGAGGCCACGCCCTGGTCGATGCGCTTTTGCTGATTGGCTTCGCGCTGGTCAATGCGCGGCGTGGACGCGTTGCCGGCGGGTGCAGGTGCCTGCGCCATGGCCAGGGATGCGGCGCTCAGGGCGAATACGGTCACAAGGGTACGGAAAGTCATTGCGATTTCTCCTGGGTTGTGGTCATGGAGAAGGCCTCCATGACGACTCAACGCCAGTTCAGCGGACCGGGGCGACCAAGCGCCTGCAAAGCTGTGTAAAGAAGCGTTGCCGGTCGCTGCGTCAGGGCTTGCCGGCGTTGGCCTTTTCGATGCCGTCGGCCACCGCCTTGGACAGCGCGTCAGACAACGCCTTGTCCCCCGTCACCTTCTTGAGTGCGGAACCGGTGATCATCTGGATCAGCCGGGCGGAAGGGTCTGCGGGCGCCGCGCCACCGCTGCCCCCCGTCGCGCCCTGGGCGGGCTGGCCCTGTTGCTGCGCTGCGCCGCTCATCAGGCCGCCAATCAGGTCCATGGCAAAGCCTCGCCCGGCGCTGCCGCGCCCGCCACCCATGCCACCCAGCCCTCCGCTGCGTCCTCCCATCGCGCCTGCCACTTCGCCCAGGATGGAGAACGCTGTGGCCCAGGTTTTCTGCTGGTCCTGCGCGCGGAAGTCGTCGGTGGCCAGGGATTGCTCGCGCTGGTACTGCTGCTGCAGCACCGCCATGTAGTCAGGCCGTGCGCGCACCAGCATGAACGGCGCGCCGCCCACAACCGCCTGCTGGCTCACCCAGAGGCCGGTCTCGGTCTCGTTGTCTTCGGTGTCCACCTTGTCGCCAAAGAAGATGAAGTGCCCCATGGTCAGCTGGCCGGCCGTGTGGCCCTTGGCGGGCAGGTACTCGAAGCGGCCACGGTATTCGATGCCATTGCCCAGTGCGTACACACCCTCCTGCGGCGAGGCGATGCGCGCGCGCATGAAGGTGTGGTCCACCCGGCCAAAGGTGCCGGTGAAGACCGACACGATGTTGCTGGCGGCAACACCGCGGATCACGCTGCCGCGCTCCAGCATGCCGTCGCTGCCGTAGTACTGCTCGTAGCGCTTGCCCTTGGCCAGCGGGTGGCCGATCGTGTAGCGCTCGCCGGGAATGGTCTGCCCGCCGCGCCAGTTGCCCTCGATGTCGGCATTGGTCATCAACTCGCGCACCGTGCCGCGGCCATTGACGCAGTCGCCCTGGATGCACGGGTAGAAACCGTTGCTGTTCAGAACATCCAGCGCCAGCGCGGGTTGCGCGGCCACCAGGGTCGCCGCCAGGGCGGCCGCACGCAGGGTCAGGCGGTGCAGTTGCATGTCAGTCCTTCGGGCAAGTGGCCGTCTTCACCAGCGCGCCGTCGATGTAGCAGTTGCGCTGTTCGATCATCTCCACGCCATTGACGCTGACAATGCGGGCGTTCTCGAAACCGGGCACCTGGTCCATGCGGATGTTGTTTTTGCGGAAATGGTTTTCGGTGCGGATGATCTGCTCGCCGTTGGGCTTGCCGTCGCGCATCCCCTGTTCCATGTCCATGGTGAATGCCGCCCCCGTATAGGACTGCATCTTCTGCACCGAGCGTCCCTTGCCGGTGATGCCGCTCATGAACATGCTGGTGACCTGGCGCTCGAAAGTGGTCGTCATGCCAAACAGGCCCGCACTGAACTTGGGCGTGGTTGCCACCGTGAAGATGCCCATCAAGCCGCCTTCATCGGGCGCGGTGTACATCAGCATCACATTGGGCTCCTTGGCTTCGGGCACGGCATGCTTGTTCATCATCTCCTGCGTCGCCGGGTCGTCGTAGGTGGTCTTGTTTCGCGAGAACGTGCGGTCGGCGCTGAACACCATGCGCTTGAGTTCGCCGGCCACAAACAGCGAACGGGCACGCTTGGTCTGGCTGGCGCCCATGTCCATGGTCATCGTGACCATCTTCTGGCCCATGTTCATGGTGTTTTTCATGGTCATCAGCGTGTCAAAGCTGGCGATGGTCTCCACCTCGCCGTCGACCTTGCCGTTCTTGCAGGGCACGGACAAGGCAACCACATTCACGTTGCTGTACTCCGTGGGCTTGGCCGCCTGCTCGGGGTCCATGCCCATGTCGCGCAACTGCTTGCGCGTCATCTTGCTGATCTTGGCCGCCTCTTCCGGCAGCGCCATGGCCAGGCCGGCGGCCTTGTACAGGTCGGCCTTGCTGATGTCGCAGCCCGGTGCGGGTGCGCTGGCAGGCAGGGTGAAGTAGGCCGGGTCGGCGCTCACCCTGGCAAAGTCGGCCTGAAAGCGCTGGACCAGGGCCTGCGCCTCGGGTTGCGGCGGGCTGGGATAGACAAGGTTCTGTGCCGACGCGGCCGCACACATCAGGAAGGCAGAGCTGGCAATCACGGCAAGGCGGAAAAAAGGCATGTGGGCTTTCATCAGGGGAACAGGTTGGGTCGCAGGGTAGCGGACAACGTGGCGCCCGCCCATCCCCAGTTTGTGTGAGGCGCTGCAGTGTCGCACGCATCCCTTCTGTCCTTGGCCTATATTCAGGTCCCAATGATGCAACTGGTGCTGCTCCCCGGTCTGGCCACAGACGCCGCCCTCTGGAAGGCGCAACTGGCGGTGCTGCCTGCCGACTGGCGCCCCGTGGTGTCGGATGCGCACACTCGCGAAACCACCATCACGGCAATGGCCGCCCGGCTGTTGAACGAGCACCCCGGACCACTGGTGCTGTGTGGCGCCTCCATGGGCGGCATGATCGCGATGGAGGCTGCCCGCCTGGCACCGCAGCGCGTGCATGGCCTGGCATTGCTGGGCACCACGGCGCGGCCGGAGACGCCCGAGATGCGGGCCGTGCGGGAGGGCGCCATCGAACTGTTCGCCAGGGGGCGCCTGCGCGAAGTGCTGGAGGCCAACGTGCCGCTGGCTTTCGCGCCCCACAACGCGGGCAATACGGCGCTGGTGGAAGCCTACATTGCCATGATCGAGCGCGCCGGCGCGGGCCAGCTCATCGCCCAGAACCGGGCCGTCATCACCCGACCGGACGCGCGAGCGCATCTGGGCTCGCTGACCTGCCCGCTGCTGGCGGTGAGCGGTGCGCACGACCAGCTGACGCCACCCGAACTGGCAAGGGAAATCGCCGCATTGGCGCCGCACGCAGAGCTGGTGGAACTGCCCGACTGCGGCCACATGATCACGATGGAGCAGCCCGAAGCGCTCAACGCACGGCTGCTGGACTGGCTGGGGCGGCTGCGCCGCGGGAGTGGCGCCTAATCGCGCCCGAGGCTGCGCACCTTCTGCGCCAGGCATTCCTGGATGGTGGGCGAAACAAACTTGTGCACTTCGCCGCCCAGGATGGCAATTTCGCGCACGAACGTGCTGCTGATGAACTGGTACTTGTCGCCGGGCGTGAGGAACACCGTTTCCACATCGGGCATCAGGCTGCGGTTCATGCCGGCGAGCTGGAACTCGTAGTCGAAATCGGTGACGGCGCGCAGGCCCCGCACCATGGCCTTGCCGCCTCGCGACACGACGAAGTCGCGCACCAGTCCGGAAAAGCCCTCGACGGACACCTGCGGGTAAGCCGCCAGTGCGTCACGCGCCATGTCAACCCGCTCCTGCAGGGTGAACAGGGACTTCTTGTGGTGGCCGGCGGCCACGGCGACGATCACCGAATCAAACAACTGGCAAGCCCGCCGCACCACGTCCTCGTGGCCCAGGGTCATGGGGTCAAACGTGCCGGGGTACACGGCAATGATGCTTTTGGACATCGGCTCCTCCTGGGGCACAGCTCCCTGCGCTTTTGGCCGCATTATGCAGTGCGCTGCAGCAGGTGCGCATGCACCGCGCCCGCACGCAAATGCCGGTGGACCCGAAGTGGCAGGGGCGCCAGCAATGCGTCTGTCCACTCAACCGGCGCCTCCAGGTAAATCCAGCCTGTCATGGACACGGCCTTTGCCGCCGCCGCCAGGGCTGGCTCGAACAGGCCGGCGTCAAAGGGCGGGTCCAGCAGCACCAGGTCCAGACTGCCCGATGCCTGGGTGCGCAACACCGTCAGGGCATCGCCGCGTTGCACGCTGACCCCGTGGGCCTGAAGCTTCGTGCACAGGCCCTGCAGGCGCGCCACCAGCGCGGCATCCTGCTCCACCAGCCACACCCGGGCCGCGCCGCGCGACGCCGCCTCCAGCCCCAGCGCCCCCGTTCCGGCGAAGGCGTCCAGGCAGCTCCAGCCCGACAAGTCCTGCCCCAGCCAGTTGAACAGCGTCTCACGCACCCTGGCGGGCGTGGGCCGCAGGCCGGGCCGGTCGGCCACCGGCAACGGGGTGCGCTTCCAGCGACCGCCGATCAGGCGCACCTCCTGCGGCGCACTCGCCGTGGCGGTCACGACGCGGGGGCGCTTGGGCCGGGCGGGTCCGGCGGGATCGTGGGAAGACTTCATGGCCGCAGAGCTTAGCCGGTTCGCCCGGAGCACCCGCATACCTGATGCAAGTCAAGAAACCCCGTGTTTGCCATTTCGGCGGCTGCGCCCGTCGCTATATTGGGTCCACCAAGGAAGGCATCCCCCGTGAACCCGATCAATACCGAAGCACCCCTGAACAACTTCTCGCAGTGCCACGCTGGCATTGCCAACCGGCTGGACCACCTGGCCGGACTGCCCGCCCTGCTGGAGCCGGCGGCCCAGGCCCGGGCGGTGGCGGGCGACCTGCTCAAGTTTTTCGACGCCGTGGTGCGGGTGCACCACGCCGAAGAGGAGCAAGACCTGTTCCCCGCAGTCCTGCGCAGCGCCGCGCCAGGCGAGGAGCGCGCGCTGGTGGGCGCCATGATCGACCGGCTGACCGCCGAACACCGTGCGGTCGAAGAGATCTGGGATCGCATGAAGTCCCCGCTCAAGCGCGTCGCCGAAGGTCGGGATGTCGGCTCACACGCTGAGGACTTCAACGCCGACTTGCGCGACCTGGTCACCGCCTACCGGGGGCATGCGGCCTACGAGGAGACGCATTTCCTGCCGTTGTCCGAAAAGATCCTGGGCCGCAACGACAACCACATGGCCGCGCTCGGGCTTTCGCTGCACTTGCGGCACGCACAGGCGCCGGCCGGGTACCTCTGAGCGCGCCGCGAGCCTTCAGGGTTTCGCGCCGAGCACCACCGTCACCATGCGCTGCGGCTGCAGCTTTCGGGCGAACGCTGACCGGATGTCGGCGACAGTGACTTTCTCCACCTTCTGCGTCCAGCTGTCCAGATAGTCCAGCGGCAGCCGGTGCCAGCCGATGTTGGCCAGGTTGTCCAGCAGCTTGCGGTTGCTGTCGATGCGCAGCGCGAAGCCGCCCACCAGGTTGTCCCGGGCGGCCTGCAGTTCGGCTTCGGTGGGGCCTTCGGCCACAAAGCGCGCCACCACCTCGCGTGAGACCTGCACCGCCTGGTCGGCCTGGTCGGGGCGCGTCTGCAAACCCAGGGTGAAGGCACCCGCGTGCAGCCCCGGCGAAAAGTAGCTGTACACGCTGTAGCTCAGGCCGCGCTTCTCGCGCACCTCGCTGGACAGGCGCGAGACGAAGCCGCCGCCGCCCAGGATGTAGTTGCCCACCAGCATGGCGAAGAAATCCGGGTCGTCACGGCGGTAGCCGGGCTGGCCGATCAGCACGTGGGCCTGCGCAGAATCAAACGCGATGCGCTCCTCTTTCGGCGCATCCAGTGCCGCCACCTCGGGCACGGGGGGCAGCGGCGTGCAGGCGCCCGCGCCTCGCGGCAGTCCGGCCAGCAAGGCGCTCACCATGGCGTCGGCCCGCGCGCGGTTCACTGCGCCGACGATGCTGACCACCGCTCGGCAGGGCTGGACGTGCGACGCGTACAAGGCCCGCATGTCCGCCACGCCGATGCGCGCGGCGGTCTCCTCCGTCACCTCGTAGCCATAGGGGTGCGTGCCGTACACCGCCTGGGCAAAAGCCCGTGCGGCCAGCGTGGCCGGGCGCGTGCGCGCTTCTTTCAGGGAGGCATTGAGCCGCTCGCGCTGGCGTTGCCACACCGCCTCGGGGAAGGCCGGCGCCGCCAGCTGGCGCGCCGCCAGTGCGACGGCGCGCTGCAGGAGCGACGCATCGGTCAGCGAACGCAGCATGAAGCTCATGCGGTCGCTGCCCGCCCCTGCGTCAAACGATGCCCCCAGGTCGGCCCAGGCCTCGCTGACCTGGTTCTCGTCCAAGGCGCCGGCCAGCGGGCCCGTGCCACCCGGCTGGGCCAGCACACCCTTGGAGAACATACCGGCCGTGGCGCTGGCCAGTCCGGCGCGCCCGCGTGGGTCGCGCCGCGCGCCGGCGTCAAAGTCCAGTTGCACGTCCACCATCGGGATGGCCGGGCTTTCGACCAGGTAGACCCGCGCGCCGCTGGCTTGTGTCCAGTGCTGCACCGGCAGGCCGGCCCAGGCGAAATGAATGCAAAACAGGGCTGCAGCCCCCGCCAGTACTTGCTTACCCACTACAAATTTGATAGCAATACGCATGATGGACTCCCTTCAGTGGCGCGCGCCGGGGGCCGCCGTGCGGGGCCTGGCTGTGTTGTCCAGCGGCTGTGGCAGCAGCGTGGCCACGGTGAGCTGGTCGTCGCCGAAATAGCGCGCCGCCACCGACTGCACCTGCGCCGGCGTGATCTGGCGCAGCCGCGCCAGCAGCTGCTCGCCGGTGTCCGGCGGCAGGCCCAGCGCCCAGTAGCTGCCCAGCTCGCGTGCCTGGTTCATCACGGAGTCGAGCTTGTAGACCTCGGAGGCCACCCACTGCGTGCGCACCCGCTCGAGCTCGGCCGGGCTCACGCCCTCGCGCGCAATGCGGGCCACCTGCTCGCGCAGGGCTTGCTCCAGTTGCGCGGCGGTGCGTCCTGCCGCGGGCACACCGTCCAGCACGAACAGCTGCGGCCCGCGGCCCCACAGCCCGTTCCAGGCGCCCGCGCTGTCGGCCAGCCGTGCGTCGCCCTGGGTCAGGGCCCGGTCCAGCCGCGCACCGCTGTAGCCGTCCAGCACCGCAGACAGCAGCGTCAGCGCCAGCGCGTCGTCGTTGTCGGGGGTGGAAGCCAGTGACGTCATCCTGGGCACCTTGAACGCCAGCGCCACATAGGCCTGCTCGGCCGGCGCCTTGATGTCGATGCGGCGCAGGCCGCGTTGTGCGGGCTCTTCACGGGGCTTGGGCGCCGGCACCGCGCGCGCCGGTACGCTGCCGTAGTGCAGCTGCGCCAGGCGGCGCACCTCGGCAGGGTCCACGTCACCCGCGACCACGAGCGCGGCATTGGACGGGCTGTACCAGCGCTGATAGAAGGCGCGCGCATCGTCGGGTGTCATCGCGTCCAGGTCGCTCATCCAGCCCACCACGGGCCGGCGGTACGGCGACGCGGTGAAAGCCGCCGCGTTCAACGCCTCGAACAGCAGGGCGCGCGGGTTGTCTTCGGTGCGCAGTCGGCGCTCCTCCTTGACCACCTCCAGCTCCTTGCGGAACTCCTCGTCGGGCCACAGGTTGCGCGCAAAGCGGTCCGCCTCCAGCTTCATCACGTCTTCCAGCCGCCGCGAGGGGATTTGCTGGAAATACCCGGTGTAGTCGCGGCTGGTGAAGGCGTTCTCGCGTCCGCCCAGGGCAGCCACGCGACGTGAAAACTCGCCCACCCCCATCGAGGGCGTGCCCTTGAACATCATGTGCTCCAGCACATGGGCCACGCCGCTGGTGCCGTCCACCTCGTCCATCGAGCCCACGCGCACCCACAGCATGTGAACGGCGGTGGGGGCGCGCCGGTCGGGCTTGACGATCACCGTCAGGCCGTTGTCCAGGGTGAAGCGGGTCACACCAGTGGGGGCCTGGGCCTGGGCGGACCCGGCGGTGGCGGCGCACAGCACCGCGATGCAAAACAGTCGTTTCATAGAATGAGGATGATTCCAGAAAAGCCCGCATGTTCAGTTTCTTCCGGAAAAAAACCTCCGAACCCGCTCCCGAAGTGACTTCCGCCACACCGGCGACCGATGCGCCTGCACCTGTGCCGGTGACGGCCGCGCCGCGCGCCGGCTGGGTGGACAAGCTGCGCAACGGACTGCGCAAGACCGGCGCCGGCATCGTCACCGTCTTCACCGGCACGCGCATCGACGACGCGCTGTACGAGCAGCTGGAAGATGCCCTGCTGATGGCCGACACCGGCGTGCGCGCCACCCAGCACCTGCTGGACGACCTCAAGCGCCGCGTCAAGGAGGCCAAAGCCACCGAACCCGCCGCCGTCAAGGCGCTGCTGGCCGATGCCATCACCGACCTGCTGGCACCGCTGCAGCGCCCGCTGGTCATTGGCGAACACCGCCCCACCGTGATCATGGTCGCCGGCGTCAACGGCGCGGGCAAGACCACCTCGATCGGCAAGCTCACACGCCACCTGGCCGACGGCGGCGCCAGCGTGCTGCTGGCCGCGGCGGACACCTTCCGCGCCGCGGCGCGCGAGCAGCTGGGCGTGTGGGCCACGCGAAACGAAGTGAGCCCCGGCGGGCTCGGGAACACGGTGGAGATCGTCAGCCAGGAAGGCGGCGACCCGGCCGCCGTGAGCTTTGACGCCGTCACCGCGGGCCGGGCGCGCGGCCGCGATGTGGTGCTGGTGGACACCGCGGGTCGCCTGCCCACGCAGCTGCACCTGATGGAAGAACTGCGCAAGATCAAGCGGGTGGTGACCAAGGCAGACGCCACCGCGCCCCATGAAGTCCTGCTCGTCATCGACGGCAACACCGGACAGAACGCGCTGGCGCAGGTGCGGGCATTCGACGACGCACTGCAGCTCACCGGGCTGATCGTCACCAAGCTGGATGGTACGGCCCGTGGCGGCGTGCTGTGCGCCATCGCCCGCGAGAAGCCGGTGCCGGTGTATTTCATCGGCGTGGGTGAGCGGCTGGAAGACCTGGAAACCTTTGACGCGAGAGAGTTCGCCCAGGCCTTGCTGGCTTGAGGCAGCCCGTCTGGCCTCGATGTAAGACCCGTACGATGGGCGCGACCAACGGGCTTACCGATACATTCGCCGGCAAACCCCATCCACACCGACACACCATGTACCCATTGAATCGCCGAAGCGCGCTGCAACTGATTGCCACGGGCCTTGCAGCCCCCTCGATCGCGGGCGCACAGGCAGGCCCCTCCTGGACCGCAGTCGAGGCACGAGCGCGCGGACAGACCGTGTATTTCAATGCCTGGGGAGGAAGCGCCAGAGTCAACGCCTATTTGCAGTGGGCGGCGGGCGAAGTCTCGCGGATGTACGCCGTCACAGTGGAGCACGTGAAGCTCACCGACACGGTCGAGGCCGTCAAACGCGTGCGCAGCGAGAAGGCCGCTGGTCGGCTTTCGGACGGCACGGTCGATGTTGTCTGGATCAACGGTGAAAATTTCCTGACCATGAAGCGCGAAGGCCTGCTCTACGGCCCGTTTGCGGAAAGCTTGCCAAGCTACGCGGGTGTGGACATTCAGGGAAAGCCCACCACGCGGGTGGATTTCTCGGAGCCTGTGGATGGGATGGAGGCGCCCTGGGGCATGGCACAGTTCACCCTGTTTGCCGACGCAACGCGCGTGCCGGCACCACCCAGAAACATGGCCGCACTGGCCGAGTTTGCGCGCACCAATCCCGGGAGGGTGACCTACCCCAGGCCGCCGGACTTCACCGGTGCCACTTTCCTGAAGCAGGCCCTGGTCGAGCTCAACCCGGATCGCGGCGCACTCTACAGGCCGGTCACACCCGAGACGTTTGCACGGGCCACAGCGCCGCTGTGGGCCTGGCTGGATGCGCTGCATCCGCACCTGTGGCGATCGGGCAGGCAGTTTCCCGCCTCGCCGGCCGCCATTCGGCAAATGGTGGCCGACGGTGAGCTGTTTGTCGGCTTGACCTTCAATCCCAACGAACCTGCCAACGAAGTTGCAGCCAGACGCCTGCCCCCGGCCACCACCAGCTGGCAGTTCAGTGCCGGTGCGCTGGCCAACACCCATTTCCTGGCGATTCCGTTCAACGCCAGGGCCCGTGAAGGTGCACTGGTCCTGATCAACTTCCTGCTCTCACCCCAGGCGCAGGCTCGCAAGGACGACATCGCCGTATGGGGCGACCCGACGGTGCTGGCAGTGGACCGCCTGCCCCCCGCCGAGCGGGCGCGCTTCTCCACCGCGCGCAAACCTGGCCAGGTGGCGCAGACGGCACCGGCCATCCCCGAACCCCACGGCAGCTGGGTCGAGCCGCTGGAGCGCGAGTGGCTCAGGCGTTACGGCACCTGAGCCAGGCCCGAGGGCGGCTGCCCGCTGCGGGTCTGGCCATATCGCTGGCGCTGCCGCTGCTGTGGGCCGCAGCCGCAGCAGTGCGCGCGGGGTTGGACGCTGCGGCCTGGCGTGAGTTGCTGGCCGACCCCCAGACCGTGCGCGCCCTGGCAATGACGCTGTGGACAGGACTTTGCGCGACGGCGCTCTCCGTCGCTCTGGCCGCCTGGGTGTTGTCGCGCAGCTTCCCCGGTCCAGGGTGGGCCGGTCTGGTGCAACGGCTGCCGCCGATGCTGGCCGTGCCACACGCGGCACTTGCCATTGGCCTGGCGTTTCTGGTGGCGCCCAGCGGCTGGGTGCTTCGGCTGTTCTCGCCCTGGGCCACCGGCTTTGAGGCACCACCACCCTGGCCCACCACGCAGGACCCATGGGGGCTTGGGTTGATCGTGGTGCTGGTGGCCAAGGAGGTGCCATTCCTGCTGTGGATGGCGGCCACGCAACTGCAGCGCGCCGACGCCGCCAACCGCTTCACACGCGAGTTGCAGGTGGCTTCATCCATGGGCTACAGCCCCCGGCGCGCCTGGTGGCGCGTGTTGTGGCCGCAACTGGCCCCGCGAATGGGCGGGCCACTGCTGGCGGTGCTGGCCTACAGCCTGACGGTGGTTGACATGGCGTTGGTGATTGGCCCGACTTCACCGTCCACACTTCCAGTGCTGGCCTGGCAATGGCTTCAGGATGCCGATGCCGCCACCAACGCCAAAGGGGCTGCCGCCGCCTGGGCGCTGGCGGCCGTGGTGGCGCTGGCCGCCGCAGCGTTGTGGGCAAGGTGGCGCATGCCCCGAACCGCGCCGGATGGCCTGCGCGGGGGCAATGAGCGTCTGGTTGCCGTGCCGACGGGACGATGGAATCGCCTTGCGCGGGTGGCAGGGCGCATGGCCGTACCCGGCACCGGGCTGGTAATCCTCTACTCTGCCGCGCTGCTGACCCTGGCCGTAGGCAGCGTCTCGGGCGTGTGGCCATTTCCGCGCGTGTGGCCGCAAACGCTCAGCCTGGAGGGTTGGCAATCCGTGGCCGCCAGTGCCGTCACCGTGCGGACCACGCTTGCACTGGCGGGTGCCAGCAGCGCGCTGGCGCTGGCCTGGTCGCTGGCCTGGCTGGAGTGGGCGCCGCCGCACTGGGACGCTGCACTGCGCCGCCTGGTGTACCTGCCACTGCTGCTGCCCTCGGTGCTGTGGGTGGTGGGCCTTCACCGGCTGGGCCTGGCCTGGGGGCTGGATGCGCACTGGAGCGGACTGTTGCTGGCGCATACGCTGGCTGCCGTGCCCTATGTGCTGATCGCGATGAGCCCGGCCTACCTCGGGTTTGACGAGCGCTACGGCCAGATTGCGGCCACCTTGCGGCGCAGCCGGGCTGCCTACCTTCTCCAGGTGAAGTGGCCACTGCTCAAGGCATCATTGGCCAGCGCACTGGCCGTGGGGTTTGCTGTGAGCGTGGCACAGTACCTGCCAACCCTGTTTGTGGGCGCCGGCCGCTACGCCACCGTGACCACTGAGGCCGTCACCCTGGCCAGCGGCGCCCAGCGCTCACTGGTGGCGGCTTACGCCTGGCTGCAGTGGCTTTTGCCCGCGCTGGTGTTCGGCCTGGCGGCCTGGGCGGGGCGACCCCGGCGATTTGACGGGAGGGCCGCATGAGCCTGCAAATCCATGTCCAGCGACTGGCCCTGGGTGCGCAGACGCTGATCGGTCCGCTTCAGATCGATGTGCCCGCAGGCACGGTGCACACCATCATGGGAGCCAGCGGCTCGGGCAAGTCCAGCCTGCTGGCCGCCGTGTGCGGCACTTTGGGGGACGGGTTCGTCTGGGACGGCCAGGTGACGCTGGACGGCACTCCCGTCGACACACTGCCCACTTCGCGACGCCGCGTGGGCATCCTGTTCCAGGACGACTTGCTGTTTGCGCACATGACGGTCCGCGAGAACCTGCTTTTTGCCGTGCCGCCCGGGACGCGCGCCGCGCGCGAGGCCACCGTAGCCCACGCGCTGGCCAGGCTGGAGCTGCCCGACCTGGCCAATGCCGACCCCGCCACACTCTCGGGCGGGCAGCGCGCGCGAGTGGCGATGGTGCGCGCACTGCTTGCACAGCCGCGCGCGCTGCTGCTGGACGAGCCGTTCTCGCGACTGGACGGGCCGCTGCGCGCGCGCATGCGCGAGTTCGTCATTGCCACCGTGCGTGAGCGCGGCATCCCGGCACTGCTGGTGACGCACGATGCCGCCGACGTGGCCGACCCGACGCGCCTGACCCGGCTCTGACACCACCGCAGCCTGCTGGCACACTCTTTGACCATGCTGGACCGCAGCGCCACCCAACTGATCAAGCCCGCGCTGGACGGGGTGGCCCGCGCGCTCGTGCGCGCAGGCGTGGGCGCCGATGCGCTCACGTTGGCCGGATTCGGTCTTGGCCTGTTTGCTGCAGTTTTGATAGCGGCTCAGCTATATCTGGCGGGGGCTGCAGCCATTTTTGCCTCCAGAATTTTCGACGGACTGGACGGCGCGGTGGCGCGCCAGACGCAGCCCACCGACCGCGGCGGCTTCCTGGACATCACGCTGGATTTCATCTTCTACGCCAGCATCCCGCTGGCCTTTGCCATGGCCGACCCGGCGCGCAACGCCCTGCCCGCCGCCGTGCTGCTGGCCGCTTTCATGGGCACGGGCGCAAGTTTCCTGGCCTTTGCCGTCATCGCCGCGCGGCGCGGCATGGCCAGCACCGACTGGCCGGAAAAGTCGTTCTACTTCCTGGGCGGCCTGACCGAGGCCACCGAAACCCTGGCCTGCTTTGCCGCGATGTGCCTGTGGCCGCAGCACTTTGGCGCGCTGGCGTATGGCTTCGCCGCGCTCTGCGCCCTGACCACGGCCACACGGCTGTGGTGGGGCTGGCGGGCGTTCGGCTGAGCCGGGCTGCGCCTACTTCTCGACCCGCGCCGCTTTTTTCCAGCCGATGAACTGCGGCGCGACACGGGCCACCACCGGGCCGTTGAAGTCCCAGGTCATGCACTTGCCCATGTAGAACGGCGGCTCGGTGGGCTCCTTGCGGTCTGCGCCGGACTCGCGGCGCTGCATCTCGCGGTGGTGCGGGATGGTCTGGAACGCGGCGGTGGCCATGTTGAACAGCAGCTCGCGCAGGTGGGTGCAGCCCTGCACACCGCCAATGGCGCGGTCAATCGCCTGTCGCCAGCCCGGCCCCATGGTCTGGCCGATCATCTGTTTCATGGTGGCGTCGGCCGAGCGGCATTCGCCAAACGGCGTGGCGTCCATGGCGGTCTGGATGTCACGGATGCAGAACGACTCGTCCAGCGTGACCCGCAGGTGCATGTGGTGGATCGGCTGGCCGGCCTTGCGCGGGCCGTGGCTGCTGTCGTAGTCGTAGTGCTTGGAGTCATGCAGTTCGCCCTCCATGTCCCACAGGCCGTCGGGGCGGGCAAAGCCGCGGAAGGTGAGCGTGCGGGTGTGCAGCGGGGTGCGGTCGGGGGAATCAGGCAGCATGGGGCGGCAAGGCAATGGCGGAACAACCCGACATTGTGCCGCCCGGGACTTAAACGTGCTGCAGTGCCGCATCTGCCCTGTTTCATGCCAACTTTGCTTTGGGATCAGGTGGGCAGGGGACTGTGCTGCGCTCGTGTCCCCCGGGCTGGCTGCGCCAGCCCTCCTCCTTTACCTCGCTTCGCACAATCCCCTGCCCACCTGATCCAGTGCGGTTTTCTCACACGAGCGAGGGAGGTCCGGGTGCTGGCGTACCTCGCACGCAGCGGGTCGGCGGTGACGGGTGCCCGCCGAAGCGAGGTAAAGGAGGAGGATTGGGCGCAGCCCAATCCGGGGGACACGAGCGCAGGCGGGTACACGTCGCCGACGACCCGCGGGTTTGGAACCAAGACAACACGCAAACCAGGAACGCCTAGTACCGCCCCCCACGCACAAAGCGCGCAATGCCGGCGGCCACTTCCGCTTCCTGCTCCAGAAAACCGTGCGGCGTGCGGCCCTCGCAGGCGTTGAGGTCGGGCGCGCCGGGCTGTCCGGGGCCTCCGGTGACGGTGACCACCTGCTGGCGCACGCCCTGGGTGCGCGCCACGATTCGACCCATCTGCGCGGCGGGCGACCGCAGGCAACGGTCGGCCACATGACCCACCACCAGCAGGGGCTGGCGGATCGCCTCCAGCGGCAGGTCAAACACCGACTGCGCGACCCACGCCTTGCGGCCACCGGGGGTGCCCACCATCAGCGCCGAGGTCAGCACCACGCCGTCCGGCTGCGCTGGGCCGGACAGCCGTGCGGCTGCGTTGGCGGCGGAGATCGAACCGCGGCTGGTGCCCACCACCCACACCGCGCCGCCGGTGCGCGCGCGCAGGTCGGTGATCACCCGCGCCAGGTCTTGCGCGTGCTCGGGTGAGGCGCGAAAGCCCCCCAGGCCGTCTTCGCCCTGCCAATCGGATGGCGCGTCCACCAGCGCCGTGCCAAAGCCGGCCGCCCCGAACAGCGGAATGGACCGCACCAGCGAGTTGCCCTTGAGCGAGCGCGGGCAACCCCTGCCGTCCAGATCCAGGTGCCCCGAGCCACCGGCCAGCAGCACCAGAGTGACGGTACCGCCGGTTGACGCGGCGACTTGCGCCGCGGATGGCGCGGGTGGGGGGACAAATGCGTAGCGCGTGGTGCTGCCTGCGCGGGTGGCCAGCGTAACGACCTCGCCGCACCCGGCCGATGGCGATTGCGCCCGAGCAGCCAGGGGCAGCACCACGTGCGCAGACAGGAGGAAGACCAGGGCGAGGGAGCGCATTTGCAGCAGCATCATGGCTGCACGATGACGCGCGCAGGCCGCGCCGTCAAGCCCGGCGGACCTGCACCACGGCCTTGAGGGTCAGCGGCAGGCCGTTGCGCAACGTGGCCACGCCAATCACCGAGCGGGCATGCACACCGTCCGGGCCGAACACCTCGGCCAGCAGGTCGGACGCCCCGTCCAGAACCTGTGCGTGCGCCTCAAAATCCGGCGCGGTATTGAGCGAGCCCTGCAGATCCACCACGCGCTCCACCCGGTCCAGCGAACCCAGCGCGGCGCGCATCGCGGCGATCAGTTCGATGCAGGCCGAGCGGGCGAGCGCGTAGCCCTCGACCGCGGTGTATTCGGCGCCCAGCCGCCCGCGAGGCGCGCGGCCCTCGACCGCGCGGGGCGCCTTGCCCGACAGGAACAGCAGGTCGCCGGCCTGCACGGCTGCGGCGTAGTTGCCCGCCGGGGCGCTGGCGGCGGCAAGGTCCAGGCCCAGCTCGCGGGCGCGGTGTTCGGCACTCATGGTGGGCAGTCCTCCGGTTGTGGGTTGCATTGACTTTAGCGCGGCACCAGCAGCCACTGCGCCAGCTGGCGCGCCATGGCGGCGTCGGGTGCCGCGGGCACGGGCAGGCCCTCCAGCGCGCCGTCGATGGCCAGGTGCGCGAAGCCGTGGGCCAGCGACCAGCCCGCGAGCGCCACCGTGGCCGCCTGACCGGGCGCATAGCGGCCCGAGGCATCCAGCACCTGCAGGAAGGCGGCGCGCGCCGCCTGCGCGAAATCCGGGTACTCGGCCTTGCGCGCCAGCATGGGGCCGAACATCAGGCGGAACTGCGCCGGGTGCGCCACGGCGTGGGCGACATACGCCTCGCAGATGCCCAGCAGGGCTTCGCGCGCATCGCTCGCCTGCGCGGCCTGCGCCAGCGCCTGGCCGAGCTGCAGGAAGGAGCGTTCGGCCACGGCGGCAAAGAGTTCGTCCAGCCCCGCGAAGTGGTGGTACGGCGCCGCGTGCGAGACGCCGGCGGCGCGCGCCACCTCGCGCAGCGTCAGCCCGGCGGCACCGTGCTGCGCCAGCAGCTGGTCGGCGGCGTCCAGCAGGGCCTCGTGCAGGTTGCCGTGGTGATAGGGCTTCGGGGGTGGTTTGCGGCTGGACATGGCGCTATCTTGACACGAGAAACATTGAGGCGCATGATGCGCCATCTTTCTCTTGAAAAGATTGGAGCGGGCCATGTACCACCTGATCGTGCGGCGCAAGCTGCTGCGGGCGTTTGACGCCATCAACCGCGGCGAGTACGCCGGCATCGTGGCGCAGTTCGCGCCGCGCCACCGGCACGTGATGCACGGCGCGCACGCGCTGGGTGGCGAGCGCCACAGCCTGGCGCGCACCGCGCAGTGGTACGCGCGGCTGCAGCGGCTGCTGCCGGACCTGCGCTTTACCGTGCACAGCGTGGTCGTGGCGGGCTGGCCCTGGGACACCCACGCCAGCGTGGGGTGGACGGATACCTTCACCCTGCCTGACGGCAGCCGGGGCAGCAACCAGGGCGTGCACGAGTTCACCCTGCGCTGGGGCCGCGTGCACGCACTGTCGGTGCACTGCGACACCGCGCGGCTGCAGGCCTACTGCCAGCGCATGTGCGCCAGCGGCCTGGCCGAGGCCGCTGCCCCGCCCATCGTCGAAGACGCCGAGCCGGTCAGCCCCGGCATCGCCACCCAACCCGCCTGAACCTGCAGAAAGCACCGCCATGAACTCGTCGCCCACTCTCGCCATGCTGCTGCTGGCCGCCAGTGCCCTGGTCATCCTGGCACTGGGAAGCCTGCACCTCCTGTTCACCTTTCGCGGCACGCGGCTGCACCCGCGCGACGCCAACGTGCGCGCCGGCATGGAGGCGGGCCTGCCCGTGCTGACGCGCGAGACGACGATGTGGCGCGCCTGGATCGGCTTCAACGCCAGCCACAGCTACGGCGCAATGCTGTTCGGACTGGTCTGGGGCCACCTGGCGCTGGCGCAGCCTGCGCTGCTGGCGCAATCGCCGTTCCTGCTGGCGCTGGGCCTGGCCGTGCTGCTGGCCTACCTGCACCTGGGCTGGCGCTACTGGTTCAGCGTGCCCTTTCGGGGGATCGCGCTGGCCACCCTGCTGTACGTGGCAGGTCTGGTTGATTTGCTGCTTTTTTGATAGCGGAAGAGTCAGCAACCACGGGGGCTGGAGGCCAAAACCTGTCTCAGGCTTCCGGCGTGTCGGTATCGCGGCCGCCCTGCACCAGGCCGGCGCGCGCGGCCGCCGCCAGGGCGCCGTACTTGCGCTTGAAGTCGTCAAGGCTGTCCTGCTCCGGCTCTTCAAGGTCCAGCAGGGCGTTGTGCGCGCCCTGGGTGGCGCGGATCAGTTCGTCCAGCTTGAGCTGGATGGCCTCGGTGTCGCGGTTCTGGGTGTTCTGGATCAGGAACACCATCAGGAAGGTGATGATGGTCGTCCCCGTGTTGATCACCAGCTGCCAGGTGTCGCTGAAGGCAAACAGCGGGCCGGTGAGCAGCCACACGCCGATCAAGGCAACGGCGAACACAAATGTGCGCGGGCGCCCGCAAATGTGCGCGGCACTTTTGGCAAAACGGGAATACCAGGTGGTCGTGGGCATGAGCGCTCCTTGGTGCGGCCGGGCAGCAGGCCCCGCCCTGTACGCCACAGGGTACTCGCCCGCCGGGGCGGCGCCGGATTTTTGGCATCAAATCGGCCTCCAGCCCCCGCGGATACTGGATGACCCGCTATCAAAACGATAGTGAACGGCGGGCATGAAAGAATCGGCCCCATGAGTCCCCGAAAAATACTGCTCCTGTTGACCCTGCTGGCCGCGATCGCCGCCTTTGTTGCACTGGACCTGGGCCGCTGGCTGAGCCTGGCGGCGCTGCAGCAGCACCAGGCCGCGCTCGCGGCGCGGGTGGCGGCGCAGCCGCTGGCGGCCGCTGCGCTGTACTTTGCGGTCTACGTGCTGGCCACGGCGCTGTCGGTGCCGGGCGCGGTCATCCTCACGCTGGCGGGCGGCGCACTGTTCGGGCTGGGCTGGGGGCTGTTGCTGGTGTCGTTCGCGTCGAGCCTGGGCGCGACGCTGGCGTTCCTGGCGGCGCGTTTCGTGCTGCGAGACACGGTGGAGGCCCGCTTTGGCCAGCGGCTGGCGGAGGTCAACCGCGGCATCGCGCGCGA
The DNA here is from genome assembly GCA_016713005.1 of Ramlibacter sp. Lineage (GTDB taxonomy): Bacteria > Pseudomonadota > Gammaproteobacteria > Burkholderiales > Burkholderiaceae_C > JADJPY01. The sequence goes on along the minus strand of JADJPY010000012.1, from coordinate 508,931 downwards.
CGGCGCGTTCTACCTGTTCACACTGCGGCTGATCCCGGTGGTGCCGTTCTTCGTCATCAACCTGGTGATGGGGCTCACCCGCATGCGGGCGCTGACCTTCTATGCCACCAGCCAGCTGGGCATGCTGGCGGGCACGGCCGTGTACGTGAACGCGGGCACGCAGCTGGCGCAGCTGCAGTCGCTGCAGGGCATCCTGTCGCCGGGGCTGATTGGCTCGTTCGTGCTGCTGGGCATCTTCCCGCTGCTGGCGCGGCGGGTGGTGGATGCGCTGCGCCGCCGCCAGGTCTATGCGCGCTGGGCGGCGGTGCGGCCGCGGCGGTTTGACCGCAACCTCGTCGTCATCGGCGCGGGCGCGGGCGGGCTGGTGTCGGCCTACATCGCTGCCGCCGTGAAAGCCAAGGTCACGCTGGTGGAAGCGCACAAGATGGGCGGAGACTGCCTCAACTACGGCTGCGTGCCCAGCAAGGCGCTGATCAAGAGCGCGAAGCTGGCGCACCAGATGCGCCACGCCAGCCGCTACGGGCTGGCGGACACGCCGGCGGCGTTCAGCTTCCGCGCGGTGATGCAGCGCATCCATGCGGTGATCGCCGCCATCGAGCCGCACGACAGCGTGGAACGCTACACCGGCCTGGGCGTGGAGGTGTTGCAGGGCCACGCAAAAATCATCAACCCCTGGACGGTGGAGATCACGCTCAACGGCGGCGACAAACAGGCGTTGACCACGCGCAGCATCGTCATTGCCGCGGGCGCGCAGCCGCTGGTGCCGCCGCTTCCGGGGCTGGACGAGGTGGGCTGCGTCACCAGCGACACGGTGTGGGAGCGCTTTGCGCATCTGGACGAGCCCCCGAAGCGCCTGGTGGTGCTGGGCGGCGGGCCGATCGGCTGCGAACTGGCGCAGGCCTTCGCCCGGCTGGGTTCGCAGGTGACGCAGGTGGAGATGGCGCCGCGCCTGATGCTGCGCGAGGACGAGGACGTCTCGGACCTCGTGCGCGAGGCGCTGAGCGCCGATGGCGTGAACGTGCTTGCCGGCCACAGGGCCCTGCGGTGCGAACGCGAGGGCGGTGCCAAGGTGCTGGTGGTGGAGCACGGTGGCAGCGAAACCCGCATCGTGTTTGACGAACTGCTGTGCGCCGTCGGCCGCAGCGCGCGCCTCACCGGCTACGGCCTGGAGGAGCTGGGCATCCCGACGAACAGGACAGTGGAGACCAACGAGTACCTGCAGACGATCTACCCCAACATCTATGCGGCCGGCGATGTGGCGGGGCCCTACCAGTTCACCCACACGGCGGCGCACCAGGCCTGGTATGCCGCAGTCAACGCGCTGTTTGGCGGGCTCAGGATGTTCAAGGCGGACTATTCCGTCATCCCCTGGGCCACCTTTGTTGACCCGGAGGTCGCGCGCGTCGGCCTGAACGAGCAGGAGGCCAGGGAAAAGAACGTCGCGTTCGAAGTCACGAAGTACGGCATCGACGACCTGGACCGCGCCATTGCCGACAGCGAGGCGCGCGGCTTCGTGAAGGTGCTCACCGTGCCGGGCAAGGACCGCATCCTGGGCGTGACCATTGTGGGTACCCATGCAGGCGATCTGCTGGCCGAGTACGTGCTGGCCATGAAGCACGGGCTGGGGCTCAACAGGATCCTGGGCACCATCCACACCTACCCCACACTGTCTGAGGCCAACAAGTACGCCGCCGGTGAGTGGAAGCGCGCCCACCAGCCGCACCGGCTGCTGGCCTGGGTGCGCCGGTACCACGACTGGAAGCGGGGCTGAAGTGCTGCGCGGCGATGCTCCGGTGCTGAAGGACATCGTGCTCGTCGGTGGCGGGCACAGCCATGTTGGCGTGTTGCGCCGTTTCGCCATGCGGCCCGAGCCGGGTGTGCGGCTCACCTTGATCTGCACCGACCCGCACACGCCCTACTCCGGGATGCTGCCGGGCTACATCGCCGGGCATTACACCTACGACGAGGTGCACATCGACCTGAGCCGCCTGGCGCAGTGGGCGGGCGCGCGCTTCATCCACGCCGAGGTGACGGGGCTGGACCGCGTGCGCCGCCAGGTGCTGCTGCGCGACCGGCCACCGCTGGCCTACGACCTGGTGTCCATCAACACCGGCGCCACGCCGCAGACGCACCGGGTGCCGGGCGCGGCGCAGTCGGTGGTGTCGGTCAAGCCGATCAACCAGTTCAACCAGCGCTGGCTGGCGCTGCTGGAGCGTGTGCGCACCCACCCGGGGCGCACCACCCTGGCCGTGGTGGGCGCGGGTGCGGGCGGTGTCGAACTCACACTGGCGATGCAGTGGCGACTGCGCGCCGAGCTGCGTGCGCTGGGGCGTGACGCCGATGAACTGGAGTTCCACCTCTTCAGTGCGGATGCGCTCATCCTGCCCACGCACCACGCGCGCGTGCGACGCCACTTTGATGACGTGCTGGCCGCGCGCGGCGTGCAGGTGCACCGCGGCGCGCCGGTGGCCGAGGTGGCCCCCGGACGGCTGCGGGCCAAGAACGGGGAATGGCTGGAAGCCGACGAGATCGTGTGGGTCACCCGCGCGGGTGGCGCGCCCTGGCTGCAGGGCACCGGGCTCGCACTGGATGGCGACGGCTTTCTGTGCGTGGGGGCCACCCTGCAATCCACCAGTGATGAGCGCGTGTTCGCCGCGGGCGACGTGGCCAGCCTGCAAGGCCGACCGCTGGAAAAAGCCGGTGTGTTTGCCGTGCGCATGGGCCGCCCGCTGGCCGACAACCTGCGCGCGGCGGCGCGCGGCGAGGCGCTGCGCGCCTGGAAGCCCCAGCGGCGCTGGCTGGCCCTGATTTCGACCGGTGACCGCCATGCGGTGGCATCGCGCGGTGCCCTGGGCTTTGCGGGCGACTGGGTCTGGCGCTGGAAGGACTGGATCGACCGGCGATTCATGCGCCGCTTCAGCGAGTTCCCGGCCATGCCAACGCCCGGCCCCGCTGACCCGTCCGCCGGCCCCACACTCAAGCTGGATACAGCGGACGCACAACAGGCGCTGTCGGCGCTGGCCATGCGCTGCGGCGGCTGCGGCGCCAAGGTGGGCGCTGATGTGCTGGCACGCACCATGGCGCGGCTTCAGCCCCGTACACATGCGGACGTGCTGCTGGGCCTGGACGCGCCCGACGATGCCGCCATCGTGCGCGTGCCCCCGGGCAAGGCGCTGGTGCAGACGGTGGACTTCTTCCGCGCGTTCATCGATGACCCGTACGTGTTTGGCCAGATCGCGGCCAACCACGCGCTGGGTGACCTCTACGCCATGGGCGCGCAACCCCACACCGCACTGGCCATCGCCACCGTGCCGCCGGGCCTGGACCGCAAGCTCGAGGATCTACTGCTGCAGATGATGCAGGGCGCCCTCAGCGTGCTGGACTTGGCCGGCTGCGCGCTGGTGGGCGGCCATACGGCCGAGGGGCGCGATCTGGCGCTGGGCTTCGCACTGAACGGGCTTGTGCCAGAGTCGCTGGCGGGCGTGACGCGCAAGGCAGGCCTGCGTGCAGGCGACGCGCTGGTCCTCACGCAGCCCCTGGGCACGGGCACGCTGTTCGTGGCACACGCCGCGCACGCGGCGCGCGGCCGCTGGATCGCAGCCGCCGTGCAACACATGACCCAGCCGGCGCGCGCGGCGGCCGAGGTGCTGCGCGCGCACGGCGCCGCCGCCTGCACCGATGTGACCGGCTTTGGGCTGGTGGGCCACCTGCTCGAAATGACACGCGCCTCGGGCGTGGACGCCGAACTCTCGCTGGCGGCACTGCCGCTGCTGGACGGCTCACTTGAATGCGCCGCCGCCGGGCACCTGAGCAGCCTGCATCCCGCCAACCTGCGCCTGCGTGCGGCCGTGCAGGACGCGGCCGACCATGCGAAAGACGCGCGCTGGCCGCTGCTGTTTGACCCGCAAACAGCGGGCGGTGTGCTCGCGGGTGTGCCGACCGACCGCGCGCACGACTGCGTGGCGGCGCTGCGCGCGGCGGGGTACGCGCGGGCGGCGGTCATCGGGTACGTGCAGGCCGCTTCAAACCTGTCAGGCGCACCGATTGCGTTGAAGGCCTAACCGCCTATGGCCATGCTTCCCCTTGTCTTCTCCCCGATAGTGCCCGCCCTGCTGGTGGCGTGGCATGGCATGGCGCTGGCCCAGCCCCAAGGGGAATCTCGGGATGTGAGGGTCGCGGACGCTGTCCAGCGCTTTTCCTCGTCCAGCGGGGAGCGCCCGCCTTTGCCCTGGCGCGCCATTGGACTGCCGGGCGGCAAGGTCCCATTGACCGGCATGGATCTGGTGGTGGTGGACAGTGAGCGCGTCCTGCGCCTTGCGTCGGCCTCGAGCTATGGCACGCTGAGCCACGCGGTGCTGCGGCCTGCCGATGCACCTGGACGTCTGCGTTGGCGCTGGCGGGTGGACCATCACGTGGCGGGCGCCGACCTGCGCCGCAAGGACGCAGACGACGCTGCGGTCAAGGTCTGCGCCATGTTTGACCTTCCCCTGGAGGCGCTGGGCTTCTGGGAACGCCAGCTGATGCGCGTAGCGCGATCGCGCAGCGCGGAGCCGTTGCCCGCTGCAACACTTTGCTATGTATGGGACAACACCCTGCCCGCGGGCACCCATCTGCCCAACGCGTACACAGCTCGCGTGCGGTTCGTGGTGCTGGACAGCGGGCCGGGCGCGCCCGGCGAGTGGCGGCGCCACGACCGCGATCTCGCGGCGGACTTCCGGCGCGCCTTCGGTCATGAGGCGCCGCAAGGGGCGCCATTGGTGGCCGTGGTAATCGGCGCAGACAGCGACAACACGGGCAGCAAAAGCCTGGCCTATGTCGGCGACGTTTCGCTGGAGCCCGCGGAAACGCGTCAGCCCAGCCGATAGTCGGCCAGATCGGGCTTGCGCACTGCGCGCACGTACTCGCGGGTGAAGCCGGGGAACAGCGCGACGATGCGGCCATTGTCGGCACGGTACCAGCTGCGGCACAGGCTCCACACCGAACCCGCCAGACGCGACTGCAGCCGCTCGTTGTGCGCCCGCTGCACGTCAGCACGCACCTCGACGCTGCGGTGACCGCCCTGGCGCACGGCCTGCATGCAGGCGATGGCGTGCTGCACGCCGGGTTCGATGAACAACAGCGTCGATGTGTGGCCGGTGGCGGTGTTCGGGCCCAGCATCAGGAACAGGTTGGGAAACCCGGCGACGGTCAGGCCGTGGAAGGCCTCCGGGCCGTCGGCCCAGGCCTGCTGCAGCGTGCGGCCACCGCGCCCCACCACTGGCACCGATTGCAGCAGCTGCACCGTGTCAAAGCCGGTGGCGCAGACCAGCACATCCACCGGATGCTCGCACCCGTCGGCCGTCACCAGGCCCTGCGGCGTGACGCGGGTGATGGCCTGCGTCACCAGCTGCACATGGGGCTGGTTGAACGCGGGGTAAAAGTCGTTGGAATAGATGATGCGCTTGCAACCCAGCGGATACGGCGGTGTGAGCCGCTCGCGCAGCACCGGATCCTTGACCTGGCGACGCAGGTGGGCAGCGGCCGTGCGCAGCATGCCGCGGCGCGCCACTGTGCCCTCGTCAAAGCCGCGGCGTCCCCACTCCAGCACCTGCATCCACAGCCAGCGCACGGCTGCCGCGTATGGGGGAAAACGTGCCAACAGGCCGTCCAGCACGCCATAGGGCCGGTCCATGCGCGGCAACACCCAGTTGGCCGTGCGCTGGAACACCTGCAGCTGGCCCGCCTGCTGCGCGATCGGCCCCACCAGCTGCGCGGCGGTGGAGCCGGTGCCGATCACGGCCACGCGCTGCCCCTGCAGCGGCACGCTGGCGTCCCAGCGGGCGGAGTGCAGGCGCTGGCCGGCAAAGCTGTCGAGCCCGGCGATGTCGGGCCAGCGCGGCTGGTTCAGCGGGCCGGTGCTGCAGACAAAAAAGCGGGCGCGCAGCGCGTCACCCCCGTCGGTGCGGAAATCCCAATGCCCGGTGGCCTCGTCGTAGCGCGCTTCGCTCAGGCGGGTGCCCAGGCGCAGATGGCGCTCCAGGCCATGGCTGCGCGCCAGCGCCTGCATGTAGGCCTGGATCTCCGGCGCGGATGCAAAACGGCGCGTCCAGCGCGGGTTGGGCGCGAACGAGAACGAATACAGCGGTGCCGGCACGTCCACATGGGCGCCGGGGTAGCGGTTGTCCCACCAGGTGCCGCCCAGGCCGGGCTGCTTCTCAATGATGACGAAGTCGTCAATGCCCGCGCGCTTCAGCTGGATGGCCATGCACAGGCCGGACATGCCCGCGCCAAGGATGACAACCTCGTGCCGCGCTACAGCCTGGCCCGGGGCAAGCGGGTCTGGCAGGGGAACTTGAACTTCGGGCATGCGCCGGAATGTAGCAGTGGCGCTCGAGGACCCATGTCACGCTGACGCATTTGCGGCGCTGACTTTTGTTGGTGTGCACTCACATATCTTGGCACTTTTGCGGCGCTCATGCCCGGCTAAGACTGCGGGCTTACCCTTAATAAATGAGATCCCGCCGGGAACTTGGTGATTAGCACTCCACTCAATAGAGTGCTAATATTTGAATATTGACGAAAGGGGTTCTGGTATGACAGTTCAGACTGGAGCTTTGCAGGTTGCCAACCCGTGGTCGGTCGTCCCGCCGCTGGGCAACCTGGATGCCTATATTTCGGCGGTCAACCGCCTGCCCATGCTCACCCCCGAGGAAGAGCAGTCGTTCGCGCGCCAGCTCAAGGACCACAACGACCTGGAGGCCGCCGGCAAGCTGGTGCTGTCGCACCTGCGCTTGGTGGTGTCGGTCTCGCGCAAGTACCTGGGCTACGGCCTGCCCCACGGCGACCTGATCCAGGAAGGCAACATCGGCCTGATGAAGGCGGTCAAGCGTTTCGACCCCGACCAGGGCGTGCGCCTGGTGAGCTATGCCCTGCACTGGATCAAGGCCGAAATCCACGAATACATCCTGAAGAACTGGCGCATGGTCAAGGTGGCCACCACCAAGGCGCAGCGCAAGCTGTTCTTCAACCTGCGCTCGATGAAGCAGCGCTTCAAGGACGACGCCGATGTCGAGACGCACCGCGACACGCTGACCGACGCGCAGATTGACGTGATGGCCAAACAGCTCAACGTCAAGCGCGAAGAGGTCATCGAGATGGAAACGCGGATGTCTGGCGGCGACGTGCTGCTGGACCCGTCGCCCTCGGACGACGGCGAGCAGGCCTTCGGACCCATCGCCTACCTGGCGGACGCCGGGCATGAGCCCACGGCAATGATCGAATCGCGCCAGCGCGACGTGATGGCCAGCGACGGCATCGCTGCGGCGCTGGACGCCCTGGACGCGCGCAGCCGCCGCATCGTGGAGGAACGCTGGCTCAAGGTGAACGATGATGGCTCGGGTGGCCTGACGTTGCACGACCTGGCCGCCGAGTACGGCGTCAGCGCCGAGCGCATCCGCCAGATCGAGGTGGCCGCGATGAAGAAAATGAAGAAGGCCCTGGCCGAATACGCCTGAGCCCCGGGCGCCAGCCCATCCCCGGATACGTCCGGTCACCACATCGGCAGCATGGCTGCTGGAACACCCCGCACAATGCCGGGGTGTTTTTCATTGCGCCATTCGTTTCCTTCGCCGCACAGAGGTCCCCCAGACTGCCCCGGGTTCTGGCTGCGGCGGCGCTGGCCCTGTTTGCAACACTGGCCTGCGGCGAGCCGGCACCCGTGGTCAAGTTGACACCGGACGAACCTTCCGTGGCGCTGGCCGGACGCAGCCAGTTCTGGGTCGATCGCGGGGAGCGGCTTGGCGTGGCCGAAGTGGAGGAGCGCCAGCAGCACCTGCCGTTTGCCACGCGACCGTCAGACCACAAGGTCGTCATGAGCGATGGCGACGCGCTGTGGATCCGGTTCGTTGCACGGGCGCAGGGGCACGAAACACACTGGCTCCTGGACGTGGACCTGCCCGGGGTGGACGACGTGACCCTGTACTTCCGGGACGCGCAAGGGCAGTGGGTGGTGCAGCGCGCCGGCGACAGCCGTCCCCAGAGCGTCTGGCCGCAGCGCGGACGCCAGCCGTTTATGTCGCTGAGTCACGACGCCGATCGGGAAGTGGCCTACTTCGTGCGCATCCAGCACAAGCGCGTGCCTTTCTCGGGCGGTCTGTACCTGAAAACACCGGTGGTGATGGCCGAACAGGAGCAGCGCGCGCAGTTCCTGCTGGGCGCCTACTTCGGGCTTGCTGCCCTGGCCATCCTGGTCGCCTCAGCCAACGCGCTGGTGTACCGGGACCGCGGCTTCGGCACCTATGTGGCCTACATCACCGCCATGGCGCTTGGCCAGGCGGGCATCACTGGGGTAGGCGGCATGCTGCTGTGGCCCGAGTGGCCCCGCCTGAACAACCCCATGACCTTCTTCGTGCCCATGCTTGCGGGCGCCACCGGCGTGTGGTTCGTGCGGGCCATCGCCACCCCGCGCCAGTACTCCACCCTCCTGGACCGGCTGGCTGTCGGCTTCATCCTGGCGCTGCTGCTGATTGCAGGTGTTGACGTTTTTGTGCCCACCGACGCGGGCTTCGTCCTGAGCATGAACCTGCTGACCGCCTCAATGCTTTTGGTGATGCTGTTGCTGGCGCTGGCCATCGCCCGTGGCGATCGGCACAGTCGGTGGGTGGCAGCCGGATTCCTGCTCGTGATCATCGGCAGCTCGTTCCCCGTGGCGCGCAATGTCGGCCTGATGAACTCGGGTTTCCTGACCGAATACGGGATGATGCTGGGCTCCGCACTGGAAATGCCGCTGCTGTTCTACGGGCTGCACCGGCGCCTGACCGAGCAGACCGAATCAAGGGCACGGGCACGGGCACTGTCCGTCACCGATCCGCTGACCGGGCTGGGCTCGCAACGCAAGCTGCTCACGCAGTTGCAGGCCTCGCTGGCGCGCCTCAAGCCCGGTCGCCAGGCGGCACTGGTGTTGATCGAGCTGGCCAACCACGCGGCACTGTCGCGGGAACATGGCCGGGAGGCCGCCGACCGGGCGCTGGTGCTGGCCGCCGCGCGGCTGCGCAACGTGGTGCGCGACATCGACACCCTGGCCCGGGTCGGCGACCAACACTTTGCCTTGCTGATGGACAGCCCGTGCGCGGTTGACGAGGTCAACGCCGCCGCCACACGTGCCGTGGCACTGGGCTTGCGGCCTTCCAGCTCGCTGCCGCCTGGTGCGCACCTGCGCTTCCATGTGACGCACACCATGCTGCCGCTGCCGGGTGTGGATGCCGACGGTACGCTGCAGCGGCTGCAGCAATCGCTGCGCGACATCGCGCCGGACGCCCGCAAGACCATTCGCGCGCTGGAGGCCTGACACCCCGGCGGATCCCGCGGCTTCAGCGGCGTGCGGGCAACTCGACGAACTGCGGTTCATGGCCACGCGAGCGCAGCCACTTGGCCAGGGCATAACCGGTGCCGGCCGGCCAGCACTTGACATCAGCCAGGTCGTACAGGCGGTATTCCGCCAGTTCGGGTGAAAGGCGCACCTCGCCCGAGGCCACCGCGTGGTAGGCGATGATGACCTGGTTCATGCGCTGGAAGTCGTACACCCCGATGAGCTCCAGCGCGTGGGTTTCCAGATTCGTTTCCTCCTGGATCTCGCGGCGGATGCCTTCCTCGGGTGTCTCGCCCGCCTCCATGAAGCCGGTGATGAGGGCGAACATGCGCCCGGGCCAGGCGGCGTTGCGAGCCAGCAGGACCTGGCCGTTGTATTCGATCACCGCGGCCAGCACTGGCGTCGGGTTGTTCCAGTGCGTCCAGTCGCAGGCCGGGCAGCGCAGGCGCTCCACGGGCCCGCCATCCTCATCGCGCGCCAGAAGTTGCAGGGGTGTGGCGCAATTGGGGCAGAAGTTCCAGGCAGCGGTCATGGATGGTCAGGTCAGGCGGGGAACACGCCGGTAGACAGGTAGCGGTCGCCCCGGTCGCACACGACGAAGACGATGGTGGCGTTCTCCACGGTTCTGGCTATCTCCTGAGCGACCCAGCACGCGCCTGCCGCGGAGATGCCCGCAAAGATCCCTTCCTCGCGCGCGAGCCGCCGGCACATCTCCTCGGCCGCGTCCTGGCTGACATAGACCAGTTCGTCCACGCGCGAGGCGTCATAGATCTTTGGCAGGTACTCTTCGGGCCATTTGCGGATGCCGGGGATGCGCGAACCCTCACTGGGCTGCGCGCCGACGATGCGCACGGCGGGGTTCTTCTCCTTGAGAAAGCGCGACACGCCGGTAATGGTGCCGGTGGTCCCCATGGCGCTGACAAAGTGCGTGACCTTGCCCCTGGAGTCGGCCCAGATTTCGGGGCCGGTGGTCTCGTAGTGGATGCGCGGATTGTCGGCGTTGGCAAACTGGTCCAGCACCCGGCCTTTGCCTTCGCGCTGCATCTTCTCGGCCAGGTCACGCGCGTACTCCATGCCGCCGCTCTTGGGCGTGAGCACCAGCTCGGCGCCAAAGGCTTTCATCGTCTGGGCGCGCTCGATGCTCAGGTCCTCCGGCATGATCAGCACCATGCGGTAGCCCTTGATGGCCGCGGCCATGGCCAGCGCGATACCGGTGTTGCCCGAGGTGGCTTCGACCAGCGTGTCGCCGGGCTTGATGTCGCCGCGTTCCTCGGCGCGGCGGATCATGGACAGCGCAGGGCGGTCCTTGACCGAACCCGCCGGGTTGTTGCCTTCGAGCTTGCCCAGCACCACATTGCCACGCCGCGCGTTGTCGTCCGCGCCGATGCGCTGCAAGGCCACCAGCGGCGTCTTGCCAATGGCATCTTCAATAGTCGGGTAGTTCATGGCCTTCACTGTGCCATAATTTCCGGCTCGCTTCTTCGCGCTGCCCGGGTGGTGAAATTGGTAGACGCAGGGGACTCAAAATCCCCCGCCGCAAGGCGTGCCGGTTCGATTCCGGCCCCGGGCACCACCCCTTCTCTCCACGTCCTCCACTCTCCCGGTTCTTCTTCCTTTCCCGGGCAATTCCCACACGCTTGCAAGCCCGCCGATTCCGGCGCAATCTCCGTGTGTGGCTGCAATGGCCACCAAGGAGGCTTCCATGCGAGTTGTCGCCATCCTGCTGGCCCTGGCTGCCAGCCTTTTGGGCCCGCATTCCGCCAACGCGGCTGCACCCGCCGCCGGGGCACGTGAAACCCTGGACGCCCTGACGCGCGCCAACGCTGCGGTGGTCGGCCTGCAGGTGCAAGCCGCGCAGGACGCGCGCAGCGCCCAGACGCTGGGGCGCCAGCGCAGCGGCTCAGGGGTGGTGATTGGCGGCGACGGCCTGATTCTGACCATCGGCTACCTGTTGCTGGAGGCCGACCATATCCAGATCACCACGGCGGGCGGCAAAAGCTATCCCGGTCGTGTGGCCGGCTACGACCTGGCCACGGGCTTCGGCCTTGTCCGGCCGGTGCTGCCGCTGCGTGGGGTCACGCCAGTGGCGCTGGGCAGCCTGGGAGAGCTGGAGCCGGGCATGCCACTGATGGCGGCCACGGGAGCCCAACCCGACGAGGACCCCGATGTGGACATGACGCGCCTGGTCAGCAAGCGTGCCTTCTCCGGCTATTGGGAGTACCACATCGAGACCGCGCTGTTCACCAGTCCGCCGGTTGGCAACCACTCGGGTGCCCCGTTGTTCAACGCACGCGGCGAGCTGGTGGGCATCGGCAGCCTGTTCGTTATGGACGCGGCTGGCGCCAACGAACGACTGCCCGGAAACATGTTCGTGCCGGTGGACCTTCTCAAGCCCATCCTCCCGGAATTGACGCGCACAGGCACTGGCCCGGCCAGCCGCCGGCCCTGGCTGGGCCTGACTTCCAGCGACCAGGGCGGGCGGGTGCAGGTGGTGCGGGTGACGCCGGACAGCCCGGCTCAGGCTGGTGGCCTGCGGCCCGGAGACGTGGTGCTGGCGGTGGACGGCACGGCGGTTTCCACCCTGGAGGCGTTCTACAAGCAGCTGTGGTCTCGCGCCGCGCCCGACAGCGAAGTGCGCCTCACCGTATTGCAGGGCGTGCTGGAGAAAACACTGGTGCTAAAGCCGGTGGACCGGATGCAGACGCTGCGGCGGCCGGCCGGCATCTGAGCCTTCGGCCTAGTCAGACCTGCGCCGCCTGCTTCCAGGCGGCGATGGCAGCGGACTCGTCACCGCGCTCTTCCGCCAGACGCGCGAGAGCGCGCCAGCTGTTGCGGCGCAGGCCGGCGTCCTGCAAGCCCAGAGTGGCTTGTGACAGCAACTGCTGGGCCTTGCCCCAGAGCTGGCGCTTGAGGCAGGCCATGCCAGCCAGGTACTGCAGGTTGGCGTCTCGCGGGTTGCCCAATTGGGCGCCCTCGATGCGGGCGAGCCATTCGCGGTCGGCCCTTTCGTCCAGGGTGTCCAGGCTTTCCTCGATCAGTCGCACGAGGCGCAGGCGCAAGGTATCACCCAGCTCGGCATCGCGGGACACCATGCGTTCCCACACTGGCAGCAGCCAGGCCCGCACCAGTGCTCCATCCCCGGCGAGCAAAGCCAGCCGGCGCGCGGCCTGAAGGGCCAGTTCAGGCATGGCGCGCTCCGCGGGCTCCAGGCTGTCCCAGACGCGTTGCAGCTGATTGGGATCGTGCGCGCCGTCCAGCAGGTCACTCGCCAGGCCACGCACGATGCTCTGCGCCGCGCCGGCGGAAAACGCCCGGTGTTTGGCCAGCAAGCGCGCCGTCTCCAGCGCCAGCGGGGTACTGCGGGCTTGTCGCGCCGCCTTCAGGCGGATGCGAAGCGCGACCGTGCGACGTGCAGCGCCCTGGGCCAGACGATCCAGCCATTCCAGCGCAGAGGCGGGGTCGCGGTCGTCCAGCGCCCAGCGCGCGGCCCTGAGCTGCGCGCCCTCGCGCGTTTCGTGGCCAGCGCCCGTGACGCGCTGCGCTCCGTGCTCAATGGCCTGGGCGATATGCAGGTCGCGGGCGGTGCGGTCCTGCAAGGCATGTGCGCTCTCGGCGGCGAGCAGATGGGCCAGGGCACGCAGCTGCCCGGCATTGGAGAGTTTCTCGCCGCTGGCCAGAAGCGCCGCCTCCAGGGCCAGCGCGGCCTGCGCGGACTTGCGGGCACGGATGAAACGCCCGGCCACCAGGTGGGACATGGCATCGAACACGGCCGCATGCACCGCACGTTCGCGCTGCTGGGCGCGCCAGCGCCGCGCCTGCTGCGGCAAGCTGAACAGCACCGCCAGCGCACGCAGCGCCAGGTGCAACAACAGGAACGTCGCACCCAGCAACAGCAACACCAGATTGAGCGACAGGTCGACCCGCCAGGGTGGCCAGAACAGGGTCACCGTCCCGGGGTTGTCTCCGGCAAACAGCGCCGTGGCAACGGCCAGGGCAAACAGCACGGCAAACCAGAGCACGGCGCGCATGGGATGGCGGCTTTCCTGATCAGCGCCCGGCCGCTGCCGTGGCCAGCGCGGCAAGCGTTTCGTCCACACGCGGCAATTCCATGGTGCGGGCCTGTGACTGCAACTGCTGGAGCAACGTCACCGCAGCCTGCGTGCGGCGGGACGATGCATCGAAATAACGCGACAAAGCCTCACCAGCCGTGGCCAGGTCGGCCCGCGCTGGCTCGACTTGCCGCCCCAACAGTGCCAGCCGTGCGTTGAGCAGCCGCAGCTTGAGGTTTTCGCGCAGAAAAAACGACTGCTCAGGCGACAGCAGCGCGGCTTCAGGCCGCTCCACGCGACCCACCCGGACCAGCTTGCGGGTCTCGTCACCCATGCGCTCCATCAGCCCGACCCACCAGGCCGGGGCACTGCCCGGGCTTGGGGGCCGCGCGGCGGGGGGCGCTGCCATCGCAGGACCGACCGCGTTGGCCAGAGGCAGGTCCTCGACCATGCGGGTCAGTTCGTCGATGCGGGTCAACAAATTGAGCGTGTCGGTCACGGTGGCGGCCTTGACGCGCTCGATGTCGCGCGCGATCGCCCGCTGCAGCGGATTCAGCCGGGGCTGCGCCGCCCTCAAGAGGCGCTGGTCGGCCGTCTTCAGCGCCGCCAGGAGCGGCTGCACGCTGCCCGTCAATTGGGCTTGCTGCTGCGCCAGACGCAGCGCGGAATCAATATCGACAACGAGATTCTCGTCGCGCGAGCGAGACAGGCTTTGCATCAGCTCTTCGAGCTGGGTGCGCTGCAGCGCGACTTCGGACAGGCGGGTCTCCATCACGGCCTGCCGGGCCGCGGCCTCACGCGCAGCGTCGCTGGCCTGCCTGGCCAGTGTGCGTGCCTCCAGCGCCTGCGCCGTGCTTTCCGCGCTCTGGCGAGCCAGGTGTTCCTGGATGGTGGACAGCTTGAGCCACAGCAGCGCGCTCGAAAGCACGCCCACGGCCGCCAGCCCGGCCACGCCCAGAGCCAGCGGGCGCGACACGGACAGCCCCGAAGGGGGGTTCGGAGGGACGGCCTGTGCAGGTGCGGGTGTGGATGCAGGTGCCGGGACGGCGGGCTCGTCGGTCATGTCAGGGATTTTATCGACGCAACCACATCATCCAGTCGGGGCGGCGACTCGTGCACCACACCAAAGCCTGTCTCCCGCGCCGCCTGCGCGATGCGCGGATGGGTGGCCAGCGCGTGCGCATGGGTGAAATCCGCCCCTGGGAGCAGCCCGCGCAGGTGACGCAAGGCCTGCGAACTGGAGATCAGCCACAGCGAGCCATCGACCAGCGCGCGCTCGGCTGCGGCGCATTGCGCGGGATTCCAGACCGGGGGCATGCGACGGTAGGCGGCAACGAACTCCACGCTGCCGCCCGCGCCGGCGACCTGGCTGGCAAACCAGTCGCGACCGGCGGCCTCCCCATCCGCGTCCGCCCCGCGCACCACCAGCACGCGACTGTGCGGGCCCATGCGAGACCCCACGCGGCTCCACAGCGCCTCGGAATCCCAACGTGGGGCAGCGTCGCCAGGGGCATCGATGCATTCCGCCGGCACGCCACAGCGGCGCAGTGCCGCGACCGTGCCCTGACCGGTTGCAAGCGCTCTCGTTTTGATAGCAGATGAGGTCCATTCCACGGGGGGTACAGCCCGATTTGACTCAAAAAAATGGCCTGCAGCGGCAGCGCTGACAAACATGACATCGGTATAGCCCGACAGCTGCGCCCGCGCCCGCGCCCGCACCAGCTCTTGCGCATCCGCCAGCGGGGCAATGTCGATTAAGGGCCACACCAGTGCGGTGCAGCCAGCCCCGGCCAGCACGTCTGCCCAGGACTGCGCTTCGCGCAAGGGCCGGGTAACGATCACGCGCATGGGGGGCCGCGTCAGCGCGCGCCGCCGGCGCGCAGACGGGAAGCGACCTCGGCACCCAATGCTGCGGCAGTGCCCAGATCGGCCACCGACGCCGCCGAGCGTGCCCGCACAAGGGCGTTCGACCCCTCCGGGTCGCCCCACGCCGCCTGCAACTGTAGGTATTCGCCGGAGAACGTGGCGAAGGCGGCCAGTGGCATCGAGCAGCTGCCGCCCATGGCGCGGCTGACCGCGCGCTCGGCGGCCACGGCCAGCCAGCTGGTCTGGTGCGACAGCGGCGCGAGCGCGGCGAACAGCTCGCCGCGATCGGCGCGGACTTCGATTCCCAGCGCCCCCTGGCCGGCTGCAGGGAGCATCTGTGCCGGCTCGAAAGTCGCCCGGATGCGCCCAGCCAGACCAAGGCGCCGCAAGCCGGCGGCAGCGAGCACGATGGCGTCGTACTGGCCTTCGTCGAGCTTGCGCAAGCGGGTATCGAGATTGCCTCGCAGCGGCTCGATCCTCAGGTCGGGGCGCAGGGCCCGCAGCAGCACCACACGACGCAGGCTGGACGTACCGACCACGGCGCCGGAAGGCAGCGCTTCCAGCGAGGCGTATTGCGGCGACACGAAGGCGTCACGCGGGTCCTCGCGCTCCATGACACAGGCCAGGGCGAATCCCTCGGGCAGGTCCATGGGCACGTCCTTCAGGGAGTGCACGGCAATGTCGGCACGGCCCTCCTCGAGCGCCACTTCCAGCTCCTTCACGAACAGGCCCTTGCCGCCGACCTTGCTGAGCGAACGGTCAAGGATCTGGTCACCCCGGGTGGTCATGCCCAGCAGCGTGACCTCATGACCACGCTCGGCCAGAAGGGACTGGACATGTTCGGCCTGCCAGAGGGCGAGGCGGCTTTCACGGGTGGCAATAACGATGCGGCTCAAGGTCGTAACCTGTTTGTAATGCTTGCGGGTTCAGGGATGCTAGCATGGACATTGCCCAAAATTTAAGCAATCCGGAAAGCCTGCCGTGGACAAAACCGCACCGCTCAGCCCGTCTCGCCGCGCCCGCGACAACGAACGCCCCCTTGTGGAAGACATCCGGCTTCTGGGCCGGATCCTGGGGGATGTGATCCGCGAACAGGAAGGCGTGGACGCCTACGAGCTGGTGGAGCAGATCCGCAAGCTGTCTGTGGCGTTCCGGCGTGACGCCGACCACGAGGCTGACCGCGCGCTCAAGAAGCTGCTCAAGGGCCTGACGGGGGACCAGACTGTCAGTGTCATCCGGGCCTTCACCTACTTCAGCCACCTGGCCAATCTGGCGGAAGACCGCCACCACATCCGCCGGCGCATCGTGCACGAACGTGCCGGTGACCAGCAGGAAGGCAGCATCGAAGTGGCGCTGGCCCGTCTGCGCTGGGCGGGCATTTCCACCCGCACCATCTCACAGACCCTGGGAGCCGCCCATGTGTCACCAGTGCTCACGGCACACCCCACGGAAGTGCAGCGCAAGAGCATCCTGGACGCCGAGCGGGACATAGCGAACCTGCTGACCGAGCGCGACGCCATCAAGGTCCGTGCGGTTCCAAAAGACGCGCTGGCGCCGCGCGAGCTGGCGGCCAACGAGGCACAGATGCGTGCGCGCGTGTTGCAGCTTTGGCAGACACGGTTGCTCCGCTTCACCAAGCTGACCGTCGCCGACGAGATCGAAAACGCCCTGAGCTACTACGAAGCCACCTTCCTGCGCGAGATCCCCAAGATCTACGCCGACCTCGAGCGCGAGCTGGGCAGCCATCCGGTGGCGAGCTTCCTGCGCATGGGGCAATGGATCGGCGGCGACCGCGACGGCAATCCCAATGTCAGTGCACAGACGCTGGAGTATGCGTTGCGCCGACAGGCCGAAGTGGCGCTGCGGCATTACCTCACCGAGGTGCACTGGCTGGGCAGCGAGCTGTCGCTGTCGGCGATGCTGGTGGCGTGCACACCCGACATGCAGGCTCTGGCTGGCCGCTCGCCCGATACCAACGCGCATCGACAGGACGAGCCCTACCGGCGGGCACTCACCGGTGTTTACGCGCGGCTCGCCGCCACCCTGAAAGAGCTGACCGGAGGGGAAGCCGCGCGTCATGCGGTGGCGCCCCAGAATCCCTACCGCATGGCCGGGGAGTTCCTGGCCGACCTGCGCACCATCGAGTCTTCCTTGCTGGCGCACCATGGTGCGGCCTTGGTCGCGCAGCGCCTGCACCCCTTGATCCGCGCCGTGGAGGTGTTCGGTTTTCACCTGGCGACGGTCGACCTGCGGCAGAGCTCAGACCAGCATGAAGCGGTGGTGGCCGAACTGCTGGCCACGGCCCGGATCGAACCCGACTACGCCGCGCTGCAAGAGAGCGCCCGGCGCGCCTTGCTGGTGCGACTGCTCAACGACGCCAGGCCCCTGCGCGTTCTGGGGGCAAGCTACTCGGAGCATGCACAGAAAGAGATCGCCATCTTTGAATGCGCAAAGACGATGCGCGAGCGCTTCGGCAATCTGGCCATCCGGCACTACATCATCAGTCACACCGAGACGGTGAGTGACCTGCTGGAAGTGTTGCTCCTGCAAAAGGAGGTGGGCCTGATGAGGGGTACGCTGGATGACGCCGCGGCCAACGACCTGATCGTGGTGCCCTTGTTCGAGACCATCGAGGACCTGCGCAACGCGTCGCCGATCATGAGGGAGTTCTATGCACTGCCGGGGATTGCCGAGCTGATGCAGCGTTCGGGCGCCGAGCAGGACATCATGCTCGGGTACAGCGACAGCAACAAGGACGGAGGCATCTTCACCAGCAACTGGGAGCTGTACCGCGCCGAGATTGCGCTGGTGGAGCTGTTTGACCAGCTGGCCAACAGCCACAACATCCAACTGCGCATGTTCCATGGCCGCGGCGGCACAGTAGGCCGCGGGGGCGGGCCCAGCTACCAGGCCATCCTGGCACAGCCCCCTGGCACGGTGCGCGGACAGATACGGCTGACCGAGCAGGGCGAAGTGATCGGCTCCAAGTACGCCAACCCCGAGATCGGCCGGCGCAACCTAGAAACCCTCGTGGCTGCCACACTGGAGGCCACGCTGCTGCAACCCACGAAGCCTGCCTCGCGCGCCTACCTGGAGGCGGCCGAGATGTTGTCGCGCGCGAGCATGGCCGCCTACCGCGCACTGGTGTACGAGACCCCGGGGTTTACCGAATACTTCTTCAACGCAACGCCGATCCGCGAGATCGCCGAACTCAACATCGGCTCGCGTCCGGCCTCGCGCAAGGCCAACCAGCGCATTGAAGACCTGAGGGCGATTCCCTGGGGCTTCAGCTGGGGCCAGTGCCGCCTGACACTGCCCGGCTGGTATGGCTTTGGTTCGGCGATCTCCGCGTTCCTGAACGATACGCCCGGACAACCGCGCCGCGAGGGATTGGCATTGCTGCAGAAGATGTATCGCCAGTGGCCGTTCTTTCGCACGCTTCTGTCCAACATGGACATGGTGCTGGCCAAGAGCGACCTGGCACTGGCCTCGCGCTACGCCGAGCTGGTGACCGACTCGCGGCTGCGCAAGAAGATCTTTGCCGCGATTGAAGCCGAATGGCACCTGACGGCGGAGGCGCTGGCGCTGATCACTGGCGAGAAGAACCGGCTCGCGCACAACGCGGCACTGGCGCGCTCGATCCGCCACCGCTTCCCCTACATTGATCCGCTGCACCACCTGCAGGTGGAGCTGGTGCGGCGCTACCGCGAAGGCAAGGCCGACGAGCGGGTGCAGCGCGGCATCCACATCTCGATCAACGGCATCGCTGCGGGCCTGCGCAACACGGGATGACCGGCTGCGCCGCAGGCGTCACTCGCCCAGATAGGCTTCGCGGACCTTGGGGTCCTTGAGCATCTCGCGTGCGTCACCGCTCATGGTGATCAGGCCGGAATCCATCACGTAGCCGCGGCTGGCGATGCCCAGTGCCCGGCTGGCGTTCTGCTCCACCAGCAGCATGGTGACGCCCTGGGCCGCCACGTCGCGCACCACCTCGAAGATCTTGTCCACCATGATGGGCGACAGGCCCATTGAAGGCTCATCCAGCAGCAGCACGCGTGGACGGCTCATCAAGGCCCGCCCCATGGCCAGCATCTGCTGCTCGCCCCCCGACATGGTGCCGGCCAGCTGGTCACGCCGCTCCTTCAGGCGCGGGAAGATGCCGAACACCTTGTCAATGTCAGCGGCGATCTCTGCCTTGTCGGTCCGGATGTACGCACCCATCAGCAGGTTCTCGGTGATGGTCATGCGGGTGAACACGCCCCGGCCCTCCGGCACCATGGCCAGGCCTTCTCGCACCAGGTCCCAGGCACCCTTGCCCTTGATGCTCTTGCCCAGGTATTCGATGTTGCCCGCATTCACCGGCAATGTGCCGGTGATGGCCTTCATGGTGGTGGTCTTGCCGGCACCATTGGAGCCGATCAGCGTGACCAGTTCGCCCTCGTGCACCTCAAAGTCGACGCCCTTGACAGCCTGGATGCCGCCATAAGCCACCTTCAGTCCGGTAACTTTCAGAAGTGTGTCTGCCATGTCAATGCCCTCCGGTGCCCAGATAGGCCTCGATCACTTTTTCGTTCTTCTGCACATCTGCAGGCGTGCCTTCGGCGATCTGCTTGCCGTAGTCCAGCACGGTGACGCGGTCGCACAGGCCCATCACCAGCTTGACGTCGTGTTCGATCAGCAGGATGGTGCGGCTGTCTTTTCGGATCTTGTCGATCAGCTCACGCAATTGCACCTTTTCCGTCGCGTTCATGCCGGCTGCGGGCTCATCCAGCGCGATGAGCTGCGGGTCGGTGGCCAGTGCCCGGGCGATCTCCAGGCGACGCTGGTCGCCATAGGACAAGGTGCGCGCCTTGTAGTCGGTGTACTTGCCGATGCCCACATAGTCCAGCAGTTCCTGGGCGCGCTTTGCAATGGCCGCTTCCTCCGCCTTGAAGGACGCGGTGCGGAACACCGCGCCGAGCAGGCCCGATCCGGTTCGGATGTGCCGCCCGACCATGACGTTCTCCAGCGCCGTCATTTCGGCAAAGAGCCGGATGTTCTGGAAGGTGCGGGCAATGCCGGCCTTGGCGACCTCGTGCACTGCGGTGGGCTTGTAGGGCTTTCCGGCCAGCTCGAAACTTCCGCTGTCGGGCGTGTAAAGGCCGGTGAGCACATTGAAGAAGGTGGTCTTGCCAGCGCCATTGGGGCCGATCAGCCCGTAGACCTGGCCGCGCCGGATCTCGATGCCGACGTCGCTCAGGGCCTGCAGGCCGCCGAAACGCTTGGAGACGCCGCTGATGCGCAGGATGGTGTCGCTCATGTCGTGCTCCTCACTTGGACTGCTGCAGGGCGCGGCCATGCTCGGGCGAGGGCCACAAGCCGCGCGGACGCAGCAACATGATGACGATCATCGCCAGCGCGATCAGCAGCTGGCGCAGGATGGACGCATCCAGACGCCCGCCGGTCATGTTCTGCAGGGGCCCGGCCACGTAGCGCAGCACCTCGGGCAGGGCAGACAGCAGCACTGCGCCCAAGATCACACCCGGCAGGTGGCCCAGCCCACCCAGCACCACCATCGCCACGATCATCACCGACTCCATCAGGGTGAACGACTCCGGCGAAATGAAGCCCTGGAACGAAGCGAACATCACGCCGAGACGCCACCAAAGGTGGCCCCCATGCCGAACGCGAGCAGCTTCATGTTGCGGGTGTTGATGCCCATCGCCTTGGCGGCAATCTCGTCTTCGCGGATGGCCATCCAGGCACGGCCGATGCGCGAAAGCTCAAGTCGGTGGCTCATCACGATGCTGACCACCACCAGGGCAAGGAACAGGTAGTAGTACAGCGTCACCGACGCCAGCTGGAAGCCACCCACGGTGAGCGGCTTGCCCAGGTTGATGCCGAAGAAGGTGATCGAATCGATCTGGTTCAGGCCCTTGGGTCCGTTGGTGATGTTGACCGGATGGTCCAGGTTGTTGAGAAACACCCGGATGATCTCGCCAAACCCGAGCGTGACGATGGCCAGGTAGTCGCCGCGCAGCTTGAGCGTGGGCGCCCCCAGCAGCACACCGAACAACCCGGCGAGGCCCGCACCGAGCGGGATCACCAGCCACAGCGGCGTGTGCAGACCGTTCGGGAAAATGGACGCAAATGTCGAGAAAGTTTCGGTCAGGTGGGGCGAAGCCAGCAGCCCGAACATGTAGGCTCCAACGGCGAAGAAGGCGACGTATCCCAGGTCCAGCAAACCGGCATAGCCCACGACGATGTTCAACCCGATCGCAAGCAACACATACAGCAGGGCGGTATCGGCGATGCGGACCCAGGAGTTGCCAAACGTCTGCAGGAACAGGGGCAACACGATCAGTGCCAGGCCAGCCGCGGTGAACAGGATTTTCTGTTGGTTTTTCATGATGTATCCCCTTCAGGCGCGGTCCGCGACTCGCTCGCCCAGCAGGCCCGAAGGTCGCATGGTGAGGATGACGATCAGGACGATGAAGGCGAATATTTCGGAATAGTGGCTGCCCAGCACGCCACCGGTGAGCGCGCCAATGTAGCCCGAGCCCAGCGCTTCGATCAGGCCCAGCAGGATGCCGCCGACCACCGCCCCGGCCAGGTTGCCAATGCCCCCGAACACGGCGGCGGTAAAAGCCTTCAGGCCGGGCAGGAAACCCATGGCATGTTGCACGGTACCGTACTTCATGGCGAGCATGATGCCCGCGATGGCAGCCAGCACCGCTCCAATGACAAAGGTGGCCGAGATCACCAGATCGGGCTTGACCCCCATGAGTGCGGCCACGCGCGGGTTTTCAGCCGTGGCCCGCATGGCACGCCCCAGCGAGGTGCGGTTGACCAGCCACATCAGGGCCGTCAGCAGCACGGCCGTCAAGCCAAGAATGAGCAGGTCGGTTGGCGAGATCACCGCCCCGCCCACGTTAAACGGCTCCGAGGGCAGCAAGGTGGGAAAGGGTTTGGGATTGGGCTTCCAGATGATCATCGCCAGCGTCTGAAGCAGGATGGACATGCCGATGGCGGTGATCAGCGGTGCAAGCCGCGGAGAGTTTCTCAGCGGCCGATAGGCGATCTTCTCGATGGTGAAGTTCAACGCTGCCGCTACGGTACAGGCACACACCGCAGCGATGATCAGGATCACCCAGCCCGGCATGCCCGGCACGCCCACCTGAAGCAGGCCCGCCACCGTCCAGGCAGTGAGCGCCCCCACCATGAGGACTTCACCGTGGGCAAAGTTGATGAGCTGGATGATGCCGTACACCATGGTGTAGCCCAAGGCCACCAAGGCATAGACGCTGCCCAGGACCAGACCATTGATGATCTGCTGAAGCAAGATGTCCATAAAGAAACTCCGATTTGTCGTTGAACCACCGGACCCGTTCGGTCGCGCTCGTGGCTGCATGGAACGGACTTAGCAAAAAACCCGCCAGTCTGGACCAGTAACCTGGGGATTGGGCGGGTTGTGAGCCGAAATTGTAGCCAGCGCCGCCGGTGGTTCACCCGCCGGCCGGCCGGGGTTTACCCTTGAAGACGACCCCGAGGGTGCGCCTGCCGGGATTCAATCAGCGTCTTTGGGCGAAGATAAGTCCCTCTGATGATTGGCCGCCTTCAGTTCGCGCAACTTATCAGCGATCCGGATTTCCAGTCCACGCTCCACGGGACGGTAAAACTGCGGCGCAGACATCCCCTCGGGCCAGTAGCTCACGCCGGCAGCAAAGCCACCGGCTTCGTCGTGCGCGTACCGGTAGCCCTGGCCATAGCCCAGGTCTTTCATCAAGCCGGTGGGTGCATTGCGCAGGTGCATGGGCACCGGTCGGGTGCCACCGTCGCGCACCAGCGCACGGGCCTCGTTGTAGGCCTTGTAGACGGCGTTGGATTTGGGCGCCACGGCCAGGTAGACCACGCACTCCGCCAGGGCCAGTTCGCCCTCGGGTGACCCCAGGCGTTCATAGACTTCGGCCGCGTCCAGCGCGAGCCGCAGCGCCCGGGGGTCGGCCAGGCCAATGTCCTCGCTGGCCATGCGGACCAGGCGACGGGCCATGTATCGCGGCTCAGCGCCGCCATCGAGCATCCGCACGAACCAGTACAGCGCGGCATCCGGATCGGAACCACGCACCGATTTGTGCAGGGCGCTGATGGTGTCGTAGAACTGCTCACCGCCCTTGTCGTATCGGCGCATGCGCTCGCCCAGCACACGCATCACCCATGCATCGGTGATCCGCGCCTGGTTCTCGCTGGCCGCAGCCACCGCCAGCGTCTCCAGCGTGTTCAGAAGGCGGCGCGCGTCGCCATCGGCATGGGAAACCAGTCGCTCGGTGGCGGCGGCTTCAATGTCAGGGATGAGGTCGCTCGCGCGGGCGCGCTCGACGATCTGACCCAGGTCGGCCGCCGCCAGTGGCTGCAGCACGTACACCGCCGCACGCGACAGCAAGGCCGAGTTGACCTCGAATGAGGGGTTCTCGGTCGTGGCGCCGATGAAGGTGAACAGGCCGCTTTCCACATGCGGCAGGAACGCATCCTGCTGGCTCTTGTTGAAACGGTGCACCTCGTCCACAAACACGATCGTGGCCTGTTGCTCAAGCCCGTCGCGCGCGCGCTCGGCTTGCGCCACCGCCTCGCGGATGTCCTTGACGCCCCCAAGCACGGCACTGATGGTGATGAACCGGGCATCAAACGCATCTGCCATCAACCGCGCGATGGTGGTCTTGCCGGTGCCAGGCGGCCCCCAAAGGATGCAACTGTGCGGGCGGCCGGACTCGAACGCAATGCGCAGCGCCATGCCCTCGCCCAGCAGGTGCTGCTGCCCAATGACCTCACCCAGAGACTTCGGACGCAGCCGCTCGGCCAGGGGAACGGCTGCGCTGTTCATGCGTGAAGCCCGGGACAGCGTCCTACTGCCGGATCACGTCCGCCTTGGCCGGCGGCTTGAACTGGAAGGCGTCGGACGCCAGCGCGGGATTGGCTTCAAACCCGGTGAAGCTGAGCACCGAACGCTGGCCAAAGGTGTCGGTGATCTCCAGCACGGCCAGGTCGTTGCCGCGAAAGCCCACCCGCACCAGCTGCAATTGCCCGTCGCGAACCTTGGGCGTGGCCGTCACCCACTGCAGGCCGTCGCGCTCGGGCGCGTTGGCCAGCGTGAACTCGGCCTGCACCGCCCGCAGGTCGGGCGCGGCCGCCACCAGCGCGGCTGGCGTCGAGCCCAGGACCTGCGCCTGGCTGCGCGCGGTGACCTGGTTCAGGTCCACGTCGTACAGCCACAGGGTCGTGCCGTCGGCCACGATGACCTGCTCGAAAGGCTTGCGGTAGTTGAAGCGGAAACGGTTGGGCCGCGAAAACTCGAACGTGCCTGCAGATGTGCGCGTGCGCGCAACCTGCCCCTCGCGAGGCGGGGAGGTCACCGCCTGGGTAAATTCGGCTCGCCCGCTGCGCGTCGCCGACATGAAATTTTCAAGGCTTTCCAGGCCTCCAGCCCGCGCCAGTATTGGGCCACCCACTATAAAAACTATAGCAAACAAACGTTTCACCGGCATCACTCCGCCCGCGTGGGCACCAGAATCTCACGCTGGCCACTGGTGCTCATTGCACCCACGAGGCCTGCCTTTTCCATGTCCTCGACCAGCCGCGCCGCGCGGTTGTAGCCAATCTTGAGGTGGCGCTGCACCAGCGAGATGCTGGCCTTGCGGTTCTTCAGAACCACCTCGACCGCCTGGTCGTACATCGGGTCCTTTTCACCGGAGCCGCCACCTTCGCCCGCGCCCAGGTCACCCTCATCGGCCAGGCCACCCTCAAGCACGCCTTCGATGTAGTTGGGCTCACCGCCCTGGTCCTTCAGGTACTTCACAACGCGGTGGACCTCTTCGTCGCTGACAAAGGCGCCATGCACCCGGATCGGCAAGCCAGTGCCGCTGGGCATGTACAGCATGTCGCCCATGCCCAGCAGCGCCTCGGCGCCCATCTGGTCCAGGATGGTGCGGCTGTCGATCTTGCTGCTCACCTGGAAGGCGATCCGCGTGGGGATGTTGGCCTTGATCAGGCCGGTGATCACGTCCACGCTGGGGCGTTGCGTTGCCAGGATCAGGTGAATGCCTGCGGCGCGCGCCTTTTGCGCCAGCCGCGCAATCAGTTCCTCGATCTTCTTGCCCACCACCATCATCAGATCGGCCAGTTCGTCGATCACCACCACGATGTGCGGGAGGCGGTCCAGCGGTTCGGGGGCTTCGGGTGTCAGGCTGAACGGGTTGTAGATGAACTGCTCTTTTGATCGGGCCTCGTCAATCTTGGTGTTGTAGCCGGCCAGGTTGCGCACCCCCAGCTTGCTCAGCAGCTTGTAGCGCCGCTCCATCTCGCCGACGCACCAGTTCAGGCCGTTGGCCGCCTGACGCATGTCCGTCACCACCGGTGCCAGCAGGTGCGGGATGCCCTCGTAGACCGACATTTCCAGCATCTTGGGGTCGATCATCAGGAGTCGCACGTCGCGCGCTTCGGCCTTGTACAGCAGGCTCAGGATCATTGCGTTGATGCCCACCGACTTGCCTGAGCCGGTGGTGCCGGCCACCAGAACGTGCGGCATCTTCGCCAGGTCGGCCACCACCGGGTTGCCGATGATGTCCTTGCCCAGCCCCATGGTCAGCAGGGAGCGCGCCTCGTTGTAGACCTGCGAGCCCAGGATTTCGGACAGCCGGATCGACTGGCGCCTGGCGTTGGGCAGTTCCAGCGCCATGTAGTTCTTGCCGGGGATCGTCTCCACCACGCGGATGGAGACCAGGCTCAGCGATCGCGCCAGGTCCTTGGCCAGGTTGACAATCTGCGAGCCTTTCACACCGGTCGCAGGCTCGATCTCGTAGCGGGTGATCACCGGCCCAGGCTGCGCCAACACCACGCGCACCTCCACGCCAAAATCGCGCAGCTTCTTTTCGATCATGCGGCTGGTCATCTCCAGCGTCTCGCCGGGCACGCTTTCCTGGCGGGCGGGCGGGCCGTCCAGCAGGTCCACCTGGGGCAGCTTGCTGTCGGGCAGGTCACTGAACAGCGGCTTTTGCCGCTCCTTGGCGACACGCTCGGACTTGGGCACGTCCAGCAGCACGGGCTCAATCAGGACCGGCTGGGGGTGGCTTTCCACCACTGCCTCGCGTTCGACCTGGACGACGTCTTCACGCTCGCGCGCCGCCTGGTGTCCCAACGCCACGTCTTGCGCTGTTTCGCGCCGCTTGCGCCAGGACTCGACCAGGCCATCAATCGCACCGCCAGTGCGTTCGGCCACCTGGCTCCAGGAAAAGCCGAACACCGCCGCCGCCCCCAGCACGCCAACGACCACCCAGACAAGACCCGATCCGTTGAAACCGAGCCACTGGTTGCCCAGCGGGCCCAAAACCCAACCGAGCACGCCACCGGCGTGATCCGGCAGACGAGCCTCCAGCCGCCACAGGCGCGACCA
Source organism: Ramlibacter sp. (assembly GCA_016713005.1). Lineage (GTDB taxonomy): Bacteria > Pseudomonadota > Gammaproteobacteria > Burkholderiales > Burkholderiaceae_C > JADJPY01. Next base: position 482,248 of record JADJPY010000012.1, on the reverse strand, counting down.
TTCGAGTGCCGAGCTGGCCACCATCAGGCCCGCAAAGCCAAGCCAGAAGCGGGCACGCGTCCGGGCGTCGCGACCGGATCGGCGCGGCTCGCCCCGCATCCGTGAGGCCACGGCCGACAGCCAGGTCTTCACTGCGACGGCAATCGCCCACCAGAGGGAGAAACCAAACCAGCCGTAACCGGCATCCGCCAACCAGGCGCCGAGGCGCCCGCCCCAGTTGCGCACCACGCCCGTGCCGTCGCCGGTGGTGGACCACGCCACGTCCAGGGGTGAGTAGGTCGCCTGGGCCAGCACCCAGAACACCAGGACAGCGGCACCCGCGACGACCATGACTTCATGCGCCAGCCGGCCAGCGGGCGAATGCGGGGCGTCTTGAGTGACCGACGATTTGTTCAGGGTATCCAGCGAGTAAGTCATGGGCAGGCAGCCCGCAGCTTAATCCATTGACGGGGCTGGCGCGTCCCTGCGCCGGACCGGTCAATCCTTGGCGGCGAGGCGTTCCTTGACCAGCAGCGAACCGTCGGCACGCGTCTCTATGAAATGACGCTCTTCCAGGTCTTTCATCACGCGGCTGACCATCTCGCGCGATGCACCCACCATCTTGGCGATGTCCTGGCGCGAGATGCGCTCCCGGATGACGAGGTTGCCGTCGCGATCCGGCACGGCAAACTCGAGCAATGCGCGGGCGACGCGACCATAGACATCCATCAGGGCCAGAGACTCGATCTTGCGGTCGGCCTGTCTCAGCCGTTGCACCAGGCCGCGCATCACGGCGTAGGCCATCGAGGTGTTCTCGGGCAGGCAGCGGGCAAACTCCAGTCGCCCAAGCACCAGCACGTCGGTCTGGACTTCCGCACGCACCGTTGCCGAATGCGGTTCGTTGTCGATCAGGCTCATCTCGCCGATGTAGTCACCGGGATGCATGGTGGCGAGGATCACCTCGCGGCCACGGCTGTCGGAAGTGACGACGCGGGCGCGCCCGGTCAGGACGATAAACAGCGCGTTGGTCTTCTTGCCCTGCTCGACGATCATCTCGCCGCGCTTGTAGCGGCGCTTCGTCACGGCAGCGGCCACCGCTTCGGCCTGTGCGGCCGTCAGCATGGAAAACAGGGGAACCCGGCGAATCAATTCCAGGTTGGACAACATCGACATTCCATACTCCTCGGATGCGCCCGGCGCGACCTTCATACAATCGGACGGAGTCAGAAAACTCTGAGGTACCCGCCCTGCGACGCCGGGTTGATACTTTGGTCACCGTCCCAAACTGTACACCGTAGTGGGGTTTTCCCGGCACGGGGTTTTACCATGTCCAACAGCAAACACGCCAAAGTTCTCATTCTGGGTTCGGGTCCGGCCGGTTACACCGCCGCCGTTTACGCCGCTCGCGCCAATCTCAATCCGGTTCTGGTCACCGGCATCGCCCAGGGTGGCCAGCTCATGACCACGACCGAGGTGGACAACTGGCCGGCCGACGTGCATGGCGTGCAAGGCCCGGAGTTGATGCAGCGCTTCCTGGAGCATGCGGAGCGCTTCAAGACCGAGATCGTCTTCGACCACATCAATGCGGTGGATTTCAGCCATCGCCCGTTCACCCTCAAGGGTGACAGCGGGACCTACACCTGCGACTCGCTGATCATCGCCACCGGCGCATCGGCCAAGTACCTGGGCCTGCCCTCAGAGACGGCGTTCATGGGCCGTGGCGTGAGCGGTTGCGCCACCTGCGACGGATTCTTCTACCGGGACCAGGTGTGCTGCGTGATCGGTGGCGGCAACACGGCCGTGGAAGAGGCGCTGTACCTGTCCAACATCGCCAGCAAGGTCACCTGGTGCACCGGCGCGACAAGTTCAAGGCCGAGCCCATCCTGGTGGACAAGGTGCATGAGAAGGTCAAGGCCGGAAAGATCGAGTTGAAGCTGTTCCAGACGCTGGACGAAGTGCTGGGAGATGCCTCGGGAGTAACCGGCGTGCGGCTGAAGAATGTGCAGACCGGCGCAGCCGAGGACCTGGAACTCAAGGGCTGCTTTATCGCCATCGGCCACGCACCCAACACCGAAATCTTCAACGGCCAGCTGGCCATGGAAAACGGCTACATCGTGACGCAAAGCGGCCTGAAAGGCTTTGCCACCATGACCAGCGTGCCCGGCGTGTTTGCCGCCGGCGACGTCCAGGACCATGTGTACCGCCAGGCCATCACCAGCGCGGGAACGGGCTGCATGGCGGCACTGGACGCCCAGCGCTTCCTTGAGCAACACGAGTCCTGACAGGCAACCGCAGAAAACCCGTTATAATTCAAGGCTTTGCTGATTCCGGCCGGGAGGTTTGGGGCAGCGGATCGCGGACCTTCGGGGCCGCACGGGTTACCGCCACCCTTTCTGGCGAGGTGAGGCGCCCACGGACACGTGGCCGCCGTCTAGACAAGTATCGGAGTGTCCTCATGGCACGCGTCTGCGAAGTCACGGGCAAGAAGCCCATGGTCGGGAACAATGTTTCCCACGCCAACAACAAAACCAAGCGCCGGTTCCTCCCGAACCTGCAACACCGCCGTTTCTGGGTCGAGAGCGAAAACCGCTGGGTGCGTCTGCGCGTCTCCAGCGCCGCCCTGCGGCTGATTGACAAGAACGGCATCGACGCCGTGCTCGCCGACCTGCGCGCACGCGGTCAGGCCTAACCCCCGGAAGGAACGATCATGGCAAGCAAAGGCGGACGCGAAAAGATCAAGCTGGAATCCAGCGCCGGCACCGGTCACTTCTACACGACCAGCAAGAACAAGAAGACGATGCCCGAGAAGATGTCGATCATGAAGTTCGACCCCAAGGCTCGCAAGCATGTCGAGTACAAGGAAACGAAATTGAAGTAATCCCCCGGAAGCGGCCTGTCGGCCGCCTGCCCCCAGGGGGAGCCATCAGCAGTCGGGCAACACCGGTTCTGCGATGGCACTGGAAACAAAAAAGCCTCGCATGCGAGGCTTTTTTATTGGGTCAGCGTCGCCTCAGGCGTGCGCGGCGCGAAGCTTGAACGAGAACTGGCGCAGCGCCTCGATCCCGCTCTCTTCGGCGCGACGGCACCAGGCCTGCAGGTCAGCGGCCAACTGCTCGCGCGACTGGCTCGTGTTGAGCCACATCTGGCGCAGCTCCTCACGCATGGTCACCATCTTGTCCAGCACGGGGTGCGCAGCACGTGCCTGCGCCAGCTGGGGAAGCGCTGTCGCGGGTACCTTGTCCACATCGCGGTGGATCCAGCGTCTTGCTGTCTTCAGCAGTGCGACATCGGCCTGCCTGGCCTTGTGGGCTTCGATCTCGGCCTTGCAGGCCCGGCGGATTTCCCGTGCATAGCCGGCCATCACCTCGTAGCGGTTGGCAATGAGGGCTTCAAGCGTCTTCTCGTCCGCCACGGGCTTGATGTCCCCCAGCTGCAGCTTGGGCGGGGTCTTCTTGACCTTGGCCCAGCCGATTTTCTGCATCAGGCTGATGTACATCCAGCCGATGTCAAACTCGTACGGCTTGACCGAGAAACGCGCCGACGTCGGATAGGTATGGTGATTGTTGTGCAGCTCTTCACCGCCAATGATGATGCCCCAGAAGCTCACATTGGTGCTTGCGTCGGGCGACTCGAAGTTGCGGTAGCCCCAGTAGTGGCCGATGCCGTTGATCACGCCCGTGGCCATCACGGGAATCCAGGCCATCTGGACGGCCCACACCGCAGCGCCCACAGCGCCGAACAGCGCCAGGTCCAGAATCAGCATGAGGCCCACGCCCTGCCAGGAGTAACGGGTGTAGAGATTGCGCTCGATCCAGTCGTCAGGCGTGCCATAGCCGTACTTGGCCATGGTTTCCATGTTCTTGGACTCGGCGCGGTACAGCTCGGTGCCTTCCAGCAGCAGCTTCTTGAGTCCGCGGGTCTGCGGGCTGTGCGGGTCTTCGTCGGTCTCGACCTTGGCGTGGTGCTTGCGGTGGATGGCCACGAACTCCTTGGTCACCATGCCGGTGCCCAGCCAGAGCCAGAAGCGGAAGAAATGCGCAGGGATGGGGCCCAGTTCCAGCGCGCGGTGTGACTGCGCGCGGTGCAGGAAGATGGTGACGCCCATGATGGTCAGGTGCGTGGTCACCAGCGTGTACAGAACAATCTGCCACCAGGCAAGGTTCCACAGGCCGTGGGCCAGCCAGTCGATGGCTGCGTTCAGCACTGTCCAGTCAGGAAGCAACATATTGGGTCTCTTTCAGGCGTGTCGTGACGCACATGAGGGCGCCTTGGCTGTCTGCAACCATTCTAAGGGCTTCGTAACTGTATAAGCTGTGGATAAGTGGCCGATCTGAGCAAAAAAGTACCACCGGATCTGCGCCCCACCCCAACGGCATCAGCTGCGGGTCCACGCTGCTGCGAAAAAGCCATCTGTCGCATGCCTGTGTGGCCACAGCCTGAGGTACAACGCTTCGCCTTCGCCACCGCGGCACAACCCAGCCGCGCCCTGCACTTTCAGTCCGGTCAGGATTTCGCCCACAGGCAATGCAATGAACTCCCGGTTTGCCGCCGAAAATGCCTCGGCAATACCCTCGTTTTCCTGGGGCAGCACGCTGCAGGTGGCGTAGACCAGGCGGCCTCCGGGTTTGAGCAGGCGCGCCGCGCTTTGCAGAATGGCCGTCTGCTTGGCCACCAGTTCTTCGACCGATTTTGGCGACTGCCGCCACTTCAGGTCGGGGTTGCGGCGCAGCGTGCCCAGGCCCGAGCAGGGGGCATCCACCAGCACCCGGTCGATCTTGCCGGCCAGCCGCTTGATGCGCTCGTCGCGCTCGTGGGCAATGGCAGCCGGGTGCACGTTGGACAGGCCGCTGCGGGCCAGCCGCGGCTTGAGCGCGTCCAGCCGGTGCGCTGACGTATCAAGGGCGTAGAGCCGCCCGGTGTTGCGCATTCCCGCGCCGATGGCCAGGGTCTTTCCGCCGGCACCGGCGCAGAAGTCCACCACCATCTCGCCACGCTTGGCGTCCAGCAGCAGGGCCAGCAACTGCGAGCCTTCGTCCTGCACTTCGATGGCGCCGCGGGTGAAGGCGTCCAGTTTGGCCAGCGGCGGCTTGCCCTCGACCCGCAGGCCCCACGGCGAGTACGGCGTGGGCGCCGAGGGGATGCCGGCCTGGGCCAGCTCTTTCTGGACCTCGCCGCGCTTGTCGTTCAGCGCGTTGACGCGAAGGTCCAGCGGCGCGCTCTGGCTCAGGGCGTCGACCAGCGGCCAGAACTCACCTGCGAGCTGGTCCTTGAGGGGCTGCACCAGCCACTCTGGCAGGTTGTGGCGATGGCGCTCCATCAGGTCGGCGGGCTGTATGCCGTCGCACTGGTCCAGCCAGTTTTTCTCCTGGTCGGTCAGCGCGCTCTTGAGGAAGTCGCGCGGTCCGTGGAAGCCCAGGATCGCCAGCCGTCGCTCGCGCGGGCCGCTGCCCGAGGGCGCGAAGTGGTCGAACAGCAGCTTCTTGCGCAGCACGGTATAGACCGTCTCGGCCAGCGTGGCGCGCTCGCGCGGTCCCAGCGACCGGTGGTCGCGGAAGTAGCGGGACACCACGGCGTCGGCCGGGTGGTCGAATTTCAGGGTGAGCTGGACGAGCTCGGCACAGGCGTCGAGCAGGGCTTTAGGATGCATGCCTGCATTGTCCCACCAGCCCCGGCCCAACCAGCATGAGCGACACCGACCTTCCCCCCCTGATCGAGACCCCGCCCGGACGCTATCGCCATTACAAAGGCATGCTGTACGAAGTCACCGGCACCGTGCGCCACAGCGAAACACTGGAGCCCATGACGTTGTACCGCGCGCTGTACGGTCAGCGCGGTTTGTGGGTGCGACCCGCGGCGATGTTCAACGAGGACGTCGTGATCGACGGTGTCCGGCAACCCCGTTTCACCCGAATTTATGAATGAAATCGGCCTCCAGCCCCCGTCCCGTCTTGCTCAACCGCTATGAATTTTGTAGCAACTGCGCAATCACCCGTGAGTAGATCAGGTGCTCCTGCGTCAGCACGCGCGCGGCCAGCAGCTCGGCGGTATCGCCCGCCAGCACGGGAACGGCGGCTTGGGCCAGGATCGGGCCGTGATCCAGCTCGGCCGTGACACGGTGCACGGTGGCGCCAGCCACCTTGCAGCCGGCATCGATGGCGCGCTGGTGGGTATGAAGACCGGGAAACGCGGGCAGCAACGAGGGATGGATGTTGACCAGCCGGCCTTCAAAACGCGCGACAAAGGCGGGCGTCAGGATCCGCATGAAGCCCGCCAGCACCACCAGCGACGGCTGGCGCCGGTCAATCGCGTCGGCCAGCGCGCTGTCAAAGGCCTCGCGTGTGGCGTAGGCCTTGTGGTCCACCACTTCGGTGGCGATCAGCGCCTCTCGCGCCAGCCCAAGTCCGCCAGCGTCGGCTCGGTTGCTGATCACCGCGGACACCTGCGCGCCCAGCGTCTTGCGCCAGTTATCCCGCTGCGCGGCACGCACGATTGCTGCCATGTTGGAGCCGCTGCCGGAGATCAGGATGACAATGTTCTTCATGTGCTCCCGATTATCCCTGCCATGACCCTGCGAACCCTCTCCCCCGCCGAAGCCCGCGTGCTGGGCACCCTGATGGAAAAAGCCCGCACCGTGCCCGACAGCTATCCGCTGTCGCTGAACACCCTGACGCTGGGCTGCAACCAGAAAACCAGCCGTGATCCGCTGATGAGCCTGACCGAATCGCAGGTGCAGGACGCACTGGACTCGCTGAAGCTGCTGAGCCTGGTGTTCGAATCCAGCGGCAGCCGCGTCGCCCGGTGGGAACACAACTTCCAGCGGGTGCTGGGCGTGCCCGAGCAGTCGGCCGTGCTGCTGGGCCTGCTGATGCTGCGCGGCCCGCAGACCGCAGGCGAGCTGCGCATCAACAGCGAGCGCTGGTACCGGTTTGCCGACATCTCGTCGGTGGACGCCTTCCTGGAAGAGCTGCAGGACCGCCCCGCCGAAAAAGGAGGTGCCCTGGTGGCAAAACTCCCGCGGGCCCCGGGAGCGCGCGAACAGCGCTGGGCGCAGCTGCTGTGCGGGCCGGTGGACACGAACACCCCTTTCGCAGCGGCGGAGCCGGCCGGGGTGTCACTGGACGATGCCCGGCGGCTCGAAACCCGGCTGCGCAGCCTGGAAGACGAGGTTGGCACCCTGCGACAGACCCTGGAAAGCCTGCTCGAACAGCTGGGGATGTCGCAACCCGGACAGCCGAAATAGAACGACCGTGCGTAAACTCGCCCCGTACTGGAGACACCCCCATGGATTTGGCATTCACCCCTGAAGAACAGAAGTTCCGCGAAGACATCCGCGCCTGGGTTCACGAGAACCTGCCCAAGGACATTTCGCACAAGGTGCACAACGCCCTGCACCTGACGCGCGAGGACATGCAGCGCTGGGCAAAAATTCTGGGAAAAAAGGGCTGGCTGGGCCACGGCTGGCCCAAGGAGTTTGGCGGCCCGGGCTGGAACGCGGTGCAGAAGCACCTGTTCGAAGAGGAGTGCGCGCTGGCCGGTGCGCCACGCGTGGTGCCTTTCGGACCGGTGATGGTGGCGCCCGTGATCATGGCCTTTGGCAACGCCGAGCAGCAGCAGCGCTTCCTGCCCGGCATCGCCAGCGGCGAGGTGTGGTGGAGCCAGGGCTACAGCGAGCCCGGATCGGGCTCCGACCTGGCCAGCCTGAAGACCCGCGCCGAGCGCCAGGGCGACAAATACGTCGTCAATGGCCAGAAAACCTGGACCACGCTGGGCCAGTATGGCGAATGGATTTTCTGTCTGGTGCGCACCAGCACCGAAGGCAAGCCCCAGACCGGCATCAGCTTCCTGCTGATCGACATGAAGAGCCCCGGCGTGACGGTGCGCCCGATCATCATGCTCGACGGCGGGCATGAGGTGAACGAGGTCTGGTTCGACAACGTCGAAGTCCCAGCCGGGAACCTGATCGGCGAGGAAAACAAGGGCTGGACCTACGCCAAGCACTTGCTCAGCCATGAGCGCACCAACATCGCCGACGTGAACCGCGCCAAGCGCGAACTCGAGCGGCTCAAGCGCATCGCCAGGGCCGAAGGCGTGTACGACGACACGAGGTTCCGCGATGAAGTCGCCAAGCTGGAAGTGGAAGTGGTAGCGCTGGAAATGCTGGTGCTGCGGGTGCTGTCGGCTGAAAAGTCGGGCAAGAACTCGCTGGACATCGCCGGCCTGCTCAAGATCCGCGGCAGTGAAATCCAGCAGCGCTACAGCGAGCTGATGATGCTGGCGGCCGGTCCCTACAGCCTTCCGTTCATCAAGGAGGCCATGGAAGCCGGCTGGCAGGGCGACCATGTCGGCGCAGCGCATTGCGCGCCGCTGGCGGCGACCTTCTTCAACATGCGAAAGACCACCATTTACGGTGGCAGCAACGAAGTTCAGAGAAACATCGTTGCGCAGACGGTTTTGGGCCTGGACCGCTGCGCAATGCGCGTGGGTTCCCAAGCCCCTCCACGGGGGGCCCGCAAGTGATGCAGGAGAGATATATGGACTTTGATTTTTCCGATGACCAGGAACAGCTGCGCGACGCAGTGCGCAAGTGGGTGGACAAGGGCTACACCTTTGACCGCCGCTACAAGGCCGCAAAAGCCGGCGGCTTCGATCGCGCGGCCTGGGCCGAACTCGCTGAACTGGGCCTGTGCGGCCTGTACATCAGCGAAACCGACGGCGGCTTGGGCATGGGCCCGGTTGAGGGCATGGTGGTGATGGAGGAGCTGGGCCGCGGCATCGTGCTGGAGCCGTTCGCCCAGGCACTGATCGCCGGTGGCGTGATCAGCGGCTATGCGCCGCAAGCCGTCAAGGACGCCTGGCTGGGCAAAATCGCAGGCGGCGAGGCGCTGGTGGTGCTGGCCCACCAGGAGCGCAAGGCCCGCTACCGCCTGGAAGTGTGCGACACCGCAGCCAAGCAGGCGGCTGCAGGCTGGGCGATCAGCGGCGCCAAGAGCCTGGTGCCTGCCGGCGACCAGGCGGACGCCTTCCTCGTCCCCGCCAGCGTCAACGGCAAAATCGCGCTGTTCCTCGTCGAGCGCACGGCTGCCGGCGTGGCCACGCGCGGCTACAACACGCAGGACGGCGGGCGCGCAGCCGAAATCACACTCACCAATGCGCCGGCCGTGCTGCTCAGCACCGAGGGCCTGGCCGCGCTGGAACATGCAGTGGACATCGGCATCGCCGCCACCTGCGCCGAGGCCGTGGGTGTGATGGACAAGACGATGGCCATCACCGCCGAGTACATGAACACGCGCAAGCAGTTTGGTGTGCCGATTGCCAGCTTCCAGGCGCTGCGCCATCGCATGGCGGACCTGAAGATGCAACAAGAGCTGGCTCGTTCCATGAGCTACTACGCCAGCCTCAAGCTCAACGCCCCGACCGAGGAACGCCGCAGGGCGATGGCACGGGCCAAGTACCAGCTGGGGGTTTCCATGCGCATGGTCGGCCAGCAGGCCGTGCAGTTGCACGGGGGCATCGCCGTGACCGACGAATACATCGTGAGCCATTACTTCAAGAAGCTCACACAGCTGGAAATGACCTTCGGGGATACCCTGCACCACCTGGGTGAGGTGTCGGCCAGAATGCAGGATACCGCTGGCGTATTTGCCTGATCACAGGCATTTGCTACTGTTTTTATAGCGGCCTGCGCAGCAACAGCGCGGGCCGCAGCCGTTTTTGATACTGGAGTCAAGCATGCTGATGCGTCGTTCACTGCTCGCCCTCACCGCTTCGACCCTGCTGTTGTGGGGCTGTGCCACGGCACCGTCGGCACCGGCGCTGCCGCCCATCGTGTTCGTGCACGGCAACGGCGACACGGCGGCGTTGTGGCAGACCACCGTCTGGCGATTCGAATCCAGTGGATGGCCACGCGGCCGCCTCTACGCGATCGACCACCCCTACCCGCTGGCCCGCGACGACGACACCAGGGCCCAGCCCGGGCGCAGTTCCACCGCCGAGCACATGACCTACCTGAAGGCCGAAGTCGAAAAGGTGCTCAAGGCCACCGGAGCGGACAAGGTGGTCCTGATCGGCAACTCACGCGGCGGCAACGCGATCCGCAACTACATCCAGAACGGCGGTGGTGACAAGACGGTGAGCCATGCCATCCTGGGCGGCACGCCCAACCACGGCGTCTGGGCCGTCAAGGGGTTCCGCGAAGCCAATGAATTCTCGGGCACCGGTCCGTTCCTCACCGGCCTGAATGCACCCAAGAACGCCGCCGGCGACGAAGTCACCGGCCCGGTGAAGTGGATGACCATCCGCTCCGACAACAACGACAAGTTCGCGCAGCCCGACGGCCTTTGGATCGGCGCGAAGGGTACGGCCACCAATGTCACACCGGCAGGGCCCGAACTCAAGGGCGCAACCAATGTGGTCATCCCCCGCATCGATCACCGTGAGACGTCCTACTCGCCAGCAGCGTTCGAGGCCGCCTACCGCTTCATTACCGGCAAGGCCCCGGCCCTGACGACCATCACTTCCGAAGCGGCCGTGGTGCTCAACGGGAAGATCACGGGAATGGGCGTCATGTCGGACGACCCGAAGACGGGAAATTTCCACAACAACCTGCCGATTCCCGGCGCCCGCCTGCAGGTGTATGCCGTGAACGCAGCCACTGGCGCGCGTCAGGGCACAGCGCTGCTGGACAAGGCAGCCGACGCCGCCAGCGGCCAATGGGGGCCGCTCAGGACAGCGGCGGGGACGCCGCTGGAGTTTGTCGTCTCAGCCCCTGGCTATGCCACCACCCACATTTATCGCAGCGGGTTCCCGCGATCCAGCGAACTGATCCACTTGAGGGCCGAGCGCATTGCCGAAGCCGACAAGGCATCGGCCGCGATCGTCACGTTTGCGCGGCCGCGCGGCTACTTCGATCCGGCACGCGACACCATGAGTCTGGACGGCCAGTCGCCACCCGGCGTGCCGCCCGGAGCGGGCGTGGCCAGTTCGAAACTCAAGCTGGCCGATGTGCCCGACCGGCCCATTGCCGCCAGCTTCAATGGCGAGAAGCTCACTGGCCGCGCCTGGCCGGCGCAGCAGGGGCATGTCACGGTTCTTGAGCTGACCTACTGACGAAGCGCCTCGGGCGCTGTTGCGCAATCAGGCCATCGGCGAATTCAGGCGTACAGGCGCGACGTCTTCGGCAGGTGCGCCATCAAAAACTCCATCTGGTCCGCCAGGATGCGACGGTTGCGCAGGATGAAGTCTTCCCAGAGGCTGGGCACGTACGGGGCATACAGCAGAGGCATGCCGGCCTGCTCAGGCGTTCGGCTGCTCTTGCGGTGGTTGCAGGCCCGGCACGCGGTGACCACGTTCATCCAGTGATCCCGGCCATTCTGGGCAAACGGGATGATGTGTTCGCGTGTGAGCGCGTCTTCGTGGAAGTGACCACCGCAATAGGCGCAGACGTTGCGGTCGCGGGCAAACAGCTTGCCGTTGGTCAGGCCAGGCTTGAGGTCGAACGGGTTGATGTTGGGCACACCTTTGGTGCCGATGATGCTGTTGACCGTGATGACCGACTGTTCACCCGAGACTGCGTTCGTGCCTCCGCGAAAGACAGCGATCTCCCGACCCATCTCCCAGCGCACTTCACTGGACGCATAGTGGATCACCGCCTGCTCCAGCGAGATCCACGACTGGGGCAGGCCTTGGGCCGACAGCTTCAGAACCTTCAACGCAAACCTCCGTCATCCGTGATTGCGGTTTACTCGGGGCCGGCAGGGGACGCCAGCTGTATCTGACGGGGTCATGATACCCGGAAATTTGTGACAATCAGGCCTGAGTCCCCGCCCCACAACGGCGGTTTGCTATCAAAAAGATACTGCCCCCGGGCACCACTTCCATGCGCGTCTTCCGCGGTCTCCGTCATCCTGGCCTGGTGTCCACCGGACGTCCAGGCGTTGCCGGCTGCGCACTCACCATCGGCAACTTTGACGGCGTGCACCGGGGTCACCAGGCGATGCTGGCCCTGCTGCGCAACGAGGCGGCCCACCGCAAGGTGACCAGCTGCGTGATGACGTTCGAGCCGCACCCGCGCGACTACTTTGCGGCCGCCAGCGGCCAGCCAGAACTGGCGCCCGCCCGCATCGCCACACTGCGCGACAAGCTGGGTGAACTGGCCGCCTGCGGCGTCGACCAGTGCGTGGTGCTCCCCTTCAACCAGGCCTTTGCCGCGCAGACGCCGGACGCCTTCATCCGGGACGTTCTGGTGCAGGGGCTGGGTGTCCGGTATGTGCTGGTGGGTGACGACTTCCGCTTTGGCGCCCGCCGCGCGGGCGACTACGGCATGCTCGACGCTGCGGGCGCCGCCCGGGGCTTTGACGTGGCCCGCATGAACAGCTATGAGGTGCGCGGCCTGCGTGTGTCCAGTTCGGCCGTGCGCGAGGCGCTGGGCCAGGGCCGCATGGACGACGTTGCCGCCCTGCTGGGGCGACCCTACAGCATCAGCGGCCACGTGGTGCATGGGCGCAAGCTCGGGCGTGAGCTGGGCCGCGACGCGAACCGCACAGGCGGCTTCCCGACGCTGAACCTGCGGTTTGCCCACTGGAAGCCGGCTGCCAGCGGAATTTTTGCCGTGCGGGTGCATGGTCTGGGCGCTCCGCTGCCCGGGGTTGCCAATCTGGGCATTCGCCCCTCACTGGACCCCCACGACGTCAACGGCGGCCGTGTGCTGCTGGAAACCCATTGCCTCGACTGGCCCGGCTGGCTGGGCGCCGAAGGGGCGTACGGTAAAATCATCCGTGTGGAACTGCTGCACAAACTGCACGACGAACTCAAGTACGACAGCCTGGAAGCCCTGACGAAGGGCATCGCCAAGGACTGCGACGACGCGCGCGCCTGGTTCGCTGCGCGAATTTGAAGGGGCCGCGGGTGGCCCCACCCGCTGATTGCCCCGCCCCCTGCACTGATTTCGCCAGGCCCTGCCGCCACACGGGCCTTTCGGCCACGAACCTGTTTGAAGCCGCCCATGAGCACCGACAAAGTTGACTACCGCGCCACCCTGAACCTGCCCGACACGCCCTTCCCCATGCGTGGCGACCTGCCCAAGCGCGAACCCGGCTGGGTCAAGACATGGGAGGACGAGGGCCTGTACAAGCGGTTGCGCGACGCCCGAGTCGGCGCGCCCAAGTTCATCCTGCACGATGGCCCGCCCTACGCCAACGGCCAGATCCACATGGGCCACGCGGTCAACAAGATCCTGAAGGACATGATCGTCAAGGCGCGGCAGCTCAAGGGCCTGGACGCGCAGTACATCCCGGGCTGGGACTGCCATGGCCTGCCGATCGAGAACGCCATCGAGAAAAAGCACGGGCGCAACCTGCCGCGCGACGAGATGCAGGCCAAGAGCCGCGCCTTTGCCACCGAGCAGATCGGCATCCAGATGGCCGACTTCAAGCGCCTGGGCGTGCTGGGCGACTGGGAGCACCCCTACCGCACGATGGACTTCAGCAACGAAGCCGACGAGATCCGCGCTTTCAAGCGGGTCATGGAGCGCGGTTTTGTGTACCGGGGCCTCAAACCCGTGTACTGGTGCTTCGACTGCGGCAGCTCGCTGGCCGAGTTCGAGATCGAATACGCCGACAAGAAGAGCACCACGCTCGATGTGGGCTTCAAGTGCGCCGAGCCGGACAAGCTGGCGGCCGCGTTCGGCCTGCCCGGGCTCGCAGGCCCCTCCGGTAGCGTGGCGAAAGACGCCTTCGCCGTGATCTGGACCACCACCGCCTGGACCATCCCTGCGAACCAGGCGCTGAACCTCAACCCCGAAATCGTCTATGCGCTGGTGGACACGCCGCGCGGCCTGCTGGTGCTGGCCGAAACGCTGGTCGAAAAGTGCCTGGAGCGATACCAGCTCACCGGCAACGTGCTCGCCACCGCCAAGGGTGAAAAGCTGGGCCTGATCAACTTCATGCACCCGTTGCACGATGCGGACGCTGGCTACCGCCGCTTCAGCCCGGTCTACCTGGCCGACTACGCCACCGCCGACGACGGCACCGGCATCGTGCACTCGTCGCCCGCTTACGGTGTGGATGACTTCAACAGCTGCGTGGCCCATGGCATCGCGTACGACGACATCCTCAACCCGGTCCAGGGCAACGGCAGCTACGCGCCCGACTTCCCGCTGTTTGGCGGGCTGAACATCTGGAAGGCCGTGCCGCAGATCATTGAGGCGCTGCGCAACGCCGGCCGGCTGTTCGCCACGCACGACATCACCCACAGCTACCCGCATTGCTGGCGCCACAAATCACCGGTGATCTACCGCGCTGCGGCGCAGTGGTTTGTGCGCATGGACGAGGGCGAAGGTGTTTTCACCAAGGACAAGGCACCGCGGACGCTGCGCCAGACCGCGCTGGACGCGATCGAGCAGACCAGCTTCTTCCCCGAAAACGGCAAGTCACGGCTGCGCGACATGATTGCCGGCCGGCCCGACTGGTGCATCAGCCGCCAGCGCAGCTGGGGCGTGCCCCTGCCCTTCTTTCTGCACAAGGACAGCGGCGAGTTGCACCCGCGCACACCCGAGATCCTGGACCTGGCGGCCGACATGGTGCAGGCCGGTGGCATCGAGGCCTGGAGCAAGGCCAGCACCGAAGAAATCATGGGCAAGATCGGGTGCGCCGCCGATGCGCCGCACTACACCAAGAGCAGCGACATCCTGGAGGTGTGGTTCGACTCCGGCACCACCCACACCACGGTGCTGCGCGGCTCGCACAAGGGCAGCGCCCACGAGGAAATCGACCCCCGCACCGGTGCGCCAGGCCCCGAGGCCGACCTGTACCTCGAAGGGCACGACCAGCACCGAGGCTGGTTCCACAGCTCGCTGCTGACCGCCTGCGCGATGTACGACCGCGCGCCCTACCGCGGCCTGCTGACGCACGGCTTCACGGTGGACAGCCAGGGCCGCAAGATGAGCAAGAGCCTGGGCAACGGCATCGAGCCGCAGGCCGTGAGCGGCAAGCTCGGCGCGGAGATCATCCGCCTGTGGGTGGCGGCTTCGGACTACTCGGGCGACATCGCCGGGGACGACAAGATCCTGGCCCGCGTGGTCGACGCCTACCGGCGTATCCGCAACACGCTGCGCTTCCTGCTCGCGAATGTGAGCGACTTTGACGCCGCCAAAGACGCGGTGCCGCTGGACCAGTTGCTGGAGATCGACCGCTACGCGCTGAGCCGCGCCGCGCAGTTCCAGGCCGAAGTGCTGGCGCACTACGAGGTGTACGAGTTCCACCCCGTGGTGGCCAAGCTGCAGCTGTATTGCAGCGAAGACCTGGGCGGCTTCTACCTCGACATCCTGAAAGACCGCCTGTACACCACCTCGCCAAAATCACTGGCGCGACGCAGCGCCCAGACGGCGCTGTGGCACATCACCCACGCCATGCTGCGCTGGATGGCGCCGTTCCTGAGCTTCACCGCGGAAGAGGCCTGGAAGCTGTTCGGCACCTCGGAATCCATATTCCTGGAGACCTACGTCCAGTTGCCGCAGGCCGACGGGCCGCTGCTGGGCAAGTGGGCCCGCATCCGCGAAATCCGCGACGTGGTGAACAAGGAAATCGAGGCTCTGCGCGAAAAAGGCGGTCTTGGCTCCTCATTGCAGGCCAACGTCGCATTGACCGCGCCGGCGGCCGACCACGAAATCCTTGCCAGCCTGGAGACGGACCTCAAATTCGTCTTCATCACGTCCGCTATTGATTTGATAGCAGCAGAGGCAATGGCGACGAGGGTTGAAGCCTCAAATGCCACAAAATGTGAACGTTGCTGGCATTGGCGGCACGATGTGGGCCACGATCCGGCCCATCCTTCGATCTGCGGCCGCTGCACCAGCAACCTGTACGGCGCGGGTGAAGACCGGAGGTTTGCCTGATGGCGCCGGCCAAGTCCCCGGGCATGGGCGCCTGGCTGGCCCTGGCCCTGGGCGTGTTCCTGCTTGACCAGTTCACCAAGGTGCTGATCCTGGGCTACTACCAGCTGGGCGACAGCACACCCGTGACGGGCTTTTTCAACGTGGTGCGGGTGCACAACACGGGTGCGGCGTTCTCCTTCCTGGCATCGGCGTCGGGCTGGCAGCGCTGGTTCTTTGTGGGCATCGGGGTGGTGGCAGCCGGCTTCATCATCTGGATGCTTCGCGCCCACTCGGGCCAGCGGCTGTTCTCGTTCGCGCTGGGCTGCGTGCTGGGCGGCGCCGTCGGCAACGTGGTGGACCGGCTGCTCCACGGCTATGTGGTGGACTTCCTGGACTTCCACTGGGCGGGCTGGCATTTCCCGGCCTTCAACGTCGCCGACAGCGCCATCAGCGTGGGCGCGGCCTGCCTGATCCTGGACGAGTTGCTGCGGGTGCGCCGGGGCAAGTAGGCTTCTCGGGGCGGCGCAGGACTTGCTGCAGCGCAGCAGGCGTATAGTTGACGCCTCAAGTAATGAAGCACCTGTTGAATCTTCTGGCAGCCATCGCGCTGCTGGTCTGGGGAACCCATCTCGTCCGCACCGGCATCCTGCGCGTGTTCGGAGGCAGCCTGCGCAGCGTGCTCGCCCACAGCATGGGCAACCGTGTCACGGCCGCCCTCTCGGGCGTGGGCGTTACCGCCATCGTCCAGTCCAGCACAGCCACCGCGCTAATCGTCTCTGCATTCGTGGGCCAGGGCCTGGTGGCCCTGCCTGCCGCCCTGGCCGTGATGCTGGGCGCGGACATCGGCACCAGCCTGATGGCCGTGGTGTTCTCATTCGACTTGTCCTGGTTGTCCCCTCTGCTCATCTTCACCGGCGTGGTGCTGTTCATCTCGCGCCAGGACACCAGCGTGGGCCGCTTCGGGCGCGTGCTGATCGGCCTGGGGCTGATGCTGCTGGCGCTGCGGCTGGTCACCGTCTCCACCGAGGTGCTGATCCGCTCACAGGCGGTCAAGGCCCTGCTGGCCACGCTGACCAGCGACCTGCTGCTGGAAATCACCATGGGTGCGGTGCTGGCCGTGGTGTCCTACTCCAGCCTGGCCATCGTGCTGCTGACTGCCACGCTGGCGGCCTCTGGTGCAATCCCCATCGAAGTCGCGCTCGGTCTGGTGCTGGGTGCCAACCTGGGCAGCGGCCTGTTGGCCGTGCTCACCACCATGAAGTCCAATGTGGAAGTGCGCCAGGTGCCGCTGGGCAACCTGGTCTTCAAGGTTCTGGGCATCGTGGTGGCCGCGCCGCTGGTCGGGTTGTGGCTGCGCCATGTGCGCCCCTATTTCAGCGAACCGGCCACGCTGGTGGTGATGTTCCACCTGACTTTCAACCTGCTGGTCGGGCTGGTCTTCATCGGGTTCACGCAGGTGGTCGCGCGCTGGGTTGTCTCGTGGCTGCCCAAGCCGGATCGCCAGGGCATCAATGGCCGACCGCACCACCTGGATCCGTCGGCGCTGGCCACGCCCTCGCTGGCCATCTCCTGTGCCGCGCGCGAAGCACTGCACCAGGCCGACATCGTCGAGACCATGCTGCGCGGGCTTCTTGACGTCATCAAGGGCAACGACCTCAAGCGAGCCGAGGAGCTGCGCAAACTCGACGACACGGTGGACGAGCTGTATTCCGCCATCAAGTACTACCTGACCAAGATCTCGCGTGAGGCGCTGGGCGAGGAAGAAAGCCGCCGCTGGACCGACATCATCAGCTTCACCATCAACATGGAGCAGATCGGCGACATCATCGAGCGCGTGCTGATCGACATCGAGGACAAGAAGATCAAGAAGGGCCGCAACTTCTCCGAGGCCGGCATGGCCGAGATCTGCGAGCTGCACGCCCGGCTGCTGGACAACCTGCGCCTTGGGATGAGCGTGTTCCTCAACGGCACGGTGCGGGACGCGCAGAAGCTGCTGGAGGAAAAGGCGCGCTTCCGCGACCTGGAGCGCGAGTACGCCACCACCCACCTGGGTCGCCTGTCCGACAACACGGTGCAAAGCATCGAGACCAGCTCGCTGCACATCGACCTGATCAGCGAGCTCAAGCGCATCAACTCGCTGATCTGCTCGATTGCCTACCCCATTCTGGAGTCGGCCGGCGCGCTGGCGCCCAGCCGTCTGCGCCAGGGCGTGCTCTCGGAGAACGAGCCCGGCTAAGTCCCGCTCAGTCCAGTCCGAGCGCCGCAGCCAGCACCAGCGTCGCCTCAAGGGTAAACGCGCCCGCTTCCAGCCTGAGCACCACATCCGAACGGCTCAACAGCTCAAACTGCTGCACCTCGCCGTCCTGGTTGACTGGGGCCAGCCCGAACGGCACGGTGGCCTCAAACCAGTCAATCGCTTCCGTCATATAGCCGTGTCCACCGGGCACCTCGTCGCTGGGGCGGCGAATGGACACGCGTCCACCGGCGCGCAGGTCGCGCAGCGCCTGCAGGGCCAGCCCCGCTTCTTCCTGCGTCTCGCGCTCCAGCGCTTCCATCGTGGACTCACCGGCGGCGACCATGCCGCCCATCAGCGTGTCCCACAGGCCGGGGTCGTTGGCCTTGCTGAAGGAGCGCTGTTGCACCCAATGGCGGCCATCGGGCGTCTTGCCAACCAGGTGCACGGCCCGGGTGGCGATGCCCAGGGCACGCACCGTCCCGCGCTCGATGGCGCCCAGCGGTGCTCCGGCCGGGTCGCATACGTCGAGCTTCTCGTCGCGCCAGGGCCCGGTTCGGCCAAGGCGCCGCAGCAACACCGCCAGGCTGTCCAGACCTTGTTCGGGGGATGTGGTGAGCGCCCAGGCGTGCTCCGCTTTTTGTAGCACTCCATGTCCATCTGACGCGGCCTGAGAGGCAATTTTGGCCAGAAGTTCCGCATCCGCCGAGCCAAACGCCTGCCCTTGGGCGGTGTGCAGCGGGATGCGGGGGCGCAAGGGCGCAAGCGAAGCACGCGCCCGCGCGGCAGCCAGCCAGGGCAGCGTCACAGCGTCAGGATGGTGCAGCCGGTGGTCTTGCGGGCTTCCAGGTCGCGGTGGGCCTGCTGCACATCCGCCAGCGGGTAGCGCTGGTCGATGCGGATCTTCACCTGGCCACCTTGCACGACGGCAAACAGCTCGTCGGCCATGGCCTGTGTGGCTTCGCGCGTGGCAATGTGGGTGAACAGCGTCTGGCGGGTCACATACAGCGAGCCCTTGGGGCCCAGAATGCCGGGCGAGAACGGCGCCACCGGTCCGGACGCATTGCCAAAACTGGCCATCAGGCCGAAAGGCTGAAGACACTCCAGCGACTTGTCCCAGGTGTCCTTGCCCACCGAGTCGTACACCACCTTCACGCCCTTGCCACCGGTGATGTCCTTCACGCGTGCGGCAAAGTCTTCGGTGCTGTAGTTGATGGCGTGCGCCGCCCCATGCGCCTTGGCCAGCGCGCACTTCGCGTCCGAGCCCGCGGTCCCGATCAGCTGCAAGCCCAGCGCTTTTGCCCACTGGCAGGCGATCAGGCCCACGCCGCCAGCGGCGGCGTGGAACAACACGAAGTCACCTTCCTTGAGGCCCTGCACGGGTAGCGTGCGGCGCAGCAGGTACTGCGCGGTCAGGCCCTTGAGCATCATTGCAGCGCCCGTCTCGAAGCTGATGGCGTCGGGCAGTCGGCACACGCATTTGGCGGGCATCACCCGCGCCTCGCTGTAGCTGCCTGGCGGGTTGCTGGCATAGGCTGCGCGGTCACCGGGCTTGAGGTGGGTCACGCCCTCGCCCACGGCCTCGACGATGCCCGCGCCTTCCATGCCCAGGGTCAGCGGCATGGGCAGCTGGTAGAGCCCCGTGCGCTGGTACACGTCAATGAAGTTCAGGCCCACCGCGTGATGGCGGATGCGGATTTCGCCCGGGCCGGGCTCGCCCACGTTGACGTCGACGAGGCTCAGTTCCTCGGGGCCGCCGTGTTGCTTGATCTGGATGGCTTTGGTCATGTCCCGTCTTCCTTGTAAATGTGCCAATGGCATTGCGCCAGGTTGCAGCCTACATCGTGCCAGCAACCGCAAGCCCTTGCAGCGCAGCCCGTATCATCCACCCTGCCATGAGCCAGACCAACGAGTTCGACCGCCGCAAGCAGACCATCGAAGCCCGGGAGACGGATTACACCCGCTGGTCGGACCCGCGCAACCTGGAGGCCGCCTGGGAGCTTCGCTCGGTGCGCGTCGCCGACTATCTGGGCGCCGGATCAAAAGTGGTGGACCTCGGTTGCGGCGCCATGTCGCTTGAACGCCACCTGCCCGCGGGCTGCCAGTATGTGCCCAGTGATCTGGTCGCCCGCGACGCGCGGACCCGGGTGTGCGACCTCAACCGGGGCGAACTGCCCGCAGGCGACCTCGGCCCGGGCACCACAGTGACCATGCTGGGCGTGCTCGAGTACCTCTACGACCCCGCCGCCGTGCTCGCCGCGCTCGCGCGCAGCGGCTCCAGCCTGTTGCTGACCTACTGTTGCGCTGAAGACACCACCCACCTGGACCGCGGCGCGCTGGGTTGGGTCAACCGCTTCACCCGTGCCGAGATCACCGCGCTGTTGCAGGCGGGCGGCTTCAGCGTGACACGGCAGGACAGGGTGGACGGCCTGCAACACCTCTGGATCGCCCGGCCGGGCCCTGCGCCTGCCCAAGCGGCAGCGCCGCTGCGCGTGCTGGTGGTCTCCTATGCCAATGTGGGCAACTTTGGTGACCGCCTGGGCTGGCATTTGCTCAACCAGGTGCTGCCGCCCGGTGCCACAGTGACCCACACCTTTCACAACCCCTGGAACCCGCCCGCCGGCGAATTTGACCTGATGGTGCTGGGCATCGGCAACAGCCTGTTCCAGCCCATGTTCGACCACGACGGCCTGCTGGCGCTGATGGACCGCATCCCCCGGCGCATCGGCATCTTCGGCACGCAGTACCGCGACGCCATCGACCGGGGACGCATGCAGGCGCTCATGTCCCGGCTGGACACCTGGTACGCGCGGTATGCCGAGGACATCGCCTGGGCCGGACAACACGCGAAGCGCGTGGTCCATCTGGGCGACTGGCTGGTGGACGCCTTCCCGATGGCGCAGGGCAGCGACACGCGCACCCTGAATATTGGCGACGAGGTGTGGAACAACCTGCCGTTGGACCGCACGATCCAGCAGATCCAGCAATTCCGCCGCGTGCACAGCGCACGCCTGCACCCGCTGCTGTGCGCGCTGACCAGTGCCACGGAGGTGAGCTACGCCGAGCAGCCGCACCCGCAAACCGGGCAGCCCTCGGGCAAGTTCCGCTCCATGCTGCTGGACGTCTTTGGCCGCAACATGCCCGCAGGCGTGTTCTGGCCGGTGGAGCGCGAACATGTCGTGGCCTACAAGATGCGGGTGCGAAGCGGCATGTCGCAGCTGCGCGCAGACCTGGCCCTGAGCCACGCATGACCCTCACGCCCCGCGCGGCCCTGTGGCTCACCCTGCCCCCCCTGTTCTGGGCGGGCAATGCGGTGATCGGCCGCCTGGTGCAGGGCCTGATGCCGCCTGTCACGCTGAACTTCATGCGCTGGGCGCTGGCGCTGCTGATCCTGCTGCCCCTGGCCGGTTGGGTGTTGCGTCGCGACAGCCCGCTTTGGCCCCACTGGAAGCGTTTCGCCGTTCTGGGGTTGCTGGGTGTGGGTTGCTACAACGCCCTGCAGTACATGGCGTTGAAGACCTCCACGCCCATCAACGTCACCCTTGTGGCCGCCAGCATGCCGGTGTGGATGCTGGCCGTGGGCAGGCTGTTCTTCGGGCAGGCGGTGCACGGCCGGCAACTCGTCGGCACGGCACTGTCCATCGCGGGGGTTCTGGTGGTGTTGTCACGCGGGGACGCGCATGCATTGCTCACGCTGCGCCTGGTGCCGGGCGACCTGTATGTGCTGGCCGCCTCGATTGCCTGGGCGTTTTACAGCTGGCTGCTGCTGCGCCCGGGTGACCCTCCCGCGCTGCGCGGCAACTGGGCCGCCTTCTTGATGGCCCAGGTCGCCCTGGGCCTGGTCTGGTCGGCCGCATTTGCCGCCGGCGAATGGGCGCTGGTGCCCGACGCCCGCATCATCTGGGGATGGCCGCTCGCGCTGGCGCTGGCCTATGTGGCGGTGTTCCCGGCCGTACTGGCCTACCGCTATTGGGGGCTGGGCGTGCAGGCGGCCGGCCCCACGGCTGCGGCGTTCTTCTCCAACCTCACACCCCTGTTTGCGGCCCTCATGTCCGCTGCCTTCCTGGGCGAGGCGCCCCAGCTGTTCCATGGCCTGGCGTTCGCGTTGATCGTCGGCGGGATTGTGGTGTCGAGCCGTCGGCATCGCAGTTTGGACACGTAAACGGGAGCCGGGGCGGCACTGCTTCAGGATCATGCGGGCATGGGACTGCGCTGCGCTCGTGTCCCCCGGACCGGCTGCGCCGGTCCTCCTCCTTTACCTCGCTTCGCACAATCCCCTGCCCACCTGATCCAGTGGTGTGGGTTCGCCCGAACGAAGGGGAGTCTGAGCGGCGGTGCGCCAGCCGGGTAGCGGGTTGGCGGTGATGGGTGCCCGCCGAAGCGAGGTAAAGGAGGAGGATTGGGCGCAGCCCAATCCGGGGGACACGAGCGCAGGCGGGTACGCGTCGCCGACGACCCGCGGGGATGGAAGACTGCAACTGCGCCTATGGTTTACGGTAGACACCCACCCAGCCGCTTTGCAGCAGGTTCTGCGGACTGCCCGGCGCCGCAAAGGGCTCACGCCGAATGCATTCGAAGCGCGCATCCACCAGTTCGCGCACCGAGAAACCGTCGTCGATCCAGCCTTCATCGGTAGGCACCGCCCGGTGGTGCATGTCCACGATGAAGAACTGCCCGCCGCGTCGCAGGCTTGCCCGGATGCGGTCCAGCTCCTTTGCCGGATCCAGGCAATGCTGCAACACCCACACCGCCAGCACGGCATCGCATCGCAGGCCCGCATCCACCATCGCGTCCAAGGCCTCGGGCGAGAGCGCGGAAAAACGCGTTGAGTCCACGTGCTCCACCGCCATGCGGCGCATCGACGCCGAAGCGTCCAGTCCCAGCACGGCAAGCTTTTCGTCTTCGAGCAGGCCGCGCGAAATGCGCCCGACGCCGCAGCCGAAATCCATCACCAGACGCGTGGCGCCAAATTGCAGCGCCGCGCGCACGCGCTCCAGCATCCAGGGCGTCTCGGTGCGCCAGCGCGCCTCGGTAGAAGAATCGCCCTCCGGCGTCAGGATGATGGCCTGAGCCTCGTCCAGACTGGCGGTTTCGAACACCTCAGGCTTGTAGGTGGCCATGGGCTGTCTCAGTAAGTGCCGGGGTAGGCGCCACCGTCGATCAGGATGTTCTGACCGGTGATATAGCCCGCCTGCGCGCTGCACAGGAACGCACAGGCCTCGCCGAACTCGTGCGCAGTGCCGAAGCGCCGCGCAGGGATGGTCTGGCGGCGCGACTGCATCACGGCGTCCACACTCTGGCCGGACTTTTTCGCAGCACCCTCCATGGTGCCGCGCAGGCGGTCGGTATCGAAAGCGCCGGGCAGCAGGTTGTTGATGGTGACGCCCTGCGCGGCGATGCCGCTGCGCGCCACGCCGGCCACAAAGCCGGTCAGGCCGCTGCGCGCGCCATTGGACAGGCCCAGGATGTCGATCGGCGCCTTGACCGCGCTGGACGTGATGTTGACGATGCGGCCAAAGCCGCGCGCCGCCATGCCGTCCACCGTCGCGCGGATGAGCTCGATGGGCGTGAGCATGTTGGCGTCCACGGCCTTGAGCCACGCCTCGCGGTCCCACGAGCGGAAATCCCCCGGAGGCGGCCCTCCGGCATTGGTGACCACGATGTCAAAGTCCGCTCGCAGCGCGAACACCGCCGCGCGGCCCTGTGGCGTGGTGATATCCGCGGGCACGGTCAGAATCTCGGTTTGAAAGCCGTTTCGGCCTCCAGCCCCCATGGGTACTTGCTGAGCCGCTCTCATTTCGATAGCAGACTGCTCCAGCGCCTCGCTCCCACGCGCGACCATGACGACGTTGACGCCGGCGCGCACCAGCGACTGCGCGCAACCCAGCCCCAGCCCCTTGCTGGCGCCGCACACCAGCGCCCACCTGCCTGCAATGCCCAGATCCATGAACATGTCTCCCACAAAGAGTCTGCAAGGATAGCAAGGGCGTCCACGCCCTGCCCCAAGCGTCAGCGCGCGCCGGCGCGGCTGAAGACGTAGATGCCCGCCACCACCAGCACGGTGCCTGCGGCCACCCAGGGCGTGAAGGGCTCGCCCAGGATCAGCACGCCCATCGCGATGGTGGACAGCGGCCCGATCATGCCGGTCTGCGCCGTCAGCCCGGCCCCGATGCGCTCGATGGCCATCATCACCATCAGCACGGGCACGGCGGTGCACAGCGTGGCGTTGAGCAGCGACAGCCAGATCACCGCCGGCGCCACCACGGCCGCCGACATCGGCCGCAGCACCAGGAACTGCGCGATGCAGCACAGGCAGGCGATGCTGGTGGCCAGCCCCACAAGACGCATGGCGCCCAGGCGCTGCACCAGCTGGCCGCTGTAGACCAGATAGATGGCGTAGCTGACCGCGCTGGCGAACACCAGCAGGGCGCCCAGGGCCACCTGTCCGCCGTCCAGCCGGACCTCGTGGCCGAATACCAGCACCACGCCGGCATAGCTGATCGCCATGGCGGCCACCCGCCGCATGCCGATGGGCTTGCGGTACAGCGCCCATCCAAGCAGCATCACCAGAGTGGGGTTGAGGTACAGGATCAGGCGCTCCAGCGACGCGGTGATGTACTGCAGGCCGGCAAAGTCCAGATAGCTGGCCAGGTAGTAGCCACTGACGCCCAGCCCCAGCACGCCCAGCCAGTCGTTGCGCGTCAGCTTTGGCTTGCCGCGGCTGGCCCACCAGGCCAGCGCCGCAAAGATGGGCAGCGCGAACAGCATTCGGTACATGATCAGGGTGACCGCGTCCACGCCATGGCGGTAGGCCAGCTTGACGATGATGGCTTTTCCGCTGAACGCGATCGAGCCACAGACCGCCAGGATCAGGCCGGACGCTATCGATTTTGTAGCGGGTGAATCAGGTTTCACGGGGGCTGGAGCGCGATTTCTCTTGAAAAATGGCCCTCAGTCCGAGAACACGCGCCGGTGCAGGCGCCGCAGCGACCACCACACGCCAAAGGCGACCAGCGGGATCGCCACCGCGGCGCTTGTCTCGGGAGAAAACGGCCAGCCCAGCTTCTGCGCACCCTTGGCCAGATAGGCCACCAGGCCGGCGATGTAATAGGTGATGGCCGCCACCGACAGCCCCTCCACCGTGGCCTGGAGCTTGAGCTGCAGGCCCTGGCGCTGGTTCATCGCGGCCAGCAGGTCGCGGCTGCTTTGCTGCTGCTCGATTTCGACACGCGTTCGCAGCAGGTTGCTCATGCGCGAGACGCGCTGCGACAGCGCGTCCTGGCGGCGGGTGGCCCACTCGCAGGTGCTGCGCGCCGGCGACAGGCGCCGCTCCATGAACTCGCCCACCGTCTGCAGACCGCCCAGGCGGGATTCCCCGATGTCGGCGATGCGCCTGTCCACGAGTTCGAAGTAGGCGCGGCTGGCCGAAAAGCGCGAATGCGTCGAGGCATGCTGCCCCTCCACCTGGCCAGCCAGCCGCGTCAGACGGTCCAGCAGCTGCGGCTCGGCCTCGGTGGTGGTGTGGCGGATGGCATCGGCCAGCTCCGCCAGTTCCCGCTCGGCGCTGGCCAGCTCGGCAGAAGCCTCACGCGCGGCCGGCAGCCCCAACAGGGCGGCCATGCGGTAGGTCTCGATTTCCAGCAACTGCTGCACCAGCCGGCCCAGCCGGCGTGGCGTCATGCCACCGGCCAACAGCACCATGCGCGAGCAGCCATCCGGGTGGATGGCGAAATCGGTGTACACCTCGCCGTGGCCGTCGGCCACGGTGGACGCGACCAGCGTGTCCTCGAGCAGCACATGGCGCACCAGCGTTCACGAGCCGAAGCTGTGCGTCGGCAGCACCCACAGGTGCAACCCGGTCAGGCACTGCCCGGGCAAACCCGCCAACCAGTCCGCAGGAACGTTGCGCAGCGCGCTCGCGGGCTCACGCTCGCCAAAGCCGTCCATGTCCAGCGGACATGAAAACGTCCAGCTCACGAACTCGGTATGGAGCTCCCAACGGATGCGAAATGCGCCCACGTCCATGCGCAAATGGGTGGTTTCGCTGTCGGGCAGCGGCAGGTGGCGGTCCCTGAGCAATCCGGCCAGCCACTGGCGGCTGGCCTCGCGCCCGGCGGCGTCACACACCATCACCAGGTGAGAGATCGCCAGCGGCGCCGACATGGCCTCGGGCGGCCGGGCGTGTATTTCGTTGTGCAGCGCCACGCGCTGCGGATGCTGCGGGGGCGGAAGGGTCAGGGTCATCAGGGGGCTCCGGAGCCGCATTGTCGCCCAGCCCGGCGACGCACCAATGGAAACGGCGCCCGAAGGCGCCGTCTGAAGTGGGGGCATCAGGCCCTGTCAGTCTTCTTCCTTGAAGGCTTCCTCGCGCTTGTTCTTGACCGCAGGCATCAGCACGATGACCAGCAGCAGCACCGCAGCAGCCAGCAGGCCCGCGGACAGTGGCCGCGTGACAAACACGGTCCACTCGCCACGCGACAGCAACAACGCCCGGCGCAGGTTCTCTTCCATCATCGGCCCCAGGATGAAGCCCAGCAGCAATGGCGCCGGCTCGCAGCCCAGCTTGATGAAGCCGTAGCCGATCACGCCAAAGGCCGCCACCATCCAGATGTCCCAGGTGTTGTTGTTGGTGGAGTACACGCCAATGGCGCAGAACAGCACGATGGCCGGGAACAGCCAGCGGTAGGGCATGGTCAGCAGCTTGATCCACAGCCCGATCAGCGGCAGGTTCAGGATGATGAGCATGGCGTTGCCGAGCCACATGGAGGCGATCAGGCCCCAGAACAGCTCGGGGTTCCTGGTCATCACCTGCGGGCCAGGCTGGATGTTGTGGATGGTCATCGCGCCCACCATCAGTGCCATCACGGCGTTGGGCGGAATGCCCAGCGTCAGCAACGGGATGAAGGAGGTCTGCGAACCGGCATTGTTGGCCGATTCGGGCGCAGCGACACCACGGATGTTGCCCTGGCCGAATGGCACTTCGCCGGGGCGCAGCTTGGTCTTCTTCTCGACCGTGTAGGCGGCAAACGCGGCCAGCAGGGCGCCGCCGCCCGGCAGGATGCCCAGTGCCGAACCCAGCGTCGTGCCCCGCAGCACGGCGGGCACCATGTTGCGGAAGTCTTCCTTGGTGGGCATCAGGCCGGACACCTTGCCGGTGAAGACCTCACGCTTGTCCTCCGGATGCGACAGGTTCTGGATGATTTCGCCGTAGCCGAACACGCCCATGGCGATCACGATGAAGCCGATGCCATCGGTCAGCTCGGGCACGTCGAAACTGAAGCGCGCCACGCCGGAGTTCACGTCGGTGCCCACCAGTCCCAGCAGCAAGCCCAGCACGATCATGGCGATGGCCTTGATCAGCGAGCCCGAGGCCAGCACCACGGCGCCGATCAGGCCCAGGATCATGAGCGAGAAGTATTCCGCCGGACCGAACTTGAAGGCCACTTCCGTCAGCGGCGCGGCAAAGGCTGCCAGGATCAGCGTGCCCACGCAACCTGCGAAGAATGAGCCAAGACCGGCCGCGGCCAGCGCAGGCCCCGCCCGTCCCTTGCGCGCCATCTGGTAGCCATCAATGACGGTCACCACGGATGAAGACTCACCCGGCAGATTGACCAGGATGGCGGTGGTGGAGCCACCGTACTGCGCGCCGTAGTAGATGCCGGCCAGCATGATCAGCGCAGCCACCGGGGGCAGCGCGTAGGTGGCCGGCAGCAGCATGGCGATGGTGGCCACCGGCCCGATGCCGGGCAGCACGCCGATCAGCGTGCCCAGAAGACAGCCGATAAAGCAGTAAATCAGGTTCTGGAAGGTGAATGCAACACCAAAACCGAGCGCGAGGTTGTTGAAGAGATCCATGGTGACCGTCCTTAACCGGTGATGAAGGTCGGCCAGACCGGGAACTGCAACTTGAGCAGCAAAACGAACGCCAGATAGCTCAAGATCGACAGCACGGTAGCGAGGACAAGCACTTCCTTGATGTTGAAGCGCTCGCTGGCCAGGCTGGCCACCAGCGTGACACCGTAAATGCCCGCGATGAGCCCCATGGCCGGAATGCCGAACTTGGGCAGACCACCCAGCAGGATGCCAAAGAGGATGTTCGCCCCGATGATGCAGGCCAGCGGCTTCCAGGCGATGGCACCGATTTTCTCGCCGTCGGGGGCATCAACGATCATCGCCTCGACGATCACCGCCAGCCCCAGCAGCACCAGCACCACGCCCAGCACCAGGGGGAAGTACCCCGGCCCCATGCGTGCGCCAACACCAATCTGGTAAGAGGTCGCACCCCAGGCAAACGCTACACCGACCGCCGTGAACATGACGCCCGAGTAGAAGTCTTTCTGGCTTTTGATTTTCATGTTGTCTCCAAAGGACTTGAACGCCCCGAATTGTGTGCCGGGGAACCCGCAGGATTCTTGTGGTTAATACCTAGCGCGGGCCACCAGGGCCGCTTCATTCCAGCGGCGGTGTCGCCGACAGGACTTCTTCCATGGTGGTCAGCCCCTCGGCCACGCGAAGGGCGCCGGCGAGGCGAAGCGGTCGCATGCCGTCGGCCACCGCCTGGCGCCGCAGCACAGGCATGGAAGGTTCCTGGTTGACCTTGTCCTTGAACGCTTCCGACACGGTGAGCAGCTCGTACAGCCCCATGCGACCCAGGAAACCCGTCATGCGGCAGTCCACACAGCCTACCGGCCGGTAAGGGCGCCAGCCGCCATTGAGTGTCCATGGCTTCACCAGCTGCGCCATCGCCTCACGCGTCGAGGCCTCGTCTTTCTCGCGGCACTGCTTGCACAGGGTGCGCACCAGCCGCTGCGCCAGCACGCCAATGACAGTGGCGTTGATCAGGTAGGGCGGCACGCCCAGCTCCATCAGGCGTGAGATGGCAGAAGGCGCGTCGTTGGTGTGCAAGGTGGAGAAGACCAGGTGCCCTGTCAGCGCAGCCTGCACAGCCATGTTGGCCGTTTCCAGATCCCGGATTTCGCCCACCATGATGATGTCCGGGTCCTGGCGCATGAGCGCGCGCAGGCCCTCGGCAAAGCCGAAGTCCAGATTGGACTGCACCTGCGTCTGGTTGAACGCGGGCTCGATCATTTCGATCGGGTCTTCAATCGTGCTGACGTTGACCTCTTCGGTGGCCACCCGCTTGAGCGTGGAATACAGCGTGGTCGTTTTCCCCGAACCCGTGGGGCCGGTGACCAGGATGATGCCGTTGGGCCGCTTGACCAGCGCCTCCCAGCGGGTGGCGTCGTGCTCCGAGAAGCCCAATGCATCCAGGTCCTTGACCGCCGTGTCCGGGTCAAAAATCCGCATGACCATCTTCTCGCCAAACGCCGTGGGCAGCGTGGACAGCCGCATCTCCACCTCGTCGGCCCGCGGGTTGCGGGTCTTGATGCGCCCGTCCTGCGGCCGGCGCTTCTCCACCACATCCATCCGGCCCAGCAGCTTGATGCGGGCGATCATCGCGTTCATCACCCCCATGGGCAGCTGGTACACCGGGTGCAGCACGCCGTCGATGCGGAAACGGATCACGCCCTGCTCGCGCCGTGGTTCCAGATGGATGTCGCTGGCGCGCTGGTCAAACGCGTACTGCCAAAGCCAGTCCACCACCTGCACCACGCCCTGGTCGTTGGCGTCCAGCTGCTTGTTGCTTTTGCCCAGTTCAACCAGTTGCTCAAAACTGGCGGCACCGGCGTTGCCGCCGGCTTTCTGCGCGGCTCGCACCGACTTGGCCAGGGCGAAGAACTCGGCCGTGTAGCGGTGCACTTCCAGCGGGTTGGAGACCACCATGCGCACACGCCGGCGCGACTGGCGCTCCACCTCGCCCACCCAGTCGTTGATGAAGGGTTCGGACGTCGCCACAACCACCTCGGTGGTTGTGACCTGCACCGGCAGCACGCGGTGGCGCTCGGCGTAGGCGGCGCTCATGGTGTCGGCCACCTTGCCCACATCCACCTTGAGCGGGTCAATGCGCAGGTAGTCCAGCCCGGCGCGCCCGGCCAGCCAGAGGCTCAGGGCTTCGATGTCCAGCGGCTTGCCATCGCTGGCGCGCTGCATGGCCACACTGGCCAGACGCACCAGCGGATGCTGTGCGCTTTCGGCCTGGGCGCAGCGCGCGATCGTGCGCTGGGCTTCCTGGGGCGTGATGACCCCATCGGCGCCCAGCCACTCGACCAGGCGGCGCAGCTCCAGTGGCCCGACATGTGGGGATTTGGCGAGGGATCGGGTGGGCAAGACAGCGCTCATGTAACGACCGGTTTGAACACCCGCAGCCATTTCGGCGCGGGCAGGCCCCAGCGAGTGTGGATGGTTTCAGCCCGTTCGGCAAGCGCCGCCCGCGTGGGCTTGCGCGGCTCCCGCAGGGCCAGCACCACAGTGTTGCCCTCGCGCGTCGGCTTGAAGGCCCAGACGGCCTCCTCCCCGAAAGCGGAGACGATCTTGGACAGGCTGTCCGCGTAGCTGGACGAGCGGCCAAACAGGTTCACCGTCATGCAGCCGTCCTCGGTCAGCAACCGCCGGCAGTCGGCATAGAACGCCTCGCTGTCCAGCACGGGCGCAGCCGCCTCGTGGTCGTACAGGTCCACCTGGAGCGCATCGACGTCTCCACGCCAGTGGTCATGCGCGGCCACTTCGGCTGCATCGCCCAGCACCACCGACAACCGGGTGTCGTCGGCGGGCAGCTTGAACCACAGCCTGCAGGCGGCCACCACCTGCGGGTTGAGTTCGATCGCTGTGGTCTTCATGCGCAGCCGCTTGTGGCAGAACTTGGTCAGCGAAGCCGCGCCCAGCCCCAGCTGCATGGCGTGGCGCCGGGCGACCGTGTCGGGCTCGGCAAAGAGCAGCCAGGCCATCATGCGCTGCACGTATTCCAGCTCGATGTCGTACGGGGCATCCATGCGCATGGACCCCTGCACCCATTCGGTGCCCAGGTGCAGGTAGCGGATGTCGCCCCAGTCGGAGAAGTTGACTTCCGGCAGCGCCGGAGCGCGTGGCGCGCGGCGGGCCGTCATGCAACCCCGGCCTGACGCAGGGGGGCGAGCCTGTCCCGCATTGATTTGCTACCAATTTGATAGCGCTCCATCAAGAACTGGCGGGGGCCAGACGCCCAAAAGGCTCCTGATTTTTTCCGCGACGGCTTCTGCGTGTGTGCATGGGACAGCCGGGCGGCGAAAGCGTTGGCACCCGGGCAACTGCCCGGCACCAGCAACACCGATGTGGCGGAAGTCACGGGCGCCCGCCCGTGCGGTCGTGCAGGCTTGCAGGCGCCTGGCCGGCTTGTCACCATAGTCGCTGTTTCACATCCGGGGCACACATGAATACCGAAGTCATCTGGAATTTCCTGAGCACGCAAGGCGCCGATTTTGGCCTGAAAATCCTGGGCGCCCTGGCGGCCTGGATCATCGGCCGCTGGCTCATTGCATTGGCGCTGCGCCTCATCGGCGCGGCCTTGCAGCGGGGCGGGCGGGTGGACGAGACGCTGGCGCACTACCTCAAGTCCATCATCTCGGTCATCCTCAACATCGTCCTGATCCTGGCGATCCTGGACATTTTCGGCGTCAAGACCACATCCTTTGCGGCCCTGCTGGCCGGCGCGGGCCTGGCCATTGGCACAGCCTGGGGAGGATTGCTCACACACTTTGCCGCGGGCGTGTTCATGCAGGTGTTGCGTCCGTACAAGGTGGGGGATTTCGTCACCGCCGGGGGCGTCACCGGCACGGTCAAGGAGCTTGGCCTGTTCGGCACCACCCTCGTGACGCCCGACAACGTCACCACCATCGTGGGCAACAACAAGGTCTTCTCCGACAGCATCCAGAACTTCAGCGCCCTGCCCCACCGCCGGGTGGACTGTGTGGCCAAGGTCGCCAACAGCGTGAACGTCCAGGACGCCATGGCTCTGTTGCGCACGGCCGTGGCCGCCATCCCCAATGTGGCCACAAGCCCGGCGCCGGACATCGAGATCCTGCAGTTCACGCCGGAGGGTCCGCTGCTGTGCGTGCGCCCCTACACCCACACGGACCACTACTGGCAGGTGTACTTCGACACCCACCGCGCCGTCGTGGCCACGTTTGGCGCGGCCGGCTATCCCGTGCCCGAGACGCCGGTGGCGCACCGGTCGGTTTAGGTTGCCGCAGTTGCCCTTGTCAGCGCGCACAGCAACACAGGCCATTCCAGCCAGGCATGCAGGCCGGCGGCCACGGCGTACAGCGGCCGCGTGCCGGTGAAATCCAAAGCAAAGGCTGCGGCCATCAGGGCCGAGGCCAGAATCGCCAGTGTTCTCCATCCCGGCGCGGTCCACACCGGCCCCAGCCGCGGCATCACGCGCAGCACGGCGTGGTAGTGCAGGCATTGCGCCAGCACCAGAGCCGAAAACACGGCCTGGACAGAGCCTGGCCACAGGCTCTGCACCCACAGGGCTTCGACCGGCCACCACGCCTGGGGCTGCGCCATGGCGGGCCGCACGCCGGCCAGTGGCATGGCCAGCATCACAAGAGGCAACGCAAAGGCCAGCAGCAGCCAGCGTTCGGCGCGTCGATCACGCTGCGGCGCAAGGCGAACAAGTGCCAGCGGCGTGAAGTTGTGCGCCATGGCCAGCACCACAAGCACCCACAGCATCGACGCAACATCGCCGGCAATGCCTGCGCCGACCAGCGCAACCGCCACAAGTCCGGCAAGCCCGCGCGTCAGCAGTTCGCCCATGCCGCCATTCGCCCCCTCACGGGCAACCGGCGAGCGCACGGTGGCCACCAGGCCCAATGCCAACCCCAGTGTCAGCAGGTCCATGCCCAGGGCCAGCGAGGAATCCAGCCAACCTGCCCAGCTGCCCAGCCGGGCAATCGCCTGCAGGGCAAGGATGGCGCCAAGCGTCAACCACCAGCCCCGACCCAGCCAGCCACGCGTGGCCTGTCGGATCCAGCCCAGCTCCCACAGCACGTGGGGCAAGCCAAAAGCCCCCAATGCCAGCAGATAGACCGGTCCTGGCGCCACCCAGCAGGCCAGAGCCAGACCGGCAATGAACACGCCATCCCAAGGCCCCAGCGCGCGCTTCACAGCCACCACCCCGCCAGCGCGGATGCCCCATTGGCCAACACGGAGACACCCAGGGCACGCACCCAGCCCACACGCAGCAGCACCAAAAACAGCAAGGCTTCGGCCAGCGTCACCAGGACTTCAATTGCCAGCAGCCCGATCTCAAACTCCGACACCGGCACCGTGCCCGGCATGGAGAGCGCCGCCCACCAGGCGAGCGGATGCGTGAGGCACGACGCCAGCGCCCCGACCACCAGCACACGCCGCAACGGCCAGCGTGCCAGCCGCGCGCACATCGCCAGCACCGGCAACTCGATCGCCAGCGTCAGGGCCAAGGCCTCCATCTGGGTCAACACGCGCACGCTTTCATTTGCCCGCTTGCCGCTCTTCACTGCCGGTCAAGCGCGGCAATACCTTTCGCGCATTGGCGGCCGTCGCTTCGCGCAACTCGTTCATCGGGATGCCCCGCAATTCCGCCACCACCTGCGCAATGCGCGGCAGCTCGCCCGGCTCATTGCGGCCCTGAGGCAGGCCTTCGGCACGCTGTTGCGCCGTGCGGTACAGCCAGTGCGGCGGGATGTCCGGTGCGTCGGTTTCCAGCACCAGGGCCGACAGCGGCAGCCCGGTGGCGAGGCGACGCAATTGCAGCGCGCGGTCAAACGTCACGGCGCCGCCAAAGCCAATACGGAAACCCATGTCGACAAAGGCATGCGCCTGCTGCTGGCTGCCATTGAATGCGTGCGCGATGCCGCCTGCCACCGGCAACTCTCGCAAATGGCGCAGCAGCGCATCCGCACTGCGACGCACGTGCAGGATGACGGGCAGGCCGTGGCGTCGCGCCAGGCGCAGCTGCTCGCGGTAAAACCACTCCTGCCGCGCCCAGTCCAGGCCGGGCACAAAACCGTCCAGGCCGATTTCGCCCACCGCCACCAGGCGCGGGTCGCTGGCGTGCTGCGCCAGGGCAGCGTCCAGCGCCGCCACGTCGGCCTCGCGGGCTTGTGGCGTGTACAGCGGGTGGATGCCCAGCGCGTACACGTCACCATGGAGGTGCGCCAGTGCGCGCACCGCGTCAAAGTTGCCGGCTTCCACTGCGGGCACCACGCAGCAGGACACGCCCGCCGCCCGCGCACGCTCGCGCACCAAATCGGTGTCTGCCGAGAACTCCGGCGCGTCCAGATGGCAATGGGTATCGATCCAGCCCGTCATGAATGCGGATGATGCCTGAGCGCCCCGAGGGGGGATGCAGGCGCGGGCGAACCGTGCTACCGTGCGCTGACAGATCGTCGTCCGCCCCGACACACCGAAGGTGACCCGATGCGCAGGCCCGCCCTTTACAGCCGCTCCGAGCGCGCTGCGGCTGCAGCCCCGTTGGCTGCGCCGCCAGCGCCACCCACGCGCACGCGCCGCCTGCTGGCCTGGCGGCCCTCCCCCTCTGATCCGCGCACGCTCTGGGGCGTCATCCTCCTTCTGGGTGTGCTGGTGATCATCAGCCTGGCGCTTGCGCTGCGCCCGGGCCCGCGCAAGCTCACCCAGGACGACATCGACGCTGCGGTCCTCAAAACCCTGGAGACAACCACCCTGCCGTCTGCCGCCGCACGTGCGGCGGAAGCCATCCGTCCCTCGCTGGTGCGCGTGGCCGGGTATGTCAAGAAGAGCCGGCTCAAGGAGCTCAAGCCCGAATCCAAAGACCCCAAGGATTCCCGCAGCGGCCAGGGAAAGGGCAAACCGGCGCCTTCCAAAGACCCCAAGGCCGACGAGGACGAGGAAGTCGAATACGGCACAGGCAGCGGCGTCGTCATCGTGGACAAGGGCGTGATCCTCACCAACCTGCACGTCGTGCAGGGCGCAGACCGCATCGTCGTGACGTTCTCTGACGGGCTCACCGCCACCGCCACCATCACCGGCGTGCAGCCCGAGAACGACCTCGCCGTGCTCCAGGCCAGCAAGATCCCCGACGACCTGATCGCCGCGACCATGCGCTCCACCGCCGACCTGCAGCCCGGTGATGAAGTGGTGGCCGTGGGTTTCCCGTTTGGCATCGGGCCGTCGGTGTCGGCAGGGGTGGTGTCCGGGCTCAAGCGCTCCTTCCGCTCGCCCGAGGGCAAGCAGGACATCAACAACCTGATCCAGTTTGATGCCGCGGCCAACCCAGGCAATTCGGGCGGGCCACTGGTCACCATGGACGGCGAAGTGGTGGGCATCGTCACCGCGATCTACAACCCCACCAGCGCGCGCACCTTCCTGGGCATCGGCTTTGCCGTCCCGATTGAAAACGCGGCTTCGGCCGTCGGCCTGCATCCCTTCTGAGAGAGAACCCCCGCATGAGCACCGAAACAACCCAGGATTCCACGGCAACGGCCCAGCTGATGGAGCAGATCCTGTATGAAGTCAAACGCGTCGTCGTCGGCCAGGACCGCTTCCTCGAGCGCGTCATGGTCGCCATGCTGGCCCAGGGCCACCTGCTGGTGGAAGGCGTGCCCGGTCTGGCCAAGACGCTCACCGTCAAGACACTGGCCAACACGGTGCGCGGCCAGTTCAAGCGCATCCAGTTCACGCCCGACCTGGTGCCGGCCGACCTGGTGGGCACGCGCATCTACAACCAGAAGACGGGCGAGTTTTCCACGTCGCTGGGCCCGGTGTTCACCAACCTGCTGCTGGCCGACGAAATCAACCGCGCGCCAGCCAAGGTGCAAAGCGCGCTGCTGGAGGTGATGCAGGAGCGCCAGGTCACCATTGCGGGCGAGACCCACAAGGTGCCCAGCCCCTTCCTGGTGATGGCCACGCAGAACCCCATCGAGACCGAAGGCACCTACCCGCTGCCCGAGGCGCAGGTCGACCGCTTCATGATGAAGGTGCTGGTGGACTACCCCACCGACGCCGAGGAGTTCGTCATCGTCGAGCGGGTCACCGGCCCGCCCGTCACGGTGACACCGGTCGCCACCACCGCCCAGCTCGCGGCGTTGCAGGCCGAATGTCGCCGCGTCTATGTGGACCCTTCCCTGGTGCAGTACGCCGTCAAGCTGGTGTCGGCCACACGCAACCCGGCCCAGCATGGGCTGAAAGAGCTGGCGGCCTACATCACGTACGGCGCCAGCCCGCGCGCCACCATCAACCTGACCGAGGGCGCCCGGGCGCTGGCCATGCTGCGCGGGCGCACGTATGCGCTGCCCGAGGACATGACCGACCTGGTCCCCGACGTGCTGCGCCACCGCGTGGTGCTGTCCTACGAGGCGCTCAGCGACGGCCTCACCGCCGATGCCCTGGTGGGCAAGATCATGGCCAAGATCCCCGTGCCGGCCAAGCCGCTGGAACATGAAAAGCTTGCAGCCTGACGCCAACGCCGAGCACCTGCTGCGCCGGCTGGAGTGGACCGTCATTCGCCGGCTCGACGGCCTGCTGCAGGGCGACTACCGCACGCTGCTGCGCGGCACCGGGCTGGACCTGGCCGACCTGCGCGAGTACCAGCACCACGACGACGTGCGCCACATTGACTGGAACGTCACGGCGCGCCTGTCCAGCCCGCATGTGCGCGTCTTCACCGAAGACCGCGAGATGGCCGCGTGGTTCCTGCTGGACCTCAGCCCTTCGGTGGACTTCGGCTCGGGCGAGCAGGCCAAGCGCCAGGTCTCTGCCGGCTTCGTGGCCGTGCTCGCACGCCTGCTCACGCGGCACGGCAACCGCGTGGGTGCGGTGCTGTATGGCTCGGGCGTGGACACCCTGATTCCGGCCCGCAGCGGCCGCCGCCACGTGCTGCACCTGTTGCACAGCCTGCTGGTGCGACCCCAGGCCGCCGAGTCCGGTGGCACACGGCTGCACGAACTGTTGCTGTCCGCCGCCAGCACGGTGCGCCGGCGCAGCACCGTGTTTGTGGTGTCCGACTTCATCAGTGAACCCGGCTGGGAGAAGCCCCTGGCCCAGCTGGCGCGCCGCCACGAGGTGGTGGCCGTGCGGCTGCTGGATCCGCTGGAGCTGGAGCTGCCCGATCTGGGCCTTGTCCCCATCCGCGACGCCGAAACCGGCGAGCAGCTTCTGGTGGACACCTCGGACGCGGGCTTTCGCCGCCGCTTCGCGCGCATTGCCGCGCAGCGTGAGGCCGACTTGCGCGCGGCGCTCACCCGCGCAGGCGTGGACACGCTGGAGCTGTCCACCGCCGACGACCTGACCGACGCCATCCTGCGCTTTACCGAGCTGCGCAAACGGCGCACCCGCCAGGGCGCTGCCGGCCTGCCGGGCCACCTGCGCATGGCCGCATGAGGAGCCCCCGATGACCTTTCTCTGGCCCCAATTCCTCTGGCTGATGCTGGCCCTGCCGCTGCTGGTGCTGGTGTACCTGTGGCTGCTGCGCCGCAAGAAGAAACTGGCGCTGCGATACGCCAGCCTGTCCATCGTCAAGGAGGCGCTGGGCAAGTCGCAAGGCGTGCGCCGCCACATACCGCCGGCGCTGTTCCTGCTGTCCCTGGCGGCCATGCTGCTGGCCGCGTCGCGCCCCATGGCCACCATCACCCTGCCCTCCAACAAGGAAACCATCATCCTGGCCATGGATGTGTCGGGCAGCATGCGCGCCACCGATGTGCAGCCCAACCGCCTGGTGGCCTCGCAGGCTGCGGCCAAGGCCTTCCTGGCCGACTTGCCGCGCCATGTGCGCGTGGGCATCGTCGCTTTTGCGGGCACGGCCCAGGTGGTGCAGGCGCCCACGCTCAGCCGCGAAGACCTGGTCGCCGCCATCGACAAGTTCCAGATGCAGCGCGCCACCGCCATTGGCAGCGCCATCGTCGTCTCGCTGGCCGAACTGTTCCCCGACGACGGCATCGACCTGTCCGCGCTGACCTACGGCAGCGGACGCCCGCGCGGACTTTCGCTGGACCAGTCCGCCCGCACCGAAAAGAAAGCGCCTCCGGCGCCCGTCGCTCCGGGCTCGTACAACTCGGGCGCCATCATCCTGCTGACCGACGGCCAACGCACCACGGGTGTGGACACGCTGGAAGCCGCCAAGATGGCGGCCGACCGCGGCGTGCGCATCTACACCGTGGGCATCGGCACGGTGGACGGCGAGACCATCGGCTTCGAGGGCTGGTCGATGCGCGTGCGGCTGGACGAGGAAACCCTCAAGGCCGTGGCCACGCGCACGCAGGCCGAGTACTTTTATGCCGGCACCGCCGAGAACCTGAAATCCGTCTACCAGAAGCTCAGCTCGCGCCTGTCGGTGGAGAAGCGCGAGACCGAAGTCTCCGGCCTGCTGGCACTGGGTGCCGCCGTGCTGGCGCTGCTGTCGGCCGGCCTCTCGCTGCTGTGGTTCAACCGCATCCTCTGATGCGTCGCCCCGGCGCGCCAGGGGTCAGCTGAGCACGCCCGACACCAGCCGAAGCTGCCGGCCGCAGCGCGCCGCCAGCGTCTCGTCGTGCGTCACCACGATGAACGCCGTGCCCTGGTCGCGGGCCAGCTGCAGCATCAGCTCGAACACGCCGTCCGCCGTGGAGCGGTCCAGGTTGCCGGTGGGCTCGTCGGCCAGCACGCAGGCGGGCTGCGTCACCAGCGAGCGGGCAATCGCCACGCGCTGACGCTCACCACCAGACAACTCCGAGGGGCGGTGGTGCACACGCTCCGCCAGCCCCACCGAGGCCAGCGTCTTGCCCGCGGCGGCCAGCGCCTGCGCGCGCGGCAGGCGGCGGATCATCAGCGGCATGGCCACGTTCTCCAGCGCGCTGAACTCGGGCAGCAAGTGGTGGAACTGATAGACAAAACCCAGGTGGCGGTTGCGCAGCACGCCCTGGGCCTGCGGCCCCAGCGCCGAAAGCTCCTGGCCCATCAGCTGCACCGTGCCCGCGGTTGGCGCGTCCAGCCCGCCCAGCAGGTGCAGCAGCGTGCTCTTGCCCGAGCCGGACGCCCCGACGATGGCCACCGTCTCGCCGCGGCGCACATCGATGTCCACGCCCTGCAGCACCGTCACATCCAGCGGCCCTTCTTGGAAGCGCCGAACCAGCCCGCGGGCGGAGAGGACGACATCACCATCGGAGCCGGGCCGCCCCAAGCCGATGGGCGCCCCCTCGGGGGGCAGCGCAGTAGGCGCAGCGACAAGCGTGGGGGCGTTATTCATAGCGCAGCGCCTCCGCCGGGTTGACGCGGCTGGCGCGCCAGCTGGGGTACAGCGTGGCGGCAAACGCCAGCACCAGCGAGATCACCGCAATCGGCACGATGTCGGCGGCCAGTGGCTCGCTGGGCATGCGGCTGATCAGGTACACGTCGCGCGGCAGGAAAGCCGCACCAAAAAGGCGTTCCAGCGCCGGCACGATGGTGTCGATGTTGAAGGCCACGCCCAAGCCCAGCAGCAGCCCGGCCAGCGTGCCGATCACGCCCACCATGGCGCCCTGCACCACAAACACCGCCATGATGCTGCGCGGGCTGGCCCCCAGCGTGCGCAGGATGGCGATGTCGGCGCGCTTGTCGGTCACCGTCATCACCAGCGTGCTGACCAGGTTGAACGCGGCCACCGCCACGATCAGCGTGAGGATGATGAACATCATGCGTTTTTCCAGCTGCACGGCGGCAAACCAGGTGCGGTTCTGCCGCGTCCAGTCGCGGATGAGCAAGTCGCCGCTGAGCATGCCCGCCAAGTCGGCCGCCACGCTGCGCGCCTGGTGCAGGTCCTTCAGGCGCAGCCGGATGCCGGTGGGGCCCTCCAGGCGGAAGATGCGCGCCGCGTCCTCCTGGTGGATCATCGCCAGCCCGGCGTCGTACTCGTAGTGGCCGGATTCAAAGATGCCCACCACCGTCATCTGCTTGAGGCGCGGCACCACGCCAGCCGGGGTGACCTGGCCGCTGGGCGCGATCAGCGTCACCGGGTCGCCCTCTCGCACGCCCAGCGACAGCGCCAGCTCATTGCCCAGCAGGATGCCGAACTCGCCGGCCTTCAGCCGCCCCAGCGGCCCGCTGGCCAGCTGCGCGGCAAGCTCGGTGACCGCGGGCTCGTACTCCGGCAGTATGCCGCGGATGATGGCGCCCTTCATGTCCTCGCCCCGCGCCAGCAGGGCCTGCGCGCCGATGTAGGGCGCCGCGCCCAGCACCTGCGGGTGTTTGGCCACCTCGGCCACGGTGCGGCGCATGTCGGGCAGCGCTGCGCCGCCGGGCGCGCTGATCTCGATGTGCGAGACCACGCCAAGCATGCGGTCGCGCACTTCTTTCTGGAATCCGTTCATCACGCTCAGCACGATGATCAGCGCGGCCACGCCCAGCGCGATGCCCAGCATCGACACACCGGAGATGAACGAAATGAAACCGTTGCGGCGCGACGCGCGGCCGGCGCGCGTGTAGCGCCAGCCCAGGGTCAGCTCATAGGGGGTTTGCATGGCCGGGCATTGTGGCACGCGGCCCGCGCGCCACCTGCCGTGCCCGACAATCCCCCCATGCACCTGATCGTCCCCTTCGCCGCATCGGCGTCGCCCGCCTGCCGCGAAGCCATGGCCCGCCTTGAGCTGCCCCAACTGCGCGCCCTGCTGGCCCGCCTGCAGCCGGTGCACACCGACCGCGCGGACGAATCCACCCTGACCCCGCCGCACGAACGCGCGCTGGCCCGCGCGCTGGGGCTCACCCAGGCCGACGGCTGCCTGCCCTGGGCGGCGTGGTCGCTGCGCGCCGGCGGGGGCGAGCCCGGCAGCGACGCCTGGGCCTGGATCACCCCCTGCCACTGGCATGTGGCCACCGACCACGTGGCGCTGGACGACCCCGCCGCGCTGATGCTGGACGAGCCCGCCTCGCGCGCCCTGCTGGCCGACCTGGCGCCCTGGTTTGCCACCGACGGCATCACCTTGCAGTACGAAGCCCCCACCCGCTGGCTGGCGCGCGGCGAGGTGTTCCGCAACCTGCCCTGCGCCTCGCTGGACCGCGTGATCGGCCGCAACCTGGACACCCGCAGCACCGGCAACAGCGGCGACCCACAGGCCGCCCCGCTGCGCCGCCTGCAAAGCGAGATGCAGATGCTGCTGTACACCCACCCCTTCAACGACACGCGCACGGCGCAACGCCTGCCCGACGTCAACTCGTTCTGGGTCAGCGGCGCGGGCGCCCTGCCGGCAGACTTGGCCCAGCCAGCCGGGCCCCCG
Organism: Ramlibacter sp.; assembly: GCA_016713005.1. GTDB lineage: Bacteria > Pseudomonadota > Gammaproteobacteria > Burkholderiales > Burkholderiaceae_C > JADJPY01. Next base: position 441,051 of record JADJPY010000012.1, on the reverse strand, counting down.
CCCGAGCTGGAGCTGTCCCTGCGCGACGCCGCCCTGCGCGACGACGCACAGGCCTGGACGGCCGCCTGGCAGGCGCTGGACGCCAGCCGCATGGCCGAACTGCTGGCGCGCGCCGGGCGCGGCGAGCCCGTCACCCTGACGCTGTGCGGTGAAAACGCCGCCGTGACCCTGCAAAACGCCCCGCGCGGCCTCTTCGCCCGTTTTAGGGGCCTTTTTGGCCTCCAGCCCCCGTCCGCATTGATTGAAGCGCTATGAAATTGATAGCACGCAACGTCCCCCCGCGCGCCGCCTGGGCGCTGGAGCAGGCTGGCGTGCACCCGCTGCTGGCGCGCCTGTACGCCGCCCGTGGCGTGAGCAGCCGCGACGAGCTGGACGACGCCCTCTCACGCCTGCTGCCGCCGGACGACCTGAAAGGCGTGGCCGATGCCGCGCGCCTGCTGGCCGACGCCATTGCCGACGGCCGCAAGATCTGCATCGTGGCCGACTACGACTGCGACGGCGCCACCGCCTGCGCCGTGGCGCTGCGCGGCCTGCGCCTGCTGGGCGCACGCGACGTCACCTACCTGGTGCCCGACCGCGTCACCGACGGCTACGGCCTGACGCCGCCCATCGCGCAGCGCGTCAAGGCGCTGGGCGCGCAACTGCTCGTCACCGTGGACAACGGCATCGCCAGCGTGGAGGGCGTGGACGCCGCCAACGCGCTGGGCCTGCCCGTGCTGGTGACCGATCACCACTTGCCCGCCGCGCAGCTGCCGGCCGCCGCCGTCATCGTCAACCCCAACCAGCCCGGCTGCCCCTTTGCCAGCAAGGCGCTGGCCGGCGTGGGCGTGATGTTTTACGTGCTGCTGGCCCTGCGCGGCGAGCTGCGCGCCCGCGGCGCCTGGACACAGCAAGATCAACCCCGGCTGGACGCCCTGCTGCCCCTGGTGGCCCTGGGCACCGTGGCCGACGTCGTCAAGCTGGACGCCAACAACCGCCGCCTGGTGGCGCAGGGCCTGCGCCGCATCCGCGCCGGCGCGCTCCCGCCCGGCCTGGCGGAGCTCTTCCGCGCGGCCGGGCGCGACGCGAGCCGCGCCACCACTTTCGACCTGGGCTTTGCGCTGGGCCCGCGCATCAACGCCGCCGGGCGGCTGGCCGACATGACGCTGGGCATCGAATGCCTGCTGACCGACGACCCGGCGCGCGCCGCCGAGCTGGCGCGCACGCTGGACGGCATCAACCGCGAGCGCCGCGAGATAGAAACCGGCATGCGCGAGCAGGCCTTTGAGTTTGCCGCCACGCTGTTTGAGGACGGCGACGAGCCACCGCCCGCCATCTGCGTGTTTGACCCCGACTTCCACGAGGGCGTGGTGGGCATCGTGGCCGCGCGCCTGAAGGACAGGCTGCACCGGCCCGCTTTTGTGTTTGCCCCCAGCCAGACCCCGGGGGAGCTGAAAGGCTCGGGCCGATCGATTGACGGCTTTCACCTGCGCGACGCGCTGGACCTGGTGGCCAAGCGCCACCCCGGCGTGCTGCTGCGCTTTGGCGGCCACGCCATGGCGGCCGGCTGCACCCTGGCCGAGGACCACCTGGACACCTTTGACGAGGCGCTGCAACAGGTGGCGCTGGAGTGGCTGGACGCCGCCACGCTGACGCGCCGCCTGGCCACCGACGGCCCGCTGGAGCCGCAGTACCGCCGCACCGAGCTGGTGGACACGCTGCAGCACGAGGTGTGGGGCCAGGGCTTTGCCGCGCCCGTGTTCAGCGAAGAAGTGGAAGTGGTGTCACAGCGCCTGGTGGGCGAAAAGCACCTGGCGCTGCGCCTCAAGCACCAGGGCCAGCCGGTGGACGGCATCTGGTTTGGCCACACCGAGCCCCTGCCCGCCCGCGTGAAGCTGGCTTTCCGGCTGGACGCGGACGAGTGGAACGGCCAGCGGCGGGTGCGGTTTCTGGTGGAGGGGGCGGAGGTCTAGCGTCCGGGTCAACCGGCGCGCTGCCGGCGGGCAGGCCGCGCCGCTCGAACTGTTCTACCGCAGAACGTAGCTGGCGAGCACGGATTGAACTTCGTAAATGCTCAGCTTCTTGTTGAACTGCTTCTGCAGCGGGGCCGCAGTGCCCGAAATCCAGATCTTGAGCTCGGCATCAAGATCAAAAGTGTCAGCCGTCTCAATGCTGAAGTGCGTGATGCTCTTGTACGGGATTGAGTGGTACTCGACCTTGCTGCCGGTGAACCCCTGCTTGTCCACAAGCACGAACCGCTTGTCGGTAAAGACGAAGTAGTCCCGAATCAGCTGGTAGGCGTGTTCAACCTTCTCGCCCGGAGCAAGAATCTGGCTGAACTCTGCCTGAATCTTGGCGGCGTCGATCTTCGACGCGTTTCCGAGCATTCCGTCAAGTAGTCCCATATGTGCCTCGTGGTTTCAGCGGTGTAGAGGATGTCAGTGTATTGCTCGCGTGTGTGGCCAATGTGAAAGCCAGCGACGCGGCAGCCGATGTCAGCACGACCACGTTCCACTCGGGCGTCCGTTGCGCGGCCGGGTTGCCGTGCACCAGCGTCTCGCATGCGCTCATTGCGCCATCATCTTCCCTTCATGCGAGGGGCGAGATACGAAAACACCCGATCGCGTGATTCTTCGGCGACGCGGGGGTCGTAGGCAGAAAGCACCCCGGCCGTGTTTCCAATCTGTGCATTTCGCTGTGGAACCCGAAATGCCTGCTGATCCCAGGCATGCCCGGTTTTCGGAAAGACGTGCCATGTCACATCGGTTCCCCGCGACTTCAACTCCTGGAGTCTCGGGACGCAGTCCTCGGGGTTGCCATCTTCGTCAAGCTCACCCAGCAAGGCCAGGAGCGGCCGGCTTACATCCGGACGAAGAAAGGTCAATCCGAGCTCCCGGTTGAAGCACTGGCCATAGACCGCAACCGTCGCAACGAATCTGCGGCCATTTACTGCATACATCTGGGCAACAGAATCGCTTCCCAGCAGGTAGCTCACGCGTCCGCCATTGGAAAAGCCGATCGTCGCTACCCGCGCAACATCAACAAAGTCAAACTTTCCAAGGTGCGCAAGCGCTTCATACGCATCGCGAGAACGCACCATCATGTGAATGGGAACGAACCCGGGCGGTCGAGTACGGCAAATCTCCGCTATGCCACGCTGTGTCCAGCTGTCGACGACAAAGGCAACGTATCCCTCCTCGACAGCCTTGCTGGCCCAGAAACGAATGTGGTTGGGATCGCCTACGCCGCCGCAGGGATGCAGCAGTAGCACTGCCGGATGGGGGCCAGGACCCTTCGGCTTGAAAATCGCCATTCGGCCGGTATTGCTGAAGAGGCTGAGTTCACTGGCTTCGTCGGGGAACTTGAGCCCCTGGACCGAATATCCGCCCCTGCAAGCTTGCTGCAATCCGCTGTTCGGAAGCGTCATGCAGCGCGCCACCTGCTCTGCGGTGGGCTCCACATAGTCAACCCCAAAGACGGACGGCGTTGATGCGGCAAGCAGGCCTGCAATTGAAACTGCTCGCCAGATTGCAAACCCGCTCGAAGTTCCCATGACCTTCCCCTTCTCTGGTGCAACTTGCGCGCTAACGTCTGAATTCACCGGCCTGCACGGCTTTTTGCGCAGGTCCGGTGGAATGATGGGTTGGGCGACTTCGTGCCGATGAGCCAAGGCGAATAGTCATCGTGCACCTAGTCATCGCCAAAATCTTTAGGTCGCCATCCTCCGATATATCGGTCAGCAAGCTGCACCAACTCGGCGCTGCCGGGCAATGGAGATTCCCTCAATTGCTCCAAGGAGGCATGGAGCGTTTCTTCATCCCCCTAAATTTCTATCAGCACGTCCCAAGCAAGTCGCGGGGAGCGAGTCACAGCCCGATTGCCCACCGTTTGCCTTCTAACCTCGCTTTGGCCTGAGAGCAGGAGCGAGTGGGTGACCCGCGTATCAATCGGGACGATGAACTTAGGCTCATCTTGAGTGGCTTCTCGTTTTAGGACGCGCAGTGAACGCAATAGTCCGGGTTCGTGCGCGAGCTTTTCGGCGTCAAGGGCTCGAAGTTCAGCCCTCCATGCCGCTTCAAGTTCGTTTGAAACTGCGGCAGGAACAAGTCTATGACCAACGCCTTCTCTATTGCGTATTCCGGCGAACGTGACCGCCGACCGCACGTGACCGGCGCCCGAGGGCGCGCCAATCTGACGCAGCTGGATGCCGTGCTTGTTTTGAGCCCGACGAAGGGACCGCCCGGAGGAACGGGGGCGCGCACAGCCGACCAGCACGCGCGCAATGGGCGCACCCACCCCGCGCCAGGCCGACGCCGAGAGGGCCTGGCGGCCGGCGCGAGACCGCAAGCGCCGCGTTGGCACCGGCGGCCAGCCCCAGCGCGGCAGCAAGACACCGCTGGCCAACCGCAGAGCCACGCCAAACGGCCGGCCGCGAGCGCAGCCCGCCAGACGCGGCACGCGTGATACAGCGCCGAGCCCACGCCGACACGCGACTGCGCCAGGCACAGCCAGCCACGACTGCCCGCGCCGCCGGACAACACGCGGGCCCGACGACCCAGCGCCAGCACCAGGCCAGGCTGCGCCGCCGCCCGCGCGGACCACTCAAGGCCGCCTGCGGGACCCGCCGCGCCCCCCCGCCGCCGCCGCGCCAGGGACCCGCGCCGACCGCAGCGCCGCCCAAACCAGCCCGCCGCGCGAGGCCGCGCCCGCCAGCCGCCGGCCGCGCGCCAGGGCACACAGGGCCCCTTGCGGGGGAAGCCGGGGCCACCACGAGAGCCCGGCCCACGCCGGGCGGGGCCGCCCAGCGCCCGGGACCGCGCCCCGTGCCAGGAGCGCCACAGGCCGCCGGCCCGCCCACGCGACACAGCGGCCCAGTGGTGCCGCTGCGGGGCGAGCAAGCCCAGGCCAGCCCGGCCGGGGCGCCGCCGACCAGCAAACGCCCACGGGCGCCCGGGGCCCACACCGAGCCGGCCCCAAGAACAGCCGCCGGGCGCCCGCCCCGGCCGCCCTGGCACTGCGGGCGGCGCCACACGCGGCCACGGGCAGCAACCCACCACCCCAGCCACGGGCTCCACCGCTGACCAGCTGGGCACGCGCGGGACCACGACCCGCGTGGCGAGGAACGCGCACGGCCTGAACACCGCAACCCCAGCGCAAAGGCAGCCGCAGGCCGGGCACCAGACGCAAACGCGCGGCCGGCGCCGCTGAAGGCTGGGAGCCGCGAGCAGCGGGACGCCTCACAGACGCCACGCGCAAAGCCGGGCGCAGGCGCACAGACCAGCGCCCGACCACCCGCACCGCCGACCTGCTTTGGCTTTGCCTGGGGCGCGGGCAGCACCGGCGCGCAAAGCAGCCACCGCGGCGCGGCCAGCGACAGGCTGGGTGCGGCACGAGAGCGGGGCACGCCGCCAAAGAGCCGGCCCGGCGCAACCAGGAGCCAGGCCGCCCGCCGGGGCGAAGGGGCCGAGCCCCAGCGCGCACGCGGCCGACCCAGCCGGAGAGCTTCTCGCCCGCGTGTTGGCGCAAGCAGGCGCGCGCGAGCCAGAACGGAAGGCGCGCTGGGCCCGCCCCACAGCAGCAACGCTGCGCCATGAAGGCCAGTCCGGCAGGCCGCCCCGACCAGGCGCCCCCCCCCAACCGGGCCACCAGCCCGGCGCGCCAGCGGGACGGCCACACGCGGAGAAGAAGCGCAACGCGCACAGCGCGAGAGACGACGCTTGACTGCGCAAGGACCGCTCCGCCCCCCAGGCCAAAGCCGGAGCACCCACACGGGAGAAGGCGCAACACCACGCACGACACCCGGACGACCCCGGACCGCCCGGCACCCCGCCACACCCCGCGCCGGACCCCGCCCGCAACCCCGGCCGACCCAAACCCTATGACCGATCATTTCTATGAGCGTGAGCTTCGCGAAGAGGGTTGTGAGTTGTGGCAATACCTGACGTGCTGTGGATTCGACCAACTCTTCGGAGTTCTGTGAGCGAATAAGGCGGTAGACCACCCTGCTCACAACCATTTCCGTTCCGAAGCCGAACATGCCCCTCTCCAATTTGGGAAGAACCGGGATGAGGTTTAGCAGTGAGATAACACCGGGCGCAACTCGATCTTGGGTAACGTCATCCTCGTATGCCTCTAGCGAGGCAATGACTTCAACGGCCTGTTCCGGGTCCAATCGTCGAAGGTATTCATCAAAAGACTGGCTATTTGGCATAAGACCCCATGCGAGCTCGGCAAGGTTGAACGCAAGTAACCCTTGGCCTGCGACTCGCTCAAGATATAAGCGAAGAACATCGGGATGGGCAACCCGACGTTCGCGAAGCCATTTGCGGCTCCAATCGGCCCCGAAGTGGGAACCTCCAACGTGCCTCTGTGCCGCCATGAAGAGCCTCTGAATCATTGCTCTTACAACCGCAGCCCGATTGCCTGCGGCATCAATCAGGTCATCGATTTCTTGCTTAAGGTGGACCTGCTCTCTGCCGCCGCCGTAACCAATATCTGACGTCGTGGTGAGACCACTAACCGAGGCAGGAAAGCGTTGGAAGACGTCCGGCAGGAATACCCGGACGGCCTCAAGTGCCAGTACATCAACTAAAGCAATTTGGCCTTCAAGGCTGCTCACTGTGCCGCTAATCGCAGCAACATAACGGCGAACATCCCGCATGTTTGAAATAAGCGGCCTAATGACCTCCACAAAAACATCGGGCCAAGCATTTGAATCGAAGCTGCCTGCGTTCGGAATGCCTTCGAGAGCCGCATCGATCTCAGCAAAAATCTGCTGATTGAGTACGTGCTCCGGTACCGTTGGTAAGTCAAATCCAATTTGAAGAATCTTTTCGAGGTATGCGCGCCCCGGAATTCCCTCTTCAGACAACGCATCTTCAACCCTCTTACGGTCGAACGCGAGAACGTAGATTAAGTTGGGAAAGTTAGCAGTTAGGCGGACTAGCCTGAAAATGTCTCTGATTTCTGAGGTGTTCAGACGATCAATATCGTCAAGCACAACGACTATTGGTTTGTTGAGGGCGCGAAGGGCTTTATCAACCTTTGCGCGTTGGCTTCCGACACCTTCCTTTTTTCGCTGAAGTAGATTCCCTATGAGCTTTGCAAGATCCTGGCCACGTTCTATCCAAGGCCCAACTATGGGGACCCAAGCTAGACCTGAGAACATTTCTCCGTACTCTTCGAGTCCTTTGCCAACTTCAACCAGTCCGGGTTTCAGCTTCAGTTGAGCAGATAGTTCAGAAAAGAAGGATTGAACCAGTTGTTCTGCACCGCTAAACATCCAGGGGTTGAAATCGAGTACTGGTACGCCGTCTTCCTCAAACGTAGGGCGCGCAAGATTAATGAAGGAAGTCTTACCAGAACCCCATGCACCAAGCACACCGACGACAACGCCTTCGCTCGTATCAAGCCGAAGCACATTCAATGCGAATGACTTCGCTGCAGATGTTCGTCCAAGCTTGTCGTCGGAAAGCTGCCGAACAGGATTATCAGCAGCAAGTGAGCCGACCCGATCGTGTTCAATTGGTTCAAGACCGGAAGATGGTGCAATTACAGCTTCCACGGATTCCGTGTCCTTGTGCCTTGTAAATATCTTTGACAGCCAGCTCATGTGATCTATGGCGCCCAACGTCTGAATTCACCGGCCTGCGCGGCTTTTTGCGCAGCTCCGGTGGAATGATGGGTTAGCCGCATATGCCAAGCGCGGTATGTTGGAAAACAAGCTTGCACAGAGAACCCTCCCAGCTGCTCGGCGCCCCAGCGACGGCCGCTGCGATGCCGACCACAAAAGGCAGAACGTAATCGGTGATGGCCGCGCGGTTAAGAATGACATGAGCGCTTGCCCAAACAAATGCGGGACCGAACCGGAGGACGTTTACTTCATAGTGGGAGTAGACCGGCTCACCGTAAGAGTCTCTGCCCGATACCACTTTCCCGGTGCGAATGACGCGAGACTTTCTTTTCAACCCAGAAAAGTGAAACTCTCCAGCTAACTGCGTTTCATCTAGGGACAGTTGCTTTACTGCCGCCTTTCTCAAACTCGCAAACGTCAGCGCATTGACCTTGGCCCGGAATGCTTTCGAGATTCCAAGGTCTGGCTCTTCCCGGACGTATTGGTAGTAGCGGAAGAAGAAGTAGGCGTAGATAACCCAGATTCCTAGATAAAGGGCGTCTTTCCGTTGAAAGACAAGTTTCGTTCCAAGCGCGCCAACCTCCTCAATCTTCACGCCACCGAAACTTAGAAGAATGATGATCAATGACGTCACCATTAGATTTCTGCGCTGGCGAAGCAACCCGTCGGTCATTGTTGGCTCCGTTGCGGCTAACGTCTGAATTCACTGGCCTTGCGCGGCTTTATGCGCAAGGTCCGGTGGAATGATGGGTTAGCGCTCAGGCTCAACATGGAATATGCCCTTTGCGACCAAAAGCGATACGTACTCGGTGAAGCGCTCACCAATGCGGAGGCTTACGCCAACATCACCCCACAGCCACTTTACCCAGGGATAGCCTCCTTCAACGACCGACGAGGATGGCGAACCCAAGCGTGAAGTGAGAGTGTCGAGCATAAGAGAGAACTCTTCGTGCGCGGACTCACATTCCATCGCGGGCGAAACGTAAAAGACATTCGGTCCAGCGGCCGTCATTGCACTCACGGTTGCGGGAACACTACCAAGGACCAATTCTTCCTTCCAAAGGATGTTTGTAGCGCTTGGATGTCGAAAGACCTCAGGGGTGCCGAGATGGCTCAAGCTCTCGATATCAGTGCCCCAGGGGAGCACTAGGTTGGCTTTCTCAAGCCGCAGTCCCGTGTCGAGATCAAATGGTGTGCTCATTGAGCGCTAACGTGATATAGAAGTGAATCCTGTCTTATGAACAAAGTGATCACGCGTCATGCCCACCTCCGCCAAAGCCAAATAAGTGCTTGATTTATAACCGAATTTCTCTGTTCTCCCACCTTCTGCTGGACCACTAAAACCGGGCCAAACCCTGCAAAGCTGCTTATGAACACGGTCGGCCGGTGACCAACAAGTTCGGCTATTCGGCTTTAAAGCCTTGATTCTGTTGGGCTTTCAGACAAGGCTGCCTCCATCAACACCACGAACGGTTTTGGCAAACCCGGCAAACCCGTCTGTTCTGGGTGCGCTGGCCGCGCGCCCTCGCGCGTGGGCACATGCCGCTTAAATCCGCGACGCTATTATTTTGATAGCAACTCATCAAGCACTGGCGGGGGCTGGAGGCCAATTTGGCACTCAAAATCCGTCTGCAGGCCCCTCAGGGGCCATTCACCGCTCCAAACGCGCCACCCGCCGCCTAGGGTTTTCCCTCGCGCCGTAAAATCGGTGGGTGACGACCTCCCAAGCCCTGAACGCAGACCTGCACTGCCACTCTGTCGTCTCCGACGGCACCCTCACCCCCGAAGCTCTGGCGGCCCGCGCTGCGGCCAATGGCGTGGCGTTGTGGGCGCTCACGGACCACGACGAGATCGGCGGCCAGCACCGGGCCCGCGCCGCCGCGCACGCGCAGGGCATGCGCTACCTCACGGGCACGGAGATCTCGGTCACCTTTGCGGGCAAGACGGTGCACATCGTCGGATTGGGCTTTGACCCGGACGACGCCGCCCTGGCCGCAGGCCTGGCGGCCACGCGCGGTGGCCGCACCGAGCGCGCCAAGGAGATGTCCGACGGCCTGGCCGCTGTGGGCATCCACGGCGCGTACGAGGGCGCGCTCAAGTACGTGGGCAACCCCGAGCTGATCTCGCGCACGCATTTCGGGCGCTTCCTGGTCGAAAGCGGCGCCTGCCGCGACATTTCAGAGGTGTTCCGCAAATACCTCACCGAGGGCAAGCCCGGCTTTGTGCCGCACCGCTGGGCCAGGCTGGGCGACGCGGTGGGCTGGATCACCGGCAGCGGCGGCGTGGCGGTCATCGCCCACCCGGCGCGCTACGGCTTCACCCCCAATGAGGAGTACGCGCTCTTCACCGAGTTCATCGCCCACGGCGGGCGCGGGGTCGAGGTGGTCACCGGCAGCCACAGCGCGGCAGATGCGGCGCGCTACGCCGTCACCGCGCAAGAGTTCGGGCTGGCCGCCTCGCGCGGCAGCGATTTCCACAGCCCGGAAGAATCCCACACCGATCTGGGCACCCTGCCCCCGCTGCCGGCCCACCTTACCCCCGTGTGGGACTTGCTCTCGGGCCGCATCCAGTGAGGCACGGCGCGCACCCCCTGGCCGGGATCGCGCTCACGGTGGCCGCGGTCGCCTGCTTTGCCGTGCTGGACACGGCCACCAAGTTCGTCACCGCCGGCGTGCCGGTGCTGATGGCACTGTGGTTCCGCTATGCCTTCCAGGCGGTGTCCACCACGGCGGTGCTGCTGCCGCTGCGCGGGCGCGCGCTGCTGCGCACCGAGCACCCGCGCTTCCAGGTGCTGCGCGGGCTGCTGCTGCTGGCCACCAGCCTGTTTGCCTTCTTGAGCCTCAAGCACATGCCGGTGGGCGAGTTCACCGCCATCGTGATGATCACGCCGCTGGTCATCACCCTGTTGGCCGCCACCTCGCTGGGCGAGCGGGTGTCGCCGCTGCGCTGGCTGCTGGTGTCGGGCGGCTTTACTGGCACGCTGATCATCATCCGGCCCGGCACGGACGACTTCAACTGGGCGCTGCTGCTGCCGCTGGGCCTGGTGGCCTGCAACGCGTGGTTCCAGCTGCTCACCAGCCGCCTGGCCCGCACCGAGAACCCGCTCACCATGCACTTCTACACCGGCTGGGTGGGCACGCTGGGCGCGTCGCTGGCGCTGCCGTTTGTGTGGACGGCGTCTCTGCCTTGGACGTTCTGGGCCGGGCTGACGCTGATGGGCCTGATGGGCACGGTGGGCCACTTCATGCTGATCCTGGCCTACCAGCGCGCGCCGGCGGCCACGCTCACGCCGTTTTTGTACGCGCAGATCGGCTTTGCCATGCTGGGCGGCTGGGTGATGTTTGCCCATGTGCCGGATGCCTGGTCGTTTGCGGGCATCGTGATGATCGCCATCTGCGGCGCGGCCGGCGCCTGGCTCACGGTGCGCGAGCGGCGCATCCCTGTGGAGCCGGTAGAAGGCTAGTCAACCCATGCAGCACTTTGAAGTCCACCCCGACAACCCGCAGCCGCGCCTGCTCAAGCAGGCCGTGGCGCTGCTGGCGCAGGGCGGCATCGTGGCCGTGCCCACCGACTCCAGCTACGCGCTGGCCTGCCACCTGGACGACAAGGCCGCGGTCGACCGCCTGCGCCGCGTGCGCGGCGTGGACGACCGCCACCACCTCACCCTGCTGTGCCGCGACCTGGGCGAACTCGCCAGCTACGCCCGTGTGGACAACCGCCAGTACCGCCTGCTCAAGCTGGGCACGCCGGGGCCCTACACCTTCATCCTGGAGGCCACCAAGGAGGTGCCGCGCCGGGTGAGCCACCCGCAGCGCAAGACGATAGGCCTGCGCGTGCCCGAACACCGCACCCTGCAGGCGCTGCTGGAGCTGCACGGCGCGCCGCTGCTGGCCACCACGCTGATCCCGCCCGGCGACACCGAGCCGCTGAACGACCCAGCCGAGATCCGCGCGCGCTTCGAGCACGAGCTGGCCGCGGTGATCGACGCCGGGGCCTGCCCGCTGGAGCCCACCACCGTCATCGACCTGGGCGGCGACGAGCCCGTGGTGCTGCGCCTGGGCCGCGGCGACCCGGCCGCGCTGGGCCTCTCCACCGTCTGAGACAATCGGCCGATGGACGTCGCCCACCTTATCCAGACCGTAGCCCTGTATGCCCTGCCGGTGATCTTCGCGATCACGCTGCACGAGGCCGCGCACGGCTATGTGGCGCGGCATTTTGGTGACAACACCGCCTGGCAGCTGGGCCGCGTCACGCTCAACCCCGTGAGCCACATCGACCCGGTGGGCACCATCCTGATGCCGCTGGTGCTGTATTTCGCCACCTCGGGCTCGTTCCTGTTCGGCTACGCCAAGCCGGTGCCGGTGCGCTTTGGCAACCTGCGCAACCCCAAGCGCGACATGATCTGGGTGGCGCTGGCCGGCCCGGCCGCAAACCTCTTCCAGGCGCTGATGTGGGGGGTGTTGCTGCTGGTGCTGGTGGGCATTGGCGTCAGCGAGCCTTTCTTCACCCGCATGTGCCAGGCGGGCGTGCTGGTCAATGTGGTGATGTTCGTCTTCAACCTGTTTCCGCTGCCGCCGCTGGACGGCGGGCGCATCCTGGTGGGGCTGCTGCCCTACCCGCAGGCGGTGATGGTCTCGCGCATCGAACCCTGGGGCTTTTTCATCGTGATGGCGCTGGTCATCACCGGCATCGTCACCACGATCTGGATGCGGCCACTGATGACCCTGACCTACGGCTTTATTGAACTGGCGCTCACGCCGCTGCGACTCCTGGTGAACTGATGAGCAAAGACCGCGTCCTCTCCGGCATGCGCCCCACCGGCGCCCTGCACCTGGGCCACTACCACGGTGCCCTCAAGAACTGGGTGCGCCTGCAGTCCGAGCTGGAGTGCTTTTACTTCGTGGCCGACTGGCACGCGCTCACCACGCACTACGAGAGCCGCGAGGTCATCGAGAAAAACGTCTACGAGATGGTGATCGACTGGCTGGCCGCCGGGCTGGACCCGGCGCAGTGCACGATGTTCCTGCAAAGCCGCATCCCCGAGCACGCTGAGCTGTTCACGCTGCTGGCCATGGGCACGCCCATCGGCTGGCTGGAGCGCGTGCCCACGTACAAGGACCAGCAGGAAAAGCTCAAGGACAAGGATTTGTCCACCTACGGCTTTCTGGGCTACCCGCTGCTGCAGGCCGCCGACATCCTGATCTACAAGGCCAAGTACGTGCCGGTGGGCGAGGACCAGGCCAGCCATGTGGAGCTGACGCGCGAGGCGGCGCGCCGCTTCAACCACCTGTACGGCCGCGAGCCCGATTTCGAGGAGCGCGTCACCGCGTGCCTGCTCAAGCTGGGCAAGGACAGCGCCAAGCGGCTCGAAAAGTCCCGCAAGGTCTTCCAGGAGACGGGCGACCAGAAGGCGCTGGAAGGCGCGATGGGTTTTGTGGCCACCACCCCGCTGCTGGACGCACGCGAGCGCGAGCGCCTGGAGGGGTGGTTCCGTGGCACGGGCAAGGCCGTGCTGACCGAGCCGCAGGTGCTGCTGACGGCGGCCAGCAAGCTGCCCGGGCTGGACGGCGCCAAGATGAGCAAGAGCTACAACAACTCGATCGCCATCCGCGAAGACCGCGCCAGCATCGAGCAGAAGGTGCGCCGCATGCCCACCGACCCGGCCCGGGTGAAGCGCACCGACCCGGGCGACCCGCTCAAGTGCCCGGTGTGGCAGTTCCACCTGGTGTACTCGGACGAGGGCACGCGCCAGTGGGTCACCACCGGGTGCACCACGGCCGGCATCGGCTGCCTGGAATGCAAGCAACCCGTGATTGACGGTATCCTTGCAGAACAACAGCCCATGCTGGAGCGGGCCGAGCCCTATGTGGCCAACCCAAGGATCGTGCGCGACATCGTGGACGCCGGCACCGACCGCGCCCGCGTGACCGCCCGTGAGACCATGCGCGACGTGCGCGAGGCCATGGGCCTGAATTACTGAGGAGAATGCCTGTCATGAGCATGTATGTCGTTGACGACCACCCGCTGATGCGCGATGCGGTGGCCATGGTGCTGCGCCGCCTGCGGCCCACGGGCACGGTGGTGGAGCTCGACCGCCTGTTTGCCACCGAGGCCGCCGTGCAAAAGCATGGCGAGCCCGAGCTGTTCTGCCTGGACCTGAAGCTGCCGGACGCGCAGGGCGTGTCGGGCGTGCACCTGATCAAGGGCAAGTGGCCCAATGTGCCGCTGGCGGTGATCTCGGCCTCGCCCGCGGCCGATTTTGAGGAAGCCTGCATCAGCGCCTGCGCCGATGTCTACATCGAGAAGTCCGCCGGTGCCAGCGAGATCAGCGCCGCCCTGCGCGCCCTGCTCTCGGCCGACGACAGCTTTGAAGAGCTGACCCCGACCGACCAGAAGCTGTCCAAGCGCCAGAAGCAGCTGCTGCTGTTGCTGGACTCAGGCCTGAGCAACCGCGAGATCGCCGAGCAGCTGGGCATCAGCGAGCACACCGTCAAGGTGCACCTGTGGCGGCTGTTCCGCCGCCTGGGCGTCAAGAGCCGCACGCAGGTGCTGCACCACGCACGCACCCACGGCCTGCTGGCCACCGGCAGCTAAACAGGCGGCTGGGCGGGCGGCGCACCGGGGAACTGGTCGCGCATCTGCTGGGCGCGCAGCGCCGCGCCCGCGGTGTCGTCCAGCTGCATCTCGAGCCGGAACACCGTGCCCCGCCCGGGCCGTGAGCGCAGGCTCAGCCGGTGGCCCAGGATGGTGGTCAGGCGCGACACGATGGCCAGCCCCAGGCCAAAGCCGTCCTCGGTGCCATGGTGCACCGGCACCTTGAAGAACTCGCGGAACACCTCGTCCTGGTGCTCGGGCGCGATGCCCACACCGGTGTCCCACACCTCCACCCGCACCACCTCGCCCGTCACGCGCGCGGCCAGCAGGATGCCGCCGCGCTCGGTGTACTTGACCGAGTTGGACAGCAGGTTGCCCAGGATGCGCTGCAGCAGGATCGGGTCGGAGCGGATCTCGCCCGGCGCGCCGCGCACGCGGAAATCCAGCCCCTTGGCCTTGGCCAGCGGGCGGTACTGCACCTCCAGGTCGTGCAGCAGGTCGGTCACGCGGATGGGCTCCACGCGCACGGTGACCTTGCCGCTGTCCAGCCGCACCAGGTCGAACAGCGAATCAAACAGCGCGTTGACGGCCTTGGTGGACTCCACGATCTTGGGCGCCAGCTCGTGCACCAGCTCGGGCTCGTTGCCCAACCAGTCGGCGTACAGGCCCAGCGCATGCACGGGCTGGCGGATATCGTGCGCAGCGCTGGCCAGGAAGCGGTTCTTCACTTCCACCGCATCCAGCGCGGCCTGCGTCTGGCGGGTGAGCGATTCGATCAGCTGCGCGTTGCGGTACTGCAGCTCGTAATTGCGCCGGTGCGTGCGGTGCAGCCGCTTGGCCGCCTGCAGCAGCAACAGCCAGATGATGCCCACCAGCGCCACCATCCACCAGTGGTGCGCCGGCCCGCGAAAACCCAGCTCCACCCCCATGCGCCACATCAGCGCGGCCAGCATCGTGACCGACAGCGTGTTGAGGTAGGCGCGCATGGTGCTCAGGTGCGCCGAGAAGCTGTTGAGCGAGAACATGCCCAGCCCGGCGACGATCAGCCAGCACAGGAACTGCGTCTCCAGCGGCGCACGGTCAAAGAACAGCGCCACCGACAGGCCCCACACCAGCGCGCTCAGCGGCCACGACCAGGCGTGGCGCGCCATGAAGGCCACACGTTGCGGCGCGGCCTGGCGCGAGATCTGGCGCGCGTAGGCCGTCATGAAGCCGATGCGGTAGGCCGACATGGCCAGCGAGACAGCCACCCACGCCAGCAGGGCGGGCATCGGCGTGTGGCCGGCCAGGATGCCGGCCATCACCGCGATGACGAGCAGGCCGATGTACTGGGTGCCGCGCGCGGTGGCCATGAGGCTGCGCACAAGCTCGCCCTCAATCCATTCGGATTCGGCGGTGCCGGCGGCCGGCGGCGCGGTCTGGGCTTGCATGGGGGTTGGCGGAGCAGGAGGGATTCGAACCCTCGATACGTTTGCACGTATACCGGATTTCGAGTCCGGCGCATTCGACCACTCTGCCACCGCTCCTGATCCGGTTTCGCGTGGTGCGAAGCCGCAATTCTATCAGGGCTGCCTCAGGCGGCCAGTCGCTCCAGCCCGCCCATGTAGGGGCGCAGCACCTCGGGCACGGTGATCGAGCCGTCGGCGTTCTGGCAGTTTTCCAGCACGGCCACCAGGGTGCGGCCCACGGCCAGGCCGGAGCCGTTGAGGGTGTGCACCAGTTCGTTCTTGCCCGCCGCGTTCTTGAAGCGCGCCTGCAGCCGCCGCGCCTGGAAGGCCTCGCAGTTGCTCACCGAGCTGATCTCGCGGTAGGTGTTCTGCGCGGGCAGCCAGACCTCCAGGTCGTAGGTCTTGGCCGCGCCAAAGCCCATGTCACCGGTGCACAGCAGCATCACGCGGTAGGGCAGGCCGAGCTTTTGCAGGATGGCCTCGGCATGGCGCGTCATCTCTTCGAGCGCGGCGTCGCTGTGCTCGGGGTGGGTGATCTGCACCATCTCGACCTTGTCGAACTGGTGCTGGCGGATCATGCCGCGCGTGTCGCGCCCCGCGCTGCCCGCCTCGGAGCGGAAGCACGGCGTGTGCGCGGTCAGGCGGATGGGCAGGTCGGACTCGGCCAGCACGGTGTCGCGCACGGTGTTGGTGAGCGGCACTTCGCTGGTGGGGATCAGGTACAGCGCGGTGTTGTCGGGCGCAGCCTCGGCCTCCTGGCCACCCCTTCTTCGCGGCGAACAGGTCGCCTTCGAACTTGGGCAGTTGCCCCGTGCCGCGCAGCGTCTCGGCGTTGACGATGTAGGGCGTGTAGCACTCGGTGTAGCCGTGCTCGGTGGTCTGCACGTCCAGCATGAAGGCAGCCAGCGCCCGGTGCAGCCGCGCGACCTGCCCGCGCATGAAGGTGAAGCGCGCGCCCGCGAGCTTGACGCCGGTGTCAAAGTCCAGGCCCAGCGGCTCGCCCAGGGCAACATGGTCTTTTGCTACAAAGTTCATAGCGGGCGGCTCAGCACCCATGAAGCCTGCAGCCCATTTACGTACTTCAACATTGCCTTCCTCGCCGGTGCCAGTGGGCACGCTGGCGTGTGGCAGGTTGGGCACGGCCAGCAGCAGCGCCTGCAGCTCGGCCTGGATCTGCTCCAGCCGCGCCGCCGATTCGTCCAGCCCGGCCTTCAGGCCCGCCACCTCGGCCATCACCGCGTCGGTGTTCTCGCCCTTGGCCTTGAGCTGGCCGATGGACTTGCTCAGCGCGTTGCGCCTGGCCTGCAGCTCTTCGGTGCGGGTCTGCAGCGTCTTGCGCTCGGACTCCAGCGCGCGAAAGGCGGCCACATCCAGGAAAGCCTGGGGCGATTTGCGCTTTTCCAGCGCGGCAACGACGGCGTCGAGGTCTTTTCTGAGCAGGGTGATGTCAAGCATCGGCCGATTTTAGTCGGCGCCCCCCTGGGCCCTGGCGCCTCAGGCCAGCGTGGAGGGGTCGAGGTTGGCGCCGCACAGGATGAGGCAGACCGCCTCGTCGGGCGCAGGCGTGTAGGCCCCGGTCTGCAGCGCGGCCAGGCCCAGTGCCGCGGCGGGCTCCACGGCGAGCTTCATCTGCCGCCACAGCCACAGCTGCGCCGCGCGGATGGCGTCGTCGGGCAGCAAGATCGCGTCCTTCACCTCGCGCTGGGTCACCTCCCAGGCGATGGCGCCGATGCGTTTGGCGCCCAGCGAGTCGGCGGCCACGCCGCTCACGGCCACATCCACCGGCTGACCGGCCTCGCGCGCCCGGTAGAGCGTGGGCGCCAGCTCGGGCTCGAGCGCCACCACGCGCGCGCGCTGGCCAAACCAGCTGGCCACGCCGGCGATCAGCCCGCCGCCGCCCACGCTGACCAGCACGCTGCCGGGCACACCGGCCTGCGCCTCGATCTCTGCGGCCAGCGTGCCCGCGCCGGTGACGACTTCGGGCTGGTCGTATGCATGCGTCAGCAACGCGCCGCTTTGCTGCTGGCGCGCCAGGCAGGCTTCCAGTGCTTCGGCATAGACCGCGCCGGTGACGACCACCTCGGCGCCCAGCTCGCGCAGCCGCTCGCGCTTGGCCTCGCTGGAGACGGTGGGCACGAACACCTCGCAGCGCACACCGAGGGCCTTGGCCGCCGCCGCCGTGGCGATGCCGGCATTGCCGCCCGACGCGACGATCACGCCGCTGTCGGGGATGGGGTGTGACAGCAGGCGGTTGAGCATGCCGCGCGCCTTGAAGCTGCCGCCCGTCTGCAGGTGCTCCAGCTTGAGCCAGACCTGCGCACAGCGAACGCCCAGCGCCGCGCCGGGCAGCTGCCACAGCGGGGTTTTGCGTAAAAAATGGCCGTAGCCCCCGTCCAGTCTGGCGCGGGCGCTATCAATTTCGTAGCGATTCATGGTGCCGGGCCGCCCGCGGCCGGCGTGCCGGTCTTCAGCCCCTTGGGCAGCGGGAACTTGACGGTCTCCACGATCCCGTCCATGCGGCGGATCGACACGGCGCCCAGCGCCTTGATGCGCGCCAGCACCTCGGTCACCAGGATCTCGGGCGCGGAGGCGCCCGCCGTCAGGCCCACCGAGAACTTGCCGTCCAGCCAGTGCGCCTGCAGCTCGTCGGCCGTGTCCACCATGTAGGCGTCCACGCCGAGCTTGCGCGCCAGCTCGGCCAGCCGGTTGCTGTTGGAGCTGGTGGGGCTGCCCACCACGATCACCACATCCACCTGGGGCGACATCAGCTTGACGGCGTCCTGGCGGTTCTGCGTGGCGTAGCAGATGTCCTGCTTCTTGGGCTCGCGCACCTGGGGAAAGCGCGCCTTCACCGCCGCAGCGATCTCCGCCGCGTCGTCCACCGACAGCGTGGTCTGCGTCACCACGGCCAGCCGTTCGGTCTGCGAGGGCTGCACGCGAGCCACGTCCTCCACGTCTTCCACCAGGTGGATGCCGCTGTCGAGCTGGCCCATGGTGCCTTCCACCTCGGGGTGGCCCTTGTGGCCGATCATGATGAATTCGTAGCCTTCGCGGTGCAGCTTGGCCACCTCGACGTGCACCTTGGTCACCAGCGGACAGGTCGCGTCAAAGATGCGGAAACCCCGCTCGCGCGCCTCGCGCTGCACGGCGCGGCTGACCCCGTGCGCGCTGAACACCAGCGTGGCGCCGGGCGGCACGTCCGACAGCTCTTCGATGAAGATCGCGCCGCGCGCCTTCAGGTCGTTGACCACATAGGTGTTGTGCACGATCTCGTGGCGCACGTAGATCGGCGAGCCGAACTTCTGGATGGCGCGCTCCACGATCTCGATCGCGCGGTCCACGCCGGCACAAAAACCCCGCGGCTCCGCCAGGATGATGTTCATTTCCCTCACGTCGCTCATAGCACCCCGATCAGATGGACTTCGAACGTCACCGGCTGGCCGGCCAGCGGGTGGTTGAAGTCAAACAGCACCGAACCGTCTTCGCCCACCTGGCGCACCGCGCCGGCGTACTGGCTCAGGCCGTCGGGCGTGGGGAACTGCACCACGTCGCCCACGTGGTATTGCTCGTCGGGGTCACCCATCTTGTCCAGCAGGCTGCGCGCCACCCACTGCACCATCTCGGTGTTGCGCTCGCCAAAGGCCTCGCCCGCAGCGAGCTCGAACACGGCGCGCGCGCCCTCTTCCATGCCCAGCAGGTGCCGCTCGACGGCCGGCGAGAGCTCGCCGGTGCCCAGCGACAGCGTGGCGGGCTTGTCGCTGAAGGTGTTGATGATGTCGCCGCCCGGGCCGCACAGGCGGTAGTGCAGGGTGAGGAAGGAGCCCGGCTGGACGCGGGGCGTGTTGGGTGCCATGGAATTCCCGCTGTGAGGAGTGCCGAAAGAGTGGTGCCGAAAGAGTGCCGATAAACTGGCCTCCATTGTAGAAACCCGCGCAACCACTCCCCCCATGGCCCTGAAAGACCTTCCCGCCGACGCGCGCCCCCGCGAAAAGCTGCTGGCCCGCGGCGCCGCCGCCCTGGCCGACGCCGAACTGCTGGCGCTGATCCTGCGCACCGGCATCGCGGGCAAGAGCGTGCTGCACCTGGCGCAGGAGCTGCTGGACGCGCCGCAACCCGGCGGCAAGGGTGGCTTTGGCGGGCTGGACGGGCTGCTCAACGCCAGCGTGGACGACCTCAAGCGCATCAAGGGCCTGGGCGGTCCGGCCAAGCGCGCCGAGCTGGCGGCGGTGCTGGAGCTGGCGCGCCGCGCCGTGGCGCAGCGGCTGCGGGAACGCGAGGTGTTCAGCACGCCCGGCGCCGTGCGCCAGTACCTGCAACTGCATCTGGCGGCGCGACCCCACGAGGTGTTTGCGGTGCTGTTCCTGGACGCGCAGAACCGGCTGGTGGCGATGGAGGAGCTGTTTCGCGGCACGCTCACGCAGACCAGCGTCTACCCGCGCGAAGTGGTGCTGCGCGCCCTGCACCACCAGGCGGCCAGCGTGGTGCTGGCGCACAACCACCCCAGCGGCACGGTGCAGCCCAGCCGCGCCGACGAGGCCCTCACCCAGACGCTGAAAGCTGCGCTGGCGCTGGTGGATGTGCGCGTGCTGGACCACATCATCGTGGCGCAGGGCGATTCGCTCTCGATGGCCGAGCGGGGCCTGCTGTGAAGCTGTCGTCCCTGCAGGACCTGAAACTGGTGCAGAAGAAACTGGCCGAGCAGCAGGAGCTGGCCGCCCGGCAGGAGGCGCAGCGCCTGCAGGCCGAGCGGCGCGCCCGCGCCGAGCAGGACCTGTTCAAGCGCGCGGCGGGCAAGGTGGCGCCCATCCGCCAGCCTGCGCGCGTGCCGCTGGGCACCGGGCAGCCCGCGCCGGTGCCGGTGCAGCAACAGCTGGACGAGCAGCGCGTGCTGGCCGAAAGCCTGAGCGACGGCTTTGACGCCAGCACCCTGCTGGACGTGGACGACGCGATGAGCTTTCGCCGCCCCGGCATCGGCACCGACGTGACGCGCAAGCTGCGCCGAGGCGGCTGGAGCATCCAGCGCGAGATCGACCTGCACGGCCTGCGCACCGAAGAAGCCCGCGACAGCCTGGCCGCGTTTGTGCGCGCCGCCGCGCGCGATGGCGTGCGCTGCCTGCGCGTGGTGCACGGCAAGGGCCTGGGCTCGCCGGGCAAGACGCCGGTGCTCAAGGGCAAGGTGCACAGCTGGCTGATCCAGAAGAACGAGGTGCTGGCCTTCGTGCAGGCGCGCGCCGACGAGGGCGGCGCCGGCGCGCTGGTGGTGCTGCTGCAGGCGAACGCGCGGCCCTGATTCACTTTTTTTTGACACCCCGACCGAATCCTGGAGACGGCATGAAGCCCCTGTTTTCGCGCGCACCCAAACGCCCATGGTCGCTGTCATGGGCGATGTCGGCGTTGCTCTCGGGCGTGCTGGCCTGCACGCTGGCCGGCGCCCAAACGCCATCGCCCGCGGCACCACCCACGGCACCACCCGTCTGGAGCCAACCTCAATGGCAGGCGCTGTGGGACGCAGCGCGCCATACGTCGGGCGGCGTGTCCTACGAGTTCAAGTGGACGTTTTTTACCGACATCACGCGTGCCCGCATGGCGCGCTTCTCCGGTCTGCGCAACGCCGCTGCGCAGCGCGCGGTCAACCTGCTGGGTGTGCCCGCTGCCATCCGCCCGCTGCTGGCCAACCTGTACCTGCCGGGCGACCGCAGCGAGGTGGTGCCCTATACCAACCGCGGCACCGCCGGTTGGGTGGTGGTGGAGCTGGTGCAGCGCACACCGGCACCCCCGCTGCGCCAGGGCGCCGAGTTCGAGGCAGCGGCCATGCGCTGGGTGGCCTCGGGCAATCTGCCGGACCCCGATACCCTGCTGGCCGACCCGCAGGCCCGCGCGCGCGCGGCCTACTGGAACGCCAACACCCCGGCGGCCGTGGCCGCCATCCCGGCGGACCTGTCGCCCAACATCGTGTACGGCAACCTCAGCACACCGCTCCTGCAGGCCATCCTGGCCAACCGCATCGAGCTGGCCCTGGCCCTGGTGGAGCGCGGCGCCGACACCAACCTGTGCGGCCTGTGGGGCTGCCCGATCCAGCTGGCCGCAGACGCGCCGGATGAAACCACGGCCACCAACTGGGTGCCCTGGCTGCTGGCCCGTGGCGCCCGCGCTGACGCGGTGGCGCTGGAACATGTGGCCGGCAACAGCACGGCGCTCACCACCACCATGCGCAACGGCCGCCGCGCCGTGGCCGAGCAGTTGTTGGCCGCCGGCGCATCGCCCGATGGCGCACCCGGCGTGCGCACCACGCCGCTGGAAGCCGCTGCCGCGGCCAAACGGCGCGACCTGGTGGAATGGCTGATCGCACGCGGCGCCAGCGTGCTGCCGCACAGCGACCGCAGCCAGCACAGCCCGGGTGAGCGCGGCAACCTGGTGTCCGCGGCCGCATCCACCGGCGACAAGGCCTTTGCCGAATGGGCCGAGCGCACCGTGCTGGCGGCGGCGCGCGCGTCCCCGCGCTTTCGCTTTGACGCCCATGTGGAACAGGGCGGGCGTCGCCAGCGGCTGGCCGACGGCGCCACCGTGACGCTGAAAGCGGCGCCGTTCAGCCTGGTGATGACGCTGCGCCCCGGCGAATCATCGGGGGTGACCATGGGCGCGTCGTTTGATGCAGGCTGGATGGAAGAAGTGCGTCGCGCGGACTTGCGCAACCCGATGTTCCGGCCGTACTCGTCTGCGGCCACCACCGAGCCGCCCAAGCCCGAGTCGTATGAGCTCTTCACCGGCCTGCCCTGCCCGGCCAACGCCAAGGTGGACGACACCTGCCCGGGCGTGCAGGTGCTGATGCAGACCGACGCCAGCGCGCGCCGCGACTTCCACGAGGTGCGCACCGCCAGCCACGAGTACGTGCGCGAGGTTCGCAGCGTGTTCGACGTCTCGGGTGACTTGAAAGCGCCCGCCGTGCCGCTGGAGCAGCTGGCCGGCAAGACGCTCTACATGGTGCTGACCGACGTGGTCAACCTGGGCGGCATCGACGGACTGCGCCATATCGGGCCACGGTATGTGACGGTGCGGCTGCAGAAGTAGCCGCACGGCTGTGCTTCAGCAGGCGTCACCAGGCTCGACCCCCTCAAGTACCGGGTTCGCACACGAGCAGACCAAATTTGTGTATGATGCTTATCATGCCAAATGCAAAGCCCCAGATTCGACTCGCCGCCAAGGAAGCTTCACACGAGCGCATCGTCAGTGCCGCCGCGCGCGCCATCCGGCGCAGCGGCTATGCCGGGACAGGTGTCGCCGACATCATGAAAGAAGCCGGTCTGACGCATGGCGCCTTCTACGCCCATTTCCCGTCGCGCGAAGCCATGCTGGCCGAGGCGGCAGACCGTGCGGGCGCCGAGTCCAACGCCGTTGCGGCCAGTGTTGTCTCAGAAGCGCCGCCGGAGCAGGCCCTGCAGGCGCTGGTGCAGGCCTACCTATCGAAGGAGCATCTTGAGAGCATCGAAACAGGTTGTCCGGTTTCAGCGCTCGGCTCCGAAATGCCACGCCAGTCGCCCGAGGTGCGCCGCGCGGCCACCCGCCGCATCAAGGAAATGATTGATCTCGTGGCCCGCCAGGATCCCGACTGGGGACAACCCGGTTCACATGAACGGGCGCTCGTGACCGTCGCCACGATGGTTGGCACCCTGATTCTGGCCCGGGCGGTCAATGACCCGGCGCTGTCCGGTGCGCTGTGCAGCGCAACCTTGAAGAGCCTGGCCTCAGCCTGATTCCATTGAAACACCTCGTTTTTCACTCGCCCAGAAATATGATGATCATCATGCGACATGTACGTACCACCTGGCGAGCGAACCCCTTTGTCCGGCGATGCACTCCGCGTGCCGACGAATCCCAAACCTTTCACATCAAAGGAGAAACGCCATGAACACGAAGAACAAGGTTGCCCTCGTTACAGGGGCTTCCTCAGGCATAGGTGAAGCGACCGCGCAGCGTCTTTCGCAAGCCGGCTACAAGGTCTACGGCACCAGCCGGCGAGGCGGCCAGAAAGGCCAGCAATTGTTCGAGATGCTGCCCCTGGACGTGACCAACGACGAGTCGGTCGAAGCGGCAGTTCAGAAGCTTATCCAGCTTGAAGGTCGCATCGACATCCTCGTGAACAACGCTGGCTTCGGGGTCGCTCCGGCCGGCGCCGAAGAAAGTTCGATCGAGCAAGCCCGACTGATTTTCGACACCAATTTCTTTGGGATTGTCCGGATGACGCGCGCCGTGTTGCCGCACATGCGACGGCAGGGCAGCGGTCGCATCATCAACATCGGCTCCGTGCTCGGCTTCCTGCCCATGCCGTACGGCGCCCTGTATGCCGCGACGAAGCACGCGATCGAAGGCTACTCCGAGTCACTCGACCATGAGTTGCGCACGAGAGGCATCCGCGTATCGGTCATCGAGCCCGCATACACCAAGACGCCGTTCGACGCGAACTTCCTGGAACCCGACGCCATGATCGACGAGTACCGCCAGGCGCGTGCGGCCGTGAGCCAGCGCGTGAAGGAGGTGATGGCGACCGCCGAGCAGCCGGGCGTTGTGGCCGACGTGGTGCTGCAAGCGGCCGCTGCCACCCAGCCGAAACTACGGTACACGGCCGGTGGGCTCGCGAACCGCCTGCGATTGCTGCGCAGGTTTGCACCTGCGGGTCTGGTAGACGCCGGAATCCGGAAGGATCTGCGGCTCGACGCAATGCAGACAGGGGCGGCATCATGAAGGCCTTCATCGTCGAACGCTATGGGAAAAAGGCTGCATTGCGGTTGGCAGACAGGCCGGAGCCGGAACTGCGCGACGACGAAGTCCTGGTCCAGGTCCATGCTGCTGGCGTGAACCTGCTGGACTCCAAGATCAGGGACGGGGAGTTCAAACTCATCCTGCCCTATCGCCTGCCTCTCATTCTGGGTCACGACGTAGCCGGAGAGGTCGTCAAAGTCGGGCGAAACGTGCGGCAGTTCAAACCAGGCGACGAGGTCTATGCGCGGACCGATGATTTCCGGATCGGTACGTTTGCGCAGTTCGTTCCCGTCAGGGAGGCATCCCTGGCGCTCAAGCCCCGGAACCTTACGATGGAGGAATCGGCTTCCGTGCCCCTCGTTGCACTGACAGCATGGCAGGCTCTGGTGGAAAGAGCCGACCTGAAAAAAGGGCAGAAGATCTTCATTCAGGCAGGCTCGGGCGGCGTAGGAACCTTTGCCATCCAGTTGGCCAAGCACCTGGGCGCAACCGTTGCCACGACAACGAGCACAGCCAATCTTGCGTTGGTCAAGAGCCTGGGCGCCGACGTCGTCATCGACTACAAGACGCAAGACTTCGAGGAAGTCCTGCACGACTACGACGTGGTCCTCAACAGCCAGGACGGCAAGTCACTCGAAAAATCCCTGCGCGTGCTCAAGCGTGGCGGCAAGCTCATCTCCATCTCCGGACCACCCGATCCCGCATTCGGCAAGGAAATCAAGTCTCCGGCATTCGTGAAACTGGTCATGCGGCTGCTGAGCGCCGGAGTCCGGCGCAAGGCAGGGCGCCTGGGCGTCGAGTACTCGTTCCTCTTCATGAAGGCTGACGGCAGCCAACTGCGCGAGATCACGCGTCTCTTCGACGAAGGTGTTGTCCGCCCCGTGGTGGACCGGGTCTTTCCGTTCGAAGCAACCAACGAGGCCATGGCCTACGTTGAGGCAGGCCGCGCAAAGGGAAAGGTCGTCGTCAGGGTGAAGTGAGCCCGCTGCCCCATACGTCGTTGGAAATTACCCGCCCACGTTGCGCATCCAGTCCGCCGTCTGGAAGAAGCTGGCCTTGAGGCGCGTGCGCAGGTCTTCAGGCACACCGGTCTCGCCCATGGCCTGGTCCATGCAGGCCAGCCACTGGTCGCGCTCGGCGATGCCGATGGCAAACGGCATGTGGCGCATGCGCAGGCGCGGGGGGCCAAACCGCGACTCGTAGTGCGGCGGGCCACCCAGCCAGCCGCACAAAAACCACTCCAGCTTCTGCCGGGCGTTGGCAAGGTCGCTTCCGTGCACCGCACGCAGCGCGGCGTAGGCGGGCTCCAGGTCCATCAGGTCGTAAAAGCGCTCCACCAGTGCGTGCACGCGCGCCTCGCCGCCGATCCAGGCAAAGGGTGTGTCGAAAGGGGGCTTTTCCTCGATATTCATGGGTAAATCAGGCTGTGGCCCTCATGGGTGCTTGCTATCTCGCTCCTAAAATCATAGCAAATTGGCTGGTACACCGGATGCATGGACTGCCCCGTTCATTCGGCCGCGCGCCGCAGCGTGTCCACCACCGGGCGGCGCAGCACCTCGCGCAGGCCCCACCAGCCCGCGGCCAGTGCCAGCACGGCGCCCGCCAGCGCGCCGGCCAGCGGCACCAGGGGTGAGGCCGTCCAGGCAAAGTCAAACGCGTAGCGCGCCAGCCCCCATCCCACCACCGACGCAACCCCGCTGGCCAGAAAGCCCGCCAGCAGGCCCACGCCCACCAGCTCGGCGCGCTGCACCTGGCGCAGCAGGCTGGCGCGCGCGCCCACGGCACGCATGATGGCGAACTCGCGGGCGCGCTCCTCGCGCGTGGCGGTCACGGCGGCAAACAGCACCACCAGCCCCGCGGCCAGCGTGAAGCCAAAGAGGAATTCGATCGCGCGGATCACCTTGTCCAGCACACCCTGCACCTGGGTGAGCGTGGCCGTCATGTCCACATTGGTGATGTTGGGGAAGGCGCGCACCAGGGTGTTGTCAAATCCGCGCTGCGCCGGGGCGCGGAACGCGCTCATGTAGGTGATGGGCACATCGTCCATCTTCGCCACGGGGTAGATGACGAAGAAATTGGCGCGCATGGAGCCCCAGTCCACCTTGCGCAGCGAGGTGATCTTCGACTCGGTCTGTACGCCGCCGATGTCAAAGCGCAGCGTGTCGCCCAGGTGGAGGTTGAGCGTCTCGGCGATGCCCTCTTCGACGCTGATGGCGCCGGCCTCGTTGTCGGTCCACCGCCCGGCGACGATCTCGTTGTGCTGCGGGCGCTGCGCCGCGTGCGAGAGGTTGAACTCGCGGTCCACCAGCCGGCGCGCGCGGTCCTGGGTAAAGTCCTCGGGCGTGACGTTGCGGCCATTCACGGCGATCAGCCGGCCGCGGATCATGGGGAACCAGTCGTACTTGACCACGCCCGCATCGGCCAGTGCCTTGCGAAAAGCCTCGCCCTGGTCGGGCATGACGTTGATGACGAAGCGGTTGGGCGCGTCGGGCGGCGTGGCGCGGCGCCAGCTGCTTATGAGGTCGGTACGCAGCAACACCAGCAACACCAGCGCCAGCAGGCCGACCGCCAGCGCGCTGACCTGCACCACCGTGTAGGCGGGCCGCGCCGAGATCTGGCGCGTGGCCAGCACCAGCCAGCGCGGGGCGGTGGATTCGTTGACGCTTTTGCGCAGCAGCTTCACGGCGACCCAGCTCAGGCCCGCAAACACGGCCACGGCCACGGCAAATCCGCCCACCGCGATCAGGCCCAGCAGCAAGTCGGAGCTGGCCGCCAGCAGCAACGCGGCGAAACCCGCCACGCCCACGCCCAGCACCGCCAGCGAAGCCGGCTTGAGCCCGCCCACGTCGCGGCGGATGACGCGCAGCGGCGGCACCTGCGCCAGCTGCAGCACCGGCGGCAGGCCAAAGGCAAACAGCAGCGTGAGGCCCATGCCCAGGCCAAAGGCCACCGGCCACAGGCTGGCCGCAGGCAGCGCCGCCTCGACCAGGCCGGCCAGCAGCAGCACAAAGACATAGTGCACCGCATAGCCCACCAGCACGCCCAGCGCGCTGGCAAACAGGCCGATCAGCGCGAACTCGAACGCGTACCCCAGTGCGATGGTGCGCTGGCTCTGCCCCAGCACGCGCAGCATGGCGCAATCGTCCAGGTGGTTGGCGGCAAAGCCGCGCGCGGCCAGCGCCACGGCCACTGCGCTCAAGAGCGCGGCCAGCAGCGCCACCAGGTTGAGAAACTTCTCTGCGCGGTCCAGCGTCTGGCGCATCTCGGGGCGGCCACTCTCCAGCGACTCCACCCTCAGCCCGCGCAGCGCGCCCGACTTGACCTGCTCGTCCGCCCAACGGGTGTAGGCACGGGCCTTGGGCTCATCGCCCGCCACGGCAAAGCGCCAGGTGATGCGGCTCGCGGGTTGCACCAGGTGTGTGGCGGCCAGGTCGGCCTCGTGGATCATCACGCGCGGCGCAAAACTCATGAAGCCGGCGCCGCGATCGGGCTCGGTCACGATGATGCGGGCAATGCGCAGGCTCGCGTCGCCCAGCAGCAGCGTGTCGCCCATCTTGAGGCCGATGGCGTCCAGCAGCGGCGCATCGACCCAGGCCTGGCCGGGCGCGGGGATGTCGCGTGTGGCCGCGCCGGGTGAATCCGGATCGGGCGCCACCTTGAGGTTGCCGCGCAGCGGGTAGCCCGGCGCCACCACCTTCAGCGCCACCAGCTTGCTGGCACCGCCCCGGTCGTCGGGCGCGCGGCCCATGGTTGGGAAGCCCGTGGTCGTCACCGTCTGCAGGCCCAGCGCGCGTGCCTGGTCCATGAACGCCTGTGGCGTCGGCGTGTCGCTGGCCACCACCACATCGCCGCCCAGCAACTGGCGGGCGTCGCGGGCCAGGCCACCCTTGAGGCGGTCGGCAAAAAAGCCCACGGCGGTGAGCGCGGCCACGGCCAGAGTCACGGCCACGATCAGCAGGCGCAGCTCGCCGGCGCGCAGGTCGCGCCACAGCGTGCGCCAACCCAGCCGGAAAGCGTGCAGCACGGGGGATGTGCCCTGGCTCATGGTGAAACCTCCGTGGCCCGCAGGCGCGGGCCCGCCAGCGCGGGTTGCAACAGCAGGCGCTGCGGCGCGGTGTAGCAAAGGAAGCGCCGGTTGGTGGCGCGGCCCACTGTGCACAGGCCAATGCGCTGCGCGACCTCGTGGCCCATCTGGGTGATGCCGCTGCGCGAGACCACCACCGGCACACCCATCTGTGCCGACTTGATGACCATTTCGCTGGTGAGCCGCCCGGTGGTGTAGAAAAGCTTGTCCGGGTGCGCCACGTCGCCACCGGCGTTCATCCACATCCAGCCGGCGATGGTGTCGATCGCGTTGTGCCGGCCCACGTCTTCCACGAACACGAGCATCGCCGCCTGGTCGTCGCGCACGCTGAACAGCGCGCAGCCGTGTACCGAGCCGGCCGATTTGTAGGTGCTCTCCTGCAGCCGGATGGCGTTGACCACCGCATACAGCTGCGCCTGGGTGACGGCGGTGCCGGGCAGCTCAAGGCTGTCGATCTCCTCCATCAGGCCGCCGAACACACTGCCCTGGCCACAGCCGGTGGTGACCACGCGGTGCGCGGTGCGTTCCTCGATGCGGTCGATGCCGGCATGGGTGCGCACGGCGGCGGCGCCGACCTCCCAGTCCACAGTGATGGACTGGATCTCGTCCACGGACTCCACCAGGCGCTGGTTGCGCAGGTAACCCAGCACCAGCAGCTCGGGGTGGGCGCCCAGCGTCATCAGGGTGACCAGCTCGCGCTTGTCCACATAGACAGTGAGCGCACGCTCGGCGGGGATGGACACGGTGTCTTGTTCGCCGTGCTCGTTGACGGCGCTGACTTCTCGCGTCAGGGGCGCCGCAGCGCGGGTAAGGTGGGGCAGTGGCATGGAGGCCACAGGCTACAACAAAAAGGGCCGCTGATTCAGCGGCCCCCGGATGACCCCTGAAGCTTGCGCGGCTTCAGGTCTTCTTGGCCGGCGCCGCGGCGGGCTTGGCCGGCGCCGCACCTGGCTTGGCCGGGGCAGCCGCGGCCTTGGCGGTGGTGGCCGCCGGGGCAGCTCCAGCGGCCGGCACGGGCCAGACAAACGCGCCCGGATCGGCACAGGCCGGCGTGTCGACGGGAGGCTTGGTGTCCTTGCCGGTGGACTTGGCGTTCTTGTAATAGTGCGCGGCCGTGCGGTCCATGGATTTGCACAGCCGGAACGCGGCGACCTTGTTGCCATGTGCCGTCTTGGCGGCGGCCTCGGCGGCTTTGGCCTTGGCGGCGTCGTCCATCGGGGCGACAGGCAGCTTGGCCTGCACGGCAACGGTAAACAGGGCGGCGGCGGCCGCGATCAGGACGTGTTTCATGCTCATGCCTCTCATGCCTTGACGGGTTGGGCGTCGCCGGAGGGCACCGCCTCGGCGCTGCGCTGTGCGGGGATCTTGCCGGCCTTGATGTCGTCGTACCAGAGTTCGTGGTGCTCGCGTGCCCATGTTTCGTCCACGTAACCGGTTCGCATGGCCTTGTACGCCCCCTCGGTACCAATGGTGCCCATGTAGATGTGCCCAATGAACATGGCCATCATCAACACCGTGGCCACGCCATGGATCATGTGGGCAATCTGCATGTTGCCGCGCACGTACTCGATGCCCGGCACCAGCTTGTCCAGCACCAGGCCCGAACCGACCACCACCAGCCCCAACAGGAACACGCCGCCCCAGAAGAGCACTTTTTCACCGGCGTTGAAGCGGTGGGAGGGCACCTCGTGCTCCGACAACATGCCACCACCCTTGAGCAGCCAGGTCAGGTCGCCCTTGCCTGGCAGGTTGTCCTTGATGAAGGTGGCGATCACAACCAGCAACGACACCGCGAACAGCGGGCCTGCGAAGTTGTGTGCGTTCTTCAGCGCATAGCTCAGCCAGCCAAACAATGTTCCGCCGATCACGGGCTGGATGAAGAACTTGCCAAACGCCATGACCAGACCGGAGACGGCCAGGATGCAAAAGGCGATGGCATTGGCCCAGTGGGCCGACCGTTCAAACGGGGTGAAGCGCTCGATCTCCCGTCCGGTTGGCGCGCCATGAAGCCTGATCTGGCCCTTGCGCCAGTAAAACAGGGACACGGCACCCAGCGCGATGAGCAGCAGCGCGCCGCCATAGGGGATGATCCAGTTGTTGCGCACCTGGCGCCAGGCCTCGCCGGCGGTGGTCAGGCCGGATCCGGGGTACTGCACAAACGGCTGCACCAGGTTCCCGGCTTCCTTGTCGGGAAGGCTGGAAAATCCGGTGACGCCGCGCCCCACATCGCGCCACATGGGGGCGTTGTTGCCGGGCTGCACCTTGGCGCGCTCTGCGTTGGTCTGCTTGGCGTAATTTGGGTCGGCCGACGCGTCGGGCTTGACCTCAAAGATGTTCTGGCTCTGGATGCCACCGGGTGCCGGGGCAGCCGCAGGCGGCGCGGGCACCGGTTCGACCTGGAGCTTCTGCGCCCACGCGCCGGGGACAGCGCCCGCAGCCAGGGCCAATGCGACTAAAAGTTTCCGCAGCATGAAGCCTCCGGGCTCAGTTGACCTTGACGTAGTCGTTTTGCCCGTTCTGCGCACGGCTGCGCAGCTGCTGCTCCCAGCTGGCCTTGTCACCGGCCTTCCAGCCAGGCGCGGTGTAGGCGGCCGAGCCGGTGCCGTTGAACGAAGGAGAGTCGTGCTTGACGCCACCAATGCCTTGGGGCTTTTCGCCGCAAGCGGCCAGCAGGACCACGGCCCCGATTGCAATTGCCAGACTTGCGAGCTTCATGACTTGGCTCCCTGTGCGGGCGGCTGGCCACCCTGTTTGGACCCGTAGGCCGTGCCCCAGCCCCAGACTTCGGCGCCCTTGCCACGCTTGAGCACGCGGTTGCGGAAGATGTCCGCAACCACATCACCGTCGCCTGCGAGCAGTGCCTTGGTGGAACACATTTCGGCGCACGCGGGCAGCTTGCCTTCAGCAAGGCGGTTGCGGCCATATTTTTCGAACTCGGCCTGCGAGCCGTGGGCCTCGGGGCCGCCGGCGCAGAACGTGCACTTGTCCATCTTGCCCCGCACGCCGAAAGTGCCGGCCGACGGGAACTGCGGAGCACCAAACGGGCAGGCATAGCTGCAGTAGCCGCAGCCAATGCACACGTCCTTGTCGTGCAACACCACACCTTCATCGGTGCGGTAGAAGCAGTTGACAGGGCACACGGCCATGCAGGGGGCGTCGGAGCAGTGCATGCACGCGACCGAGATGGATTTTTCGCCGGGCACACCGTCGTTGAGCGTGACCACGCGGCGGCGGTTGACGCCCCACGGGACTTCGTGTTCGTTCTTGCACGCCGTGACGCAACCGTTGCATTCGATGCAGCGCTCGGCGTCACAGACAAACTTCATTCTTGCCATGGCTGTCTCCTTGCTTTACGCGCGTTCGATGTTGCAGATGGTGGTCTTGGTTTCCTGCATCATGGTCACGATGTCGTAACCATAGGTCGTGGCGGTGTTGATCGCCTCGCCCCGCACCACCGGCGCAGCGCCATTGGGGTAGTAGGGCTTCATGTCCACGCCCTGCCAGTGGCCCGAGAAGTGGAACGGCAGGAACACGGTGTCCGGCCCCACTCGCTCCGTCACCATCGCCTGCACCTTGATGCGCGCGCCCGTGGGCGAGACAACCCAGACCTGCTCGCCGTTGCGCACGCCGCGGTCGGCCGCCGCCTTGGGATTGAGCTCCACGAACATGCTCTGCTGCAGCTCGGCCAGCCAGGGGTTGGAGCGCGTTTCCTCGCCACCGCCCTCGTATTCGACCAGCCGCCCGGACGTCATGATCAGCGGGAACTTCTCGTGGAGCTTGTCGGCCACGTTCTTCTGCTGGATGGTCTTGAACAGGATGGGCACCCGCCAGGAGGACTTGCGGTCGTCGTGCGTGGGGTACTTGGCCACCAGGTCGGGGCGCGTGCCATACAGTGGCTCGCGGTGCTGGGGGATGCCATCGGGGAAGTTCCAGACGATGGCGCGGGCCTTGGCGTTGCCAAACGGGTGACAGCCATGGTTCTGCATGAACACGCGGATCTGGCCGCCCGAGGGGTCGGTTTTCCAGTTCTTGCCTTCGGCGGCCTTCTGCTCGGCCTCGGTGAGTTCACCCCACCAGCCAAGCTTCTTGAGCAGCACGTGGTCGAGTTCCGGGTAGCCGGTCGTGATGTCTGCGCCCTTGGAATGGGAACCGTCCTCGGCCAACAGGTTGGCGCCGTCTTTCTCCACGCCAAAGTTCGCGCGGAAGTTGCCGCCGCCTTCCATGACGTGCTTGGAGGTGTCGTACAGGTTGGGCGAACCGGGATGCTTGAGCGCCGGCGTGCCGTAGCACGGCCAGGGCAGGCCGAAGTAGTCGCCCGAGAGGTCGTAGCCGGTTTCCTTGTCCTTGCCGCCCTTGGACTTGAGCGTCTTGACGTCAAACACATGCATGTTGCGCATGTGCGCCTTCAGTCGCTCGGGGCTCTGCCCGGTGTAGCCGATGGTCCAGACCGACTTGTTGATTTCACGGAGGATTTCCTCGGGCATGGGTTCGTCCAGGCCCTTGACCTTCTGCATCTTGTAGTTCTTGACCAGCTCCTTGCCGAAGCCGAGCTTGTCGGCCAGCTGGTACATGATCATGTGGTCGCTGCGGCTTTCCCACAGCGGCTCGATCACCTTCTCGCGCCACTGGATGGAGCGGTTCGACGCCGTGCACGAACCGCTGGTCTCGAACTGCGTGGCCGCCGGCAGCAGGTACACCGCACGGTTGGGGTTCAGGTCCTCCGCCTTGCCGGGCATGGCGGCCATCGCTGCCGTGGCGGACGGGTAGGGGTCGACCACCACCAGCAGGTCCAGCTTGTCCATGGCGCGCTTCATCTCGATGCCGCGCGTCTGCGAGTTGGGCGCGTGGCCCCAGAAGAACACGGCCCGCAGGTTCGGGTCCTGGTCCAGCGCCTCGTTCTTCTCCATCACGCCGTCGATCCAGCGCGATACGGTGATGCCGGGCTTGGACATCATGCCGGGGTTGGCAAAACGGCCCTTGATCCAGTCGAACTCAACGCCCCAGGCGTTGGCGAAGTGCTTCCAGGAACCCTCGACGATGCCGTAGTAACCGGGCAGCGAGTCGGGGTTGGGGCCGACGTCGGTGGCGCCCTGCACGTTGTCGTGGCCACGGAAAATGTTGGTTCCGCCGCCGGAGGTGCCCACATTGCCAAGCGCCAGTTGCAGAATGCACGACGCGCGCACCATGGCGTTGCCGATGGTGTGCTGGGTCTGGCCCATGCACCACACAATGGTGCCGGGGCGGCTTTCGTTCAGGGTCTTGGCGATCCGGAACATCTGCTCTTCCTTGACGCCACAGGCCTCTTCCACCTTGTCCGGCGTCCACTTGGCGAGCACCTCCTCGCGCACCTTGTCCATGCCATAGACTCGGTCGTTGATGTACTTCTTGTCTTCCCAGCCGTTCTTGAAGATGTGGTGCAGCAGCCCGAACAGGAACGGGATGTCGGTGCCCGAGCGGATGCGCACGTACTCGTCGGCCTTGGCCGCCGTGCGGGTGAAGCGCGGGTCGACCACGATCATCTTGCAGCCGGTCTCCTTGGCGTGCAGCATGTGCAGCAGGCTCACCGGGTGCGCCTCGGCCGCGTTGGAGCCGATGTACAGGGCGACCTTGCTGTTCTGCATGTCGTTGTACGAGTTGGTCATGGCGCCGTAGCCCCAGGTGTTGGCAACACCGGCCACCGTCGTGGAGTGGCAGATGCGCGCCTGGTGGTCACAGTTGTTGCTGCCCCAGAAGCTCACGAACTTGCGCATCAGGTACGCCTGCTCGTTGTTGTGCTTGGAAGAGCCGACCCAGTACACCGAATCCGGGCCGCTGGCCTTGCGCAACTCGCCCAGCTTGGCGGCGATCTCGTTGAGGGCGGTGTCCCAGCTGATGCGTTCGTACTTGCCGTTCACCAGCTTCATCGGATAGCGCAACCGGAACTCGCCGTGGCCGTGCTCGCGGATGGCCGCGCCCTTGGCACAGTGTGCACCGAGGTTGATCGGGGAATCGAACACAGGCTCCTGGCGGACCCAGACGCCGTTCTCGACGACCGCATCGATGGCACAACCCACCGAGCAGTGGGTGCACACGGTGCGCTTGACTTCAACCTTGCCTGTGCCGACTGCCGGATCGGCGCCGGCCGCGCGGGCCTTTTTCACCAGCGCGAGCTGGCTTGCCGCCAGACCGACACCCACACCCAGGCCGGAACGGCGCAGGAAGGCACGGCGGTCCATCGTGGGCAATGCGTGGGCCAGGCCGCGACGCAGGCTCTGTACGACCGCGCTGTGGCCGGAGCCCGTGGTGGACGGGGACTTCTTGGTCAACAACATGGGGAGTCTCCTGGAGGCGTCAGACGAGGGTGGTCTTGTAGTACTGCCTGACGTGGTCTGTCAGGCTGTAGCCGCCGCCGCGAGACGGCGGTTCCGCCGGCTGGGTCGGCCCTGCGGCCACGGGTGAGGGCGCCGTGGGCATCAGGCTCGCTGCTGCTGCAACGGCCCCCACTGTGGCAGCCCCTGCGAAGAGGGAACGCCGTGACACGCTGGGTGCACGGGGCGGCTGGCTTTTGGGCTGGCTCATGGTTGTCTCCTGCAGTTCCACGATAGGAACTTTTCTGCATAGCGCCTGCCGACTCTAATGCGCCACGGGCTGTGCCGCAAGTGGGGAATACGGCATCCGGAGTGCTGCGCCGGGTTATCCGGAAAACTCGGCTCCAGCCCGCACAAAAGCTTGTTCAGTTGCTATGAAAATCATAGCAACGCACTCCCTGTCCGGGGCCATGAAACCTTAATGACTACTCCAGCATGTCAAAGCCCTGGCTCTCCACGCTGGCAAACGCCCGGGTAAAGCCGGCCAGCGCCGCGTAAAAGCTGGCACGGGGGTGCGCTGCTATGGCGTCGCACAGCGGGAGGATCCAGGGCTGCAAGTGGGCACCGAAGAACTCCTTCTGGCGCGCCAGGTTGGACACCGCCACATCGTCCCCTGCGATCAGGTAGCGCATCACCTCGCAGAGGTAGGCAACGTGGTCCTCCGTTTCGGGCAGGGTTTCGTCGCGCGTCAGCCCAAGAGTGGCCAGCTTGGCCCTCAAGTGGGCGAGCGGCTTCTCGTTGAGGAAACCACTCAGGTAATGCGATCCGAACAGATACACCTCGGGCTTGCCAACGCCGCCAAAGAGCGCGGCGTACTCGGCGGAAATGGTCGCCGCGTCACGGGCACGGGCAGCGGCCACCAGCTCACGCCAGGGCTCCTCAAGAAAACCGCCGGCGGCAGGCGCTTCCGTCGCAGCCACCTGCAAGGCCTGCAGCAGTTCTGGCCCGGGTGGCGCATAGAACAACGCGGCCAGCAGGCCATAGACTTCGGCACGCGCCGTCTCCTCGTCCAGCGCGGGTGAAAGCGCGATAACCTGTGCGGTGGAGTCTTGGGCCACGGGTTCTCCGGTTCAAAGGTCGGTGATCTTGGTCTCGTTGCTGGACGAATAGATGTCGATCACGCGGCAGTCGCCGCACATCTTCAGCCGCTGCAGCGCCTCGCCCTGGAACATCGCATGCCCGGCCAGTTTGCCCACCATGGCCTCGATGGCCTTGAGGGTGCCAAACGGCTTGCCGCAGCGCACACAGGCATACGGCTGCGCCTCGTTGAGCACGCGCGCCTCGCGCCGCTGTGCGCCCAGCAACAGGCGAGGCTGAAGCCGGATCGCCTGCTCCGGGCAGGTGCTTGCGCACAGGCCGCATTGCACGCAGTTTTTCTCGATGAAGCGCAGCTGGGGCAACTCGGCGTTGTCCTGCAGGGCACTGGACGGGCAAGCGCTCACGCAGCTCAGGCACAGCGTGCAGCGGTCCTTGTCGACCTCGATCGTGCCAAAGGGCGAACCCGCCGCCGGCAAGGCGATCGCGCCGGTCCGCTGTGCCACATCCAGCGGGGCCTGGGCCACCAGGTGGTCCAGCGCCAGCTCCAGCGTGGCGCGCTTTTCGGCGGCCACCGCAAACCGTGCGGGCAGGGTGGGCGTCTGGCGCGTTGTGCCGGCCAGCGCCTGCAGGGAGGCGTCCAGCGATGCAGGGTCGTTCGCACGGATCAGCTGAAGGTGCACGCCCGAGTACCCCAGGCCATTGAGAATCGCCTGGGCCACGTCCATCTGCGCCTGCAGGCCATCCAGGTACTGGGGCGCCTCTTCCTTCGTCACCAGCACCAGCACCTGGGATGCGCCCTGGGCGATGGCGCTGAGCCACA
Source organism: Ramlibacter sp. (assembly GCA_016713005.1). Lineage (GTDB taxonomy): Bacteria > Pseudomonadota > Gammaproteobacteria > Burkholderiales > Burkholderiaceae_C > JADJPY01. The sequence continues at coordinate 404,351 of JADJPY010000012.1, read as the reverse complement.
GGTCCAGGCCGAGGCTGGCGGTGTGCCACACGGCAACAGGGATGACATTGGCCGGCACACCGTGTGCCACGTCCAGCTGCGCGGCACGGCCCAGATCTCCGATCAGCGCCTGGCCCGCCTCCTGGCTGTGCACCAGCAGGGCCGCATTCTTTCCGCCCGCCTTGGCATAGGCCGTCAGGAGGGTGCGCAGTTTCAGGCCCTGCTCGGGCGCGCGGGGGTAGGCGTAGGTCAGCGCACCGCTGGGGCACACCGTCGTGCAGGCACCGCACCCGACGCACAGGTTGGGGTTCACCTTGATCTGCTGTCGCTTGGGCTCGCTGCTGATGGCTTCGGCGGAGCAGATGTCGATGCAGGCGGTGCAGCCGGTTGTCTGGTTGCGGCTGTGGGCGCACAGCTTCTGCTTGTAGGCAAAAAACCGCGGCTTCTCGAACTCGCCCACCAGTTCCCGCAGCTTGAGCAAGGTCTGGAGATCACGACCATCCCACCGGAAGTAGCCTTGCGGGGGCGCGTGCTGCCCAAAGCCCGGACGGGCCTGGCCCGGGCGCAGGTCCAGGACCAGGTCAAAGGTTTCGCTGTGTTCGACCGGCTCCCGGGTGAAGTCAATCGCCCCGGCCACTTCGCACGCTTTCACACAGGCGCGATGCGACTGGCAACGGGCCAGATCGATCTGGTAATCCAGGCCAATGGCGTCCTCGGGACACGCCACCAGGCAGGCATTGCAGCGGGTGCACAGGTCCAGGTCGATCGGGTTGTCCGCCGACCAGCGCACCTCAAAGGCGCCCAGCCAACCTTGCAGCGCCTGCAAGCGTCCGGCCAGCACCGGGAAGCGCCGCTCCTGGGCGCCCGCTTCCGCACCCGGCCCCTGCGCAAACACGGTCACCTCCATCACATCGGCCACCAGCGTGGCGGCTCGCTCGGCCGCATCCAGCGGGCCGATGACGAGAAGCCGCCCGGCGCTGCGGAAGGTCACCACGGGCACGGGTTCGGGCTCGGGCAGGTGCGCGGCCGCCAGCAACGCAGCGATCTTGGGCATGGCATGGCGCGCATCACGGCTCCAGCCGCCCGTCTCCCGGATATTGACAAAACGCAGTGGCGCCACATGGGCGCCGGACTCGCCAGCCACACCAGCGAACAGGCGCTGCTCCTGGGTGCAGGCCACCACCACAGGCTCACTGCCCTTGATGGCACCCTGGAAGGCCGCGATCTCGCGCCGGCACAGGCTGGAATGGCGGGTTAGGGTTTCGTCAAGCGTTGCCCCCAGGGTCTTTTCCTGGAGCGGCATCGTCTGGTTGCAATCGCAGATCAGCGTGGGCATGTTCGTCCTGGCTCCCCCCGCCCGCCAAATCTGGCGGGGGTTGGCTGGTTGTCTCTGATTTGTCGGGCGGCGCGGCCGCGCCGTCCGGTGTCACGGCTGGCTCTGACTGTGCCACGGATTCGCCGCAGAGGTCATCGGCAACATCCCGACCCTTCGCGGCGCGCTCCTTTTCGTTCTTGACGTCGTCGAACAGGTCCAGGAATCGCGCGCTGGTCAGGCTGCGCAGCAACTCGGGCGGGATGGGGTCGGGCCTGGAATAGTCGTCGATGTAAATGTCCATGCGGTCCATCACGTTGAAGTGCGGATCGGAGAACAGCTTCTTCATGGCCACGTTGCGCACCTCGGGCGCCACATCGCGAGCCCCATAGGGCGTGAAATCCGATTGCGACGTAAGCGCCTGCGCGTCCTCCAGCGTCGGGGCAGGCGCCGGCGTGGGCGGTGGCTCCACCGGCGATGATGGCCGCGCGTCGCGGTGGAACTCGGTCTGTGCGCCGGCCGCCGAGGCGTCAGCTGGCCCGGCTCCCACGGCGCGCCCCGTCACCACCGGGGGTGCCGGCGCGGGCGGCTCGGGAGGCAAGGGCTTGCCCTCCCGCACATCCAGCTTGCGCCGGGACCATCGACCCAGGAAGTTGTCCTCAGCCATGGCCACCACCTTCGCCACCTTGGCCGCCTCCGCCACCACCACGCTTCCAGCCGGTGCTCACCGAGGCGGGGTTGCCGAAGCGGTCCGTCAGCGGCCGGAAACTGTCCGGGCGCCGCCGCTTCTTGGGCTCCTGGATCAGGTGGGCATCGGCAAACGCGCGCATCCAGTCGATCACTTCAGGGGGAGCGGGTACCTGCTCGACGGTCTCCTGCGCGTCCAGCCAACGTCCGGCGTCGTGGTAGCTCAGCGTCACGATTTCCGGCCGGGCGATCGGCTCGGGCGCGACCGTCGCTTCCTCTTCCATGCGCCACATCACGAACCAGCACGGCGCGGGTGTGGTGGCATTGAGGTGATACCCCTCGGCGTCGTCGCGAAACAGCTCGACGCGGTACCCGGTGTGCAGCCAGCGCTGGATGTCCTTGTCGTCCTGGATCAGCAGCGGCCCTCCTTGTTGCGTGGGGTCCGACGGGCGCACCTCGTCCAGTACCCAGCGCCACGGCTGCCAGCGGCTTTCCAGCCGTTCACGGCGCATCACCACCGACACATCGAGTCCGGGGCGATTCATGCCAGCGCCTCCATGCGCACCGCGCAAAACTTGAATTCGGGAATCTTCCCGGACGGGTCCAGCGCCGGGTTGGTCAACAGGTTGGCGGCCGCCTCGCGAAATGCGAACGGCAGGAACACGGTGCCATCGGGCGTGCCGTCGTCCAGTCGCACATGCACTTCGACGCGGCCACGGCGCGACGCCAGCGCGACGCGGTCGCCCGCAGTGCATCCCAGCGCCGCGAGCGTGCGGGCATTGACCGAAGCCACCGCCATCGGCTCCAGCGCGTCGAGCACTCAGCTGCGGCGCGTCATGCTGCCCGTGTGCCAATGCTCCAGCATGCGCCCCGTCACCAGCACCATGGGGTAGAGCGCATCGGGCTGTTCATCGGCGGGGATGATCTGCGCCGGCACCAGGAGCAGGCGGCCGTCGGCCGTCGGGAAGCTGTGCGAGAACACGGTTGGCTGGCCCGGGTCGGCCTCGTCCGCACAGGGGTAGGTGACACATCCCCTCGCGCACCAGGCGCGCCCACGTGATGCCGGCAATGGACGCATGCATGGCCTGGCGCATCTCCTCGTAGACCGCGGCGACGCCATGGTCCGCTCCTTCGTACCGCCAGTCCAGGACAAAGCGCGATGCGATCTCCTGCACGATCCACAGGTCGGCGCGCGCCTCACCCGGCGGATCGATGGCCTGGCGCCCGAGTTGCACCATGCGGTCGGTGTTGGTGACGGTTCCCGTCTTTTCCGGCCAGGCGGTGGCGGGCAACACCACATCGGCCATCCACGCGGTCTCCGTCATGAAGATGTCCTGCACGACCAGGTGTTCGAGGCTGGCCAGCGCCTGCCGGGCGTGGTTCAGGTCCGGGTCGCTCATGGCAGGGTTTTCGCCCAGGATGTACATGCCGCGCACCTTGTGCGGGTCGATGTCCGGCGCGAGCGCCTTGTCCAGGATTTCCACCACGGTATAGCCCGGTGCGGCGTCCAGCGGCACACCCCAGAAGCGCTCGAACCAGGCATGCGCGGCGGGGTCGGCCACACGCTGGTAGTTGGGGTACATCATCGGGATCAGCCCGGCGTCGCTGGCGCCCTGCACGTTGTTCTGCCCCCGCAGGGGATGCAGGCCGCTGCCGGGTTTGCCGATCTGCCCGGCCACGGCACACAGTGCGATGAGGCAGCGCGCATTGTCGGTGCCATGCACATGCTGGCTGATGCCCATGCCCCACAGGATCATGGCGCTGCGCGCGGTGGCAAAGGCGCGCGCCACTTCGCGGATGGTGTCCGCGGGAATGCCGCATACCGGCGACATGGCCTCGGGGCTGAATGCACGCACGCTGTCGCGAAGTGCCGCGAAATTGCGGGTGCGCGCGTCAATGAAATCCTGTGCGGCAAGACCTTCTTCGATGATGGTGTGGATCCTCGCGTTGAGCAGCGCCACATCCGTGTCCGCGCGGAACTGCAGGGTGCGCCAGGCATGGCGCGACAGCTCGGTCACGCGTGGGTCGGCCAGCACAATGCGTGCGCCGTGGGCGACCGCGTTTTTCATCCAGGTGGCGGCCACCGGGTGGTTGGATGTGGGGTTGGAGCCGATCACAAAAATCAGCTCCGCGTGCGCCACGTCATTGACCTGGTTGCTGACCGCGCCGGAGCCCACGCCCTCGAGCAACGCCGCCACGCTGGAGGCGTGGCACAACCTCGTGCAATGGTCCACGTTGTTGCTGCCAAATCCGGTCCGCACCAGCTTCTGGAACAGGTAGGCCTCTTCGTTGGTGCCCTTGGCCGACCCAAATCCGGCCAGCGCCTTGGGACCATGGGTGTCGCGCAGTCTGCGCAGTCCACCCGCCGCCCGTGTGAGCGCCTCGTCCCAGGTGGCCTCGCGAAACACCTCTGCCCAGCGCGTGGGGTCACGCAGCACCAGCGTGTCCTTGGCAACACCCTCGCGCCTGACCAGGGGGCGCAACAGCCGGTGCGGGTGGTGCGCGTAGTCAAAACCGAAGCGCCCCTTGACGCACAGCCGTCCGTGGTTGGCCGGTCCGTCGCGGCCGTCCACGCTGACGATGCGGCCGTCGCGCACGTTGTAGGTGAGCTGGCAGCCCACGCCGCAAAAGGGACAGACCGAGTCCACCTGGCGATCCAGTGACTGCGGGCCAACCCGCGTCTTCGGGCTCAGCGCCCCGGTGGGGCAGGCCTGGACGCACTCGCCGCAGGCCACGCAGGTGCTGTGCCCCATGGCGTCGCCCAGGTCAAACACGATGCGCTTTGCCATGCCGCGGCCCGCGGAGCCCAACACGCCATTGACCTGCTCGTCACGGCAGGCGCGCACGCACCGGTCGCACTGGATGCATGCATCCAGGTTGACGGCCATGGCAGGGTGCGAAAGATCGGCCTCGGGTTGCACTCGGCGCAGGGTTTTCAGTTCGTCACGCGGCACCACGCCCAGCCGCTGCGCCCACTCGCTGAGTTCCCCGTGCGGCTGTGTCGCGTCGTCGCCCAGCCACTTGTGGCCCGCCTGCGGCAGGTCGGCCAGCAGCAGCTCGATCACCATCGCCTGGGCCTTGCGCGCGCGCGGGCTGCCCGATTGCACCGACATGCCTGGCGTCACCGCGCGGCAACAGCTGGCCGCCAGCGTGCGCTCGCCGTCCACCTCGACCATGCAGGCGCGGCAGTTGCCGTCGGGACGCAGCCCGTCCGAGTGGCACAGCCGCGGGATCTGCACGTCCAGTCGCTGGGCAGCCTGCAGGATGGACTCGCCTCGCAGCGCCTGGACCTTGCGCCCGTCCAGGGTGAAATCGACGAGCGGCAGGTCAGGCGACTTCATGGGCAAAGTAGCGCTGCACGCAGCGCACCGGGTTGGGCGCGGCCTGTCCCAGACCGCAAATCGAGGCGTCTGCCATCACCTGGTTGAGGTCTTCCAGCGTGGCGTTGTCCCACACAGGCGCCTCCATGAGCCGCGCGGCCTTGTCGGTGCCCACGCGGCAGGGCGTGCACTGGCCACAGCTTTCGTGGGCAAAGAAACGCATCATGTTCAGCGCCGCGTCGCGGGCACGGTCGCGGTGGCCCAGCACGATCACGGCGGCCGATCCAATGAAACAGCCGTATGGCTGCAGCGTGTCAAAGTCCAGCGGCACGTCGGCCAGAGACGCCGGCAGGATGCCTCCGGAGGCGCCTCCGGGCAGGTAGGCGTACAGCTCGTGGCCCTCAGCCATGCCGCCGCAGTAACCCTCGATCAGTTCGCGCGCCGTGATGCCGGCCGGCGCCAGCTTGACACCGGGGTGACGCACCCGCCCGCTGACACTGAAGGCGCGCAGTCCGCGGCGACCGTTGCGGCCGTGGCCGGCGTACCAGGCGGCGCCCTTCTCGACAATGTCGCGCACCCAGTGCAGCGTCTCCAGGTTGTGCTCCAGTGTGGGCCGCCCGAACAGACCCGTCTCGGCGATGTAGGGGGGGCGAAGCCGCGGTTCGCCCCGCTTGCCCTCGATGCTTTCAATCATCGCGGACTCCTCGCCGCAGATGTACGCGCCAGCGCCCCGCCGCAGCTCGATGCGGGGCAATGCGCAGGGCGGGTCCGCCTGCAACGCTTCCAGTTCGGCCTGCAGCAGGCGGCGCGCCTCGTGGTACTCGTCGCGCACGTAGATGTAGATCTCGCCAATGCCGCAGACCTGGGCGGCCACCAGCGCACCCTCCAGGAAGCGGTGCGGATCCCGCTCCAGCCAGGTGCGGTCCTTGAAGGTGCCGGGTTCGCCCTCGTCGATGTTGACGGCCATCAGCCGCGGCGCGGGTTGCTCGCGCACGATGCGCCACTTGCGCGCCGCTGCAAACCCCGCACCCCCCATGCCGCGCAAACCCGCATCGTCCAGCGCCTGCAACACCGTCTCGGGCGAGGTCTCCCCCCGCGCCAGTGCCGCCGCCAGCAGGTACCCGCCAACGGCGCGGTACTCGTCATATGCTATGAAATCAATAGCAGACAAGTCATGTGGGACGGGGGCCAGAGCCCGATTTGCCTGTGAAATCACGGCCTCGGCCGTGGCCCGCGTCACGGCGTGCTGGCCGACCAGCGCGGCGGGCGCGTGCTCGCAGCGCCCGACGCATGGCGCCGAGAGCACGCGAACGCCAGCGGGCAGCTGTGCCGCGCCCAGGCCCGCCAGAAGCGACTGCGCGCCACCCAGTTCGCACGACAGGCCATCGCAGACACGCACCGTCAGCGACGGGGCGATGTCACCGTCGCGCAGGATGTCGAAGTGGTGATAGAAACTCGCGACCTCGAACACCTCGGCCATGGGCAGGTTCATCTCGGCGGCCAGCGCGACCAGATGGCGCTCGAACAGGCCCTGCCAGTGGTCTTGCAGACGGTGCAGGTGTTCAATCAGCAGGTCGCGGCGATGGCCGCCCGCTGGCCGTGCGCCGATCAGCTCGCGCACCTCGTTCAGGGCCGCCTGGGCAGGCTGGCGGCCCTTGAGGTGTGCGCTGCGACGGATGCGCTCGCGCAGTTCGTCCGGGGTGGCCAGGGCCACGGCGCCGTCAGGCAGGCGGGAGAGAGCGGACATGGCCCTAGCCTATCACCGCCTCTTGGCTCAGGTGTCCTTGGAAATCTTGATGCTGGGAAACCTGGACGAAAAGTCCTTCGCCCGGGCGGCGATCTTGACTGCAACCTGCCGTGCCACGGCCTTGTAGATGCCGGCCACATCGCCGTCAGGGTCGGCCACCACGGTGGGCTGGCCGCTGTCGGCCTGAAGCCGGATCGACATGTCCAGCGGTAACGCGCCCAGGTAGTCCATGGCGTATTCGGCGGCCATGCGCTTGCCGCCGTCCTCGCCAAAAATGTGCTCCACATGGCCGCACTGGCTGCACACGTGCACGGCCATGTTCTCCACGATGCCCAGGATGGGCACGCCCACCTTCTCGAACATCTTGATCGCCTTGCGCGCGTCCAGCAAGGCGATGTCCTGCGGCGTGGTCACGATCACCGCGCCCGTCATCGGCACCCGCTGGCTCAGGGTGAGCTGGATATCGCCCGTGCCCGGCGGCAGGTCGACGATGAGGTAGTCCAGGTTGCGCCAGTTGGTCTGCCGCAGCAGTTGCTCCAGCGCCTGGGTGGCCATGGGCCCGCGCCAGATCATGGCCTCGTCCTGCGCCACCAGGAAACCGATGGACATGACCTGCACGCCATAGTTTTCCATCGGCTCCATCGTCTGGCCGTCCTCGCTCTCGGGACGGCCTTCGATCCCCATCATCATGGGCTGGCTGGGCCCGTAGATGTCGGCGTCCAGCAGCCCGACCGAAGCGCCCTCGGCCGCCAGCGCCAGCGCCAGGTTGACGGCGGTGGTGCTCTTGCCCACACCACCCTTGCCCGACGCCACGGCGATGATGTTCTTCACGTTGGGCAGCAGCGCCACGCCGCGCTGGGCCGCGTGGGCCACCACCTGGGTGGTGATGTTGACCGACACGTTGTCCACGCCGGACACCGTGCGTGCGGCCGCCACCAGCATCCGGCGCAGGGTCGCCAGCTGGCTCTTGGCCGGGTAGCCCAGCTCGACATCAAACGACACGTCGCCGCCGCTGAGCTGCAGGTTCTTCAGCGCGCGCGTGGATACGAAGTCCTTGCCAGTGTTGGGGTCGATGACCGTGGCAAGCGCGGCCTGCAGCTGTTCCGTGGAGGGCATCGTGGGTTCCTGTGATTGGCGGCGAGTTTAGCCACAACTCTAAAATGCGGGGTTTCCCCCGAAGAAAAGCCCCATGTCCGCGCCGCGCACCCTGTTTGTCACCACCGCCCTGCCGTACGCCAACGGCAATTTCCACATCGGCCACATCATGGAATACATCCAGGCCGACATCTGGGTGCGGTTCCAGCGCATGCAGGGCAACACGGTGCATTTTGTCTGCGCCGACGACGCGCACGGCGCCCCGATCATGATTGCTGCCGAAAAGGCCGGCCAGACGCCGCAGCAGTTCGTGGCCGGCATCGCCGCCGGCCGCAAGCCCTACCTGGACGGCTTTCACATCGGCTTTGACAACTGGCACAGCACCGACGCGCCCGAGAACCACGAACTCGCCCAGTCCATCTACCGCGACCTCAAGGCCAACGGCCTGATTGCCAGCAAGACCATCGAACAGTTCTTCGACCCGCAGAAGAACATGTTCCTGCCCGACCGGTTCATCAAGGGCGAATGTCCCAACTGCCATGCAAAAGACCAGTACGGCGACAACTGCGAGGTCTGCAGCAAGGTCTACAGTCCCACCGACCTGATCAACCCGTACTCGGCGCTCTCGGGCGCGGCGCCGGTCCTCAAGAGCTCGGAGCACTTCTTCTTCAAGCTGTCGGACCCGCGCTGCCTGGACTTCCTCAACCGCTGGACCACCAGCGGCGCGGTGCAACCCGAGGTGCTCAACAAGATCAGCGAGTGGCTCAAGCCCGACGAGCACGGCAAGACCGCCATGGGCGACTGGGACATCAGCCGCGACGCGCCCTATTTCGGCATCGAGATTCCCGACGCGCCGGGCAAGTATTTCTATGTCTGGCTCGACGCCCCGGTGGGCTACCTGGCCTCGCTGAAGAACTATCTGGGCAAGATCGGGGTGGACTATGAGCGGTTCATCTCCGACCCGGGCGTCGAGCAGATCCACTTCATCGGCAAGGACATCATCACCTTCCACACCCTCTTCTGGCCGGCGATGCTGCACTTCAGCGGCCGCAAGGTCCCGAGCAAGGTGTTTGTGCACGGCTTCCTGACGGTGAACAACGGCGAGAAGATGAGCAAGAGCCGCGGCACCGGCCTGGACCCGCTCAAGTACCTGGCGCTGGGCATGAACCCCGAGTGGCTGCGCTACTACCTGGCCGCCAAGCTCAACGGCCGCAACGAGGACATCGACTTCAATGCCGAGGACTTCATGGCGCGGGTCAACAGCGACCTGATCGGCAAGTACGTCAACATTGCCAGCCGGGCGGTGAAGTTCGTGCCGGGTGGAAAGTTGGTCGCCCCCGCAGCCGACGCCCGAGCCGTCGAGCTGGTCGAGCAGGTCCGGGCCCTGTATGAGGCCCGGGAATTCGGAAAGGCACTGCGCGAAATCATGGCCTATGCCGACGAGGTGAACCTGCGTTTTGACACAGCCGCCCCCTGGAAGCTTGTCAAGGAAGGCCGCTCTGACGACGCCGCGCAGGTCTGCTCGGCCTGCCTGGAGGCCTTCAAGGTGATGACGGCCTGCCTCAAGCCCGTGCTGCCTTCTCTGGCTGCCCAGGCTGAGAACTTCCTCAACTGCACGCCGCTGACCTGGGCCAGTGCCGCCACACCCATGGGCGTCGGCCACCAGGTCGGCAGCTACAAGCACCTGATGCAGCGTGTCGATGAGAAGCAACTTGACGCATTGTTTGAGCCTCCAGCCCCCGTGGATGCTGGCGATTCCGCTACAAAAACAATAGCAACTGCCGGGACAGACGCGACCGCCCTGCCCGGTGGCGAGGCGCTGGCGTCCACCATCACCATTGACGATTTCGTCAAAATCGACCTGCGCATCGCGCTGATCGTGAACTGCGAGCCGGTCGAAGGCTCCACCAAGCTGCTGCGCCTGACGCTGGACGTGGGCGAAGGCCGCCACCGCAACGTCTTCAGCGGCATCGCCAGCGCCTACAAGCCCGAAGACCTCATCGGCAAACTGACGGTGATGGTGGCCAACCTCGCCCCGCGCAAGATGAAGTTCGGCGTGAGCGAGGGCATGGTCCTGGCCGCCAGCCATGGTGACGAGAAGGCCCACCCCGGCATCCATGTCCTCAATCCCTGGCCGGGCGCCACACCGGGGATGCGGGTGCGCTGAGGTTCCGGATACGGGGTCTGGCGGGCGTACACTCATCCGAGGTACCGCATGTCACTGATCCCGACCCTTGATTTCCGGCCCAAGCTGGCCGACACGCTCGCCGGCGGCTACACGCGCGAGCGTTTCATGCGGGACCTGGGCGCAGGCCTCACGGTCGGGGTGGTCGCGCTGCCGCTGGCCATGGCGTTTGCCATCGCCTCCGGTCTCAAGCCCGAGGCGGGGCTGTTCACCGCCATCATCGCGGGCTTCATCATCTCGGCCCTGGGCGGCAGCCGGGTGCAGATCGGCGGGCCCGCCGGCGCCTTCATCGTCATCGTCTACGGCATCGTCGAGCGCTATGGCCTGGCCAACCTGATCATCGCCACAGCCATGTCGGGCGTGCTGCTGTTCATCATGGGGCTGTTCAAGCTGGGCACGCTGATCCGGTTCATCCCGATTGCGGTGGTCATCGGCTTCACAAACGGCATCGCGGTGTTGATCGCGCTGTCGCAGTGCAAGGATTTCCTGGGCCTGAAGGTGGGCGCCATGCCGGCGGACTTCTTCGGCATCCTGGCCGTGGTGGCCAACAACCTGCACACCACCAACCCGGTGGCGCTGGCCCTGGCCAGTGGCTCGCTGGCCGTGATCGTTGCGTGGCAGCGCTTTGCGCCCCGGCTGGGCCCGCGCGTGCAGTTCACAGGCAAGCTCACCAGCGTGCCCGGCTCCATCGTCGCGCTGGTTCTGGCCACGCTGGCCGTGGTGGTGCTGGACCTCAAGGTGGACACCATCGGCAGCCGTTTTGGCGGCATTCCGGCCACGCTGCCATCCTTCACCTGGCCTGCATTCAGCTGGGATTCGGCGCGATTCCTCCTGGTGCCCACCGTCACGCTGGCGCTGCTGGGCGCGATCGAGTCGCTGTTGTGCGCGCGCGTGGCCGACGGCATGATTGACGACCGCCACAACCCCAACCAGGAGCTGATGGCGCAGGGCGTGGCCAACTTTGTCACGCCTTTCTTTGGCGGAATGCCGGCCACCGGCACCATCGCGCGCACCGTGACCAACATCAAGAGCGGCGCCACCAGCCCGGTGGCCGGCATGGTGCATGCGGCGGCGCTGCTGCTGGTGGTGCTGGTGGCGGCGCCGCTGGCGGGGCATATCCCGCTGGCCTGCCTGGCCGCCATCCTGATGTTCGTGGCCTGGAACATGGGCGAATGGCGCGAGTTCATCACCTTGCGCCAATACCGCATGCCCTACCGGATCACGCTGCTGGCGGTGTTCTTTCTCACGGTGGTGTTTGACCTGACCGTCGCGGTCGAGGTGGGGCTCATCGCCGCCTGCGTCACCTTCATCTACCGCATCTCAAGCCTGACCCGCTCGGAGCTTCTGGGGGCCGACACGCACCCCGTGCTGGAGGGACAGCAGGGGCGGGTCAGCGCCTGGCGCCTGTACGGCGCACTGTTTTTTGGCGCGGTCAAGCTGGTGGAAGCGATCGAGGACGCATTGCCTCAGCACTGCGTGGTGCTGGACCTCAAAAACGTGATCTACATCGATTCGTCCGGCGCAGACACACTGGCCGCCCTCGCCTCCACCTGCCGCAAGAAGGGTGTGCGGCTGCTGGTCAGCGGCCTGATGCACCAGCCGCTGGACATCGCGCGGCGCAGCGGCCTGCTGGCCCAGCTGGGCGACGGCGTATATCCGGACCTTGCTGGCGCCCTGGACGCCGCCACGCAAGCCAACGCCGCCGCGACGTCATGAGGCCACCGGCGGGCGCGTGTGTTTGGGCAGCGAACTGTCCTCTTCGGTCGCGGCGACGGAGTCCCCGGCGTCCAGCGGCAGCGGGCGGGTGATTTCGGGCTCGATAAAGCGGATCGGGCGGCGGGTGCGCTGCGACATGCTGGCCAGCAGCTCGTCCAGCGCTTCGGTCAGCGCCTGCGGCTCCATGAGCCGCTCGCTCAGGATGACCGCCGCGGCGTGGAACTGCAGGGTCACCTCGGGCGTCAGGCCCTTGAGCGGCATCAGGCCCGCGGCAATCAGCCTGGCCACACGGTCCGTCACCGAAGCCCGTGCGCTCACGCCCTCAAGGATGAGCGCAAACCGCGACTCGCCCACGCGCGCGGCCGTGTCCACGTCGCGCACCAGCCGGCGCAGCTTGATCACGCTGCGCAACAGGCTCTGCTCGGCCACGGGCTGGCCGTGGAATTCCTTGATGCGGTTGTAGTTGACCAGGTCAATGAACACCACGGCCGCATCCTCGCGGTCGCGCCGGTAGCGGCTGGTCACCTGGCGCAACCGGTCATTGAACAGGTGGGGCGCCAGCAGCCCGGTCAGCGCGTCCTGCGTGGACAGGGCCAGCTCGCGGATCAGGGTGCCATGGCGCTCGCGCGAACGCAGGTTCAGCGCCACCAGCAGCAGCGGCACCTGCAGGGCCATGGCGGCCACCACCGCGTACTGCGTCACCCAGCCCGCTGCCGCCAGGCCAAAAATGCGCGCGAGCACCAGCGTCACCGCCACGCCCAGCGGGGTGTAGGCGAGCAGCACCCACAGGCCCACGACATCGCCACGCCGCCAGGCCAGGTACGCGATCAGGAAGCTGGTGAAACAGGCCAGCAACAGGTAGCCCCCGATCAGCATCACGCCCGTGGAGCGCTCCACCACCATGTACACCGCCGCCAGCACCAGCCCCGCAAAGCCGGCCCACAGCACCGCCCGGTCCAGCAGGCGAAGCCGCGCGGCAATGCCGCTGAGGTCGCGCACAAAAAGCATGGCCGCCCCCGCCGCCAGCAGCGCCAGCACACCCTGCGAGGTATCGGCCCAGACACCGGATCCCGGCCACACCAGGTGCCCGGCAACCCCGGTGTAGGCCCCCACGGCCAGCGTGATCACGCCGGCGTAGGCGGCGTACCAGGCGTAGGTGACGTCGCGGTACACGCGGCTTTGCGCCAGGCAGGCGGCAATCAGCAGGATGAGCCCGCCAAACACCACCCCCAGGCCCAGGTATTGTGTTTGCAGCCGGCGGTCGTGCGCGGACTCGGACACGAACGACACCGGGACGCTGACCGCCGTGAGGTGGCGGATCCTCACGTACAGGTCGCGCGACTCGCCCGGTGGCACCTGCAGCCGGAAAAAGGGGTAGCGCCCCGGCTCGGGCCACTGGTCCACCGCCACCGTGTCACCCCCGGTCTGGGCAATCCAGCGGCCATAGCTGTCCTGCTGGTGCAGGGTGACCTGGTCAAGCAAGGGCAGCGGAAACTCCAGCAGCCAGCCCTTGGTCGAGTCGCGGGGGCGGGACACGCGAATCCTCATCCAGAGCGCGGACCGGGCCCCCAGGGTGTGGATGGCTTCGGGGTCCAGCGGCTGCCAGCTGGCCTTGCCGGGGAGCACCTGCTCAAGGGCGGCCGTGCCCAGCCCATCGATCCACTGCCAGCCGGTGACCTGCCCGCCCTCAATGAGGTTGGTGCGCTCGTCCAGCACCACCACCGGCGACGTGGCCGGCTGGGACCAGGCGGCCCATGGCGCCAGCAGCACGACCAAGGCCGTTCCCCATGCCCATCGCATACACTGGTGCGCCTGTTTTTTGAGGAATGTCATGAGTCTGAAGTGCGGCATTGTAGGCCTGCCCAACGTAGGGAAATCCACACTGTTCAATGCGTTGACCAAAGCCGGGATTGCTGCTGAAAACTACCCGTTCTGCACGATCGAGCCCAACGTCGGCATCGTCGAGGTGCCCGATCCCCGGCTGCAGGCGCTGTCGGCCATCGTCAAGCCCGAGCGCATCGTGCCCGCCATCGTGGAGTTTGTGGACATCGCCGGCCTGGTGGCTGGCGCCAGCCAGGGCGAAGGGCTGGGCAACCAGTTCCTCGCCCACATCCGCGAGACCGACGCCATCGTCAATGTGGTGCGCTGCTTTGAGGACGACAACGTCATCCATGTGGCCGGTCGCGTGGACCCGGTGGCCGACATCGAGGTGATCCAGACCGAGCTGTGCCTGGCCGACCTGGGCACGGTGGACAAGGCACTGTCGCGCTACAGCAAGGCCGCCAAGTCGGGCAACGACAAGGAAGCCACAAAGATGAACGCGCTGCTGCCACGCGTGCAGGCCGCCCTGAACGAAGGCAAGCCCGCGCGCGCGCTCAGCCTGACGGACGAAGAGCGCGCCCTGCTCAAGCCGCTGTGCCTGATCACCGCCAAGCCCGCCATGTTTGTGGGCAACGTCAGCGAGACCGGATTCGACAACAACCCGTTGCTGGAGCGCCTCAAGAACTACGCCGCTGCGCAGAACGCCCCCGTCGTGGCCATCTGCGCCAAGATGGAAGCCGACATGGCCGACATGAGCGACGAGGACCGCGCGCTCTTCCTGTCCGAGATGGGGCAGGACGAGCCCGGCCTGAACCGCCTGATCCGCTCGGCCTTCAAGCTGCTGGGGCTGCAGACCTACTTCACCGCCGGCGTCAAGGAAGTGCGTGCCTGGACCATCCACATCGGCGACACCGCGCCGCAGGCTGCCGGCGTGATCCACGGGGATTTCGAGCGCGGCTTCATCCGCGCGCAGACCATCGCGTTTGACGACTACATCAGCCACAAGGGCGAGCAGGGCTCAAAAGAGGCCGGCAAAATGCGCTCCGAGGGCAAGGAATACGTCGTCAAGGACGGCGACGTGCTGAACTTCCTGTTCAACGTCTGAGCCTGCTGCGGTGAACGCGCCGCCCGCCAGCCGGCCGTACAAGATCCCTGAGTCCGTGCTGGTGGTCGTCCACACCGCCGCGCTGGACGTGCTGCTGATCCACCGCGCCGACGCCGTGGGGCACTGGCAATCCGTCACCGGCTCCAAGGACGCGATGGATGAGCCGCTGCTGGACACCTGCCGCCGCGAGGTGGCCGAGGAAACCGGCATCGACGCCCTCTCGCCCGGCTGCGAGCTCCGCGACTGGCGCCTCATCAACCACTACGACATCTACCTGCATTACCGGCACCGCTACGCGCCGGGCGTCACGCGCAACACCGAGCATGTGTTCGGCCTGCGCGTGCCCGCAGGCACGCCGGTGACCTTGAGCCCGCGCGAGCACACCGACCACACCTGGCTGCCCTGGCGCGAGGCCGCGGACCGGTGCTTCTCGCCCTCCAACGCCGAAGCGATCCTGCTGCTGCCACAATTTGCCGCGTGAGCACCGACCACCTCCTGCGCATCGCCACCTGGAACATCCACAAGGGGGTGCGTGGCATCGGCCCGCGCCGCCGGCTGGAGATCCACGACATGGTGCACGCCGTGGAGCAGATGGACGCCGACATCGTCTGCCTGCAGGAGGTGCGCAGCGTGCACCGGCGCGAGCAGCACCACTTTGAGCGCTGGCCCGAGCAGCCCCAGGCCGACTACCTGGCCCCCGAGGGCTACGAGGCCATCTACCGCACCAACGCCTTCACCCGCCACGGCGAGCACGGCAATGCCCTGCTCTCGCGCTGGCCGGTAGACACCACCGGCCACGAGGACATGAGCGACCACCGCTTCGAGCAGCGCGGCCTGCTGCACAGCCAGGTGCGCGTGGAGGGCCAGACCGTGCACGTGGTGGTGGTGCACCTGGGACTGATCCATGGCAGTCGGCTGCGCCAGGTGGACCAGCTGGGCCGCTACCTGGCGCGCGAGGTGCCGCCAGACGCGCTGCTGGCCGTGGCCGGCGACTTCAACGACTGGGGTGAACGCCTGCACCACCCCCTGAAGAGCATGGGCCTGCAGACCTTTGATGCCGTGCGCCTGCCCACGTTTCCGTCTCGTGCGCCCCTGCTGCACATGGACCGGATCTATGTGCGCGGACTGCGCGCGGTGTCGGCCCACGTGCCGCACGGGCGCGCCTGGTGGCGCATGTCGGACCACCTGCCGCTGATCGCCGAATTTGCCCTGCCCGGGTCGGCCTGACGCCACGGACCCAGGACGCATGCCAGCCCTTCGCGACGGCCACCGCATCGAGCTGCTGCAGGGCGCGCACGAGCTGTTTGCCGCCATGGTGCGGGCCATCGACGCCGCCCGCACCGAAGTGCTGGTGGAAACCTACATCTTTGACCTGACCGCCAGTGGCGCCGACGTGGCCGCCGCGCTGGTGCACGCCGCGCGCCGCGGCGTGCGCGTGCAGCTGCTGATGGACGGCATTGGCACACCCGAGCTGCCCCCCGACTGGGTCGCGCGATTCGACGACGCGGGCGTGCAGTGGCACCGCTATGCACCGCTGGGCTGGCTGGGCCTGCTCATCCCCAACCGCTGGCGGCGGCTGCACCGCAAGCTGTGCGTGGTGGACGGTGGCCTGGGCTTTTGCGGCGGCATCAACGTGCTGGACGACCTGCACGACCCCAACCACGGCGTGCTGCAACACCCGCGGCTGGACTACGCGGTGCGCGTGCAGGGCCCGTTGCTGGCCGACATGCGCGACGCCATGCAGCAGCTGTGGCGGCGCACCCAGGCCATGCGCGCCGCCCGAGCGCGCGACTTTGCCGCCGCGTGGGAGTCGATCCGGCTGCAATCACCACAGACCATCCAGCCGACAAACGCTACTAATTTGATAGCAGAAAAACAAGGCTCCATGCGGGCTGAGGTCGTATTTCGGGACAATTTGCGAAACCGGCGGCAGATCGAGAAGGCGTACCTCAAGGCCATTGGCGAGGCGCAGCAGGAAATTGTCATTGCCAACGCGTACTTCCTGCCCGGACGGCGGCTGCGCCGCGCGCTGGTGGTGGCCATGCAGCGCGGCGTGCGCGTGCAGCTGCTGCTGCAGGGCCGCTACGAGTACTTCATGCAGTACTACGCCAGCCGCCCCGTCTATGGCCTGCTGCTGGCGCACGGCGCCGAGCTGCACGAGTACGCGCCCAGCTTCCTGCACGCCAAGGTGGCCGTGATCGACGCGCACGGCCCCAAACCATGGGCGACGGTGGGCTCGTCCAACCTGGACCCGCTGAGCCTGCTGCTGGCCCGCGAGGCCAACGTGGTGGTGCGCGACAGCGCCTTTGCCGGCGAGCTGCACGCCCGGCTGCTGAAAGCCATCGAACACCAGGGCCAGCCCGTGCTGCCCGAAGCCTATGCCCGCCGCAGCCTGACCACCCGCGCCCTGGGCTGGCTGGCTTACGGCCTGATGCGCTTCTTGCTGCTGATTGCGGGGAAGCGGTATTGAGGGGCTGGCGCGCTGGAACGCTATGGTTTTTGTAGCGGGCCAGCGAGTTTGGACGGGGGCTGGAGGGCGATTCGGCTTGTGATTTGCCGCGGATCACCCGGTTTCTAGCCCGCGGATTGACGGCGACGGGCACCCGCCTGCGCTCGTGTCCCCCGGCCCGGGCTGCGCCCGGCCCTCCTCCTTTACCTCGCTTCGGCGGGCACCCATCACCGCCAACCCGCTGTATGGTGGTGTTCAAGCGGCTCCGCGCCCACAACACCGCTGGATCAGGTGGGTCGGGCGCTCTGCGCAGCGAAGTAAAGGAGGAGGATTGGGCGCAGCCCGATCCGGGGGACATGAGCGGAGCAGAGCGACCGGCCAGCCTGATCCCGAGACCAAGCTGGGATGAAGGGCAGTTCAGGCTCCAAATCCGCTATGTATTTCATAGCGGGTCAGCAAGCCCCCATGCGGGCTGAGGGCCAAAAACCCTTGTGACTTGTGCTCCCGCGGGGCGGTGTTAGCATCCTTGGATGTTGATGAAAGCTGAACCCTCCATGAACGCAGCCGACGACCCGGCTGGCACGCCGGTGTCGGTCAAGATCCGCGAGCGCATCCAGGCCGCCCGCAAGCGCTTCCACTCCAACGACAACATCGCCGATTTCATCCAGCCCGGTGAGCTGGAAAAGCTCCTCGACGAAGTGGCCGGCAAGATGGAGGGTGTGCTCGACAGCCTGGTGATCGACACCGAGCGCGACCACAACACCAGCGACACGGCGCGCCGCGTGGCCAAGATGTACGTGCAGGAGGTCTTCAAGGGCCGCTACGTCAAGGCGCCCGCCATCACCGAGTTCCCCAACGCCGAGCACCTCAACGAGCTGATGATCGTCGGCCCGATCACCGTGCGCAGCGCCTGCAGCCACCACTTCTGCCCCGTCATCGGCAAGATCTGGATCGGCGTGCTGCCCAACGAGCACACCAACGTCATCGGCCTGTCCAAATACGCCCGCCTGGCCGAGTGGGTGATGGGCCGTCCGCAGATCCAGGAGGAAGCCGTCGTCCAGCTGGCCGACCTGATCATGGAAAAAACCCAGCCCGACGGCCTGGCCATCGTGATGGAAGCCAGCCACTACTGCATGGCCTGGCGCGGCGTGAAGGACATGGACAGCAAGATGATCAACTCGGTCATGCGCGGCGTGTTCCTCAAGGACTCCACCCTGCGCCGCGAATTCCTCGCCCTGATCCCCGGCAAGAACTGAAAGCCCCACGCCATGCTTGTACGCCTGCTCTATGCCAGCCGCGCGGTGGACACCAGCGCCGAAGCGATCGAAGCCATCCTGATGCAGTCGCGCCAGTCCAACCCGACCTGCGGCATCACCGGCATTCTCTGCTACGGCGGAGGCATCTTCCTGCAGGCCATCGAAGGCGGTCGCATGGCCGTGAGCGACCTGTTTGGCCATATCCAGAAGGACGCTCGCCACAAGGACGTCGTGCTGCTGCACTACGAAGAAATCTCCGAGCGCCGCTTTGGCGGCTGGACGATGGGGCAGGTCAACCTGTCCAAGCTCAACCACTCGATCCTGCTCAAGTACTCCGAGCGCCCCGAACTGGACCCGTACGCCGTGTCGGGCAAGGTGTCGCTGGCCCTGCTGGAAGAGCTGATGGCCACCGCATCCATCATCGGGCGTGCCTGACTTAATAGGCTGCGACTTCTCCAGCAGCCCCACCCGCCGCAAACCGATCGTCCTGGCCCTGGGCCACCGGGCTGGCGCACGCGTGGTGCTGCAGCGGCTCGAACGGCTGGACACCCTGCCCGCCTTTGCCGCCTGGCTGGCCCAGCCGCAGGCCTGGGTGGGCGGGTTTGATTTCCCCTTTGGCCTGCCGCGCGAGCTGGTGGAATCGCTGGGCTGGCCCATGCAGTGGCATGCCTGCATCACGCACTACGTGGCCCTGAGCCGCGCGGACATCCGCGACCAGCTCGTCGCGTTCTGCAACGCGCGGCCTGCAGGCGGCAAATTTGCCCACCGGGCCACCGACGGCCCCGCAGGCTCCAGCCCCAGCATGAAGTGGGTCAACCCGCCGGTGGCCTACATGCTGCACGCGGGCGTGCCACCGCTTCTGGCCGCGGGCGCGCACCTGCCCGGCCTGCACCAGGGTGACGCCAGCCGCGTGGCGCTGGAGGCCTACCCCGGCCTGCTCGCGCGCGAAGTGCTGGGCCACACCAGCTACAAAAGCGACGACCGCGCCAAGCAGACCCCCGAGCGCCTGATCGCCCGCAAGGACCTGATCACCGCGCTGGAACACGGCCAGACCCGTCTGGCCCTGCACCTGAAGCTGACGCACGCGCAGCGCGACGCACTCGCCGCCGACGCCAGCGGCGACAGCCTGGACGCGGTGCTCTGCCTGATGCAGGCCGCCTGGGCACAGCGCGAGGGCGCGCCCGGTTACGGCCTGCCAGCGTCGTTTGACGCGCTGGAAGGCTGGATCGTCACGGCCTGAGGGCGCGACAGGCCTTTCGCGCCAGGGTCAGTCCGCGCAACAATCGCCGTCATGCCTGCCAGCCCCATCATCGCGCAGACCCCGCGCCTCACGCTCAGCCTGCTGACGCTGGAGGATGCGCCCTTCATCCTGCAGCTGGTGAACGACGCGCAGTGGCTGGCTTTCATTGGCGACAAGGGCGTGCGCACGCTGGACGACGCACGCGCCTACCTGCGCGACGGCCCCCTGGCGATGTACGCGCAGCACGGCCACGGCCTGTACCGGGTGGCGTTGCGCGACTCGGGAAACAAGGGCGACCGCTCTGCGGGCCCGCCCGTCGGCATCTGCGGCCTGGTGCGCCGCGCGGGGCTGGACGACGCGGACATCGGCTTTGCCTTGCCGCCGGCGCACCGCGGCCAGGGCTATGCGCTGGAGGCCGCGCGGGCTGTGCTCGAGCACGGTTTTGGCGCGCTGGACCTGCCGCGCATCGTGGCCATCACCCTGCCGCACAACGCGCCCTCGCGCCGGCTGCTGGAGGGCCTGGGCATGAACTTGCAGCGCACACTGCACCTGCCTGCGGACGGGCCCGAGAAACTGCTGTACGCGCTGGAGCGGCCGGCGGGTGCTGCCCCGGGCTGAGGCTCAGGCCTCGGCCGCCGCCAGATCTGCGGCAGCCTCTGCCCCAGGCAGCGCGCGCAGGGCCTGCAGCGCATCCGCATCGGTGCGGTACATGCGCAGCAGCGGTGCTTCGTCCAGCGCGCCGGCGCGGCGCAGCACACGTTCCACCGGCAGCTTGATGCCGCTGATGTGCAGCGTGATGCCACGCTCGGCCAGGCCGGCGCGCAGCTGGGCAAAGCCTTCCACCCCGGTGGCATCGATGCGGTTGATGGGCTGCGCGAACAGGCAGACATGGCGCGTGTCCGGATGCGCGGCCAGGTGGTCGGAGATGGCGCGCTCGAAGGCGCTGGCCGAGGCGAAATCCAGCTCGTCGTCCATGCGCAGGGCGTAGAGATGCGCGGCCAGCGGCGGCAGCTTCCAAAGGTGGCGGTCGCGCAGGCTGCCGTCGGGATGCAGGCCCACTTCGATGATGCGCGGGTGCAGCCGGTGGTACAGGAAGTGCGCCAGGCCCATCAGCACACCGGCCAGCACGCCCCAGTAGATGCGCGGGGCGGTCAGCAGCGTCACGGCAAAGGTGATGCCCGCGGTGACGGCCTCTGCGCGGTCGATGCGCCACAGGCGTGGCAGGGCCATGGGCTTGAGCAAGGTGGCCACGGCGGTGAGCACCACCGCGGCCAGCACAGCCAGCGGCACGTGGAACAGCAGCGGTGTCAGGAACAGCAACGCCATCAGCACAAAGCCCGCCATGGCCACGGTGGACCAGCCCGTGCGCCCGCCCGCGTACAGCGCGATGGCCGAGCGCGAGAACGACGAACTGGTGGCAAAGCTGCCGGAGAACGCCGACGCCAGTTTGGCCATGCCCTGGGCGATCAGGTCCTGGTTGTCGTTCCAGAGCCGGCCGTCGCGGCGTGCCTCGATCTTGGCACTGGCTGCCGTCTCCAGAAAGCTCACCAGCGCGATCACCATGGCCGGCACCAGCAGCGCGCCGAAGGTGTCCCAGCCCGGCAATTCGGGCCAGTAAAACGATGGCAGGCCCGAAGGCAGGTTGCCGATGATGGCGCCCGTGGCCGAATACCCGCTGAAGCGGCTGACAACCGCCGCCCCGCACATCACCAGCACCACCATCGGCAGGCGAGGCGCCAGGCGCTTGCCCAGCACCAGCAGGGCAAGGCTGCCCACGCCAAAGGCCAGTGAACGCACGTCAAACTGCGGCTGAGTCAGCAGGCTGGACAGTCCGCCCCTGAGGCCCAGAAACGCCGGCAACTGCGAGGCCATGATCAGCAGCGCGGCCGCCTGAGTGAAGCCGGTGAGCACCGGCACGCTGATGAGGTTGAGCACCCAGCCAAAGCCGCCCGCGCCCAGCGCCAGCTGGATCAGACCCGACAGGATGGCGAGCCACACCGCCAGCGCCACCCAGTGCGGGCTGCCCGGCTGTGCCAGGCCCGATAGCGACGCCGCCACCAGCAGGCAGGTCAGCGCGGCCGGGCCGACCGAGACGCGGGTGGAGTTGCCCAGCAGCACTGCCACCAGCGCCGGCAGCAGCGCGGCATACAACCCGGTGATCACAGGCATGCCCGCCAGCGCGGCATAGGCCACCGACTGCGGAATCATCACCAGCGCCACCGTCAGCCCCGCGCCGATCTCCCCGCGCAGCAAGGCCGCGTCGGGGCGCGGCCAGGACAGGAAAGGAAACCAGCGGCTCAGGTCACGGGGGGCGCTCATGCCTCCATCCTAGTGGGTGGACTCACCGCTGCGGCATGTCTTTGGCGGAGTAGCCCACGCTCACGGTGGCGTCTTCGGGGATGGGCGGCATGGTGGCGTGCCAGGCCTCCCAGTCGGCGCGCATTGCTGCGAGGCGCTGGGGCTCTTGCGCGGCCATGTTGGCGCGCTCGCGCTCGTCGGCGGGGATGTTGAACAGGTAGTCGTGGCCGTCCACACGCAGGTATTTCCAGTCGCCGTCGCGCAGGGCGCGCTGGCCGCGGTGGTTCATGCGCCAGTGCAGCGGTCGCGCAAACCGGTGCGCTGCATCGCGCAGCACCGGCATCAGCGACACACCGTCCAGCGGATAGGCAGGGTCGGGGTCCACGCCGGCGGCGTCCAGCATCGTGGCCGACCAGTCCATCGTCATGCACAGCTGGGCACTGGTGCCACCGGCCGCGATGGCGGCAGGCCAGTGCGCGATCCAGGGCACGCGAATGCCGCCTTCGGTCAGGTCCATCTTGCCGCCCACCAGCGGCCAGTTGTCGCTGAAGCGCTCGCCGCCGTTGTCGCTGGTAAAGACAACCAGCGTGTCGCGCTCCAGGCCGTGTCGGCGCAGTGCGTCCATCACCCAGCCGATGCCTTCGTCCATGTGCTGGATCATCCGGCGGTAGGTGTGGATGTTGCCGCCGTGCAGGTGGAAGAGGTTGTCCTTGATCTCCTGCGCCAGCGCGGCGTCGTCGCGCGTCTCCCAGGGCCAGTGCGGCGCGGTGTAGTGCAGGCTCAGGAAGAAGGGCTGCCCCTCCTGAGCGCCATGCGCCATGCGCTCCACCCAGTCCACGGCGCGACGCGAGATCAGGTCGGTGAGGTAACCGTCCTCGCGCTTTTCTTCCTCGCCAAAGTACAGGTCGTGCGCGCCGTTGGTGCCACAGTGGGTGAAGTAGTCCACCCCGCCGGACATGGGGCCGAAGAATTCCTCGTAGCCCGAGCGCAGCGGTCCAAAAGCCGGCGGATAGCCCAGGTGCCACTTGCCCATGAGCGCGGTGCGGTAGCCCGCGCCCCGCAGCAACGATGGCAGCGTGGGGTGCTGGGGCGGCAGGCCCAGCGTGGTGCTGCTTCGGCTCCTGCTGTTGATGGGCTCTTCGGCCGCGCCGCGCAGGCGGTACTGGTAGCGCGCCGTCATGAGCGCAAAGCGCGTGGGCGAGCACACCGGCGAGTTGCTGTAGCCGTTGGTCAGCCGCAGCCCGTTGGCGGCCAGACCGTCCAGCACGGGCGACACGGGCTCTCGCCCGCCATAGCAGCCGAGGTCGGCAAAGCCCAGGTCGTCGGCAACGATGAAAACAATGTTGGGCCGGCCCGCCATCGCTCAGTCGGCCTTGAGGCCCAGCTGGCGCACGAGTGGCTCCCATCGCGCGATTTCGGCCGCCAGGGTCTGTTGGGTCTGGGCACTGCCCGTCCCCAGCGCCACCAGGTCGCTGGCCAGCAGGCGTGTGCGAACGTCGGGTTGCTTCATGATCTCGGCCGCCGTGCGCTCGATTTCGGCCAGAACCGGCGCGGGGGTTGACCGGGCCACCTGCAACACCAGCCGGAAGCTCACGTCCAGTCCGGGTTGTGAGAGGGCCGCTGCCAGCGTGGGCACCTCCGGTGCCAGTGGCGATGGCGCCCCCGACGAAACCGCCAGTGCCACGAGCTTGCCGGCCTTCACATGCGGGATGACCGTGGGCGTGGCCAGGAAACCGCAGGCAACTTCGCCGGCGAGAACAGCGGTGGTTGCCGGTGCGGGCCCGCGATAGGGCACGTGGGTCATCCGGACCCCCGCCGTCTGCAGGAACATCTCGGACGCCAGGTGTCCCGGCACGCCGGGGCCGCCCGACGCGTAGTGCAGCGGCTGTGCCTTGGCCTTCGCCACGAGTTCGGCCGCCGACTTGACACCCACCGAGGGGTGACACACCAGCATCTGCGAGAAGCTCGTCAGGATGGACACGTGGGCCAGGTCCGAGCGGGCGTCAAAGCCCGGATTGGCATAGACCAGGGGATTGATCGTCACCACCGTGTCCGGGCTCAGCACCAGGGTGTGCCCGTCGGGTTCGGCCTTCGCAGCCACGCCGGCAGCCAGGTTGTTGCCGGCGCCCGGGCGGTTTTCGACCACAACCGACTGACCACGCCGGCCCAGATGTTCGGCGAACAGCCGCGCGGTGATGTCGGACGGTCCACCTGGCGGCGAACCCACCAGGATTTTCACCGGCTTGGTGGGCCAGACGGCCTGGGCCAATGCAGTGTTGCTCAGAAGGGAGAGGGCGCTGGCGCAAGCCAGTGCACCCAGCACGACCAGCGAGCGGCCGCGCCGGGGTTCACGTTCAAAATTCATCATCAAATTGGCCTCCAGCCCCCGTCCACGCTTGCGGATCTGCTACTAAAACGATAGCAACCGGTCAATCCAGGCTCACGCCTGTGGCCTTGATGGGCTTCTCCCAGCGGGCCAGGTCGGTGCGCTGCGCGGCAGCCAGCTCGGCAGAGCTCGACCCGATGGGCTCGTAACCCAGCTCGAGCAGGCGCTTCTGGATGGCAGGCGACTTGACGGCGCGCTGCACGGCACGCTCCAGCCGGGCCAGGGCCTCGGGCGCCATGCCGGCTGGCCCGTACATGGCGAACCAGGCGGTCGCATCCATGTTGATGCCCTGTTCCTTGAGCGTGGGCACCTCGGGCACCTGTGCGTCGCGCGTGCTGCCGGTCACGGCAATGATGCGGACCTTGCCCTCCTTGTGCAGCTGGGCGGTCTCGGACACCACGTCAAACTTGTAGCCGATGTGGCCGCCCAGCAGCGCCGTATTGGCCGGCGCGCCGCCCTGGAACGGCACATGGGTGAACGCCGCGCCGGTGCTTTGCTCCAGCAGCACGCCCATGAAGTGCGGCAGCGTGCCCTGCCCCGGGGTACCGTAGGTGGCGCCCCTCGGGTCGGCCTTGGCCGCGGCCACCATCTCGGACACGTTTTTCACCGCGACCGCCGGGCCGGCGACCACGCCGAACTGGAAGCGCGCGATCTGCGAGACGGGGGTGAAGTCCTTGACCGCGTCGTACTCGAGCTTCTTGTACACGTGGGGAAACAGCACCATCGGCCCGCTGGGCAGCACGACGACCGTCTGGCCGTCGGGCTTGGCGGCCTTGGTGAGGTTCAAGGCCAGGCGCCCCCCGGCGCCAGGCTTGTTGTCCACGATCACGCTGGAAAAATCGTCCTTGATCGCGTCGCCGATCAGGCGGGCCAGCACGTCGGCCGAACCGCCAGGCGGAAAGCCGACCATGATCTTCAGCGGCGGCTTGTCCTGGGCCTGCGTGGGCAGGGCCAGCAGGGCAAGGGCGGCGCCCAGGGCGCAGGCGAGATGGGAGCGTCGGGTGTGCATGTGGAAATCTCCTGGTTGGGCGGCCGGGCTCACCCGGATTGCAGGCCCACTGTAGTCCCCGGACAATTGATTGATCTAATCAATCATCACCCCGGAATACCCGCATGGCCACTGCCTCGCGCCTTGTCACGCCCGCCTCGCTGGACGACCTGTTTCTCTACCGCGTCAACCGCCTGCTGAGCGTCGCCGGCAGCATGGTGATCCGCCTGTGCGAGGGGCGATTCGGGATCACCCGGCGCGAGTGGCGCATCCTGGCGCTGCTGGCGCAGGACGAGGGAATGATGTCGTCCCAGCTCGCGCAGCGCGCCCAGCTGGACCGCGCCCGGACATCCCGAGCCATCACCTCGCTGGTGACGAAGAAGCTGCTGCTGCGTGCGCAGCGCCCCGGCGACCGACGTCAGGTGGCGCTGGCCCTCACCGAAGCCGGGCGCGAACTGCACACCGCCATGCTGCCCATGGTCATCCAGATCAACAAGGATTTGCTGGGTGCCCTGGCGCCAGCCGATGTCGTGCGCCTGGACACCGCGCTGGACGCGCTGCAGCGGCGCGCCGACCAGATGGTGAAACACGCCGAACTCCCCAAGGCCGACCGCCGCCGGGGCGGTCGTGCCCCCCGCAGCATGGGCTAGCCGCCTTGGCCGCCCATCAGTGCCGGTGCGGGCCGCACACCGGGCATGCCGGGTCGCGCGGCACGCGCACCTCGCTCCACTCCATGCTGCGCCCGTCCAGCATCAGCAGCCGGCCGGCCGCGGGCGTGCCGGCACCGCAAAGCAGCTTGAGTGCCTCGGCCGCCTGCAGCGTGCCGATGATGCCGACCATGGGCGCAAACACCCCCAGCACGGCGCAACGCGTCTCCTCAAACGCCATCGTGGGCGGGAACACGCAGGCGTAGCAGGGCTGCGCGGGCGTGCGCACGTCAAACACCGACAGCTGCCCGTCAAACCGGATGGCCGCACCGGACACGAGCGGCCGCGCGTGCCGCACGCACGCGGCATTGACGGCCTGGCGGGTCTCGAAGTTGTCGCAGCAATCCAGCACCACGCCAGCCTGGGGCACCAGTTCGTCCAGCAACGCGGTGTCGGCCCGCTGCACGCGGGGAACAAGTTGCACGTCGGGATTGATCGCGCGCACCGCCTCGCGCACCGACTCGGCCTTGGGACGGCCGATGCGATCCAGGGTGTGCGCGATCTGGCGCTGCAGGTTGGTGGCATCCACGTCGTCGTGGTCCAGCACAGTGATGCGCCCCACCCCGGCGGAAGCAAGGTACAGCACCGCCGACGAGCCCAGCCCGCCGGCACCGATCACCAGGGCATGCGATGCGAGAAGCCGCTCCTGGC
The DNA here is from genome assembly GCA_016713005.1 of Ramlibacter sp. GTDB lineage: Bacteria > Pseudomonadota > Gammaproteobacteria > Burkholderiales > Burkholderiaceae_C > JADJPY01. Next base: position 377,409 of record JADJPY010000012.1, on the reverse strand, counting down.
CGTCAATGCCGATGTCGTCCAGCAGGATGTGCCGCGAGTACCGCAGCAGCTGGCCGTCGTTCAATTTTCCTTCTTCTCGTCCTTGCGCTCGACCTGCGTCTTGCTGACCATCACCGGACGGCCCTTGAGCTGGTTGAGCGCCTGGTTCAGCTGGAAGTCCTTTTCGCTGCCGAACTCGGGCGGGCGGCGTTCGGCCTGCGGCTTGCGGGCTTCTTCCTCAAGCTTCTTGCGGGCTTCCTCACGGGCTTTCTCGCGGGCGGCGTCCTTCTGCTCGGCGCCCTGGCCGCTGCCAAGGTGCTTGTCCAGGTCGGCCTCGCGGGTGCGCAGTGCGGCAAACGGGTTGCCTTCCTCGGACTCGTCCACCAGCACGTCGGGCATGATGCCCTTGGCCTGGATCGACCGGCCGTTGGGGGTGTAGTACCGCGCGGTCGTGAGCTTGAGTCCGGTGTCGGGGCCCAGGGGGCGCACGGTCTGCACCGAGCCCTTGCCAAACGTCTGGCTGCCCATGATGGTGGCGCGCTTGTGGTCCTGCAGCGCGCCGGCCACGATCTCGCTGGCCGAGGCAGAGCCTTCATTGACCAGCACCACCAGCGGGACGTTCTTCAGGGCGGCGGGCAGGCGCTTGAGCGGGTCGGCCCCGCCGCGGCGCTGGTAGGCCTCGGGGGCAGCCTTGTAGACCATCTTGCTCTCGGCGAGCTGGCCGTTGGTGGACACCACTGGCACGTTCTCAGGCAGGAAGGCCGCAGAGATGGCAACCGCTGCGTCCAGCAGGCCGCCCGGGTCGTTGCGAAGGTCCAGCACCAGGCCCTTGAGGTTGGGGTCCTGCTTGTAGACCTCTTCGACCTTCTTGACGAAATCGTCGACCGTGCGCTCCTGGAACTGCGACAGCCTGATCCAGGCGTAGCCCGGCTCGACCACCTTGCCGCGCACGGACTGGGTGCGGATTTCCTCCCGGGTGATCGTTACCGGGAAGGTGCGGTTCTCGTCCTTGCGCAGGATGGTGAGCAGGACCTTGGTGTTGGGTTCGCCGCGCATGCGCTTGACCGCCTCGTTGAGCGTCAGGCCACGCACGGCCGTGTCGTCGATGCGGGTGATGAGGTCGTTGGGCTTGAGTCCGGCGCGGAACGCCGGCGAGCCTTCAATGGGGGAGACGATCTTGACCAGGCCGTCTTCCATGCCGATCTCGATACCCACGCCGACGAAACGGCCCGATGTGCCCTCGCGGAATTCCTTGAAGGACTTCTTGTCAAAGTACTGCGAGTGAGGGTCCAGGCTGGCAACCATGCCGGAGATCGCGTCGGTGATGAGCTTCTTCTCGTCGACCTGCTCCACATAGTCGGTCTTGACCATGCCGAACACCGCGGCCAGCTGCTGCAATTCCTCAAGCGGCAGGGGCGCCAGCGAGCGCTGCGCGACGGATTGCAGCGACACGGTGGTCATGACGCCGGCGAGCGCGCCAACGGAGATCCAACCTGCGATTTTCAGTTTCTGGCCCATAAGCACCTCAGGAGAGCGGATCAATATACACCTTGGAAGCCCGGGGCGCGCCGGGGTTCCGCGAGTTCTGGCAATTTGTGTAAAGGTTCACGAAGAGGGTGCGCCGCCAATGGCCGCGACAGCCTCAGGCCTTGCCCTGGCTGGCCACGGCCGCCGCGGCGCGGGCGACCGCCTCGGCGTCGCCAAGGTAGTAGTGGCGCAGCGGCCGCAGCGACCCGTCCAGTTCATAGACCAGCGGAACACCGTTGGGGATGTTCAGGCCCACGATGTCGGCGTCGGAGACGCCGTCCAGGTACTTGACCAGCGCCCGGATGGAGTTGCCGTGCGCCGCCACCACCACCCGCTGGCCCGAACGGATCGCCGGGGCGATGGCGTCGTTCCAGAAGGGCAGCACGCGCGCGACCGTGTCCTTGAGGCATTCGGTCAGCGGCACCTGGGCGGGGTCCAGGGCGGCGTAGCGCACATCGCCCCGTTCGCTGCGCGGGTCGGTCGGCTCCAGCGCGGGAGGAGGGGTGTCGTAGCTGCGGCGCCACACAAGCACCTGGGCGTCACCGTACTGCCTGGCCATGTCGGCCTTGTTGAGGCCCTGCAGGGCGCCATAGTGGCGCTCGTTGAGGCGCCAGCTGTGCACCACAGGCAACCAGGTGCGGTCCATTTCGTCCAGCACGTGCCACAACGTGCGCGTGGCGCGCTTGAGCACGCTGGTGTAGGCCAGGTCGAAGTCATACCCCTGGGCGCGCAGCAGGCGCCCGGCCTCGCGGGCCTGATTGACCCCGGTGGGAGTGAGGTCGACATCGGTCCATCCGGTGAAACGGTTTTCGAGGTTCCAGGTGGATTCACCGTGGCGGATCAGGACGAGCTTGTACATGCGGAGGGACCGGTCAGGATGCGAAAGAGGCCGCCATTTTAGAATTGGCGGTTATCCCACGGAACCCTGAAAGGTCTGAAGTGAAGTTTTTCCTCGACAACTGGACGCTGATCGCTGTGGCTTTTGCCGCGGGCGCCATGCTGGTGTGGCCTGCCGTGACGCGCGGCGCGCAGGGCGGCACCCTCAGCCCCAGCGCGGCGGTGATGCTGATGAACCGCGAGAAAGCCGTCGTCGTGGACGTGTGCGAGGCGGACGAGTTCGCCGCTGGCCATGTCGTCGACGCCCGCAACATCCCGTTGGGCCAGCTGGAGGAGCGGCTGGCCTCGGAAGTGAAGCACCGGGACAACCCGCTGATCCTGGTGTGTGCCACGGGCGCGCGGTCGGGCCGTGCGGTGGCCATCGCCAAAAAGCTGGGTTACGAGAAGGCCCAATCGATGGCGGGCGGGCTGGGCGCCTGGAAATCCGCTAACCTGCCTCTGGAAAAGTCCTGAAAACCCCTGCCCTGCCGGATCTGCCATGCCCAGCATCAAGATGTACACCACTGCGGTCTGCCCCTACTGCATCCGCGCCAAGCAGATACTGGCCTCCAGGGGTGTGTCGCAGATCGACGAGATCCGCGTTGACCTGGACCCCGCGCAGCGCATGCAGATGATGGAAATCACCGGAAGGCGCACGGTACCCCAGATCTTCATCGGCGACACCCACGTGGGGGGCTGCGACGAGTTGATGGCCCTCGACCGGCAGGGCGAGCTGCAGGCGTTGCTGGGCGCCGCCTGAGACGCCCTCCCGGGCTGAGATAATCCCTGTTCTTCCGGCTGGCGCGGCATGCCGCAGCCAGCTGTCTTCATCATCTGAAAGCACCCCACCCCATCATGGCCGACTCGCAAGACCCACTGTTCCAGATCCAGCGCGTGTACCTCAAGGAAGCGTCCCTGGAACAACCCAATTCCCCGGGCATCCTGGTCGAGCAGGAGCAGCCCGCAGTGGACATCCAGCTGGGTGTGGAGGCCACGCCCGTGGCCGATGGCATTTTCGAGGTGGCGGTGACCGCCACCGTGCAAACCAAGATCAAGGACCGCACCGTGTTCCTGGTCGAGGTCAAGCAGGCCGGCATTTTCGAGATCCGCAACCTGCCCGACGAGCAGATGGGGCCAGTGATGGGCATTGCCTGCCCGCAGATCGTGTACCCGTACCTGCGCAGCAATGTGTCCGACCTGATCACACGCGCCGGCTTCCCGCCTGTGCACCTGGCGGAAATCAACTTCCAGGCCATGTACGAGCAGCAGCAGGCCCAGGCGACGGAAGAAGCGCCCCGCATCGTCACTTCCTGATCAAATCAGGCTGTAGCCCCCGCCAATGCTAGCTGAGCCGCTATGAAAATCATAGTGATCGGCGCGGGCGCGTGGGGGACGGCACTCGCCGTCAGCGCCAGCGCCCGGCATGCCGTGACGCTGTGGGCGCGCGACCCGGCCCAGGCGCAGGCCATGGACCGCCAGCGCGAGAACGCCCGCTACCTGCCAGGCATCTCGCTGCCCGTTGCGCTGCAGGTTTACACAGGCGATGCGCAGGCCTTGATGCAACTGTCACAGGCGCAGGACCTTGTGATCGTGGCCACCCCCATGGCTGCGCTGCGCCACACGCTGGCCATGCTGGCGGATTGCAAAGCCCCTGTGGCCTGGCTGTGCAAGGGCTTTGAGTCGACAAGCGCTGGCGACGGACTGCTGGGGCACGAAATCGCCGCTGCCGTCGCGCCCGCGGTGGCGGGCGGTGTGCTCAGCGGCCCCAGCTTTGCGCAGGAAGTCGCCCGGGGCCTGCCCTGCGCCCTCGTCGCCGCCAGTGAGCAGGCGCGCGTGCGCGACACCCTGGTGGACGCGTTTCACGGACCGACGGTGCGGGTCTACGGCAACGAAGACATCGTGGGCGTGGAGGTCGGTGGCGCCGTCAAGAACGTGCTGGCCATCGCCACGGGGCTGTGCGACGGCCTGGGCCTGGGGCTGAACGCCCGCGCGGCCCTGATCACCCGCGGGCTGGCCGAGATGACGCGCCTGGGTACCGCCCTGGGGGCGCAGGCGCAGACATTCATGGGGCTGGGGGGCCTGGGAGACCTGGTGCTCACCGCCACGGGCGACCTCAGCCGCAACCGCCGGGTCGGGCTGATGCTGGCGCAAGGGCGCAGCCTGCAGGAAGCCATCCAGTCCCTGGGCCATGTTGCAGAAGGCGTGTACAGCGCGCGCACCGTGGTGGCGCGTGCGAAACACGCTGGCGTCGAAATGCCCATCGCGCAGAGCGTGGTCGAGCTCCTGGAAGGACGCTTGACACCGGCTGCGGCGGTGGCCGGGCTGATGGGTCGTGAGCCGTCGCATGAAATTGCGACGGGGAGCTGAAGCCGGACGAACCGGATCTGAGTGAAGGACCATGAATCATGAATGTGGCTGAAGTGTTCGAGCGTCAGGCGATGCAATCGCCCGACCGCCTGGCGGTCCGCTGGCGCGGCCAGGAGGCCAGCTACCGCGACTTCCTGAAGATGGTGCTGTTGCTGGCCGGAAGGCTGCAGGAAGCAGGCATTGGCCCCGGACACCGGATCGGCAACACGGTCAGCAACCCGGTATCCAACATGGCATTGACTTTGGCCATCGCCCACCTGGGTGCGGTATCTGTCTCGCTGCCCACGCCCGTCAGCGCCGAGAGCCTGGAGGCCACGGGCCGGGCTTCCGGCATGACCCATCTGGTCCATGCCCGCGAAACACCGTTCGACAACAGTGTTGTGCCGCCAGCGCGGCAGTTTTCCTTCGCGGCGCTCTCGGCCAAGCCCGAAGCGGGCCTGCGCGTCCCGCCTCTGGCGCAGATGGAGGCGCACGACCTCTGGCGGATTACGCTGTCGTCGGGCACGACCGGCGCACCCAAGGGCATCGAGCGCTCGCACGGCGGTTCGTGCCAGCTGCCCGTGCTGACGCGCGGCCTGATCCCCACCGGACCGCAGGACCGCGTGCTGATTGCAATGGATGTGGCGATGAACTTCGCGGTACACCACTCGCTGCGCGCCCTGTACAGCGGCGCCTGCGTGCTGCTGCCGCAGGACCTGAAAGCCGAAACGGTGCTGAAAGCCATCCATGAAGAAGGCGCGACCCAGCTGGTCACCACAACGGGCGTGGCACTGAGCCTTGCGCGGCTCGCGCAGGATCCGGCCTCGTCCTACCACCGGCCCGCGCCGTCGCTGAAGGTCATGAACGCCGGCGGTGCAGCGGTTTCCCCGCAGCTGACCGCACTGTTGCGCGAGCACGTGTGTCCGGACCTCTACATCAATTACGGCGCCGCTGAAACCGGGCTGGTGGCGATGAGCGACGCACAACTCCAGGCCAGGGACCCGGCCTGTTCCGGACGGCTGGTGCCCTGGATCGAGGCCCAGGCGACAGGCGAAGACGGCAAGCCCCTGCCCACCGGGCAGGTCGGGCGCCTTCGCTTTCGCGGCGCCGGACTGGCCACGCGGTATTGCGACGGCTCCGGTGCCGAAGCCTTCGAAGACGGCTGGTTCCAGTCCAACGACATCGGCCGTCTCACGCTCAGCGGCCTGATCTATCTGGACGGACGCGAGAACGAAGTCCTCAACCTGGCCGGCGTAAAGATCGATCCCGCCCGGCTTGAGGCCGTCATCCAGCAGGACCCGGCGATCATTGAGTCGGCCGCCGTGTTGCTCAAGGACGCCCTGGGCGGCCCTGTCCTGGTGGCGGTGGTGGTGGCGCCCGGCGGGCCTGTGGATGCAGAAGCCCTGAAAGAGCGCTGCGCGCGGGCGTTGGGTGTTCATGCGCGGCCCAAGGCCGTCATCACTGTCCCGTCCCTGCCGCGCAACGACGCGGGCAAGATCCAGCGGGAGGTGCTGCGCAGGAAGATGCGCCTGGGCACGCCCGACAAGGCGGAGCCGGCGTGAACCTGCTGGGCGCCTGCAAGGCACAGGATCGCGGGTCGCGCCGCGTCGCGTTCTGGCCCGTGCTGCTGGCCTCGGTTCTGCTGGCGTTCGGGCCGGTCAAAGGTGCCTGCGCCCAGGAGAGCCGGACAGTTCGTGTGGTCGTCCCTGCGCCGCCCGGTGGCAATCTGGACTTCACCGCGCGGCTGGTCGCGCACCGTCTGGCGGCACTGACCGGTGACGCGCACGTGGTGGAGAACCGGCCGGGGGCCAACACCTATATCGGCACCGAGTACGCCCTGCGCGCCAAACCGGACGGGCGCACGATACTGGTCACGGGCACCAGCGTGGTCATCAACCCCTGGCTGTACGCCAACAGCTTCTCGGGGCTGACCGACATGCGTCCGGTGGCCCAGCTCACCATCGACCGCTATGTGCTGGTGGCCACGGCCGGGCTGCCGGTGACGGGTGCCGGCGACCTCGCTCGCCTGAGCCAGGAGCGGCCTGGCGGACTCAACTGCGGCGCGCCGCCAGGACCGATGAGCCTGGCCTGTGAACAGCTGGCCGGGCGACTGCGCGGCAACGTCAAGACGATCCCCTACCCCGGTGTCGGCCCTGCGGTCAATGCCCTGCTGGGAGGGCACGTGGACTTCATCTTCCTGTCCTCGGAGGCGGTGGGGCGTCATGTTGAGTCTGGCCGGCTGAAGGCGCTGGCCCTTTCGCATCCCATCCATCTGGCAGGGGTTCCATCCGGGCTGCCACTGATCACCGAGCTGTGGCCCGGCTTCTTGCTGGAAGGCGGCCACGGTGTGTTTGTTCCGCTGGAAACCCCGGAAGCGGTGGTGCGACAGCTCCACCGCGACATCAGCCTGGTTCTGGCCGAACCGGAGTTGACGGCCCGCATGCGCGAAGGCGGCAATGAGCCGGGCAGCGGGTCGACCGAGCAGTTCATCCAGCGCCTGCGGCGGCTGGAATCCGAATACGGCAGGGTGATCCAGCAACTGGGCATCACCCGCAAATAGGCGCAGACTGGGGCACCATGAAATTTGGCTTTACACCCGCTGAGATTGGCGAGCTTGCCCGCAGCGATGCCGCGCGGGCGCTGGCCGAAGACGTCGGTGCCGCTGACCTGACCGCCGGCCTGGTGGACCCGTCGCGCCAGGCACACGCGCGCATCCTGGTGCGCGAGTCCGCAGTGATCTGCGGCGCCCCATGGGCCGAAGCGGCCATCCGCCAGCTCGCGCCCGACGCCCGCATCACCTGGCATGTGGCCGAAGGCCGGCGCAGCCAGCCTGACCAGGTGGTGCTGGAGGTGCACGGCCCGGCGCGCGCGTTGCTGAGCGCCGAGCGCACGGCGCTGAATTTCCTCCAGCTGCTGAGCGCAGTGGCAACCAAAACCGCGATCTATGTCGATGCCGTCAAAGGCACACGTGCGCAGATCGTGGACACGCGCAAGACCCTGCCGGGCCTTCGCCTGGCGCAAAAATACGCGGTCAGGACTGGCGGCGGCACCAACCACCGGATCGGCCTGCACGACGCCGTGCTGATCAAGGAAAACCACATCGCTGCGGCCGGTGGCGTGACGCCGGTGCTGCGGGCCGCCGCCCGCGTGGCGGCGCAGGCAAGCTTTGTGGAGATCGAGGTCGAAACCCTTGCACAGCTGGAAGAAGCACTGGGCGCAGGTGCTCAAATGATCCTGCTGGACAACATGCCACTGCCCGTGCTGCGCGAGGCGGTGCGAATCAACGCTGGCCGTGCGGTTCTTGAAATCTCTGGCGGCGTGACACTGGACAGCGTGCGCGCCCTTGCGGAAACCGGAGTGGACCGCATCTCCATCGGAGCCCTGACCAAGGATGTCAAGGCCACCGACTTCTCGATGCGTTTGCAGGAGCTGAAATGAGCAAGGTCATTGATGTCGAGTACGAGCAGCCCGAAACCGTCGGCGCCACGGTATGCGAGACCCGGCACGCCTGGGCCCGCGTTCCGGTGGAGCCAGGACCGAAGCAGCGCGCCGAGCTGAAGGACAGGATCCGTCGCCTGCTCAAGGAAAGAAACGCGGTGATGGTGTCGCACTACTACGTGCACCCCGACCTGCAGGACCTGGCCGAAGAAACCGGCGGCATCGTGAGCGACAGCCTGGAGATGGCACGTTTTGGCCGCGACCATGCGGCGCAGACCCTCGTGGTGTCGGGCGTGAAGTTCATGGGAGAGACCGCCAAGATCCTGAGCCCGGAGAAGCGCGTGCTGATGCCCGACCTGGACGCCAACTGCTCGCTCGACCTGGGTTGCCCCATCGACGCGTTCAACGCCTTCTGCACGCAGCACCCCGAGCGCACCGTGGTGGTCTACGCCAACACCAGTGCGGCGGTGAAAGCACGCTCCGACTGGTTGGTTACGTCGAGCTGCGCGCTGGACATCGTGCGCGCGCTCAAGGACAAGGGCCACAAGATCCTGTGGGCACCGGACCGGCACCTGGGCGGCTACATCCAGCGCGAGACGGGCGCCGACATGGTGTTCTGGAACGGCTCATGCATCGTGCACGACGAGTTCAAGGCCGTGGAGCTGGAAGCGCTCATGAAGGAACACCCACGCGCGAAGGTGCTGGTGCATCCCGAGAGCCCCGCCGACGTGGTGGCCCTGGCCCATGCGGTGGGGTCCACCTCGGGCATCCTGAAGGCGGCGCGTGAGATGGACGCAAGCGAGTTCATCGTGGCCACCGACAACGGCATGATGCACAAGCTGCGCACGCTCAATCCGGGCAAGGTGTTCTACGAAGCCCCGACCGCCGGCAACAGCGCCACCTGCAAGAGTTGCGCGCACTGCCCCTGGATGGCCATGAACGGCCTGGCAGGGCTGGCACATGTGCTGGAGACGGGCAGCAACGAAATCCGAATCGACCCGGCCCTGGGTGTTCGGGCACGCTTGCCGATCGACCGCATGCTGGCCTTCACGGCCGCGCTCAAGGCCGGGCAACCGGCCGGCGCGCTCGTTCCCAATATCGGTGCGGCCTGAGCCTCAGGGCGCAAGAACCGTGGGCCTGGCCTCGTCGGCCAGGCCGGGGTAGTCCAGGCTGTAGTGCAGGCCGCGGCTTTCGTGGCGTGACTGGGCGGACCGCACGATGAGCTCGGCCACCTGCACCAGGTTGCGCAGCTCCAGCAGGTCGCGCGTGACGTGGAAGTGCGCGTAAAACTCGTGGATTTCGTCCTGCAGCAGGGCGATGCGGTGGGCCGCGCGCTCCAGACGCTTGTTGGTGCGCACGATGCCGACGTAGTCCCACATGAAGCGGCGCAGCTCGTCCCAGTTGTGCGAAATCACCACCGCCTCGTCGGCATCGGTGACGCGACTCTCATCCCATGCCGGCAGCGTGGGCGGCTGTTCCAGCGGCGTGGCCAGGATGTCGAGCGCCGCCGCCCGGGCGAACACCATGCATTCGACCAGTGAGTTGCTGGCCAGCCGGTTGGCGCCATGCAGGCCGGTATAGGCGGTCTCGCCAATGGCGTGCAGGCCAGGCAGGTCGGTCCGGCCGGACAGGTCGGCGTGGATGCCGCCACAGGTGTAGTGCGCCGCCGGCACCACGGGAATGGGCTGGCGGGTGATGTCGATGCCCAGCTCCAGGCAACGCGCATGGATGTTGGGGAAATGCTCCAGCAGGAATTCCCGGGGCTGGTGCGAGATGTCCAGGTAGACGCAATCCACGCCGTGCTTCTTCATCTCGAAGTCGATCGCGCGCGCCACGATATCGCGGGGCGCCAGCTCGGCGCGGGCGTCGTGGTTGGGCATGAAACGCGTGCCGCCGGCGGCGGCCGGGAGCAACAGCCGGCCGCCCTCGCCCCGCACGGCCTCGGTGATCAGGAACGACTTTGCGTGCGGGTGGTACAGGCAGGTCGGGTGGAACTGGATGAATTCCATGTTCGACACACGGCAGCCCGCGCGCCAGGCGGCCGCAATGCCGTCACCCGTGGCGGTGTCGGGGTTGGTGGTGTACAGATACACCTTGCCTGCCCCGCCCGTGGCCAGAATGGTGTGCGGGGCGCGGAAGGTCAGGACTTCGTCCTTTTCTTCGTCCAGCGCATACAGGCCCAGGCAACGGTTCAGCGGCATGCCGCGCTTCTTGCCGGTGATCAGGTCGACCAGCGTGTGGTGCTCGAACAGCGTGATGTTGGGGGTGCGCCGCACATGCTCGATCAGCGTCTTTTGCACCGCCGCGCCGGTGGCGTCGGTGACGTGCACGATGCGCCGGGCGCTGTGCCCCCCTTCGCGCGTGAGGTGCAGGTGGCCGTCCTCTTCGGAAAACGGCACGCCCAGTTCGCGCAGCCAGGCGATGCTTTGCGGCGCATGCTCCACGACAAAGCGTGTGGCAGCCGGGTCGGAGAGTCCGGCACCCGCCACCAGCGTGTCGTCCACGTGGGCGTCAAAGGTGTCACCCTCGGCGAGCACAGCGGCGATGCCGCCTTGCGCCCAGCCACTGGAGCCATCCGCCATGGCGCGCTTGGTCAGCACCGCCACGCGGTGAGTGGGCGCCAGATGCAGCGCGGCGGACAGGCCGGCCAGGCCGCTGCCCACGATCAACACATCGAAGTCAGACGCGGTTGTGGCGTTCATCCGCTCAGGCTGGCGTGAACGCCAGGCGAACATAGATCGGTGCGTAGACCTCGGCCTGCGTCACATCGATCAGGGCTTCCTTGGCCAGTTCCAGCATGGCGATGAAGGTGACGATCAGCACAGGTACGCCCCGGCTGGCGTCAAACAGCCGCTCGAATTCCACAAACCGCTGCCCCTGCAGCTTGCGCAGGATGATGCTCATGTGCTCGCGCACCGAAAGTTCCTCACGCGTGATGCGGTGGTGCTGCACCAGCCGGGCGCGGCGCAGGATGTCGCGCCAGGCCTCCTGCAGGTCCACCACGTTCACGTCGGGGAATCGCGGCTGCAGCGCCTGCTCGATATAGACCTGGGCGCGCAGCACGTCGCGCCCGAGCTGGGGCATCTCGTTGAGGCGGGCTGCCGCCAGCTTCATCTGTTCGTACTCGAGGAGGCGGCGCACGAGTTCGGCGCGCGGGTCCTCGGCCTCCTGTCCTTCGGCCACCTTGCGCGGCGGCAGCAGCATGCGCGACTTGATCTCGATCAGCATGGCTGCCATCAGCAGGTACTCGGCCGCCAGCTCCAGGTTGCGGCTGCGGATCTCGTCCACGTAGACCAGGTACTGCCGCGTGACCCCCGCCATCGGGATGTCCAGGATGTTGAAGTTCTGCTTGCGGATCAGGTACAGCAACAGGTCCAGCGGGCCCTCGAAGGCCTCCAGGAAGACTTCGAGGGCGTCCGGCGGGATGTACAGGTCCGTCGGCATGGAGAACAGGGGCTCCCCGTACAGGCGCGCCAGCGCCACCTGGTCCACCACCTCGGGCATCGCGGCAAGCGGCTCAGGCGCCGGGTCCGCGAGGACGGCGTCTGGCTGGGGATGGCTCATGTTTGCTATCAAAACTGTAGCGGCTCAGGCATTCTGGACGGGGGCTGGAGCCAGTTTTGACCAGAAAATCAGGATCCGGTCTGGTACACGTAGGGTTTCTGGGGAACTTGCGCCTCACGGTACTCGATCCAGGCTTCCCGGTCGACCTGCTTGTCCCACAGCAGCGCACGACCCGCGCGCTGCTGCGACTCAAGTGCCGGCTGGGCGCTCTTGAGCCCGTCTATGAACTGCGTGGCGTCGGACGAGTAGTCAGGGCGGCGGAAGAAGTGGGCAAGTCGCATGGTGGGGCAATTCGGCAGAATGGGGGAGATTTTAGCGGGGCCGACGCATGCACTGGAGAAACGCACTTATGGGACTGATGGCCTCATGGCTGGCACTGGTGGGGTGCGACCCGCAACGGATTGCCGAACTGGAGGAAGGCGTGGCCACGGAAGCAGACGTGCGAAAGCGCTTTGGCGAGCCACTGGCCGTCTGGGACGGGGCTGGCGGCGCCCGGGTGTTCGAATACAGCCGCCAGCCCGAAGGGCACAAGAACTACATGATCACCATCGGTCCGGATGGCCGGATGACCGCGCTGCGCCAGGTGCTCACGCCACAGAACTTCGCCCTGGTCCTGCCGGGCATGCCGATGGAGACCGTGCGCCGCATGCTGGGACGGCCGATGCGGGTAGCGCCCTACCCGCTGAAATCGGTGACGCACTACGAATGGCGATACCTGGACGGGCCAAACGCATCCGATTCCAAAATCTTCTCGGTGGTCTTTGACGCCGACCTGAAGGTCGTCTCCACGGGATCAAGCATCGACCCTGCCCTGTCGCCCCAGGGCAAGTAATGGCCCGCCCCTGCCCGCCTTCTCAATCGAAGCGGAAGTCCGCGCGCACGGACTGACCGGCGCGCAGGATGCGGTCTTCGCCGTCGAGCACGATGGCGTTCATGCCAAAAGTAACGGCGCCATTGACGCGGGAGTCGGCGCGCCAGCGCTGCAGCGTGTCGCCCACGGCGTGCGAGCGCCCGGCGGTCTGGGGATCAATGTCCGGGATCGGGCAGCGCGCGCAGGGCTTGACCAGCTTGAGCCGTGCCGGACCGCCCCCGGCGTCAATCTCCAGCACGTCCAGGCGGTCCTCGTCAAAAGCCTCCACCCCTTCCAGCACCAGATTGGGCCGGAACCGTTCCATGCCCACGACCGCATGGCCCGCGGACACCAGCCACTCATTGAACTGGGCCAGTGAGGCCTCGGACGCGACCAGCACGGCATAGCCATCGCTGAACTGGTTGGCCGCTTCGATCCCGCCGGTCCACTGCGGGCTCGACAGTCGCCGGTGTTCCGGGTCAAAGCGCACCAGCCGCAGCTTCTGGCCCAGGAAGTCACTGAACCACTGGGCCGCAGTGTCGCCCATGTCGTAGGCGGCCACTTCGTCGTCCCAGACCCTCACCCGCACCGGCTTCTCTACCGCATCAATCGCCACATGCAGGGCCAGCATGCCGGGCGCGCGCAGGACCATGTCGAAGTGGCGCAGTTGGGGACGCACCAGGCACATGCGCGGCAGCTCGCGCTGGGAGACGAACTCGCCGTCCTCGTCCACCACCATCCAGGCACGGTCCAGGTCCAGCCCGGATGGTGTCAGCACGGCCTCGGAAATTTCGATGCCAGCGCAGGATTTGACGGGGTAGACCCACATCCGGGCAATTCGGGCGCTTGTGTCACTCATGTCCTGTGCTTCCTGTTCGGGGCCGAAAACCGGCCGATGGCGACGGGCATTGTGCCCCGGCACCTAAAATCCGTGCATGAGCGCGAATTTCGACGTGTGTGTGCGGGGTGCCGGAGTGACAGGCCATGTGCAGGCCCTGCTGCTGGCGCGCCTGCGGCTGCGCGTGGCCCTGGTGGAGCGCGTTGCGCCGGCACACGGACCCGATGTCCGCGCCTATGCCTTGAACGCCGCGTCCAGGCAACTCCTCGAATCCCTCAAGGCGTGGCCTTCCGGGCCCGATGCGACACCAGTCCTGTCAATGGATGTGCATGGCGACGACGGGGGGCGCGTTGCATTCTCGGCGGCGCAAGCACCCGCGGGGGCGCTGGCCTGGATTGTGGATGTGCCCGCCCTTGAGCGCGAACTCGCCAATGCCTGCCGCTACCAGCCAGGCATCACCAAAACGGTCGAACCGGTGTCGGCCACCCTGACCGTCGTGTGCGAAGGTCGCGCCAGCGCCACCCGCGCGGATTTTGGCGTGGAGTTCGACGTCACACCCTATCCGCATCACGCCATCGCGGCCCGGCTGACCTGCGCGCAGCCGCATGGCGGTGTTGCCTTCCAGTGGTTTTCGCATGGCGAAGTGCTGGCTTTTTTGCCGCTGGGCGGTCCGCAGGGGAACTCTGTCGCCCTGGTCTGGTCTGTCAGCAGGGACCGGTGCGCGGGTTTACTTGCCTTGGATGATGCGGCTTTCTCGGACGCCGTGGCCTCAGCCGGCGGACACCGGCTGGGCGCCATGCAGTTGTCCAGTGAACGGGCGGCCTGGCCCTTGCAGCATGCGATGGCCCGAAGATGGACAGGGCCGGGCTGGGCACTGGTGGGCGACGCCGCCCATGCGGTTCACCCCCTGGCGGGCCAGGGACTGAACCTGGGGCTGGCAGATGCGGCTGAGCTGGCGGACAGGCTGGAGCACCGGGAGTATTGGCGTGGTATCGGAGACGAGCGCCTGTTGCGCCGCTACGAGCGGACGCGCAAGCTTCAGGTCACGCTGACGGGACGGTTTGGCGACGGCATGCAGGTGTTGTTTGACCAGCCGGGCGAAATGCCCCGCCGCTTGCGCAACCTGGGGATGAACGGATTTGACCGGATGAACGGGCTCAAGCAGTGGATGGCGCAGCGGGCGGCCGGGACTTCTTTTTTTATGACGGAACAGACATGACATTCAAACTCAAAACGCTGGGCCTGGCCGGCATCCTGTGGGCCACACTGGGGCTGGCGATGGCGCAGGAAGCCGTCATTCGCAAGAATCTGGTGGAGCGCCTGCCCAACCTGCCCCCCATTGACGAGGTGAGCAAGACGCCAATGAACGGACTGTTCGAAGTGCGGCTCAACGGCACGGACATTTACTACACAGACGCCGAGGGCAACTTCCTGTTGATGGGGAACCTGATCGACACAAGGGCCCGCAGGAACCTGACAGAGGAGCGCGTCGAGAAGCTGACCGCTGTGAGCTTTGACGCCTTGCCGCTGAAAGACGCGTTCGTCATCGTGCGCGGCAATGGACAACGCAAGATGGCCGTGTTTGAAGACCCCAACTGCGGCTACTGCAAGCGCTTCGAACGCGATCTGCAGAAGGTCAACAATGTGACGGTCTACATGTTCCTGTATCCGATCCTGGGCCCGTCGTCCACCGAGCGCTCCCGCAACATCTGGTGCTCCAAGGACAAGGGACAGGCCTGGCTGGACTGGATGGTGCGCGACCAGTTGCCCACAGCAGCGAGCTGCGATACGGCCGCCCTGAGCCGCAACGTCGAATTTGGCAAGAAACACAAGATCACCGGAACACCGACCCTCATCTTTGCCGACGGATCCCGCGTGCCTGGTGCCGTACCGGCCCAGACTGTCGAGAAGTACCTGGCCGAAGCGCGCTGAGCCCCGCTGGAAGCGCGGCCGGGTATTCTCGGGGCAGATCATGACCCGAACTTCAACACCCGGCATCGCCTATCGCGTGGAGGCAGCCAATCTCCACGCCCACCTGTATCGCATCACCCTGACGGTGCATCGGCCCGCATTCGGGCAGCGCCTCATGCTGCCGGTCTGGATCCCGGGCAGCTATCTGGTTCGGGAATTCTCCCGACATGTCCAGGGCCTGCATGCCCGCCAGCGCGACCGCGAGATCGCACTGACGCAACTGGACAAGCACCGGTGGGAAGCGGCGTGCGAACCCGGTGACCCCCTGGAAATCACCTGTGAGGTGTATGCATTTGATGCCTCCGTGCGCACGGCCTGGCTGGATCCCGACCGCGGATTTTTCAATGCCACCAGCCTGTGCCTGATGGTTGAGGGCCAGGACCACGTGCGCCACGAACTGCAGGTCGTGCGCCCGGATGCCTGCGATCTCTGGAAGGTGGCCACCGGCCTGACGCCCTGCGAGGTGGACCCGGACGGGTTCGGCACCTATCAGGCTGCAAGCTACGACGAGCTTGCCGACTGCCCGGTTGAGATGGGCGCGTTCTGGAGCGGCATGTTCCGTGTGCGCGGCGTCGATCACCGCTTTGTCGTGTCTGGGGCGCCGGCCTCCTTCGACAGCGGTCGACTTCTGGCGGACACGCGGCGCATTTGCGAGGCCGCCATCCGCTTCTGGCACGGCAAGGGAAAGCCGCCCATGTCCAGCTACACGTTCATGCTGCGCGCCGTGGACGACGGGTACGGGGGCCTGGAACACCGCAACTCCACCGCGCTGATTTGCAACCGCAGGGACCTGCCGCGCGTGGGACCGGCCCGCCAGGGTGACGGATACACCACGTTGCTGGGATTGATCAGCCATGAGTATTTCCACACCTGGAACGTCAAGCGCTTGCGGCCGGCCGAGTTATCGAACTACGACTATGCCGGTGAAAACTACACCCGGCTGCTGTGGTTCTTCGAGGGCTTCACCAGCTACTACGACGACCTGCTGCTGCGACGCGCCGGGCTTCTGGACAATGCGGCCTACCTGGCCCTGCTCAACAAGACGATCCAGCAGGTGTCGAACACACCGGGGCGGCTGGTCCAGTCGGTGGCGCAGGCCAGCTTTGAAGCATGGACCAAGTACTACCGGCCTGACGAGAACACGCCCAATGCCACCGTGAGCTACTACGCCAAGGGTGCCCTCGTCGGGTTGTGCCTGGACCTGAACCTGCGCCAGACCGGCCGCACCTGCCTGGACGCCGTGATGCGCGACCTCTGGAAGCGTTGCACTGCAGGCCCCATGACCGAGGCCGATCTGCTGTCCTCGCTGCAATCCCTGACCGGGCGCTCCTATGCGCAGGAGCTGAAGGACTGGGTTCACGGCACGACGGATCTTCCCTTGCAGGATCTGCTGCCCCGACAGGGCGTGGCGATGGTGAATGAGCCCGCTGCGATGGCCCAACAACTGGGTCTTCGGGTTGACGAGTCGGGCGGACATGTCCGCATCAAGAACGTCCTGCGTGGAGGCGCGGCGGAGCGTGCGGGCATGGCCGCCGGTGACGAGTGGATCGGCATCGACGTCCCCGCGCCGGTCGCAACAACCCGTCAGTCGTGGCGCATTCACAAGCTGGACGATGTGGCGCTGCATGCGGGCCAGGCCACACGTTTGCTGGTCCTGGTGGCACGTGACAAACGCCTGCTCACGCTCACCCTGGACATTGCGAGGGACCAGACTCTGCCACGGCTGGCGATCAAGGACCCGGAAGCTATCGACCAATGGCTCGGCGACGCGGCCTCCTGATCCTCCTGGTGCTCCTGGCCTGCGTGTTGGGCCTGCACGCGATCGCGCTGGAATGGATGGCCCGACAGTGGCTGCCTGCTCGCTCCTTGCAGTTGATGCCCGAACCGATGTACACCCGAACCTTGCGGCCGGAGACACCCCCCGCTCCCCTGGCAATTGCGCCGGCGCCCATCCCGCGTCGCAAGCACGCTGCATCGCCGGCAACCCTTGTACCGACAGTGGTCGACAGCACTCCGACCTTGGTTGAAGTGCAGCCTGCGCCGCCGGATACACCGCCAGCCCCCGTCGAACAGACGGCCAGCGCCGCTGAACCCGAAGTCGCCGCACCCCCCGCGCCTGTTGCGACAGCGTCGCAGGCGCAGCCACCGGTCGACCCCCTGGCAGACTGGCCCTCCGCCCTGCGACTGCGCTACCGCCTCACCGGTTACTACCGTGGCGAGCTGACGGCCAACGCCCAGGTGATGTGGCAACGGCAATCCGACAGGTACCAGGTTCGCATCGTGGTGGACCTTGGGCTGGGCGTTGTCACCGTCACGAGCCAGGGCAAAGTCACCCCGCAGCGGCTGGAGCCCGAAATGTATGAAGAAGCCTTCTTCGGGCGACGCCGTCCGGTGGAGTTCCTGGAGGACCGCATCCGTCTGACCAACCGGCGAACGCTCCCACGTCCTGTGGGCACACAGGACAGCGCCAGCCAGTTTGTGGAGTTGCACCGCAAGCTGCTGGCCGCAGGGCCCGGACTTGTCCTCGGCACCGAGGTGCCTTTGACCATGGCCCGCCCCAACGGCATTGACGCGTGGGTCTACGAGGTGGTGGCGCGGGAGATCCTGACCCTGACGCTGGACGGCAAGCCCGAGCAGGTCGAGACCATCAAGCTCTACCCCAAACCCCTGCCAAACCGGACGGAATACACCTTCCAGCAGTTCTGGTACGCCCCCTCGCTGAACTACCTGCCGGCCAGGGTCCGCGTCGAAATGGGTGACCGCGAGGGTTTTGTGGAACTCGACCTGGTCGGGGTGGACAGGTCCTGAGCGTGGCGCAAGACTGCACTCACCCCTTGTTGCGCAAATCCAGCACCCGCCTGGCCTTGCCAAGGCTGCGCTCAACGCCGCCTTCGGCGCGAAGTTCGACATCCACACTGGTGCCCACGTAGACCTTGACTTCGTGCTGCAACAGCTTGGCCGCAGCACGGGCCTCCAGGCTGTCGGGCGCCACACCCGGCCTGGTTTCAACCACGACGGTCAAATCGTCCATCGGCCCCTCCCGCCGCAACACGCATTGGTAGTGCGGAGCAAGCTCGGCATGGCGCAGGATCAGCTCTTCGATCTGGGTGGGAAACACGTTGACGCCGCGCACAATCATCATGTCGTCGCTGCGTCCGGTGATCTTTTCCATCCTGCGCATCGTGCGGGCGGTACCCGGCAACAGGCGAGTCAGGTCACGCGTTCGGTAGCGGATGATGGGCAACGCCTCCTTGGTCAGGCTGGTGAACACCAGTTCGCCCAGCTCGCCGTCCGCCACCGGCTCACCAGTGTCCGGATTGATGATTTCGGGATAGAAGTGGTCTTCCCAGATGGTGGGCCCGTCCTTCGTTTCGACGCATTCGTTGGCAACGCCCGGCCCCATGACTTCGCTAAGTCCATATATGTCCACAGCGTCAATGCCCATTCGCTGCTCAATGGCCGCTCGCATGTCGTTGGTCCAGGGTTCGGCGCCGAAAATGCCCAGCCGCAGGCTCGACTGTGAAGGCTGCAAACCCTGGCGCTCGAATTCATCCGCGATCGCCAGCATGTAGCTGGGCGTGACCATGATGATGTCGGGCCTGAAGTCGCAGATGAGCTGCACCTGTCGCTCGGTCTGGCCGCCGCCGAAGGGGACCACCGTCAGTCCCAGCCGCTCGGCGCCATAGTGCGCGCCCAGGCCGCCAGTGAACAGGCCGTAACCGTAGCTCACGTGCACGAGGTCGCCCGGACGGGCACCGCTGGCGCGGATGCTGCGGGCCATCACGCTCGCCCAGGTGTCTATGTCTTTCTGCGTGTAGCCCACCACGGTGGGCTTGCCAGTGGTGCCGCTGGACGCGTGGATGCGTGCGCACCGTTCGCGCGGCACCGCAAACATGCCGAACGGATAGCTGTCGCGCAGGTCCTTCTTGGTGGTGAAGGGGAACTTTGCCAGGTCGGCCAGTGTGCGGCAGTCGTCCGGATGCACGCCGGCAGCGTCGAACTTGGCCCGGTACACCGGCGAGTGGGCGTACGCATGACGCAGCGTGGCGCGCAGCCGCTTGAGTTGCAGGCCGCGCAATTCGTCAATGCCGGCTTTCTCGATCGGCTCCAGCGGAAACTGTTTCATGTGGCCTCCGGTATCACGTTGCCCTGGACAGCCGCGCTCTTGCCACGGAACATGGCCACCACCTCGCCGCGCTGGTTGCTGACTTTCATGTCGTAAATGCCATGACGTCCCTGCAGTACCTGTTCACGACCCTCACACGTGAGCACGTCGCCGAGCTGGCCTGGCTTGAGGAACTCGATGCTGCAGCCCGCGGCCACCGTGATCCTGTTGTGGCTGTTGCAGGCAAAGGCAAAGGTGGAGTCGGCCAGCGTGAAGATGAAGCCGCCATGGCAGATCTTGTGCCCGTTGAGGTGCTTTTCGCGCACAGTCATGCGCAGCACGGCCCGGCCTGGTTCACAGCTCACCAGTTCCATGCCCATGGTTTCCCGCGAAGCGGCATCCGCGGCGAACATGGATTCGCCCACTTTGCGGGCAAGTTCAATCGGCTCCATCATTCGCCCCTGAACTGCGCCGGGCGCTTTTCGCGAAAGGCCATCACGCCCTCGATGTAGTCGTGCGTCCGGCCCATGGCGGACTGCGTGTCACGCTCCACATCCAGCTGCTGGGCAAAGGTGCGGGACGTGCTGTCGCGCAGTATGTGGCGTGTGGCCACCAGCGCCCTGGTGGGCATGGAAGAAAGCCTGGTGGCCAGCGCCAGCGCCGCCGTCAGGCATTCTTCCGCCCCACCCTCGACAACCTCCCAGATCATTCCCCACTCCTTCGCCTGCACGGCAGACAGCTTGTCGCCTGTCATGGCCAGTGCGATCGCGCGCGCCATGCCCACGCGCTGGGGCAAGAGCCAGGTGCTCCCCGCATCCGGAATCAGGCCGATCTTGCTGAAGGCCTGGATGAAGGAAGCGCTGGTCGCGGCGATGGCGATGTCGCACGTCATGGCCAGCGAGGCACCGGCACCGGCGGCGACACCGTTGACCGCCGCGATGGTGGGCATGCGCAGGTTCTGCAGCCGTCGCGCCGTGGGGTTGAAGGCCTGGTCAATCACCGGACCCGGGTCGGCGCGCTGCACCAGGTCAGGCCCGGGCTCGAAGTCAAACTCCGCCAGATCGGCACCGGCACAAAAGCCGCGTCCGGCTCCGGTGAGCACCAGGGCGCGAATGGACGCATCCGCTTCAGCCTGGTCCAGCGCGGACCACAGCTCCTGGTGCATCCGTCGCGTGAAGCTGTTGAGCGCCTGGGGGCGATTCAGTGTCACCTGCGCAACGGCACCCTGGGTTGAATACAGAACGGTCGATTCGGTCATCTGGGTCTCCTGGGCCACAATTTATCATTAGCCGACCGATCGGTTGGCTAATGTTTTCCCTTGGGTATAGTCCACAACGGTAACCCAAATGCAGGAGTCAATATGAGCTACGAAATGATTGAAGTGCGCACCGAAGGCGACAAGGTTGGCGTCGTCACGCTGAACCGGCCCAAGCAGCTGAACGCGCTGAACAACCAGCTGATGGACGAACTGGGCGCGGCGCTCAGGGCCTTTGACGCCGACGCGGCCATCGGCTGCATGATCGTCACCGGAAGCGAAAAGGCCTTTGCCGCCGGCGCCGACATCGGCGCCATGGCGACCTACAGCTTTGCCGACGTCTACAAGGGCGACTACATCACCCGCAACTGGGAAACGATCCGCAGCGTGCGCAAGCCGGTGATTGCGGCCGTGAGCGGCTTTGCGCTGGGTGGCGGCTGCGAGCTGGCGATGATGTGCGACTTCATCATCGCGGCGGACAACGCCAAGTTCGGCCAGCCGGAAATCAAGCTGGGCATCATCCCGGGGGCGGGTGGCACGCAGCGTCTGCCGCGCGCCGTGGGCAAGGCCAAGGCCATGGATCTGGCGCTGACCGGCCGCATGATGGACGCCACCGAGGCCGAGCGCGCCGGCCTTGTCAGCCGGGTGGTTCCGCTGGACAAATTGATGGAAGAGGCCCTGGGCGCCGCACTGATGATCAGCGACTTCTCGCAGATCGCGGTGATGGCGGCGAAGGAATCGGTGAACCGGGCCTTCGAGTCGGGGTTGAGCGACGGCGTGATGTTCGAGCGCAGGCTGTTCCACGCGCTGTTCGCCACCAGCGACCAGAAAGAAGGCATGGACGCGTTTGTGGCCAAGCGCAAGGCCGTGTTCCGCCACGAGTGAGGCCTGCCCAAAGCGGTCAGGAACGCTATAATGGAGGGCTCAGGCGCTTTAGCTCAGTCGGTTAGAGCGATGGAATCATAATCCACAGGTCCGCGGTTCGAATCCGTGAAGCGCCACCAGTCATACAACGCAAGTTGACAACGAGGGCACTGTGCGCGCACAGTGCCCTCGTTGTTTCACCAGCCTCTGGATCTACACCATGAACCGCTGCAACTTCGGATTCCCGCTCCTGCATGGCCGCTGCCAGCGCAGTGTCCTGGCGGCCCTTGCGGTGGCAGCGGCACTGACCGCGGCACCCGCTGCGGCCCAGGTGGTGGACGCCACCGGCCAGATGCACGCCGTGCGCAACTTCCCCCCCGGCACGTTGCAGGGCAAGCTGGTCGTGCAGGCTCCCCTGCAGGTGCTGCTTGACGGCAAGCCCGACCGCCTTTCGCCCGGCTCGCGCATCCGCAGCGAGCGCAACATGCTGGTGATGTCCGGCGCCATCGTCGGGCAGGAGCTCGCTGTCAACTACACCCGCGACGCGGCCGGCCTGATCCACGAGGTGTGGGTCCTCAGCCCGGCGGAGCTCACCATCAAGCGCCCGGGGGCGACGCCGCCGGCGTCCAACATCCGGACAGAGTCCGACGCGGTGCGTGCACCCTCCGACGACGGCAAGACGCCGTTTCACCTGCTGCCCCGCTACGGGCAATAAGCTTTTCCCGGAGGCCCCATGGCCCGCAAAGTATTCATCAAGACCTTTGGCTGCCAGATGAACGAGTACGACTCGGACAAGATGGCCGACGTGCTGGGCGCGGCACAGGGCTATGAGCCGACCACCGACGTCGAGCAGGCCGACCTGATCCTGTTCAACACCTGTTCGGTGCGCGAGAAGGCGCAGGAGAAGGTGTTCTCCGACCTGGGCCGCGTGCAGCACCTCAAGCAAAATGGCGTGCTGATCGGCGTGGGCGGCTGCGTGGCCAGCCAGGAGGGCGCCGAGATCATCCGTCGCGCACCCTATGTGGACGTGGTCTTCGGTCCGCAGACGCTGCACCGCCTGCCCGAGCTGCTGGACGCGCGCCGGCGCGAGGCCCGGCCGCAGGTGGACATCAGCTTCCCCGAGATCGAGAAGTTCGACCACCTGCCGCCCGCGCGCGTGGACGGTGCCACGGCGTTCGTGAGCATCATGGAAGGCTGCAGCAAGTACTGCAGCTACTGCGTGGTTCCCTACACCCGCGGCGAGGAGGTTTCGCGCCCGTTCGACGACGTGCTGGTCGAGATTGCTGGCCTGGCCAGCCAGGGCGTGCGCGAGGTGACGCTGCTGGGCCAGAACGTGAACGCCTACCGCGGCCGCATGGGAGACACGGCAGAGATCGCCGACTTTGCTCTGCTCATCGAGTACGTGGCCGACATCCCCGGCATCGAACGCATCCGCTACACCACCAGCCACCCCAACGAGTTCACCCAGCGGCTCATTGACGCTTACGCCAGGGTGCCCAAGCTGGTGAGCCACCTGCACCTGCCGGTGCAGCACGCCAGCGACCGCATCCTGATGGCGATGAAGCGCGGCTACACCGCGATGGAATACAAGAGCACGGTGCGCAAGCTGCGCGCGGTGCGACCCCAGCTGTCGCTGTCCAGCGACTTCATCGTGGGCTTTCCCGGTGAAACGCAGGACGACTTTGACCGGCTCACCAAGCTGGTGGAAGACGTGGGCTTTGACAGCAGCTTCAGCTTCATCTTCAGCCCGCGCCCAGGCACGCCCGCGGCCAACCTCGCGGACGATACGCCGCATGCCGTCAAGCTGGCGCGCCTGCAGCAGCTGCAGGCCCTGCTGGACACGCAGGTGCGCCGCATCAGCGACACCCGCGTCGGTACGGTGCAGCGCGTCCTGGTGGAAGGCCGCTCGCGCAAGGACGCCACCGAGCTGATGGGCCGCACCGAATGCAACCGTATCGTCAACTTCCCCGGCCAGCCGCGCCTGGTCGGCCAGATGGTGGATGTCACCATCACCGCGGCCTACCCGCACTCCCTGCGAGCCGAGGTGGTGCAGCGCGAGGTGGCACAGGCCGGCTGAGGCCAGTTGGTCGATTTTTCAAACAAAATCGGCCTCCAGCCCCCGCCAATGCTTGCTGACCCGCTCCTGATTTTGTAGCACCGCATTGACAATCGACCAGATCCTTCGCGATGTGGACGCGCCCGGCGTGACCCGCGCGGACATGCAGCGCCTGCTGCTGTGCGCGATGGGGCGCCCCCGCGGCGACCGCGCCTGGTTGCTCGCGCATGGCGACGGAGCCGTCCCGGCAGAAGCCTCGGCCCGCTTTCAGGAGCTGGTGCAGCGCTTGCGCGATGGCGAACCCATGGCCTACCTGATCGGCTCGCAGGACTTCTATGGCCTGGAGCTCCAGGTGGACGCCCGCGTCCTGGTGCCCCGCCCCGACACCGAAACCCTGGTCGACTGGGTGCTGGAGGTGCTGCCGCCCACTGCCAGCGCCGACGTACTGGACCTGGGCACCGGAAGCGGCGCCATCGCGCTGGCCATCCGCCATCAGCGCGGCCGGGCCAGCGTCACAGCGGTGGACCGCAGCCCGGAAGCTCTGGATGTGGCCCGCGCCAACGCGCAGCGTCTGGGCCTTGACGTTCGCTTCCTGCAAGGCGACTGGCTGGAAGGTGTGAGCGACCACTACGACCTGATCGTCTCCAACCCCCCCTATGTGGCGCAAGACGACGCCCACCTGCCCGCCTTGCGCCACGAGCCCGAGCAGGCGCTCGTGGCGGGGCAGGATGGCCTGGACGACCTGCGCCGGATTGCCTCTGGCGCCGGCGCAAGGCTGCGCCCGGGCGGCTGGCTGCTGCTGGAGCACGGCTGGCACCAGGCAGGCGCGGTACGGGAGTTGCTGGCGTCGCAGGGCTACGAAGGGGTATCCAGCCGCAAAGACCTCGCGGGCATTGAGCGCTGCACCGGCGGCCAGTGGCCCGGGCTGGGATAATCGGGCATCCGCTGCGGTGAACCCCGCAGTCCAGAACATTGAAGGAGTCACGCCATGAGCGACACCACCCAGGAACGCATTGACGAGCTGGTCAAGTCCAGCGATGTCGTACTGTTCATGAAAGGCTCGGCCGCCTTTCCGATGTGCGGCTTCTCCGGCCGCGCCATCCAGATCCTGAAGGCCTGCGGGGTGGACCCAAGAACCGTGCGTACCGTCAACGTGCTGGACGACGAGGCCATCCGCCAGGGCATCAAGGAATACAGCAACTGGCCGACCATCCCTCAGTTGTATGTCAAGGGCGAGTTCGTAGGCGGCTCGGACATCATGATGGAGATGTACCAGAACGGCGAACTGCAGCAGGTGCTGGGCACCCCGCCCCAGGCCTGAGTCCGGGCATCCCGCCCCGCCCCCGCCTCAGCGCCTGGGTGTGTCGTCCGTTTCCCAGCTGCGCCGCGCGGCATTGACCGCGTTGGGGTACTCGGCCTTGCCACGGCTGCCGTTGTAGCGGCCCAGCGCCATGAAGAGATCCCCACGCTCACGGTCGAGGTAGTGACGCAGGATCACGCAGCCAAACCGCAGGTTGACCCGCGTATCGAAGAGCCGGCTGGCGTCACCATCCCCGATCACGCGGGTCCAGAACGGCATCACCTGCATGTAGCCGCGGGCACCCACGCTGGACACGGCAAACTTGCGAAACCCGCTCTCCACCTGCACCAGCCCCAATACCAGGGCCGGTGCCAGCCCGGCGCGCTTGCTCTCGTACCACAGCGTCTGCAGGAACTCGGTGCGCGTCTGGAAATCCGGCTTGCGCCGGCGAAGCCGGCCGCTCATTGCCGCCTTCCAGCGCAGGTAGGCCAGCCGCGACTCGGTGTCGGCAAACTCCGGGACGGGCGGCGCACTGTTGGCGATGGCCGCGCTCAGCGCGTTCTTCACGGCATCGGCGAGCGGTTCCTCCAGCTGCCCGCCAGCCCGGGCTTGCTCTGAAAACAATAGCACTCCAGCGCCAGCGGACGCGGCCTGGAGGCATATTCGTCGGGTAATCACACCTGGACGCGAGCCTGCACAAACGCTGCCGCACCGCCCAGAGGCACCTGGGTGGCCGCGCTGTCGCGGCGGTGCTGGTATTCCACGTGGCCGTCCTTCAACCCGCGGTCTCCAATGGTGATGCGGTGAGGCACGCCGATCAGCTCCCAGTCGGCAAACATGGCGCCCGGGCGCTCGCCGCGGTCGTCCAGCAGGACGTCCACCCCCGCGCCCAGCAGTTCGGCATACAGGGCTTCGGCGGCGGCCTTCACTTCGGCACTGCGGTCCATGCCGATGGGACAGATCACCACGGTGAACGGCGCGATGGCATCCGGCCAGATCACGCCGCGCGCGTCGTGGTTCTGCTCGATGGCCGCCGCCGGCAGGCGCGTGATGCCAATGCCGTAACAGCCCATTTCAAGAAACTGCGGCTTGCCGTTTTCGTCCAGGAAGGTGGCGTTCATCGCCTTGCTGTACTTGGTGCCGAGCACGAAGATATGCCCGACCTCGATGCCGCGCTCAATGGCCAGCGCCCCCTTGCCGTCGGGCGACGCATCGCCTTCGACGATGTTTCGGATGTCGGCCACCACATCGGGTTCAGGCAGGTCGCGGCCCCAGTTGACGCCGGTGATGTGGAAGTCGGCTTCGTTGGCGCCGCAGATCCAGTCGGCCATCACCGCCACCTCGCGGTCGGCGACGAGCTTCACCGGCTTTTTCAGGCCAATGGGCCCCAGGTAGCCTGGCTTGGCGCCGAAATGTTCGATGATCTCCGGCACGGTTGCGAAGCGGAAGCCGCTGTCCAGCCCGGGCACCTTGCCCGCCTTGATCTCGTTCATGTCGTGGTCGCCACGCAGCAGCAGCAGCCACACCTGGGTCTTGACGATCTCTCCCTTGTCGTTCAGCGCATCCGTGGCCAGCACAATGGACTTCACGGTCGTGTTCAGCGGCACGCCCAGCAGTTGCGCCACATCGGCGCAGGTGCTCTTGCCCGGCGTGGCGGTTTTCGTCAGCGCTTGCGTGGCGTGCGGACGCGGGCCCTGCGGCGCCAGCGCCTCGGCCTTCTCCATGTTGGCCGCATAGTCGCTGGCGGGGCAGTACACGATGGCGTCTTCGCCAGTGGCCGCGATCACCTGGAACTCTTCGGAAAGGTCGCCGCCGATGGCACCGCTGTCGGCGGCCACCGCGCGGTAGCGCAGGCCGAAACGGTCGAATATGGCGCGGTAGGCCCTGGCCATGTTCTGGTAGCTGGCCTTGGCGCCCTCAATGTCGCGGTCGAAGCTGTACGCGTCCTTCATGATGAACTCGCGGCTGCGCATCACGCCAAAGCGCGGGCGGCGCTCGTCACGGAACTTGGTCTGGATGTGGTACAGGTTGCGCGGCAGTTGCTTGTAGCTGCGCAGTTCCTGGCGGGCGATGTCTGTCACCACCTCTTCGCTGGTGGGCTGGATGATGAAGTCGCGGTCATGGCGGTCCTTCACACGCATCAGCTCGGGGCCCATCTTGCTCCAGCGGCCGGTTTCCTGCCAGAACTCCGCAGGCTGCACCACGGGCATCAGCAGCTCCACCGCGCCTGCGCGGTTCATCTCCTGGCGAACGATGGCCTCGATCTTGCGCAACACGCGCAGCCCCATGGGCATCCAGCTGTAAATGCCCGCACCGAGCTTCTTGACGAGGCCCGCGCGCATCATCAGCTGATGGCTCACGACCTCCGCATCGGCGGGAGCTTCCTTGAGGGTGGAAATGAAAAACTGGGAGGCTTTCATCAGGCGGGGAATCCGTCCGTAAGGTCCGAGCCCCTTGCCCCGCGCGAGGCGGCGTGCATAATGAACTCAGTTTAAAAATTTGGGGTTTGATTATGCTTGACCGGGACGGCTTTAGGCCGAACGTCGGCATCATCCTGCTCAACCAGAAGAACCAGGTGTTCTGGGGCAAGCGCATCCGTACCCACAGCTGGCAGTTCCCGCAGGGTGGCATAGATCGGGGCGAATCTCCGGAGCAGGCGATGTTCCGCGAGCTCCAGGAAGAAGTCGGGCTTGCGCCGGAGCATGTGCGCATCCTGGCCCGCACCCGCGACTGGTTGCGCTACGAGGTGCCTGACCGGTACATCCGCCGCGACGCGCGGGGCCACTACAAGGGCCAGAAGCAGATCTGGTTCCTCCTGCAGCTGACGGCGCACGACTGGAACCTGAACCTGCGTGCCACAGACCATCCGGAGTTTGACGCCTGGCGCTGGAACGACTATTGGGTTCCGCTGGACGTGGTGGTCGAATTCAAGCGTGGGGTCTACGAAATGGCGCTGAGCGAACTGGCCCGCTTCCTGCCGCGCCAGGATCACCGCAACCGCTACCTGCGCGGCGCCCTGCGAAACCGCGATGGCGAAGCCGCCATGACGGACTCCGACTTCATGCCAGGGATGGCGCTGGAGCTGCCCCCGGGCGGCACGTTTGAACCCGATCCCCAGACGGCGATGCCCGCCCATGTTGGACAGGAGAAGCCCGATGTTTGAACGGAAATGGGGGATCGCCCTCTGCGCGCTGGCGTTCACGCAGGTCGCGCTCGCCCAACTGGCGGGCGACGACCTCGACTGGAAGGAAGCAGAGGTTCCCACGCCCCCGGCCTTCGAAATCGCGCGCCTGATTCCGTTTGAAGTGACGGCAGATTCGGCCATTCGTTTCGGGTTGGACCCCGCTTCCATCAGCATCGGCAAAGACGGCGTCGTGCGGTATGTCGTGGTGGCCCGCAGCACCTCGGGCGTCGTGACCGGGCTGTATGAGGGCATCCGCTGCGCCCGCGGGGAGTTCAGGACCTATGCACGACACAACGCCGGCAGCGGCTGGGCGCCGGCGGGGAACAGCGAGTGGAAATCGATCTTCGCCTTTGGCCAGTCCCGGCACACGTTGCGCCTGGCGCGGCTGGGCGCGTGCCAGGAAAACGCCCCCGTGCAGAGCGCAGAAGCGCTGGTGCGCGCACTGAAGTACCCCGTCCAGGCCCCATGAGGCGCCCCGGCCGCGGGCCGGGAAAGCACACGTTCAGCGCGTCAGCACCAGGTTGTCGCGGTGCACCATCTCCGGCTCCGCCGCGTATCCAAGCCAGCGTTCAAATTCGGAAGACGGCTTGCGGCACAACAGGCGCGCTTCCGGGCTGGCGTAGTTGGCCAGGCCACGTGCAATCTCCACACCGTCGGGCCCGCGCACCGCGATCACGTCACCCCTCGAAAAATCGCCCTCGACGGACGTCATGCCGATCGGCAACAGGCTCTTGCCGCCATCACGCAGCTTGGCCACCGCGCCTTCGTCGATCGTCACCGACCCGCGCAGCTGAAGGTGGTCGGCCATCCATTGCTTGCGCGCCTGTGTCTTCTGGGTCTGTGCCACCAGCAGAGTGCCGATGGCCTCGCCGCGGGCCAGGCGCAGCAGGGCGTCGGGTTCGCGCCCCCAGGCGATCACCGTGGACGCGCCTGAGCCGGCCGCGCGCCGGGCCGCCAGGATTTTGGTGAGCATGCCCCCACGTCCCAGGCTGGAGCCGGCCCCGCCCGCCATGGCTTCAAGGGCGGGGTCGCCGGCCTTGGCCTCGTGCACGAAGGTGGCATTGGGGTCCTTGCGCGGGTCGGCGCTGTACAGGCCCTTCTGGTCGGTCAGGATGACCAGCGCATCCGCCTCGACCAGGTTCGCCACCAGGGCGCCCAGCGTGTCGTTGTCGCCGAACTTGATTTCGTCGTTGACCACCGTGTCGTTTTCGTTGATCACAGGCAGCACCCGCAGACGCAGCAGCGTCAACAGCGTGGAGCGCGCGTTGAGGTAACGCTCGCGGTCGGCCAGGTCCGCGTGCGTCAGCAGCACCTGAGCCGAGCCCAGCCCGTGCTCGCGCAGCTTGGTCTCGTACATCTGGGCCAGGCCCATCTGCCCCACGGCGGCGGCGGCCTGCAGCTCGTTGATTTCCTTGGGGCGGGTGGCCCAGCCCAGGCGCTTCATGCCCTCGGCGACGGCGCCACTGGACACCATCACCACTTCACGGCCTTCGCGCACGAGCAAGGAGAGCTGGCGACACCATTCACCAATGGCGGCTTCGTCCAGCCCGCGTCCTTCATTGGTCACCAGGCTGGAACCCACCTTGACGACGATGCGGCCAGCGTCGCGCAGCACGGACGCGCCCTGAATGGTGGTCATTTCAGCCTCCAGCCCCCGCCCAATGGACCTGACGCGCTATCTTTTTCATAGCATCTCACTTCGCTGGATCGCCGTCGCCAGCGAAGCGCGGATCCACTTCCACGGGTGCCTGCTCCGCCACCTGGCGCGCCTTGATGTGCTGGTAAATCGCCTTGATCAGCGGCTCGCATCCTTCACGCGTGAGCGCAGAAATGCCGAACACCGGCCCCTTGTACCGGAACCTGCGGATGAAGTCCTTGACGCGGGCCTCGCGCTCCTGTTCGGGCACCATGTCCAGCTTGTTCAGGACCAGCCAGCGCGGCTTGTCGTACAGCGCCTTGTCGTACTTCTTGAGCTCACCCACGATGGCTTTGGCCTGCGCGACCGGGTCCACACTGTCGTCAAACGGCGCGAAGTCCACCAGGTGCAACAACAATCGTGTGCGCTGCAGGTGGCGCAGGAACTGGTGTCCCAGACCGGCGCCCTCGGAGGCACCTTCGATCAGCCCCGGCACGTCGGCCACGACAAAACTCTGCTCCGGGCCGACGCGCACCACACCCAGATTGGGATGCAGCGTGGTGAAAGGGTAGTCCGCAATTTTGGGGCGGGCGTTGGAGATGGCCGCGATCAGTGTGGACTTGCCGGCATTGGGCATGCCCAGCAGCCCCACATCGGCCAGCACTTTCAGCTCAAGCTTGAGGTTCTTCTTTTCGCCTGGCCAGCCGGGGGTTTTCTGCCTGGGCGCGCGGTTGATGGCGCTCTTGAAGCGCATGTTTCCAAAGCCGCCGTCACCACCCTTGGCGATCAGGATCCGCTCGCCAGGCTGCAGCAGTTCGTACAGCACTTCGCCAGTCTCGGCGTCGCTGATGATGGTGCCCACGGGCATCTTGAGCGTGATGTCGTCACCCGCCGCACCGAACATGTCCGAGCCCATGCCGTGCTCACCGCGCTTGGCCTCATGCCGGCGCGAGAACCGGAAGTCCACCAGGGTGTTCAGGCTGGCATCGGCCAGCGCGAAGACATGGCCGCCCCGGCCACCGTCCCCCCCGTTGGGGCCACCGAACTCCTTGTACTTCTCGTGCCGGAACGAGACGCAGCCGTTCCCTCCATCGCCAGCGGCGATGTCGATCCAGGCTTCGTCGACGAACTTCATGGCTGTCCGATTCTAGGGGCCCAAACAAAAAAGCCCTGCGAATGAACCGCAGGGCTTTCTTGCCTGAAAGCCTGATGGCTTACGCCGGGGTGACGTTGACCGTCTGCTTGTTCAGCGAGCCCTTCACGGCGAACGACACATGGCCGTCAACCAGGGCAAACAGGGTGTGGTCCTTGCCCACGCCGACGTTGGTGCCGGGGTGGAACTTGGTGCCGCGCTGGCGCACGATGATGGAGCCGGCGCTGATGAGTTCACCGCCGAACGCCTTCACGCCGAGCATCTTGGGCTTGGAATCGCGCCCGTTTCGCGTAGAGCCGCCGCCTTTTTTCTGTGCCATGACCCGTGCTCCTTATGCAGCAATGGCGCCGATTTGCAGCTCGGTGAACTGCTGGCGATGCCCCTGGCGCTTCTGGTAATGCTTGCGACGGCGCATCTTGAAGATGCGAACCTTGTCGTGCTTGCCGTGTGCCAGCACAGTGGCTTTCACGGTTGCGCCGGACACCAGGGGTGTGCCAACCTTGATCTCGCTGCCGTCTCCGACAGCCAGAACCTGGTCGATCACGATTTCCTGGCCTACGTCCGCAGCAATCTGTTCTACTTTAATTTTTTCGCCGGAAGCAACGCGATACTGCTTGCCGCC
Source organism: Ramlibacter sp. (assembly GCA_016713005.1). Classification (GTDB taxonomy): domain Bacteria; phylum Pseudomonadota; class Gammaproteobacteria; order Burkholderiales; family Burkholderiaceae_C; genus JADJPY01. The sequence continues at coordinate 345,845 of JADJPY010000012.1, read as the reverse complement.
GGTTTTTATGACCGCGTACATGTGGACCTCTTGAAATGAGAAGCTCCGCAGACGGATTTCTGCAGAGCCAAAAATTATAGCATGGTTTGCGGCCACTAACATCCCTGCGCGCCAGCCACCGGTACCTCGAGGGTCCGGTTCCTATAATTCCGAAGGCACTCTCCGCCGATCGCCTGTCTTGTCCGAAACACAACACCCCTCCGATTCCCCCCTGGCCCTGGTCGCCGCCGACATGGCCCAGGTGGACGAGGTCATTGCACAACGCCTCGCCTCCGGCGTTCCGCTGGTCGGAGAGGTTGCGCAGTACATCATCTCCGCTGGCGGAAAGCGGCTTCGGCCCGCGCTTCTTCTGCTGGTGTGCGGCGCACTCGGGTTCCGGGGGCCACAGCGCTTCACGCTGGCCGCCGTTGTGGAGTTCATCCATACAGCGACGCTGCTGCACGACGATGTGGTGGATGAATCCACCCTGCGTCGCGGCCGCGCGACAGCAAATGAAAGTTTTGGTAACCCGGCCAGCGTCCTGGTGGGCGACTTCCTGTACTCGCGCGCTTTCCAGATGATGGTGGAGCTGGGAGACATGCGCATCATGCAGATCCTGGCAGACGCCACCAACGTGATTGCCGAAGGCGAAGTGCTGCAGCTGATGAACATGCACGATGCCTCACTCGACGAGGCGGCCTACCTGCGGGTCATCCGCTCCAAGACAGCCAAGCTGTTTGAGGCCAGCGCCCGGCTGGGCGCCGTGCTGGCCGGAGGCGACGATGCCACGGAGGACGCCTGCGCCACCTACGGCCAGGCCCTGGGAACCGCCTTTCAGGTCATTGACGACGTACTGGACTACGCCGGCGACGTCTCCGAAATGGGCAAGAACCTCGGGGACGATCTGCGCGAAGGCAAGGCCACTTTGCCGCTGATTGCTGCGATGCAACGCGGCACGGCACAGCAATGCGCCCTGGTTCGCGAGGCCATCGAGACCGGCGCGGTGGACCGGCTGGACCAGATCGCCGCCATTGTGCGCAACACCGGCGCGTTGGAGGTCACACGTCAGGCCGCAGCCGATGAGGCACAACGCGCACTGGACGCCGCAGCGGCGCTGCCGGTGAATGCCTGGTCCGGTGGTTTGCTACAATTGGCGGCTCAGCTGTTGCAGCGTCGCTCCTGAACCCACGGTTCATCCACGAGCGGGCTTGCGGGCAGAATCGGGGTGTAGCTTAGCCTGGTAGAGCGCTACGTTCGGGACGTAGAGGCCGGAGGTTCGAATCCTCTCACCCCGACCAGTTTTCCCGCGCTTCGCGTCCGGCAGGCCCGTACCGTATCGCCCCCTCCTTCCATTGGTTTACAGTCTCAGGCCAATCGGCGATGATTCGCGGATTGTTCCCTCCACGATTGCCGACTGTCTGAATGGCCGCCACCGATACTGCCGTCACCGACACCCCATCGATCGCACTGCCCGGGCTGGGCCGCGCGCTGGTCATGGCCGGCAAGCTCGGCCAGAAATCGGCTGAGGAAATCTATCGCAAGGCACAGGCCAACCGCACACGGTTCATCGCCGAACTCACCGGTTCTGGTGCGGTTTCGGCCGCAGACCTGGCACACACGATGTCCACCGCGTTTGCGGCGCCGCTGCTGGACCTGGAGGCCATTGATGCCCAGCGTCTTCCCAAGGGTCTTCTGGACGCCAAGATCTGTGTTGCCTACAAGATCGTCGTCCTCAGCAAGCGCAACAACCGGCTGATCGTTGCGACAGCCGACCCCTCCGACCCGGAGGCGGCCGAGAAGGTCAAGTTCTCCACCCAGATGGGGGTGGACTGGGTCATAGCCGAGTACGACAAGCTGTCCAAACTGGTCGAAGCCAACGCCACCACGGCCGCCGAGGCCATGGACAGCATCATCGGCGACGACTTCGAGTTTGACGAAACCACGGCTGAGGCTGTCTCGACCGAAAGTGCCGACACCAGCACCGCCGAGGTGGAAGACGCGCCGGTCGTCAAGTTCCTGCACAAGATGCTGCTCGATGCGTTCAGCATGCGCGCCTCCGACCTGCACTTCGAGCCCTATGAGCACACCTACCGTGTGCGCTTCCGTGTCGATGGTGAACTGCGCGAGATTGCCTCGCCTCCAGTTGCGATCAAGGACAAGCTGGCTTCGCGCATCAAGGTGATCTCACGCCTGGACATTTCCGAAAAGCGCGTCCCCCAGGACGGGCGCATGAAGCTCAAGGTCGGTCCGGACCGGGTCATTGATTTCCGGGTCAGTACCTTGCCAACGCTGTTTGGCGAAAAGATCGTGATCCGGATCCTGGACCCCAGCAGCGCCAAGGTCGGAATCGATGCGCTGGGGTACGAGCCCGAAGAAAAGGCACGTTTGCTGGCGGCCATAGAGCGCCCTTACGGCATGGTCCTGGTGACCGGTCCCACCGGGTCCGGCAAGACGGTGTCGCTGTACACCTGCCTGAACCTGCTGAACAAACCCGGGGTCAACATCGCCACGGCAGAAGACCCCTCTGAAATCAACCTGCCGGGCGTGAACCAGGTCAACGTCAATGAAAAGGCGGGTCTGACGTTTGCGGTGGCGCTGAAATCTTTCCTGCGCCAGGACCCGGACATCATCATGGTGGGCGAAATCCGGGACCTGGAAACCGCCGACATCTCGATCAAGGCCGCCCAGACCGGTCACATGGTGATGAGCACGCTGCACACCAATGACGCGCCCACGACGCTGACGCGGATGCGCAACATGGGCATTGCGCCCTTCAACATCGCCTCGGCCGTGATCCTGATCACCGCCCAGCGTCTGGCGCGCCGTCTGTGCATGAACTGCCGCCAGCCCGCCGACATCCCGCGCGAGGCCCTGCTGGATGCCGGCTTTCGGGAGGAAGAGGTTGATGGCAGTTGGACTCCCTACCGGCCGGTGGGCTGTTCAATGTGCAACAACGGCTATAAAGGACGTGTCGGCATTTATCAGGTCATGCCCATCAGCGACGAAATCCAGCGCATCATCCTGCGCGACGGCAGCGCGATGGACATCGCCGAGCAGGCGAAGGCGGACGGTGTGCGCTCGCTGCGCGAATCCGGCCTGCTCAAAGTGCGCCAGGGAATGACTTCTCTCGAAGAAGTCCTGGGCGTAACCAACCTGTAGGTTGAACAGAGGATCACATGGCAACTGCGGCATCAAGAGACGTCAAGGAAGTCGTCTACGAGTGGGAAGGCAAGGACCGCAACGGCAAGGTGGTGCGCGGAGAGACGCGCGCGGCCGGCGAGAACCAGGTCCAGGCCTCATTGCGGCGCCAGGGCATCCTGCCCACCAAGATCAAGAAGCGCCGCATGCGCTCGGGCCGCAAGATCACGGCGAAGGACCTCTCCATCTTCACGCGGTAGCTGGCCATGATGATGAAAGCAGGCGTGCCCCTGCTGCAGGCCTTTGATATCGTGGGCCGGGGCAACGCCAACCCCAGCGTGGCCAAACTGCTCAACGATATTCGTACCGACGTGGAAACCGGCACCTCGCTGAGTGCGGCGTTCCGCAAGTACCCGATCTACTTCGACAACCTGTACTGCAACCTGGTGGAAGCCGGTGAAACCGCCGGTATCCTGGAACAGTTGCTGGACCGCCTTGCGGTGTACATGGAAAAGACCGAGGCGATCAAGTCCAAGATCAAGTCCGCCCTGATGTACCCGATCTCGGTGGTTGTGGTCGCGTTCGTTGTGGTGGCGGTGATCATGATTTTCGTGATCCCGGCGTTCAAGCAGGTGTTTTCGTCGTTTGGCGCCGACCTGCCGGGCCCGACGCTGTTCGTCATCGGCATGAGCGAGTTCTTCGTCAAGTTCTGGTGGCTGATCTTCGGCGGGATTGGCGGTGGGCTGTACTTCTTCATGCAAGCCTGGAAGCGCAACGAGAAAGTCCAGCGCGTCATGGACCGGGTTCTGCTGAAGGTGCCGGTGTTCGGCGTGCTGATCGAGAAGTCGTGCATCGCGCGCTGGACTCGCACTCTGGCCACCATGTTCGCCGCTGGCGTGCCGCTGGTCGAGGCGCTCGATTCAGTGGGCGGCGCTGCGGGCAATTCCGTCTATTCCGTCGCCACTGAGCGGATTCAGCAGGAGGTCTCTACCGGCACCAGCCTGACCGCAGCCATGACCAATGCCAACCTGTTCCCGACCATGGTGCTGCAGATGTGTGCCATCGGCGAGGAGTCCGGCTCCATCGACCACATGTTGGGCAAGGCTGCGGACTTCTATGAAGCCGAAGTGGACGACATGGTGGCTGGCCTGTCCAGCCTGATGGAACCCATCATCATCGTGTTTCTTGGCACGATCATTGGCGGCATCGTGGTCTCGATGTACCTGCCCATCTTCAAGCTGGGTCAAGTCGTCTGATGGGGTCCGGCCTGTGGGAGTCTGCCCTCGCCGGGGGCGTGCTGGGCCTGCTGGTGGGCAGCTTCCTCAATGTGGTGATCTCGCGCCTGCCGCGAATGATGGACCGCGAGTGGCTGACCGAGGTCGCCGGCACGCTTGAATCCGATGAGCGCGGCGGCAATGGTCCCTGGAGCCAGGTGTTCGGCCACAAGCTTGCGGTGCCGCCCGTGCTGGGGCAGGCTTCCACGGTGCTGCAAAAGGCGCTGGAAGCGCTACCGCCCCTGGGTCTGGCCCGGCCCGGATCGCACTGCACCCACTGCGGCCACCGCATCCGCTGGTACGAGAACATCCCCGTGTTCAGCTACCTCGTCCTGCGTGGCAAGTGTTCTGCCTGCGGGCACAGCTTCGGCGTGCGCTACCTGCTTGTCGAGCTGTTCACCGGTGGCATCTTCGCGCTGTGCGCATACCGCTGGGGCCTCACGCCCCTGGCCCTGGCCTGGGCGGTGTTTGCCGCCATCCTGGTCTGCCAGTTCCTGATCGACCTGGACACCCAGCTGCTGCCCGACAGCCTGAACTACCCCCTGCTGTGGCTGGGGCTGCTGGTCGCCATGGCGGGGTGGACGATCCCCCTCAAGAGCGCCGTGCTGGGTGCCGCACTGGGCTACCTGATCCTGTGGGGCTTCTTCCACGCCTATCGCCTGGCCACGGGCAAGGAAGGCATGGGCTATGGCGATTTCAAGCTCATGGCCGCCCTGGGCGCCTGGCTGGGCGCGGACTACCTGCTGGCGCTGATCCTGCTGTCCTCGCTGGTGGGCTCGGTGCTCGGCGTGGCCCTGCTCGTGGCCGGGCGCATCGCGCACAAGGACATCCCGATCTCCTTTGGCCCATTCATCGCCGGTGCTGGTCTGTTGTGCCTGATCCTCGGCCCGGCCGAGGTTCGCAACCTGATCCCGTTCGCCTTCCCGCTGCGCTAGCGGTGTGCCCGCAGGACATGCCCACGCCATGACCAGACTCGGCCTGACCGGCGGCATCGCCAGCGGCAAGAGCACCGTGGCACGCATGCTGGCGGCCCATGGTGCCACCGTGATCGATGCCGATGCAATCTCCCGCTCGGTCACCGCTGCTGGCGGAGCGGCCATTGAGGCGATCCGCGCGGCTTTTGGCCCGACCTTCATCACGCCCCAGGGCGAACTGGACCGCGCCCGGATGCGCGAGCTGGCGTTCTCCGACCCGGCCGCGCGCGAACGCCTGCAGGCCATCGTGCACCCGCTGGTGCAGGCCGGCATGCTCGAGGCGGCTGCGGCGGCGCAGGGCCCGTGCACCGTGTTCGAGATCCCGCTGCTGGTGGAGTCGCGCCACTGGCGCCAGGGGCTGGACCGCATCCTGGTGGTCGACTGCAGTGAGGCGACCCAGCTGCAGCGCGTGATGGAGCGCAACCAGTGGACTCGCGAGGTGGCCCAGGCGGTGATCGACGCACAGGCACCCCGGCTCACCCGGCTGCAGGCGGCCGACATCGTCGTCTTCAACGACGGGCTGACGCTACAGGCGCTGGAGGGCGAAGTCGCGCAGGCCGCGCACCTCGTCGGACTATGATTGGCGACCCCGAAGGCCCCGAGTGATCCTCTACGAATACCCCTTCAACGAACGCATCCGCACTTACCTGCGGCTGGAGCAGCTGTTTCGCCGCCTGTCCCTGCTGATGCCGCGTGACACCGCCCTGGACCACCACTACTGCCTGGCCACGCTGTTCGAGATCATGGACGTGGCCGCGCGAGCCGACCTCAAGACCGACGTGCTCAAGGACCTGGAGCGCCAGAAGCACACCCTCAACGGCTACCGCGGCAACCCGGTGATTGCCGAGTCGGTGCTGGACACCGTCATCGGCCAGCTTGACGGCTGCTTCGCCGGGCTGAGCTCTGTGCCGGGCAAGGCCGGGCAGTCGCTCACCGAAAACGACTGGCTCATGAGCATCCGCAGCCGCATCGGCATCCCCGGCGGCACCTGCGAGTTCGACCTTCCCGCCTACTACGCCTGGCAGCACCTGGACCCGGCGCGCCGCCGCGCGGACCTGACGCAATGGGTGGGGGTGCTGATGCCGCTGTCCGAATCGATCCAGCTGCTGCTGCGTCTGCTGCGCGACTCGGGCGCGCCGCAGAAGGTCATGGCTTCGGGCGGACAGTACGTGCAGAACCTCCCCCAGGGCCGCAGCTTCCAGCTGCTGCGCCTGCGCATGGACCCTGCGCCCGGCCTGATCCCCGAGATCAGCGCCAACCGGCTGATTGTCTCGATCCGGCTGATGCGCCAGGAGGGCGATTCGCGCCTGCACAGCAGCACGGAAGACGCCTCGTTCGACCTGACGCTGTGCTCCTGAGGGGTTGACGCATGGAGCCCGCCGCGCCGCGCATGGTCGATTGCCCCGCCTGTGGCGGACCCAGCCTGTACAGCCCGCAAAACCCCTGGCGTCCGTTTTGCTGCGAGGCCTGCCGCAACAACGACCTGGGCGCCTGGGCCAGCGAGCAGTTCCGCCTGCCGGCGGACACGCCACCCGACCCGGACAGCGCCTCCTGAGCCGATTTACAGGCCAAATCGGCCTGTAGCCCGCATGCAGGCTTGCTGACCCGCTACTGTTTTTGTAGCAAATCGGCGTCCGCCGCCAGGCCACGCTCGGCGGCCAGCAGGCGCAGCACCGGCCAGGCGCCGGGCAGCACGGGTTGCACGGACAGCGGGAACTGCTGCCAGGCCATGCTCTGGCCTTCGTGCATGACGAACGCGCCCTCCCACGCCGTCACCTTGCACCAGTGCAGCCGCACCAAGGCGTGGGGGTAGTCGTGCTCGGTCACCTGCCATACGGATGCGGGGCCGATGGTGATGCCCAGCTCTTCCGTCAGCTCGCGCCGCAGGGCCTGCTCCACCGTCTCGCCCGCCTCGATCTTGCCGCCGGGGAACTCCCAGTAGCCCTCATAGGCCTTGCCCGGCGGCCGGGTTGAGAGCAACAGCGCACCGTCGTCCCGCACCAGAATGCCCACCGCCACCTCGGTGTGTTTGCGCGATGCGATGGCGTTGTCGCTCATGGATTGCGGCGCGCCACGGCGCCTCAGGCCGCCGGCGAAGCCGTGTTGTGCCGGCCGGCGTAGTCGCGGGCGAACTGCCAGGCCACGCGGCCGCTGCGCGAGCCGCGCTCCAGCGCCCACACCAGCGCCTCGGGGCGCGCCGCATCGATCGCCGCGGCGCCCACGCCCAGCGAGGTCAGCCACTGCGCCACGATGGCCAGGTATTCGTCCTGGCTGAAAGGGTAGAAGCTGGCCCAGAGGCCAAAGCGCTCCGACAGCGAGATCTTCTCTTCCACCACCTCGCCGGGATGGACTTCGCCATCGTCGGTGTGGGTGTAGCTGAGGTTCTCTTTCATGTACTCGGGCAGCAGGTGGCGCCGGTTGCTGGTGGCGTAGATCAGCACGTTGGCCGAGGCCGCGGCCACCGAGCCGTCCAGCACCGACTTGAGCGCCTTGTAGCCGGATTCGCCCTCCTCGAAGCTCAGGTCGTCGCAAAACACGATGAACTTCTCGGGGCGGCCCGCGACCACCTCGACGATGTCGGGCAGGTCCACCAGGTCGGACTTGTCCACCTCGATCAGCCGCAGGCCGCTGGCCGAGAACTCGTTCAGGCAGGCCTTGATGAGAGACGACTTGCCGGTCCCGCGCGCGCCGGTCAGCAGCACGTTGTTGGCGGGCTGGCCGGCCACAAACTGCTGGGTGTTGCGCAGGATTTTTTCCTTCTGCGGTTCGATCTCGCGCAGTTCGCCCAGCCGGATGGCGGCCACGTGCCGCACCGGCTCCAGCGCGCCGTGGCCGGATGAGCGCTTGCGGTAGCGCCAGGCCACCGCGGCGGTCCAGTCGGGCGCGGACAGCGGCTGGGGCAGGATGGACTCGATGCGCTCCAGCAGGGCGTGGGCCTGCGTCAGCAGCTGTTCGAATTTCTCGTTCATCGCGGCTCAGGACCTGTAGTCGGCGTTGATGGTCACGTACTCGTGGCTGAAGTCGCAGGTCCAGACGGTGTCGCTGGCCTCACCGCGGCCCAGCGACACATGCACGGTGATCTCGCTTTGCTTCATCACGCGCTGGCCGTCTTCTTCTCGGTAGGCGGGGTTGCGCCCGCCGTTGACGGCCACCAGCACGTCGTCCAGGCGCAGGCTGATCTGCGACTGGTCCAGGTCGGCGATGCCCGCATAGCCCACTGCCGCCAGGATGCGGCCCAGGTTGGGGTCGCTGGCAAAGAACGCGGTCTTGACCAGGGGAGAGTGCGCAATCGCATAGGCCACCAGGCGGCATTCGTCGGCGGTGCGGCCACCGTCCACGCGCACGGTGATGAACTTGGTCGCACCCTCGCCGTCGCGCACGATGGCGTGCGCCAGCTGCTGCGCCACCGACAGCATGGCCGCCTTGAGGGCGCGGCCGTCGTCGCTGTCCAGCGACGTGACCGGTGCGTGGTCCGCCTGCTGGCTGGCCATCACGATGAAGGAGTCGTTGGTGGACGTGTCCCCGTCCACCGTGATGCGGTTGAACGAGGCGTCGGCCAGCTCTCGGGCCAGCTGCGGCAGCAGCGAGGCGTCGATGCGGGCGTCGGTGGCCATGAAGCCCAGCATGGTGGCCATGTTGGGGCGGATCATGCCTGCGCCCTTGCTGATGCCGGTGACGGTGACCTCCGCGCCGCCGATGCGCGCGCGCGCGCTGGCGGCCTTGGGCACGGTGTCGGTGGTCATGATGCCTTCGGCGGCGCGCAGCCAGTGCGCGGCCTGCGCATCGGCCAGCGCTGCGGGCAGGCCGGCCTCGATGCGCTCGTGCGGCAGCGGCTCCATGATCACGCCGGTGGAAAACGGCAGCACCTGCCGCGGCGTGACCCCCAGGCGGGATGCCAGCGCCACGCAGGTCGCGCGGGCGCGGGCCAGGCCGTCTGCGCCGGTGCCCGCGTTGGCATTGCCGGTGTTGATGACCAGGGCACGCACCCGGGCGCCGCCGGCCAGGTGCTCACGGCACACCTGCACCGGGGCGGCGCAGAAGCGGTTGGCGGTGAACACGCCGGCCACCGCCGAACCCTCGTCCAGCAGGAAGACCACCAGGTCCTTGCGGTTGGCCTTGCGGATGCCCGCCTCCGCCACACCGATGCGGATGCCGGGCACCGCATGCAGGCGCGAGGGATCGGGGGCGCTCAAGTTGACCGGCATGTCATTTTCCTCATCAAATCAGGCTGCAGGCCGCATCCATGCTTGCTGACCCGCTCTGCTTTTTATAGCGAACCTTCAGGCCAGCCGGCCGTGGCACTGCTTGTATTTCTTGCCGCTGCCGCAGGGGCAGGGGTCGTTGCGGCCGACGCGCGGCACAGTGGAGCCCTGCAGCACCTGCTGCTTGTTGCGGGTCTGCTCGTCCAGCGTGGATTCCACCTCGCCGGTCTCGGTCGGGGCGGTGTAGGTGACGTTGGCAATGCGTTCGGCGCGCGCCTCCATCTCCTGGGCGGCCTGGTCGAGCTGCTCGGTGGACTGCACCTTCACGGTCATCAGCAGGCGCGTGACCTGGTTCTTGACAGAGTCCAGCAGCTGTCCAAAAAGCTCGAACGCCTCACGCTTGTATTCCTGCTTGGGCTGCTTCTGCGCATAGCCGCGCAGGTGGATGCCCTGGCGCAGGTAGTCCAGCGAGCTCAGGTGCTCGCGCCAGTGGCTGTCGATGCTCTGCAGCAGCACGATGCGCTCGAACTGGGTGAAGTTCTCCTCGCCAATCTGCGCCACCTTTTCGGCAAACGCCTCATTGGCCGCCTTGACCACACGCTCGAGCACGTCCTCGTCGGTCACCACCGTCGCGGCCTGGATCTCCTTGACCAGCGGCAGCTCGATCTGCCACTCGTCGGCCAGCACTTTCTCAAGGCCGGCCAGGTCCCACTGCTCTTCCACCGACTCGGGCGGCACATGCTGGCGCACCAGGTCGGTGAAGCAGCCCTCGCGCAGCGAGGCGATCTGCGCCGACAGGTCCTTGGCGTCCAGGATGTCGTTGCGCTGCTGGTAGATCACCTTGCGCTGGTCGTTGGAGACGTCGTCGTACTCCAGCAGCTGCTTGCGCACGTCAAAGTTGCGCGCTTCGACCTTGCGCTGCGCGCTCTCGATGCTGCGCGTCACGATGCCGGCCTCGATGGCCTCGCCGTCGGGCATCTTCAGGCGCTCCATGATGGCGCGCACGCGGTCGCCCGCGAAGATGCGCATCAGCGGGTCGTCCAGGCTCAGGTAGAACCGGCTGGAGCCGGGGTCGCCCTGGCGGCCGGAGCGGCCACGCAGCTGGTTGTCGATGCGGCGCGACTCGTGGCGCTCGGTCGCGATGATGCGCAGCCCACCCAGCGACTTGACCAGCTCGTGGTCCTTGGACCACTGCACCCGCAGGCGGTCGACCTGGTTCTGGCGCTGCGCCGGCGCGAGGGTCTCGTCGGCTTCGGCCGCCTCGATCAGTTTTTCGACATTGCCGCCCAGCACGATGTCGGTGCCGCGACCGGCCATGTTGGTGGCGATGGTGATCACGCCCGGCCGACCGGCCTGGGCCACGATGTCGGCCTCCTTGGCGTGTTGCTTCGCGTTGAGCACCTGGTGCGGCAGCTTCTCGCGGGTGAGCAGCTGCGCGATGATTTCGGAGTTCTCGATCGAAGTGGTGCCCACCAGCACGGGCTGGCCGCGCTCATGGCACTCGCGGATGTCCTTGATCGCCGCTTCGTACTTCTCGCGCGTGGTCTTGTAGACCCGGTCGAGCTGGTCGTCGCGGCGGCTGGGCTTGTTGGGCGGGATCACCACGGTTTCCAGGCCGTAGATTTCCTGGAATTCGTAGGCCTCGGTGTCGGCCGTGCCGGTCATGCCGGCGAGCTTGCCGTACAGGCGGAAGTAGTTCTGGAAGGTGATGGAAGCCAGCGTCTGGTTTTCAGCCTGGATCGCCACGCCTTCCTTGGCTTCCACCGCCTGGTGCAGGCCGTCGCTCCAGCGGCGCCCCGACATCAGGCGGCCGGTGAACTCGTCCACGATCACGATTTCGCCCTCTTGCACCACATAGTGCTGGTCGCGGTGGTACAGGTTGTTGGCCCGCAGCGCCGCGTACAGGTGGTGCATCAGGGTGATGTTGGCCGGGTCGTACAGCGAGCCGCCCTCGGGGATAAGCCCGAGGTTGAACAGGATGCGCTCGGCGTTCTCGTGGCCCTGTTCGGTCAGGTAGACCTGGTGGGACTTCTCGTCCACGGTGAAGTCACCTGGGCGGGTGACGCCCTGGCCGGTGCGCGGGTCTTCCTCGCCCTCCTGGCGCACCAGCAGCGGCACCACCTTGTTCATGGCGATGTACAGCTCGGTGTGGTCCTCGGCCTGCCCGCTGATGATCAGCGGCGTGCGCGCCTCGTCGATCAGGATGGAGTCCACCTCGTCGACGATGGCGTAGTTCAGGCCGCGCTGCACGCGGTCGACCACCTCATAGACCATGTTGTCGCGCAGGTAGTCGAATCCGTACTCGTTGTTGGTGCCGTAGGTGATGTCCGACTGGTAGGCGGCCTGCTTTTCCTCGCGCGAGAGCGTGGGCAGGTTGATGCCCACCGTCAGGCCCAGGAAGTTGTACAGCCGGCCCATCCAGCGCGCGTCCCGGCTGGCCAGGTAGTCGTTCACGGTGACCACGTGCACGCCCTTGCCCGTCAGGGCATTGAGGTACACGGGCAGCGTGGCGGTGAGCGTCTTGCCCTCGCCGGTGCGCATTTCGGAAATCTTGCCGTTGTGCAGCGACATGCCGCCCATCAGCTGCACATCGAAGTGGCGCATCTTCATGACGCGCTTGGAGCCCTCGCGCACGACGGCAAAGGCCTCGGGCAGCAGGCTGTCCAGCGTCTGTCCTGCGGCCACCCGCTCGCGGAACTCGGTGGTCTTGGCGCGCAGCGCCTCGTCCGACAGCTTCTCGAACTGGGGCTCCAGCGCATTGATGCGCTCGACCACCTTGCGGTACTGCTTCAGCAACCGGTCGTTTCTGCTGCCGAAGATTTTGGTGAGGAAATTGGAGGCCATCAATACGGAGCCGCCCTGCGGGTCGGTCTGATCCGCAGGGCGACGCAATCCCTGGTTGTAACGAGAATGGAAATGGGGCTGCTGCGGCGGGATTGCAACAGCGTGCAACCCACTATTTTACCTGCGGCTGGGCGCCCGGCCCGTTGTGGCCGGGGGCCGTCGGCACCGGGGCCGTCTGGGCCACCAGTGCCGGGGCAGCGTCCCGGTTGGCCATCAGGAACTTCTGCGGGTTCTGGGGCACGCCCTGCACCAGAACCTCGAAGTGCAGGTGCGGGCCGGTGGAGCGGCCCGTGGTGCCGACTTCCGCGATCTTGTGTCCGCGCTTGACCAGGTCACCCTTTTTGACGTGCACCCGCGACGCATGGGCGTAGCGGGTCACGAGGTCGTTGCCGTGGTCGATCTCGACCATGTTGCCGTACGCCGGGTGGAACTCCTGGGTCACCACGATGCCACCGGCGGCCGCAAGTATGGGGGTACCGGTCTCGGCCTGAAAGTCCAGCCCCGAATGCAGCGCCGAACGTCCGGTGAACGGATCGATGCGCCAGCCAAAGGCCGATCCGACCACGCCCGCGGCAACGGGCTGCTGCGTGGGCAGCATGAGCCGGCCGAGCTTCTGGTCAAACAGACGCGACTCGACCACCGTGAACAGGTCCACGCGCTGGTCCGCCAGGCGGTCCAGGTCGGCCAGCATGGATTGCAGTTCCTCCATCGACAGGGGGCGGGACAGCACCTCGGCGCCACCGCGCCCGGCGGTCTGCTTGAGTTCGGGGGCGGCAGGGATGCCTGCCAGCCCGGATACGCGTTCGCCCAGCGAATCCAGCTGGACCAGCTTGGCCTGCATCTCGCCCAGCTTGCGGGCCATGGCGTCCAGGTTCTCGCGCATGAAGCGGTCACGCTGCTCGAACTCGTCGCGGGTCATGAGCTTGACGACCGAACCGATGACCGGCCAGCCTTCACGAGCGCCCTTGAGGAACACCCAGTGGTACAGGCTCGCGGCCACCACCATGAGGGTGAGGGACAGCGCGAGACCCGCGAGGAGCAGCTTGGTGCCGCTGAGATGGACGGCACGGCTCTTGGCCAGCCACGCATCCGTGATAATCAAATGCACAGTCAATCCCCAATGTCGACGACGAACCGTTCTGCTCGCCCTCTGAGCCTGATGCAGGCAGCAGACGCCTCGCCCGTGCTTGCACGGCTGACAGAACTTGCCGCCGAATCGGCAACACGCCTCCAGGCGGTCGCCTTCATGATCCCTGAACCCCTGCGCCCCGCCGTCAAGCCGGGACCGCTAGACGGCACCAGCTGGTGCCTACTGGTCGAAGGCAACGCCGCCGCAGCCAAGCTGCGGCAACTGCTGCCTGCCATGCAGGCCCACTTGTGCAGCCGGGGGTGGGAGGTTAACGCAATTCGCCTGAAGGTACAAATAACCCGAAAGAGGTAATTTACCTCGGGGAAATTGGTGCCGATTATCTGACTCGAACAGATGACCTACCGCTTACAAGGCGGTTGCTCTACCAACTGAGCTAAATCGGCCTGCCGGAATTGTAGGTCGGCCCGGCCCTATTTGATTCGCTTCAGCGAAGGCCGTGCGCCCCCCGGAGGCCGGGGCGCACCGGGATCGGGCGGATCCTGCGGCACCAGCTGGATCACCTTGGGTGGCGCCGACGAAGCGGCTTGCGAGACGGGCGCAGGCTCCACCGCACGGGATGTGTGTGGACCCATGTCGCCTGCGGCCTGCGCCGGCGCAGGAAACGCCATGCCCTGCCCGTTCTCGCGTGCATAGATGGCGATCACATGGCTGACTGGGACCATGATCTCGCGCGCCGATCCGGCGAAACGCGCCTTGAACTCGATGAACTCGTTGCCCAGCTTGAGCGAGCTGGTCGCATCAAAGCTGATGTTCAAGACGATTTCGCTGTTCTTGACGTACTCCAGCGGGACCTGAACGGTGTCGTCCACCCATGCGGCAATGTATGGTGTCAAACCGTTGTCGGTGCACCAGTCATACAGCGCCCGGATCAGGTACGGGCGGGTGGACGGGGATTCAAGCGCGTTCATGGGATGAAGGGATAACACACAGGCCGTTTCGCCGCCGGGCCGCCCCAAGGCGAAACAGCCCCCTCGGGGGGCAGCGAACCACACGCAGTGGGAAGCGTGGGGGCCATACTTACTTGCGCATCACCTTTTCGGAGGGCGTCAATGCCTCGATATAGGCAGGCCGTGAAAAGATCCGTTCGGCGTACTTGAGCAGCGGTGCGGCGTTCTTGCTCAGGTCGATCCCGTAGTAGTCCAGGCGCCACAGCAGCGGCGCCAGCGCAACATCCAGCATGGAGAAGTTGTCGCCCATGATGAACTTGTTCTTCAGGAACACCGGCGCCATCTGCGTCAGGCGGTCCCGGATATGGGAGCGTGCCTTCTCCAGCGCCTTCTCGTTGGACTTGGATGCGCGTGACTCAAGGGTGGCCACATGCACGAACAGCTCTTTCTCGAAGTTCAGCAGGAACAGCCGCACGCGCGCCCGGTCCACCGGGTCACCGGGCATCAGCTGCGGATGCGGGAAGCGCTCGTCGATGTACTCGTTGATGATGTTGGACTCATACAGGATCAGGTCGCGCTCCACCAGGATCGGGACCTGTCCGTAGGGGTTCATCACGGCGATGTCTTCGGGCTTGTTGTAGAGATCCACATCGCGGATCTCGAAGTCCATGCCCTTTTCAAACAGCACAAAACGGCAGCGATGGGAAAAGGGGCAGGTTGTTCCCGAATACAGCACCATCATGGTGGGGGCTCCTAAAAGTCAAAAGGAGCGGGCTGTGCGAAGCACGCCCACTCCAGGATGCCCGGGCGGCAACGCCCGGACGCATTGAGGGTTACTTGATGTCTTTCCAGAAAGCGGCGTTCAGGCGCCAGGCGATCACGGTAAAGAAGCACAGGAAAATAAGCACCCAGACGCCGATGCGCACGCGCGTGTTCTGCGAGGGTTCGGCCATCCATTGCAGGTAGGACACCAGGTCTCCGATCGCCTGGTCGTATTGCAGCGGTGTCATCGCTCCGGCGGAGGTCTGCTTCCAGCCCGTGAACACCTTGACCTCATGCCCGTGCTCGGTGCGGGACTGGTACTGGGGCTCACGGTTTCCCTGGAGTTCCCACAGCGCGTGGGGCATGCCCACGTTGGGGAACACCACATTGTTCCAGCCTGTGGCCTTGGTGTCGTCCCGGTAGAAACCGCGCAGGAAGGTGTACAGGTAATCAGCGCCCGTGCCACCATGGCCCGACCGCGAACGCGCAACGAGGGTGAGATCAGGGGGATTCGCGCCAAACCATTCCTTGGCCTGCTTCGGGTCGATGGCAGACTTCATGGTCTCGCCGATCTTGACGTCGCCAAACAGCAGGTTGTCCTTGATCTGCTGCTCCGTCAGACCGATGTCGGTCAGGCGGTTGTAGCGCATGAAGGCCGCCGAGTGGCAGCTGACGCAATAGTTCACGAACAGCTTGGCGCCGTTTTGCAGGGCTGCAAGGTCGTTGGTCTTGTTCGGGGCCTTGTCCCAGGCCAAGCCACCGCCGGCGGCATGGGCACCGGCGGCCAGGCCCAGCGCGGTGATCAGGGTGAGGATGAGCTTTTTCATGTTGTGTATCTCCTGCTCAGTGACCGCTGAAGGTCACACGGTCCGGCACCGGCTTGAACTCGCCCAGGCGGCTCCACCAGGGCATCAGCAGGAAGAATCCGAAGTAGAACAGCGTCCCGATCTGGGAAACACGTTCGCCCATGGGCGACGGCGGCTGCACGCCCAGGTAACCGAGGATCAGGAAATTGATCACGAAGATGCCGTACAGGTACTTGTGCCAGTCAGGGCGGTAGCGGATCGACTTGACCGGGCTGTAGTCCAGCCAGGGCAGGAAGAACAGGATCACGACCGCACCGCCCATCACGACCACGCCCCAGAACTTGGCATCGATGGCCAGCATCAGGGCGATGGCGACAACGGTGGCGCCAAGGATCGCGCCCTTGAACAGGCTGGGCATGCGGAACTTCGTGACGACCAGGGCGGCGGCGGCGACCACGCACACGATCAGGGCATACATCATTTCGCTGGTGATCGCGCGAAGCATGGAGTAGTAGGGCGTGAAGTACCAGACCGGTGCGATGTGGGCTGGCGTCTGCAGCGGATCGGCGGGGATGAAGTTGTTGTACTCGAGGAAGTAGCCGCCCAGCTCGGGAGCGAAGAACACGATGGCGGTAAAGACCATCAGGAACACGCTGACGCCCAGGATGTCGTGCACGGTGTAGTACGGGTGGAACGGGATGCCGTCCAGCGGATGGCCTTGCGCATCGCGCGGCGCCTTCGGGCCCTTGATTTCCACGCCGTCGGGGTTGTTGGAACCCACATCGTGCAACGCGAAGATGTGCGCTGCGACCAGACCCAGCAGCACCAGGGGCACTGCGATGACGTGGAAGCTGAAGAAACGGTTCAGGGTGGCATCCGACACGACGAAATCACCGCGGATCAGCAGCGCCAGGTCGGGGCCGATGAACGGAACTGCGGAGAACAGGTTCACGATGACCTGGGCGCCCCAATAGGACATCTGACCCCAGGGCAGCAGGTAGCCCATGAAGGCTTCGGCCATCAGGCACAGGAAGATCGCACAGCCAAACACCCACACCAGCTCGCGCGGCTTGCGGTAGCTGCCGTAGATCAGGCCGCGGAACATGTGCAGGTAGACCACAACGAAGAACGCCGAGGCGCCGGTGGAATGCATGTAGCGCACCAGCCAGCCCCAGGGGACGTCGCGCATGATGTACTCGACCGATTCGAAGGCCTTGGCCGCGTCCGGCTTGTAGTGCATGACCAGGAAAATGCCGGTCACGATCTGGATCACCAGCACCAGCATCGCCAGCGAGCCGAAGAAATACCAGAAGTTGAAGTTCTTGGGCGCGTAGTACTCGGACATGTGGACGCGATAGGCGTCAAATGCCGTGGGGAAACGGTTCTCGAACCAGTTCGTGACCTTTGCGACCGCAGAGGCGTTGGGGGAGATTTCCTTGAATTCAGCCATGTCCGTCGTCCTCAGGCCTTCTTGTCTTCACCGATCAGGAGCTTGCTCTCCGACAGGTACATGTGCGGGGGCACTTCGAGGTTGTCTGGCGCCGGCTTGTTCTTGAACACGCGACCCGCCATGTCGAAGGTCGAGCCATGGCAGGGGCACAGAAAACCGCCCTGCCAGTCATCAGGCAGCGAGGGCTGGGCGCCTTGCTGGAACTTGTCGGACGGCGAGCAGCCCAGGTGCGAGCAGATGCCGACGCCAACGAAGACTTCCGGCTTGATCGAGCGGTACTGGTTCTTGGCGTAGTCCGGCGTCGGGTAGGCCTTGCGGTCGGACAAAGGGTCGGCGAGCTGGGCCTCGGTCTTTTTGAGCGATTCCAGCTGCTCGGGAGTGCGCCGCACGATCCAGACCGGCTTGCCGCGCCATTCCACGGTGATTTTTTCGCCGGGCTTGATGGCGGAAATGTCCACCTCCACAGCGGCGCCGGCCGCTTTGGCCTTCTCCGAAGGCTGGAATGAACTGACGAAGGGAACTGCGGTTGCCACTCCGCCGACCGCACCCGCGCAACCGGAGACGATAAGCCACGTCCGTTTGCTGGTGTCGACTTGCTGGTCACTCATGGGAATCCTCAAACAACGTGCGTATCAGGGTCAACCCGGGATTGTAGCGGAGCGCACGATCCGATTTCAACGCATGGGCCCAACTTGACAGCCCGGGCGCGCCGTGAATACTCCGGTGCGGACCAACAGGAGAAACCAGATGGGAATGATGCAGGAATTCAGGGAATTCGCGGTAAAGGGCAACGTGGTCGATCTGGCCGTGGGCGTGATCATCGGAGCGGCCTTCGGGAAGATTGTCGACTCCGTGGTGGGTGACCTCATCATGCCCGTCGTGGGTGCGGTCTTCGGCAAGCTGGACTTCTCGGCCCTGTTCGTGGTGTTGGGCAGCGTGCCACCGGGTACCGCGAACACCCTGGAAGCCCTCAAAAAGGCCGGCGTGCCGGTGCTGGCCTACGGCAATTTCATCACGGTGGCGGTCAACTTCGCCATTCTGGCCTTCATCATCTTCCTGATGGTCAAGCAGATCAATCGCCTCAAGCGGGAGGCGCCGGCCGCGCCGCCCGCCCCCGCAGCGCCAGCCGAAGACATCGTGCTGCTGCGGGAGATCCGTGACAGCCTGAAGAAGTAAAGCGAAGCGGGCGTCCCGCCTCAATCAGGGGCGCGTGCCGCGGCGAGTTGCCTGGCCATGGCCACGGCCGCCAGCAGGCTGGCCGGATCGGCCTTGCCGGTACCGGCGATATCGAACGCAGTGCCATGATCCGGGCTGGTGCGCACCAGCGGAAGGCCCAGGGTGACATTCACGCCCTTGTCCACCCCCAGGTACTTGACGGGGATCAGGCCCTGGTCGTGGTACATGGCAATGACGGCATCAAACTCGCCGGGCTGGCCATCCCGCGCGCGGGCGCGCATGAACACCGTGTCTGGAGCGAAGGGGCCGTGCGCATCAATGCCCAGCGCCCTGGCTGCCTGCACAGCCGGCGCGATGGCGTCGCGCTCCTCCGAGCCGAACAGACCGCCCTCCCCGGCATGCGGGTTCAGGCCCGCCACGGCCAGACGCGGCGGTCGATGCAACCCGGCTCCGATCGAATCATGTGCAATGCGCAACGTCTGCAGGACATTTTCCGCAGTGACCGCCGAAATTGCGTGCAGAAGAGACACATGAATGCTGACCAGGACCACCCGCAGTTCGTCGTTGGCCAGCATCATGCGCACCGGCAAGCGGTCGACAGGCACACCGAGGTGCACGGCCACCTCGTGCTGCAATAATTCCGTGTGGCCGGGAAACGACACGCCGGCCGCCGCCAGGGCCTCCTTGTGCAGGGGCGCCGTCACCATGGCGGCCACTTCGCCACGCAGTGCCGCCCGTGCCGCCCAGGTCACGCAGTCGGCGGCCTGACGCCCTGCCACGGGGCTGACGACGCCGAATGCAGGCAGCGGCGCCGCATCCAGCACCTGCAGCACCGGCACGCAGCGCGGTGGCGCAGTCCAGACCTGGGCCGGTGTGGCAATCAACGCGACCGGCAGGCTGACGCCGCCGGCCACAACGCCGGTGGCGCGGCGCATGGAGTCCATGTCGCCCGCCACAAAGCAGCCCCGCATGGCATGCGGCGCCTCCAGAAATGCCCGCGCGACGATCTCCGGGCCGATACCGGCCGCGTCACCGGGAGTGATCGCAATGGGTGCGCTGCCAGCGAAGGTCATGCGGGGTTGTCGATTTCGATGAACTGATGCTGCAGCCCCAGCTGCGCTGCGACATGTGCGGCCACAGCGGGCGCGCCGTAGCGCTCGGTCGCGTGGTGGCCGCAAGCCAGAAACGAAACCCCGCACTCCCGGGCGTAGTGCGCCTGAGGCTCTGATATTTCGCCTGTCAGGAAAGCCTGGGCGCCGGCTGCGATCGCGCCTTCAAAGTAGGATTGGGCCCCACCGGTGCACCATGCTATTTTTTTGATAGCGGATAACCCAGCATCCACGAGGGATACAGGCCGATTCAGCCTTGAACCAACGTGACTGGCCAGCTCCGCCGCGCTGGCGAAGCTGTCACCGCCCTCGGGCTCACCAAGGAAGCCCAGATCCTGCTCGCCAAACCGCCCGGTGACCCTCAGACCCAGATGCAGGGCCAATTGCGCGTTGTTGCCCAGTTCGGGATGGGCATCCAGCGGCAGGTGGTAGGCAAAAAGGTTGATGTCGTGGGCCAGCAGCAGGGCCAGACGCTGCTTCATCCAGCCAGTCACACGGCCGTCCTGGCCGCGCCAGAACAGGCCGTGGTGCACAAAAATGGCGTCGGCCTGGGCCTCAATGGCCGCCTCGATCAGCGCGCGGCTGGCTGTGACGCCGGACACGATGCGCTGGACCGTGTCACGGCCTTCGACCTGCAGGCCGTTGGGGCCGTAGTCGCGGAAACGATCCGGCTGCAACAGCGTGTCGAATGTCTCAAGGAGCTGGTTACGGCTGACCATGTCGTGGGCGTCTGGTGGCAGACGAGGAACAATGCAGGAAGCATTGTCGGTGAAAGCGCACTGGCCGGACATCATCGGAATGCGGCGGCATAATGATTTGCAGCACCGCACGCAGGAAGGCCGATGACAGCACCCGAGCTGATGATCTGGAGCATGGCGACGGGCGCCATCGGCGCCGTGGTGCTGGTCGGCCTGACCGATCTGGCCATCAACCGCAGCACCGCGGCGGCCCAGGGGGTTGTCTACCACTTCTCGGCGCTGGTATTTGTATTCGTCCTCAGCGGTTTGCCCCTTGCGGTATGGCCCCGGATTGATCCTTTCTCCATCCAGCTGGTGCAAGTCCTTATTGGTCCGGTCAGCAGCGCTCTGGGCAATTACTGGATGCGCGACTGGCTTGGGGCACGAAAACGCGACCGGGTCATGAACATGGGACTCAGCGTGGCCGCTGTCCTGTGTGTGGCTGCCGGACTGACGGCGCTCACTCTCCCGCAACAGCACCAGCTGCCGGTGGCGGCAGCCACTTGCCTGGTTGATATTGGGGTTGTGCTCTGGCTGACTGTCCGGGCCACACTTTTGGGCGATCGGCTGGCCCTGGGCATTGCGGCGGGCTGTCTTCTGATGTTCCCGGCTGTTGGCGGGCTCTATGTCATGGCCATGGGTGTGTACGACTTCAGCGCTGCGCTGCAGGCCGTGTTTGCACTGTGCGCCGTGTTGTGCATGGCCGTGATCGGCTCCATGCTCTGGCAGCGCAATCGCCAGGAGCGCCGGGCCCGGCGCAACGATCCCGTGGCCTCGCAGTTCGACCCGGTCACCAAGGCCTTCAGCAGCGTCACGCTGATCCAGAAGCTGCTCAAGGCACAGCGACGGCGCCAGCGGACCCGGCGCCATGGCGCGATCCTCGCGTTGATGGTCTTTGACACCGAGCCGCTTGCCGCCCAGGCAGGGCAGCATGGGCTGAACGAGATGTTCATCCACCTGGCCGCGAGGCTTCACCGCGAGGTGGGGGTGGTCAATACGGTCGGCCGGTACTACGACCGGTGTTTCATCGCATTGCTGGAAACCGTCCATTCGCCCACCGACCTTCGCACCGTCGGACTTCGCGTCGCCGCCCGTTGCCGCAGGCCAATCGAGGTGACCTCAACCAGTGGGGAAGAAATTCGCATCCAGGCCGACATCGGGGTGGGAATCGTGCACCTCTCGGATGCGCGGCGCGACGTGGACGACCTCCTGCACGATGCGCAGCAGGTCGCGGAGGCTGCACGCGCATTCCGATCGCGCGCGGCCATCCTTGACCCGCAACGTGGCCAGGTGGTTCCCGTGGAGCATGCCAAGCTGGGCGCACGCTGGCAGTCCCTGCGTACCCACGCCCACAGCACGGGACGCTGAGCCGGCCGGCGAGCCGTCTACACTTGCCCCGGTCTTCACGGCCGACCACTGCCCCAATCCAACCATGCGTCGACTCTGGCTCCTGTTCGCCCAAACCATTACCGTCCTGCTGGCGGTGTACTTCGTTGTCGCCACGCTAAAGCCGCAATGGCTGCACCAGCGCCCGGTGCCGGGAGCCGGTGTGGCCGTGCTCGAAGCTCCGGCAGCAGACGCAACTGCTCCGCCGGCCGGCAGCATGCGCGCGGCGGCCCGAAAGGCAGCGGCAGCGGTGGTCAGCATCAACACCAGCAAAGCCCCGCCCAACCGCGCAGCCAGCAACGACCCCTGGTTCCGGTTCTTCTTCGGCGACCGCGGCACCGAACCGCAGGCCGGACTGGGCAGCGGGGTGATCGTGAGTGCCTCGGGTTACATCCTCACCAACAACCACGTCATCGAGGGCGCCGACGAGATCGAAGTCATCCTCAATGACAGCCGTCGCGCACGAGCCAAGGTCATCGGCACGGACCCTGACACCGACCTTGCCCTGCTCAAGATTGAACTCGAACGCCTGCCCGTCATCGTTCTGGGCAACTCCGACACGCTGGCAGTGGGGGATCAGGTGCTGGCCATCGGCAACCCGTTTGGAGTCGGACAGACCGTCACTGGCGGCATCGTCAGCGCGCTTGGCCGCAACCAGCTGGGCATCAACACCTTTGAGAACTTCATCCAGACCGACGCGGCCATCAATCCCGGCAACTCCGGCGGCGCGCTTGTCGATGTCCAGGGCAACCTGTTGGGAATCAACACGGCCATTTACTCCCGATCGGGCGGAAACATGGGGATCGGTTTTGCCATTCCCGTGTCCACCGCCAGGCAAGTCATGGAAGGGCTGGTCCGCGACGGCCAGGTCACCCGCGGCTGGATTGGCGTGGAGCCGGCCGAGTTGTCGCCGGAACTGGCCGAGACGTTCGGTGTCAGGACCCGCGAGGGAGTCATCATCACCGGTGTCCTGCAGGGCGGTCCGGCCGCGCAGGCCGGTCTGCGCCCTGGTGACGTGATTGTTCAGGTGGCTGGCAAGTCCGCCGCCAGCGTCAGTGGCCTCCTGTCATCGGTCGCCGCACTGCCGCCGGGCAAGCCAGCTGCCTTCACCATCCAGCGCAAGGACGAAAAGCTGGAATTGCAGGTGACCCCCGGGCGCCGCCCGGCGCCCCGCGTGGCGCGCTAGCCCAATCCCTCGCTCTCAGGGATTCCTGGGCGCCGATTCACTGGCGTCCACAGGTTCGGCATCGGGCGCCTTGGACACGCGCGTGAACCAGCCCGCCGCCAGGATTCCAACCTCGTACAGGATGCACATCGGCACCGCCAGCGCCAGCTGCGAGATCACGTCCGGTGGCGTGACGACCGCCGCCACGATGAAGGCCACCACGACAAAGTAGCCGCGGAATGCGCGCAGTTTTTCGATCGTGACGAGATTGAAGCGGACCAGCAGCATCACCACGATCGGCACCTGGAACGCCAGGCCAAACGCGATGTACAAGGACAGGATGGACTCCACATAGGACGCGATATCAGGAGTGGCGGCCACGCTCTTGGGCGTGAACTGCTGGATGAAGGCAAACATCTTGTCCAGAACGAAAAACTGGACGAACGCGATGCCGGTGTACGCCAGCGCGCTGCCAAAAAAGATCAGCGGAAGCGCAAACCGCTTTTCATGGCTGTACAGACCCGGCGCCACAAATGCCCACAACTGGTACATCAACCAGGGCAGCGCCAGCAGGACGGCCGCCATCAACAGCACTTTCAGCGGGATGAAGAACGGCGTGAACACGCCGACGGCGATGAGTTTGGCGTCCGGCGGCATGTGCGCCCGGATCGGTACGGCGATCAGGTCGATCAGGCCACTGGGACCCGGCCAAATCGCCAGCAGCGCCGTGGCCACCATCAGTCCGTAGATGCAATACAACAACCTGTCACGCAACTCCATGAGATGCTGGACAAAGGGCTGCTCGGTGCCGGCGAGTTCGTCTTCCTTGCGGGATTCTTCGGACATGGATGCCTGGTGCGACAGTACGGATGGGGGCGGTCAGCCCAGGCGCTGTGGCCGGTAACGCGCCACGCGGGCCGCACCGGAAAGGGCCCTGGTCCGAACGCCGGAGCGGGCCTTGTACCACTGCGGTGTGGCGCCTCGCTTGAGGCGCCATTTCTTGCCGGGGTGGCGGTACTGGGGCGGGGAGGGCTCGTAGCCCACGCTGGCGGACGAGGACAAACCTTCGGTGGTTTCGGCCCAGCTTTTCTCGAAATCGGTGGCCGATGTCTGCACCGACTGCTCCACGTCGCGCGCAGCCGACTCGACCGTGTCCTTCATCTTCTTGAGTTCATCGAGCTCAATGGAGCGGTTGACCTCGGCCTTGACATCGGACACGTAGCGCTGGGCCTTGCCCAGCAACGTGCCCACCATCCGCGCCACACGCGGCAGCTTCTCCGGCCCGATGACCAGCAAAGCGACAGCCCCGATCAGGGCCAGTTTGGAAATGCCAAGGTCGATCATTGCGCGGCGTCAGCCCGGGCAGCCGCAAAGGCGTGCCCCGGAGCGACAGGCTCAGCTCTTCTGCTTGGCTTCGACGTCGATCGTGGTCTTGGACGCGTCCGCTGTGCCAGACACCTGACCGGCGGGCGGCATGGTCTTGTCGTCGGCAGAAGCTCCGCCGTCCTTGACGCCGTCCTTGAAGCCCTTGACTGCGCCACCGAGGTCGGCGCCGATGTTCTTGAGCTTCTTGGTGCCAAACACCATCACGACAATCAGCAGCACGATGAGCCAGTGCCAGATGGAAAACGTACCCATGGATTTCTCCTAACGAAGGGACCTGATTCTATGCCCGCCGGCCTTGCCCGGGACTCCTTACGGGCTTCGGGGCGAAGGTTTCAGCCGCGCAGCCACGGCCGGGGACCGCCCATGACATGGATGTGCAGGTGGTGAACCTCCTGCCCTCCCTCCGCGCCGGTGTTGGCCACGATGCGGAATCCCCCTTCCGGGTAGGGCCGACAGCCTTCCTGCAGGGCCAGCTTGGGCGCAAGCGCCATCATGCGGCCCAACAGGCCGGCCTGCGCAGGCTCCACATGTGCCAGCGAGACGATGTGAGCCTTGGGGATCATCAGGAAATGCACCGGAGCCCACGGCTGGATGTCGTGGAACACGAAGATTTCGTCGTCCTCATACACCTTGCGCGACGGAATCGCGCCGGCCACGATCTTGCAGAAAATGCAGTTGGGGTCGTGGCTCACGGCATCAGACCTTCATCGGCTTGCTGTCGTTCCAGTTCAGCCAGCCCTTGACGATCCGGTAGATGGACCAGATGCCCACCACAACCAGGACGATGAACCCCACACCGATGATCGCCGTGATGCCGCCAAGGATGGACCACCCCAGCCCCCACCAGAAGGTGCGGATCTGCCAGGTGAAATGGCTCTCGTACAGCGTGCCTTCGGCATCCTCGCGCTTGATGTAGTTGATGACGATCGCGATGATCGCGGTGATGCCGGTCAACCAGGCCAGTGCGTAGAGAATGTAGATGACGAGTGTGATCTGGCGCAGGCTGGCCAGCTGCTCGGGTGTCTTGCCGCCCGCGTTGATGATGTCCGTGCTCATGGTTTCCCCTTCTCCTGTGATTCGCGCTCACCCAGGCGGCGCAACGCCTTTTCCTCGATGCCGCTGGTGCCTTCGCGCCGGGCCAGTTCGGCCAGGACGTCGCCCGGCGTCAGGCCGTAATGGGCCAGCGCCACCAGCGCGTGGAACCACAGATCGGCCATTTCCGACACGATTTTTCCCGTGTCGCCGCCGTGGTCCGCATCCTTGGCGGCCATGACGACCTCGGTGGCTTCTTCGCCGATCTTCTTGAGGAAAGCGTCGGGCCCGCGGTGCAGCAGGCGGCTGACATAGCTGGCGTCCGGATCGCCGCCCTTGCGGGACTCGATCACGGCAGCCAGGCGCGCCAGGGTGTCTTCGGATGAGGTCATTCAGTGCCTAGGTGTAGATCGACTTCGGGTCTTTCAAGACCGGCTCGACGGTCTGCCAGGCGCCGTCTCGGTACAGCTGGAAAAAACAGCTGTGTCGACCGGTGTGGCAGGCGATCGAAGGATCGTGGCCGGCCTGGGTGACTTTCAGCAACACCACGTCGTTGTCGCAGTCCAGACGCAGCTCGTGCACGGTCTGGACATGGCCGGACTCCTCGCCCTTGAACCACAGCTTGCCGCGAGTGCGGCTGTAGTACACGGCACGCCCGGTGCGCGCGGTCTCGGCCAGCGCCTCGCGGTTCATCCAGGCGAACATCAGCACGTCGTTGGAGCCGACTTCCTGCGCGATCACCGGCACCAGGCCCCGCGCATCCCAGGCCACCGCATCAAGCCATTGCATGCCCGGATTGTCCATGATGATCAGGTCCGCACCAGGATGCCGCGACCGGCCATGTGCGCCTTGGCCTGTCCGACGGTGAATTCCCCGTAGTGGAAGATGCTGGCAGCCAGCACCGCATCGGCTCCGCCCACGCGGATGCCGTCGGCGAGGTGGTCCAGCGTGCCCACGCCGCCCGAAGCGATGACGGGCACCGCCACGGCGTCGCTCACGGCGCGGGTGAGCTCCAGGTCGAACCCCGACTTGGTGCCATCGCGGTCCATGCTGGTCAGCAGGATCTCGCCGGCTCCGCGCCGGGCCATCTCGGCGGCCCACTGCACGGCGTCCAGCCCGGTGTTCTTGCGTCCGCCATGGCTGTACACGTCCCAGCCAGGGCCGCGCGCCGCGGCGTCTTCGGGGCTTCGGCGTTTGGCATCGATCGCCACGACGATGCACTGGGCTCCGTATTTGTCGGAGGCGGCCGAGATCACATCCGGGTTGGCGATCGCGGCCGAGTTGAAGCTGGTCTTGTCGGCACCCGAATTGAGCAGCCTGCGCACGTCCTCGACGGTGCGCACGCCCCCGCCCACCGTGAGCGGGATGAACACCTGCGAGGCCACGGCCTCGATGATGTGCAGGATCAGGTCGCGGTCGTCCGTTGTGGCGGTGATGTCCAGGAACGTGAGTTCGTCGGCACCCTGCTCGTTGTAGCGGGCGGCAATCTCCACGGGATCGCCTGCGTCGCGCAGCTCGACAAAATTGACACCTTTGACGACCCGGCCGCCCGTCACGTCCAGGCAGGGAATGATTCGTTTTGCTAACAAACGGGACCCCCACGGTCGCCCACGGTGTGTGGCTTCCTGCCCCCCGGGGGCGCCGCGTTTTGCCTTGGGGCGCCCCGGCGGCGAAACATCCGCATCATGAGGCGCCGAGTTCGTCGGCCCTCGTCTGTGCTTTCGCAAAATCCAGGTCGCCCGAATAGATGGCGCGCCCGCAGATCACGCCCTCGATGCCCTCGCCCTCCACGGCGCAGAGCTTCTCGATGTCCGCCATGCCGGCCAGACCACCCGAAGCGATCACGGGAATCGTCAGCGCCTGGGCGAGCCGGACGGTGGCTTCCACATTGATGCCGGTGAGCATGCCGTCGCGCCCGATGTCGGTGTAGATGATGGATTCGACGCCCCAGTCCTCGAACTTTCGGGCCAGGTCGACCACCTCGTGGCCGGTCAGCTTGCTCCAGCCATCGGTGGCGACCTTGCCATCCCTGGCGTCCAGGCCCACGATGATGTGCCCGCCGAACGCGCTGCAGGCGTCCTTGAGGAACCCCGGATTCTTGACCGCCGCTGTTCCGATGATCACGTAGCGAAGCCCGCCGTCGATGTATTTCTCGATGGTGTCCAGATCGCGGATGCCGCCTCCGAGCTGCACGGGGATGTCGTCGCCCACCGCCTTGAGGATGGAGCGGATGGCCGCGAAGTTCTGCGGCTTGCCGGCAAATGCGCCGTCCAGGTCCACCAGATGCAGCCTGCGTGCACCCTTGGCCAGCCAGGATTTCGCCATCGCCTGGGGGTCTTCGCCAAAGGTGGTGGCCTGGGCCATGTCGCCCTGCTTGAGGCGCACGCAGCGGCCGTCCTTGAGGTCAATCGCGGGAATCAAAATCATGTCGGGAGGGGCATGATGCCGGCAGGAGCAAGCGCGGGGCTCAGGGGTTCCAGTGCAGGAAGTTGCGGTACAGGGCCAGTCCCTGGGCGGCGCTCTTTTCCGGGTGGAACTGGGTTGCGAAAATATTATCGCGTGCAATTGCCGCGGTAAAGCGTCCGCCGTAATCGGCGTCGCCAGCGCTGTGGCGCGCATCCGACGGTCGGGCGTAGAAGCTGTGCACAAAATAGAACCAGCTGTCGTCGGGCACGCCTGCCCACACCGGGTGCGGCAGGCACTGGCGCACCTGGTTCCATCCCATTTGCGGCACCTTGAAGCGGCTGCCATCCTCCTGGATGCGTCCGGCCAGCTCGAAGCGCACCACTTCGCCAGGAATCAGGCCCAGCCCGGGGGTGGGGCCTTCATGGCTCATGTCCAGCAGCATTTGCATGCCCACGCACACACCGAACAGCGGACGGCTGGCCGCCGCCTCCAGCACGGACTCCTGCAGGCCGGAGTCGCGCAACTCGCGCATGCAGTCGGGCATGGCTCCCTGACCTGGCAGCACCACGCGGTCGGCCGCGCGCACCGTCTCGGGGCGGGCCGTGACCACCACCTCATAGCCCGAGCCTGCCGCGGCGGCGTGCACCGCCTGCGACACGGAGCGCAGGTTGCCCATGCCGTAGTCGACAACTGCTACAGTTTTCATAGCGGGTCAGCCAATATGGACGGGGGCTACAGGCCGATTTGGCATCAAAAAGTCAGAGCGAGCCCTTGGTCGAGGGCACCGTGCCTGCCGAACGCGGATCCAGCTCCAGCGCCGCGCGCAACGCGCGGGCGAAGGCCTTGAACACCGTTTCGCACTGGTGATGGGCGTTTTCCCCCCGCAGGTTGTCGATGTGCAGGGTGACAAAGGCATGGTTGACAAAGCCCTGGAAGAACTCGTGCGCCAGCTGGCTGTCAAAGGTGCCAATCATGCCGCTCCTGAACGGCACATTCATGATCAGGCCGGGCCGGCCGGAAAAATCAATCACCACGCGCGACAGCGCCTCGTCCAGTGGCACATAGGCGTGGCCATAGCGGCGGATGCCCTTCTTGTCGCCCACGGCCTTGTGCACCGCCTGGCCCAGCGTGATGCCCACGTCTTCCACCGTGTGGTGGCCATCGATGTGCAGGTCGCCTTCGGCACGGATGTCCAGATCGATCAGGCCGTGGCGGGCGATCTGGTCCAGCATGTGGTCAAAGAAGCCGATGCCCGTGGCCAGCGTGGCCACACCCGTGCCGTCCAGGTTGACGCGGGCGGTGATCTTCGTCTCGGCGGTGTTTCGCGTGACTTCGGCGACGCGGGGCGCAACAGGGTTCGTCATAGGGATTCTTGCAGTGCAGCCAGCATCATGGCATTTTCCTCGGCGGTGCCTACCGTCAGGCGCAGGCAATTGTCCAGCAAAGGATGCATGCTGGAAACGTTCTTGACGAGCACCCCGCGCGCCTTGAGGCCGTCAAAGGCTTTCTGCGCATTGGGAACCCGCACGAGAACCATGTTGGCGTCGCTGCGCCAGGTGCGCACGCCGGGCAGGCCCTGAAGCGCCGCGCACAACCGCTCACGCTGGGCGCGCACCTCGGCGGCCTGGGCGGCAAACACAGACTCGTGCTCCAGTGCGAACAGGGCGCACTCGGCGTTGAGCACACTGATGTTGTAGGGCGGGCGCAGCTTGTCGATCTGGGTGATCAGGGCCTTGGGCCCCGCCATGTAGCCGATGCGCACGCCCGCCAGGCCGAACTTGCTGAGCGTGCGCATCAGCAGGACGTGGCTGTGGCCGGCCATGCGCTGCATGTAGGTGCGGCTGGAGAAAGGCTGGTAGGCCTCGTCCATCACCACCAGCCCGCCAATACGACCCGCTGCGGCGATGATGGCGTCAATCACTGTGTCATCCCAGAGATTGGCGGTCGGGTTGTTGGGGTAGGCGATGTAGGTGATGGCGGGGCGGTGGGCCTCGATGGCGGCCAGCATCGCCGGTCCGTCCAGCTCGAATTCGGGCGTCAGCGGTACGCCATGGAAGGCCAGGCCCTGCAGCCGGGCGCTCATCGCGTACATCACGAAGCCGGGCAGCGGCGCCACAATGGAAGCGCCGGGGATGTCGCAGGCCATCGCCAGCAGCGAGATCAGTTCATCCGAACCATTGCCCAGCATCAGGTCGCACCCCGCCGGGAGCTGCGCATGCGCGGCCAGTGCCACGCGCAGGTCGTTGATGCGCCCACCGGGGTAGCGGTTGAGGGCCAGCGCGCCCAGGCGGGCGCCCAGGGCAGCCTGCAACTCAGGCGAAAGTCGGTGCGGATTTTCCATCGCATCGAGCTTGACCAGTCCGGCGGAATCCTGGATGGCATAGGCGTGCATGGACTGGATGTCCGTGCGGATGCGGTCCAGGGCCGTGGCGGCTTTCGTGGCTGTGTTCATCGGTTGCAGGGGTAGGTGTTGACCAGCGCGTTGTACATGACCAGCTCCACCGGCATGTCCAGCTCATACAGCTCGGCGTTGCGCTGCAGTTCGGCCTGATAGATGCCCAGCGCCATCCGCGGCTCCAGCCGGCGATCGCCCACGCAGATCTGCGGCCTGGCGCCGGCACGCACCGCATGGGCATGCGCCTCGCGCGAGCCTTCCATGGCGCCAATCAGGTAGTAATGCACGTAGTTCTCGCCGACCAGTTCGTCGGACGCCTGCAGCCGACGCAGGTCACGGATGCTGATGGCGCTGGCCGCGGTGTGCAACACCAGCAGCAGCGCCAGAATGGCTCTGGAAGTCATGCGTCCCCCTTTCATCGCCCTGGGTGCCTGCGTCAACGCCGCAGGCGCATTTGCGCGGCCTGCGCGTGCGCCGACAGGCCCTCGCCCTCGGCCAGCACCACGGCAATCGCGCCAAGCACCTTCGCGCCGGCCTCGCTGACCTCGATCAGGCTGCTGCGCTTCTGGAAGTCAAACACACCCAGCGGCCCCGAGAAACGCGCGGTCCCTGACGTGGGCAGCACGTGGTTGGGCCCCGCGCAATAGTCACCCAGCGACTCGCTGGTGTACGCCCCCAGGAAGATCGCCCCGGCGTGGCGAAGCAGCGGCTCCCATCGGTGCGGGTCGCGGCTGGAGACCTCCAGGTGTTCGGGCGCGATGCGGTTGCTCAGATCGCAGGCCTCTTCCATGCTGCGCGTGTGGATCAGGGCTCCCCGGTCGTTGAGGCTTTTGGCAATGATGGCCGCGCGCGGCATCCCCGGCAGCAGGCGGTCAATCTCGACCTGCACGCGGTCAATGTAGGCCGCATCAGGGCAGAGCAGGATGCTTTGAGCGAGCTCGTCGTGTTCGGCCTGGCTGAACAGGTCCATGGCCACCCAGTCGGGCGGCGTGCTGCCGTCGGCCAGCACGAGGATTTCGCTGGGGCCGGCGATCATGTCGATGCCCACCTGGCCGAAGACACGGCGCTTGGCACTGGCCACATAGGCATTGCCAGGGCCGGTGATCTTGTCGACGCGCGGCACGGTCTCAGTGCCATATGCCAGCGCGCCGACTGCCTGGGCGCCACCAATCGTGAAAGCGCGCGTCACGCCAGCGAGGTAGCCGGCGGCCAGCAGAAGCCGGTTCTCGGCACCAGGGTGGGGCACCACCATGATGATCTCGCCCACGCCCGCCACGTGGGCCGGGATCACGTTCATCAGCACGCTCGACGGATACGCTGCCTTGCCGCCGGGCACATACACGCCAACCCGGTCAAGCGGGGTGACCTTCTGGCCCAGCAGTGTGCCGTCCTCGTCTCGATAGCTCCAGCTTTCCCCGCCGGCCTTTTTCTGGGCCTCGTGGTAGCTGCGGATGCGCCGCGCGGCCGCCTGCAGGGCCTCCCGCTGGGCTGCGGGGATGGCTTCAAACGCCGCCTTGAGACTGGCTTGGCCAAGTTCAAGCTCCTGCATCGAGCGGACTGAAAGCCTGTCAAACCGGTTGGTGTATTCGATCACCGCCGCGTCACCGCGCCGCTGCACATCGGCCAGGATATCGGCCACGCGCTGCTCGATGGCCGCATCGGTGTCCGCCGCCCAGTGCAGACGCGCCTTGAATTCCGCCTCAAAGGTGGCAGAGGAGGTGGCGAGGCGAAGGGGCGAAGCTTTCAGTTCCATGGTGCGATGCGTGAAGTCAGTCCCCGGCGATGGCGCCGGCAAATGCATCGATGATCCGGCGGATCGGCGCCTGCTTGAGCTTGAGCGCCGCCTGGTTGACCACGAGGCGCGCGCTGATGTCCATGATGCGCTCCACCTCGACCAGGTTGTTGGCCTTGAGCGTGCCGCCGGTGGACACCAGGTCCACGATGGCGTCGGCCAACCCGGTGAGCGGCGCCAGTTCCATGCTGCCGTAGAGCTTGATCAGGTCCACGTGCACGCCCTTGGCGGCGAAGAACTCGCGCGCGATGCCCACGTATTTGGTTGCCACCGTGAGACGGGATCCCTGGCGCACCGCGCTGGCGTAATCAAAGTCCGAACGCACCGCCACACTCACGCGGCACCTGGCGATTTTCAGGTCCAGCGGCTGGTACAGGCCGTCGCCACCGTGCTCGATCAGCGTGTCCAGCCCGGTCACGCCCAGGTCGGCCCCGCCGTACTGCACATAGGTGGGCACATCGGTGGCGCGCACCAGCACCACGCGCACGCCAGGCTGGCTGGTCGGCAGGATCAGCTTGCGCGACGTTTCCGGGTCTTCGAGCACCTCGATGCCCGCGGCCCGCAACAGCGGCAGCGCGTCGTCAAAGATGCGCCCCTTTGACAGGGCCAGCGTGATCGTCATTTCACCCTTTCGATGTCCGCGCCCAGGCCGCGCAGCTTGGCTTCCATGCGGTCGTACCCGCGGTCCAGGTGATAGATGCGGTCCACCCGCGTCTCCCCCTCGGCCACCAGGCCCGCAATCACCAGGCTCGCAGAGGCACGCAGGTCGGTGGCCATCACCGTCGCGCCGGACAGGCGTTCCACGCCCTCGACCACAGCCACCTTGCCGTCGATCAGTATTTTCGCGCCAAGGCGCACCAGTTCGTTGACGTGCATGAAGCGGTTCTCGAAAATGGTTTCCGTCACCTTCGCGGTACCCGTGGAGATGGCATTGAGCGCCATGAACTGCGCCTGCATGTCGGTGGGAAAGCCTGGGTACTCCGTCGTGCGGAACGACTGCGCCTTCAGCCGGCCGTTTGACTGGATGCGGATGCCGTCCGGCGTCGCCGTCACCGTTGCACCGGCATCGCGCAGCTTGTCGATCACCGCATCCAGGTGATCGGCCCGGCCATGGCGCAGGAAGGCCTCGCCCCCGGTGGCCGCCACCGCACAGAGGAAGGTACCGGCTTCGATCCGGTCGGCCACCACGGCGTGCGTGCAGCCATGCAGCTGCGGCACACCGTGGATGCGAATGCGGCTGGTGCCATGCCCTTCGATGCGGGCGCCCATCTTGATGAGCATCTCGGCCAGGTCCGGGATCTCGGGCTCCTGGGCAGCGTTCTCCAGAACCGTCTCGCCCTCGGCCAGCGCCGCTGCCATGAGGAAGTTTTCGGTCCCGGTCACGGTAACCATGTCGGTCGTGATGCGCGCGCCCTTCAGCCGCGTCCAGCCCCTGGGCAGCTTGGCGATCATGTAGCCGTGCTCGACCACAATCTCGGCACCCATGGCCTGCAGGCCCTTGATGTGCTGGTCCACCGGCCGCGAGCCGATGGCACAGCCCCCGGGCAGGGACACCGTGGCCTCGCCAAAGCGCGCCAGCAGCGGGCCCAGGGCCAGCACCGACGCCCGCATGGTCTTGACCAGCTCGTACGGGGCCTCGGGCGTGTTCAGCGGCCCGGCGTCGATGCGCACCGTGCCGTCTTCGGCCCGCTCGGCCTTCACGCCCATGTTGCGGATCAGCGCCAGCATGGTTTGCACGTCCTGCAGGTGCGGGACGTTGGTCAGCGTGACCGGCTCAGGCGTCAGCAGCGCCGCGCACAACTCGGGCAGCGCGGCGTTCTTGGCACCGGATACCGGCACCTCGCCGTGGAGCTGGTGCCCCCCGCGAATCAGAAGCTTGTCCATGAAAGGTTCAGTGTGGCTGGGCCGCCCACTCGGTGGGCGTATAGGTCTTCATCGACAGGGCATGCACCTCGTCGGTATGCATTTTCGCACCGAGCGTGGCGTACACACGCTGATGCCGCTGGATCAGGCGCTTGCCCTCGAATTCGGCGGACACGATGGTGGCGTACCAGTGGCGGCCATCGCCCTCCAGTTCGATGTGTTCGCAAGCCAGTCCGGATGCAATGATTGCGCGCAGTTGTTCAGCTGTCATGGGGTGCTCATCCGCGGATCTTGTAGCCGATGCGCAGCAGGTTCACGGCGATCCCGCTGACCACCAGCAACGCCGTCCCGACCACCGCCAGGCTGAGCCATGGCGACACGTCACTGTGGCCGAAGAAGCCGCGGCGGAAGCCATCGATCATGTAGAAGAAGGGGTTGAGGTGGCGACGGCGCCTGCCAGAACGGCGGCAGCGACTTGATGGAATAGAACACGCCCGACAGGAAGGTCATGGGCATGATGATGAAGTTCTGGAACGCCGCCATCTGGTCGAACTTCTCGGCCCAGAGTCCAGCGATGAGGCCCAGCGCGCCCAGCATCGCCGCGCCGAGCACCGCAAACACCAGGATCCAGTGCGGGGCCGCAAAGTGCAGCGGCGCGAACCAGGCCGTGACAAGGAACACCCCGGTGCCGACCGCCAGACCGCGCACCACGGACGAGCCCACATACGCAAAAAACCAGCTCCAGTGCGACAGGGGCGTGAGCAGCAGGAACACCAGGTTGCCCATGATCTTGCTCTGGATAAGCGACGACGAGCTGTTGGCAAACGCGTTTTGCAACACACTCATCATCACCAGGCCGGGAACCAGGAAGGCGGTGTACCCCACCTTGTCGTAGACCTTCACATGGTCCTCCAGCACATGGCCGAAGATCAGCATGTACAGCACCGCGGTGAGGACGGGCGCCGCAACCGTCTGGAAGCTGACCTTCCAGAAGCGCAGGATTTCCTTGTAGAACAGTGCCTGCCAGCCCGTCATTTCGCCTCCACGCCCGTCGCTTCGCGCACGGCGCCACTCCCCGATGAGGGCTTCGCTCCCGCCGACGGAATGTCGGCGCCCGAGCCGCTTTTGTCCGACATCACGGCCAGGAACACGTCCTCCAGGTCGGCCTTTCGGATCTCCACATCCTCGGCGTGCAGGCCGGCCTCGCGCACGGCGGCCAGGTACTGCTCGATGTCATGTGCACCGTGGGCAGGGAACTGCACAATGCGCCCGGTGATGCGGGCCTGGCGCGCCAGTGCGGGGGGCAACTCGGCGTCGATCTTGAAGCGCAGCACGTTGCCAGAAGCGGATTTCAGCAGCTCGCTGGTGCGGTCCAGCGCCACCACGCGGCCCTGCTTGAGCATGGCAATGCGCGCGCACAGCGCCTCGGCTTCTTCCAGGTAGTGGGTCGTCAGCAACACGGTGTTGCCCTGCTTGTTCAGGCGCGCGATGAACTGCCACAGCGTCTGGCGCAGCTCCACATCCACGCCGGCCGTCGGTTCGTCCAGCACGATCACGGGCGGCTTGTGAACCAGTGCCTGCGCCACGAGCACGCGCCGCTTCATGCCACCGGAGAGCTGGCGCATGTTGGCGCTGGCCTTGTCGGCCAGCCCCAGGCTTTGCAACAACTCGTCAATCCAGTCGTCGTTGTGCTTCACGCCGAAATAGCCCGACTGGAAACGCAGCGCTTCGCGCACGTTGAAGAACGGGTCAAACACCAGTTCCTGAGGCACCACTCCCAGCATGCGCCGGGCCCGGGCGTAGTCGGCCTGCACATCGTGGCCCAGCACGGTGACCCGCCCCGATGTGGGGCGCAGCAGTCCGGCCAGGATGGCGATCAGCGTGGTCTTGCCCGCGCCGTTGGGCCCGAGCAGGCCGAAAAACTCGCCCTCGCCGATATCGAGTGAGACGTCATCCAGCGCGCGCAGGGAACCACTGGCCGTCTGGAAGTTGCGCGTGACGGACTGGAAAGAGATGGCAGGCATGGGAGGGCACCATTTTAGGTCGCGGCCGGTGGCCGCGCAGCGCCGGGGGATTGGTATGGGCCGCGCGCCTCAGCCGGCAGGCGCCAGCAGGCCGTCCACACCATAGAGCGCTGCCAGTTGACGCAACCGGGGGGGCATGCCCTGCACGCCAAAAGGGCGACCCGAATCGATTGCGCGGCGGCGTGCTTCCAGCAACACCGCCAGAGCGGACGAGTCGAAGCTTTGCAACGCGGAGGCGTCCACCTGCACGGCCCCGGCAGGCGTCGCGCCCAGGCCAGCCAGCCACCCGTCCATCCATGCCTGTGCCTCGCCATGCGTGAGGCGTGCCGGCAGGGCAGACAAAGGGGTCGGTTGCGAGGTGGTCAAGGGGCTCCAGTCCGGCGCCTCAACCGCCGCGCTTGGCGCTGGCGTTGGCCTTGTTGCGCTCGGCCAGCGAAGTGATGAGCCCGTCCAGTCCCTTGGCATTGATCTCCTGGGCGAACTGGCTGCGGTACTGCTCGACCAGCCACACACCCAGCACGTTCAGGTTGTAGATTTTCCAGCCGGCGCCCTGGCCGGTGGTCTTCTCCAGCCGGTAGTCCAGCTGGATCGGGTCACCACGGCCCTTGACTTCGGTGCGAACCGTCACCTCGGCGTCGTCGCCGCTGCCGCGCATGGGTTTGACCAGGATGGTCTGCTCACTGGTCACCTGGGTCAAGGCGCCAGAGTAAGTGCGCACCAACAACGTCTTGAATTCATCCTGCAAGCGCTTTTGCTGGTCGGGCGTCGCCTGGCGCCACCCCGGGCCCACAGCAGACGCCGTCATGCGCTGGAAATTGACGTTCGGCATGATCTTGGTGTCCACCAGCGCGATCACCTTGGTCACATCCCCGGATTGCAATGCCTTGTCGGCCTTGATGGTGTCCAGCACCTCGGTGGACAGGCGACGGATCAGCACATCAGGGGCTTCGTCGGCGGCCAGGGCGGGACCAGCGAACACGGCCACCACCGCCAGCGCGGCAGCGCGGCGAAGGTTCAGGAAAGTCCAGTCGCGACGGTTCACGGTTTCCTTTCGGGTTCAGGCGGCTCCTCGCCGTCCAGGATCAGGGCGCGGCGCCGCTGCAGGTAGGCGTCGCGCGCAAAGCTGTACTTGTCCAGCGCCGCCTCATCCAGCACGTTGCCGGCCCGCAGCAGGCGTGCGCGGGTGTCCAATACCCTCAACGCAGTCAGCGTGTTGCGGGTGGACACAGGCTCGGCGTGGCTCAGCACATCGCCCTTGAGGTCGACGCCTAGCGCCGCCGTGTCGCGCACGGTGGACGGGCCCAGCACCGGCAGCACCAGGTACGGCCCCGAGGGGACACCCCAGCGGCCCAAAGTCTGGCCAAAATCCTCGGTGTGGCGCTCGATGTTCATCTCGCCGGCCACGTCCAGCAGGCCCCCAAGGCCGATGAAGGTGTTGACGCCCACGCGGGTGAAGCTGTCGGCCGCCGCCTGGCCCTTGAACTGCAGCACGTTGTTGAAGAACGACCACACGTCCTGCAGGTTGTTGAAGAAGTTTGATACGCCCGTGCGCACTGGCCGGGGCGTGACGGCCTGGTAGGCCATCGCCGCAGGCTTGATGGCAATACGGTCCAGCCCCTCGTTGAACGCATTGACACGCCGATTGAGTGGCTCCATCGGGTCAGCCGGGTTGGCCCCGGGCCCGCTCGCGCAGCCGCCAAGCATGCAGGCGAGCAGCACCCCGGCCAAAAGCGCCAGCCACCGGCCCGGTCTGGCACTGGAGCGTGCAAGTGCGTTCATTTTTTTTCTGGATTCCCTGGAGGTGCACCCGCTTCGGCCGCCTTGTTGTACAGGAACTGCCCGATGATGTTTTCGAGCACCACAGCCGATTGCGTAGCCGATATGGTATCCCCGGCGGCGAGAATTTTCTCGGACGCGCCCGCCTCCACCCCGATGTACTGCTCGCCCAGCAGGCCGCTGGTCAGGATCTTGAGGGAACTGTCCTTGGGGAATGTGTAGCGCGTCTCAAGTGCCATGGTGACGCGCGCCTGGAAGGATTTGTCGTCAAACGCGATGGATTCCACCCGCCCCACCACCACACCCGCGCTCTTGACGGCGGCGCGCGGCTTGAGCCCACCGATGTTGTCGAACTTGGCCACCACGCGGTAGGCCTTTTCGAAATTCAGGCTGAGCAGGTTGGCCGACTGCAGCGCCAGGAACAGCACGGCGGCCGCACCCAGCAGGACAAACAGGCCCACCCAGAGGTCGTTTTTGGAGCGTTGCATGGTCCGGATTCTCCTAGATGCTGAACATCAGCGCCGTGAGCACAAAGTCAAGCCCCAGCACCGCCAGGGAGGCAACCACCACCGTGCGGGTGGTGGCGCGGGACACGCCCTCGGGCGTGGGTTTGGCCTCAAAGCCCTGCAGCAGCGCGATGAAGGTCACGGTAAAACCGAAGACGATGCTTTTGACAATGCCGTTGCCCACGTCCTTCCAGACATCCACGCCGCCCTGCATCTGGCTCCAGAAGGCGCCGCTGTCCACGCCGATCATCAGCACGCCGACCACCCAGCCGCCGATCACGCCCACCGCGCTGAACACCGCCGCCAGCAGCGGCATGGCGATCACGCCGCCCCAGAAGCGCGGCGCCAGGATGCGGCGCACCGGGTCCACGGCCATCATCTCCATGGCGCTGAGCTGCTCGCCGGCCTTCATGAGGCCGATCTCGGCAGTGAGCGATGTGCCCGCGCGCCCGGCGAACAGCAGCGCGGTGATCACCGGGCCCAGCTCGCGCACCAGGCTCAGCGTCACCAGCAGGCCCAGCGCCTCGGACGAGCCGTAGCGCTGCAGCGTGTAGTAGCCCTGCAGGCCCAGCACGAACCCCACGAACAGGCCCGAGACGGTGATGATGGCCAGCGAATGGTTGCCCAGGAAATGCACCTGGTCGCGCACCAGCGAAAAGCGCCGCAACGCCGTGCCCGACAGCGCCAGCAGCCGCACAAAAAGACGCGCGCCGTAGCCCAGATCGGCCAGCTGGCGGCGCACCCCGAACCCCAGCGAAGACAGCGCGGCGCGGATCATGGCGCGGCCCCCTGGCCGCCGAAATCCTGCGCCACCGTGGGGCCAGGGTAGTGGAACCCCACCGGTCCGTCGGTCTCGGCATTGACAAACTGGTGCACCAGCGGATCGGCGCTGGCCAGCACCTCGGCGGGCGTGCCCTCGGCGGCGATGCGGCCATTGGCCAGGATGATGACCTTGTCGGCGATGTGGAAGGTCTCCTCCAGATCGTGCGAGACGACGATGCTGGTCAGGCCCATGCTGTCGTTGAGGCGGCGGATCAGCCGCGCGGCCGTGCCCAGCGCGATCGGGTCCAGCCCCGCAAAGGGCTCGTCGTACATCACCAGCTCCGGATCCAGCGCGATCGCGCGGGCCAGCGCCACACGGCGGCTCATCCCGCCCGAGATCTGGCTTGGCATCAGATCGCGCGCGCCACGCAGGCCTACGGCGTCCAGCTTCATCAGCACAATGTCGCGCACCAGCGCGGGCGACAGTCGGGTGTGCTCGCGCAGCGGGAAGGCCACGTTGTCAAACACGCTCAGGTCGGTGAACAGCGCGCCAAACTGGAACAGCATGCCCATGCGCCGGCGCGCCGCGTACAGCGCGTCCTGGCCCATCGCACCCACGTCCTGCCCGTCAAACAGCACCTGACCGGACTGCGCGCGGCACTGCCCGCCCACCAGCCGCAGCACCGTGGTCTTGCCCCCGCCCGAAGCGCCCATCAACGCCGTGACCTTGCCGCGCGGCACGGTGAGCGTCACGCCATCGAGCACCGGCCGCTCGCCATAGCCGAAGCACAGGTCGCGACAGACCACCAGGTCGTCGGAGGCGGGCGCGGCGGTGGACGCAGAAGCAGGCATGGGGCAATGCAAGGGTGCTGGCGGGGCACCCGGGTGATCAGGGGGACTAGGAATGATACGGTGTCCGGGCCTGCTGAGAGCCCGAAAACCCCGGAAACGCGTGAAACCGGGTGTAGCGGGACTTTCTAGGGAAAATCGGCCTCCAGCCCGCGCCAGTACTTGCTGACCTACTATCTTTTTTATAGCAATCCAGCCCCTGCCGGCAAGCCCTCAGCGCGGCAGGTCGCTGAACCCCATCAGGAACTCGTCCACCGAGCGGGCGGCCTGGCGGCCTTCGCGGATGGCCCAGACCACCAGGCTCTGGCCACGGCGCATGTCGCCGGCAGCAAACACGCCGGGCACGCTGGTGACGTAGCCACCCGCAAACTCGGTGTGCGCCCGGGCATTGCCGCGGGGGTCTTTCTCGATGCCGAAGCCGTCCAGCACGGTGGGCACCGGGTTCACGAAACCCATGGCCAGCAGCACCAGGTCGGCGGGGTAGGTTTTCTCGGTGCCGGGGATCTCCACCAGCTTGCCGTCCTTGAACTCCACATGCACCGTGGTCAGGCCGGTGACCTTGCCCTTCTCGCCGGTAAAGGCCTTGGTGGAGATGGCGAACTCGCGAACGCAGCCTTCCTCGTGGCTGGAGCTGGTGCGCAGCTTCAGGGGCCAATACGGCCACACCAGGGGCTTGTTTTCCTCTTCGGGCGGCTGGGGCATCACCTCGAACTGGGTGACGCTGGCCGCGCCGTGCCGGTTGCTGGTGCCCACACAGTCGCTGCCGGTGTCGCCGCCACCGATGACGATGACGTGTTTGCCATCGGCGCGCAGCTGGCCCTTGACCTTGTCGCCGGCGTTCACCTTGTTCTGCTGCGGCAGGAACTCCATCGCAAAGTGGATGCCGTCCAGGTCACGGCCGGGCACGGGCAGGTCGCGCGACTGCTCAGAGCCGCCGGCCAGCAGCACGGCGTCGAAGTCCTTGCGCAGCTGCTCGGGGCTGACGGTTTCCTTGGCCCAATTGGTGACCTTGCTGTCCTTGGGGAAGGTGCCCACCAGCACCCCGGTGCGGAAGCTCACGCCCTCGGCCTGCATCTGCTCCACGCGGCGGTCGATGTGCGATTTTTCCATCTTGAAGTCGGGGATGCCATAGCGCAGCAGGCCGCCCACGCGGTCGTTCTTCTCGAACACGGTCACGTCGTGGCCGGCGCGCGCCAGCTGCTGCGCCGCCGCCAGGCCAGCGGGGCCGGAGCCGACGACCGCCACCTTCTTGCCCGTCCGGTGCCTGGCCGGCTGCGGCTTGACCCAGCCCTCGGACCATGCGCGGTCAATGATGGCGTGCTCGATGCTCTTGATGCCCACCGCGTCGTCGTTCACGTTGAGCGTGCAGGCGGCCTCGCACGGGGCGGGGCAGATGCGGCCGGTGAACTCGGGGAAGTTGTTGGTGGAGTGCAGCACGGTGATGGCGTTTTGCCAGTCGCCACGGTAGACCAGGTCGTTGAAGTCGGGGATGACGTTGTTGACCGGGCAGCCGCTGTTGCAAAACGGCGTGCCGCAGTCCATGCAGCGCGCGCCCTGCACCTTGGCCTGTGCCTCATCCAGGCCAATGACAAACTCTTTGTAGTGCTTCACGCGCTCGGCACGGGCTTGTAGCCCTCCTCGATGCGCGCGTACTCCATGAAGCCGGTGACTTTACCCATGATCGTTCCTTCGACTCTTACTTGGCCGCCACGGCCTGTTTGGCGCTGCTGCGGGCCTTGGTGGTGGCCGCCGCAGCCTGCTGGCGGGCGTGGATCTCGCCCAGCGCGCGCTTGTACTCGGTGGGGAACACCTTGACGAACTTCGCCCGGGCCTCGGCCCAGTTGTCCAGCAGCTCGCGGGCGCGCTTGCTGCCGGTCCAGCGGTTGTGGTCTTCCAGCAGCTTCTTCAGCTGGGCCTCGTCGGCCAGGCCCCGGTGCCACACGGCCTTGTCGACCGCCGCTTCCTGTTCGGTGGCGGGCAGCACTTTCTCCAGCGTCACCATGGCGGTGTTGCAGCGCTTGGCGAACTGGCCGTCCTCGTCGTACACGTAGGCCACGCCACCGCTCATGCCGGCGGCAAAGTTGCGGCCGGTCTTGCCCAGCACGGCCACGGTGCCGCCGGTCATGTACTCGCAGCCGTGGTCGCCCGTGCCCTCCACCACCGCCGTGGCGCCGGAGAGGCGCACCGCAAAGCGCTCACCGGCCACGCCGCTGAAGAACGCCTCGCCGGTGGTCGCGCCGTACAGCGCGGTGTTGCCGATGATGATGTTGCGCGTGGCCTCGCCCCGGAAGTCGATGCTGGGGCGCACCACGATGCGCCCGCCCGACAGGCCCTTGCCGGTGTAGTCGTTGGCGTCACCGATCAGGTACAGCGTGATGCCGCGCGCCAGGAAGGCGCCGAACGACTGGCCGCCCGTGCCTTCCAGCTGGATTCGGATGGAGTCGTCGGGCAGGCCGTCGGGGTGCACCTTGGTCAGCGCGCCCGAGAGCATGGCGCCCACCGAGCGGTTGACGTTGCGCGCCACTTCCATGAACTGGACTTTCTCGCCCTTGTCGATGGCGGCGCGGGACTTTTCGATCAGCACGCGGTCCAGGCTCTTGTGCAGGCCGTGATCCTGTTCCTGCGTGTGGTGGCGCGCCACGTCCGCGGGCACTTCGGGGCGGGCCAGCAGGCGGCTGAAGTCCAGGCCACGCGCCTTCCAGTGCTCGATGCCCTTGCGGGTGTCCAGCAGGTCCGAGCGTCCGATCAGCTCGTCAAAAGTGCGGATGCCCAGCTGCGCCATGATCTGGCGCACCTCTTCGGCGACAAAGAAGAAGTAGTTGACGACATGCTCGGGCCGGCCGGCAAACTTGGCGCGCAGCACCGGGTCCTGTGTGGCCACGCCCACCGGGCAGGTGTTCAGGTGGCACTTGCGCATCATGATGCAGCCCTCGACCACCAGCGGCGCCGTGGCGAAACCGAACTCGTCGGCGCCCAGCAGCGCGCCGATGGCAACGTCGCGGCCGGTCTTCATCTGGCCGTCGGCCTGCACGCGGATGCGGCTGCGCAGGCGGTTGAGCACCAGCGTCTGCTGGGTTTCGGC
Source organism: Ramlibacter sp. (assembly GCA_016713005.1). Taxonomy (GTDB): domain Bacteria; phylum Pseudomonadota; class Gammaproteobacteria; order Burkholderiales; family Burkholderiaceae_C; genus JADJPY01. Next base: position 302,933 of record JADJPY010000012.1, on the reverse strand, counting down.
CAGGCCGATTTCCCACGGACTGCCCGCGTGCTTGATGGACGACCACGGCGAGGCGCCGGTGCCGCCATCGTGCCCGGCGATCACCACGTGGTCGCTCTTGCACTTGGCCACGCCCGCGGCGATGGTGCCCACGCCCACTTCGGACACCAGTTTGACGCTGATGCTGGCGTGCGGCGCCACGTTCTTCAGGTCGTGGATGAGCTGGGCCAGGTCCTCGATCGAATAGATGTCGTGGTGCGGCGGCGGCGAGATCAGGCCCACACCCGGCACGCTGTAGCGCAGGAAGCCGATGTAGTTGGACACCTTGCCGCCAGGCAGCTGGCCGCCCTCGCCGGGCTTGGCGCCCTGGGCCATCTTGATCTGGATCTGGTCGGCGCTGCTGAGGTATTCGGCGGTCACGCCAAAACGGCCGGACGCCACCTGCTTGATGCGGGAGCGCAGCGAGTCACCCGCCTCCAGCGCGTAGTCGGACTCAATGACATCCTTGCCCACCACATCGGCCAGCGTCTGGCCCTGGGTGATCGGGATGCCCTTGAGCTCCTGGCGGTAGCGCGCCGGGTCTTCGCCGCCCTCGCCGGTGTTGCTCTTGCCGCCGATGCGGTTCATGGCGACGGCCAGCGTGGCATGGGCCTCGGTGCTGATGGAGCCCAGTGACATTGCACCGGTGGCAAAGCGCTTGACGATCTCTTTCGCGGGCTCGACCTCGTCCACGGGAATGGCCTTGGCCGGGTCGATGCGGAACTCGAACAGCCCGCGCAGCGTCATGTGGCGCTTGCTCTGGTCGTTGATGAGCTGGGCGTATTCCTTGTAGGTGTTCCAGTTGTTGGCGCGCGTGCTGTGCTGCAGCTTGGCGATGGCGTCGGGCGTCCACATGTGCTCCTCGCCGCGCACGCGCCAGGCGTACTCGCCGCCGGCGTCCAGCATGGTGGCCAGCAGCGGGTCGTCACCAAACGCGGCCTTGTGCATGCGGATGGCCTCTTCAGCGATCTCGAACACGCCGATGCCTTCCACCCGGCTGGCGGTGCCGGTGAAGTACTTGGCCACCGTGGCGCTGTTCAGGCCGATGGCCTCGAACAGCTGGGCGCCGCAGTAGCTCATGTAGGTGCTCACGCCCATCTTGGACATGATCTTGGAGAGGCCCTTGCCGATGGCCTTGACATAGTTGTAGACGGCCTTCTCGGCCGACAGGTCTCCGGGCAGTTCCTTGTGGATGGCCGCCAGGGTTTCCATGGCCAGATAGGGGTGCACGGCTTCGGCGCCGTAGCCGGCCAGCACGCCGAAGTGGTGCACCTCGCGCGCCGAGCCGGTCTCCACCACCAGTCCGGCGGTGGTGCGCAGGCCCTCGCGCACCAGGTGCTGGTGGATGGCCGACAGCGCCAGCAGCGCAGGGATGGCCACCTGCGTGGCGGAGATCGCGCGGTCGCTGATGATCAGGATGTTCTTGCCGCTCTGGATGGCGTCCACGGCCTCGGCGCACAGCGAGGCGAGCTTGGCCTCCACGCCCTCATGGCCCCAGGCCAGCGGGTAGGTGATGTCCAGCGTGTAGCTGCGGAACTTGCCCTGGGTGTGCCGCTCGATGTCGCGCAGCTTGGCCATGTCGGCAAAGTCCAGGATGGGCTGGCTCACCTCGAGGCGCATCGGCGGGTTGACCTGGTTGATGTCCAGCAGGTTGGGCTTCGGCCCGATGAAGGACACCAGCGACATCACGATGGCCTCGCGGATCGGGTCGATCGGCGGGTTGGTCACCTGGGCAAACAGCTGTTTGAAGTAGTTGTACAGCGGCTTGTTCTTGCTGGAGAGGACGGCCAGCGGGCTGTCGTTGCCCATGGAACCGATCGCCTCCTCGCCGGCCTGCGCCATCGGGGCCAGCAGGAACTTGAGGTCTTCCTGCGTGGTGCCAAAGGCCTGCTGGCGGTCCAGCAAGGTGACCTTGCTCTCCATGTCGGAGGCGGGCTCACCACCGCCTTCAACGTCGTCCAGGCGGATGCGCAGGTTCTCGATCCACTGCTTGTAGGGCTTGCTGTTGGCGAGGTTGGCTTTCAGCTCCTCGTCGTCGATCATGCGGCCTTGTTCCAGGTCGATCAGGAACATCTTGCCGGGCTGCAGGCGCCACTTGCGCACGATCTTGTTCTCGGGCACGGGCAGCACGCCGGATTCGGACGCCATGATCACCAGGTCGTCGTCGGTCACGCAATAGCGCGAAGGGCGCAGGCCGTTGCGGTCCAGCGTGGCGCCGATCTGGCGGCCATCGGTGAACACGATGCTGGCCGGGCCGTCCCACGGCTCCATCATCGCGGCGTGGTACTCATAGAAGGCCTTGCGGCGCTCGTCCATCGTGGTGTGCTGCTCCCAGGGCTCCGGGATCATCATCATCACGGCCTGGCTGATGGGGTAGCCCGCCATCGTGAGCAGTTCCAGGCAGTTGTCGAATGTGGCGGTGTCGGATTGGTCGGCGAAGCTGATCGGATAGAGCTTCTTGAGATCAGCACCCAGCACGGGCGAAGACATCACGCCCTCGCGCGCCTTCATCCAGTTGTAGTTGCCCTTGACGGTGTTGATCTCACCGTTGTGCGCCACATAGCGGTAGGGGTGGGCCAGCGGCCACTCGGGGAAAGTGTTGGTGGAAAAGCGCTGGTGCACCAGGCCGAGCGCTGAGATGCAGCGCTCGTCTCGCAGGTCCTCGAAATATGTGCCCACCTGGTCGGCCAGCAGCAGGCCCTTGTAGATGACCGTGCGGCTGCTCATGCTCGGCACGTAATACTCTTTGCTGTGCTTGAGCTTGAGGCGCTGGATGGCGGCGCTGGCGGTCTTGCGGATGACGTACAGCTTGCGCTCCAGAGCGTCCTGCACGATCACGTCGTTGCCGCGGCCGATGAATATCTGGCGCAGGATGGGCTCTTTCTCGCGCACCGTGGGCGACATCGGCATCTCGCGGTTGACCGGCACATCGCGCCAGCCCAGCAGCACCTGGCCTTCGGCCTTGACGGCGCGCTCCAGTTCCTGCTCGCACGCCAGGCGGGACGCATGCTCCTTGGGAAGGAAGACCATGCCCACGCCGTATTCGCCCGGGGGCGGCAGCGCCACACCCTGGCGGCCCATTTCCTCGCGGTACAGCGCATCGGGCAACTGGATCAGGATGCCCGCGCCGTCGCCCATCAGCTTGTCGGCGCCCACGGCGCCGCGGTGATCGAGGTTTTCCAGAATCTTGAGCGCCTGCTGCACGATGCCATGGCTCTTCTGCCCCTTGATGTGGGCGACAAAGCCCACGCCACAGGCGTCGTGCTCGGCGGCGGGGTCGTACAGACCCTGTTGTTGCAATTGCAGCTGTTCGGCGGCCGTCGTCATGGCGCTCTCCTGTTCATTTCACGGGATTGGAAGCATAGTGCACCGCAACAACAATGCCAATTTTTTTAATTGGGGTCAGATTCCAATTATTTCAACCGCGTCAAGCGTCGAAAATAATAAGGGACATATCAAAAATGATAGCAAATAGTCTAACATTCATGAGGGTTGAGTCCACTTTTCAGTGAGGAAATGTCTTGCGAGCCGGCCGTCCTGCCGCCGCCTGGCTGACACGACGTGGCGTCGCCTTTTGCAGGTTCGCGACAAAATCCGCTTCACCCAGCGCCCACCCCTTGAGCGCCGACCGCGTCAGTTCGTCCTGTTGCTGCGCCGTGATGCCCTGGCGCACCAATTCCGCGTACGCTGCCTCACGGGCAAACGGCGTGTTGCCCAGTGACCAATACAGCGGGTGAGGCGTCACCAAGCGGTCGTGGCGCAGACCGGTGTAGTGGACGTGGCTGGACCAGGGATAGTCGCTCGGTTCGGCAACCATCCCCGCGCGGACGGGGTTCAGATCTATGTAGGCCATGCACGCCAGCAGGTAGCGCTCGGTCTGGATCAGCGTGGACTTGTACCGTCCCTCCCACAGGGTGCCGGTGCGCCCCTGCGCGTCGTTGAACCACCGCACATAGCGCCGTCCCACTGCCTGCATCAGCGCCGGCAGGCTGTCGGCCGCCTCCGGGGTGGCCAGCAGGTGGAAATGATTGCCCATCAGCACATAGGCATGCAGCGCCACGCCGAACCGGACGGCGTTGTCTCCTAAAAGTCCGAGAAAGGCTTCGTAATCGCCCGTGCCGGCAAAAATCGTCTGACGGTTGTTGCCGCGCTGGATGACGTGGTGCGGATAGCCGGGAACGGTCAGTCTGGGCAGGCGGGCCATGGTTGAGGCGTGTAGTCCACCCCATGATAATTGGAATCTGACCCCAATTATTGTTTTCCGCAGAGTCGGGCAAGCACCAGCCCTGCCACAGCCGCCGCACCAGTCACGACCCAGGTCCATTCCCAGCCGCCGGTTTGAATGGCCATCCAGGCCACCAACGGGGGGCCGGCGAACTGGCCCAGGGCCGAGCATTGCTGCATCCAGCCCACGGTGGTGGAAGCCGTGCCCTCCCCCGGTGCGAAACGCACCGCCAGCGAAAACAGCGTGCCCGGGATGAGCCCGCCCACCATCGAAAACACCAGCAGCGCCCCGAAACGCACCGGCAGCGGCAGCGGCTGCCCGCCAAACGCCGAAAACGCCACCCAGGCCCCCAGCCCCATGGCCACAAAGCCGACAGTGAGCAATCGCTCCGCGCGCACACCGCGCTGCAGCAAGCGCCCGGAGCCGATGTTGCCTGCCATGTTGACCGCGGCCACCAACGCAGTCAGCAATGCTGTGGTGTGCGCCGCCACGCCGGCCTGCGCGTACATCGACGGCAAGAAGCCAATAACCGCCAGCCACTGGCTGGAGTACATGGCGAAGGTCAGCGCCACCAGCCAGGGCCCGGCCGAAGTGAGCGTGCGGTGCAGTCGCTGCAGCCAGCCTGCGGTGCCCTGCGTTGCCGACGCCGGCGGATCCGCCGGCACCATGCGCCACACAGCCAGCGCCGCGGCCAGCGACACCCCTCCCAGCATCCACCACCAGCCCGGCCAGCCCAATTGCTCCATGACGAGCGGCCCGCACAGCAAGGCCAGCGCCGTCCCCAGCGGCATGTAGGCGCCCCACCAGCCCAGCGCGGCGTCGACCTGTCCGGGTGGCACAAGGCGGCGGATCAGCCCGGGCGCGGGCATGGCAGCCAGCAAGAGGCCCACGCCTTCCAGGGCACGCAACACCAGCAGCTGCGATGCGTCCTGCACAAAGCCGCCCAGCCCGCTGGCCAGCGCCAGCATGATCAATCCAGCCAGCACGCTGCGGCGCAGGCCGGCGCCGTCTGCCAGCAGCCCCACCGCCAGACCCAGCAGCATGCCCGCCAGCTGGACCAGCGACAGCAGGAAACCCGCCTCCACCAGCGTCACACCCAGTGCATCGCGCAAAACGGGAATCGCGGGCGGCAGTTTGCCCACGTGCAGGGCCGCGCTTACGCCCGCGGCGACGACGATGGCAGCGGGCAACCGCGTGTTGCGCATTCAGTCGGCAGCCAGCAGGCGCGTGCCGGTCAGGCGGGCGTGCTCGCGCAGGGCAAACCGGTCGGTCATGCCGGCGATGTAATCGGCCACGGCCCGCGGCAGGTCGGCGCGCGCGGCGTGCGCGGGAGGCATCAGCGCGGGCTGATCGCGGTAGATGGCGAACAGCTCCTGCACCACCCGGCGGGCCTGCGCCGTGGTGTCCACGACCTGGGGGTGGCGGTACAGGTTGCGGTGCAGAAACTGCTTGAGCGCGAGCGAACGCTGCCGCATCGCCGGGCTGAACATCACCAGCGGCGCACTGGCGCGCACCGCGTCCACCGATGCGGGCTGCGCCTGCGCCAGCGCCGCACGCGTGGCATCGATCACGTCAAACACCTGCGCGCTGAGCATGCGGCGGATCGACTCGTACAGCACGCGGCGCCCCTGCAGGGCGGGGTGTTCGCGCAGCGTCTCCTCGCGGTGCATCTCGAAGAGTTCGGTCTGGGCCAGCTGCTCCACGGTGATCAGGCCGGAGCGCACGCCGTCGTCGATGTCGTGCGCGTTGTAGGCGATCTCGTCGGCCAGGTTGCACAGCTGTGCCTCCAGCCCCGGCTGGGTGCCCGCCAGGAAACGCGCGCCCACGCCACCGGGCTCGGCGGCCTCAAGCTTGCGGGCGTTGCTGGCCGAGCAGTGCTTGAGGATGCCTTCGCGTGTCTCAAAGCTGAGGTTGAGGCCGTCAAACTGCGGGTAGCGCTCCTCCAGCGAATCGACCACGCGCAGGCTCTGCAGGTTGTGCTCAAAGCCGCCGTGGCCGTCCATGCAGGCGTTCAGCGTGTCCTGGCCCGCGTGCCCGAAAGGCGTGTGCCCCAGATCGTGCGCCAGCGCGATCGCCTCGACCAGGTCCTCGCACAGCCCCAGCGAACGCGCGATGGAGCGGCCCAGCTGCGCCACTTCCAGCGAATGCGTGAGCCGCGTACGAAACAGGTCGCCCTCGTGGTTGAGGAACACCTGCGTCTTGTAGACCAGCCGGCGAAAAGCCGTGGAGTGGACGATGCGGTCGCGGTCGCGCTGGTATTCGGTGCGCGTGGGGGGCGCCGGCTCCGGATGGCGGCGGCCACGCGAGCGGGCGGGATCGCAGGCAAATGGAGCGGCTGTCACGGATTTTTCATGCGAAATTGGCCTCCAGCCCCCGCCAGTACTTGTTGACCCGCTATAACTTTCATAGCAATCGCAGCTGGCACCTCACGCGGCTGTGGACTCGGCGAGCACTTCGCACACCAATGAATCGGGTGCCGGCCGCATCACGGCGCGCCCCGGGCCGTCGATGAGCACGAAGCGGATTTCTCCGCCCTCGGCCTTCTTGTCCACCCGCATCAGCTCCAGATAGCGCTGCGCTCCCAGTGCCGGGCCGGTCACAGGCAGGCCAACGCGCGCGATCAGCCCGGTGAGGCGTTGTACAAAGGCCGTGTCCACCAGCCCCAGTCGCTGAGACAGCCTGGCCGCCATGACCATGCCGCAACCCACTGCCTCGCCGTGCAGCCACGCACCGTAACCCAGGCCGGCTTCGATGGCGTGGCCAAAGGTATGGCCGAAGTTCAGGATCGCCCGAAGTCCGGATTCGCGCTCGTCCTGGCCGACCACCCATGCCTTGATTTCGCAGCTGCGCCGCACGGCATGCGCCAACGCGCGGGGCTCCCGAGCCAGCAGGGCGTCGGCATTCGTCTCGATCCAGTCCATGAAGGCCATGTCGGCGATCGGCCCGTACTTGACGATTTCGGCCAGGCCGGCGGCCAGCTCGCGCGGTGGCAGGCTGGCCAGCGTGTCCAGATCACACACCACACGCTCGGGCTGGTAGAACGCACCGATCATGTTCTTGCCCAGCGGATGGTTGATGGCCGTCTTGCCGCCCACCGACGAATCCACCTGGGCCAGCAGCGTGGTGGGCACCTGCACGAAGGGCACGCCGCGCATGTAGCAGGCCGCGGCAAAACCGGTCATGTCGCCCACCACACCGCCGCCCAGCGCGAACAGCACGGTCTTGCGGTCACAGCCCGCACCCAGCAGCGCATCAAAGATCTGGTTGAGGCAGGCCCAGTCCTTGTGGGCCTCGCCGTCGGGCAACGCGACTTCGCGGACCACGGCGTAGTGGCCGCGCAAGGCATTGGCCAGACGGGCGGCGTACAGCGGCGACACGGTGGAGTTGGTGACGATCATGGCCGCGTGCGCGCGCGGCAGGCCGGCCCAGGCGGCCGGGTCGTCCAGCAGGCGAGCGCCTATCAGGATGGGGTAGCTGCGCTCGCCAAGCTCAATGCGAACGGTTTGCGTGGCGTCGCCCGGGGCGACCATGGGCGGGAGCGGGGGAGCGAAATCTGGGGCAGGCATAGCACGGAGTTTAGGCGCTCAGTCCACCCGGCAGCGGGCCGGGCCGGGCGGTCAGGCCGGAGGCAGCGCGCCGGCCAGCTCCAGTTGCATCACGATCATGTTGACCAGCGTGGCCACCGAGGGTCGGCCCGTCTCGATGACGTGGTGCGCCACCTCCCGGTACAGCGGGTCGCGCACCGCGCTGAGTTCGCGCAGTCGCGCCAGAGGGTCGCTGACCTGGAGCAGCGGACGGTGCTGGTCGTGCCGCAAGCGCCGGTGCAGGTCTTCTGGCGTGGCGTGCAGGTAAACCACCTGGGTGCGCGCGTGCAGGTGCTCGCGGTTGGCGGGGCGAAGCACCGCACCGCCCCCTGTGGACAACACCAGCGAAGGCCGCTGGGTCAGTTCGTCCAGGACCTGTTCTTCGACATCGCGGAAGGCGTCCTCGCCCTCGCGCTCAAAGAAATCGCGGATGCTGCAACCCAGCCGTTGTTCGATGGCGTGGTCGGCATCCGCGTAGGGGAGCGAGAGCCGCCGGGCGAGTTGCCGCCCGACGGTGGATTTGCCGCTGCCGGGCAGCCCGACAAGGGCAACGATCATGCTCAGGGCGTCGGCGGCGGGATCGAGCAGTCGAGGTCCTCACCGAACGGGCTGGAGACACCAGCAGGAGGAACGCCCTCATCCGTGAAGTCCGCTGCAGCCCCAGTCAATGTATAGGAAATCTGCCGCGAAGACTCGGTACCGGAAACGCTGGCCGTGGCTTTGACGCGCACGCGGACCCACGGAGCGAAATTCTCGGCGTACAGAAGATTGAAGGTGGCAAAGCCGTTCGCGTCGGTAACAACCGTTCCAGGCGAAATTGAAACCGGAATCCCAGGCTCCAGAGTTCCGTTGTTGTTCACGTCTTCACCCGCGTCCTAAGTACCATTCCCATTGGCATCTTCGTTGGCGCATATCTGGGGAGTACCACCAGGAGCGAATTGCCACGCAGCAACGCCATCCCATGCCAGTCGGCCCTTGTAGTACTCGATGGGGTAAACCGAGAGCACAACGCTCTTGCTAGCCACCGGTGCACCGTTTGCATCCGTTACGTAGACGGTGAAGCTCTTGCGGTAAGTGTCTTCATTCTGGTTGGAAATGGTATTGCCCGTGCCCATGGTGATGAACAGGGCCTGACCGTTCACGGTCATGCTGGCCGTTCCCTGAATGGCAGGGTTGGACACCACCGTGGCCGTCATCAGCACACCGTTGGAAGCGGTTGAAGACGCGCCGGAAATGAAGCTCACTTGGGCGTTGCCGTTGGAATCGGTGATGGCGCTGCCAGCGGACAGCGCACCACTCACGCTTTGCAGGGTGAAGTTGACCGACACGTTCTTGACCGGATTTGCCGAGGCATCACGCACCGTGGCAATGACGCTGGCCTGGTTGGCACTGCCCGATGAGTTGGGAAGGATGGCACTGGGGTTGGTCTGCAACACCAGGCTGGCTGGCGTGGTAGCCACAAACTCCACCGGGACGCTGGTCTGGGCGACACCGGCAATGGCAGCGCCGACGATGGCCGCACCGGAGGTGCTGGACGACAGTGTTGCCGTGGCTTCTCCGGAAGCATTGGTCAGGACAGTAAACGGCAAGATCGTCCCGCGGGTAGAACTGAACGTCACCGTTCGGCCGACCTGTGGCGTCGAGCCCACCAGGTAGCGCGCTGTCACCGTTTGGGAAGCGCCGATTGCCACAAGTGCCCCGGAACCCGGAGACAGTATCTGGAAGTCTTCGCCGCTGATAAAGACCGACTGTTGCGCTTGAGCGCCCAAGCCGGACGCAGTCAGCGTGTCGGTACCCGGCACCGACGGTGTCAGGAGAACGCTTGCCTGACCCAGACCGTCGGTGACAAACGAGGTGGTGCTGAGCGGGTTCCCCAATGCGGAAGAAAGCGTGATGGCCGCACCCACAATGGCGTTGCCGGCGGAGTCAATCGCCTTGACGGTGTAGGCGCTGGCGCCTGCTGAAGAAATCAGCGATCCGGAGCCGCTGATGGAGATTTGACTGCCCGTGACGGCAATATCCACAAAGCCAGACACAGTGCCTGCCGTAAGGGTCACACGGATCACCCGGGTGGACTTGTCGGTGCCTGGAGTGAGCGTGACGGTGGCAACACCGTTGTCGTCCGTCAGCGTAGCCGCACCCTGAAGTGAACCGGACGTGGAAGAGAAGGTTACCGTTTGGTTGGGGAGCACACTGTTGGCGGAAGTCTTGACCACGCCGGTGATCAACACCGTACCACCCGCAGACTGCAGCGTATTGGAAGCGGCGATCAGCTCCACCGATGCGGCAGTTGAGGAAGTGGACCCACCACCGCCTGTTCCGCCCCCAGGGTCGCCACCACCACCACCACAAGCGGCAAGCGCCACGATCAGCAGCCCACCGATGATTTGTTTCAGATTCCGCATGGATTCCCTTCCTGTCGATCTCAAGTAGGTTTGTTCAGAAGTGCCAACCCGCCACTGGGTCAGCGGACCGCGCTGCGATCCGAAATGATCTTGGGTGTGATGAACACCAGCATTTCCTGCTTGTTGCTGGAGCGCGACTTTGTCTTGAACAGGTTGCCCACCACAGGGACGTCACCAAGCACAGGCACCTTGGTCACACTGTCGGTCTCGCTCAGTTCAAAGATGCCGCCAATCACCACCGTACCGCCGTTCTCAACCAGCACCTGGGTCTTGACATGCTTGGTATTGATGGCAAAGCCCGATGCCGTGGACTGGCCGACGCTGTCCTTGTTGACGTCCAGGTCCAGGATGATGTTGCCCTCGGGCGTGATCTGCGGCGTAACTTCCAGCTTCAGGTTGGCCTTGCGGAATGTCACCGCAGTTGCGCCGCTGGACGTCGCAGCTTGATAGGGGAGCTCGGTACCCTGCTCGATCAGGGCGCGTGTCTGGTCAGCGGTAACCACGCGGGGGCTGGACACCACTTTGCCGCGACCATCTGCTTCCAGGGCGGAAATTTCAAGGTTCAGGAACCTGTTGGCTGAAGAGCTGAACAGCGAAATGGCAAAAGCTGACGGCGCGTAGCCACCCTGCCCGACAGCAGGAAGGTTGACAAAAGAGGTGTTGGTGGAAGTCAGCGAGCCCAGGCCTTCACCAGTCGTTGCAGACATCGCGTCATAGCTCCCGCCGAACGCAACGCGATTGCCGCCGCCCACACCGTAGCCGGCATCACCGCCCTTGACACCGCGCTGGTCGGTACCGCCCAAGCGCACGCCAAGTGATTTGCCAAAGGTATCGGACGCCTCGACGATCCTCGCTTCGATCATGACCTGACGCACCGCAATATCGAGTTTGGCGATGAACTGCTGGACCGCTTCAAGGCGCGAACCGATGTCCGTCACAAACAATTGGTTGGTCCGGGGTTCGGCGATCACGCTGCCACGCGCGCTAAGGATGCGGCCCGAGGCAGCCGCCTGCGCTGCGGGGCCTGTGCCACCTCCACCTCCGCCAGCTGTCAGCTGGGCCGCGATTTCAGCCGCTTTCGTATAGTTCAATTGGAAGGCCTGAGTGCGCACAGGCTCCAGGCTCTGGATCGCCACCTTCGACTCCAGATCCTGCTTCTCTTTGGCAGCCAGTTCGTCTTTGGGCGCGACCCACAACACGTTGTTGTTCTTGCGCATGCCAAGGCCCTTGGCCTGCAGGATGATGTCCAGGGCCTGGTCCCACGGCACATCCTTGAGCCGAAGCGTGACGGCGCCAGTGACAGATTCCGAGGTGATGATGTTGAAGTTGGTGAAGTCGGCGATCACCTGCAACAGGGATCGAACCTCGATGTTCTGGAAATTCAGGGACAGCTTTTCTCCGGTGTAGCCGGGGCCCTGGGTGAGCTTTCCGGGATCCACCTTCTGCGCGCGGACTTCGACGACGAATTGATTGTCGCTCTGGTAGGCGCTGTGCTCCCATGCGCCCTTGGGCTCGATCACCATGCGGACGCGATCGTTGGTCTGGAAGGTCGTGATGGTCTGGATGGGTGTACCGAAATCCGACACATCTAGCCGGCGGCGCAGGCCCTCGGGCAGAGAGGACTTCAGGAACTCCACCACCAGCGTCTGTCCTTGCTGACGGATGTCCACGCCAACCTGGTTGTTGGCCAGATCCACCACCACCTTGCCTGCACTGTCGGCACCGCGGCGGAAGTCAAGGTCCTTGAGCGGCAGCGTATCGTTGTTGCGCCCCTCAGCAAATGCACCCTGTGGCGCAGCGGCAGCGGCCGGAGCGGCCACCGGGTCCAGGGTCACAAGCAGCGTCTTGCCCTGAATCTGGGCCTTGTAGGCCGTGGACTGCTTGAGGTTGAGAACCACGCGGGTACGGTCTCCTGCCTGAACCACATTGATCGACCGGAGATTGCCCTGGTTGATATCAACCAGTGACTTGCCCAGGCCATTGGTCACGCCGGGCAAGTCCAGCGCCACGCGTGCGGGCGACTGAATCGCAAAGCCCGCAGGAACTGCGGTCAGCGGTTGGCTCAGGTCAATCCTGATGATCTCCGAGCCTCCTTGCACCGAGCCTGTAATGGCTTCGATCACGCCCTGAGCGCGAGCAGCGACACCAGCCAGCGCGAGCATGGCCGCGATGGCGAGGCTGCGTGCCAGACCGTTCGCCCGTAGGTATTTGTTCATTGGGACCTCTCTTGCAGTTGCAGCGTCGCCTTGCGCTCTATCCATTCACCGGCTGCGTCCTGGACGATCTCGCGCAACCCAACCTGTGTCTCTGAAATGCTCGTAATCCGACCGTAGTTCTGACCCAGGTAATTTCCCATCCGGACCTGGTACAGCAGGTTGTCAACCTTCACCAATGCCACGGGCTGCCCCGTGTTGAGCATGCTGCCAACCATTGACATGGAATCCAGGGGGAAAGCCTCCAGAGGCTCCTTGCGTCGTGCCAGTTCCGGCGCAATCAGGCCCGCGTTCGCGGTGGCCTGTGACGATTCCCGTTTCAGCGCCTGGGTCAGTTTCTGGTTGCTGAAAGGCTCTGTTGCGCCTTCCTTCATGTAGGCTTGAGGCGTGAACTTTTTCGGCTCTGGAATGGGCTGGATCTTTGGCTTGGTCAGGTTGCGCTGCTCTGTCATCCACTGTTGCAGCTCCTCCTGCCCGGATCCGCCACACCCCGCCAAGGCCAGCAGCACCCCGACACCCGCCCCAACCACAATCGTCTTGATCATTTCTTGGCTCCTGGCGCAGGTACGGCCTTGCGTTGTGCCGCCACTTCGTCGGCATCCAGGTACCGGAACGTCTTGGCGGTCGCATCCATGGTGAGCGCGCCGTCCCGGCCAGGTACGACAGACAGGTTGTTCAAGGTGACGATCCGCGAAAGGTTGGCGACATCAGAAGCGAATGCCCCGATATCGTGGTAGCGACCCGTCACACGCAAGGCGATCGGGAGTTCGGCGTAGTACTCCTTGACACTGACATTGCCAGGCCGAAACAACTCGAATTGCAGACTGCGCCCCAGGCCGGCCTGATTGATGTCTGACAACAACGCGTCCATCTCCGCCTTGCTCGGCAGCTGCTTTTCGAGCTGGGTCACGTACTGCTGGACCTGTTCGCGCTGCTTTCGCAGGGCTTCGAGATTGACCGCCTGAGCAATTTTCTTCTTGTAGTCGTCACGCAACTTCACCTCGGTGGCGCGCTCTGCCTGGAGTTCTTCATCGGAACTGCTCAACCAGACAAACCAGAGGACCCCGACAACCGCCACGGTGACCAACAAACTCAGGCCATACCGCGGTAGCGAGGGCCATGATGACGGGTCATTTGGACTTAAACCACGGAATTGAGACTGCAGCGACGACTTGACGCCGGAGAGATCAATCTTGAAGGAGGGGGCTTTTGCCATGAGGTACGCCTATTTCGGGCCGGCTGCTGCCGAAGAGGAACCTGCAGGCCTTGAGGCCGAGTTGACGGCACCATCCCCCTTGGCGTCATTGGTGGGCCGGTTCAAACCCACCCGAATTGTGAAGTTGGACACCCGTCGCTGATCTCTCGGGCTCAGACTGACCGTTGTCGCAACAATTTCCACCAGTTCCGGTCGGGCAAGCCAAGGGCTGCTGTTGGCGAGATTGCGCAGCAGCTCGGACACTCTTTCGTTTGACTGGGCGACGCCTTGAAGCGTTACGCGCAGGTTTTCCTGTCGCATGGTGCTGACATAAACCCCGTCAGGAAGCTGCGCAACCAGTTCGTTCAGAAGGTGCACCGGAACATTCCGGTCGGACTGGAGGTCTTCCACCGCCTGTTGCCTGGCCCGCAACGCCGCGATTTCACCCTGAAGTGTGGCTATGTCCTTGATCTGCTTGTCCAGGCGGGCGTTCTCGCTTTGCAATACCGTGTTCCTTGATCGCTGAGCACTTATCTGTGCCTGGTACCAGAGGAATACTGCACCCGCGATGACACCACCCACCAGGGCCGCTGCACCAAGAGACACATAGAACGACTCGCGCCTGCGCTTTCGCGCGGCTTCGCGGTGGGGCAGCAGGTTGATCAGGATCACAGCATGAACCTCCGCATGGCCAGTCCGCAAGACGTCAGGTAAGAGGGGGCTTCGCGCCGCATCTTCTTCTCACGAACGCCCTCGCCCACCTGCATGCCGTCAAACGGGTTCACCAGGCTGCAGGCGAAGGTCGTTTGTTGCGTGACGGCCTCACTCAGTCCGGGGAGCGCAGAGGATCCGCCCGCAAGAAACACGTAGTCCACCTTGTTGTGCGGAGTGCTGGTAAAAAAGAACTGAAGCGCGCGCCCGAGTTCCTGTGCCAGGCTGTCCACAAACGGCTTGAGGACGCCTCCGGGATAGTCTTCAGGCAGGTCACCGCTGCGCTTCTTGCTTTCAGCCTCTTCAGGCGAGAACCCATACTGACGCACAATCAGTTGGGTCAATTGCGCGCCGCCAAACGCCTGATCCCGGTCGTACAGGACCTCGTCGTTGCGAATCACCTGCATGCTGGTGGTGAAGGCGCCTACTTCGAACAACGCGACCATGGTGTCCTTGCCCTCATTGGGCAGGCTCTGGATCAGACGACCCGTAGCCAGGCGGGAGGCATAAGACTCCACATCAATGATCACGGGTTTCAGGCCTGCGGCCTCAGCCAGACCCTCGCGATCCTGCACCTTTTCTTTTCGGGACGCGGCGATCAGCACTTCCACATCGCCCGTGGACGTCGCGCTCGGACCCACCACGCAAAAATCGAGACTCACCTCGTCGAGCGAGAAGGGAATGTATTGGTTGGCTTCGGACTCGACCTGGATTTCCAGTTCAGAATCTGAAAGCCCGCCGGGGAGCACGATCTTCTTGGTGATCACCGCAGAGGGAGGCAGTGCCATCGCCACATTCTTCGTGCGGGTCCCGCTTTTCTTCACCAAGCGTCGGACAGCCTCAGCCACTTCGTCGAACTTTTCGACGTTTCCGTCGGTGATCCAGCCGCGCTCGAGAGGCTCGATGGCGCAACGCTCAAGCACCAGGTTGCCCGCCTTGTCCCGGCCAAGCTCCACCAGCTTCACGCTGGAAGAACTGATGTCCAGCCCCAACAACGAGGCCGGCTGACGGCTAAACAACGATCCCAGTGAGATCAAGGCAGTCCCCTGTGGCAGGCGCCAAGCGCCCGAAAAACTTAAGAATTCACTTGAATGCTAGCAGTAAGATTATTGAGCCGTAAAGGTTTTTTCCGTTTTTCAGATTTGAAACCGTTGCCAAAAGCCTACGTTTCAGGGCTCGAAAGAGGCGTCCAACCCTGACACTGTGGTCATCGCGGGCACCCGGAGCGCCAACCCAGCACCGCCAACTCCATTTTTATAATCCAGAAGTGGGAAACTCCCAATCCATGTCCAATACCAACACGCCATCTGGTCCGGATGGAAAGCAACCCCACCCTGTCGCCGCAGCAAAATTGAGCCTGCCGCGCTTGTTCCTGCGCATTCTGGCGGGGCTGGTGGGCCTTGCCGTTGCCGGGGTGGTCGCCGGGGTCATGATGGTGTCGATCGCCCTGGCCATGGCGTATCCCAACCTGCCCGACATCTCGGAACTGTCGGATTACAGGCCGAAGCTGCCTTTGCGGGTTTTTTCAGCAGAGGGCACCCTGATCGGGGAGTTTGGCGAGGAACGGCGCAACTTCACACCGATCCGTGAAATCCCTCAAGTCATGAAGGACGCAGTGCTGGCCATCGAGGATGCCCGCTTCTATTCCCACAACGGAATTGACTACATCGGGCTCACGCGGGCTGTGCTTGCCAATCTGGGCCGGCTCAAGAGCCAGGGAGCGTCGACCATCACGATGCAGGTGGCGCGCAACGTCTACCTCTCCTCTGAAAAGACCTATACGCGCAAGATCTATGAGGTATTGCTGACGTTCAAGCTCGAGCACATGCTGACCAAGGACCAGATCCTTGAGATCTACATGAACCAGATCTTCCTGGGCAATCGGGCCTACGGGTTCGCCGCGGCCTGTGAGGGTTACTTTGGCAAGCCGCTGAAAGACATCACTGTGGCGGAAGCCGCAATGCTGGCCGGCCTGCCCAAGGCACCGTCCGCCTACAACCCGATCAGCAACCCCAAGAGGGCACGCTCTCGCCAGCTCTACATCATCGAACGGATGCAGGACAACGGCTTCATCACGGCCGAGCGAGCCCAGTCGGCCAAGACGGAGGAACTGAAGCTGAGAACCGGTCCCGACGCCTCTCGCGTGCACGCCGAGTACGTCGCGGAAACGGTGCGGCAGCTCATGTTTGCCCAGTTTGCCGAGGAGACCTATACGCGTGGGCTCAACGTCTACACCACCATTCGCGCCCAGGAACAGAACGCCGCGTACCGGTCCCTGCGAAAGGGCATCATGGACTACGAAAAGAGGCAGGTGTACCGGGGACCGGAAAAGTTTGTCGCACTGCCCGCCGATCCGAAGGAGCTGGAGAGCGCCATCGACGATGCGCTCCTGGAGCACCCCGACAACGATGACGTCATGTCGGCAATCGTGCTGGAGGCCACGCCCAAGAAGATCGTTGCAGAGCGCCAGACCGGGGAAGTCATCGAGATTTCAGGGGAAGGGCTTCGCGCCGCCCAGTCCGGGCTGGCCGACAAGGCGGCACCGCATATCAAGATTCGTCGTGGCGCAATCATCCGGGCCATGAAGACGCCAAAGGGCAACTGGGAAATCACACAGATGCCCGAAGTCGAGGGGGCGTTCGTGGCGATTGAGCCACGAACGGGTGCGATCCGCGCCTTGGTAGGCGGCTTCGACTTCGAGAAAAACAAGTTCAACCATGTCACACAAGCCTGGCGCCAACCTGGGTCCAGTTTCAAGCCCTTCATCTATTCTGCAGCGCTGGAAAAGGGCTTCACACCCGCCACTGTGGTCAATGACGCTCCCCTTTTCTTTGACGCCGGCGTCACTGGAGGGCAGCCTTGGGAGCCCAAGAACTATGACGGCACCTTCGAGGGTCCAATGACCCTTCGAAAGGGACTGGCTCGCTCGAAAAACATGATTTCAATCCGGGTGCTGCAGGCAGTCGGCCCGCAACATGCACAGGAATGGGTCTCCCGCTTTGGCTTTGATGCGGAGAAGCATCCTCCCTACCTCACCATGGCTTTGGGAGCCGGCGCCGTGACGCCATTGCAGATGGCGAGCGCCTATTCGGTTTTTGCCAACGGTGGATACCGCACCAACCCCTGGGTGATTTCCAAGATCGTCGACCAGAAGGGCAAAGTCCTGCTGGAGGTGCAGACGCCGACGCTGGAAGAGGCTGCGCGGGCCGTGGATGCGCGCAATGCGTTCTTGATGAGCAGCTTGTTGCAGGAGGTAACGCGGTCCGGGACTGCGGCAAAAGCCCAGGCGACGCTGAAGCGCTCGGACATCTATGGCAAAACCGGCACCACGAACGATTCCATGGACACATGGTTCGCCGGGTACCACCCGACGTTGACCGCCGTCGTCTGGATGGGCTATGACAATCCGCGCAAACTCGGGGACCGGGAGACAGGGGGCTCACTCAGCCTGCCGGTCTGGATTGGTTTCATGGAGCAGGCGCTAAAAGGCTTGCCGGTTGCCGAGCCGCCTGTCCCTGAGGGCGTGCTCAATATCGGCGGCGAATGGTTCTATGACGAGTACGCGCGGGGCGCGGGCGTCTCGAGTCTGGGACTGGAGGATGCCGGCACTGCGGGCGCGCCCATGACCATCCCCTTGCCTCCTGCCGAGGAGAAGAAGCGGATCCTGGATCTTTTCAGGAATTGAATCCCAGATTGACCCCGGCTTGCAGGGTGGCCAATCGGGACAAGTCAGCGAAGAACTCCCCGCCGAACCGGCTGTCCGTCCAGCGACACAGGTCGGCATCAAAGCGGTAGTGGAATCCACCGGCTTTGGCTGCGAGCCAGATCTCTCGCAGGGGCTTTTGCAGATTCACCACGATCTGGCTGCGATCCTCAAACGTGATGGTGATCATGCCGCCCACGCGCTGATTGTCGACATCCGTCCGCCCCTCGTCGTTGATCCGGTCACAACCTGCTTCCACAGCCCGCAAGACAGCCTCGGCGCGGTCCATGAATTCAAGGTCGGTCATACAATTTGGCCCATGCAACAACGTTCACGGATTCTAGTCATGGCCCTTTTCCTTGCCTGTGGCGCGGCTTCACTGCAGGCCTGCGGGCAAAAAGGCCCCTTGTATTTGCCTGACACTCCGTCCGCTGCCCAAAGGGCCACACTGCCTCAGACCCTGCGCCCGGGCGCCAGCGCGGCACCGCCTGCGACCGCCGCATCGGGCGTATCCCGCCCATGAGCAACGAGCACAACTTGCCCGGCGGACCTCATTTCGCATTTCGCGACGGAGAGTTGCATGTGGAACGCCTTCCTTTGCGGGGGTTGGCCCTCTCCTACGGCACGCCGCTGTTTGTCTATTCGGCGGCTTCGATGCTGGAAGCGCTTGCTGCGTACCAGCGCGGCTTCGCCGGTCGAAACGCCCGCATCTGCTACGCCATGAAGGCGAACTCGTCGTTGGCCATCCTGCAGCTTTTTGCACGGGCTGGATGTGGCTTTGACATCGTCTCCGGGGGAGAGCTCAAGCGGGTCCTCGCGGCCGGTGGCGATCCATCCAAGGTCATTTTTTCCGGCGTCGGCAAGACCCGGGCTGAGATGCGGCTGGCACTGGAGGCCGGCATTGGCTGTTTCAATGTCGAAAGCGAGCAGGAACTCAATGTGCTGGATGAAGTCGCCCGCAGCGCAGGGGTCGTTGCAGACATCAGCATCCGAGTCAACCCGGATGTCGATCCCAAGACACATCCCTATATTTCAACCGGTCTGCGCGGAAACAAATTTGGCATCGCGCATCAACAGGCCTTGACCGCCTACCGGCATGCGGCCGGGCTCACCGGGCTGAGGATCAGGGGAATCGACTGCCATATTGGCTCACAGATCACCCAGGAGACCCCGTATCTGGATGCCATGGACAGGATCCTCGATCTGGTGGGCGCCATCGAGGACGCCGGAATTGCGCTGGAGCATATTGATTTCGGGGGTGGCCTGGGCATTGACTACAACGGCGACACCCCGCCACGTGCGGATGCCTTGTGGGCGCAACTTTTGCACCGCCTGGATGCGCGCGGCTACGGTGACCGTCTCCTGATGATTGAACCCGGGCGGTCACTCGTCGGAAACGCCGGTGTGTGCGTGACCGAAGTCCTGTACCTCAAGACCGGAGAACAGAAAAACTTCTGCGTGGTAGACGCAGCGATGAACGACCTCCCACGGCCCGCGATGTACCAAGCCTTCCACGGAATCGTGCCATTGTCACGCAGCGACGCCACCCCCTCGCCATGGGATGTCGTCGGCCCGATCTGTGAAAGCGGAGACTGGATCGGTCGCGACCGGCAACTCGCCGTTCGCAGCGGTGACTTGCTCGCGGTCCTGTCGGCTGGCG
Organism: Ramlibacter sp.; assembly: GCA_016713005.1. Lineage (GTDB taxonomy): Bacteria > Pseudomonadota > Gammaproteobacteria > Burkholderiales > Burkholderiaceae_C > JADJPY01. The sequence goes on along the minus strand of JADJPY010000012.1, from coordinate 283,219 downwards.
CGTATTGCATGAGCATGGCCAGCAACTACAACACCCGTGGCCGGGCTGCCGAAGTCCTGGTCGATGGCGACCAGCACTGGCTCATTCGGGAGCGCGAATCCGCCGGTGACCTGTTCGCCGGCGAACATCTCGTCACCGCCTGATAGCTCCCTGGGCGTCACCACGCGCCTTTCGGCTGCGCATTTGGTTGTGAACGCGCCATGCGAGCAACGTCCCCAGGACAGCGGCGTACACGGCCACTTCGGCGAAGTCCTGCTTGCCTGCACGCATCCAGAAAAAGTGGAGGACGGCGAGCAGCGCCACAGCGTACACAGCACGATGAAGCATTTGCCATTTGGCCGCGCCAAGAGCGCGTATCGCGCGGTTGAATGAAGTCGCGGCCAGCGGTGTCAGCAGCAGGAATGCGCCGAAGCCCACCAGAATGAACGGTCGCTTGGCAATATCCCTGGCGATGTCGGTAATGTCCAGCCCCATGTCAAACCACGCATAGCAAAGCAGGTGAAGGCTGGCGTAGAAATACACGTACAGCCCCAACATCCTCCGCAGCCGGGCCAGCGCTGGCGTGCCGGTCAAGATGCGCAGCGGCGTCACCGCGAGCGTGAGACACAGGAACCGCAGTGTCCAGTCACCGGTGGATCGGATCAGGTATTCGGCGGGATTTGCCCCCAGTCGGTCGGCGAAAGCTCCCCAGACCAGCCACGCCAGTGGCATCAGCGACAGCACAAAACCCACCGGCTTGGTGGCGGGGTGCAGCAACCAGGCCTTCACGGTTTGCCGGGTGGAGTCAGAAGCGGCAAGGCGCGGGCGTCAGTAATATTTCTTCAGGTCCATGCCTGCGTACAGTTGCCCAACTTGAGCCTCGTACCCATTGAACATCAACGTCTTGCGCTTCTTGGCAAACAGGCCATCCTCTCCGATCCGTCGCTCTGATGCCTGACTCCATCGCGGGTGATCCACGGCAGGGTTGACGTTGGAATAGAACCCGTATTCCTGGGGCGCTGCCACATTCCAGGCGGTCTTGGGCTCCCGGTCCGTGAAATTGATGCGCACAATGCTCTTGCCACTCTTGAAGCCGTACTTCCACGGCACGACCAGCCGGACAGGCGCTCCATTCTGGTTGGGCAGCACCTCGCCGTACATGCCGAACGCGAGCATGGCCAGCGGATGCATCGCTTCGTCAATGCGCAGGCCTTCCACATACGGCCAACTCAGCACACCGGAGGAAATGCCTGGCATGGTCTTGCGGTCGGCCTGCGTGACGAACTCAACGTACTTGGCGCTGCCCGCAGGTTCGGCACGCTTGATGAGCTCACTCACCGAATAGCCGACCCAGGGGATCACCATGGACCACCCTTCGACGCACCGCAACCGGTAGATGCGCTCTTCCTGTGCACTCAAGCGCAACAGGTCTTCAAGCGTGTATTTTCCGGGCTTGCGTACCAGCCCCGACACCTCAACCGTCCAGGGCTTTGTGTTGAGCGTACCCGCATTGCGTGCAGGGTCGGACTTGTCTGTCCCGAACTCGTAATAATTATTGTAGGTGCTGGCGTCCTTGTAGTCTGTCGGTTTCTCGATCGTCGTTGCACCAGCAACCCGGGAGGTCATTCCCGGTAGCGCGCCAAGCTTTCCCGGCGCCACCGTCGATGCCCTTGCGTCACGGGATGCCCAGGCAGCCAGTACGGCGCCGGACGCTCCGGCAGCCATCAGGCGGATCAGGTCCCTTCTCTGCTGATAGACGCGTCGGGGCGTGATGTCGCTCGGGATACTGTGCTCGAAACCCTGCTTGCCCGTCCTGATCAACATGATGTGCCCTTCATGGTCTGTTTGCAGTGAGTCGGCCCTCCGACGCGGTTCTTACAGGGTGCCGTAACTGTGCAGGCCGCTGAGGAACATGTTGACGCCGATGAACGCGAACGTCGTGACGGCCAAGCCAACCAGTGCCCACCAGGAAGCCAAGGTACCGCGCAGACCCTTCATCAGCCGCATGTGCAGCCAGGCCGCGTAGTTCAGCCACACGATCAACGCCCATGTCTCCTTGGGGTCCCAACTCCAATACCCACCCCAGGCTTCGGCTGCCCACAGGGCCCCGAGCACAGTGGCAATGGTAAAGAAGGCAAATCCGACCGCGATTGCCTTGTACATCACGTCGTCCAGCACCTCCAGCGGTGGCAGCCTCTCCGCGATGCGCTTGCGCCCCAGGAGAATGGCGCCCACGATCAGCGCAGAAATTCCGAAGTAGATGGCCCAGTAGTCGCTCATGCCACCAGTTGGGGTCCTGCGGAACACGATGGGCTCGAAGCAAAGGACGATGCCCAGCAGCCACAGGGGCGCCAGCTTGTACCAGCGTGTTTCCGCTGCCTGCTGCTTGATCAAGTAGGCAAACGCCACCATGGCGGCGAGCGCAAACGTACCGTAGCCAATGAAGTTCGCCGGCACATGCAGTTTCATCCACCAGCTTTTCAGCGCAGGCACAAGCGGCTGGATCTCGTGCGCCTCACGCACGACCGTGTACCAGAGCAGAAAGCCCACGGCCGCACTGACCACAAGCATGACAAATGCACCCAGGGAACGCGTCTTGTACTGCGCTTCGTAGTACAGGTAAAAGAGGGTGGTCATCCAGCAAAACAGAACGAATACCTCGTAGAGATTGCTGACCGGGATGTGCCCGATGTCGGCTCCCAGCAGATAGCTTTCGTACCAGCGGACCATGGTGCCCACCAGCGCCATCGTCACCGCGACCCAGGCGAGCCGTGAACCGATGAGGTCCGCCGCAGCATGGCTCCTGACGAAAAATCCCATCCAGTAAAACGTCGTGCTCATGAAGAACAACATGCAGCTCCACAGGATTGCGGACTGGCTGGAAAGGAAGTACTTGAGCCAGAAGACGCTTTCGGCACTTGCAAGCGCACCTCTGTATGAAGCGATTGCCAGCAATGAACAGGCAGCCACCACCACCATCAACCAACGCAAGGGACGCCAGAACCATCCCAGCCACACAGCGGCCGGTATCGCGCCCAGCAGAATGGCCTTCTCGTACCCATCCATCGAGCCGGCGTAGCGGACAAATGTGAAAACGCCACCTGCCAGCACCAGCGCGGCGAACACCCAGTCCAGCAAATCCCGGCGTGCCAGGAAACCTGCGTCCATGGTGATGGAGCTTCCCTGCTCAGGCAGGGAGCGATTGGCGGTATCGGCAACAGTATTCATTCGTTCACCCGAAGCAAGGCATTCTTGATCTGATCGAAATCTCGGTCGGTGTCCATGGTCTTGCGGTTGACGGACATCGCCAGGGTCGCCTGGGACCCGCCAGCCTGCGGCGCGAGCCAGACCCAAAGGCGTCGCTCGCGGATGTACAGCATGGCAAAAATGCCGAGGATGAGCAAGGCGCATCCAAGATAGACAATGTTGCGCCCAGGTGCTCGGGCCACCTGGAACACGCTGGCCTGCACCTGTGTGAAGTCCTTGAGCTCGAATGCTACCGGCGCCGGGTAAAACAGGGCGTCGCTGAGCGACAGGACGGCCTGTGTCATGAAACCCTGGGTCGCTTCATCCGGCTTGGCCGGTGCCAGCCCGGCGCCCTCGCGCGAGAGCTGGAAAAGTTCGAACAGCACCCCATTGAGGATCCGTACAAGCACTTCGCCCGCCCTGGCGCGTTCGTCCACCGGCACGCTCTTCTCCATGAAATCCGCCAGCGCCTGCAAGCCGCCCGCGCCGGAATCCGTGCGCCCGCCAGCAAACAATGCAAGGGCCCGGCCGGCCGAATCTGCGAGTTGCACGGCCAGCTGGGGCTTGGCAGGATCGACAGCCGCAGCGGCATAGCGACGAACGGCCAGTTCGCGCAATCTGGGATCTGCCAGAGCCGTGCGCAGTCGCAGGAACCCCTCCATGGACCCTTGCTCGTCCGCTGGCACGCGCAGGTACCGGAACGATTCCGCGGGGGTGTCCCGCACGCCCAGCAAGAACACCTTCTGGCCGTCCCCCATGTCCACAGGAAGCATGTAGTTGTTGAACTCGCGTGCCTGGCCTGCGGCATCCCGCAGCTTGTAGCTGATGCTGGGGCCGACGTTGCGCAACTCCTTCTTGCCCACGGTCTTGTTCGCGGAGCCCAGCCTCGATTCAATCGACTCCCGCAGGTCAACGCGGCGAACATCCACGCCTGAACCGGCCGCTGAAGCAAAGTTTTCGACATTGATGACCCGCAGGCCGGTGTACTCGAGCGTCAGTCGATCCTGCCCGTTGCTGATCTGGGAGCTCCCGCCTATCACCCCTTCGACTTCGAAACTCTTGCTCGCCGCGGACATCGGGACAGCCCTCAGACGGACACTTGAGCCGCCGTCGTCAAAGCTGGACTGGTATATCTCGATGCCCCGGTGCCGTGCGGGGTGATTCACCTCCACCCGGGCAGGAATCTTCTCGCCCGTGATCCTGTCGTGAATCACGATGTCGCTGGCAAAAAGCTTGGGCATGCCGGTGGAGTAATGCTCCACCACAAACTTCTTGAGTTCGATGGCAAACGGCAGCTCCTGGAGCAGGATGCCGTCAGACTGGTTCAGGATAGCCGTGCTCGACTGGGTTCCCTCGGCCACCAGCAGGTTGCCGCGAAAGGTCGGATTGCGCTCGCTCAACCGGTGCTGCGGCTTGACATCCGCGATCATGCCCCCGCCGGTGTAGGGTGATTTGCCGTTGAACCACATCTGCGCACGCACGATGAGGTCACCGTCCAGCAGCCCGCCAATGCACACGAGCACGATGGCGCTGTGTGCCGCCAGATAGCCCAGCTTGTTGGCCGCGCCCGAGCGGGCAGCGACCATCCATCCACCGCCCTCGCCATTGGCCGGGCGAGGCTGCAAGCGGACCTTCCAGCCACCCGTTGCCAGCTTTTGCCCGATACGACGGGCCGCGTCTTCTGGCGCCTCCTGCAATGACGCGGCGGCGCGGTGACCGAAAGCGGCCAGACTCTGCTCCCGGATGTTCTCCTTGTATGACCGGATGTCCACCAGGATTCGCGGCGCATTGCGCGCGATGCACAGGGACGTGCTGGTGACAAGAAAAGCCAGGATCAGCAGGAACCACCAGGCGCTGTAAACCGCGTTCAGGCTGATCGCACTGAAAACCCCCGCCCAGAACGGCCCGAACTGGTTGACGTAATTGGTTGCCGGCTCGTGCTGCTTGAGCACGGTGCCGATGACCGACGCCACGCAAATCACCGTCAGCAGCGAAATCGCGAACCGCATGGACGATAGCAGCTCCACCGCCGATTTCAGCGCCTGGGAGCCGTGTCGCACGCGGACACCATGTGTGGAAACGGACATAAAGGGCTAGCAGGTCCTGAAAAAAACAAAGGGCGGGATCTTTCGCAAGATCCCACCCGGCCATGGAGTGCCGCGCACGGCAGGGGTTCAATGCATTTTCAGCGAAGCCCGGCGATGTAGTCAGAGACCGCCTTGATTTCGCGGTCATTCATCTTGGCCGCAACCAGGCTCATCTGGATGCTGTTCTTGCGGGAGCCGTCGCGGAATGCGTTCAGCTGGGCAGCGGTGTAATCGGCATGCTGACCAGCAAGGCGGGGAAACTGCGCGGGAATGCCGGCCCCGTTGGGGCTGTGGCACCCGGCACAGGCCGCAATCTGGCGATCCTGGATGCCGCCGCGGTAAATCTTCTCGCCCAGCGCAACCAGTTCTTTTTCCTTGGCGAATCCGGGCTTGGCGGGCTTGCTGGCCACCCAGAACGAGATGTTCTTCATGTCGTCATCGCTGAGCGTTGAAGCAAAGCCCTTCATCACGGCGTTGTTGCGCTTGCCCGACTTGAACTCCTGCAGCTGTTTGACCAGGTATTCCGGGTGTTGCCTTGCGAGCTTGGGGTTGGCGGGAATGGCGGAATTGCCATCCTCGGCGTGGCAGGCCATGCACACTTCCCGGTACTTGGCTTCGCCTTTCGCCAGGTCTGGCTTGGCGGGCACGGGGGCCGCTGCGGGCTTCTCGCCGGCGGCGAAGGCGGGCGCGGACAGCAGGGCGGCGAGCAGCAGGGGGAGGATCAACTTCATGGCGGCGATGGGTTGGTTGAGGCGCAAAACCGGGTGATTTTACAATGCCTGACACACCCCATGACCACAATCCCCCCCACCGCCCCGCCGGTCGACCCCAGGACCGCGCTGGGCTGGATGCATACGGCACGCTTCCTCACCACCGCCGCGCAGCTTCATCACCTGCCCGAACTGGCCGTTCCGGAGATCGCCTTTGTCGGCCGCTCCAACGCCGGCAAGTCCACCTGCATCAACACGCTGGCCCAGCAAAAGCAGCTTGCTTTTGCCTCCAAGAAGCCCGGACGCACCCAGCACATCAACCTGTTTGCCCTGGGCAAGCAGAACCTGACCGACGCAGTGCTCGCCGACCTGCCGGGCTATGGCTACGCCGCCGTGCCCCACGCCGACAAGGCACGCTGGCGCGAAGTGATGGCCAGCTACCTGGTCTCCCGCGCCAACCTGACCGGCATCGTCCTGCTTTGCGACCCCCGACACGGGCTGACCGAGCTCGACGACATCTTGCTGGAAGTCATCCGCCCACGCGTCGAGCAGGGCCTCAAGTTCCTCATCCTGCTCACCAAGTCCGACAAGCTCAACCGCAGCGAGGGCGCGCGCGCGCTGTCCATTGCCCGGCTGCAGGCGGGCGGCGGCGAAGTCAAGCTGTTCTCCGCACTGAACCGCAATGGCCTGGAGGAAACGGCCCAGCTGCTGTGGCAATGGTCCCATCCGCAGGGCGCGCCGGCCCATGATTGAGACCTTCGCGCTCGAGCTGCCCCACGGCATTGCGTTGAGCTGCCGCGCCGCTGGCGAAAGCGGTCGCCCGGTGCTGGTATTCCTGCACGGGTTCCCCGAAGCAGCCTTTGTCTGGGACACCCTGCTGGAACACTTCGCACAGGAGCAGAACGGGGGCTTTCGCTGCGTGGCGCCCAACCTGCGCGGCTTTGAGCGCTCCAGCGCACCTCTGGATGTGGGCGCCTACCGCCCGCGCCACCTTGTCCAGGACATCGTGGCGTTGATCACCGCGGAATGCGGTTCGAATGGCAAGCTGGCCTGCCTTGTCGCCCACGACTGGGGCGGCGCGGTCGCCTGGGGGCTGGCCAACCAGCGGCCCGAGCTGACCCGGCGCCTGGCCATCGTGAACTCACCCCACCCGGGGACGTTCCTGCGCGAACTGAAGGCAAACCCCTCCCAGCAGGCGGCCAGCGCCTACATGAACTTCCTGATCCGGCCCGATGCGGAGGCGCTGCTGGCCGAAGCCGATTTCCACCGGCTCTGGGCGTTCTTTGGCGACGCCGCCGGGCCACCCGCCTGGCTGACGCCAGCGGTGCGCGAACAATACCGTGCCGTCTGGCGCGGCGACGGCTCCGCGCCGGGCGCGGGCCTGCGTGGGGGCTGCAACTACTACCGGGCCTCGCCACTGCGACCGCCGCGTCCCGAAGACCCCGCCGCCCAGGCCATCGAGCTGCCCGACAGCATGCTCTCGGTCAGCCTGCCCACGCTGGTGCTTTGGGCCATGCAGGACCGGGCTCTCCCGCCAGAGCTGGTGGAAGGCCTGGAGCACTGGGTCCCCGACATGACGCTGCAGCGCGTGGAAGGCGCGACGCACTGGATCGTGCACGAACAGCCGGCCCTGGTGGCGCAACGCCTCGGTGCCTTTTTGCTATCAAATCAATAGCGGGTCAGGTCCAGCGCATGCGGGCTGCAGCCCGAAAATACCCTCAAAATCAGTAGATCGGCGGCTCGCCGCGCGGGCGCAGCTTGAAGCGCTTGGCGACCCACCAGTACTGCTCCGGCATGGTGTTGATCCAGCCCTCCAGACGGGCGTTCATCAGCGCCGTGTCGGCCACGTCATCACCCCCGGGATAGTCGTCCCACACCGGCTGGATTTCCACGTCGTAACCGCTCGGCGTCATCCGCGTGATGACCGGCACCACGCGGGCGCGCCCCATGCGCGCAAAGCGCGGCAGTGAGGTGGCCGTGGCCGCCAGCGTGCCGTAGAACGGGACAAACTTGGCCTGGGCGCTGCCATGGTTGGTATCGGGCAGCAGGCACAGCGCTCCGCCGGCGCGCAATGTGGCAGCCAGCGACTTGGTGCTCTCGGTTCGGGACACCAGGTGCGGGTCACCAAAACGGGTTCGGCCCTCGTACAGCCACTGATCCAGCACTTTGTTGGACTGCTCGGCATACAGGCCGCTCCATCGGCGCGGAATCCGCCCCGACAAGACCATCCAGCCGGCATCCAGGCCATAAAAGTGGGGGGAAAACACGATCACCGGCTCACTGCTGCGCAACACGCTGTCGTCGCCCAGGAGCCGCAGGCGGCCCTGCACCACATCCGGTGGGGCATGCCAGAGCCAGGAGCGGTCCAGCCAGGACTGCGCGAAACACAGGAAGTTTCGCTTCACCAGATCGCGGCGCTCGCGCTCGTCCAGATGGGGAAAGCACAGCTTGAGGTTGGTATGCACCACCCGTCGGCGCGGAATGGCCAGCGCGTACAGCACCCAGCCGAACCCCCGCCCCAGCGCGCGCACCACGCCCAGCGGCGCGCGCGCCAGCAGGCGCATCGCGCCCACATAGGCCTGGCTCAGCAGGCGGCCGATCAAGGGGTCTTCCGTTCGGTCATGGGGGAGGCATCTTGCCATGCACCCGGTTGCTTGTAGCGCGCATAGCCCCACAGGTACTGGCCGGGCGCCTCGCGCACCAGCGACTCCATGGCCGCGTTGACCTGCGACGCGGCACGGTCAGGGTCGGCGTCCAGCGCGTCGGGCATGGGCCGCAGATGGACACAAAATCCTCGCCCGCGGGACAGTCGCTCACCCCAGGCCAGCAACACCACGGCTCCAGCCGCTCCCGCCAGTCGGGCCGACAGGGTCATGGTGTAGGCGTCGCGGCCGAAGTACGGCGCCCACACACCCAGCCCCTGGGGGGGCACCTGGTCCGGGAGCAGCCCCACCGGATGGCCCTGGCGCAGCGCGCGGGCCAGTTGGCGCACCCCGCCCAGGGTGGTGGGTACGGCATGCAGGCCCGGTGTCTGGCGCGCGGTGTCCACCAGATCACCCAGCCACGCCTTGCGGGCCGGCCGGTACAGCACGGTGATGGGACGCCCGCCCACGCCCCAGCGCCGCGCGTACGCCCTGGCTGTGATCTCAAAACTCCCCAGATGCGGCGTCAGGAACACGATGCCCCGCCCCGCCGCCAGGGCATGTTCGATCAGCCCGTCGCCATCCCAGGTTACCGGGACGGGAGGGCCCAGCCACAGGCGCGGCAACTCAGCCAGCAGCTTGCCGGACTCGCCAACAGCCGTGCGGAACTGGCGCCATCCCATGCCCGCCTGCCGCGCGTTCGCAAGGAAGCGGCCGCGGTACACCCCCGAACCCGCGAAGGCAATCCAGCCCACCAGCCAGCCCAGCGCATGCAGCAGCCACAAGGGACTGCGACTGAGGAGCAGGAACAGGGGTTTCACGGGAACAGTAAAATGACGGGGTCGCCGAGTTATGAACTACTTGCAGGGCGACGTTAAACAAAGCTGCTAAAGCGTTCGCCGAAGCTCCATGCCAGGCAACGCGCCTTGCAACCAACGGAGTTTATTCAAATGGCGAACGATTTCCTTTTTACATCCGAATCCGTGTCCGAAGGCCACCCCGACAAGGTGGCGGACCAGATTTCCGACGCCATCCTGGATGCGATCTTCAAGCAGGACCCGCGCAGCCGTGTGGCGGCCGAAACGCTGACGAACACCGGCCTGGTCGTGCTGGCCGGCGAGATCACCACCAACGCCCACGTGGACTACATCCAGGTCGCGCGCGACACCATCAAGCGCATCGGCTACGACAACACCGAATACGGCATCGACTACAAGGGCTGCGCCGTGATGGTCTGCTACGACAAGCAGAGCAACGACATCGCCCAGGGCGTGGACCATGCGTCCGACGACCACCTGAATACCGGCGCTGGTGACCAGGGCCTGATGTTCGGCTACGCCTGCGACGAAACGCCCGAGCTGATGCCCGCGCCCATCTACTACGCGCACCGTCTTGTGGAGCGCCAGGCCCAGCTGCGCCGCGACGGCCGCTTGCCCTTTTTGCGCCCGGATGCCAAGAGCCAGGTGACCATGCGCTATGTGGACGGCAAGCCCCACAGCATCGACACGGTGGTGCTGTCCACCCAGCACTCGCCCGACCAGAGCGAGACGCCCAAGAAAATGAAGGCCAGCTTCAACGAAGCCATCATTGAGGAGATCATCAAGCCCGTGCTGCCCAGGGAATGGCTGCAAAACACCCGCTACCTGATCAACCCGACCGGCCGGTTCGTGATTGGCGGCCCGCAGGGCGACTGCGGCCTGACCGGCCGCAAGATCATCGTGGACACCTATGGCGGCGCGTGCCCCCACGGCGGCGGCGCGTTCTCCGGCAAGGACCCATCCAAGGTGGACCGCAGCGCTGCCTACGCCGCGCGCTACGTCGCCAAGAACATCGTGGCCGCCGGCCTGGCCAAGCAATGCCAGATCCAGGTGGCCTACGCCATTGGCGTGGCCAAGCCGATGAACGTGACGGTGTACACCGAAGGCACGGGCGTGATCCCCGACGAGCAGATCGCCGCGTTGGTCAATGAGCACTTCGACCTGCGCCCCAAGGGCATCATCCAGATGCTGGACCTGCTGCGGCCCATCTACGAAAAGACGGCGGCCTATGGGCACTTCGGCCGGGAAGAGCCCGAGTTCACCTGGGAGCGCACCGATCGCGCTGCCACGCTGCGCAACGCGGCGGGGCTCAAGAGCTGAACTGCTCCGGGCGCATGCAGACCCGGATTTTTCAGGCCCGACTTGTCGCTTTGGCAAGCCGGTGCGCGATCAGCATTTCCAGCCCGGCCAGCGGCGCGTATGAGAACGACGCGGTGGAAAAAAGGATTTCCGACGCCCCGTACACCAACCGCGTGAGGTGGTAGTCCCCCAGGGGATTGCTGTTCTTTGTGACGAACATGAACAGGAACACCGAACCGAACACCGCCACTGCAACGGAAAGGCGCCGTCGCAGCTTTCGCAGGCCGCCGGACGGGCCACCATCCGGCAGGCGCCAGCGGGCCGTGCCAAGCCCGTCCACAAGGATGGCCAGCGTCCCGGAAATGAACGCCCCGTAGCTGGCGGCCATGTGGATGTCGTGCCCGCTGCGCAGGCTGAACACACCCATGAAGAAAACCGAGACGCCCTGGGGTACTCCAAGCAACAGTCCCGCCCGGTTGTACCAGTGCAGATGCGGCGCGTTGGAGTGCGTGATGTGCTGGCGGTTGTAGGCGCAATACAGGATCCAGCTCACAGCGACGCACAGACCCACGCTGCCCATGCCCAGTGCAAAGGCCGGTTCGGTGGCGTCAAAGGACGCCGCGTGGCTGATCGTCGGGAAATCGCCGTCGAATTCCTGCGGGAAGTGACGGTAAAAGGTGTACAGGGTCAGCAGGCTGGTCCCGACACCACCGAAAAAGATCCAGCCGGCCAGCAGGGGAATCAGCAGACCCATTGACGCTCCTGGAAGGAAGCACCCCGGTTGACCTGAAATACCATCCTGCACCTCCGCGCGGGCAATGTAGCACAGGGGTCCACCGGCCCCTGCACACACAGGGAATGGGCGTCCATTCGCCTAAAAATCAACCGACGCCCTTGAAAACAGCCCAAACACCAGTATCATTAGCACTCGCTGGAGTCGAGTGCTACCAACAAACGCACTGGACCCAACTTGAGTGAATAAGTGCTCACTTTTGAGCACTCCCTATTTCCAACTGAAGCTCTATCCAGGAGATGCCATGAAACTTCGTCCTCTGCACGATCGCGTGATCGTCAAGCGTATTGACAGCGAAACCAAGACCGCCTCGGGCATCGTCATTCCCGACGCCGCCGCCGAAAAGCCCGATCAGGGCGAAGTGCTGGCCGTGGGCCCGGGCAAGAAGAACGACAAGGGCGAACTCAGCCCCGTTGGCGTCAAGGTCGGTGACCGCGTGCTGTTTGGCAAGTACAGCGGCCAGACGGTCAAGGTCGACGGTGACGAATTGCTCGTCATGAAGGAAGAAGACCTCTTCGCGGTCGTTGAGAAGTAATTTTTGAATTTCAGGAGAAACAAACATGGCAGCTAAAGACGTCATTTTCGGCGGCGAAGCCCGCGCACGCATGGTCGAAGGCGTGAACATCCTGGCCAACGCGGTCAAGGTCACCCTGGGCCCCAAGGGCCGCAATGTGGTGCTGGAGCGCTCGTTCGGCGCCCCCACCGTGACCAAGGACGGTGTGTCCGTGGCCAAGGAAATCGAACTCAAGGACAAGCTGCAGAACATGGGCGCCCAGATGGTCAAGGAAGTCGCTTCCAAGACCTCTGACAACGCTGGCGACGGCACCACCACCGCTACGGTGCTGGCCCAGGCCATCGTTCGCGAAGGCATGAAGTACGTGGCCGCCGGCATGAACCCGATGGACCTGAAGCGCGGCATCGACAAGGCCGTGACGGCCCTGATCGAGCAGCTGAAGAAGGCCTCCAAGGCCACCACCACCTCGAAGGAAATCGCCCAGGTCGGCTCGATCTCCGCCAACAGCGACTCCAGCATCGGCGACATCATCGCCAAGGCCATGGACAAGGTCGGCAAGGAAGGCGTGATCACCGTGGAAGACGGCAAGAGCCTGGACAACGAACTCGATATCGTTGAAGGCATGCAGTTCGACCGCGGCTACCTGTCGCCCTACTTCATCAACAACCCCGAAAAGCAGGCCGCCCTGCTGGACAACCCCTTCGTGCTGCTGTTCGACAAGAAGATCAGCAACATCCGTGACCTGCTCCCCGTGCTGGAGCAAGTCGCCAAGGCTGGCCGTCCGCTGCTGATCATTGCCGAAGAAGTCGAGGGCGAAGCCCTGGCAACCCTGGTGGTCAACACCCTGCGTGGCATCCTGAAGGTCGTGGCCGTCAAGGCCCCGGGCTTTGGCGACCGTCGCAAGGCCATGCTGGAAGACATCGCCATCCTGACGGGCGGCAAGGTCATCGCCGAGGAAGTTGGCCTCACGCTCGAAAAGACGACGCTGGCCGACCTGGGTCAGGCCAAGCGCATCGAAGTGGCCAAGGAAAACACCACCATCATCGACGGCGCCGGTGCTGCGGCCGACATCGAAGCCCGCGTGAAGCAGATCCGCGTGCAGATCGAGGAAGCCACTTCCGACTATGACCGCGAGAAGCTGCAAGAGCGCGTGGCCAAGCTGGCCGGCGGTGTGGCCGTGATCAAGGTCGGCGCTGCCACCGAAGTCGAGATGAAGGAAAAGAAGGCCCGCGTCGAAGACGCCCTGCACGCCACCCGCGCTGCAGTGGAAGAAGGCATCGTCGCCGGCGGTGGCGTGGCACTGCTGCGCGCACGCCAGGCAGCCGGCACCATCAAGGGCGACAACGCCGACCAGGAAGCCGGCATCCGTCTGGTGCTCAAGGCGGTGGAGTCTCCCCTGCGCGAGATCGTCTACAACGCGGGCGGCGAGCCCAGCGTGGTGGTCAACGCCGTGCTGTCCGGCAAGGGCAACTATGGTTTCAACGCCGCCAACGACACGTACGGCGACATGATCGAGATGGGCATTCTGGACCCGACCAAGGTGACCCGCACCGCGCTGCAAAACGCAGCCTCCGTGGCCTCGCTGATGCTGACGACCGAAGCCATGGTGGCCGAGGCTCCGAAGGACGAAGCTTGTGCCGGCGGCGGCATGCCCGGTGGCGGCATGGGCGGCATGGGTGGCATGGGCGGCATGGACATGTAAGTCCGGGCTTCCAGCCTCAATGAAAAGGGCCGCAAATGCGGCCCTTTTTCATGGAAAACACGAAGTCTCACTGGGCGCCGGGAGCCACCTGGGCAGTCGCTGCCGCTGGCCCCCACTTGTTGGCCTGGGCGTCGCCGGCCTTGATGCACCAATACAGCAGGATCAGCGCACCCAGGATGGGGATGAATGCGATCAACATCCACCAGCCGCTGCGTCCGATGTCGTGCAACCGGCGCGCTGTCACTGCGATTGCCGGCAGAAGGAGAGCCACAGCCAGGATCCCGTAAACCACCTCGTGAACCAGTGCGGCCACGACCAGTGCGATGATCTGGAACAACGAAAACCACCAGTACTCGGACCGCCGCGCCCGACCGCTGACATCGATGTACTTGCGCAGGCAGGTCTGAATGGATTCTGCAAAAGTCATGGGTGAATGCTCCTCATCCGGATCTCTCAGGGAAGATGCCCTGACCGCATGATAGCCAGCAAACCTGCAGTGGATCCATCCAGGCCGCTCGTGTCACCCGACGCCAGTCTGCGCCCAAGATCCGTGGCCAGCACCTTGCCCAGTTCAACACCCCATTGGTCAAAACTGTTGAGGCCCCAGAGGCTGCCGCTGACAAACACCCGGTGCTCCTGCAGCGCCACCAGCGCGCCAAGGCTTTCGGGCGTGAGCTCATCCAGGACGAGGAATGTGCTGGGCCGGTTGCCGGGAAAGTCACGGTGACCACCCGCGTCGGCCCGGCCGACCATCAGCGCCTGGGCCTGGGCCAGCGCATTGGCCAGCAGCAGCTCATGGTGGCCCGCCATGGTGTGCGCCGCCTTGCGCACGGCGATGAACTCGACCGGCACGACATCCGTGCCCTGGTGCAACATCTGGAAGTACGCGTGCTGGCCGTTGGTGCCGGGCTCACCCCACAGCACCGGTGATGTGGCAAAGGGCAATGGACGGCCCCGCTGGTCCACGCGCTTGCCATTGCTTTCCATTTCCAGCTGCTGCAGGTACGCCGGCAGGCGCTGCAGCGCGCTGTGGTACGGGGCGATGCAGCGGCTGCCAAAGCCATGGAAGTTCCGGTACCAGACATCCAGCAGACCCAGCCTCACGGGCAGGTTCTGCTCGAGCGGAGCGTTGCAGAAATGCGCGTCCATGGCGTGTGCGCCGTCCAGCATGGCGCGAAAGCCCTGCGACCCGATCGCGATCGCAACCGGCAAGCCGATGGCCGACCACATGGAATACCGCCCGCCCACCCAGTCGTGAAACCCGAAGCAGGTCTGGATGCCAAACGCGTGCGCCGCCGTCACATTGGTCGTGATCGCCACAAAGTGCTGCGCCAGGCCGGCACCGCCTTCCGCCTCAAACCACTGCCGCGCCGAACGTGCGTTGGTCAGCGTCTCCACCGTGGAGAACGTCTTGGACGCCACGACAAACAACGTGCTTTGCGGCCGCAGTCCGCGCAGCACCCTGGCCAGCGCATGGCCATCCACGTTGGATACGAAGTGAAAGCGCTTGGACCGCATGGCAAATCCGTCGAGCGCGCCCACCGCCATCTGTGGCCCAAGGTCGGAGCCGCCGATGCCGATGTTCACCACGTCCGTGATGCCGCTGTCTGCCCGCACCGCTTCCGCGTAAGCCAGCATGCCATGGCGCGTGGCCAGCACCTCCGGCCAGTCATTTGCTATGTTTTTTATAGCAGATGATCTAGCACTGGCGGGGGCTGAAGCCGGATTTCGCAGCAAAAAATGCATTGCCGCGCGTTGCTCGGTGGAGTTGACAGCCTCTGCGGCAAACATCGCGTCGCGATGTTGCTCCACGCGGCACTCACGCGCCAGCTCCAGCAGGAGCGCCTGCGTGGGCGCATCGATCAGGTTCTTGGACAGGTCGGCAAAGACATGGGGTGCCTGCTGGCTGAAGGACGCGAACCGGCCAGGATCGGCTGCGAAAGCGTCGCGCAGGTCAAAGTCGCGCGCGCCCGCATCGAACAACGCATGCAGCGCAGCCCACGCGGCCGTCTGGTCACAGCGGGGGCGCTCCATGTCGTACGACACGATCAACTCGATCAAGCGGAGAGCATCAGCTGCTCGAGTTTGACCGCGTCCGCCGCGAAGGCGCGGATGCCTTCGGCCAGCTTCTCGGTGGCCATGGCGTCTTCGTTGAGCGCATAGCGGAAGCCGGCTTCGTCGTAGTTCACCGGTTGCAGCGAAAGCGCCTTGGCGGCAGACCCGTCGAGCGCGCGCGGCAGAGGGGCCTGTGTGGCGGCCAGCTGCGCCAGCAGCTCCGGGCTGATGGTCAGCAAGTCACACCCCGCCAGCGCGGTGATCTGTCCCACGTTGCGAAAGCTCGCCCCCATGACCTCGGTGGCAATCCCGAAGTGCTTGTAGTGGTTGTAGATCTGGCGCACCGATTTGACGCCCGGGTCGTTTGCACCGGCATTGGCGGCCTCATCCCAGCCCGGGCCCGCACTTTTTTTGTACCAGTCGTAGATCCTGCCCCCGAAAGGAGAGATCAGCTGAACGCGGGCCTGCCCGCAGGCCACCGCCTGGGCAAAGCTGAACAGCAGTGTCAGGTTGGTGTGAATGCCGCGTTGCTCGAGTTTTGCCGCCGCCTGGATGCCCTCCCAGGTGGCGGCGATCTTGATCAGCACGCGCTCGGTCGGCACGCCCTCCGCCTGGTACAGCTCGATGATGCGCTCGGCACGGGTCAGCGTGGCATTGCTGTCAAAGCTCAGTCGGGCATCCACCTCGGTGGAGACCCGGCCGGGGATGATGGCCAGAATCTCCCGCCCGAAACGCACCAGCAGGCGGTCCATGATTTCGTCCAGCGGCTTGCCCCGGAACTTGGCCACAGCTTCCTTGAGCAACGGCGCGTATTCCGCTTTCTGCACAGCCTTGAGGATCAGCGACGGGTTGGTCGTGGCGTCTTGCGGCTGGAACCGGGCCAGCTGGTGGAAGTCGCCGGTGTCGGCCACCACGGTGGTGACCTGCTTGAGCGCGTCGAGTTGGTTCATGGGGCGATTATCGTTCTGCAATACCCTGGGAGGGGTTTGTCGCGGTCACCGAAACGCCGTCGGACCGGGGCACCGGATGTCGCTGGTGGGCACGGAGGACCGCAAATACCTGTGGCTGCGGTCGTGCGCCCCGAATCCGGACGAAGCCTGCAGTCGCGGTTGCTCAGCCCGCGTCGGCCACCACTGACACGCCATGGTCGGCCAGGCTCAGGCCCACATCAGACCCCGGCTGCAACACATGGGTGAGGTCGGGCGACACCACAAAGATGGCGCCCAGTTCGGTCTCAAACGTGTATTCGTAATTGCTGCCCAGGTAGGCGGCCTTGGCCAGCCGCGCAGCCAGCCCGACGCCGGGCGGGCCGATGTGCCAGGCCTCGGGTCGGACCGCCACCTTGACCGCGCCTTCCGCCATGGTCTGGCGCGGCGTGATGCGCAGCGGACCCAGCGACACGGTGCCGCTGGCGTCGGCGCGCGCCGGGAACAGCATGGCCTCGCCCATGAAGCCGGCCACGAACTCCGTCTGCGGGTATTCGTACAGGTCCTGAGGGGTGCCGCTTTGGGCAATCAGGCCGCCATCCATCACGATGATCTGGTCGCTCACGGCCAGCGCTTCGCTCTGGTCATGCGTCACATAGGCCACGGTGAGCTGCAGGCGCTGCTGCAGCGTGCGGATTTCCTCGCGCATCTCGCGGCGCAGACGGGCGTCCAGGTTGGACAGCGGCTCGTCAAACAGCAGCACCGCCGGCTCCAGCACCAGCGCGCGCGCCAGCGCCACACGCTGCTGCTGCCCGCCCGAGAGTTCGCTGGGCAGCCGGTCGTCAAAGCCCACCAGGCCCACGTTGCGCAGCGCCTCGACTGCGCGGCTGCGGGCGGAGTCTTTCGCCACGCCCGACATGCGCAGGCCGTACATCACGTTCTCCAGCACATCCATGTGCGGGAACAGCGCATAGCTCTGGAACATCATGCTCACGTTGCGCTGGGCCGGACCCAGGGTGGTGACGTCCTGCCCCGCAATCAAGATCTGGCCCGAGGTCGGTGTTTCCAGCCCGGCGATCATGCGCAGCGTGGTGGTCTTGCCGCAGCCCGAGGGCCCAAGGATGGTGGTGAGCGTGCCACGCGGCACCTCGAAGCTGATGCCCTTGACGGCCAGTGGCGCCGACGGGTCGCTGCCGTAGCGTTTGGTGATGTCCTTGAAGACGATGCCCGAGGCGCTCATCAGTGCATTCCTTGTGTGTTGGTGACCTTGTGGCTCGCACCGGCTTTGCGCCTTCCCAGCTTGCGCTCGCCAACGACGAACTGGATCAGCGCGGTGGCCAGCGACATCAGGATGATGAGCACGGTGCAGTAGGCAAGGGCCACGCCGTAGTCGCCATTGCCCACGCGGCCAATGATGTAGGTGGTGGCCAGTTCGTTTTCGGCAGTGACCAGGAAGATCACTGCGCTGACGGTGGTGATGGCGCGCACAAAGCTGTAGACCAGCGCTGCCACCAGAGCCGGCTTCAGCAGCGGCAGCACCACATGGCGCAGCGTCTGCACGCTGTTGGCGCGCAGCATCATGGACGCCTCGTCGAGCGACTTGTCCAGCTGTTTGAAGGCTGCGGTGCCGGCCCGTACGCCCACCGGCAGGTTGCGGAACATGAAGCACAACACGATGATCAGCGCGGTGCCGGTCAGCTCGAATGGCGGCACGTTGAACGCCAGGATGTAGCTCACGCCCAGCACCGTGCCGGGAATGGCAAACGCCAGCAAGGCCGCGAACTCGAAGGCGCTCTGGCCACGGAACTCGGTGCGGGCCAGCAGCCATGCGATCAGCAGGCCGACGGTGGCCGTCATCGGCGCGGCGATGGCGGCCAGCTTGAGCGTGGTGAAGAACGAGTTCCACGCGGTGCCGGCCCAGACCATGCCGAACTCGCCCCACTCCAGAGAAAACGCGGTGCGGAAATGGTTGAGCGTGAGCGTGTAGTCGCGTCCCCAGGTCTGCACAAAGCCTCCGGCGAAGGCAAACAGGTACACCACCAGCGTGAAGGCCATCCATGGCAGCGCGACGCTGTTGACCAGCCGGCGCACGCGCGGCGGCAGCGGCATGGGGATGCCCGAGTCTCCCTTGCCCGACACGGTGGTGAAGTTCTGCCTGCCCAGCAGGCCACGCTGGATGGCGAACACCGTGAGCGCAAACAGCGTGAGGATCCAGGCCAGGGAGGCAGCACGGCCCTGGTCGTACTGGGCGCCCACAATGGCAAAGAAGATTTCGGTGGACAACACCGAGAACTGCCCGCCCACCACGATGGGGTTGCCGAAATCGGCCATGCTCTCGATGAAGCCGACCAGGAAGGCGTTGGCCAGGCCCGGCTTGAGCAATGGCAACGTGACGGTCATGAAGGTTTGCTGCGGGCTGGCACGCAAGGTTTGCGCGGCCTCCTCCAGGCTGGGCGCCACGCCCTGCACCACGCCGCGCATGATCATGAAGGCGATGGGCGTGAAGGCAAAGGTCTGCGCCACCCACACGCCAAACCAGCCATAGAACCAGCGCGACGGCGTGATGCCGAAGGCGTACTCCAGAAACTGGTTGACCACGCCCGCACGGCCAAACAGCAGGATGAGGCCCAGCCCCACCACGAACGGCGGCGTGATGATGGGCAGCATGGCCACCACGTTCAGTGGCTTGGCGGTGCGACGCGACGCGCGCTCGGCCATCAGCGCCATGAGCGTGCCCAGCACCGTGGTGCTGGCCGCCGTCATGAGGCCCAGGAACAGCGTGTTCCAGGCCACGCCACAGCGCTGGCCGCCGGTCACGCAGCCAAGCCCGAAATTGCGCTCGCTGGCGACCCGCTCGAAGATTGCGCCGACGGCAAACGTCCCGTCCTCCATGAAAAACGCCGCGGCCAGCGCCTTGAGCACCGGGAAGACGATGAACAGCGCCAGCAGGCTGGCACAGCCCACCACGGCCGACGCCACGAACAGGTCTCCCCTGAAGTACCCGCGCCGCGCCACCCCGAATGCGGCGAGCATCATCAACGCCGTGAGCGCCACGAATCCGCCCCAGCCCATGCCCGGCTGGCGCGCACCCAGCTCGCCCAGGCTCGTAGTCAACGTTTCGAACGACCAGCCGCGCGCACCAATCAGAAAGCCGCTGGACAGCAATGCCAGCACACCCAGGCCGCCGCCAGCCAGCAGCACAGCCCCCTGGCGCTTGCCGGCCGGCATTGCCGCGCCGATGGCGGCAACCGCAAGACCCGTCAGACCCAGCCACAACCAGGGGCGGCCGAAGCTGACAGCCTGCATCAGGCCGCTGCCGGTCTGCTCGTTGGCAAACACCTTGAGGACCATCAGCAGGCCGTTGGCCTCCTGGATCGCGTACCAGGGCAACGCCAGGTACGCGAGAAAGCCTGCTGCGACCCACAGCCAAAGCGATTTGTTGGTGGTGAAATTCATGGCGGGCGCCGGACGGTCCGGCGTCGTTCAGGCGGTCAACGCGACAGGTTCTGGATTTCCTTTTCCCACTTGGCGATCAGGCGGCGGCGCTCGGCACTGGCGCCGTACTTGGCGTAGTCGTAGTTGATGAGCTTGATCTTGGCCGGGTCCGTCATGCGCGGGTCTTTGGGCACCTTGGTGTTGCTGGGCAGCTGGAACTGCTTGGCCGCCAGGCCAAACTGCTGCCCCCCCGGCGTGAGCGCCCATTCATAGAATTTCTTGGCGACCTCGGTATTCGGGCCACCCTTGACGATGCTCATCGAGCCGACTTCGGCACCCGTGCCTTCGGTCGGCGTGGCCGAGCCGACCGGGAAGCCATTGACCGCCTCGGTCGTCACGTCGTGCACAAAGCTGATGGAGACCGTGGTCTCACCCCGCGCCGCCGCCTTGACGGGTGCGGTGCCGGAGCGCGTGTAGGTGCTGACGTTCTTGTGCAGCGACTTCATGTAGTCGAACGCCTTGTCTTCGCCCATGAGCTGCACCAGTGTGGCGATCATGGTGTAGGCGGTGCCGCTGGACGCCGGGTTGGCCATCTGCACCTCGCCCTTGAATTCGGGCTTGAGCAGGTCGGCCCACGACGCCGGGGCCTTGGCCTTCTTCTTGGCCAGCAACTCGTTGTTGAAGCCAAAGCCCAGCGGGCCGAGGTACACGCCCACGGTGCGGTACTTGGAGTCTGCCGCCTGCTTTTGCGCCCAGGGATGCAGGTCCTTGATCTGCTCGGACTTGTACTCCAGCGTCAGGCCCTGCTCGGCCGCCTGCAGGTGCGGGTCGCCCGTGCCGCCAAACCAGATGTCGGTCTTGGGGTTGGCCTTCTCGGCGTTGAGCTGCGCCAGTGCCTCACCTGAGCCCTTGGCTGTCATGTTGACCTTTGTGCCGGTGGTGCGCGAATACACCGTGGACATCAGGTTGCACCATTCGGCCTGCACCGAACAGATGATGTTGACCTGACCTTGCGCCGACGCCGCGAGCGACGCGACGGCCAGCGCCACGCCAGTGAGAGCTTGTTTCATGGTGACTCCTGAGTAACTTGATTACATTCACATCCTAACGACAGCTTGTCTTGTGGATTACCGGGAAAACACCAGTAACCTGGGAAACCCCAGACTTGTCCAAGCCGGATTCGGGCAGGATCATGAAACTAAGTTACAGTCCCTCATCCCATCAAACCGACCCGTCATGAGCCTTGACCTCGTTCTGTTCGGAGGCACCGGAGACCTCGCCTGGCGCAAGCTGATGCCAGCGCTTTTCCAGGCGTTCCGCCACGGCACTTTGCCCGCGCAGACGCGCATCGTCGGAATTGCGCGCGACGACATGGATGACGACGCCTACCGGGCACTGATCCGCGCACGCTTCACCCAGGTCGAGCTGGACAAGCAGCCGGCGCAGGGAGAATTCGACCGTTTCGCCGCCCTGCTGCACTTTGTGAGGCTGGACCTCTCGCAAACAGGTGACTATGCGCGTCTGGTCGGGTTCCTGGCGCAGCGGCCCGCGCAGACGGTGGTGATGTACGTGGCGACCGCCCCCACCTTGTTCACGACCGTGTGCGAGCAGCTTGCCGCAGCGGGCCTGAACAAGTCGCATGTGCGCATCGTGCTTGAGAAGCCGCTGGGCCACGACCTCGCGTCCAATCGCGCGATCAACGAGGCGGTGCGCAGGGCTTTCAGTGAACGGCAGGTGTTCCGCATCGACCACTACCTGGGCAAGCCATCGGTGCAGAACCTGTTCGCGCTGCGCTTTGGCAACGCGCTGTTCGAGCCCTTGTGGCGGCGCGAGAACATCGCCAACATCCAGATCACCATCGCCGAAGACCTTGGCGTGGAGAAGCGCGGCAGCTTCTACGACGGCACCGGCGCGCTGCGCGACATGGTTCAGAACCACGCCTTGCAGCTGTTGTGCGCCATCGGGATGGAGCCCCCCATCAACGCGCACGCCGACGCCATACGCGACGAGAAACTCAAGGTGCTGCGTTCGTTGACGCCGTGGACAGAGCACACCCTGACCCAGCATGTCGTGCGTGGCCAGTACGCGGCCGGCACGGTGCAGGGCGCCGCCGTGGTGGCCTACCGCGACGAGCCGGGTGTGGCGGCGCAAAGCGTGACCGAGACTTTTGTCGCGCTGCGCACCGAAATTGCCAATTGGCGCTGGGCCGGTGTGCCGTTTTACCTGCGCACCGGCAAACGGCTGGCCGCGCGCGACGCATCCATCGTGGTCAATTTCCGACCGGCACCGCACGCCATCTTTGACGTGCCGGCCGGTGCAGCCAACCGGCTGGTGATCAACCTGCAGCCCCGCGACGGCCTGGAGCTGCACCTGCTGGCCCTGGGCCAGAGCGGGCGCCGCCAGAGCGCTGCACTCGCACCTGTTCAACTGGACCTGGACTTCGACCGCCGCTTCGGCGCGGAGCGCGTAGGGGCCTATGAGCGGCTGCTGCTGGACGTGATTGACGGTCGATTGAACCTGTTCGTCCGAAGCGACGAGCAGGAGGCCGCGTGGCGATGGGTGGAGCCACTGCTGGACGCCTGGAAGGCGTCGGGCGACGCGCCACGCGCCTACGCAGGTGGCACCTGGGGTCCCAGCGCCGCCAGCGCGATGATCGCCCGGGACGGACACTGCTGGGCGGAAGAATGCTAGACAGGATCAAGGCTTCGCTGCCCTCGCTGGCTCCGGCGGAACAACGCGTGGGCAAACTGGTGCTGGCCGACCCGCGCGCATTCGCCAACCTGCCGGTGGGAGAGCTCGCCGAGCGCGCCCACGTGAGCAAACCCACCGTGGTGCGGTTTTGTCGCAGCATCGGCTATGACGGCCTCAGCGACTTCAAGCTCAAGCTGGCGGGCACCGTCAGCGAAGGCGTGCCCTTCATCCACCGCAGCGTGGACAGCGACGACAAGGTCGGCGACGTGCTGGTCAAGGTCATCGACAACACCGTGGCGGCCTTCCTGAAGTACCGCAACGACGCCAGCGCCTTTGCCATTGAGCGCGCGGTCGACGCCCTCGCGGCGACCTGGAAGGCCGGCCGTCGCATCGAGTTCTTTGGTGTGGGCAACTCCGGCATCGTGGCCCAGGATGCGCAGCACAAGTTTTTCCGGCTGGGCGTGAACACGGTCGCATACAGCGACGGCCACATGCAGGTGATGAGCGCGTCGCTGCTGGGGCCTGGCGACTGCGTGGTCGTCATCTCCAACTCCGGGCGAACCCGCGATCTCATGGATGCCTGCGACATCGCGCGGCGCAACGGCGCGACCACCCTTGTCATCACCGCCTCGGGGTCGCCTCTGGCCTCGGCTGGCCACATCCATCTGGCAGCCGACCACCCCGAGGGCTTTGACCGCTACAGCCCCATGGTGTCGCGGCTGCTGCACCTGATGATCATCGACGTGCTGGCGACAACGCTGGCGCTTCGCATCGGGGGCGACCGGCTGCAGCCCCTGCTCAAGGAAATGAAAAACAACCTTCGCAGCAAGCGTTATGCATGAAATCTGGCCTTAGCCCCCGCCAGACATGAAGTATCCGCTATCAAAATGATAGCGTCCGGCCTCAGATCCGCCCTTCCTCGACGGCGTGGCAGGCAATGCGGATGCCGCCCAGCTCCTGCAGCACCGGCCGCTCGGAGCGGCACCGGTCATTGGCATGGGGGCAACGCGGATTGAAGGCGCAGCCCGCTGGCGGATTCAGCGGATTGGGCACCTCGCCACTGACCGGTGTGCGCTGGCGCCCCGTGTCGTGCATCTTGGGAATGGCGTCCAGCAGCATGCGCGTGTAGGGGTGCTGCGGGGAGGAAAACAGCGTCTGCTTGGGTGCCAGCTCGACCAGCCGTCCCAGGTACATCACGCCGACATCGTCGCTCACATGCCGCACCACCGCCAGGTTGTGCGAGATGAACAGGTACGTCAGGCCCAGGCTGTTTTGCAGGTCCTTCATGATGTTGAGCACCTGGGCCTGCACGCTCACGTCCAGCGCGGATGTGGGTTCGTCGCACACCAGGAACTCCGGCTGGGTGGCCAGGGCCCGGGCGATGGAAATGCGCTGCCGCTGACCTCCGCTGAACTGGTGCGGGTACTTCACCATGTCCAGCGGGGACAGGCCCACCGACTTGAGCAACTCGCCCACACGCTCCTTCAGCTGGGCCGGGTCGGTGATGATCCCGTGTTCCTTCAGGGGCTCGCCAACGATGTCCTCCACCTTCCAGCGCGGGTTCAGGCTTGCGTACGGGTCCTGGAAAATCATCTGGATGCGCCGTCGCAGCTTGCGCCCCTCGGGGGTCTTGAAAGCCGCATGGGCGTCCTGCCCGTCAAACGTCAAACCCCCGCGCGTGGGCTCGTACAGGCCCACCAGAAGGCGCGCCACCGTGCTCTTGCCGCAGCCGGATTCGCCCACCAGCGCCAGCGTCTTGCCGCGTTCGATCTCGAAACTCACGCCGTCCACGGCACGCAGCAGGGTACGGGGCTTGCGTTCGATCACCCGGTTGAGCCAGGGGGCCGAAACGTCAAACGTCTTGGCCAGGTCGTGCGCCTGCACCAGCGCGGTCATGGTGCACCCCCGGTGTCGTGCAGCCAGCAGGCCGCGCGGCTTGCGCCGGCGTCCATCAGCTCGGGACGCTGCTCCTTGCAGCGGTCGAACACTTTCGGGCAGCGCGGGTTGTAGGCGCAGCCTGCGGGTATGGCGTTCAGGCGCGGCATCGCGCCATCAATCTGGTTGAGCCGCTCGCGGTCCATGGTGATGTCGGGGATGGCCGCCATCAGGCCG
The DNA here is from genome assembly GCA_016713005.1 of Ramlibacter sp. Classification (GTDB taxonomy): domain Bacteria; phylum Pseudomonadota; class Gammaproteobacteria; order Burkholderiales; family Burkholderiaceae_C; genus JADJPY01. The sequence continues at coordinate 258,210 of JADJPY010000012.1, read as the reverse complement.
GCGGTGTACGGATGGGCGGCACGGTTGATGACATCGTGCACCGGCCCGATCTCGGCAATGCGGCCGGCGTACATCACGGCGACCCGGTCACAGGTCTCGGCGATCACGCCCATGTCGTGCGTGATCAGCATGACGGCGGCGCCCCTGTCGTTGCAGATGCGTTTGAGCAGCGAAATGATCTGCGCCTGGATTGACACGTCCAGCGCAGTGGTGGGCTCGTCGGCCACGATGAGCTTGGGTTCCGCCGCCAGGGCGAGCGCGATCACCACGCGCTGGCGCATGCCGCCGCTGAACTGGTGCGGATAGTGGTCGACGCGCTCGGCCGCAGCGGGGATGCCCGTGTCCTCCAGCAGGCCGATGGCGCGCTTGCGTGCCTCTGCCGGGGTGACCGGCAGGTGTGCCATGATGGTCTCGGTGAGCTGGCGCCCGATCGTGTACAGCGGGTTCAGCGAGGTCAGCGGGTCCTGGAAAATCGCGCCAATCTTGCGGCCGCGGATGTGGCGCATCTGGTCGTGGCGAAGGTTGTCGATGCGCTGGCCTTCCAGCAGCACCTGACCGCCGGCGATGCGCCCGGGTGGCTCCAGCAGGCCGATGATGGCCGCACCGGTCAGCGACTTGCCCGCGCCCGACTCCCCGACCACACCGAGGATTTCGCCCGGGGCGATGGCAAAGGAGATCTCGTCCAGCGCACGCAGCGCGCCGTGCCGGTGCGGAAACTCCACGATCAGGTTCTTGACTTCTAGCAGGCTCATTCAGCGCAGCCTCGGGTTCAGGGCGTCACGCAGCCAGTCGCCCAGCAGGTTGACCGACAGCGCGATCAGGATCAGCATCACGCCCGGGAAAATCGTGATCCACCACTCGCCCGAGAACAGGTAGTCGTTGCCAATGCGGATCAGGGTGCCCAGCGACGGTGATGTCGGCGGAGCACCCACCCCCAGGAAGGACAGCGTCGCCTCGGTGATGATGGCCGTGGCCACCTGGATCGTGGCCAGCACCAGCACCGGGCCCAGCACATTGGGCAGCACATGACGCACCATGATGCGCATCGGCGCCACGCCGGTGACGCGCGCCGCCTGCACGTACTCGCGGCTGCGCTCCACCATCGTCGAGCCCCGCACGGTTCGGGCGTACTGCACCCAGCCCGTCAGCGAGATGGAGATGATCAGCACGCCGAACGCCAGCGATTCGTGCGCGTTGGGGAACAGCGCCCGCCCGACTCCGGCAATCAACAGCGCCACCAGGATGGCGGGAAAAGACAGCATCACATCGCACAGACGCATCAGCACGGCGTCGACCCAGCCACCAACAAAGCCGGCGAGCAAGCCGAAAGCCACGCCGACCACCACCGAAAGCACCACGGAGGCCAGCCCGACGACCAGGGAAATGCGTGCACCGAACATCAGCGCCGAAAGGATGTCCCGCCCCTGGTCGTCGGTGCCCAGGAAGAAGCGCATCGAGCCACCGTCCGACCAGGCGGGCGGCAGGCGCGCATTGCTCAGCTCCAGCGTGGCCAGGTCAAACGGGTTGTGCGGCGCAACCCAATTGGCGAACAAGGCGCAGAACACGCAGACAAAGGCGATCGCCGCCGCCGTGATGGCGGTCGGCGACGAGCGGAAGCTGTGGCCGATGTCGCCATCGAGCCAGCGGGAGAGCCATTTCATGCCGGGGTATGCCCTGGGTCGCGCTTACTTGTTGACCTTGATGTACTTCCAGGGCATTTCGTTGCCCGGGCTCTGCACCATGTCAATGTTCTTCCTGGAGGCCCAGTTCAGGGCCTGCTGGTGCAGCGGCAGGTGACCCACGTCGTCCTGGTGGATCTTCATTGCCTCGCGGATCATCGCGTTGCGCTTGGCCTGGTCGGTCTCGGACGCGATCTGCACCGTCAGTTCATCCACTTTGGCGTTGCTGTAGGAGCCCAGGTTGAACTGGCCGCGTCCACCTTCGCCGGGAGAGGAAAGGATGGGGTAGAGCACGTTGTGCGCGTCCACCGTGCTGGATGTCCATCCCAGCAGGTAGAAACTGGTGTCACGGCGCAGGATCTTGGGGAAGTAGGTGCCCTTGGTCTCGGCTTCCAGGTTGATTTTCACGCCGATGCGCGACAGGTTGGCGGCCACGGCCTGGCAGATTTCGCCGTCGTTGACATACCGGTCATTGGGGCAGTTCATCTTCAGCTCGAAACCATTGGGGTAGCCTGCTTCGGCCATCAGCTTCTTGGCGGCTTCGACGTCGTAGGGCAGGCGCTTGCCCAGATCGGGGGCGTAGCCCTTGACCTGCGGAGGAATCATCAGCGCCGCCGGCACGGCCGCATCGCGCATCACGGTTTTCTTGATGCCTTCGATGTCGATGGCCTGGTAGAACGCCTTGCGCACGCGCACGTCCTTGAACGGGTTCTTGCCCTTGACGCTGGAGAACTGCAGTTCGTCGCGCTTCTGGTCCATGCCCAGGAAGATGATGCGCAGCTCCGGCCCCTGCATGATCTTCAGGTTGGGGTTGCTCTTGACGCGGGCCACATCCTGCACCGGCACCGGCTCCATGATGTCGATTTCGCCGGACAGCAGTGCGGCCACGCGGGTGCTGTCGTTGCCGATCTTGGTGAAGATCACCTCGTCCACATTGCCGTCGATCTTGCCCCAATAGGAGCCATTGCGCGAGAAGGTGGACCGGACATCTGGCTGGCGCTCACGCAGGCGGTACGGCCCCGTGCCGTTGGCGCGGAACGAGGCCGCGTTCTCGATGCCCTTGCGGCGGTCCACAGGCTTGGTCGCCTGGTTGGTCTCGCACCACTTCTTGCTCATGATCATCCAGTTGGTGAACAGGTCGGGCAGGATCGGGAACGGGTTGTTGGTCACGATGTCGATCGCGTGGTCGTCGATCTTGTTGATCTGCTTGATCTGGCCGACGTAGGTCTTGACGTCCGAACCGTCTCCCTTGGAGCGCTCATAGCTGAAGATCACGTCGTCCGCGGTGAAGGGCGTGCCGTCATGGAACTTGACGCCCTTGCGCAGGTTGAAGCGCCACACGGTGGGCGCCGTCTGCTTCCAGTCGGTGGCCAGTGCCGGCGCCAGCTTGTAGTCGCGGTCACGGGTGACGAGCGGCTCGTACACATTGCCCACCACGGTGAGCTGCAGCGATTCGTTCAGCGAATGCGGGTCCATTGACAACGCATCGCCCTGGTTGGCGATGCGCACCGTGTTGGCGCTTGCTACAAAACTGATAGCAGCCAGGGCAATGGTGACGGGGGCCAGGGCCCATTTTTTGCTGTAAGACATGTCAAACTCCTCGCGCGTGGTTAAAGGGGAAGTGCCTGCTCGACCAGGCTGGCGTGCAACGCCGCGCCCAGGGGCAGGATCTCGTCGTTGAAATCGTACCGGCTGTTGTGCAGCGGCTCACAGCCCTCGCCGCCCTGGCCCACCCGAAGGTAAGCGCCAGGCCTGACCTGAAGCATGAAGGAGAAGTCCTCCCCTCCCATGCTGGGCAGCATGTTGCGAAGCACCCGGTCTGCGCCCACCAGGGACGTGGCCACATCGGCGGCGAACTCGGCTTCGGGAACCGTATTGACCGTTGCGGGATACACACGCTCGTACGTCAGCTCGGCCGTGGCGCCAAACCCCTGGGCCACCGAGCTGCACAACACGCGCAAGCGCTCTTCGATCCGGTTCTGTACGGCCTCATGGTAGGTGCGCACGGTGCCCACCAGCGTCACCGAGCCCGGAATCACGCTCATCGCACCGGGGTTGCCCCCCTGCATCGAACAGATGCTGACCACGGCCTGGTCGAACGCCGAGAGGTTGCGCGACACGACGCTTTGCGCGGCCGTGATGATGTGCCCCGCCACCAGCACGGGGTCGACGCATTGCTGGGGCCGTGCGCCATGGCCGCCCTGGCCGCGGATGACGATCTCAATGCGGTCCACCGCCGCCTGCATGGGCCCCGGGGTCACGCCAATCACCCCCAGCGGGGCTTCGGGCGAGTTGTGCTGCGCGTAGACCTCGCGGCAATTGAAACGCTCGAACAGGCCATCCCGGATCATTTCTCGGGCACCGGCGTAGCCTTCTTCGCCCGGCTGGAAAATCAGCACGGCCGTGCCGTGGAAATTGCGGGTCTCGGCCAGATAGCGCGCTGCGCCGACCAGCATGGCCGTGTGGCCGTCGTGGCCACAGCCGTGCATCAACCCGGGTTTGGAAGATTTCCAGTCGAAGCTGTTGTGCTCGGCCATGGGCAGTGCGTCCATGTCGGCGCGCAGGCCCACGGCGCGCGGGCGCCCGTCGGCGGCCATGTGGCCCGGGCCATGCCGCCCGTGCACCAGCCCGACCACCCCGGTCTTGCCGATGCCGGTGTGCACCTCGTCCACGCCGCACAGGCGCAGCGCCTGCGCCACGCGGGCGGATGTATAGACCTCTTCAAAGCCGAGTTCGGGATGCGCGTGCAGGTCGCGGCGCAGCGCGGTCAGCTCCGTGTGGAACTGTGCGATCCGCGCAAAAGCGCGCCCACCGGCCTGGTAGCGCGGCGCAGCGGCAGCGTCGGCGCGATCGATGACGGCAGACATCAGTGCCCCCCCGCCTTGCCCACGCGCAGGCGCGGGTCCACCGCGAAGTACAGCAGGTCCACCACGAGGTTGATCACCACAAAGATCAGGGCAATCAGGCACAGGTATGCGGCCATGACCGGGATGTCGGCGAACGTCACGGCCTGGATGAACAGCAGGCCCATGCCAGGCCACTGGAACACCGTCTCGGTGATGATGGCAAACGCAATCAGCCCGCCCAATTGCAGGCCCGTGATGGTCATCACGGGAACCAGCGTGTTCTTGAGGGCATGGCCAAAGTGGATGGCGCGGTCGCTCAAGCCCCGGGCACGCGCAAACTTGATGTAGTCGGTGCGCAGGACTTCCAGCATTTCCGCGCGCACCAGCCGCATGATCAGCGTGAGCTGGAAAATCGCCAGCGTCACCGCCGGCAGGATGATGTGGTGCCAGCCCTTGGCCGTAAGCAAGCCGCTGCTCCACCAGCCGAACTTCAGCGTCTCACCCCGCCCGAAGCTGGGAAACCAGCCCAGGCCCACGGCGAAAGCCAGGATCAGCAGGATGCCGATCAGGAAGGTGGGTAGCGACACGCCCAGCAGCGAGATCGTCATGAACAGCTGGCTGAGAAAGCTGCCGCGGCGCAGCGCCGAATAGACGCCCATCGGTATCCCGGCCAGCAGGGCCAGCGCCGCCGCCACGAAGGCGAGTTCCAGAGTCGCCGGGAAGCGCTCGGCAATCAGCCGCGACACCTTGGCGCCCTGGCGAAGGCTCAGGCCGAACTCACCCTGCGCGGCGTTTGCAAGGAAGTGCCAGAACTGCACGAAAAACGGCTGGTCCAGCCCCAGGTCGGCTCGCAGCTCGCGGATCTGGTCCGGCTGGGCGTCCTGTCCGAGCAGGAACACCACCGGGTCGCCAACGTACTGGAACAGCAGGAACGCGATGAATGCCACCGACACCATGACCACCAGGGCCTGGAGCAGGCGGCGAAGGATGAAAGCAAACATCGTTAGGTCAGACTCTTTGCGAAGGATGCTAGCAGAGGCATCCCTGCGGCGATACGGGGATTTCCTTTAGGCCTAAAGAAAATCCCCGTCCGGATCAGTTGACCTTGATCAGGCGCCAGTCCAGCCGGTTGTCGGCGCGGTGCACCACGTCCACGTTCTTCTTCAGCGCCCACGGAATGATCTGGTTGTGCAGGGGAATGTGCGACACCGTGTCATTGCTCAGCTAGAGGCCTTCAGTCAGCAGGCGGTTGCGCACCGGCAGGTCGGTCTCGGTCTTGACCCGGTCCACCACCACATCCATGCGCTCGTTCTTGTAGCGGCCCACGTTGTAGTTGCCGTCACCGCCCGTGCCCACGCTGCGCGTCAGCGACTGCAGGCTGTACAGGGCATCAAATGTGGGCACTCCCCAGCCCAGCATGTAGATGCTGGCTTCATAGCGCTGGATCATCGGAAAGTAGGTCACCAGCGGCAGGGTGCGCAGCTTGGCCTTGACACCCACCTTGGCCCACATTGCGGTAACGGCCTGGCAGATTTCCTCGTCGTTGATGTAGCGGTTGTTCGGGCAGGCGAAATCCACCTCAAAGCCCTGGGGATACCCGGCGTCGGCCAGTTGCTTCCTGGAAGCTTCCGGGTCGTACGGATGGCGCTTGTGCACGCCTTCGGTCCATCCATTGACCTGGGGCGCCACCATCGCGCCCGTGGGCTGGCTCAGCCCGCGCATGGTGACGCGATGGATGCTGTCGATGTCGATGGCCTGGTACAGGGCCTTGCGCACCCGAAGGTCCTTCAGGGGGTTCTTGCCCTTGACGTTGGAGCCCGGCAGTTCGTCACGGAACTGGTCCATGCCGAAGAAGATGGTGCGGTTCTCGATGCCGTCGATCACCTTCAGGCTGGCGTTGTTGCGCAGCCGCCCCAGATCCTGCGGGCTCGGGTCAAGGATGAAGTCCACCTCGCCCGACAACAGCGCCGCGACGCGGGTCGCTTCCGACTTGATGGGCGTGTAGATGATCTCGGTGACATTGCTGTCGTTCTTGCCCCAGTAGTTGGGGTTGCGCACCAGCACCAGCTTCTGGTCGGGTTGCCATTCCTTGACCATGTACATGCCGGTGCCCATGGCATTGCGGTGGGCAAAGGTTTCGTCCTTGGTGCGGATGTCCTTGGGTTCAACGGACTTGTTCTTCTCGGCCCAGGCCTTGCTCATGATGCGCAGCTCGGTCAGCTGGTTCAGCAGCACCGGGTTGGGGCCCTTCATGATGAAGTCCACGGTGTTGTCGTTGACCTTGACCACACGGTCGATGCCCTGGGTATAGACCGCGTAGTTGGAGGTCTTGGCCATGGCCCGCATGATGGAATAGACCACATCGTCGGCCGTCAGGGCCGAACCATCGCTGAACTTCACACCGCTGCGCAGCGTGAAGCGCATTTGCGTGGGCGACAGCTCGCGCCAGCCGGTGGCCAGCTGCGGCTCGGGCTTGAAGGTCGTGCTGTTGTAGTACACCAGCGCGTCATACACCGCCGCGTGCACGCCATTGCCAAGCGCATTGTTCTGCGAGTGGATGTCCAGGGTGGGGATGTCGCTGGCGCTGGACCACTTGAACGGCTTGGCCTGCAGGGCCGGGGATGCTGCGAAGGCCGCGGTCACGGCCGCCGCGATCAGCATGGGCTTGAACTTCATGATCACCTCTGTGAATTGGGAAACCCGCACTATGCACATAGCGGGCCAGAGGGTCAAAAGGGGTTTCCCGCAGAACTAGGGCGCGGCTGCCGCGATGCGCTCCAGCCGGACGGGCCCGTACCAGGCACGGGTCGCACTGGCGGTGTTGTCGGTGTCGGTCATGACCGCAATGCCCACCAGAGCACCAGGGGCTTCCCCGAATGCCTTGATGAAATCCGCCCGCACATCACGCTCGTAGTCCAGCCAGCGCTTGAGGTTGCCGGAGCCTGACTCCACCACCAGCTTGCGGATGCGGTCGGTGCGCGGCCCAACGATCACGCTGCCGGGCGCCCGGTGGTTGCACCACACATACATCAGCGTGGCGTAGGGCATTTCTTCCCCCGTCAGCGCACGGGCCAGCTCGGACAGCATGGCATTGCGCGCGGACAGCTTTGAGCGGTCGCCTTCGAACGCCAGCACGATGCGAACGGGTGAGTCCGCGACATCGCGCGTGCCCAGATCGGCACCGGCGATCAGCTCGGGCACATTCCATGAAAACCGCACGCGCCCAAGGTCTTCCGGCGCGACACGCACCTTGCTGCGCACCATGCTCGCGGAAGCCTGCGAAATGGCGGCCAGCGCGTCACGGCCCTGATGGCGCGCAGCACGGAACTGGGTGGTCGTCTTGCCGGGCAAGGTCCAGTGCGTCCAGCCCGCTGCACCGCTCTGGGCCGCACCGGTTTGGGACTGCAACGCCCAGGGTGTCTTGTCCAGGGCAGCCGATGCAACGCCCTGTTCCGGGGGAAGGTCCGCTTTGTCGGGCGCACTGGCACAGCCGGCCAACACAATGGCGGCCATCAGCAAGGCGCTTCGGACAATGGCGGGGTTGGACAAAACAGGTCTCCTCATGAAAAAAGCCACCCGTCTTTCGACGGATGGCTTTTTGGATTCGTCATGCAAACCCGCACAAGGCGGGTCGGCAATCAGAACGTGTGGCGCAGACCGATGTCGTAGCCGGTGGAGCTGCTGTTGGCAACAGCCGTAGCACCGTTCAGCACGGCATTGGCGCCGCCGCTGTTGCCCACGCGGGCCAGAGTGGCGTACACGGCGGTGCGCTTGCTCAGGTTGTGGATGTAGCCGAAGGACCACTGGCTGGACTTCTGAGTTGTCGCCGCATTGGACTTGCTGGTAGCCCAGGCGCCCTTCAGTTCGCCAGCGCCCAGGGGCATGGTGGCGCCCAGCAGGTAGCCGGTGTGCTTCAGGCCAGCGGTGTCAGTCTTGAACGTCGTACATGCCCATCAACTTGGCAACGCCCATGTCATACGAACCACCGAGGTTCCACGTGTCGTGGGAGGTGGCAGCGCCGGTCTTCAGCTGGCCGACGGCCAGAGCGACGTTGATCGGGCCATTGGCGAAACCGCCGCGCAGGGCATAGCCGTCACCAGCCTTGGTACAGCGCGTTGGACAGCTGCTCACCCTTGTAGTACTGGAACTGGCCATAGAAGCCGCCCAGGTTGCCCGGCAGGAAGTAGCCGAAGGCGTTCGAAGCACGGACAGCGGCGTTGCCGGGATGGAGCGCGCCGCGCCGTTGCCAGCCAGAACGCGGTTGGTGCCCACACCGTTGGTGCCGAACGGATCGAACACGGTGTAGTTCCAGAACGTCGCGGTGTAGTCGCGGCCCAGACGCAGTTCACCGAAGCCGCCGCCCAGGAGACGGTGGAACGACGATTGAACAACCGAGCCACGGGAGCGGCGCAGTTGTTGGTGGAAGCAGTGCCCGATGCATGCCGGTGTCATTGGGGAGGCCACCTTCCAGCCAGAAGGAGGCGTTCATGCCGCCGCCGAGATCTTCCGTGCCACGGAAGCCCAGACGCGCTGGAGGCATTGCCGTCTTGGCCCATGTGGGCGCGGCTGTCGGTGCCGGACTTGCCGTACTGATAGCCGAGGTCAACCACGCCGAACAGCGTGACGGACGATTGGGCAGAGGCAGCGCTGGCAGCAGCCAGGACAGCCAGAGCAACTAGGGATTTTTTCATTGCAAGTTTCTCCAGGGTTAAACATAGGGCACCGGTTCGTCAGGGTCTTCAGCTCAGTTGCTTCCACCCCCTCCGGGTCCCAGGGCCAACCTCCGTTTCGGGAAGTTCCACAGATTGCACCAGACCGGGCCTTTTTGCGCAAAGGAATTCCGCCCCTCAGCGCCCTTTCGTTGCACCCTTGCAACAAACAGAAACCGGGGTTGTCGGTCGGGCGCCACAGCCTCTGGCGGGCAGGACTCCATCGTCCGGCAAAACCTGCTGGCTTAGAATTTGCTTTAACGAAGGAAAATCGATGTCCGATTCACTGATTGTCGCGGCCGATGCGGCCCTGCGCACCCTGTTCGCACCCCATCACGGCTCGCGGCCCTGCCCGGTGGCCGAAGGCCAGGACGATGCGGCGCTGAGCCCGGCGCAGCGGCAGGAAGCCGGTGCCTTGATGCGGGTGAACCACGTTGGCGAGGTGTGTGCCCAGGCGCTGTACACCGCCCAGGCGCTGGCCACGCGCGACGCGGCGCTCAAGGCCCACTTCGAGAAGGCCAGCGCCGAGGAAACCGACCACCTGGCCTGGACGAAGCAGCGCATGGACGAACTGGGTTCGCGGCCCTCGCTGCTCAACCCGCTGTGGTACGCCGGCGCTTTCGCCATCGGGCTGGTGGCCGGGCGTCTGGGCGGCGACCGCGTCAGCCTGGGCTTTGTCGTTGAAACCGAGCGCCAGGTGGAGGCCCACCTGCAAAGCCACCTGGAGCGCCTGCCTCCCCAGGACGGCGCCTCGCGCGCCATCGTGGCGCAGATGAAGGACGACGAGGTGCGCCACGCCCTGGATGCCGAGGCGGCCGGCGCCATCGATCTGCCCGAACCCGTCAAGGGGCTGATGAAGGCGGCCGCGCGGGTGATGACGACGGTTGCGCACCGGGTCTGAGACGATCGCCACCCGCTTGCCGGGGCGTGCGGACGTTCCAGGGCGCCACCCGGATTGCTCCTGTTTTGATAGCAATCCAGCGAGCAGCCGCGGGGGCTGGAGGCCGATTTATGCCTCAACCAGCTCAAAACCGGTGGTGATCTCCGCCGTTTTGGCCAGCATGATGCTGGCGGAGCAGTATTTCTCGTGGCTCATGGCGATGGCGCGCTCCACGGCGGACGCGGGAATGCCACGACCGGTCACGGTGAACTGCATGTGGATTTTCGTGAACACCTTGGGGTCGGTGGCTGCGCGCTCCGAGGTGAGCTTGACCGAGCAGCCGCGCACGTCGTGGCGCCCGCGCTTGAGGATCAGCACCACGTCGTAGGCCGTGCAGCCCCCGGTGCCGGCCAGCACGGTTTCCATGGGCCGGGGCGCCAGGTTCTGCCCCCCGTTCTCGGGCTTGGCTGCGTCGGGCGCGCCATCCATCATGAAGGCGTGGCCACTGCCCGTTTCTGCCAGAAAACCCATGCCTGAACGCGCACCGGTCGCGCCGGTCCAGCTGACTGTGCATTCCATAGTTGACTTCCGATCCTTGCATCAACGCCGCTTTGGCCGAATCAAATCGGCTAATACAGCGCATTCCGTCGCAGATTGCGACACATGACATTGCTGCGACGCAGCATCTTTGTGGCTATACTGAATTCACGCACACAAGATGATTGTCGTGCACCGATTGTCTCCTCCACCCTCCTAACAAGGTGGATTCAGCCCCGGAAGCGCAAGCCTCCGGGGCTTTTTTCTTGAGCCTTTATCATCAACGGCCCATGACAAAACACCTCAAGCCCGCCGACTACCTGAAGAAGATCCTCACCGCCCGCGTCTACGACGTCGCGGTCGAGTCCCCGCTGGAGCCGGCGCGCAACCTGAGCCGGCGGCTGCACAACAAGGTGCTGCTCAAGCGCGAGGACCAGCAGCCGGTGTTCAGCTTCAAGCTGCGCGGCGCCTACAACAAGATGGCTCACCTGACGCCGGCCCAGCTGGCAAAAGGCGTGATCTGTGCCTCTGCCGGCAACCACGCCCAGGGCGTGGCGCTGTCGGCCCACAAGCTGGGCGTGCGCGCGGTGATCGTGATGCCGGTCACGACGCCCCAGGTCAAGGTGGATGCGGTGCGCGGCTTCGGTGGCGAGGTCGTGCTGCATGGCGACAGCTACTCCGACGCCTACACCCACGCCACGGCGCTGGAGAAGAAGCAGGGCCTGACCTTCGTGCACCCGTTTGACGACCCGGACGTGATCGCCGGCCAGGGCACGATTGCGATGGAAATCCTGCGTCAGCACCAGGGCCCGCTGGATGCGGTGTTCGTGGCCATCGGCGGCGGCGGGCTGATCAGCGGCGTGGCCAACTACATCAAGGCCGTGCGGCCCGAGGTCAAAGTCATTGGCGTGCAGACCACCGACTCCGACGCGATGCTTCAGTCGGTGCGCGCCAAAAAACGCGTCACGCTGGGCGATGTGGGCCTGTTTGCCGACGGCACCGCCGTCAAGCTGGTGGGCGAAGAGACGTTTCGCATCGCGCGCGGCCTGGTGGACGAGTTCGTGGTGGTGGATACCGACGCGGTGTGCGCGGCCATCAAGGACGTCTTTGTGGACACGCGCAGCATCGTCGAGCCTTCGGGCGCGCTGGCGGTGGCCGCCATCAAGCAGTACGTTGCCACCCACAAGACGAAGGGCGAGACCTACGCCGCCATCCTGTGCGGCGCCAACATGAACTTCGACCGGCTGCGCTTCGTGGCCGAGCGCGCCGAAGTGGGCGAGGAACGCGAGGCACTGTTCGCCGTGACCATCCCCGAGGAACGCGGCAGCTTCCGGCGCTTTTGCGAGCTCATCGGCAACCTGTCCGGCGGGCCACGCAATGTGACCGAGTTCAACTACCGCATCAGCGATTCGGCCAGGGCCCATGTGTTCGTGGGCCTGACCACGCATGGCAAGGGCGAGAGCGGCAAGATCGCCGCCAGCTTTGGCAAGCACGGTTTTGACACACTGGACCTGACGCACGACGAACTGGCCAAGGAACACATCCGCCACATGGTGGGCGGCCACTCGGCTCTGGCCAAAGACGAACGCCTTTTGCGTTTCGTTTTCCCCGAGAGGCCGGGCGCGCTGCTCAAGTTCCTCAGCCTGATGCGACCGGGCTGGAACATCAGCCTGTTCCACTACCGCAATCAGGGCGCCGACTATGGGCGCATCCTGGTCGGCCTGCAGGTGCCGCCCTCGGACACAAAGGCGTTCAAGGCCTTTCTGGACACGCTGGGCTACCCGGCCGTGGAGGAAACGGCCAACCCGGTGTACCGGCTGTTCCTGCAAAGCTGATGCACCGGCGCGTGCTCCCCCTGCCGGCGTCCGCGGCCCTCCTGCAAGCCTATGGCGGTGCGCCTGGCCGCTGGCAGGCCCATGTCGTCGACCCCAAACTGGCACCCACGCAGGCCCCGCAGGTGTCGTGCCTCATGCCCACGCGCGCACGGGCGGCGATGGCGCGCACGGCCATTGCCTGCTGGCAGGCCCAGACCTGGGAGGCGCGCGAGCTGGTGATAGTCGAGCAGGGAGGCTCGGGCGAACTGGCGGAATGGGTGGCGGGCCTGGGCGACGCTCGCATCCGCCACCACCGGGTGCCAGAGGGCAGCATGATCCTGGGAGAGCAGCGCAACGAGACGCTGCGCCTGGCCCGCGGCGAGTACGTCGCCATCTGGGACGATGATGACTACAGCCACCCGTTGCGGCTGCAGCTGCAGATGCAGGCGGCCCTGCAGACAGGCTCCCAGGCGTGCTGGCTGGCGCGCACCCTGACCTGGCGCGCGGCGCGGCGCCAGCTGTGGACCACCCGCGTGCGCGCCACCGAAAACACCCTGGTGTGCCGCGCTGACACGATGCCGCGGTTTCCGGCCCTGCCGCGCGGGGAGGACACCCCGGTCAAGTACGCCCTGCTGGACCAGGCGCAGGCCGTCGTGCTGGATGCCCCGGCCCTGTACGTGTACTGCCTGCACGAACACAACACCTGGAGCGACGGCCACTTCAGCTTCCTGTATGGCGAGCGCAGCGGCGAATGGCTCGGGCGAGACTACGACCAGGCGATGCGTGACATCGCGGCATGGCCTGCGCTGCGCCACGACGCCCGCCTGGCCGCCCACCTGGCCGAGCTCGACGCGCGCCCCTCTGCGGCATCCGTGTGGGAGCGCCTGGGCGCCGGCAAGCGACGGTTTGACCAGTGGCGCAGCGGCGCCACCCGGCTGGACCAAGCCTGGAAAAACCGCTAGGCCGGCCGCCTTTTGCTATTGTTTTTGTAGTGGGTCAACAAGTACCCATGGGGCTCACAGCCCGATTTACCCAGAAAAACCCGGCTCAGGCCCGTGCAATCCAGCGCTGCTGGGCGGCCAGTTTTTCGACATCCCGCCAGCTGCTGGCCTGGGGCACCACGCGTGGCCAGATGCGCTGCAGCAACTCGCATTCGGCCAGGGTGTCGGCAGCGGCCTGGTGTCGCACGGCGCAGGTGATGCCAAAGTGCGCCATCCATTCGTCCAGCGAACGGGCCCGCACGTCCTGCCAGGTGACCGCGCACAGCTGCTCGATGTCCACCCAGGGGTTGGGCAGCACGGCACCCAGATGGGCGCGCGCCCAGCGGCCGATCAGGGCCTGATCAAACGCCGCGTGGAACGCCAGCAGCGGCGAATGCCCGATGAACGCTGCGAACGCCTGCATCGCCGCACCTGGCTCGACGCCGTCGCGCTGGCGCTGTGCGCCAATGCCATGAAGCAGGATGTTGTCCCGGGTGGATGCCTGCTGCTGGCGCAACACGACTTCAAAGCTGTCGCCCGGCACCACCCGCAGCGTCCGGTTCGCCCAGTCCACTTCCATCGCGATGGCCGCGATGGCCAGCAACTGGTCCCGCGCCGCATCCAGCCCGCTGGTCTCGACATCCAGCATCACCCATCGCGCCTCGTCGGCCACGAAGGCGGGGCGGCCACGCAACCAGTCGCGCAGGCTCATCGCTCGTAATCCAGTTGCATGCGCTGCTGGAGCTGGCGCGCCACGCGGAAGGACTCCTTCAGGATGCGCCGGTCAATGTCGTTGAGCGATTTCACATCAACGCGGTTGGGGTTGTCACCAATCGTGGTGCCCTCCAGCTGGGCATGCAGACGCAGCACCTGCATGAATTCGAACGCCCCAACCCATGCGCCGGATTCGTTGGCGGGGACGCCCATCAAGGGTCCCGCCGACTCCAGCCGCTCGCGCGTGCCGGTGGCAGCCACGCCGTGGGCCAGGGCATAGAGCCGCGCCGCATCCACAAAGATCGCCGTCCCCTGGAGTTTGAGGTCCAGTGTGTCGCGCCCGTCCACCGTGGTGGTGTCAAGACCGCCTGTCCAGCTCAGCGGTGCTCCATGCGTCAGGGCATTGACGGCCAGCTGCTTGAGGAAACGCGGCATTCGCCGGGCGGCGTCGGTCACTTCGTTGCGCAGGGCGCGGGCGAGCGCTTCGTCGCCCGCCAGACGGCGGAAATCAAAGTAGATGCTGGCATTGAGCAGGTCCTGTGGCGCGCCCTGCTCGATCCAGCCGGAAAACCGTTCACGCCACTCGAGAAGCGTGAGGCAGCAGGCAGGCTCGCCCGCCATGATGCCGCCCTTGCACAGCGGATAGCCGCATGCGTCCAGGGCCAGGTTCACGTCGCGCGCAAACGCAAGCCATGCCGCGCGCTGCGCCGGCGTCGTGTCGTCCGGCAGGATCAGGGCGTTGTCCTGGTCGGTCGAAATTGTCTGCTCACTGCGGCCCTCGGAGCCCAGGGCGAGCCAGCACACCTGGCCCAGATCCATGCCATGCTGCTGCGCCTTCAACTCCAGCAAGCGCTCGGCGAGCACGTCGTTGAGGTGGCTGATCAGCGCCGTCATCTGGCGCGCCTGCACCCCCTGGCTGAGCAGGTTTCGCGCAAACCGGCGGATGTCCTGGGCCACGAGCACCAGCGTATCCACATCGGCAGCGCCACGAATGGAAGTGCTGACCTGCTTGAGGCTCAGGCGCTGCAGGGCGAACAGGTCCCGCTCGGACACGATGCCCACGGCAAGCCCATCGCGCGTCACCGGCACGTGCCGGATGCCATGTCGGCTCATCAGCAGCGCAGCGTCCTGTGCCGTGTGCTCGTGCGTGAGGCAGTGAACGGGCTGCACCATCACCCGCGAAATGGGCGTGTCCAGCGCAACGCCCGCCAGCGCGACCCGGCCCAGCACGTCATACCGTGTCAGGATTCCGAGGGGCGCGCCCGGTGCATCGGTGACCAGCATGGAGCCGATGCGCCTGGCGTGCATGACCGCCAGCGCCTCGGACAAGGGCGTGTCGGGCCGGCATGTGACTGGCGCCCGGCGGGCCACATCGCCCAGCGGTGCTTCCATTGACTGCTCGGCCAGTGCCTGTGACGAGTAGGCCACCTGCAGGGCCCGGCGCGACAATTCCAGGAACCCCAGGATGCGCCGGTTCAGGAAATCCGCAAACGCCGCACTGCGGCTGGCAAGTGCCTGCATCTGCGCCACCGGCAGCATCAGCACAAACGTATCGGCGCTTGCGCGGTAGGTGGCCGTCACGGCACGACGGGCCACCGCTGCGCTGACCGGGAAAAGATCCCCGACTTCGTACTGGAAAGCGCCACCGGAGAGCTCGGCCAGCCCTTTTGTTCCGACCACCGCCCCCTGCCGGATGAAGACCAGGTGCTGCACGACACCACTGGACGGCTCGACCAGAGTCTCGCCCGGTGCGTAGTACTGTTGCTGCGCACGCTCGACAAAGAAATCCACGTCTGCCGCCGACATCTGGGCGAACGGCATATGGCGCTGCAGCTCCTGGCGGAAGTTTCCGATCAGGCTGGTTGAGGGGGACGCGGGCGCTGGGGCACTGGCTTGCATGGAACCGCTCCTGGAGAATCCGTACAGGGCATCGCCGGTGCGGGCACCGCTGGCACGGGGAGATTGACATTGCCCGGACCCGACCGGCGTTGCAGCTCCAGCGTCTGTGAGACCGGCGCGTCCGCAGTGGGTGCCAGCTGCGCGCCCCGCGCCGAGACCGCCTTGAGAACCAGGCCCTCCTCAACGGTGGCCCCCACCCTGTAGGGCCGGGCCGGCTTTCCGTCGGTGGAGATCAGTGCAGCGCCTCCCCGCTGGCCGGCCACCACCCCGACCAGCACATGGCGAGCAACCGACGGCGCAACTGCCACGACCGCGGCGCCGGTTGCGGCTCCACCCAGCAACTGCGCCACCGCCGCAGACTGCGGTACCGCAACGGTCGGCGCCACCGGCGCAACCTCAGGCTGTGACGGTGCCGGCCAAAGCCGCAGGCCCCAGCCCACGGCGGCCGCTGCGGCAAGCGCCCAGACCAACGCCGCGCACACCTGAACCAGCCATTTGCCTTGCATGCGGGGATTATCATTCAGTGCTTCGCACTCCTCGCCGGCCCGCCCATGATCGCACTCAAGAAATCCCTGCAGCGCGGCTTCACGCTGATCGAGCTGATGGTCGTTCTGGTGATCATCGGCGTACTGGCGGCATTGATCGTGCCCAACGTGCTGGACCGTGCCGACGATGCCCGGGTGACCGCCGCCCGCACCGATGTCGCCAACCTCGTCCAGGCGCTCAAGCTCTACCGGCTGGACAACCAGCGCTACCCTTCGGCCGAACAGGGCCTGCAGGCGCTGGTGGCCCGGCCTGCCGCCGGCGCGGTGCCGCCCAACTGGCGCCCCTACCTGGACAAGCTGCCCAACGACCCCTGGGGACGCCCCTACCAGTACCTCAACCCGGGCCTCAAGGGCGAGGTGGACGTGTTGTCCCTGGGCGCGGACGGCCAGCCCGGCGGTGAGGGCACGAATGCGGACGTCGGCAGCTGGCAGTAGCCAGGGGTTCTCGCTGCTGGAGCTGATGGTGGTCGTGGCCATCATTGCCCTGGCAAGCACGGGTGTGGGGCTTGCGCTGCGGGACAACGACGCCAACCAGCTGGAACAGGAAGCGCAGCGCCTGGCCGCGTTGCTGGACGCCGCACGGGCGAAATCCCGTGCCTCGGGCGTTCCCGTGCGCTGGCGCGTCACGTCCACTGGGTTCGAGTTTCTCGGCCTTCCTGCCAACGACGGCGTGCCGCCGCTGCCCGCCCAGTGGCTGGACGCACGCACGTCCGCCAGCGCGGGCGTGGTGCTCAACCTGGGGCCGGAACCGCTGATCGGGGCGCAGTCGGTGGCGGTTCGTCGCGGCGAGCGGACGCTGAACGTGCGCACCGACGGGTTGCGGCCGTTTGTGGTGCAACCATGAGGCACACCCGTGGAGTGAAGCGGCCCACCGTGGCGCGCGGCTTCACGCTGCTGGAAGTGCTCGTGGCGCTGGCGGTCACGGCGATTGCGCTCGCAGCGGGCGCCCAGGCCTCGCAGGCCCTGGCGCGCAACGCGCAACGTCAGGGCGACATCCTGGTGGCACAACTGTGCGCCGAGAACGAGCTGGTGCGCGCGCGCCTGGCCCGCCAGATGCCCGGCATCGGCGACAGCCCCTTCACCTGCGAACAGGCGGGTCGCCGGCTGGAAGGTCGACTGAGTGTGCGGCCCACACCAAATCCTTCGTTCCTCCGTGTCGACGCGCAGGTGCTTGACGACAGCGGCCCGCTGTTGAGGGTGTCCACCGTGGTGGGAAGGTACTGAGCCATGGCCTGGACCCGCACGCGGGCACGGGGCTTCACACTGGTGGAGCTGCTGGTGGCGATGGCAATCATGGCGATGATGGCGGGGCTGGCCTGGCGGGCCCTGGACGGAATGATCCGGGCGCGGGACCAGATCACGCAACGATCCGACGAGACGCTCGCACTGCAGGCGGCCCTTTCCCAGTGGGGAACGGATCTGGACGCCGTGGTGGAAACCCAGCTGGTGAACGCCGTTGATTTCGATGGCCGCGCCCTGCGACTGACCCGCCGCGACGCCACCGACCCCGTGGCCGGCGTTCGGGTGGTCGCCTGGACCCTGCGCGCGGGCACGCAGGGGGGACGCTGGCTGCGCTGGCAGTCCCCCGCCGTGCGCACACGGGCCGAACTGCAGTCGGCCTGGGCCCAGGCGGCGCTTTGGGCCGCCAACCCCAGCAACGAAGCACGCCGCAGCGAAGTGGACATCGCTGCCGCCGATGCCTGGCAGGTGTTTTACTTTCGCGAGGACAGCTGGACCAACCCCCAGTCCAGCGCGACGCCTCGGCCTGGCACCGCGGGAGGCAACCTGGTCCCGCCACCCGAAGGCGTCCGGCTTGTGCTGAACCTGTCCGCCGGGCAGGCGCTGGCAGGTCCGGTCACGCGCGACTGGGTGCGACCGAACCTGAACGCCAAAAAGTCATGACAGACCGCACTTCCCTTCACCGGCCGCCCCCGCCCCGCAAGCGGGCCACCGGAGCTGCACTTCTGGCCGCGATGCTCACCGTGGCGCTGGTGGCGGTGTTCGCGTCCACCGCCCTGTGGCATCAGTGGCGTGGCGTCGAAACGGAGTCGGCGGAGCGTGCGCGCCAGCAGGCCTCCTGGGTGCTGGTCGGCGCGCTGGACTGGGCCAGGCTGATCCTGCGCGAGGACGCCCGCTCTGGCGGAACCGACCATCTGGCTGAGCCGTGGGCGGTACCGCTGCGCGAAGCCAGGCTGTCGACCTTCCTCGCGGCCGACCGCCAGTCAGGTGACTCCGGGGAGCTGCTTGAGGCGTTTCTCTCGGGCAGCATCATCGATGCACAGGCGCGCATGAACCTGCGCAACCTGGTCGACGGGGCACGGGTGTCCGAGCCGGCACTTCGCAGCTTCACACGCCTCTTCGAGCAGCTCGGCCTGCCCCAGCGCGAACTGCTGGCACTGGCCGAAAACCTGCGTTTTGCCCTGGACACAAGCGCCGACAACCGCTCGGGCGCGATGGCCCCGCTGCAGCCGACGCATGCCGCGCAACTGGTGTGGCTGGGTCTGTCGCCGTCCACGCTGCGCGCGCTGGAGCCGCATGCGACCTGGCTGCCGGCGCGGGCGCCGCTGAACCTGAACACCGCCGAAGCCGAGGCGCTGCACGCCAGCATCCCCGGGCTGGACATGGCCGGTGCACAGCGCATGGTGGCGGCGCGTGCGGGCGGCCACTTCGAGACGCTGGCCGCCGCTGCGGCCGCTGCGGGTGTGTCGGCGGCTGTGCTTCAGGACGGGGAGCACAGCGTGACCACGCGCTTCTTCGAGGTGCAGGGTCAGCTTCGGCTGGACCAAACCGTGGTGGCCGAGAGATCACTGCTCCAGCGCGACGGACAGGATGTACGCACCCTGTGGCGGGAACGCGTCCTGCCCTGAGACCGCGCCGTGATGGCTCTCTACAATCGGCCCCAACCTGCATGAGCACCCTGATCATCGCCCTCCCCGACCTGGCTTCGCCGAGCACTGAGCCTGCGTTTGTGCGGACGCCCGATGGACAGCAGGCCGGCGAGCACGGAACAGCCGCCCTCACGCAGCTGCCGATGGCCGACGAGATCGTTGCGCTGGTGCCGCTGGCCTGCCTGTCCTGGCACCGGATCACCCTGCCGCGCGCGCCTGCAGGGCAAGCTCCGGGCGGTGCTCGACGGCCTTCTTGAAGAACGCGTGCTGGACGATCCGCAGGCCCTGCATTTCGCGCTGGCGCCGGGCGCCCGCGCGGGCGACGACACCTGGGTCGCCGCGTGCGACCGTGCATGGCTGGCGGGCTGGCTTCAGCGCCTTGAAGCCGCGGGGCGGCCCGTCGACCGGATCGTGCCGGAGTTCTCACCGGTTGACGATGCGCTCGCAGCGTCCGTCGATGTGTTGGGGCCCGCCACGGCGCCGCTGCTGGTGCGCAGCGACGCCCAGGGCGTGCTGGTGCTGCCGCTTGCTGGCGCAACGGACCCTGCCGACGGGCCTTCGTCCCTGAGTGCCGAGCCAGCGGTCGCCGCGATGGCAGAACAGGTCTTCGGGGGCCGCGTGCCGCTGCTGTCCGCGCACAACCGGTGGGTGCGTGCCGCGCGCACCGAATGGAATCTGGCCCAGTTCGACCTGCACCGCACCGGCGGCCGCCACGGTCAGGCCTTGGGACGCGCCTGGCACACCCTGCGGACCGCGCCGGCCTGGCGTCCCGTGCGTTGGGGACTGGCCGCGCTGGTGGCGACGCAACTGGTCGGACTGAATGCACAGGCCTGGCAGGAACGCCGCGCCCTGGCGCAGCGCCGCGACGAAGCGCGTGCGTTGCTGGTGCAGACTTTCCCGCAGGTGCGCACGGTGTACGACGCAACGCTGCAGATGGAGCGCGAAGTGGCGCTCCTGCGCCAGGCAACCGGCCAGCATTCAGACCGCGACCTGGAGCCAGCCATGGCGGCGGCGGCGGCGGCGCTGCCGGCGGACTGGAGCGCGTCACAACTTGAATTCGCCCCCGGGGAACTCATCCTGCGCGGCCCGGCGCTGGACCCGGGCAAGCTGCAGGCCGCCCGCACCCGGCTGGCCGACGCCGGCTACTCGCTTCGGCACGAGGGCGACCGGCTCATCATCCAGGCTGGCGGAGGCGCGCGGTGAACCAGGCACTGAATGCCGCAGTGTGGCGCGCGCGCTGGGTTTCACTGGGCGCACGTGAGCGCCGCCTGGTCCAGGTGGCTGCCGTGCTGGTGGCGGCCGCTCTGCTGTGGTGGGTGGGTCTGGCACCGGCACTGCGCACGCTGCGTGAGGCGCCGGCGCAGCATGCCGCTGTGGAGGCCAGTGTGGCGAGGATGCGCGCATTGGCGGGCCAGGCCGGGGCGCTCAAGGCGGCGCCACAGGTGAACAGGGACGATGCATTGCGTGCCCTGGAGGCCTCGGTCCGAGCCCAACTGGGCGCACAGGGCCAGCTGGGCGTCTCGGGCGATCGTGCCACGGTGGTCTTGCGTGGCGTACAGCCCCAGGCCCTGGCAAGCTGGCTGGCGCAGGCGCGTGCAAACGCCCATGTCCTGCCGGTGCAGGCACGCCTGACGCGCGGTCCCACGGGTTGGGACGGGTCCGTGGTACTCGGCCTGCCGGCTGCGCCGTGATCTCCGGCGTCCGCGACCCCGCTGCCCTGGCGCAACGCCGCATTCAACGCTGGGCATGGACGGGCGCGGTCGCCGGCGGGCTGGCGGCCCTGGTCTCGGGCGCGCCAGCCAGCTGGCTGGCCCACGGCGTGGCGAAGGCTTCACAAGGCCGTCTCGCCCTGGTGGACGCCCGCGGCACGGTCTGGACGGGCTCGGCCCGGCTGGCACTGACCGGCGGCACCGACAGCCAGGACACCAGCGAACTGCCCACCCGGCTGGCATGGACCATGCGACCACGATGGAACGGCCTGCGCGGCGAACTCTCCAGCGCCTGTTGCACACCACAGCCGCTGGGCTTTGAAATGCAGGCGGGCATCGGCAGGCTGACCCTGCGCGTGGACGACTCGGCATCGCGTTGGCCGGCCAGGCTTCTGGCCGGTCTGGGTACCCCGTGGAACACCGTGCAGCCGGAAGGTATTCTGGCCCTGGACATGCGGGACCTGTCGCTAGAATGGGCCGACGGCCGCATGGGCGTTTCCGGGACGGCCCGGCTCGATGTGCTGGACCTGTCGTCGCGCCTGTCCACCCTGCGCCCCATGGGCAGTTACCGCGTCACCATTACCGGGGCAGGAACATCCACCGTGCAGCTTGAAACCCTGGAAGGCAGCCTGCAGCTCAGCGGCCAAGGCCAGTGGGTCGGGCAGCGGCTTCGCTTTGCCGGCGAGGCGCGCGCGGCGGCCGGGCGCGAGGCCGCGCTGTCCAACCTGCTCAACATCCTGGGCCGCCGCTCGGGCGACCGTTCCCTCATTTCGATAGGCTGACCATGTCAAGACAGCGCGCCCATCGCGTCCGGATTGCTACGATTTCTGTAGCAGTCGCGTCAATATTGGCGGGGGCTCCGGGCACTTTTCATGCCCAACCTGCAGTCAAGCCCGGCGAAGGCGTGACGCTCAACTTTGCCAACGCCGACATCGAGGCGGTGGCACGCACGCTGGCCGTGATCACCGGGCGCAACGTGGTGGTCGACCCGCGCGTCAAGGGCACGATGAACCTGCAAAGCGAGAGACCCCAGCCGCCGGCAGCCGCGTGGAACCAGTTCCTGGCCGCACTGCGGCTGCAGGGCTTTGCGGTGGTGGAATCGGCCGGGCTGTACAAGGTAGTGCCCGAAGCAGACGCGAAGCTGCAGGGCAGCGCCGTGAACGAAGGGCCGCTGCGCGCCAGCGGCAGCCAGCTGCTGACGCAGATCTTCCGCCTGAACCACGAAAACGCGGGCAACCTGGTGCCGGTGCTGCGCCCCCTGATCAGCCCCAACAACACCATCAACGTCAACGCCGGCAACAACTCGCTGGTGATCACCGATTACGCCGACAACCTGCAGCGCATCGCCCGCATCATTGCCGCGCTGGACCTGCCCAACGCCACCGACGTGGACGTGATGCCGCTGAAACATGCGCTGGCGCAGGACATCGCGCCGCTGGTGACCCGGCTGCTGGAGACCAGCGCCGTCGCGGGCAGCCCCTCGCCCGGCGGCGGGCAAGGCGAGGCGGCCTACCGCACGACCGTGCTCGCCGACACCCGCAGCAATGCCCTGATCGTGCGTGCCGCCAACCCGGCCCGACTGGCACTTGCCCGTTCGCTGGTGGAGCGGCTGGACCAGCCCAGCGCGGCCAGCGCCAGCGGCAACATCCACGTGGTGTACCTGAAGAACGCCGACGCCACCCGGCTGGCCGCCGTGTTGCGCGCGGCGATGTCGGGGGAATCCCGCGGCTCCACGCCCGTCGCCGCCCCCGTCGCCACGGCTCCTGCGGCAGCCGGCGCCGCCGCCAATGGCAGCCAGGGAGCCATGACCGCCAGCGCCCAACCCTCCACGGGCGGGCAGATCCAGGCCGATGTGGCCACCAACTCGCTGATCATCACCGCGCCCGAGCCGCAGTACCGCCAGCTGCGCGCCGTGATCGACCAGCTGGACCAGCGGCGCGCCCAGGTGTTTGTGGAGTCGCTGATTGCCGAGGTCAACGCCGACAAGGCCGCCGAGTTCGGCGTGCAGTGGATGACCGGTGGCTCCGGCCGCGGTGTGGGCGTGCTCGCCGGAACCAACTACGGCATCGGCGGCGCCAACCTGCTGAACCTGGCCACGCAAGGCAGCACCGGCAACGTGACCCTGCCTTCCACCGGTCTGAACCTCGGCGTGGGCGTCACCCACAACGGCAAGCTCGCGCTGGGCGCGCTGGCGCGCTTCCTCCAGGAGAACGGCGACGGCAACATCCTGTCCACGCCCACGCTGCTGACGCTGGACAACGAGGAAGCCAAGATCGTCATCGGCCAGAACGTGCCGTTCGTGACCGGGCAGTACACCAACAACAACAGCGCCTCCGGCTCGGTCAACCCGTTCCAGACCATCGAGCGCAAGGATGTCGGCCTGACGCTGCGCATCCGCCCGCAGATCAGCGAAAACGGTACCGTCAAGCTGCAGATTTTCCAGGAGGTCTCCAGCGTGCAGGCCTCCACCATCAATTCCGCCAGCGGGCCGACCACCAACAAGCGCTCGATCGAATCCACCGTGCTGGTGGACGACGGCTCCATCGTGGTGCTGGGTGGCCTGCTGCAGGACGAATACTCCGGCAACCAGGAGAAGGTGCCGGGGCTGGGCGACGTGCCACTGTTCGGCAACCTGTTCAAGAGCGAAACCCGCAGCCGCAAGAAGACCAACCTGATGGTGTTCCTGCGCCCGCTGGTGGTGCGCGATGCGGCCGCCAGCGACCAGCTCTCGCTGGACCGCTATGAGCTGATGCGCGCGCTGCAGCAACGCACCCAGCCCAGGGAGAGTTCGGTGGTGCCCGTCAACGAGGCGCCGGTGCTGCCCGCGCCCCCGCCGGCCAGGCCCGCCAGCGCCCCCGCCAAAAAGCCCTGAGCGCCATGCGCTACCCGCTTCCGTACGCTTTTGCGCGCACCCACCAGCTGCTTGTGGAAGACGGTCCGCAGGGCCAACGGGTGTGGCACGCCGGCGAACCCGACCGCGGCGCGCTGGGCGAGATCCAGCGCCGCTATGGCGTGCTGCCCCTGGTGGCCTGCGGCGCGGAAGAACTCGCCCAGCGCATCAGCGCGGCCTACGCCAACAGCGAGTCCAATGCGGCGGCCGTGGTGAGCGAAGTGGAGTCCGACGCGGACCTCTCGCGCATCATGCAGGAATTGCCCGCCGTGGAAGACCTGCTGGAGGCCAGCGACGACGCGCCCATCATCCGCATGCTCAACGCACTGCTGACGCAGGCTGCGCGCGACGGCGCGAGCGACATCCACATCGAGCCCTACGAGCGCCATTCGTCGGTGCGCTTCCGTGTGGACGGCACGCTGCGCGAGGTGGTGCAGCCCAACCGCGCCCTGCACGCCGCGCTGATCTCGCGCCTGAAGATCATGGCCGAGCTGGACATCGCCGAGAAACGCCTGCCGCAGGACGGGCGCATCAGCCTTCGCATCGGCACGCGCGCCGTGGATGTGCGGGTGAGCACGCTGCCCAGCGCGCATGGCGAGCGGGCCGTGCTGCGCCTGCTGGACAAGAGCGAGGCCAAGCTCAGCCTCGAATCGGTGGGCATGCACGGCGACCTGCTCGTGCGCTTCCAGCAGCTCATCGCGCAGCCGCACGGCATCATCCTGGTCACCGGCCCCACGGGCTCGGGCAAGACCACCACGCTGTATGCCGCGCTGCAGCGGCTGGACGCCAGCCACAGCAACATCATGACGGTGGAGGACCCGATCGAGTACGAGCTCGCGGGCATCGGCCAGACGCAGGTCAACGCCAGGATCGACCTGACGTTTGCCAAGGCGCTGCGCGCCATCCTGCGCCAGGACCCGGACATCATCATGATCGGCGAGATCCGCGACTATGAGACCGCGCAAATTGCCATCCAGGCGTCGCTGACCGGCCATCTGGTGCTGGCGACGCTGCACACCAACGACTCGGCCAGCGCGGTGACGCGCCTCACCGACATGGGCGTCGAGCCGTTCCTGCTGAGCTCGTCCCTGCTGGGCGTGCTGGCCCAGCGGCTCGTTCGCAAGCTGTGTGTGCACTGCAAGGTCGGCCACGGCGGCACATTCAGCGCGCCGGGTTGCGCCGAATGCGGGCACACGGGATACGCCGGACGCACCGGCATTTTCGAACTGCTGGTCACCGACGAAGCCATCCGCGCCCAGATCCATGCCCGCGCACCCGAAGCCGACATCCGCACCGCCGCGCTGGCCGGCGGCATGGCCCTGATGCGCGAGGACGGCGAACGCCTTGTCCAGGGCGGCGTCACCTCCCGCGAGGAACTGGTCCGCGTCACGCGAGACGGTTGAGTTTCTTGATGCCGGTCAAGCCCGGCACGCGCAATCCGGCGAGCATGGGTGCATGCCTGCCCTGCGCCTGATCTGGCCGCTCCTGCTTGCCGCCTGCTCGCTGCCGGCGCTTGCCCAGCAGGTTTCGCCATCCCCGACAGACGACCCGCTGGAGCGCAAGCCTGCAGTTGACGACATCGTGCACGTGACGCTCGGCGGCCGCGTCAAGGTCGCCGACGTCACCGACATGCGCGGCACACTCAAGCTGCGCCCGGTGATCGGCCTGCGCTACGGGCGATGGCGATTTGGCGTGGGCGATGCCAGCGACTGGCTCCGCTTCAGTGGCTACCGGAAGGAAGCCACGCTCTCGTACGACTGGCTGGACAGCCAGCGGGCAAGCCTGCGGCTGTCGCTGCGGGTGCACAACCTGGCCACAGGGGAAGGCGTGGATGCCTTCGAGGCAGGACGCCACACCCTGCGCGGTCGGGCGCAGTTCAACTACGCGCTGACCAGCCGATGGTCTCTGGGCGGTGAACTCACCCACGACCTGCTGGACCGCGGCGACGGGCAGACACTTGGGGCGGGCGCCTCCTACCGGTGGCCGCTGGACCCGCGACGGGCGATCTACTTCAATGGCGGCGTCACCTGGGGCTCTGCCAGGCACTGGCAGAGCGCCTATGCACCGAGCGGCGCGGCGGCGGCCACGCTCGGCCCCGGCCTGGGCGCCCTGGGCCTGGGCTCGAGCTACCGCCATACGCTTGGACCCCGCTGGGCCTGGTACGCCTCCCTGGGCGCGGCGCGCGCCATCGCCGGCCCGGCGCGGATTGCCGGATCCGGCTTCACCTGGAGCTCGCAGGTCGGCGTGCTGTATTTCCTTCGGTGACCCTGCCCGAGCCATGGCGTTCACGGCGCTGTGGTGATAATCGGCGCATGAGCGCCTACGCCTTCGAAGCCCTGCAACCGGATGGCCAGCTGCGCCGGGGCGTGATCGAAGCCGACACCGCCCGCGCCGCGCGTGGCCTGTTGCGCGCGCAGGCCCTCGTGCCCCTGGCGGTCGACCCCGTGAGCACGGGCTCAACGGACGCAGACCCGGCGGCCGGCGGGCTCGCCCGCGGCTGGCTGGCACCCCGGGTATTTGGTGCCACCGGCCTGGCGGTCTGGACACGCCAGCTCGCCGGGCTGGTGTCCTCGGGACTCCCGGTGGAACGTGCGCTCAGCGCCCTGTCCGATGAAGCGCCCGGCGAAGCGCAGCGCAACCTGGTGGCGGCGCTGCGCTCCGAGGTCAACGCCGGCGCGCCATTTGCACGTGCGCTGGCGCGCCATCCACGCGAGTTCTCGGATATCTACTGCGCGGTGATTGGCGCGGGCGAGCAAAGCGGTCAGTTGGGCGCCGTGCTGGAGCGCCTGGCCGACGACCTGGAAGAGCGCCAGACCCTGAAGGCCCGCCTGATCGGCGCGGCGCTGTATCCGGCCATCGTGAGTGTGGTGGCACTGGTCATCGTGATGGCGCTCATGACCTGGGTTGTGCCGCAGGTGGCGGGCGTGTTCGCGGGCACCAAGCGCAGCCTTCCGGTGTTGACGGTGGTGATGCTGGGCCTGAGCACCTTCCTGCGCGAATGGGGATGGCTGCTTGTGATTGCTATGATTTTGATAGCGGGTTCACTAGCACTGGCGAGGCGCAGGGCCGAATTTCGCCTCAAATTTGACGCCTGGTGGCTGGGGCTGCCCGTCATTGGCCGGCTGGCGCGGGGCTACAACGCCGCGCGCTTTGCAAGCACGCTGGCCATGCTGGCCACAGCGGGCGTTCCCATCCTGCGTGCGCTGCAGGCCGCCGCCGGCACGCTGTCCAACCGCGCCATGCGCGCCGATGCGCTGGACGCGCTGGTGCTGGTGCGCGAAGGTGCGCCGCTGGCCTCGGCGCTCGCCCAGAAAAAGCGTTTTCCGCCGCTGCTGGCGATGTTCGCCCGGCTGGGCGAGCAGACCGGCACGCTGCCGCTGATGCTGCAACGTGCGGCCAAACAACTGGGCGCCGAAGTGCAGCGCCGAGCCCTGCAACTGGCCACCGTGCTCGAGCCGTTGCTGATCGTGGCGATGGGTGTGGTGGTGATGCTGATCGTGCTGGCCGTGCTGCTGCCCATCATCCAATTGAATACTTGGGTGCGGTAAGTATGGCTACCAGTCTTGACGGTCAGCTGGTGGTCGCCATCTCTTCGCGAGCTCTGTTTGACTTCGAGGAAGAGAACCGCGTGTTCGAGGAAGGCGACGACCGCGCCTACATGCAGCTTCAACTGGGCCGCCTGGAGCAACCGGCCGCACCGGGTGTGGCGTTCTCGCTGGTGCAGAAGCTTCTCGCATTCAACGACGCCGAAAGCCGGCGCGTGGAGGTGGTGATCCTCAGCCGCAACGACCCGGTCAGCGGCATGCGGGTGTTCCGCTCGGCCCAGCACTACGGGCTGCCGATCCAGCGGGGCAGCTTCACGCGCGGTCAGCCGCCCTGGCGTTACCTCAAGCCGCTGAACGCCAACCTGTTCCTGTCGGCCCACCTGAGCGACGTGCGCGCCGCGCTGGATGCCGGCGTGCCCGCCGCGCAGGTGTACCCGCAGTCCGCCCGCGCCGGCACCGCTCACCCCCACGAGGTGCGCATTGCCTTCGACGGTGACGCCGTGCTGTTCTCGGACGAAGCCGAGCGCGTGTTCCAGTCGCGCGGTCTCAGCGCGTTCCAGCAGCACGAAAAGGACAACGCCGCGCTGCCGCTGTCCGCCGGCCCTTTCAAGCCACTGCTGTCTGCGCTGCACCGGCTGCAGCGCGAAGGCACTCCGGCGATGCGCGTGCGCACGGCGCTGGTGACGGCGCGCAGCGCGCCGGCGCACGAGCGCGCCATCCGCACATTGATGCAATGGAACGTCGAGGTCGACGAGGCCATGTTCCTGGGCGGCCTGCCCAAGGGCGAGTTCCTGCGCGAGTTCGAACCCGATTTCTTCTTTGACGACCAGACCGGCCATGTCGATGCCGCGGCGCTGCACGTGCCCTCGGGCCATGTGGCCAGTGGCATCACCAATGCGCCGCGCTGACGCGCCGCCCCTCCCCCTTTCCACCGCTGTTGCCCATCCGGAGTGCCCCATGAGTCTGCTGGACAAGCTTGTCGGTTTCCGCGCCTTCGCCGCCCGGGTGGTTGCCCTATCGGCGCCGTACTTCCGCTCCGAAGAGAAGTGGAAGGCCCGAGCGCTGCTGGTTTCCATCGTCGCGCTCAATCTCGGTTCGGTCTACATGCTGGTGCTGCTCAATGAGTGGAACCGGGTGTTCTACGACGCGCTGCAGAACAAGGACGCCGCCGTCTTCTGGCGCGAGCTGGGCCGCTTCACCTACCTGGCGTTCGGCCTGATCATCATCGCCGTGTACAAGTTCTATCTGACCCAGTTGCTGGAGATGCGCTGGCGCGCCTGGATGACGGCGAACTACCTGGACCGCTGGCTGGCCAACCACGCCTTCTACCGGATGGAGTTGATGCGCTACACACGGGACTTCGGTGCCACGCCGGACAACCCGGACCAGCGCATTCAGGAAGACCTGAACCTGTTCACCACGTACAGCGTCGGTCTGTCGATGGGTCTGCTCAATTCGGTGGTGACGCTGGCCAGCTTTGTTGGAATCTTTTGGGGCCTCTCAGGATCCCGGAGCTTCACGGTCGGCGGCACCACGTACGAGATCGCCGGCTTCATGGTCTGGATGGCGATGGGCTATGCGCTGCTGGGCAGCGTGGTGGCGCACTACATTGGCAGGCCACTGATCGGGCTGAACTTCAATCAACAGAAGCGCGAGGCGGACTTTCGGCATCGTCTTGTTCGGGTGCGCGAGTTCAGCGAGTCCATTGCGCTCGACCATGGAGAGTCGGCTGAGCGCGGCCATCTGGGCAATCGCTTCGCCAGCTTGCTATCCAACTACCTCAACCTTCTTAAGGCGCAGAAAAACCTGACCTGGTTCACCAACGGATTCGGCCAGGCTGCGGCTGTGTTTCCTTTCATCGTGTCGGCACCCCGATTCTTCAGCGGCGCGATCCAGCTGGGCCAACTTATCCAGATCGCTCAGGCCTTTGGCAAGGTCCAGGACTCGCTGTCCTGGTTTGTCGACAACTACGACAGCCTGGCCCGCTGGCGCGCCACAACCGACCGCCTGACCAGTTTTGAGGACAGTTTTACGGCTGTAGCCCCCGCGGATACTGGACTTGTTGCTATGGAATCAGGAGCATCTTCCTCGCTTCGGGCCTCCGGATTGAGCCTGTCGCTGCCCACCGGCGAACGGCTGCTGGACCAGGCCAGCCTGGCCCTGTCGCCCGGTGACGCCGTGCTGCTCAAGGGTCCGTCCGGCAGCGGCAAGTCCACGCTGTTTCGCACGCTGGCCGGCCTGTGGCCCTTCGCAATGGGCGAGGTGCAACTGCCTGCCGGCTTCTCGCAGGACGCCATGTTCCTGCCGCAGCGGCCGTACTTCCCCGATGGTCCGCTGCGCGAGGCCCTGGCGTACCCAGAGCCCCCAGACCGCTACAGCGACGACACACTGCGAGATGCCCTGGTGCAGGCCCTGCTGCCCGAACTGGCGCACCGGCTGGACGAGGAAAACAGCTGGGGCCAGAAACTCTCAGGCGGCGAACAGCAGCGCCTGGCCATTGCGCGCGCGCTGCTCAAGAAGCCGCGCTGGCTGTTCGCCGACGAGGCCACCAGTGCGCTGGATGATCCGGCCGAGCGCACCCTGTATGCGCGGCTGCTCGAGGGCCTGCGCCAGAGAGGGGGTGCGCTGGTGTCCATCGCCCATCGGCCGGGCGTGGCCGTCCACCACAACCGGCAATGGGAGCTGGTGTCGCCGCCGCCGGGTTCTGCTGCGCGCCACGGACTGTCGGACTCGCCGCTGCCGGGTTGACCTGGCCGCAGCCCACGGGGCTCAGCTGGCCGTGTGCGAACCCAGCAGCCGCCGCGACATTTCGCGCACGCTGGCCTTGAGCTGCTCCCACCCGGCGTCGGTGTGCAGGTCGATTCCGCCAAAGACGCGGATCTTGCGGCTGCGCACCAGCAGGTACTGCACGCCCGCGACCAGCAACATCGTCACGCCGGGCAGCCAGGGCAATGCGGCCCATTCGCGCGCCGCCAGCGTGCGCGCGGCCTCTTCGCCCCATTGTTCGCGCTCGGCCTCGAGGATGGCCGTGAGTTCATTGCGCTCGGCCACTTCGGCCGCCATGATTTCGATGGTCAGTGGCCGCTCGCGCAGCGCGTCGATAAAGCGTTCGAAGAACAGCGCAAAGCGTTCTTCCACCGGCAAGGCCAGGAACCCCTGCGGATCGTTGCCCAGCAGCTCCTGCACACGCGGCCAGAAGCGCCCGCTGTCGCCCCAGGCGCGCAGCAGTTCGTCCAGCCCGCCGAAGTAGCGGTAAATCAGCACCTTGTCCACGCCTGCCTGGCGGGCGATGGCGTTGACGCCGAGCTTGACGAAGCCGTCGCGCGCCAGCACCTCGCCCACCGCCGCGAGAATGCGTTCGGCCGTGGCTTCGCGGTCGCGCGCGCGCGCCGGGCCTTGTACGGGTGCTTTCGTGGCGGTATCGGTCACGCCCGGATGATAGACGCGAGCTCGCGGCGCGGTGTGTGCGCCTGGGGCGCGCAATGTCCCACACGACAGAACATCTGCACCACCTCTTCGGTGGCCGGCTTGCCCGCCAGCAGCTGGTGCAGCTTGTCGTACCAGGGCTTCATTTCGTCAAACTCCTGGTTGGCCTGGCTCATGGGGTGCACCTGCAGTCCGATCTCGGTGGCCTTGAGCTGCAGGCGAACGTACGCCCGGCCCGCTTCCACCTGGGATGCGCGTATGCGCCCGGCCGCCCGCGCGCCGGCCTGGTCGGTGTTGAGCCACACAAACCCCATGGCGGTCTGGCTGTGCCCCTGGAAGCGCGTGGCCACCTGCTTGTAGGCGGTGCTGCCCTCGGCCGGCGGGTTCTCGCGGTCAAACAGGCCCACGGCGTCGGCAAAGCGCGCCATGGGCGTCATCACGTTGATGCCGTCGCGGTGCTGCGCGATCTGCGACGGGCCGACGCGGGTGAGGCGCACGCTCTCCATCACCGTGCGCGGGGTGAGTATCTCGACCCGCGCGGACTGCCAGCAGATCTCGCGCAAGGCGGCCACTCGCGCGGCCTCCAGCGTGGCGCCAAAGCGCACCTGCGGGCCCACCACGCCGGCCAGCGCCTGCACAAGGGCCGGGTCCACCGGCCGGGTGGTGTCGTAATCGACCTTGGCGGTCTGGCGCTTCAGGATCTGGGCGAACAGCGGGTCCCGGGTCGGCGCGGGCGCGCCTGGCATCCAGGCCACACGGGCCACGGGCTTGTCGTCCAGCGCTTTCTCTCCGGGCTCACCCTGGGGGAACAGCTGCACCTGAGCATCGATGCCACGCTCCTTGAGCGCAATCACCAGCAGCTCCAGAAAGGTGCCCTGACTCACCACAATCTGACGGAACCACGGGTCTGTCATGGGGAGTGTGCGCTCACGGTCCACGTACAGCGTGATGGTGTTGGCCTCACGCAGATCGGCCAGCCAGGGCTGGCGGTTGTGTGAATTGGGTGCCAGCAGCGCGTGGGCCAGCGCCCAGCGACGCACGTCGCCACCAGGAGCCGGCCCCTGCCAGGCGGCGACGGCCTCGGCCGGGTAGTCCGACGAACACCCGGCCATGCCTGCCGTGGCCATTGCCACACTGCCGCCCCCGACGAGGCGCATGAAATTTCTGCGGTCCATGAAATGCTCCTTTTGCTTGAAGTCACCGATAAGTGACTTGATATTAGTCACCATATGGTGACTTGTCAAGCGTGCTGAAGCCTGAGTGGTATTTCATGGGTTTCAGCGGAGCTTCAGCCGTTGCGGATGCGGCTGACCAGGGCCTGGGTGAAGGCGGCCGTGTTGGCCTTGCCGCCCAGATCGCCTGTGCGAACCTGGTCCACATTGAGCGTGGCGTCGATGGCCTGGCGCAGGCGGCGCGCCAGTTCGGGGCGCTTCACGTGGTCCAGCATCATTGCGGCGGCCAGCAGCAGCGCGATCGGGTTGGCAATGCCCTTGCCCGCAATGTCGGGGGCGGAGCCATGCACCGCCTCGAAGATGGCCGCGTCGGCGCCGATGTTGGCACCTGGCGCCATGCCCAGCCCGCCGACCAGGCCGGCCACCAGGTCCGACAGGATGTCACCAAACAGGTTGGTGGTGACCAGCATGTCAAACTGCCAGGGGTTGAGCACCAGCTTCATCGCGCACGCGTCAATGATCACGGTGTCCAGTTCGAACTTGCCCTTGTACTTGCGCTCGTACAGCTCCAGGCCGGTCTCAAGGAAGATGCCGGTCAGCGCCTTCATGATGTTGGCCTTGTGCACGATGCTCACCTTTTTGCGGCCGGTGACCACGGCGTGCTCGAAGGCAAACTCCAGCAGGCGTCGGCTGCCCGCACGGGTGTTGATGCCGGTGGCCATCGCCACCGCGTGCGGGTCGTCGTCAATCTTCACATAGTGCTCGTGGCCGATGTACAGGCCTTCGAGGTTCTCGCGCACCACCACCAGATCCACCTTGTCAAAGCGCCCGCCGGGCACGATCGTCAGTGCCGGACGCAGGTTGGCATAGAGCTGGAACTCCTCTCGCAGTCTCACGTTGGAGGAGCGGTAACCACCGCCCGAAGGCGTTTCCAGCGGGCCCTTCAGCGCCAGCCGGGTGCGCCGGATGCTGTCCAGCGTTGCGGCAGGCAACGGGTCACCCGCTGCCTTCACACCGCCCAGGCCGGCGATCTGGCGGTCCCAGACAAAGGGGGCACCCAGCGCATCCAGGGCAGCGAGGGTGGCGTCGACGATTTCGGGGCCGATGCCGTCTCCGGGAATCAGCGTGGCGGGGATGGAAGTGTTCATGCCGAAAGCATAGCCCGGATCGGGGCCTACATCAGCGCCACACCCTTGATCTGCGCAAACAACGCGTCACCGGCTTTCAGCGCCAGCGCATCGCAGCTCTTGCGGGTGATGCGCGCCAGCAGATGCACCGGCCCGCTGCCGGCTGCGGCTGTTGCATCCGGGGCAGCACCGCCGACAGCCAGGCGCAACAACACCGTCGCCTGGCTCGCCTGCAGGCTGTGCACCACCACCGGCAGCACATTGAGCACACTGGTCTGCAGTGGCGCTTCGCGCGCCAGGCTCACGTCGCGCGCCAGCACGCGGGCGCGCACCCGCTCGCCGGGAGCGGCGCGTGTCTCGCCCACCCACAAGGTGCCACCGGCAAAGCCGATGTGCGACAGACCGTAGTCACCGTCGTGCCCGATGACCTGCGCCTCAATCACCACACCGGCTTCATCCGCCCGCGTCAGTGGCAGGTCGGTGCGTGCCAGCATCTGCGCCAGCGGTCCCGCCGCCTGCACCTGCCCGCTGTCCAGCATCACCAGGTGGTCGGCCAGGCGGGCGACCTCATCCATCGCATGCGTCACATAGACGATGGGCAACGCCAGCTCGCGGTGCAGCCGCTCCAGGTAAGGCAGGATTTCCGCCTTGCGTGCCGCGTCCAGCGCGGCAAGTGGCTCGTCCATCAGCAGCAGCCTCGGGCTGGTGGCCAGCGCCCGCGCGATCGCCACGCGCTGGCGCTCGCCGCCGGACAGCGTGTCCGGACGCCGCGCCATCAGCGCGCCAATGCCCAGCAGGTCCACCGCATGGTCCAGCGCGATGCGTTGCGCGGCGGGCGGCACACGGCGGCGGCCATAGTCAAGATTGCGCCGCACATCCAGATGCGGGAACAGCGCCGAATCCTGAATCACATAGCCCAGTGCGCGCCGGTGTGTGGGCACAAAAACGCCGCCGGCATCGTCCTGCCAGACCTCGTCGCCCAGAACCACGCGGCCCGCGGCGCGCTCCAGTCCGGCCAGCGCCCGCAGCACCGTCGTCTTGCCGCAACCCGAGGGACCGAACAACGCGCTGACACCCCGCGACGGCAGTTCCAGCGCCACGTCCAGCGCAAAGTCGCCACGTTGCCATTGCAGCCTCGCGTCGATCACCGCAACTCCCCGGCGGTGGCGCCCACCCGGCGGTTGACGGCGTACAGCGTGACCAGCACCACCAGCGCGAACACCACCAGCGCGCCGGCCAGCCGGTGCGCATCGGGGTAGGCGAGCGCTTCCACATGGTCGTAGATCGCCACCGAGACCACCCGCGTCTGGCCGGGAATGTTGCCCCCCATCATCAGCACGACGCCAAACTCGCCCACGGTATGGGCGAAGCCCAGCACGCCGGCCGTGACGAACCCGGGCCGCGCCAGCGGCACCGCCACAGAGAAGAATCGGTCCCACGGCCCGGCGCGCAACGTGGCCGCAGCCTCCAGCGTGCGCCGCGGAACCGCCTCAAAGGCCTGTTGCAGCGGTTGCACCACAAAGGGCATGGAATACAGCACCGAAGCCACCACCAGTCCGGCAAACGTGAACGGCAACCGCCCCAGGCCCAGGGCCTGCGTGAGCTGGCCCACCATCCCCTGCGGCCCGGTGAGCACCAGCAGGTAAAAGCCGATCACCGTGGGCGGCAGCACCAGCGGCATGGCCACCACCGCAGCGCACAGCGGCTTGAGGCGCGAGCGGGTGCGTGCCAACCACCACGCCAGCGGAGTGCCCAGCAGCAGCAGCAGCACCGTTGTCGTCGCGGCCAGCGCGGCGGTGAGGCGAATGGCGGACCAGTCGGCGGCGCTCATGGTGTCAGGCCGTAGCCCCAGGTCTGTATCAGTGCGCGGGCGGGTGGGCTCTTGAGGTAGGCCAGCAATGCCGCTGCTGCGGGCCGGCCCACGCCGGGCTTGAGCAACACGGCGTCCTGGCGGATTTCACCGTACAGCGAAGGCGGTACCAGCCAGTACGACCCCGCCACTGCCTGCCCTGGGGTGGCCACTTGCGAGAGCGCGACAAAACCCAGTTCGGCGTTGCCGCTGGCGACAAACTGGAAAGCCTGGGCGATGCTCTCGCCTGTCACCAGCTTTGGAGCCAGGGCGTCGGTGAGGCCGCGAGCCTTGAGCACTTCCATCGCCGCCTGCCCGTAGGGCGCCACCCGGGGGTTGGCAATCGACAGCCGCGCAAAGCGGCCAGACGCGAGCACCGCACCCTGCGCATCCACCAGGCCGGGCTGCGCGCTGTACAACACCAGCCGGCCCAATGCATAAGTGAACTCCGTGCCGGCGACCGCATGCCCCTGCGCCACCAGCTTGCGTGGGGTTTCATCGTCCGCGGAAAGCAGGACCCCGAAAGGCGCACCCGCGGTGATCTGGCCGTAGAACTTGCCGGTCGAACCCGATGACAGCTTGACGGTGTGCCCCGTGGCCGCTGTGAACGCCTCGGCAATGCGGGCCATGGGGCCCGCAAAGTTCGCGGCCACGGCGACCAGCACCTCTTCGGACCAGGCGTTGGTCGCAACCAGCAAACCGGCCAGTGTGAGCAGCCACCGCCATGGACGCGGCCTGTGGCTGCGGGCGCCTGCGAGGTTCAATGGATCAAGGGGTCGCATCGAGCCCGCCCTCGCGGTAGCGCGTCCAGCCGCCCGCACGCAGCGCACAGGCCGGGCAGGTGCCGCAGCCATAGCCCCAGTCGTGCCGGTGGACACGGTCGCCCTGGTAGCAGGTGTGGGTGTGTTCAATCACCAGCGCTTCAAGCGCCGCGCCGCCCCGGGCGACGCCACTGGCCTCGCCCAGCTGGCGCGCCAGCCGCCAGGTCGCGGCCTTGTCGATCCACATCAGCGGCGTCTCCACCAGGAAGCGTCGGTCCATGCCCAGGCTCAGCGCCAGTTGCATGGCCTTCATGGTGTCGTCGCGGCAATCGGGGTAACCGGAGAAATCGGTCTCGCACACGCCAGTGACCAGCACTTCAAGGTTGCGCCGATAGGCGAGCGCTGCCGCCAGCGTCAGGAACAACAGGTTGCGCCCAGGCACGAAGGTATTGGGCAGCCCGGACGCCTCCATGCGAAACGCCACGTCGCGCGTCAGCGAGGTGTCGCTGACCTGGCCCAGCACGGAGAGATCCAGCATGTGATCCTCGCCCAGGCGCGCGGCCCACGGCTGGAACTGTCCGCGCAGCTCCCGCAGCACGGCAAGGCGCGCGTCCAGTTCGACTCGGTGGCGCTGGCCATAGTCAAAACCAACCGTTTCCACGCGGGCGTAGCGCGCCAGCGCCCAGGCCAGGCAGGTGGTCGAATCCTGGCCACCAGAGAACAGGACGAGCGCGGATTGGTGCATCCGCCAATGGTAGACGCTGGCCCGGCCTCACTACACTGGACGGGTTTCCACGCGATCCCGCCTCATGTCCGCACACACCCACGATTCCGGCCTGACCAGGCCATGCACCGCGGCCGTCGTCGCGCTTCTGTTGGCCACCAGCGCGGCCGCGTCACTCGCCCAGGCTCCACCCCCGGCCACTGCACCGGCTCTGGCTGCCAGCGCCAGCGTCGCCGCGCCGCCCGGGCGCTATGCGCTGCTGCATGACGGCGCCGACGTGCTGGACACCGTCACGCGGCTGGTGTGGCGGCGCTGCTCCGAGGGGCAGACGCTCACGGACGGACGATGCACCGGCACACCCCGGCAAAGCTGGAGCCACGACGAACTGGCGCGCGCCGCTCCGCGGCGGGAGACCGCCTGGCGGATGCCCACAGAACAGGAACTGCTCACGCTGGTGCTGCGGCCGCTGCGTTTCCCCGACGGTCGCGCCGTGGTGGACGAGACCCACTTTCCCGACACGCCGCGCAGCAACTTCCACGTAAAGGAAACGGGCAACAACCCCTCGATCATGCCGTTCGTGAACTTCGCCACGGGCGAAGCGGGCGGCCGGCGGCCACTGGTGTACCACGTGAGGCTGGTGCGCGACGCGTCGCCTTCCGGTGCGGCCCGCTGAACCGCGTCAGGCCCCGTCAGGTGACTCCATTTGAACGCCGCTTGCTGATCTGGCGCGAGAATTTCTCGGGCAGCTTTTCCGCCAAGGTGCGCTGGCGCATGAAGCATGACCGCAATCCGCTGCTGGTGACCGTGCAGGACAAATACCTGGTCCGCCAGTGGGCGCGCGATCTCGGCGTACCCACCGCACCCCTGCTGCAAATGGCCGAGAGCGCCGACGCGTTCAACATTGACGCCCTGCCACCCGACTGCTTCGTCAAGGCCACCCACGGCTGTGAGTGGAACCTGTTGCGCCGTGACGGCGTGTTCTACCGGTTCGGAGCCGGCGCGGATTTTGTGGACGATGAAGGCTGGCCCCTGCCCGCCGCCGCGTTCGCCGCCCGCCGCCTGGACGACGGCGACGCCCGTGCTTTGTGGCGCAGCTGGATGGGCCAGAAATACCGGCTCGCCGAATGGGCGTACCAGGAGATGACGCCGCGGCTGCTGGCCGAGCCCGTCCTGGCCCAGCGCGGAGGAGCGCCGCTGCGCCTGTACCGCCTGTTCACCATGGGCGGCGTGGTGCACGCCATCGCGGTGGGGGGGCCGCAGTTCGCGCGCACCGGCTCGGACTACCTGATGCATGACCCCCACTGGACGCGCTGGCGCATGCGAGGCGAACAGATCCGGGTGAATGAGGCCATCCTGGGCGCGCGCCCCGATACCCTGGCCGACATGCTGCAGACCGCGCAGCGCCTGGGCCAGGAGCTGGACTTTGTGCGCGTCGACCTGTTTGACACGCCCGGAGGCGTCGTCCTGAACGAAATGACTGTGTATCCCTCGGGCGGAGAGCCGGGTCGCCCCACCCCCGACGCCGCCTTCAACCGCTGGCTGGGCCGGCAATGGACCCTGCCCCGACGCACCACACCATGAAGATCGCCATCCTGCACCAGCGGCTGGAATGGGCCGAACCCGAGATCGCCCGCGCCCTGGAGCGCAAGGGCCACACCTCCACTCTGGTGCCGCTGGAAGTCGCCAGCTTGGACACCCTGGCGCGCCACGACGTGGTGCTCAACCGCGTGTACGCCAGCGTGGCCAACCGCTGCTGGCCCGACATCGGGCGCGCGCTGTCATGGCTGGCCGCCCTGGAGGCCCGTGGCGTGCGCTGCGTCAACAACCTGCAGGCAAGCCAGGCCGACTACGACAAGCACCTGGCCGCCGGTCTGCTGGCGCGGCAGGGCGTGTCCACACCTCCCACCCTGCGGCTGCGCCACCGCGCCGAGGTGGAGGCGCAGGCCGCCACGCTGGCCGCCTGGGGCTGGCCGCGCGTGCTCAAGCGCGCCACCGGCGGGCGCGGCGTTGACGTACGCAAGCTGGACAACGAGGCAGACTGGCAAGCCAGCCTGCATCTTCTGCTGGACCAGGGCGGGCTGGGCCAATACGGAGGCGCGCTGGTGGTGCAGCCCTTTCTGGTCTCACGGCGCCCGCATGACCTGCGCATCGCGATCGTGAACGACCAGCTGGCCTATGCATGGCGGCGCAGCCTGGTGGCCACGCAAGCCGGCGGCCCTGCCTGGCTGGGCAGCGTCTCCGCCGGCTCCACGTTTGAGCCGCACGAGCCCAGCCCGGCGGAAATCGCGCTCGCGCAACGCGCCACCCGCGCCCTCGGCGCCGACATCAACGAAGTCGACATGCTGGACACGCCCGAAGGCTTGACGGTGATCGAGAACAACCCCACGCCGGGCTACATCGAGGGCGACGAGATCTACGTCAACGGGCTGGTGGACGCGCTGGCAAACGGGGACGTTTTCAAGGGAAAGCAACCCCCGAGCCTCGGGGAGGCTCGCTGATCCGTTCTCATCGACAGGGGGGTCGCAGTACGTGTCCCTTCGCTACAGCGAACGACTCGACGAGGCTGGCATTGAACCCTTCGTGGGCAGCAAGGCCGAATTGATCCGCCGGCTGCCCGAGCCCATCGGGTATATCCCGCCGGCAGAAGTTGAGGCAAACTACGATCGGCATCTCGCCAGTCAGGTCTCCACGGTGGCAGCCTGACTTGAACCAACCAGCCTCCATGAAACCCGGGGCGGTTCACGCTGAACCGCGTCGGGCCCCGTCAGTTGACTCCACTTGAACGCCGCTTGCTGATCTGGCGCGAGAACTTCTCGGGCAGCTTTTCCGCCAAGGTGCGCTGGCGCATGAGGCATGACCGCAATCCGCTGCTGGTGACCGTGCAGGACAAGTACTTGGTCCGCCAGTGGGCACTTTCGCGCGGCGTGGAGACCGTGCCCCTGTTGCAGATGGCGGAGAACGCCGACGCGTTCGAAATCGGGACCTTGCCGCCAGACTGCTTCGTCAAGGCCAGCCATGGCTGCGGGTGGAACCTGTTGCGCCGTGAGGGGGTGTTCTACGAGTTTGGCAATGGAACCGCTTTCGTGGACGACCAAGGCTTGCCCCAGCCCGCAACCGCGCTGGCTTCGCGCCGCGTGGACGATGCCGCGTGCCGCGCGCTGTGGCGCAAGTGGCTGGGCCAGAAGTACCTGGCCGCGGAGTGGGCGTACCAGTTGATGACGCCGCGCCTGCTGGCCGAGCCCGTCATGGCGCAAAAGGGAAACGGGCCCCAACGCCTCTACCGGCTGTTCACGATGCAAGGGGTCGTCCAGGCGATTGCGGTGGGAGGCCCGGTGTTTGTGCGGACAGAGTCGGATTACCTGGTGTTTGACCGCGGCTGGACCCGCATCCGCATGCCCGGAGAGCGTCCTCCGGTGGACGAAGCCGCACTGGGCGAGCGGCCCCAAACCCTGCCAGACATGCTGGAGATTGCCCGCCGCCTGGGCAGCGAACTCGATTTCGTGCGAATCGACCTGTTTGATACACCCCAAGGCGCGATCCTGAACGAAATGACGGTCTACCCCTCGGGTGGGCAACCGGGTCGGCCTTTTGTCAGCGCCACGCACAACCGCTGGCTGGGCAGGCTTTGGACGCTGCCCGGGCGCACGCGGCGGTAAGGGCGGTTCTCCGGCATCGACTTGCATGCGGCCGAGAGGAAATTTGATAAGAATTGACCTCCAGCCCCCGTCCAGGCTGAATACCTTGCTATTGTTTTAATAGCATCAGGACGGTGGCAAACCGCTCCAGCCTCCGCCCAGTGCCTTGTACAGGTCGATGCGCGCATTGCGCCGCGCCTGCTCGGCCGCCACCAGCGCGCTGCGCGCGGCCTGCAACGCCCGCTGCGCGTCCAGCACGTCCAGCTGGCTGGCCACGCCGTTGGTGAAGCGCAGCCGTGCGAGTGCGAGCACGCGCTCCTGCGCGGCCACACGCTCGCCCTGCGCGCGCGCGGATGCCTCGCCCGCCGCCTGCGCGCTGAGCGCATCGCGCACCTCGCGAAAGGCCTGCGCGAGGGCCGACTCCCAGTCCGCCACGGCCTGCTGCTGGCGCGCGCGCGCTGCATCGGTGGCGGCCTCGCGCCGTCCGCTGTCAAACAACGTCTGCGCTGCAGAGGCGCCGAGCGACCAGACAAAGGCCGGGCCGCTGAAGAGATCCGACAGGCGCGCGCCCTCGGTGCCCACGCCGGCGGCCAGGTTGACCGAAGGCCAGCCCGCCTTGCGCGCCACCTCCACCCGCGCCTGCGCCGCGGCCAGCCGCTGCTGCGCGCGCACCAGGTCGGGCCGGCGCAGCAGCAACTCAGACGGCATGGTCGAAGGCAGGCCCGCCATCGGCGGCAACGCCGGTGTGCCCGAAACCAGCGTGTCAGCGAACACCGCGCGCGGACTGCGGCCCAGCAACACGAGCAACGCGCTTTGCGTGCGCTCGCGTTGCAGGTCCAGATCGGGCTGGCTGGCTTCCAGGTTGGCGATCTCGCCTTCCAGCTGGCGCAGCTCGAAGTCGGAGATCACCCCCGCCTCGGCGCGGCGGCGCTGCAGGCCCAGTGCCTCGCGCTGCTGCACGAGGGTGTCGCGCGTCAGGGTGCGCTGCGCGTCCAGCGAAACCAGGGCGATGTACTGGCGGGCGACCTCGGACGCCACCGTGAGGCGCACCGAAGCCAGGTCGGCCTCGCTGGCGCGCCAGTCG
This sequence comes from Ramlibacter sp., assembly GCA_016713005.1. Classification (GTDB taxonomy): domain Bacteria; phylum Pseudomonadota; class Gammaproteobacteria; order Burkholderiales; family Burkholderiaceae_C; genus JADJPY01. The sequence goes on along the minus strand of JADJPY010000012.1, from coordinate 216,797 downwards.
GCACGCGCCGCGCTGGAGGCCTGCGCCAAACGGCCCCACAGGTCCAGCTCGTAAGAGGCTTGCAGGCCTGCCGTCAGCCGCGTGGACACCGGCGCTCCCGCAGGCGCCGCACCGGTAGCGACCGAGCCCCGGCTGCGCGTCGCACCGGCTTGCAGGCCCAGCTGCGGACCGCGATCGGCATCGGTCACGCCGGCCTGGGCACGTGCTTCGGCCACGCGGGCGAGGCTGCGCGCCACATCGGCGTTGGCCTTGAGCGCTTCGTCGATCAGCGCGTTGAGCCGCGCATCGCCAAACGCCTGCCAGCCGTCCTGCAATTGCGCGGGGCTGGACGGCCCCCAGGCGGCGGGCAGTTCCGGTCCGGCCGGCGCATCGGGCGGCGGGACCGTGGCGCAGCCCGCCAGCACAAGGGCCGCCAGCAGCGCGGAAAGCCGGTGCACCGTGAATGGCTTACGCATGGGAGGCCTCCTTCGCTTTCTCGTGGGCGAGGCGCGCCTCTTCACGCAGCTCGGCCGTGGTTCGCCGCTCCCGCAGCTTGCGCGAGACCAGCACGCGGAAGAACAGCGGCACAAAGAAGATGGCCAGGAAGGTGGCCGCCAGCATGCCGCCCATCACACCCGTGCCCACCGAAGTGCGTGCGCCCGCGCCCGCACCGCTGGAAAAAGCCAGCGGCAGCACACCCAGAATGAAGGCCAGCGACGTCATGATGATGGGCCGGAAGCGCAGCCTCGCCGCCTCCAGCGCAGCGGCCGGGGCACTCATGCCCTCGCTGGCCTTGAGCGCGGCGTACTCCACGATCAGGATCGCGTTCTTGGCCGCCAGCCCCAGCAGCGTGACCAGGCCGATCTGGAAGTACACGTCATTCGTCATGCCACGCAGCCACACCGCGGCCAGCGCACCAAAGGTGCCAAACGGCAGCGCCAGCAGCACCGACAGGGGCAGCGTCCACTTCTCGTACTGGGCCGCCAGGATCAGGAACACCATGATCGCGCCCAGGCCCAGCGCCAGCCCGGACGTGCCCGAGGACCGCTTCTCCTGGAAGGACGCGCCGCCCCAGTCGTAGCTGAAGTCCGGCGGCAACACCTCTTTGGCGATGCGCTCCACTTCGGCTATGGCCTGCCCCGAGCTGACCCCCGGCGCGGCCTGCCCGAACAGCTTGACGGCAGGAAGGTTGTTGAACCGGTCCAGGGTCTCGGGCCCGGAGGAGTACTTCACCGTGGCCAGGGCAGACACCGGCACCATCTCGCCGCGCTCGGAACGCACCCACATGCGGCCAATGTCCTCGGGGCGCTTTCGGTAGGCCGGGTCGGCGGACATCAGCACCTGCCAGGTGCGGCCGAACTTGTTGAAGTCGTTGACGTAGTAGGAACCCAGCGTCGCCTGCAGGGTGTCGAACACGCTGTCCAGCGGCACGCCCAGCGCCTTGGCACGGGCTCGGTCCACGTCCACATACAGCTGCGGTGTGGCCGCGCGCCACAGCGTCTGCACACCGGCCAGCTGCTTGCTCTGCATCACCGCGCCCTGGAACTGCTGGGTCACCTCGGCCAGACGGGCGGGCCCGCTGTCACCGCGGTTCTGGATGTAGAACTCGAAGCCGCCTGCGTTGCCCAGACCAAAGATCGGTGGCGGCGCGAAGGCCAGCACCAGTGCCTCCTTGATGCCGGCGGTCTTCATGAACAGCTCGCCCACCAGTGCCTGCACCGGCACCTGGCGCTCGTCCCAGTGTTTTTGCGTGACAAAGATGGTGGCGGCGTTGTTGCGGAAACCCCCGCCAAGGAAGTCAAAGCCCGCAAATGACACCGCGTCCAGGTTGTTGGGGTTGGACTTGACGACCTCCAGCACTTCGCGCACCACCTTGTCGGTGCGCTCCAGCGAGGCGCCGTCGGGCAGGATCACCGCGGCAATGTAGAAGCCCTGGTCCTCGTCGGGCACCAGCGAGCCGGGCGTCACGCGCCACAGGCCGATGGTGATGGCCACCATGCCGGCGAACAGCGCCAGCGCGATGCCGCCGCGGCGCAGCAGCCAGCCCACGCCGCCGGTGTAGCGCGTTGTCACGTGGCCAAAGCCCCGGTTGAAGGCCGCGAACAGGCGGTTCTCGCCCTTGTGCTCGCGCTTGAGGATCAGCACGCACAGCGCCGGCGTGAGCGTGAGCGCCACCACGCCCGAGATCACCACCGCGATCGACAGCGTGATCGCAAACTGCCGGTACAACTCGCCGGTGAGCCCGCCCAGGAAGGCGATGGGCACGAACACCGCGCACAGCACCAGCACGATGGCCACCACCGGCCCGGTGACTTCCTTCATGGCCTGGATGGCGGCCTCGCGCGCGCTCACGTGTTCCTCGTGCATGATGCGCTCGACGTTTTCCAGCACCACGATGGCGTCGTCCACCACGATGCCGATGGCCAGCACCATGCCGAACAGCGTGAGTGTGTTGATCGAATAACCCAGCAGGTATAACCCGGCAAATGTGCCGATCAGCGAGACCGGAACCGCCAGCGTGGGGATCAGCGTGGCGCGCCAGTTCTGCAGGAACACGAACACCACCAGGAACACCAGCACCATGGCCTCGGCCAGGGTCTTGATGACCTCGCGGATGGACACCTCCACAAAGCGCGTGGTGTCGTAGGGGATGCTGTAGGTCAGCCCGTCGGGGAAGCGCGCGGACAGGCCCTTCATCGTGTCCTTGACGGTGTTGGCCACGTCCAGCGCATTGGCGCCCGGCTGCAGGAAGATGCCCACCAGCGTGGCCGGCTTTCCATTGATGCGCCCCACGAAGTCGTAGTCCTTGCTGCCCAGCTCGACCCGCGCCACGTCGCGCAGCCGGATGCTGCTGCCGTCGGGCGCGGAACGGATGACGATCTCCTCGAACTCGCGCGGCTCGGACAGGCGCCCGCGCGTGGTCACGGTGTAGACCAGCTCCTGCGCGCCGGCGGTGGGCGCCTGCCCCACCTTGCCGGCCGCGAACTGCGCGTTCTGCTCGTTGAGCGCGCGCGCCACGTCCGAGGTGGTGAGCTTGAACTGCGCCAGGCGGTCGGGCTTGAGCCAGATGCGCATGGCGTAGTCCTTGGCGCCGAAGATCTGCACGTTGGTGGTGCCGGGGATGCGCTTGAGCGCGTCCAGCACATTGAGCGTGACGTAGTTGCTGGTGTACAGGTCGTCGTAGCGGCCGTCTGGCGCGTAGAACGCCAGGACCTGCAGGAACGACGAGGACCCTTTCTCCACCGTCACGCCCTGGCGGCGCACCTCCTGGGGCAGCCGCGCTTCGGCCTGCTTGACGCGGTTGTTGACGTTCAGCGCGGCCTGGTCGACCTTGGTGCCGATGTCAAAAGTCACCTGGATCTGCACCACGCCGTTGCCCGCGGAGGTGGAGCTCATGTAGAGCATGTTCTCCACGCCGTTGATGGCGTTCTCGATCGGGGCGGCCACCGTCTGCTCCAGCACCTGCGCGCTGGCGCCGGGGTACACGGCCTGCACTGTCACCACCGGAGGGGCGATCTCTGGGTATTGCGCCACCGGCAGGTTGCGCATGGCGGCCAGCCCGGCCAGCATGATGAAGATGGAGAGCACCGCCGCGAAGATCGGGCGGTCAATGAAGAAGCGCGAGAACATGGGCGCTCCTTATTTCGCCGCGGACGCAGGCGCCGACGCGGCTCCCGCCGGCTTCGGCCCGGAGGCCGCGCCCCCAGGCGCTCCCACCGTCACCGGCGCACCGGGACCGATGCGCATCACGCCGTCCACGATCACGCGGTCACCGGCTTTCAGACCCTCGCGGATGATCCAGGCGCGGCCGTCCGCGCCGTCCACCCACTCGCCCGCCTGCACGGGTCGCGCCGTGGCAACTTCCATGCCCTTCATCTCGGGCTTGTCGCTGGGAGCCACCACGTAGACAAACTTGCCCTGCGGCCCTTCCATCACCGCGCGCTGGGGCACCTGCATGACACCGGGTCGCGTGGCACCGGTCAGGCGCACCCGCACGAACTGCCCGGGCTTGAGCGCGGCGTCGCGGTTGGGCAACTCGGCATGGTGAAGAACGGTGCCTGTGCTGGCATTGACCAGCGGCTCGCTGAAGCGCACCCGCCCGCCGCGGGCCAGCACCGCGCCCTCGGCACTGGCCAGTTCCACCCCAAAGCCAGCCGCCGGCAACACCAGCCGCTGCGCCTTGATGTCGGCCTGCAGGCGGGCGTGCTCGGCGTCGGGGATGCCGAACTGCGCCTTGATCGGATCGGTCTGCACGATGGTGGCCAGCAACACGTCCGGGCCGGAAATCAGGCTGCCCTCGGGCCGCGGTGCCCCGCCGGCGACGCCGCCCACCGGGGCGGTGACGCGGGTGTATTCCAGGTTGAGCCGGGCTTCGCTGACGCGGGCAGAAGCGGCCTTGAGGTCGGCGGCGGCGATCTGCTCGGCCGAGACCGCATCGTCAAACTCGCGCTGGCTGATGGCCTTGGCCTCATGCAGCGGCTTCAGACGGGCGGCGTTTCGCTGTGCCTGCGAGTGGCGCGCCTCGACGGCGGCACGGTCGGCTTCGGCGCGCGCCAGCGCCGTCTGGAACGGCACCGGGTCGATGGTGAACAGCGACTGGCCCGCGCGCACGACGCCGCCTTCGGTGTAGTTGCGCGAGAGCAGGATGCCCGTGACCCGCGCGCGCACTTCCACCTCCTTGGCGCCCTGGGTCTGGCCGGTGTATTCCAGGGTGACGGGCACCGTCTGGGGCTGGACAGCAAGCACCGCCACGGGGGGCGGCGGTCCGCCAAAACCGGGCGGCGGGCCACCGGGCTTCTCGCCACTGCAGGCGACCAGCAGGGTGGCAACGGCAATGGACAGGGTGGTGGCAGAAAGGGCGGCCGCAACGCGGCGCGAGGCGAAGTGCGAACTGACAGGCATGAGCCATCCTTGTGAGATGCAGCAGGCGGCGCCTGGAAGAGCCACCAACGCCCGTTGTGCGGGCCGGTACTGCAGATTCGGGGAGCAGGGATGTTAGCGGGATTGATGCAAACCTGCTGGTCACGCTGCTGTCATGTGCTGACAGCAGGTGGCCCTACTCCACCGTCACGCTCTTGGCCAGGTTGCGCGGCTTGTCCACATCCGTGCCACGGGCCAGCGCGGTGTGGTACGCCAGCAGTTGCAGCGGCACCACGTGCAGCAGCGGTGACAGCGCGCCATAGTGCTCAGGCATGCGGATGACGTGAATGCCCTCCCCGCTTTCAATGCGGGTGTCGGCATCGGCCAGTACATAGAGCACGCCGCCGCGGGCGCGCACTTCCTGCATGTTGCTCTTCAGCTTCTCCACCAGCGCGTCGTTGGGTGCCACCGTGACCACCGGCATCTCGCCCGTGACCAGCGCCAGCGGGCCGTGCTTGAGCTCGCCCGCCGGATAGGCCTCGGCGTGGATGTAGCTGATCTCCTTGAGCTTGAGCGCGCCTTCCAGCGCGATCGGGTAGTGAAGCCCCCGCCCCAGGAAAAGCGCGTTCTCCTTGCGGGCAAAGTCCTCGGCCCAGGCGATCACCTGAGGCTCCAGCGCCAGCACCGACTGCAGCGCCACCGGCAGGTGGCGCATGGCCTTCAGGTGCTGGGCCTCGGCGGCATCGTCGAGATAGCCGCGGACCTGCGCCAGCGACAGCGTCAGCAGGAACAGCCCGGCCAGCTGCGTGGTGAAGGCCTTGGTGGAAGCCACGCCGATCTCCACGCCCGCGCGGGTGATGTAGGCCAGCTTGCACTCGCGCACCATGGCGGATGTGGCCACATTGCAGATGGTCAGCGTATGCGCCATGCCCAGCCCGCGCGCGTGCTTCAGCGCGGCCAGCGTGTCGGCGGTCTCGCCGCTCTGGCTGATGGTCACCACCAGGGTATTGGCATCGGGCACGCTGTCGCGGTAGCGGTACTCGCTGGCAACCTCCACCTGCGTGGGGATGCCGGCGATGGCCTCCAGCCAGTAACGCGCGGTGCAACCGCTGTAGTAGCTGGTGCCGCAGGCCAGGATCAGCACCTTGTCCACGGCCTTGAAGACCGCGTGCGCGCCACCCGCAGGGCGCTGGTGGTCGGGGCCGTCAAACAGCTCGGGCACGATGCCTTCAATGCCTTCCAGCGTGTCGGCAATGGCACGCGGCTGCTCGAAGATCTCCTTTTGCATGTAATGCCGGTAGGGGCCCAGCTCGGCCGCGCCGCTGTGGGCCTGCACGGTGCGCACCGGGCGCTGCGCGGGCGTCATCGGGCGAGCGGTGCGGTCGGTGATCCAGTAGCGGCCCAGCTGCAGGTCCACCACGTCGCCCTCTTCCAGGTAGACGATCTGGTCGGTCACGCCGGCCAGGGCCATGGCATCACTGGCCAGAAAGCACTCGCCTGCCATGCCTTCCTGCGCCGAGCCCACACCCAGGATCAGCGGGGAGCCGGCACGCGCTCCCACCACCCGGTGCGGCTCGTCACGGTGGACGACGGCAATGGCATAGGCCCCGTGCAGCTGGGCCACGGCGGCCTGGACCGCCACAAACAGGTCGCCGTCGTACAGGCTGTCGATCAGGTGGACGATGACTTCGGTGTCGGTCTGGCTGGCAAACACGTAGCCGCGGGCCCGCAGGGCAGCACGCAGTTCGTCGTGGTTCTCGATGATGCCGTTGTGCACCATGCCCACCCGTGCGGGCCGGGTGGCTGCCTCGCTGCCATGGCTGAAGTGTGGGTGCGCGTTGTGCACCGCCGGCGCGCCGTGGGTGGCCCAGCGCGTGTGGGCAATCCCGGTCACACCGTTCAGGTGTTCGGCATCGACCTGCTGTTGCAGTTCGTTGACGCGATCGGTGCTGCGCGCGCGCACCAACTCCGTGCCGGTGTGAACCGCCACGCCGCAGGAGTCGTAGCCCCGGTACTCCAGGCGCTGCAGGCCCTGCACCAGGATGGGAACGATGTTGCGCGTGGAGACTGCGCCGACGATGCCGCACATGGGGATGTCCTTTCTGCTGTGCGCCGATGTTAGGCAAGTCAGTCAGAAATTAATTCTCTGATTTCTACCATTATTGAATTAATATTTCATCGCTTAAATTTGCTGAAATATTATTTCTTCATGGAATCAATTTTGTTAGATTCAATCGATATCCGTTTGCTGGATGCCCTGCAAACAAACTCTGCGCGGTCCAATCAGGCGCTGGCCGCATTGGTCCATGTCTCCCCGGCCACCTGCCTTCGTCGCGTGAAGCGGCTGGTCGACAGTGGCCTGATCGAGCGGCAGGTGGCGCTGCTTTCGCCCGACAGGCTGGCTGCTTCACAGGGGCACGGCCTCACCGCCATCGTGGAGGTGTCGCTGGAGCATCAGGGCGCGGAGCGGCTGGATGCGTTCGAGGCGCGCGTGGCGCCCGACGCTGCCGTGCAGCAGTGCTGGCGCGTGACGCCCGGGCCGGACTTCGTCCTGGTCATCCATGTGCGCGACATGCCCGGCTACCAGGCGCTGGTACAGCGCCTGTTCACGTCGGACGCGAACGTGCGCAACGTCAAGGCCTTCTTCAGCGTCAAGCGCGCAAAATTTGAGCCAAAACTGGCCTTGGCCCCCGTCAATACTTGATGTTTTGCTATAAAAACAATAGCAATCGGACCAGAAGGATGCCGCTCCTGTGTGCGACGCGCCATGCCCGGCGCGGCCTATGACTTGGGCTTCTTCGCCGGCCGCTTCCAGTTGGCGATGTTCACCTGTCGGCCGCGCGCCACGCTCAGCGCGCCGTCGGGTGCGTCCTTGCTGATGACGGAGCCGGCGCCCACGGTGCCTCCGGCGCCAAGGTTGACGGGTGCCACCAGCACGGCGTTGCTGCCCACGTGCACATCGGCGCCGATCACGGTGCGATGCTTGTTGGCGCCGTCGTAGTTGGCGGTGATGGCTCCGGCCCCATAGTTGACGCGCTCGCCCACGGCGGCGTCGCCCAGGTAGGCCAGGTGATTGGCCTTGGCGCCGCGGGCCAGGGTGGCGTTCTTCACTTCGACAAAGTTGCCGATGTGCACCTGCGCACCCAGCTGCGCGCCCGGGCGCAGCCGTGCAAAGGGCCCGACGATGGCATCCTCGCCCACCGTCACGCCCGTGTCACCGCCGTCGATGTGGGTCATGGGATGGATCACCGCGCCCGCGGCGATTGTCGCGTTGGCAATCACGCAGTTGGCGCCGACGTGCACGCCGTCGCCCAGGCTTACCTGCCCCTCAAAAACGCAGTTGACGTCGATCTCCACATCCGTGCCGCACACCAGCGTGCCGCGCAGGTCAAAGCGCGCTGGGTCGGCCAGGCGCACGCCGGCCTCCATCAGCGCGAGGGCCCGGCGCCGCTGCAGCGCGCGTTCCAGTTCGGCCAGTTGCACCGGGCTGTTGACACCCGCGACCTCATCGGCGTCCTGGGGCTGCACGGCCACCACCGGTGTACCGCCGGCCACCGCGGCGGCGACCACATCGGTCAGGTAGTACTCGCCCTGGGCATTGCGGTTGGTCAGGCCGGCCAGCCACGCCTTGAGCTGCCGCGTGGGTGCGGCCATGGAGCCGGTGTAGAACTCGCCAATGCGGCGCTGCTCGGGCGTGGCGTCCTTGTGTTCGACGATGCCCTGCACCGCGCCGGCGGCATCCCGCAGGATGCGGCCATAGCCGCTGGCGTCCGCCACCTGCAAGGTCAGCAACGCCAGCCGCTCGCCCGCGCAGGCCTGCACCAGCGCCTGCAGCGTGGCGGTGCGGATCAGCGGCACGTCGCCGTTGAGGACCAGCGTGAGGCCGTCGTCGCCCAGCATCGGCGCGGCCTGCTGCACCGCGTGGCCGGTGCCCAGCTGGGGCTCCTGGCGCACGTACGCCAGCCGGCCCGCCATATCACTTTCCATGGCAAATTGGCCTGCAGCCCCCGCCAGTGCTTGTTGACCTGCTTCAATTTCGATAGCACCGTGACCCGTGACGACGATCACGCGGCGGGGCTTTAACCCTACTACGGCCTCCACCACATGGCCCAGCAACGGCCGTCCGCCCAGTTGGTGCAACACTTTGGGGCGCGCGCTTTTCATCCGCGTGCCCTTGCCTGCCGCCATGATCACCACATCGAGACTTGCCCACATGCCTGTGCCTTCACGTGTTTTACGCATTATCGGCGCGGCCGCCGTCGCGCTGGCCGTCGGCCTCGGGTTGGGAGGATGCAGCGTCGTGCGCATTGCCTACAACCAGGCGCCCGACGCGGCCTACTGGTGGCTCGACGGCTATTTCGACTTCAACGAGCCACAGACGCTCAGGCTGCGCGCCGACCTGGCGCAGGCGCACGACTGGCACCGCCAGACGCAGCTGCCCGCCTACGCCGACCTGCTCAAGGACCTGCAGCGGCGGGCGCCCGACAACCTCTCGCCCGCGCAGGCCTGCGAGGTCTTCACGCAGGTGCGCCAGCGCCTAGTGATGATCAGCGACCGCCTGGAGCCCACCGTGGTCGCGCTGGCGCCCCAGTTCACGCCCGCCCAGCTGGCGCACCTGGAGCAGCAGCTGGAAAAGCGCAACCGCGAATGGCGAAAGGAGTGGCTGGAGGGAACACCACAGGAGCGGGCGCAGCGGCGCTTCAAGTCGGTCGTCGAGCGCGCGGAGATGTTCTACGGCACGCTGGAAGATGCGCAGCGAGCGGTGGTGCGCGCCAGCATTGCCGCCTCGCGCTTTGACGCAGCCACCACCTACCGCGACACATTGCGCCGCCAGCAGGACGCGCTGCAGACTCTTCGCGCGCTCACGCGCAATGGAACACCCGCAGAAATCCACGTCAAGGCCGAGATGCGCGCGCTTTTCGAGCGCTCGCTCAATCCGCCGGACCCTGCCATGCGCGAGTACATCGAAGCCATCACCCGCGACGGCTGCGAGGCCACCGCGCGGCTGCACAACAGCACCACGCCCCAGCAGCGCGCCAATGCGGTCGCCCGGCTCAAAAGCTACGAAGACGACCTGCGTGTGCTGGCGGCCCAGGGCCGCTGACCCCAAATAATTGGTGGCGAGCTGAAACCATTCGGGCGCAGCAGCGTTCTCATCCCTGTCGTTGGGAAAGAGAACAAAACATGCAAGGCACATGGCCGCGCTGCGGCGTGCATGCTTTCGCGCTGCTGTTGGCGTGGACGCTTGCACTTTCGTGGTCGACCGCTTTCGCCACCTCCCTGGTCGGCACCGTCGTGGGCGTATCCGACGGCGACACCGTCACGGTGCTGGACGAACAACACGTGCGCCACGTGATCCGTCTGGCCGGCATCGACGCGCCCGAGAAAGGCATGCCCTTTGGCCAGCGCTCCAAGCAGCACCTGTCTGATCTGGTGTTTGGTCGCCACGTGGAGATCGATGGTGACAAGCTCGATCGCTACCGCCGTCGCGTGGGCATCGTGCGGGTCAACGGGCAGGACGCCAACCTTGCTCAGGTCCATGCCGGACTGGCCTGGCACTACCGCGAGTACGAACGCGAGCAGACGCCGCAAGACCGCCAGACCTACCGCGAAGCGGAGGTCCAGGCCCGCCAGGCCGAGCGCGGCCTGTGGGTGGACGCGCAGCCGCAGGCACCGTGGGACTGGAGGCGCCAGCGCAAGCAGGAGCGCCGCTGAGATGGCCACCGGTGACCACACGCGAACGCCACCGCTGCTGTTCCTGGATTTCGACGGGGTGTTGCATCCGATGTCGGGACATGCCACGGCGGGGTTTGTGCGCGCGCCGGCACTGGCCGAGGCGCTGGAACCGTTTGACTGCGACGTCGTTGTCTCGTCCAGCTGGCGTTTTGGCTACACGCCCGCGCAGATTCGCGACCGGCTGCCGCGCACACTGGGCGCGCGCATGGTGGATGTGACAGGCAACGCGCTCTTTGGCGCGCATGCCCGCTACCGCGAGATCCAGGCCTGGTTGCGCGCTTGCCGCCCGGCGCCTGGCGTGGCATGGCGCGCGCTGGACGATTCGACCTGGGAGTTCCCTGCGCGCTGCCCCGAGCTGATTGCCTGCGATCCCAACACCGGCGTCACAACGCGCGAGCTGGATGCGCTGGTGGCCTGGCTCAACCGGCTGCGCGGCTGAACCGCGCAACCGCCAATCGTCAGGCCTGCAGGGCGGCCCACATCTCCTGGTCGCGCTCGGCCGTCCAGATGCGCGGGTTCTTCAGGCCCTTGGCTTCGTCGTAGGCGCGGCTGACGTCAAACGGGAGGCAGTGCTCATAGATGAACACGTGGCCGAAGACCGGGTCCATGCTCTTGCGGGTGTGGGCCATCGCGGCCTTCAGGTCCATGCCAGCGGCCGCAGCCTCTTTGCCGGCGTTGAACAGCGTCTCCACCCAGCGCTTGGTGTAATCCAGCGCCTTGTTGACGTTGGCGTTGCCCTTCATCGCCTCGCCGCGGCCGGGCACGATGTACTCTGCCTTCAGGGCGCGCAGCGCCTCCAGGGTGGCGGGCCATTCGGCCAGCTGGGCGTCGCCGGTGTAAACGCCGGCCTCGTACTCGACCAGGTCGCCGGAGAACAGGACTTTTTCCTCTTCCACCCAGGCAATGGTGTCGCCCCGGGTGTGGCCGGGGCCCGGGTGCCAGATCTGCACCACCACACCGCCCAGGTTGATGCTGAGCTTGCCCGGCACCTCTCCCTTGACGGGGTTGCCACCACCCACCACCATCGTCGGCCAGGTCAGGCCCGGCACGGTATCGGCACCGCGGAACAGCCGCGGGAAGCGCTCGATCTCGCTCTTCATGTCCTGCGCGCCGCGCTCCTGGATCAGCTCCAGCGTGCCCTGGCTGGCGATGATTTCGGTTGCGCCCTCCGCTGCATAGGCATAGGCGCCCAGCACCCGCACCGCGTGGTAGTGCGTCAGCAGCACGTACTTGATGGGCAGGTCACTGACCGTGCGGATCCTGGCGATCAGGTCGCGCGCCATGGCCGGCGTGGCGGTGGCGTCACTGACCATGATGAAGCGCTCACCGATGATCACGCCGGAGTTGGGATCGCCTTCGGCGGTGTAGGCCCAGCAATGCTGGCTGAGTTGCTCGAAAGTGATTTTCTTGTCGGCCAGGTCGGCCTGGGATGCAAATGCCTTGCTCATGCGGTGTCTCCGGTGAATCGGGGTATTTTACCTAAACGTAATCAATTACGCATTGTTGAACATCCGGCAACCGCGGATTCAGGCCAGGCCGCGCTCGAGCAGATGGATGACTTCCTCGGCAAACGCGGCGTAGCTCATGGCGCCGTCCGGTCGCAGCCAGGTGAACGTCCAGTTGATCATCCCGAACAGCATCATCGTCACCGCCGTCTGGTTGGCCGGCGTGACGCGCTGCGGGTAGGCGCGGCGCAGGAAGCGCGTCATGGCCGACACCACATCGCGCTGGCGGTTGAGGATGAGCTCGCGCTGCGCCTCGCCCAGGAACTGCGTGTCGTGCAATAGCGCCACGTGCCGCGTGGCCGAGGTCTCGTATTCCGTCAGGAAGGCGCGCACAAGCTCGTGCAACGCGGCGCGGTCGTCCAGGTTGCGCCGCTGCGCGGTTGCCTCGGCCTCGCCGATCAGCGCAAGCAGGCGCTGGGTGTAGCGGTCCAGCAGGTCGAACAGCAAGGCCTCCTTGCTGCCGTAGTAGTGGTACAGCCGTGCCTTGCTGGTGCCGCCGGCCGCGGCAATGTCCTGCATGCTGGCCGCCGGGTAGCTGCGGCTGGCAAAGCATTGCGCGGCGATGTCGAGGATTTCCTCGCGGCGCAGCTCGTGGTGGGCGGACTTGGGGCGGGCCATGGCGGCTTCATTATCCCGGTGGCGCTGCTATCGTGTCGGCATGGCTGCGCCAACCCGGGAATTCGCCGACTACTGCTGTGAGCTGCTTGCGGCGGCAGGCCCCTGCACGGCACGCCGCATGTTTGGCGGCTGGGGCATCGCCACGGGCGGACTGAACATCGCGATCATCGCGTTCGAGCAGCTGTTCCTGAAAGTCCACCCTGGCACGCAGGCGCGTTTTGCCGCCGCCGGCGGGGCCCCTTTCCTCTATGAGGCGCGCGGCAAGACCATGCAACTGGGGTACTTCACCGCACCAGCAGATGCGATGGAGTCGCCCGCCCAAATGGCGCCGTGGGCGCGGCTGGCACTGGAGGCCGCGCTGCTTGCGGCCTCAAAAAAGCCTCAAGCCCGCACCCAGCGGTCACGACCTGCTACCAAATCGATAGCAAATCGCGACAGGCCCACACCCAGCCGCAGCACCGCGCCCACGACGCCGCGCGCCGCAAAGCCGGCGCTGGCCAGGGCCAGGCGCAAGTCCGCAAGGGGCTGAACCACGCGCGCCGTCCAGCGCGAGTCCTGCGCTTCGGGCAGGGGTTGCCAGCTGAAGTAGGCCGGCGCATCCCCGCTTCCACCCCAGGGCTCGAACACCACCCGCTCGCCGGCACGCAGCTCCAGCCGGTCTCCGGACTCCAGAAACAGGTCGCCACCGCGGGGCAGGCCATCGCGCGTGCCGTCCAGCGTGGCCCAGACGCGGCCATGCGCGATCTGCAACGCACCCGGCTGTGAGGGCTGCAGGGTGACCGCACGGCCGGCGGCCAGCTTCCAGCAGCCGGGCAGGGCGGCGGCGGGCTGTTGCAACAGGGCTTGGGCAGATGAGGTCATGGTGCGCTCCGGTTTCAGATTTGTCGTTTCGGGAATGAATGATCGGCGCTATCCCATTGACAGTCCAATGAAATCCACAGAAGCTATTGATTCGACAAACGCATCAATCGCCTGAACACTCCTGACACGGATTGACCATGCAGCACTCCCAGACGCACCTGCGCAGCCGGCCGATCTCGGCCGGGCACCTGCGCGCCTTTGAAGCGGTGTCGCGCCACCTGAACTTCCGGGCCGCCGCTGAAGAAATGGCGCTCACGCAATCGGCAGTCAGTCGCCAGATCCAGGCACTGGAGGAAGAAGTCGGTGTCAGCCTCTTCCTGCGCCACACCCGCGCGGTGGAACTCACCAGCGCCGGGGCGCTGCTGCTGAGCGCGGTGTCGCAGGCCCTGCCGCGCGTGGATGCGGCGGTGCGCCAGATCCGTCAGAGCGCCGGACGAAAGAGCGTCTCGCTGACCACCTTCGCCTCGTTCGCCTCGATGTGGCTGATCCCGCGCCTGGAGGCCTTCCAGCGCGAACACCCCGACATCGACATCCGCATCGACGCATCCGACGTGGCGGTGGACCTGGACGTGGCCGATGTGGACATTGCCCTGCGCTATGGCCCGGCTTCCAGCATGCCGCCGCATGCGGTGCGCATGTTTGGCGAACAACTCACGCCTGTCGCCAGCCCCTGGCTCATCAAGAGCAACCCGTCGCTGCGCAAACCGGCCGACCTGGCGCAGTTCACCCTGATCGAGGCCGGGGACGCTCACCGCACCCATCTGGAGTGGCTCACCTGGCGGCGCTGGTTTGACGAACAGGGCCTGACCCGCCTGACGCCCAAGCGCTGGCTGTATTTCAACTACGCCTACCAGATGGTGCAGGCGGCACTGACCGGCCAGGGCCTGGTGCTGGCCCGTCTGCCGCTGGTGGCCGAGAGTCTGGCCAACGGCGACCTGGTGGAGGTGCTGCCGGGCACGCGAATGGAATCCCCCATGGCGTACTGGCTGATTCCGGGGCCGCGCCAGTCCGAACGCGCCGAAGTGCGCGCCTACAGCGACTGGCTGCGTGCCCAGGCCCGCGCCACGCGCGAGGCCATCGGCGAGGTTCCCGACAGCGACGAAGGCGGTGACCTGGACTGAGGCGCCCCGGCCGTCATCCCACCGGCCAGACCACCCCGTTGTCGTTGAGGATGGCGTCCAGGGGGATGTCGTGCGGTTCGGGCTCGAATTCGTCCAGATACCCTGTGGTGAAGCCCAGCCCCACGGTGAAAGGGCGCGGCTGCAGCGTGGCCAGCGTGCGGTCGTAGAAACCACCACCGTAACCCAGCCGGTAGCCACCCGCGCCATAGCCCACGCAGGGCACGAACAGCAACGTGGGCACGATCACCTCGGTGTCCTTGGGCTTGGGGATGCCGTAGGCGTCTTCCTGCATGGGGCAACCGGGGTACCAGGCATGGAAGGTCAGGGTCTTGTGCAGCTTGTCCACCACCGGCAGGCCGATGCGCCGGGGCTGTGGCTCGTCGATCAGTTCGCCGTCCTCTTTCCAGCGGTGCAGGGCGGGCAGCGGATCGAACTCGCCCTTGATCGGCCAGTAGGCGCCAATCACCACGTCGGGGCGTCCCACCAGCCAGATGCGCATGACCTGCTGCAGCAAATCGGCACGCTGTAGGCGATCCGGCAGGCTCAACCGTTGTTCGATGAGGGCTTTTCGAAGGGCCTTCTTTTCCTCTGACTTGTCCATAATCCCCGCATGCTGTTTCGACTGATTCTGACACTGATCGTTGCGACCGGGACCAGTGTGGCGCTGGCCCAGCCCAAGGGAGACGATCTCATCCTGGAAATGCACCAGGCCTGGAAGAAGGGCGACCGCAAGCGCCTGGCCGCCCTGCTGCCCCAGGTGCGCGGCCACGCACTGGAGCCCTGGGGCGCCTACTGGGAGCTGAGGGCACGCCTGGATGAAGCGGGCCCGCAGGAGGTGCGCGACTTCCTGACCCGCTGGGCCGGCACCTACCAGGAGGACCGGCTGCGCAACGACTGGCTGCAGTTGCTGGGCCAGCGCCGGGACTGGGGCAACTTCGCCGCCGAATACCCCAACTGGCGCATGCGCGACGACCGCGAAGTCCAGTGCTATGGCCTGCTGGTGCAGCACCTCTCCACCGGCGAAGACACCAGCGCCGAGGTGCGCCGTCACTGGCTTGCGCAGCGCGAGGCCGACGACGGCTGCACCATTGCCGCCGACCGCCTGCTGGGAGAGAAGAAGCTCACCCCCCTGGACGCCTGGCGCAAGGCGCGCCTGGCCGTCGAGGCCAACCGCCCCAAGGCGGCGCGTGCCGCGGTCGAGCTGGTCGCGCCCGATGTCGCCGCACAGGTGCCCGAGTTGATCGCCAACCCGGCGAAGTTCCTCTCCTCGCGCGTCGTGGCAGCGTCCAAAGTCCGCAAGGAAATGGTGACCCTGGCCCTGGTGCGCATGGCGGCCAACGACCCGGATGCTGCCGCAGGCGCCCTGGAGAACAAATGGGCCCCGCAGCTCACCACCGAAGAACGCAACTGGGCCTGGGGCGCAGTCGGGCGCGCCAGTGCGGGCCGGTTGGGCACCGAGGCGCTGTCCTACTTCGCCAACGTCACCCGCGACGCCGACCTGACCGACGAGATGCTGGCCTGGAAAGTGCGCGCCGCGCTGCGTGCCGGCAGCCAGCCGCGCTGGCCCCTGGTGCTGGCCGCCATCCAGGCCATGGGCGAAGAGACCCGCCGCGACCCGGCCTGGGTGTACTGGAAGGCCCGGGCGCTCAAGGCCACGGCGCCGGCTGCGCGCAGCGACGCCACCGCGTCGCGCCCTGAAGTGCATGAAGCGCACCAGTTGCTGGAGTCCATCGCCGGGATCAACGGCTTTTATGAGCAGCTGGCACAGGAGGAGCTGGGCCGTCAGGTCGTGCTGCCTCCCGTACCGGCGCCGCTGACCACCGCGGAGATGGAAGGCGCGCGCCTGAATCCGGGCCTCAACCGGGGCCTGTATGCCATCCTGATCGGCCTGCGCGGCGAGGGTGTGCGCGAATGGAACTACAGCACCAACCTGCACACGCGCGGCGGCATGCCCGAGCGCGAGCGCCTGGCGGCGGCCCAGTTCGCCTGCGAGCGCGAAGTGTGGGACCGCTGCATCAACACCAGCGAGCGCACCCGCTCCGAGGTCAGCGTGGCGCAGCGCTTTCCAATGCCTTTCCGCGAGTCTGTGGTCCGTCGCTCCGGCGAGATCGGACTCGATCCGGCCTACGTGTACGGCCTGATCCGCCAGGAGAGCCGGTTCGTGATGGACGCGCGGTCCCATGTCGGCGCCTCGGGCCTGATGCAGGTGATGCCCGCGACCGCGCGCTGGACGGCACGCAAGATCGGCCTGACCGGTTTCACGATCGACCAGCTCAACGACCGCGACACCAACATCGCCATCGGCACCGGATACCTCAAGCTGGTGCTGGACGACTTCGAGGGCTCGATGCCTCTGGCCGCCGCCGCCTACAACGCCGGGCCGAGCCGGCCCCGCAACTGGCGCGCGCCCGGGGGCACAGGCCCGGTTCTGGACGCTGCCGTCTGGGCCGAGAACGTGCCCTTCACCGAGACGCGCGAGTACGTCAAGCGCGTGCTGGCCAACACCACGGTGTACGCCGCCATCCTCAGTGGCCAGCCGCAGTCGCTGCGCGCGCGGCTGGGGCGCGTGGGCCCGCGCGACGCGGCCGCCACCACCGAGAACAAGGACTTGCCATGAAGCGCGTGCTGGTCCTGGGCGGCACCGGCTTCGTAGGGCGACACCTGTGTGAGAAGCTGGTGCGCGCCGGTTGGTCGGTGACCGTGGCCACGCGCCGGCGCGGCAACGCCAGCGCAGTGCTCAGCCTGCCGGGGCTCGAAGTCGTGCAAGCAGACGTGCACGGTGGCGAGGCATTGGCACGACTCTTGTCCGGCCACGATGCCGTGGTCAACCTCGTGGCCATCCTGCACGGCAATGCGGCGGCATTTGAGCGTGCGCATGTAGCGCTGCCGCGCACACTGGCCCAAGCTTGCCTGGCCACCGGTGTGCGCCGTGTCGTCCACATCAGCGCGCTGGGCGCGGTGGCGGACGCACCTTCTCTGTACCAGCGCAGCAAGGCCGCTGGCGAGGCCGTTTTGCGTGAGGCCGGCCTGTCACTCACGGTTTTGCGACCCAGTGTGATCTTTGGCGCCGGAGACCGTTTCCTGAACCTGTTTGCACGATTGCAGGCCGTGCTGCCGGTGATGCCGCTTGCGGGGGCCCACGCGCGACTTCAACCGGTCTGGGTGGAGGACGTTGCACAGGCGGTGGTGCGCTGCCTGGCTGACGACCGCACGGCCGGACACACCTACGAAGCCTGCGGCCCGGATGTGCGCAGCCTGGCCGGGCTGGTGCGTCTGGCCGGGCAATGGGCCGGCGTCAACGCAGGCCTGGGCCGACCGGTGATCCCGATTCCCATGGCGCTGGGGCGCCTGCAGGCGCTGATGATGGAGCTGGCACCGGGTGAGCCGCTGATGAGTCGGGACAACCTGGCCTCGCTGACGGTGGACAACATCGCCAGCGGCTCGCTGCCGGGCTTGCAGAATCTGGGCATCGTGCCCGCCTCGCTGGCGGCCGTGGCACCGGGCTATCTGGGCGACCGAGGGCCGCGCAGCGCGCTGGATGCGCTGCGGCGCACGGCAGGGCGCTGACGGCGGAATCAATTCCGCAGTTTTTTTGCATCAATTGCGACCCGTCGGCGCGCTAGCATGTGAGCCCGCTCACGGAGGCCCCATGCTCAAGCTCTACATCGGCAACAAGAACTATTCGTCCTGGTCCATGCGCCCCTGGGTGCTGCTGCGCCAGGCTGGCATCCCGTTTGAGGAGGTGATGGTGCGGTTTGACGCCTTCACCCCCGACTCGGCCTTCAAACGCACACTGGCAGACGTCACGCCAGCGGGCCGGGTGCCGGTGCTGGTGGACGGCGACCTCGCCGTATGGGACACGCTGGCCATCGCCGAATACCTGGCCGAGCGTTTCCCAGACCGCCAGCTGTGGCCCGCTGACGCCAAGGCACGGGCCCGCTGCCGCAGTGTCTGCGCCGAAATGCACAGCGGCTTTGGCGCGCTGCGCGGGGCCTGCCCGATGAACATCGAGGCGCATCTGCCGAACGCCGGCGCGCTGGCCCTGCGCGACCGCGCTGGCGTGGCCGGGGACCTCCAGCGCATCGTGCAGATGTGGGAGGGCTTGCTGCAGGCCCACGGCGGCCCGATGCTGTTTGGCAACTTCACCGTCGCCGACGCCTACTTTGCGCCGGTGTGCATGCGTCTGCGCACCTACGGGCTGCCCGTGCCGCCCGCCGTCTCGGCCTACATCGGCCGGGTGGCCGCCCTGCCCGGCGTGAAGGACTGGATTGACGGCGCGCTGGCCGAGCAGGAATACCTGGACTTCGAGGAGCCTTACCGGCTGGACCGCAACAGTGGCATGGGCGCCTGGGCGCGCGCCACCGGAGGCTGAAGCGCACGCAACGGTCCGGTGAGCGCGCCCCGTGCCCGACCAGGGCCGCAAGCGCTAGCGCCTACACTGCCGCCCATGCAGATCTACCTTGTCGGCGGCGCGGTACGCGACCAGTTGCTCGGCCTGCCCATGCAGGACCGCGACTGGGTGGTCGTGGGCGCCACGCCTGAGGAAATGATCGCGCAGGGCTTTTTGCCGGTGGGACGCGACTTCCCCGTCTTCCTGCATCCACGCACCAAAGAGGAATACGCGCTGGCGCGCACCGAGCGCAAGACCGCGCGCGGCTACCACGGCTTTGCCTTCCATGCGGCGGCCGACGTCACGCTGGAGCAGGACCTGGCGCGCCGCGACCTTACTATCAATTCGATAGCAGCTCAGCAAGGACCGACGGGGCTTACAGTCATTTTTGACCCAAACAATGGGCGAAAAGACCTGGCAGACAGGGTGTTGCGCCATGTAAGCGACGCGTTCCTTGAAGACCCGGTCCGCATCTTGCGGCTGGCGCGGTTTGCAGCGCGGTTTTACGACTTTTCGGTGGCCGCCGACACCATGTCGCTGATGCGCCGCATGGTGGCCGACGGCGAGGTCGATGCGCTGGTGCCCGAGCGCGTGTGGCAGGAGCTCTCGCGCGGCCTGATGGAAGTGCGCCCGTCGCGCATGTTCGAGGTGCTGCGCGAGTGCGGCGCACTGGGCGTGCTGTTGCCGGAGGTTGACCGCCTTTGGGGCGTGCCCCAGCGCGCCGACCATCACCCCGAAGTGGACACCGGGGTGCACCTGATGATGGTGCTGGACATGGCCGCACGCCTGGGCGCGCCATTGCCGGTGCGTTTTGCCTGTCTCGGTCACGACCTGGGCAAGGGCACGACGCCCGCCGATGTGCTGCCACGCCACATCGGGCACGAGGAGCGCAGTGCAAGACTGCTCAGGCAGGTGTGCCAGCGCCTGCGCGTGCCGGTGGAGTGCGCCGAACTGGCCGAGGTGGTGGCGCGCGAGCACGGCAACATCCACCGCAGCGGTGAATTGGGCGCGGCCGCGCTCGTGCGCCTGTTGGAGCGTTGCGACGCGATTCGCAAACCCCAGCGCTTTGCGCAGGTGCTGCTGGCCTGCGAATGCGATGCCCGCGGCCGCCTGGGCGCCCAGGAATCCGCCTACCCCCAGCGCGAGCGACTGGGGGTGGCGCTGTCCGCCGCGTTGTCGGTCGCCACCGAAGGAATCGCCCGCACCGCGCAGGCCGCGGGCCGTCAGGGCCCGGAAGTCGGCGAGGCCATCCGGCGGGCGCGCGTCGCAGCGGTGGCCGCCATCCTCTGAGTGCGGTTGTGGGTCCGGTGGCCCTCTGGTGTCGCCTTTCTCGGCAATCGGCTGCTCAATCCAGCAGGGCCAAAGCGGCATAGTCGCCGACCCGCTCGCCCAGTCCCGCGCTGACCAGCTCCGCGCCCTGGGTCAAGGCCACGAGATGGCCGTGCACATGGCTGCGCAGGCGCGGCAGCAGCCAGTCGTGGTGATTCCAGTACACACTGCCGCCCAGGCTGATGCGCTGCAAATCCAGAGTGACCACCAGGTTGTAGAGCATGCGCCCCATGACCCGGCAGGCCGCATCGACCTGCGCCAGCGCGACCGGCTCGCCACTGCGGGCCTGCGCCATCAGCGCAGCGGGCGGCAAGCCGAAACGGCGCTGCAATGCGTTGCCAGCCACCAGAGCTTCGACATCGCCCCGGTTCCCGCAGCCGCACAGCGCCTGAGGATCGTCGTCGCTCACATACAGGTGTCCGGCATGGCCTGCGTTGCCGTTCTTTCCGCGCAGCACGTGCCCGTCCACGCACAGGCCGACGCCAATGCCGGTGCTCCAGGTCACGTAGGCGCAGTGGTCAAGCCCCTGAAGCGCGCCCCAGCGGCGCTCGGCCTCCAGTGCGGCGATGCAGTCGTTTTCCACCCGCACTGAAGCGAAGCGCTCGCGCAGCGGTGCCTCCAGTGGCAGACAGGTCCAGTCGTTGGGCAGGCCGCGCGCCGGTCCGGCGATCCCGCCGCACAGGTTGGGCGCCGCCAGCGCGAGCGCGCCCTGGTGCAACACAAACGGCCCGCAGGACGCGACTCCGGCCTGCTGCACAGCTTCGGGAGCGACTCCAGCCTCCCGGCAGGTCTCGTCCACCATCTGCAGCACCTGGGCGGACAGGGCCAATGGCGTGCCGGAAGTCACCGTGGGCGCCACGCGGCGCGCCAGGAACCCCTGACCCTGCGCACCCACCAGGCTGACCGCCACCTTGGTGCCACCGATATCGATACAGGCGCGCGGGCCGCCCATGGTGTCAGACCACCAGAGAGATCAGGCTGGCAATGAAGCTCAGCACCACGGTGCTGGCCAGCGGGATGAACCATTCGCGGCCAAACAGCCGGAAGCGGAAGTCACCGGGCAGGCGCCCAAGGCCGACGCGGCGCAGCCAGGGTGTGAGCCAGCTGAACAGCACCAGCGCCAGCAGGATGACGATGAACCAGCGGATCATCGTCAGAGTGTATGGGAGCGGTCGCCCGCAGCGAACCCCATCGCTTCAAACGGCGCGCCACGCACCAGGCCCAGCACCTTGAACAGCTCGCCCATCTCGTGCTCCAGCAGCAGCTTCTGGGCATTCGCGCGTTCGGCCAGGCCGGCCTGCTGCATCGACTGCGCCAGTCCGCAGTTCAGCAGGAAGCGTCCTTGCGAGGTGTAGCCCAGCACCTCGAATCCCGCCTCCTGTGCTGCCAGCGCCGCCCCGGTGAAATTGACATGCGCGGTGATGTCCTTCAACCCCAGGTCGGCAAGAGGGTCGGTGTCGGCGCGGTGGGCCCGGTGGCACATCAGCGTGCCGCTGTCGCGCTGGGGGTGGTAGTACTCGGATTCGGGGAAGCCGTAATCGATGAAGAATGCCGCGCCGCGCTCCATCCGGTCGGCCAGCGTGCGCAGGAAAGCCTCGGCCTGCGGATGGATCTCGGTGAGGTAGTCGTGCGAGCCGGCCACCTCCAGTGGTGGACGCAAGGCCGTGGGTCGGTCGCTGAACATGAGCTGCGCGCCCCCGAAGGTCACGCCGCGCTCAAGCCATACCCCATCGACGCGGGCGAGCAGCTTGACCGGCATCGCGTCCAGCACCTCGTTGCCCACCACCACCCCGCTCATCTGCGCCGGCAGTTCGCCCAGCCAGCGCACGCGGTCGCCAAACCCGGCCAGCGCCTGCTGCTGGCGCGCGCGCAGGGTGCCCGACAAATCAACAATGTTGTATCGCGCCACCTTCGGACCCAGCGCCTGCAACAACTGCAGCGCCAGCGCACCGGAGCCGGCGCCAAACTCCCAGACCTCGTCGGTCCCGGTGGCCTCCAGCGCCTGGCCGACCTGGGCCGCCAGGGCCTGGCCGAACAACGGGCTGAGCTCGGGCGCAGTGACGAAATCGCTGCCCGAGCCGGGCATCAGGCCAAACTTGGGCGAGGTGTTGCTGTAGTAGCCCAAGCCCGGCGCATACAGCGCCAGCGCCATGAAACGGTCAAACGGCAGCCAGCCGCCCGCGGGCTCCATGGCCTTGCGCACCAGCGCTTCGAGGGCGGTCGTTAAACTGGAGGGTCCGGTCATCTGCCCCCGATTGTCCCCGAATGCCCATGCCCCAACCTGCTAATCAGGCCCCGCGCACCGTGCTGGTGACCGGCGGCGCGCGCCGGCTTGGCCGCGAGATCGCGCTGGCGCTGGCTTCAGGCGGGTGGCGAGTCGCCGTCCACTACCGGTCTTCGGGCGCGGACGCTATCAAAACTGTAGCGGATTGTGCCCAAATGACGGGGGGTGCAGCCGCTTTTGAGGCCGATCTTGCGGACGAGCAGGCCGCCCGCGCCCTGCTTCCCGCGGTGGTGCAGCGCATGGGCCATGTCGACGCCGTGGTCAACAGCGCGTCGCTGTTCGAACACGACAGCGCGGCCAGCTTCAGCTATCGTGTCCTGGACCAGCATCTGCATACCAACACGGGCGCCGCCATCGTGCTGGCGCAGGCGCTGCATGCCCACGCGGTGGGTCGCGGGGCGGACGCCGCCGTGGTCAACCTGCTGGACCAGAAGCTGTGGAACCAGAACCCCGACTTCCTGAGCTACACCCTGTCCAAGGCCGCGCTGGAAGCTGCCACCACCATGCTGGCGCTGGCACTGGCGCCGGCCGTGCGGGTGGTAGGTGTGGCGCCAGGCCTCACGCTGACCAGTCACCTGCTGAGCGATGAGCGTTTCGAGCAATTGCACCGGTTGTCGCCCCTGCAGCGCTCGTCCACGCCAGCCGACGTCGCCGCCGCGGTGCGGTTCGCCCTGGAAAACCGCTCGATCACCGGCACCACGCTGCTGGTCGATGGCGGCCAGCACCTGATGAAGTTCGACCGCGATTTTTCGCTCATGTGACACCAGGCGGTACCGACATGCTCACCAAAGGCACCCAGATCCTCAACCTGACCGGTTTGCGCTTTGACGCCAACCTGGGCATCCTGGACCATGAAAAAACCACACCTCAACCGATCCAGGTGGATGCCGAACTGAACCTGGGCACCCAGGACCTGCGCCCGCGTGATGACGAGATCCACCATGTGCTGGACTACCGCAAGGTGCGCCAGATCATCATCGACGAATGCACCTCCGAGCACGTGAACCTGCTGGAGAGCCTGATCGGCAAGTTGGCCCAGCGCCTGATGCAGTTGCCGGGCGTGCTGGGCGTGCGGGTGAAGATCGCCAAGCTGGAAATTTTTGACGACTGCGAAGTGGCGATTCGCGTCGAGACAGGGCAATGGTGACGCAATGAGCGCAGTATGGATCGGTGACGAGGTTGCGCCGCCGGGGCGGGACCTGAAGATCGAGCGGGAGACCCACAAGCTCGAGAAGCGCCTGTGCCGCGAGGTGGGCCGCGCGATCGTCGACTACAACATGATCGGCGAAGGCGACCGCGTGATGGTGTGCCTGTCGGGTGGCAAGGACAGCTACGGCCTGCTGGACATCCTGCTGAAGATGCAGGCGCGCGCACCGGTTCGTTTCGAACTGATCGCGGTCAACCTGGACCAGAAGCAGCCCGGATTCCCCGAGCACGTGCTGCCGCAATACCTCAAGGCGCTGGGCGTGCCCTTTCACATCGAGAACCAGGACACGTATTCCATCGTCAAGGACAAGATCCCCGAGGGCAAGACGATGTGCAGCCTGTGCAGCCGGCTGCGCCGCGGCATCCTGTACCGCGTGGCCGACGAGCTGGGCGCGACCCGGATCGCCCTGGGCCACCACCGCGACGACATCCTGCAGACCTTCTTCCTGAACATGTTCTTCGGCGGCAAGTTGAAGGGCATGCCCCCGAAGCTGGTGAGCGACGACGGCCGCCACATCGTGATCCGTCCGCTGGCCTATGTGGCCGAGCGCGACCTGGTGCGCTGGGCCGAGCACCGCAAGTTCCCCATCATCCCGTGCACACTGTGTGGCAGCCAGGAGAACCTGCAGCGCAAGCAGGTGGCCGCCATGCTGCGCGAGTGGGAGAAAAAGCACCCCGGCCGGGTGCAGAACATGGCGCACGCGTTACAAAATGTCGTGGCTTCGCACCTCATGGATGCCGCACACTATGACTTTCGGGGCCTTCAGGCGACAGGTGTGCCCTGCGAAGACGGTGACAGGGCGTTTGACGGCGAGACCTTTCCCGAGGCCTCCCCTGTCGCCCTTCAGGCCATCTGGATTGAGTGAGATTTCAGGCTGTAGCCCTCATGAAACGGTCATTGTCCGCTCTTCTTTTGATAGCACTCTGGATTTCCGGCTGCAGCTCCGTGCGGCTGGTGGACAGCGACGTGACCACGCATTCGAGCCTGACCACCGTGCAGCCCGGCGCGGGCTACCGGTTTGAGCGGCTGCCCTCCCAGCAGGTGCAGGCCGACCGGCAGGCTGCCCTGGAGCGCACGGTGGCTCCCGTACTGGCCCGCGCCGGACTGAGCCCTGTAACGGCGGGCGCACGGTACAGCGTGCTGCTGAGCGCGCGCACCCAGCGGGAACCCCGGGCGCCCTGGGACGACCCCTATCCCGGCCCGGGCGGCCACGAACCCCTGATCACGAGCAACGGCGGCGTCAGATGGGTATTGCCGATGATGCGCATGGATTCGCCCTGGTACCGCCGCGAGGTCTCGGTGCTGATCCGCGACCTGAACACGCAGCAACTGGTGTATGAGAGCCACGCTTCGCACGAAGGCCGCTGGGCCGACAACGACGCGGTGCTGCCGGCCATGTTCGAAGCCGCACTCCGCGGATTCCCCAATCCGCCCGCCGGGCCGCGGCGTGTGCCGGTGGAGATCCCCGGATGAGCGCTGAAGCGGTGCGGGTGCTGGCGATCCGGCATGGCGAGACCGCGTGGAACGTGGACACGCGCATCCAGGGCCAGCTGGACATTCCCCTGAACGACAACGGCCGCTGGCAGGCCCAGCGGCTGGCGCGCGCCCTGGCATCGCGCGACCCGATCGATACCGTGTACACCAGCGACTTGCTGCGCGCCTGGGACACCGCACGCGCCGTCAGCGACGCGGCGGGCGTGGCCCTTGTGCTGGATGAGGGCCTGCGCGAGCGCGGCTTCGGGGTGTTCGAAGGACAAACCTTCGCCGAGATCGAGGCCCGCTGGCCACAGGAGTCGCAGCGCTGGCGACAGCGCGACCCGCACTGGGCCCCCGAGGGCGGCGAGTCGCTCAGCCAGATGCGCGAGCGCGTGCTGGCCACCCTGGCCCGTCTGGCAGCCGCCCACAGGGGAGAACAGATCGTGCTGGTGGCGCATGGTGGCGTCATGGACATGCTGTACCGCGAAGCCACCGGGCTGGGCCTGCAGGCACCCCGCACCTGGCAATTGGGCAACGCCGCCGTGAATCGCCTCTTGTGGACCCCTGACAGCCTGACCCTGGTTGGATGGTCGGATACTTCTCACCTGGACGATGACTTCCTCGAAGAAACCACTGCCTGAATCGCTGCGCAGCCTGGTCGGGCGCAGTGTGAGCGAGATCGACACACCCGCACTGGTGGTCGATCTGGACGCAATGGAGCGCAACCTCACCCGCATGACGGAGTTCGCGCGCAAGCACGGCGTGAGCCTTCGGCCGCACGCCAAGATGCACAAGTGCGCGGCGCTGGCCAAGTTGCAGATGCAGGCCGGGGCAGTGGGCATCTGCGTGCAAAAGACCGCCGAAGCCGAAATCCTGGCCGAACAGGGCATCACCGACATCTATATCTCGAACGAGGTCGTGGCGCCGTCCAAGCTGGCGCGGGTGGCCAGGCTGGCGCAGGCGCTGCAGAAAAAGGGTGGCCGGCTCGCCATCGCCGTGGACAGCCCCGAGGGCGCCCGTGCACTGGGACGCGCGATGGCCACAAGCAGCGCCACACTCCACGTGTTCGTCGAGATCAACGTCGGACACGGACGCTGTGGCGCCGAGCCCGGCGAGGCCGCCGTGGCCGTTGCCCGCGAGGTGGTCGCCCAGGCGGGTCTGCAGATGGCCGGCCTGCAGGCGTACCAGGGCCGTGCGCAGCACCTGCGCAGTGTCCAGGAGCGGCGCGACGCCATCGCCGTCGCCCTGGATGATGTCCAGTTCACGCGCAGCATGATCGAGGAAGCTGGCATCCCGGTGCCGCTGGTGACGGGTGCGGGTACAGGCACTTTCGCGCTGGAGGCCGCCAGCGGTGTGTGGGGCGAACTGCAGGCCGGCTCGTTCCTGTTCATGGACGCCGACTACGCGCGCAATGAACGCGACCCGGCCCAGCCGGTGTTCGAGCAGGCGCTGTTCGTCAAGTCACAGGTCATCAGCCGCGCCGCAGACCGCGCGGTCTGTGATGCGGGGCACAAAACCCAGGCCATCGACTCCGGCCTGCCGCTGGTGCATGGCCAGACACTGGAATACGCCAACGGTGGCGACGAGCACGGCCTGCTGCGTGGCCCCGACCTGCCGGCGCTGGGCGCGACCGTCTGGCTGGTTCCCGGCCACTGTGACCCCACGGTCAACCTGCACGACTTCATGATCGGTGTGCGCGGCGGCATCGCAGGCGGCCGGGTGGAGCGCATCCTGCGTGTGGACACGCGCGGCGCGCTCCAATGATCACGTACAGCGAAACCACAGCGTCCCCCGGCATCGACTGGCCGTACCAGGTACCAGCCGCACTGGTGCAGCGCCTCGTGGATGTGCAGGCCATCCTGGCGCTGGAAAACGGCACCGCCGACATGCAGGCGGAGTTCCAGGCCCGTGCCTTCACCGATCTGGTTCGTCACGCGCGCCAGGTCTCTCCCTGGTGGCGGGCCCGCCTCGCCGCATTGGGCGACCCGCCCGAGCTGGCACATCTGTCGCGGTTGCCGGTGCTCACGCGCACGGAGTTGCGCGCGCAGTGCGAGACCGAGGGCGCGCTGCCTGTTCCATCATCGCATGGACGCGTGGTCGAGCGCTCGACCTCGGGCAGCTCCGGCATTCCGCTGCGGTTCCACATGGCCGAGTTCGCCAACCGCATGGTGGGTCATCACTACCTGGCCGACCATGTGCGCCATGGCCGCGATCTGCGGATGCCGCGCGCAGCGCTGAGCACGCGCCCGGCGCCTCACCCGGGCCGCGAGCACATCGAAAGTCCGGCGCAGCCCTGGATGGGCGACGGTCCGGTGTATTCGCGCCGCATGAACCAGTTCACCCTGCGCGAGAACGCCCAGTGGCTGGCGCGCGTGAACCCGGCCAGCGTGGCGGTCACGCCGGTGATGCTGGACGGCATGCTCGACGAGTTCGAATCCGGCCTTGCGGCACCGACGGCGCTGACACAGGTGCTGACGCTGGGCGACACCGTGACGCCGGCGCTGCGCGAGCGCACCCGCCGCTTGCTGGGCGCTTCCATCCGCGACCGCTATTCGTGTGAAGAAATCGGACCCATCGCCCTGCAGTGTCCGCACGACACCAGCGATACCCCCGCCTACCACGTGACGGTATCCAACGCCATTCTCGAGGTGGTGGACGAGCACCTGCAGCCGTGCGCGCCCGGCCAGACCGGGCGGCTGCTGATGACGGGCCTGCACCACTGGGCGACACCCGTGATCCGGTACGACATTGGCGACGAGGCGGCGATGCGGCCGCGTTGCCATTGCGGCGCCCAGGGGCCGGTGCTTACCCAGTTGCCGGGTCGGCGCATGTTCCTGATCAAGGCACCATCGGGCGAGCGCCGGTATGTCCTGGTCCGGGCCAAGGACTGGCTGGCCGTCGCGCCCGTGCGTGAGCACCGGATGACGCAGCGCACGCCGGAGGACATCCTGGTCGAACTGGTGCTGGATCGGCCGCTCGCAGCCTCCGAGCACGAAGCCGTCCTCAGCCTGCTGCGCACCCATGTCGGCCCCGAGTTCCGTTTCGAAGTGCGACAGGTTGCGCAAATCGCCGTGGCTGCGGGTGCCAAGCGGCGCGACGTGATCAGCCTGGTCTGATGCCCGCCCAACCCCAGCCCCGGTCCCTGCCCGACACGTGGCTCTGGCCCCACAGCGCGCCCGGCCACGTAGCGCTGCGGCTGGCGGACCAGCACTTCATCCAGGTGCTGGAGCGCGGCCCCGCCGCCTTGC
Source organism: Ramlibacter sp. (assembly GCA_016713005.1). GTDB lineage: Bacteria > Pseudomonadota > Gammaproteobacteria > Burkholderiales > Burkholderiaceae_C > JADJPY01. Next base: position 188,183 of record JADJPY010000012.1, on the reverse strand, counting down.
ACCAGGCTGTGCAGCGCCAGGCGCTGCAGCGCCTGCTGGCCCACGCGCGGCAGTCCTCGCCGTGGTGGCGCGACTGGCTGGCTGGGTCTCAACTTCACATCCTGGCCCGGTTGCCCGTGCTGCAGCGTGAACAGCTGCGCGCTTCCGTTGCGGACGCAGGTGGGCCATTGCCCATGCCCCCCGCACATGGTGGCGCGCGAAAGGGCCTGACCTCCGGCTCCAGCGGCGTCCCGGTCGACTTTTACGTCAGCGCCCTGGCCCAGCGCGTCTCAGACAGCCACTACCTGGCGGATCACGCACGCCATGGCCGTGACCTGCGGCGCCTGTTCGCCGGCTTGCTCACGCGATTTGCCCCGCACCCCGGTCAGCCGCACCAGGTGATCACCGGGGACAGGTGGTTGGGAATGGGCCCGATGGTGGGGCGGAACAGCCAGCAGGGCACCATCCGCGAGCACGCGCAGTGGCTGCACGACACCGGGCCGGCGTACCTGAACACCGCGCCGTCGGTGCTGCGCGGCATGCTGGACGAGATCGAGTCGGGCGCGGTTTCTCCACCGGCGGGGCTCGAACAGGTGCTGACCATTGGAGAAACGGTGGACGACGTGCTGCGGCAGCGCACACGCGCCCTGACCGGCGCGTCCATACGCGACCGCTACACCTGCGAGGAGATCGGCCCGGTCGCCCTGCAGTGCCCGCACGACGCCAGCGAAACGCCGGCGTACCACGTGTGCGTGGGCAACGCGGTGGTGGAGACCGTAGATGAGAGCGATTCGCCCTGCACGCCCGGGCAGGCAGGCCGCGTGCTGGTGACCGGCCTGCACCACTGGGCCACGCCCGTCATCCGCTACGACATCGGCGACATTGCCGCCCTGCACCCACGCTGCCCGGCATGCGGCGCGCAGGTGCCGTCGCTGACGCAATTGCTGGGGCGAAAGCGCTTCCTGGTGCGCCTGCCCTCGGGTGAACGCAAGTACCTCAAGCTGACCGGCAAGGACTGGCTGTCCATCCTGCCCGTGCGCGAACACCGTCTGGTGCAGGACTCCCCCTCACACATGCTGGTCGAACTGGTGGTGGAGCGGCCCCTTACGGCGTCCGACCACGAGACGGCGCAGGCCATGCTGGCGCGCGTGGTCGATCCTTCGTTCACGTTCGAAATCCGGCAGGTTGACCGCATTGCCTGGGGACCGGGCATCAAGCGTCAGGACGTGTTGAGCCTGGTTTGACCACACGAGACAGGCACCATGGAATTCGCCCCGGCACCCCCACTGGAGACACCGGCATCCTGGCAGTGGCCCGCGCGCGTGGACGGCCTGGACGCGCAGCGCATCGCCGACGTGGGACTGATCCTGACACTGGAGCGCGCGCCACCTGCGGTGTGGCAGGCCTTCCAGACGAAGTCCCTGCAACGCCTGCTGGCCTTCGTGGTGCAGGCCTCACCTGCCTGGCGTGACCGGTTGCGCCGCAACGGTCCGGTCTCCCGGCAGACGCAGCTGCCCATCCTGGAGCGTGCGGAATTCCGCCGCCTTGTCGAGTCCCACGGCGCGCTGCCCCTGCCCGCGGCGCACGGTGACGCGCTCCCGCACAGCACCTCTGGTTCCACTGGCATGCCGGTGCGCTTCTTTGTCTCGCAACACTCACTGCGCGTCGTGCGCAATCATTTCCATGCCGGCCACCCCCGCCACGGTCGCGACCTTATGCGCACGCGCGCCGCCCTGGGTTCGCGCACCGACCCGCACCCCGGTCTGGAGCACGTGTTTGCGCGCGGCAACCCCTGGCTGGGAGAAAGCCACCTCTACACCCGTCGCAACACCGACTTCAGCATGGCGGAGCACGCGCAATGGCTCGCGCGCCTGGCGCCGGCCTGGCTGGCCGTGAATCCGACTGTCCTGTCGGGCATGCTGGAGGCGTATGAAGCGGGCGATGCGACCCCCCCGTCAGGGCTGGAACAGGTCATCACCTTCGGCGGGACCATCGAAGCACGGCTGCGCCAGCGCACGCGCCAGGTACTGGGCGCCTCCATTCGCGACCGGTACTCGTGCGAGGAAATCGGCCCCGTCGCCTGGCAATGTCCGAACGACAGGGGCGACGACCCGCCCTACCATGTGGCCGTGACCAACACCATCGTCGAAACCGTGGACGACGCGGGCCAGGCGCTGCCACAGGGCGAGACCGGTCGTGTGCTGGTCACCGGCCTGCACCACTGGGCCAGCCCGGCCATCCGCTACGACCTGGGTGATGTGGCCGCACTGCATCCGCGCTGCCCTGCCTGCGGGGCCGGGTTGCCAACGCTGACGCAGCTGCTGGGGCGCCGGCGTGGCCTGCTGCGCACGCCTTCGGGGAGGGGCTTGTTCGTGCGTCTGACCGCCAGCGACTGGCTGGATGTGGCTCCGGTGCGCGAGTTCCGGCTGGTGCAGCAGGCACACGACCGCATCCGCGTCGAACTGGTGCTGGCCATGCCGCTGTCGGACGCCATGCGTGAAGCCGTCGCGGCCATGCTGAGCCAGCGCATCAGCCCGGAGTTCAGCTGGGAAATCGTCGCGCTGGAGCGCATCGCCTGGCCGCCGGGCGAAAAACGGCAGGACATTGTGTGTGAGTTTGGCTAGAAGCCGCTCCGGACACCTGCTGCAGCCTCAGGGAAGGCACCAGCAGCATCCGCCAGGCAGGCCGCCGACAATGAGCCCATGACCCTCAGCCCCAGCCAGATCATCGTCCTGGCCACCCCGGTGTTCTTCCTGCTCATCGCGGCGGAATTCGCCTGGGGTCTGGCCAGAAAACGCAATACCTACCGCCTGAACGACGCCATCAACAGCATCGGGCTGGGCATGCTCAGCCAGATCAGCGCGGTCTTCACCCGGCTGTTGCGCGTCGGCATCTACACCGCCGTGTATTCGTCGGTGGCGCTGTTTCCCGACCACGCCTTCTGGACCACCTGGGCCGGCTGGCTGCTGGCGCTGCTGTTCTACGACTTCTGCTACTACTGGCTGCACCGGGCGGGCCATGAGGTGGCGGTGTTCTGGGCCGCGCACGTGGTGCACCACCAGAGCCAGGACTACAACCTGTCCACCGCGCTGCGCCAGACCAGCAGCGGCGCGCTGCTGGGATGGATCTTCTACCTGCCGATGGCCGTGGCCGGTGTACCGCCACTGGTGTTTGGCGTGGTGGCCCTTGTCGACCTGCTCTACCAGTTCTGGGTGCACACCGAGCACGTGCCCAAGCTCGGCTGGTTCGACCGCTGGTTCTGCAGCCCCTCCAACCACCGGGTTCACCACGCCGTGAACGACCGCTACCTCGACCGCAATTACGGCGGCATCCTGATCATCTGGGACCGGCTGTTCGGCAGCTTCAGGGAGGAAGACGAGAAGTGCGTCTACGGCACGCGCAAGCCGCTGCACAGCTGGGACCCGCTGTGGGCCAATGCCGAGGTGTACGCGGCGCTGGCGCGCGACAGCTGGCGCACCCGGCGCTGGGGCGACAAGTTGCGGGTCTGGTTCAAGCCCCCCGGCTGGCGCCCGGCGGACCTGGCTGCCAGCGATCCGGTGCATGCTTTCGATATCGACCGCGTGCCGACGTACCACCCGCCGATGAGCCGCGCTGTGATGGTGTTCGGGGCCATACAGTTCGTGCTGCTTCTGCAAGGCGTGGCGGCTTTCCTCTGGTTTGCCGACCGCATGCCGCTGGCGCAGGCTGGCGTGTGGGTGGGAGCGCTGTGCGCAGGCCTGTGGGCCGTGGGCGCGGTGCTGCAGGGCCGCATCACCATGACAGTTGCACTGATGATCGAATCTGCCGCACTGGCAACCGCCACGGCCGCACTGGGGCACATCGAACTGCACCGCGTGTTCAAGCCGCTGACCATGCTGATTGCTATTGTTTTTGTAGTGGGTCAGCAAGCACCCATGCGGCCTGGAGGCCGATTTTCCTTTGAAAAGTGGCTCCTGGCGGCCGCACTCGCCGCTTCGCTGGCGGGTGACGCCTTCCTGATGTTCCCGGGCTTCTTCATCCCCGGCCTGGTCAGTTTCCTCGTGGCCCACCTGCTGTACATCGCGCTGTTCCGCCGCGACGCGCCCTGGTTCGCCAGCCGTGGCGCGCTGGCCGCGACGCTGGCCGTGGGCGGCGGCATGTACGCCTTCCTGTGGCAGGGCGGCCTGCCGGTGGCGCTGCGCATCCCCGTGGCCGCCTACGTGGTGGTCATCGCCCTGATGGCCGCACAGGCGATCGGCCGCGCTGCGGTGCTGCGCGATCGGGCCGCACTGGGCGTGGCGATCGGCGCAGGGTTCTTCATGCTCAGCGACTCGTTGCTGGCGGTGAACCGGTTTGTCTCACCGCTGCCGATGTCGCAGGTCTGGGTGCTGTCGACCTACTATGCGGCGCAACTTCTCATCGTGTATCACTTGCGATCGCATGTGAAATAGGCTCGTCGCGGGCTATACGCCCGTCAATCAGCTCCACCAGCCGGTCGCAGCGTGCCGCAAGCCGCGGGTCGTGGGTGACCACAACAAAAGAGACGCCTCGCTCGGCGTGCATGCGCCGCAACTGCACGAACACCTCGTCGGACGACGCGGTATCCAGATTGCCGGTGGGCTCGTCGGCCAGCACCAGCGCAGGCTCCATGACCAGCGCGCGGGCGATGGCGACCCGCTGCTGCATGCCGCCCGACAGCTCACCCGGCCGCTTGTCCATGGCCTTGGCCAGGCCCACGGCGGCCAGCAGCTCGCGCGCCTTGTCGCGCGCCTTCGGCGTTACGCGGCCTTCGGTCATCAGCGCGGGCATGGTCACGTTTTCCAGCGCGGTGAAGGCCGGCAGCAGGTGGTGGAACTGGAACACAAAACCCAGCAGGTTGCGCCTGCGCAGCGTGAGGCCGGCGTCGTCCAGGGCGTGCACTTCTTCGCCTTGCAGGCGGTAGCTGCCGCTGGTCATCCGCTCCAGCAGGCCAATGATGTTGAGCAGCGTGCTCTTGCCCGAGCCGGACGGGCCGATCAGCGCAATGAACTCACCCTTGTCCACGCGAAGCTGCAGGCCATGCAGCACTTCGGCCTCGCTGGGCAGGCCAGCGTTGTAGGTCTTTCGAACCTGGTCCAGTTCGATCAGCGCGGGCATGGCGTCAGATCCGGATGGCCAGCGCCGGGTCCATCGCGGCGGCGCGACGGGCGGGTGCAATCGCAGCCAGAACGCCGCACACCGTGGCAATCATCGCGACCTGCAGCCCCAGCAGCGGCGGCAGCGTGATCGCAAACAGCGGCAGGCCGTCGGAGCCACGCACGAAGTTGGTGAACAGCCAGATCATGGCCACGGCCAGAACAAGCCCGAGCACCGAACCCAGCGCGCCGACCACCGCGCCCTGGACCAGGAACAGGCGCAGGATCTGCCCTCGCGTGGCGCCCATGGCGCGCAAGATGCCGATCTCCTTGCCCTTTTGGACCACGGACACCACCAGCACGCTGGCGATGCCCAGCACCACCACCACCAGCACCACAGCGCGGATCAAGCCGGTACTCACCGACTGGGCGTTGAGCGCCGAGACCAGCTGTGCGTTGCTTTCCTGCCAGCTTTCAATCTTGTAGGGAAACTGGCGTCGAAGGCTGTCGGCCAGCGCCTGCGCCGCCCACACATCCTTCACGGTCAGGTCGATGTTGGTCGCACCCCCGGGCAGGCCCAGGAGGCTTTGCGCGGCGCGCAACGGCACGATGACGGTGCGGCGGTTCAGCTCTTTCGCACCCAGGTCCACCAGCGCTGTCACGCGCACAGCATCGCTCACGGGGCCCGTTTGCAAGGTAAGGCGATCGCCCACATGCACGCCCAGATCGGCGGCCAGGTCGCTGCCCAGGATGGCCTCGCCGGGCGCAAGGCGTGCGCTGCCGCGGACGACCTTGCCGCGCAGGCCCACGATGCGGTCGTAGCGGTCGAGTTCCACGCCAACGATCGAGATGGCCTGTGTGGCCTCGCCACGCAGGGCCAGGCCGCCGCCAGTGACCATGGGAGACACGGCCGCGATGGCCGGCATGCGTTCAAGCAGCGGCACCAGCGCCTGCCAGTTGGCCACTGAGCGCAGGCGCTGGGCCCGTGGCTGGGTTTGCGTGAGCTCGGTCGCGCCTGGCTCGGGCACAGCAGCAGGCACGACCACGTCGTCGGGCGAGCGAACGCTGACATGCGCCTGTGCGCCCAGTGTCTTGTTGAGCGTATTGCCCTGCAGGCCGCTGATAAGCGCCGAAATGTAGGCGATCACCGCCACGCCCGCCGCCACCCCCACGATGATCAGCAGCGTCTGCATGCGGCCTTCGCGCAGAAAGCGCAGCGCCACGCGCAGTTCGAAACCAAGCCAGGGTGTCATGAAGGCTCAACGCCCCATGGCGTTGCTCAGCGCAGCACCGGCGTCCGGAGCTGCGCCGGGGGCCGCCACTTGACCGGGCTTCCAGTCCACCGTCCTGACCCGCACGCGCTGGCCATCGTGCTGTTCCCCACCGAGCAGCACGCTTTCGCCCGGCGCCAGGCCCTCCAGCACCTCGGCTGCGTCCAGCGTGCGCAGGCCCAGCCGCACGGCGCGTGTGCCGGCCTTTCCGTCGGCGCTGACCAGCACCGTCGCCAGGCCGTCGGGCGTACTGCCTCGCAAAGCCGCCAGCGGGATAACCAGTGCGCGCTCGCGGCGCGCGGTTTCCACTTCCACCGAGAGGGTCATGTCCTCGCGCAAGTAGGCCGGCGGCGCCTGCAACAAAGTGAACTTCACTTCCACTGCACCGCGCTGGGCGTCCACCGCGGGCGCAATGGACAGCACCCGCGCCGCAAAGCGCTGGTTGGCAAAAGCGTCGGCCACCACGGTGGCGGGTTGACCCACCAGCAGCTGGTCCAGAAAGCGCTCATCCACCGGCGCCAGCAGCTGGGTGGGGCCAGCCAGTGCCAGACTGAGCAGCGACTTGCCGGGCTGCACGATCTGGCCAGGCTCCACATCGCGCGCCAGCACTTTGGCATCCGCCGGTGCCAGAACCACAGCTTGCGCCAGTCGCGCACGGGCCGACTGCGTGGCCGCCTGGGCCACCGCCAGCTGGGCCTGGGCCTGCACCAGGTCGGTTCCGGCCTCGGCGTTGGCCTGCGACTGGGCACGGGCGCTGGCCTGTTGGGCCTGCGCCACCTCAACCGCGCGGCGCGCATCGTCCAGACGCGAGCCGCTCAAGAAGCCTTGCGCCACCAGTTGCTCCACCCGCGCGAGCTCGGCCTGCGCGGCACGCAGCGTGGCGTCGGCCTGGGCCAGCGCCGCGCCGGCGGCCGAACGTCCGGTGCTGCGCAGCCCGGCCAGTCGTGCGGCGGCCTGGCGCTCAGCGGCCACCGCCTGCGTCACGGCGGCGACCAGTTCGTCAGACTCCAGCCGCAGCAGGGCATCGCCCCTGCGAACCTGAGCGCCCTCAGCCACCAGCACCTGCGCCACCCGACCGGTGATGGTGCTGCCCACATCCACCCGCGACAGCGTGGCCACCCGCGCTGAAAACTGCAGCGTGCGCACCAGCGGCGCCTGTCGAAGCTGCACCGCATCCACCTGGGGACTGCGCAGGCCAAGGCCACCCGCGAGAAGTGCCGCCGCGAACACCACGCCACCCAAGATCCAGAACCAGCGGCGTTGAAGAGGTGGGAGGGCCATGGCGGGAGATCAGACACCCGGCTCGAGCAGCCCGGTGTCGGTGCGTGGCGGCAACACGCCCAGATGCCGATAGGCGGCCTGCGTGGCAATGCGCCCGCGTGGCGTGCGCTGCAGGTAGCCCTGCTGGATCAGGTAAGGCTCGATCACGTCTTCAATCGTGTCCCGCTCCTCACCAATGCTGGCGGCGATGTTGTCCAGCCCCACCGGGCCGCCGTCGAAGCGGTGGATCACTGCTTCCAGCAGCTTGCGGTCCATCACGTCAAAGCCCTGCGGGTCCACGTCCAGCATCTTCAGCGCCTGGTTGGCGATGTCCACCGTAATGCGGCCGGTTCCCTTGACATCGGCATAGTCGCGCACGCGGCGCAGCAGACGGTTGGCAATCCGCGGCGTGCCGCGCGAGCGCCGCGCGATCTCGGTGCCGCCCTCGGCATCCATCGGCGCGTTCAGCAGTCCGGCGCTGCGCCGCACGATGCGGCTCAGCTCCTCCGGTGTGTAGAACTCGAGACGCGCCACGATGCCGAAGCGGTCGCGCAGCGGATTGGTGAGCATGCCGGCGCGCGTGGTCGCGCCCACAAGCGTGAACGGCTGCAAATCCAGCTTGATGCTGCGCGCGGCCGGACCTTCGCCGATCATGATGTCGATCTGGTAGTCCTCCAGCGCGGGGTAGAGGATCTCCTCCACCACGGGCGAAAGGCGGTGGATCTCGTCGATGAACAGCACGTCGTTCTTTTCCAGGCTGGTCAGCAACGCTGCCAGGTCCTTTGGCTTCTCCAGCACCGGACCCGAAGTCTGGCGCAGGTTCACGCCCAGTTCGTGGGCGATGATGTGCGACAGCGTCGTCTTGCCAAGGCCCGGCGGGCCGAACAGCAGCACGTGGTCCAGCGCCTCGCCGCGCTTGCGCGCCGCGCCAATGAAAATTTCCAGCTGCTCGCGCGTGCGGGCCTGGCCCACATACTCGTCGAACAGCTTTGGGCGCAGCGCCCGCTCGATCGCTTCCTCGTTGGGCGAGGCGGGCGCGGCCGACACCACGCGCTGGTGCGGCACCGGTGCGAAGTCGTCGGTCTGGATCGTCATCTAGCGCGCCAGTGCCTTCAGGGCGAGCTTGATACCCTCGCTCACACCCACGTCACCGGGCAGGGCCTTGAGCGCGAGCGCGGCTTCCTTGTCGCTGTAGCCCAGCGCCTGCAGCGCCTGCAGGATGTCGGCCTGCGCGTCGCTGGCCACCACCGCGCCGGCAACGCCCAGGTCGGCGCCGAGCTTGCCCTTGAGTTCCAGCAGCAGGCGCTCGGCGGTTTTCTTGCCGATGCCGGGCACTTTGGTGAACCGTCCCGCGTCTTGCGCCGTCACGGCCTGGGCAATGTCGGCAACGCTCATGCCGCTGAGCACGCTGAGTGCCGTGCGCGGCCCCACCCCGCTGATGCGGATCAACTGGCGAAACGCCTCGCGCTCGCTGGCGGTGGCAAAACCGAACAGGATCTGCGCGTCCTCGCGCACCACAAAATGCGTCAGCAGGGTGACCGCCTCGCCCAGCGCTGGCAGGTTGTAGAAGGTGCTCATGGGCACATCGACCTCGTAGCCCACGCCATGGCAATCCAGCAGCACCTGCGGCGGATTCCTGGCGACCAGCGTGCCCCTCAGTTGACCAATCATGGCGAGGCCCTCACGGCTTGACCAGCCCGCGCCTGGCCGCCTCCAGCGCCGCCTCGGCGCGCGAGGACACGTTGAGCTTGCGGTAGACCTGCTTGATGTGGTCGGCAATGGTGTGGCGCGACAGGCCGAACTGTTGCGCGATCTCGGGCAGGGTATAGCCCTTGGCCACGCGCTGAAGCACCTCGGTCTCCCGTTCGGTCAGGCTGACTTCGCCCTCAAGCTGGCGCACAAGGTCACTGCGCCGCTGCGTGGCGCTGGCGAAATGGGCCAGCACGCGCCGGGCAATGGGCGGCGACAGCGGAGGCTCGCCCTGGGTCATGCGCAGCAGTTGCGCCACCAGCGTGTCCTGCGGTTGCTCCTTGAGGAGGTAGCCAAAGGCGCCCGCCTGCAACGCCGGGAACAGGTGATCATCGTCGTCGTAGATGGTGACCACCACGCCAAACGATTGCGGCTGGTGTCGGCGCAGGGCGGCCACCACATCGATGCCGCTGCCGTCGGGCAGACCCAGGTCAATCAGGGCCAGATCAAACGAATCGGTGGCGACGCAGGCCAGGGCTTCGTCGCGGCGCGCCACCGAGCGCACCGCCAGCTCCGGGAAGGCCGCCCGCGCGACGTCGCCCAGCCAGCTGCGGATGTCCGGCAGATCCTCGACGACGAGTGCGTGCTTCATGCGTCGATGTTAGCGGATGACCCGTGCTGCGGCGCAGGGTCTGCCTCAGCCGTCGGGTACAGGGGAACCGAGAGGTGCACCTGAGCACCGCCCAGCGCCGACCGTCCCAGCCAGTGGTTGCCCCCGAGGTTGCGGGCGCGCCGCTCCATGCCCGGAAGCCCCATGCCGGCGCGACGCGCACCGTCCAGGCCGCTGCCATCGTCTTCCACATCCAGCGTGAGGGTGTGTTCGTCCACCACCAGGGTGATGCGGCATACATGGCCACCGCTGTGGCGGATCACATTGGAAACCGCTTCGCGCAGCACACGCGTGACCTGCAGGTGCAGGCGTGAAGGCAGCACCGGGTCGTCGGGCGCCACCCTGGCCTCCCAGCTTGCCTCAAAGCCCGCTGCGTCCAGACGGCCGACCAGTTCGGCACGCCAATCCGCCAGCGCCACCGAGGCTGGCACCGGCCGGCCGGTCATGCCGCGCACGCTCAGGCGCATGTCGTCCATGGCCTGGCGCGCCAGTGCAGCGACCCTTGGCACCTGCGCGGCTTCCGCCGACTGAACAATGCCGAGCAGCCGGGCACCCAGGTCGTCGTGCAGGTCGGCGGCGATGCGCTCCCGCTCTTCCACTGCGCCCCGTTCATACGACGCACGGGCCGCCAGGCCCTGTCGCACCAGTTGCACGATTTCTGCCGCACGGCGCAAGTCGCCGGGGTTGAACAACCGGGCGCCGCGCGCCGCCAGACGCAGTTCCAGGCCACCCAGACCGTCCACGCCTGGTACGCGCAAAACACGCCCGTCGCCGGCGATGCCCACCTCACCCTCATGGATGCAGGGACGCAGGTGCTGGGGCTGAAAGACGCGGTCCCACAGCTGGATCCAGCGCGCCTGCATCGAGGCGTCCTGGCCGGGTCGCGTCCCCGACACCATCAGGGCCACGATGTCGGGCAGGACATCGCGCGTGGCCGGCAGGACACCGCGCGCCAGCCGCCGCCACAGGGCCTGGCGCAAGGGGAAATACAGCCAGCCGCCCAAGGCCAGCGCGGCGGCCAGCGCCGTCTCGCCGCTCAGCGGCAACAACACCAGCAGCAGCATGTCCAGCGCCACCACCAGCAGCCCCCCAAAGAACCACAGCCAGGCGGTCGCCCACCAGCGGTCCAGCCGGAACAGCCCCACCCGGGTGACCAGTGGCACCAGACCCACGAACACCAGCGCGACCCACCCCAGCCCGTAGTTCTGCGGGGCACGCACCACATAGCCCATGGCGCCGAACGCGTAGGCGACAAACACCACCGACAGCGCCGCAAACAGCAGCAGGCCCAGCCATTTGATCTGGGCCCGCTTGACCGGGTCGTCCTGGCTGGCACGCCACTGCAGGCCGTACAAGGTGGTCAGCGCCACGCCGATCAGCACGACCGGAAGGCGAAATCCCAACGCGATCGAATCCACGAGCCGGGCGCCGTCCACCAGCAGCGACGCCGCACACACGCTGCCCAGCACCCACGGAAACCAGGGCAGGCCCAGGGCACTGGGGTGGCGCCACAGCAACATGCACAACCCGCCCAACACCAGAAACGAGCCGGCGTGCGAGGCCAGGTGAAGCTCCTGCCAAAGCTCTGGCGCCTGGGTCAGCAGGCGCGAGCCCCAGCCCGCCGTGCACAACATGCCGAACGCATAGCCCAGGCTGGCCAGCATGTACCAACGCGCCGACACATCCCCCGGCCGGAAAACCCACACCGCCAATCCGACCGACAGGGACATCAGCGCCACCACCCAGGGAAACCAGAATCGCGGCCCCAGCTCGTCGAGCTCTCTCGGACGCACCGGCGCGGTGGTGAGGCCCAGCGCGTGCTCGATGCGAACCTGGGGGCCCTGCAGCAATTGCCACAATCTGGCGTGCTCGGAAAAGAACACTTCGTGTTCGGCATACAGGTTGAGGATGCCGGCGCTTTCGGTCATCAGCAGCGCCGAGAGCGGGACGCGCATTCCCCCGGAACCGTCCAGCGCCCGCACCTGGCGCAGGACAGGCCCGCGATCCGTCGTAGGCCGAGCCTCGATCCCGGCGGCGGTTTCGACAAAGCGATAGCCCAGCGACGGTTCCTGCATGGCACGGGCCAGCGACAGCAGCGCGAACACCACGATCAGCAGAGACGCCAGCAGGAAGCGCACGCGCACTGGCGCGGCGTCGGCTTCGGGGTCACGGGAAACGGGTTCGTTCAACACGGCAGGGGCGTTCAGCGACAATCGGTGGGTGATTCTGCGACATTCCTTTGCCCCGCCGGACAACCGGCGCCTGTCCCATCTGTGTGGTCCCACCGACGAGCACCTGCGCGCCATCGAGGCGGGCCTGCAGGTCAGCGTGGCGCATCGCCACGAGCAATTCCGTGTGGACGGCCCCAAAGCCAGGGCACAGCGCGCCATGGAGGTGCTGCAGGCCCTGTACGAGATGGCGGCCCGGCCCATTTCTGCCGAGACCGTGCAGCTCATGCTGGCTGGCGACAGCGCGATGGCCGAAGACGCCGACGGTGCCATGGTGCTGCACACCCGGCGAGCCGACCTGAAGGCGCGCACACCCAACCAGAGCGTCTACCTGGACAACATCGCCAGCCATGACATCACCTTCGGCATCGGCCCAGCCGGAACCGGCAAGACCTATCTGGCGGTGGCGATGGCGGTGGATGCGCTGGAGCGCAGCGCGGTGCAGCGCATCGTGCTGACACGACCGGCTGTGGAGGCCGGTGAAAAGCTGGGCTTCCTGCCCGGAGACCTGAGCCAGAAGGTCGACCCCTACCTGCGACCGCTGTATGACGCGCTGTACGACCTGATGGGCTTTGACAAGGTGGTCAAGGCCTTCGAGCGCCAGGCACTGGAAATCGCACCACTGGCTTTCATGCGTGGGCGCACGCTGAACAACGCCTTCATCATCCTGGACGAAGCTCAGAACACGACACCCGAGCAGATGAAGATGTTCCTCACGCGCATCGGCTTTGGCGCGAAGGCCGTGGTTACCGGCGATGTGAGCCAGATCGACCTGCCCAAGGGCCAGGCCAGCGGGCTGATCGAGGCCGAACGCATCCTGCGGCGCGTCAAGGGCATCGCGCACACCCGCTTCACCAGTGCCGACGTGGTGCGCCATCCTCTGGTGGCGCGCATCGTGGACGCCTATGACGCCGCACGCAAGGCGTCCGACGCTATAAAATAGATAGCACACAAGCAAGCACTGGCGCGGGCTGGAGGCAAAAATGACGCATGAACTTGAGCTGTCCCTGCAGTTTGCCGGTATGGGCAGCCCGTCCGGCCACCGCCGTGCCGTGACGCTGGCGCGGGCACGCCGCTGGGTCGGGTTGGCGCTGGCCGGACCGGCCGAGATCGCCGTGCGCATCGTCGGCCAGGCTGAAGGTCGTGCGCTGAACCGGCAATTCCGTGGCAAGGATTACGCCACCAATGTGCTGACCTTCCATTACGCCCGCGCGCCCCTGGTCCTGGCAGACCTGGTGCTGTGTGCCCCGGTGGTTGCTCGCGAGGCCCGCGAACAGGGCAAGGCGCTTGAGGCCCACTACGCACACCTGATGGTGCACGGGGCGTTGCACGCGCAGGGCTACGACCACGAAACCGGCGAGATGGAGGCTCTCGAGATGGAGGCGCTGGAGATCCTGCTGCTCGGCGCCCTGGGATACCCGTCGCCTTACTGATCGCCTCAGCGCACGGTCAGCGGGATGGTCACCGGCCCGTCATTGACAAGGTGAACCTTCATGTCGGCGCCGAAGCGTCCTGTCTGCACCTCGGGGTGGGCAGCGCGGGCCTGAGTGACAAAGTGCTCGTACAGGCGCAGGCCGTCGGCCGGGGCTGCCGCCTGGGTGAAGCTGGGCCGGTTCCCCCCGGTGGTGTCCGCCGCCAGCGTGAACTGGCTGACGACCAGCAGCCCGCCATGCCCGCCGCGCCCGTCCAGGTCCTGCACGCTGCGGTTCATCTTGCCGGCTTCATCGGAGAAGACCCGCAACTTCAGCAACTTGGCCAGCAGCCGGTCGGCATGGGTCGCGGTGTCGCCGCGTTCGGCGCACACCAGCACGAGCAAGCCTGGCCCGATTTCGCCCACCACGTCGCCTTCGACCACCACTCGGGCCTGGCTCACCCGCTGGACCAGCGCCAGCATCAGATCAGGTCCTTCTGGTCGTCAAAGTGCGCCTCCACGTCGGTGGGCAGCAACTGGATGGTGGCGCGAAGGCCGGGCACGGCACTCATCAAGGCCTGCTCGACGCTGGTGCGCACAGCGGCGGCACGCCCCAGCGTCCAGCCTGCGGGCATGTGCATGTGCAAGTCCACAAAGCGCCTCTGTCCAGCCTTGCGCGTGGTGATGTGGTCAAAACGTATCGTTGCGTGTTCAAAAATGGCCAGGGTCTTGCGGATCTCGACCAGCACCTCAGGCTCGAGCGCCTCGTCCATCAGCCCCTGTGAAGAGCGTTGCATGAGGTGAAAGCCCTCGCGCAGGATGTTCAGTGCCACGCCCATGCCCACCAGCGCATCAAGCCACAGCCAGCCTGTCAGCCAGACGCCGCCCAGCCCCACCACGACGCCCGCCGAAGTCCAGACGTCGGTCACCAGGTGACGGGCATCGGCCTCCAACGCTATCGAGCGATGCTCGCGCGCCGCCCGGAACATGACCCAGGCCAGCAAGCCATTGAGCGCCGAGCTGGCGACGGACAACGCGAGTCCCCAGCCGAGCTGCTCCAACGGCTGCGGGTCAAACAGCCGGTGACCGGCGGCCCAGATGATGCCCAAGGCTGCGGCAATGATCAGGATGCCCTCGAATCCCGACGAAAAATACTCGGCCTTGTGGTGGCCATAAGGGTGGTCTTCATCAGGTGGGCGGGCGGCGATGGTCACCATTGCAAGCGCAAAGACGGCGCTCGCCAGGTTGACAAACGATTCCATCGCGTCCGACAGAAGGCCCACCGAATCCGTCAGGTACCAAGCCAGTGTCTTGAGCGTGATGGTGATGACGGCCACAACCACGGAGGCCTGCAAGAGGCGCCGGGGCGTCAGGAAGCTGACATGGGCGGGGGTCATGCGCACATTGTGACCCAGCGGGTACCATCCAAGCATGCTCACCATGTTGCTTCGCCAATGTCTGCTGGCCCTGCCGCTGTTCGCCATGTCCGGCACGCAGGCGCAAGTGCCCCCCACTCCCACCGAGATCGCACGCTACACCGGGCTTCATGCCGCCGCCCACAAGGGCGACGTCACTGCCATCGGAAAACTTGCCGGGGACAGGGCGGATCTCAACGCCCGTGACAGCTACGGCCGCACTCCCCTGCATGTGGCCACGTTTGCACGGCAGCGCGATGCCGTTCGTGCACTGGTCAAGGCCGGCGCCGACATCAACCTGCTGGAGCAAGACCGCTACGACGGCGTGACCATCGCTTCGGTAGCCGATGACGAAGAGACACTTCGCGTCTTGTTGTCCCTGGGCGCGAGCGCGAAGCTCACCACCAGCCGCTACGACGGCACCGCCCTGATTGCCGCTGCCCACCTGGGCCACGATGGGGTGGTGCGACAGCTGATTGCGGCGGGCGCCCCACTGGACCATGTGAACAACCTGCACTGGACGGCGGTGATTGAATCGATCGTGCTGGGCGATGGCGGGCCGCGGCACCGTGCCACACTGAAGGCCCTGATCGATGCGGGAGCAAACCTGCAACTGACCGACCGCCAGGGCCAGACGCCCCTTCAACTGGCACGCACACGTGGCTACCGGGAAATGATCGAGATGCTTGAAGCCGCGCGGCGGCGTTGAATAGTTCTGGAGAGGGTTGCCACCGACCTGTGCTTGCGAAACTTCCGACGAGCCAGTTTGCTAACCGAAGCCCTCGGACCTGTCAGCCATTGCTAAGCGTCACGCGCGCGAACTTGCGCTTGCCCACCTGCACCACATGGGTGCCGGCGGGCAGCTTCAACCCGCGGTCACTGATGACGACCGAGTCCACGCGCACACCGCCACCGTCGATCAGGCGGTTGGCCTCGCTGGTGGACGGCGCCAGGCCGGCCTGCTTGATCAGCGCTCCGATGCCCAGCGGCGCACCCGACAGCGCAACGTCGGGTATGTCGTCCGGCACGCCGCCCCTGCTGCGGTTGATGAAGTCCTGTTCGGCCGCTTCGGCCGCCGCTGCGCTGTGGAAGCGTGCGGTGATTTCCTTGGCCAGCATGACCTTGGCGTCCTTGGGGTTTCGCCCGCCATCCACTTCCGCCTTGAGCGCCGCGATGGCGGCTTCGCTTCGGAACGACAACAGCGTGAACCAGCGCCACATCAGCGTGTCGGAGATCGACAGCACCTTGGCAAACATGGTGTTGGCGTCCTCGCTGATGCCGATGTAGTTGTTCTTGCTCTTGCTCATCTTCTCGACGCCGTCCAGGCCTTCGAGCAGCGGCATGGTCAGGATGCACTGGGGCTCCTGGCCATACTCCTGCTGCAGGTGGCGACCCACCAGCAGGTTGAATTTCTGGTCGGTGCCGCCCAGTTCCAGGTCGCTTTTCAGGGCTACCGAGTCGTAACCCTGCATCAGGGGATACAGGAACTCGTGCACGCTGATCGGCGTGCCGGCCTTGAACCGGTCGTGGAAGTCGTTGCGCTCCATCATCCGCGCGACGGTGTACCGCGCAGCCAGCTGGATCATTCCTCGCGCGCCAAGCGGGTCGCTCCACTCGCTGTTGTAGCGGATCTCGGTCTTGGCCTCGTCCAGCACCAGCTTGGCCTGGGCGAAGTAGGTCTCGGCATTGGCGCGGATTTGCTCAGCCGTCAACGGCGGACGGGTGCTGTTTCGCCCGGACGGGTCGCCGATCAGGCTCGTGAAGTCGCCGATCAGGAAGATCACCGTATGGCCCAGGTCCTGCAACTGGCGCATCTTGTTGAGCACCACGGTGTGGCCCACATGGATGTCTGGCGCCGTCGGGTCCAGCCCGAGCTTGATGCGCAGCGGCACGCCGGTGGCCTCAGAACGTGCAAGCTTTTTGACCCAGTCGTCCTGGGGAATCAGCTCATCGCAACCGCGCAGCGAAACGGCCAACGCCTCGCGAACCCGGTCTGTCACCGGAAAGTTTGTAACAAGAGCTTGATTCATAAGGGTTTTTTCAGATGTCCGCCCGCGGCGACTGGCTATACTGGCCGCCCACGGGTCGTGCCGGATTCTAATTGGCGCGGTTCTTGCGGACCTCTGTTGGATTTCTGGAGACCCAAGTTTTGATCAACCGCCTGTTTGACGCCTCTGCGGCATTCCTGTCGCGCCTGGCCCTAGCGGTGCAACGACACCCGAAACGCCTGACGGCCCTCGTGGCTGCCGTGGCACTGGGTGGTGGCGGTGGTGCATTTGCCGTGGCCGCGCTTGCGCCGGATGCAGCCGACCTGCCCGTGCGCGAAGTCATTGAGGTGGTGCAGCCGCTCACGGCCCAGCCTTCGCCCGAGCTGATCGACCAGACACTGCGCCTGTACCGCTCCGACGTATCGCGCTCGGCCGACACGGTGGAAGCTCTGCTGGCCCGGCTGGGCGTGGACGATCCAAAGGCTGCGGCTTTTTTGCGCAGTGATGCGGGCTACCGGCAGGCCGTCTGGGGGCGCGCCGGGCGCGGTGTCACCGCCGAAGCCACGGACAACAACACCCTGCTGCGTCTGAGTGCGCGCTGGGCCCCGGAGGACGACGGCCAGTTCAAGCGATTGGTGGTCGAAAAAACAGCCCAGGGCTTTGCATCCCGCATCGACACCGCTCCTTTGGTGGCATCCCCGCGGCTGGGCAGCGGCGTGATCCGCTCGTCGCTGTTTGCGGCGACCGAGGAATCCCGCATCCCCGACGCGATCGCGGTCCAGCTGGCCGAGATCTTCTCGGGCGACATCGACTTTCACCGCGCGCTGCGCAAGGGCGACCGCTTCAGCGTGGTCTACGAAGCCCTGGAGGCAGATGGCGAGCCCCTGCGCACCGGGCGCGTGCTGTCGGCCGAGTTTGTCAACAGCGGCAAGACGTACCAGGCGCTGTGGTTCCAGGAGCCCGGCAGCAAAGGTGGGTACTACACGCTGGATGGCCAGAGCCTGCGGCGTGCCTACCTCGCGTCGCCGATGGAGTTCTCTCGCGTGACCAGCGGCTTCAAGATGCGCCTGCATCCCATCCTGAAAACCTGGCGGGCACACCTTGGGACGGATTACGCGGCGCCCACTGGCACACCGGTGCGCACTGTCGGTGACGGTGTCGTGGAGTTCGCCGGCGTGCAAGGCGGGTTTGGCAATGTGGTGTTTGTCAAGCACCGCAACAACCACACCACCGTCTATGCGCACCTTAGCCGCATCCTCGTCAAGAAAGGCCAGTCTGTCGGTCAGGGCCAGCAGATTGGCGCAGTAGGCGCGACGGGTTGGGCCACAGGACCGCACCTGCATTTCGAGTTCCGCGTGAACGGCGTGCATCACGATCCCCAAACCATTGCGCGGCAGAGCGAAGCCGTGCCTGTGGCGCAGGCCTCACGGGCGGCTTTTGACCGTCTGGCGCAAGCCGTCAGGATCCAGCTGTCAGCGGCCTCCACGATTCAGACGGCATCCGCGCAGTAGCGCGCGCCAAACTGATCCATCCGCCGGCCCATGCCAGCGTATTTCATCGGCCTGATGTCCGGCACTTCGCTGGACGGCGTCGATGGCGTGCTTGCAGACTTTGAAGTCACGCCACCCCGCGTGCTGGCCCACGCGTCGGCCGAATTCGACCCCGCCCTTCGCGCGGAACTCTTCGCACTGAACACGCCGGGGCCGGATGAGCTTCATCGCTCTGCGCTGGCCACCAACCAGCTGGTGCGCACCTGCGCAAGTGTCGTTCAGGCGCTTCTGGCGAAGGCTGGATTGCCTGCGTCCGAGGTCGTCGCCATCGGCGCCCACGGCCAGACGGTACGGCACCGGCCGGGAGAGTTTGACGGAGCCGGCTACACGCTGCAGTTGAACAATCCGTCGATGCTGGCCGAACTCACCGGCGTCGACGTGATCGCGGATTTCCGAAGCCGGGATGTGGCGGCAGGCGGCCAGGGCGCACCACTTGCGCCGCTGTTCCATCAGGCTTTTTTTTCCGGACTGACTGGTGAAGCATCCGTACTCAACATCGGTGGCATTTCAAACCTGACCCTGTTGTCGCGCGTCGGCGGCGTGTCCGGTTTTGACTGCGGACCGGGCAATGCACTGATGGACTTCTGGTGCACGCACCACACCGGAGAGCCGTTTGACCGTGACGGCGCCTGGGCTGCCGGCGGAATGGTTCACCGTCCCATGCTCGCAGCGATGCTGGATCATGGGTACTTCCGCCGCCCTCCCCCCAAGAGCACGGGACGTGACCTGTTCAACCGCACCTGGCTGGAAGCACATCTGGCCGGATTTCCGGGCGTCAACGCTCAGGACGTACAGGCCACGCTCACCGAACTCACCGCCACTGCGTGCGCACAGGCGCTTCGCGAGCACGGCCCGTCATCGAACCGGTTGCTGGTCTGTGGCGGTGGAGCGCTGAACGTACACCTGATGGCCCGCCTGGCGGCCCTGCTGCCCGGTGTGCGGGTTGAATCCACTTCTGCCGAAGGCCTGCCGCCGCTGCAGGTCGAGGCGCTGGCCTTTGCCTGGCTTGCCTGCCGCTGCGTCCGGCGCGAGCCATTGGAGCTGCACAAAACAACGGGCGCCCGTGGCGCCCGTGTGCTGGGGGGGCTTTTCCCTCGTTAGGTCGAGAAGCTCGAACCGCAGCCGCAGGTCGTGGTGGCATTGGGGTTCTTGATCACGAACTGGGCACCCTGAAGATCTTCCTTGTAGTCGATCTCGGCGCCCACCAGGTACTGGTAGCTCATCGCGTCAATCAACAGGGACACGCCGTTCTTGGTCATCACCGTGTCGTCTTCGTTGGTGATTTCGTCAAAGGTGAAACCGTACTGGAAGCCGGAGCATCCCCCACCCTGCACAAACACGCGCAGCTTCAGGTCCGGGTTGCCTTCTTCGGCAATGAGGTCCGCCACCTTGGCAGCCGCACTGTCGGTGAAGTTCAGCGGCGCAGGCATCTCGGTCTGGATCTGTTCGGCAACGGCACTCATGGCAACACTCCTGTAACTGGCCGAATACTAGCGGAAATCGCTCGGGAATTCAGTCAGGGGTTGTTTGCCGCCAGTTTCAGTGTGGGCTTTTCGTCCGCATCGGACATGGGGCGCAACTGACCGGCGATGACCGCTCCCTGGTGCATCTCCAGCGCCTTGTAGTAAATGTCACCCTCAATACGGGCCTTGGGCTGGAGTTCAAGGAGCTCGTGCGCATGGACCGGGCCCATGACGTGGCCATTGATGATCACGTGGTCAGCACGGATTTCGCCGGTCACAGTTGCGCATTCTGAAATGACGAGCAAGCTTGGCGACGCGTCGTTGGCACGGATGTCGCCGCTCACATCTCCATCCACGCGCAGACCATCGGTAAACCGCAGATGCCCCTCGATCTGGCTTCCTTGCGCGATCAGGCTCTTGATCGGGGGCTGGGCTTTCTTGCCAAAAATGCTCATGGAGGGTCTCCTCGGGGTGGTCGCTTGATCAATGCGAAAATGCGCGGTCTGCCAGTTTAGTGCGTGAACCCCCGATGACCAAACACTTTCAGACCCGCTCCAACAGGCGCGGGTTCGTCCTGCCGGCCCTGCTGGCACTGTCGGGCCTTTGGGCGACAGGGTCTGTTGCCCAGGCGCCGGCCGGTCCGGGCACCGGATGTCCGGCGCCGGTCACGATGCAGCGCGCTGGTGCGGCCCCCATCACGCTTCGCTTCGTGGGTGACCTGGTTCTGGGCAACAACCACCTGGTTGAGAACATCCCGCCGGAATGGGAAAAGCTCTACTTTGCCGGTGTGGAGGACTATCTCAAGTCGGCCGACGCCTCTGTAGGCAACCTCGAAGGCGTGCTGACCCGGCATCCCAAGACCCTCAAGGCCACCGGCTCCGGGCGGGCGTTTGCCTTCCGGTTTCCACCCCATTACGCCGGCCTGCTGCGCCAGATGAATTTCCGGGCCGTCACCGTGGCCAACAACCACAGCAACGACTTCGGGGAGATCGGCTTTGCCGACACGCTGAAGCACTTGCGGGACGCCTCGGTCGCCATTGCAGGCCTGAAGGGCGAATACGCCACGTTCGAGGTCAAGGGCCTCAAGGTGGCGGTGGTCGGATTCGGCTTTTATCCGCGCCAGGACATGATCCAGCACCTCGAATCGGCGGCCCGACTGGTGGCACGCGCGCGCGCCGAGGCCCAGTACGTGATAGCTACATTCCATGGTGGCGCAGAGGGCGACGAAGCCATCTGGCATGCCAACGAGGCCGAGACCTACCTGGGCGAGAACCGTGGCAACGCCGTGGCGTTCGCCCGCGCAGCCATCGATGCCGGAGCCGACGTGGTGGTCGGGCACGGGCCCCACGTGTTGCGTTCGATCGAGTGCTACAAGGGCAAGCCCGTGTTCCATTCGCTGGGCAACTTTGTGGGGGTAGGCGGCCTGTCGATCCGCGGCATGGCGTCGCTGTCGGCCATCGCCGGCGTGCAGCTGGGCAGCCGTGGCGAGTTGCTGGGCATCGAGTTCCTGCCGGTGACCTTCACCGAACGCAAGGTGCCAGTGCCGGACGAGCGCCAGTTCTCCGCCCACCTGGTCAACTGGCTGGGTCGTGAGGCGCGCTACAGCGGCCAGTTCCTGCAGGTTCCCGCGGATGCCGCCGGTCGCGCTGCGTTCGACAACTGGGTCGGCACGCTGCCTCGCGCGGCGCGGCCTCGCTGAGCCCGCCATGCGTCTGCGTCCGCGAATCCGCCTGATCCTCGCCGCAGCCACCGTGTGGGCCGCTGCCGGCACGAGCCTGGCCCAGACTGCTGTAGGCGCAGCGCACGCCGACGCTTCTGCGAAGGCGGCAGCCCCCGTGGACACCCTTGCCACGCCCCTTGCGGGGGGTGCGGCACTGCTGCAGCGGCTGACCGCGGAGCTGCATGGCATCCGCTACCGGTTCGGTGGCAACCTGCCAGAGCTCGGGCTGGATTGCAGCGGTCTGGTCGGTGTGGTGTGGTCGCGCCTGGGGCTTGAGACGCCGCCTCGCACCTCCGCGGCATTGGCCTCAACCGGCCGGCCGGTTGAGGTGGCTGATTTGCAGCCAGGCGACCTGGTGTTCTTCAACACCCGCGGTCGCCGCTTCTCGCATGTGGGGATCTACACCGGCAAGGGCCGCTTCGTGCACGCATCGTCGGTGCAGCGACGGGTGACAGAAGGCTCGCTGGACGACCACTACTACCGCACGCGTTTCAATGGCGCACGCCGCCTGGCCACCATGCCCTGGCAGACTGCGGTGGCTGGAGCCGCTGCCCTGGCCGCCGACGCTCTGGTGCCCGAAGAGGGTGCGCCTACAGACGCACGTTCTGCACCGCCTTGACCACACCGTCCTTGGTGAGCTTGACCGTCACCGCCTTGAGGACTGTGGATGGGGGCAGGTCATAAACGCCCTCGATGCGCCGATACTGCTGCAACTGCACAGCTACTCCGCCTTCGGGCACGGTCGCTGACCAGGGCTTGCCGCCCTGAATTCCCGAGAGGGCCAGTTCAATCTTGCCGGTGAACTGCGGTGCGTTCTTGACCGCCTGGATGACCAACACCTGCCAGCGCAACTGGGTGGGCGACAGCAGCTCGGCCTGGACGCCACGGATGGCAATGCTCTCCGCGCCCGGTGACGGAATCAGCTTCTCGAAGAAACCCAGGTCGTCGCGCAAGCTGCGGTTGTCGGCCTCCAACTGGCGGATCTGTGTGGCCAGCTTTTCCTGCGCGGCGCGTTCGGCCGTGAGCAGGCTTCCCGAGGTGTTCGCGACCGACTGCGCCTTGTCGCGCTCCTCGCGCAGCCGCTTGGCCTCGTCGCGCAGCTTGACCAGCTCTTCCTTGGCGTCCTTGTCCAGCCCGGCAATGTCCTTGCCGAACTCAAAAGCCCAAAGTCCGATGGCTGCGCAGAACCCGAGCACGATGGCCACGACCACCCAGCGCAGCGGCCAGGGCATGGCGCTGCGCACCGCCATGCGCGGGGCGCTGATGGTCAGGCGTCGGCGGAGCAGGCGAAAGCGCATGGGACTGGGAGTCTAGCAGCGCCACATAAAGAAAAAGACCGCCATGCGGGCGGTCTTTCCGGGCAGCAGTGCCAACGCCGATCAGCGCTTGGAGAACTGCTTGCGGCGGCGTGCGGAATGCAGGCCGACCTTCTTGCGCTCGACTTCGCGTGCGTCGCGGGTCACGAAACCGGCCTGGCTCAGCACTGGCTTGAGCGCCGCGTCGTAGTCGATCAGCGCGCGGGTGATGCCGTGGCGGGTGGCGCCGGCCTGGCCGGACTCGCCACCACCGTGCACGTTGACCTGGATGTCGAAGGTTTCGACATGGTTGGTCAGGAACAGCGGTTGCTTGGCAATCATGATGGACGTCTCGCGGCCGAAGTAGGCTTGGATGTCCTTGCCGTTCACCGTGATCTTGCCGGTGCCCTTTTTCAGGAATACGCGGGCCACGCTGGATTTGCGGCGACCCGTGCCATTGTTCCAATCACCGATCATTTGGCCACCCCGCTGGAAAGTGCTGCGATTTCCAGCACCTTGGGCTGCTGGGCGGTGTGGGGATGCTCGGCACCACCATACACCTTGAGTTTCTTGATCATCGCGTAGCCCAGAGGACCCTTGGGCAGCATGCCCTTGACGGCCTTCTCGAGCGCACGGCCGGGATGCTTGGCCTGCATGTCGCGGAAGTTGGTGGCGGTGATGCCGCCCGGATAACCGGAATGGCGGTAGTACACCTTGTCAAGCGGCTTGGCGCCGGTGACGCGCAGCTGGGCTGCATTGATGACGACAATGAAGTCGCCGGTATCGACGTGAGGCGTGTAAATGGCCTTGTGTTTGCCGCGCAAACGGAGAGCAACTTCGCTGGCTACTCGTCCGAGGACCTTGTCGGTCGCGTCAATCACAAACCACTCGTGCTTCACGTCAGCGGGTTTTGCGCTGAACGTAGACATGAGATTCCTTGAAAGGAGCTGGTTTGGCGGGCCCTTTTCCACGGTCGGCGTTCCTCTGACGGGAATCTCTTAGGTGGGGTTGCACTTTTCAGTGCCTTCGCCGCGGGACCACAAATGCGCTGCGAAGCCAAAGATTATACGAAAAATCAATGGGTTAGGGCAATCAGCTCGTGACGGCCCAAGGTACCATCAGGCGATGTTCAGCTACCGCCACAGCTTCCATGCCGGCAACCACGCGGACGTGCTCAAGCACGCCGTGCTGATTGCCGTGCTTCGCCACCTGACGGAAAAAGAGGCGGCCCTGACCGTGGTGGACACCCACGCGGGGGCGGGCCTGTACCGGCTGGACAGCGACCAGGCCGAACTCAGCGGCGAGGCTGCGGACGGCATCTTCCGCCTGCTTTCGGACAAAAACAAGCCGCTGGCCCCCGTCCCGTCTGGCGACCCCACTACAAAAAAGATAGCAGAACCGCTCGCTCCCCTGCTGCAGGACTACGTGGACCTGGTCGCCGGCTTCAACCCGCCCAAGGCACTGCGCGTCTATCCTGGCTCCCCGTTCGTGACGCACCGCCTGCTGCGGCCGCACGACCGGCTCAAACTGTTCGAGCTGCATCCCACCGACAGCCGCGCTTTGACAGCCAACATCGGCCAGCTGGAGGCCGGCCGACAGGTCGTGGTGCTGCGGGAAGACGGCTTTGAAGGCCTGAAGAAATTCCTGCCGCCCCCCAGCCGGCGGGCATTGGTGCTGTGCGACCCGAGTTACGAGCTCAAGACCGACTATGGTCGCGTGGTGGTGGCCATGGGGGACGCGCTCAAGCGCTTTGCCACCGGCACCTATGTCGTCTGGTATCCGCTGATCGCGCGCCCCGAGGCCCACGATTTGCCAAAACGCCTGAAGACTTTGGCAACCAAAGCCGGCAAAAGCTGGATGAATGCAACCATAACCGTAAAATCAGGGAAGTTGCCTGCCGTTACAGCCGAATCCCAGAAGCGACCCGGGTTGCCTGCCAGCGGCATGTTTGTGATCAACCCTCCGTTTACGCTGAAGGGCGCCCTTCAGACCGCCCTGCCACAACTGGTCCAACTGCTTGGCCAGGACCGCAACGCCGCATTCACTCTGGACAGCGGCGGGTAAATCCCGAGAGGGTCACGCGCAATTAACCGACCGATCGGTTGGTTAATTGACTATACTGCCGCCGAAGCGCCCGGATTTGGCGCAGGAGACCGGCATGTACACCCAAGCCCTAGACCTACCGGACCCGTCGACAAGCGGCTCGGGCGCATTGAGCGCCGTCCCGCCGGGCCCCACTGCGGACGAAGCCGCCCGCCAGGACCGTTTTGATGCCTGCGTCGACGCCGACGGAAAAATCGAGCCGCGCGACTGGATGCCCGAGGCCTACCGCAAGACGCTGGTGCGACAGATCAGCCAGCACGCCCACAGCGAAGTGGTGGGCATGCTGCCCGAGGGCAACTGGATCAGCCGGGCCCCCAGCCTGAAACGCAAGGCCATCCTGCTGGCCAAGGTGCAGGACGAGGGTGGCCACGGCCTGTACCTCTACAGCGCCGCCGAGACGCTGGGCACCAGCCGCGACCAGATGGTCGATGCGCTGCACAGTGGCAAGGCCAAGTACAGCTCGATCTTCAACTACCCCACGCTCAGCTGGGCCGACGTCGGTGTGATCGGCTGGCTGGTGGATGGCGCCGCCATCATGAACCAGATCCCCCTGTGCCGCTGCAGCTACGGACCCTACGCCCGCGCCATGATCCGCGTGTGCAAGGAGGAAAGCTTCCATCAGCGCCAGGGCTACGAGGCACTGCTGGTGATGATGCGCGGCACGCCGGCGCAGCGCGCCATGGTCCAGGATGCGGTAAACCGCTGGTGGTGGAAGTGCCTCGCCATGTTCGGACCGCCGGACACCGACAGCCCCCACAGCGCGCAAGGCATGCGCTGGGGCATCAAGCGCATCAGCAACGACGCACTGCGCCAGAAGTTTGTGGACGCCACCGTGCCCCAGGCCAAGGTGCTGGGCGTGACGCTGCCCGACCCCGACCTGAAGTGGAACGAGGAGCGCCAGCAGCACGACTACGGTGCGATCGACTGGGACGAATTCTGGGCCACTGTCAACGGCAACGGCCCTTGCAACAAGGAGCGCCTGGCCACCCGGGTGAAGGCCTGGAACGATGGCCAGTGGGTGCGCGATGCCGCGCAGGCCCATGCCGCCAAACAGAAAGCCCGCGCCATGAAGGAGGCCGCATGACAAAAGCAACCACCACCACGACGTCGCCCTCCCCTGTGCAGGAGAGGGACGGGGAGGGGTCGGGTCACCGTATGGCCCAGGGGGCCGCCCCGCAAGCGCTGCGCGAATGGCCGCTGTGGGAGGTGTTTGTCCGCAGCAAGCAAGGGCTGGAGCACAAGCACTGTGGCAGCCTGCACGCCAGCGATGCGCAACACGCGCTGCAGATGGCACGCGACGTCTACACCCGCCGCCAGGAAGGCGTCAGCCTGTGGGTCGTGCCCTCGGCGGCCATCACCGCCAGCGACCCCGGCGACAAGGCCGAGTTCTTCGAACCTGCGGGCGACAAGATCTACCGCCACCCGACCTTCTACAGCATCCCCGACGAAGTCGGCCACATGTGATGGAACAGCAAGTGTCCCCAGTCCAGGCGCCGCTGGCCTACCTTCTTCAACTTGCCGACAGCGCACTGGTGCTGGGACAGCGCAACGCCGAATGGTGCGGCCATGCCCCGGTGCTGGAAGAAGACATCGCGCTGGCCAACATCAGCCTGGACCAGATCGGGCAGGCCCGGCTGCTCTACCAGCTGGCCGCCGCCCGCATCCAGGCCGATGCGGCGCTGGCCGCGCAACACGCCCACCTGCAGGGCGCACGCGTTGATGGCGCACTGACCGAGGACACGCTGGCCTTCTTCCGCGATGTGCCGGAGTTCCGCAACCACACGCTGGTGGAGTTGCCGCACCGCGGGCCATTGGCCAGCACCGCCACCGGCGACCGCGACTGGGCCACCACGCTGGTGCGCAACTTCCTGTACAGCACGCTCATGGGCCTGCTGTGGGAGGCGCTGCAGCACTCGCGCGACGCGGATCTGGCGGCCATCGCGGCCAAATCGCTCAAGGAAGTGCGTTACCACGTGCGGCATTCCCGAGACTGGCTGGTGCGCATGGGCGACGGCACAGACCAATCCCAACGGCGGGCACAGGCGGCGCTGGACCATCTGCTGCCCTACACCCGCGAATTCTGGACGCCGGGTGACGCGGAATCCCAGGCAGCCGCCAACGGCTCCGGCGTGGAACTGGCCAGCCTTCAGGCCGCGTGGGATGCGACCCTGGACGCGGCACTCGCCGAAGCCACGCTGCGGCGAGCGCCCGCCGAAGGATATGTGCCGCGTGGCAAGCACGGGCTGCATTCCGAGCATCTGGGCTTCCTGCTGGCCGAGATGCAAAGCCTGGCGCGTGCCCATCCGGATGCGCGCTGGTAGCCCGTGATGCAAGACAACGCCAACCCGCTCCCGGCCGACGCACTGGCACGTGCGCGTGCGGCGCTGGCCCACCTGACGGACCCGGAAATCCCGGTGGTCACACTGGAAGAGCTGGGCATCCTGCGCGAGGTGCGCGTCGGCGCCGGCGGGCTGGAAGTGGTGATCACCCCCACCTACAACGGCTGCCCCGCCATGGGCCAGATCGAGGACGACGTACAGGCTGCGCTTGCGGCGCACGGCCTTGACGGCCGCGTGGTGACGCAGCTTGCGCCGGCCTGGACCACCGACTGGATGAGCGACGCCGCCCGGGACAAGCTGCGGGCATGGGGCATAGCACCGCCCCACCGCAGCAAGGCGGGCGCTGAAGCGTCCCCGGTGTTGCGCTTTGTGCGGGGCGCCGCACAAAGCGCGGCCGTCGCCTGTCCGCAATGCGGCTCCTCCAACACCACGGAGACCTCGCACTTCGGCTCCACGGCCTGCAAGGCGCTGTACCGGTGCCTCGACTGCCTGGAGCCGTTCGACTACTTCAAGCCCCTCTGAGCCCAACCCGCCCCAGCCCCATGTCCCAACCCCGTTTCCATGCACTCACCGTAGCGCGCGTCAGCCCCGAGTCGGACGGAGCCGTCGCCGTGGCGCTGGCCATCCCGCCGGCGCTGCGCGAGACCTTTCGCTTTCAGCCCGGGCAGTTCCTGACGCTGCGCACCCGGCTGCACGGGCAGGAAGTCCGGCGCAGCTACTCGATCAGCTGTCCGCGCAGCCGCCTCGAACAGGCCGGCGAACTGGAAGTGGGCATACGCGCCGTCGACGGTGGCGTGTTTTCCACCTGGGCCAACACCGAGCTGGCAGCCGGTGACACGCTGGAGGCGATGCCCCCGGACGGGCGGTTTACCGTGCAACGTCCACGGGCGCTGCATCGCGTGGGTTTTGCTGCAGGCTCCGGGATCACGCCGGTGCTGTCCATCCTGGCCAGCACGCTGCAGGAACAGCCGGACTCGAAGTTCACACTGGTTTACGGCAACCGCCGCATGGCCAGCGTGATGTTCAACGAAGCGCTGCAGGACCTGAAGGACCGCTATCCAGACCGGCTGACCCTGGTGCATGTGCTTTCACGTCAGGCTCAGGAAGTCCCGCTGCTGGAGGGTCGCATCGACGCGCCGAAGGTGCGCGCGGTGATCGATGCCCTGTTGCCGGTGGGCAGCATGGACGAGGTGTTCGTCTGCGGCCCCGAAGGAATGATCGACGACACCACGGCCGCGCTGGTCGAGGCGGGTGTGCCCGCGCAGCGCGTGCACGCCGAGCGTTTCACTTCGGGTGATCCTGTTTTGATAGCAGATAAGCAAGCACTGGCGGGGGCTGCAGGCCAAAAAGATGCCCAAACCGGGGATGTGGCACTGACCGTGATCGCCGACGGAAAGCGCCACGCCCTGCGCATGAACGCCAACCAGCACGTGCTGGACGTGGCGCTGGCCGCAGGTCTGGACCTGCCCTGGTCCTGTCGCGGCGGCGTGTGCTGCACCTGCCGCGCCAAAGTGCTTGAAGGCTCGGTTGCCATGGACCGCAATTTCACCCTGGAGCCCTGGGAAACCGGCAAGGGCTTCGTGCTGAGCTGCCAGGCCCGACCCACCAGCCAGCAGCTGGTGGTGAGCTACGACGAGCGCTGAATCAGAAGCGCCAGCCCAGACCCATGCCAAACAGCACCGGGTCAACCTTGAACTTGCCGATGTCCACGCCCAAGTTGTAGACCGTCGTGCCGATGTAGACCTTTTTCACATCGAAGTTGAGATACAGCCCCTTGGACAGCGGGATATCCACCCCCGCCTGCAGGGCTGCGCCCCAGCTGCTCCTCTTGATGTCCACACCCGCCGGCAATGTGACGCCAGAGAACCGGGTGTAGTTGATGCCGGCGCCAAGGTACGGCTTGAAACCGCTCATCCCGGTGAAGTGGTACTGGAGCGTCAACGTCGGCGGCAAATGCTTGAGCGAGCCGATTGGGGCACCCGTCAGCGACAGGGTGTGCTTCTGGGGCACCGTCAGGATCAGTTCGGCGGCGATATTGGGGGTGAAGAAGTACGAAACGTCGACTTCCGGGATCCACTTGTTGTTGATGGACAGGCCCGCCAGGGCTGTGCCATCGTCGTTGGCGCTGCTCAGGTGAACTGCGCGGGCCCGGACCATCCAGGGTCCCTCGGCTGCCTGCTGGGCAAGCGCGGACGAAGCAAGCACCACGCCCAGCGCGGCGGCGGCAATGACTTTCTTTTGCATGATCTGTATTCGGTCAGAACGGGAACATTCCCGCCCCTATTGAACGCCGCACGAGCACCAGTGAGATTGCGAAAAATCAACCGCGCCGGGATGCCGACATTCACATGCAACACCTTTGCCAAGGATCAAAGGAATCCGCAGGGGTTGCTCAGGACCGGAGCCGCGCGCGAAGGTCGTCCACCGTGCGCGACAGCCCTTGTGCCAGCGGCACGGAAGGCGACCACCCCAGCGCCGAACGCGCCAGCGTGATATCGGGGCAGCGGCGGCGCGGGTCGTCCGGCCGCGTGGGCTCGAACACCAGCGTCGATGCCGAACCGGTCAGGCGGATCACTTCGCGCGCCAGCTCGACCATGGTGCACTCGCCCGGATTGCCCAGATTGACGGGGCCGGTCAGGTCCTCGGGTGACTCCATCAGGCGGATGAGACCGTCGACCAGGTCACTGACATAGCAAAACGAGCGCGTCTGGCTGCCATCGCCGTGGATGGTGATGGGACGCCCGGCCAGCGCCTGCACGATGAAGTTGGACACGACACGGCCGTCATCGGGATGCATCCGCGGGCCATAGGTGTTGAAAATGCGCGCGACCTTGATACGCACCCGGTGCTGGCGCCAGTAATCAAAGAACAGCGTCTCGGCGCACCGCTTGCCCTCGTCGTAGCAGGCGCGCGGGCCAATCGGATTGACGTGGCCGACGTAGGTTTCGGGCTGCGGGTGAACTTCCGGGTCGCCGTACACCTCGCTGGTTGAGGCTTGCAGGATCCGTGCGCCGGTGCGCTTGGCCAGCCCCAGCAGGTTGATGGCACCGTGCACACTGGTCTTGGTGGTCTGCACCGGGTCGTGCTGGTAGTGCACCGGGGAAGCCGGGCAGGCCAGGTTGTAAATCCGGTCCACCTCCACAAACAGCGGGAAAGTCACGTCGTGGCGCATGAGCTCGAATCGCGGATTCGCCAGCAGGCGCGCCACGTTGGCCCGGCTGCCGGTATAGAAGTTGTCCACGCAAAGGACTTCGTGTCCCATGTCCAGCAGCGCCTCGCAAAGATGCGAGCCGACAAAACCTGCGCCACCTGTCACCAGAACCCGCAACGGACCCTCAAGCCTCATGCTCATGCTCCCAAGGCCCCAAGGGCCGACGCGGTAGCATAGCCGCGAATGAACGACCCCTTCGCACGGCCTTCGTGGCCAGCCTTTTTGCTGCGGTACCTGCAGGACAAACGCGCCCAGGACCAGGGCATCTACCTGCACGACTGGTCGGACGAAGCACACGACGTCTACTGTGGCTACGGCCTCGCGGTTTCCAGCGACGTGCATGGCGGCGTGCCGTACGTGATGTACGACGCCGCACACGGAGGCGGGATCGACTGGGCCCGCTACGAATGCATCAAGGCTGGCGACATCGTCTGGGTGCGGGTTGACGACCTCGAAGAATTCGAACGTCGCATACTGCCCCGCTGCGAGGGGCGATTCGTCCTGCTGACAACCGAAAGCGACTGGACCCTGCCCGACGCCTTCCGGGACCTGACGCAACGGGTGCTCGACAGCGGCAAGGTGGGCGCCTGGTTCTCGCAGAATCTCGCTGCGCAAAGCAGTGACGGCGTGATGCGCGGCGTCCCCATCGGACCACACATAAGCCGCAAGAATGACCTGCTGTACGGCCAGGACACCAGCTGGCGAGGCCTGTGGGGACTGCGCGACCTGCTCCGGCTGGACCGCTTGCCTGTGCCGCAGGTTGAGCGCGCCTGGCGCGCACTGGCGGCGCAGGCCCGCCCGCTGCAGGAACGCCCGCTGCGCGCTTTTGCGGACTTTCACCTCAACAACTCGTCGCGATGGCGGACGTACGGAGAATCGCGGGCCGACATACATGGACTCCTCGCGGGCAACCCCCTGGTGGAGTTTCTCCCCCGGCGACTTCCGCAGACCCGCTTGCTTGAGCACTACACGCGCCACAGCTTTGTTGTCAGCCCCCACGGCGGCGGGCTGGACTGCTACCGGACGTGGGAAGCGCTGTGGATGGGCGCCATCCCGATCGTCAAGCGCTCCGGCATCGACTACCTGTACCGGGACCTTCCTGTCGCGATCCTTGACGACTGGCGCGAAATTGCGCCAAGCCGGCTGCAGGCCTGGCGGGACGAGCTGGCGCCACGCTTCCAGGGCCAGCGGCTGCGCGAAGTGCTCTCCATGTCGCATTGGCGCGGGCAGTTGCGCCAGGCCGCCGACGCGCTTCGCTGAAGGTTCCGCTTGACCACACCAACCCGTCTTTCAACTCCCGGTCATTCCCGGGGACATCCATGACCAGCGCGCCTGCAATTCCACATGACACCGCCGGGCATCGCCTGGCCCTCGCGCTGATCTTCGTCACCCCGGCGCTGTGGTGCGTCAATTACCTGGTGGCACGCTGGGCACCCGGCGTGGTGGCGCCCAATACGCTGGCCTTTGGCCGCTGGGCGGTGGCGGCGGCCCTGCTGGGCAGTTTCACCGCCGCCGAGCTGTGGCAGAACCGCGCGCTGGTGCTGGCCCATTGGCAGCGCTTCGTGGTGCTGGGCGCCCTGGGCATGTGGATCTGTGGCGCCTGGGTGTACATCGCTGCGCGCACCACCACGGCGACCAACATCGCGCTGATCTACTCCGCCTCCCCTGTGCTGATCACGCTGCTGTCGGTGCTGTGGCTGCGCGAGCGTTTCAGCCGCGTGCAGGCAGCCGGCGTGGTGTTCGCCCTGGCCGGTGTGGTGCACGTCATCATCAAGGGGCAATGGGGAGCGTTGTCGGGCGTGCAATGGGTGCCCGGTGACCTGTGGATCGTGGCCACCACCGCCTCCTGGGCCTTGTTCGCGGTGCTGCAGCGCCGCTGGCCCACGCCGCTGGGTGCGGCAGCGCACCTGTGTGCGGTGTCGCTGGGCGGCCTTGTGGTACTGCTGCCCTTTACCCTGTGGGAGCTCTGGCAGCCCGGCCAACCCGCCGTCGGGGGCCAGGCCCTGGGCCTGATGCTGCTGGCCGGCGTGTGCCCGGGCGCCGCGGCGTTCTGGTGCTACTCCTACGTGCAGCGCCAGCTGGGCGTGGCACGCGCTTCGTCCCAGCTCTACCTGGGGCCGCTGTACGGCGCGGCCATGGCCTGGTTGTTCCTGGGCGAGCCCGTGGGCTGGCACCATGCGGCAGGCGCGGCGCTGATCCTCCCCGGCATCTGGCTGGTCAGCCAGCGTCCCCCTGCCGCCCCGCCTCCACCCGAAGACGAGCACCTGGCCGAGGAACACGCGATATGACGCGGCGCAGGGTGGAACCTCAGCCCGCCAGCCTGCGGCAGATCTCGACCGTGGCGGTGGCCTGGTTCATGGTGTAGAAGTGCAGCCCCGGCACACCGGCATGGCGCAGCTGGTCGCACAGGTCGGTTACGACATCCAGGCCAAAGGCCTTGATCGATGCCGTGTCGTCGCCAAACGCCTGCAGCCGCATGCGGATCCAGCGCGGGATTTCGGCCCCACAGGCGTCCGAGAAGCGCAACAGCTGCGTCGAACTGGTGATCGGCATGATGCCCGGCACCACAGGCACCTCGACGCCGACATCCAGCAGATCGTCCACGTATCGGAAATAGGCGTCGCTGTTGAAGAAGTATTGCGTGATGCCGGAATTGGCCCCCGCACGCACCTTGGCCGCAAAGGCATCCAGGTCTGCCATGGGTGACCTGGCCTGCGGATGGGTCTCGGGGTAAGCCGCCACCTCGATATGGAAGCGCTCGCCCGTCTCGTGGCGCACAAAGGCCACCAGATCGCTGGCGTAGCGGAACTCGCCTCCCGCGCCGTAGCCGCTGGGCAGGTCTCCGCGCAGCGCGACGATGCGGGTCACGCCCGCAGCGGAGTACGCCTCCAGGCGTTCGCGGATGGAATCGCGCGTCTGGCCAATGCAGCTCAGATGGGGCGCCGCCGCGCAGCCCTCCGCCATGATTTCCGACACCGTCTGCAATGTGCCGTCCTGTGTGGAACCGCCCGCGCCGAAGGTGACCGAGCAGAACTCCGGCTTGAGCGCATACAGCTGCTGGCGCGCAGCGCGCAATTTGGCAGCGCCTTCCGGCGTCTTGGGCGGGAAAAATTCAAAACTGACCGGTGTGTTCATGACGCCTCCTGGTGCGGCTTGAGCGCCTGCACGAAAAATTCGCGATTGCCATCACCCCCGGCGATGGCACTGTCCATCCAGCGGATCACCCGCAAGCCCTGCTCCGAGCAGGCAGCCCGTATGCGCTGCTCCACGCCCGGATAAAGCGCTTCGTCCTTCACAAGCCCGCCCTTGCCGACCTGGCCAGGCTGCAACTCGAACTGCGGCTTGACCAGCATCAGCAGATGTCCCCCCGCGCGCAGCAGTGGCACCAGGGCCGGCAACACCAGCGTGAGCGAAATGAAGGACAGGTCCCCAGTTACCAAGTCAAATTGGCCTCCAGCCCGCGCCAGATATGGGCTACCTGCTATCAAAACAGTAGCGCTCAACGTGCGCGCGTTGGCCTTCTCGATGCAGCTCACCCGCGGGTCGCCGCGCAGTGCCGGGTGCAGCTGGCCATGGCCCACATCCACCCCCACCACATGCGCCGCACCGTGCTGCAGCAAACAGTCGGTGAAGCCGCCGGTGGACTGGCCCACATCCAGGCAGGCCAATCCCCTGACGTCCACCCCGCTGGCCTGCAACGCGCCCTCCAGTTTGAGGCCGCCGCGCGACACGTAACGCGCCTCGGCGTCGTCCAGCAGCTGCAGTTCGGCCTGCGCGGGCAGTTCGTCCCCGTTCTTGCCGACGCTGCGCCAGGGGTGCGAGCCCAGCCGCCACTGCACGCCCGCAGCGATCAGCCGCTGGGCCTGCGAACGCGTCGCCGCCAGTCCGCGTTCAACGAGGAGCTGGTCGGCACGCACGGCGCTTCAATACCGGTAGGTGTTGGCCTTGTACGGGCCCTGCTTGCTCACCCCGATGTAGGCGGCCTGCTCGTCGGTCAGCTCGGTCAGCTGCGCGCCCACCTTCTTGAGGTGCAGGCGGGCGACCTTCTCGTCCAGGTGCTTGGGCAGCACATAGACCTTGCCAGCCTTGTATTCCTTGCTCTTGGTGAAGAGCTCGATCTGGGCAATCGTCTGGTTGGCGAATGACGAGCTCATCACAAAGCTCGGGTGGCCCGTGCCGCAGCCCAGGTTCACCAGCCGGCCCTTGGCCAGCAGGATGATGCGCTTCTCGGGGTTCTTGCCCTTCTTCGGGAAGATCACATGGTCCACCTGCGGCTTGATCTCTTCCCACTTGAGCTTTTCCAGCGAAGCGACGTCGATCTCGTTGTCAAAGTGGCCGATGTTGCAGACGATGGCCTGGTCCTTCATGGCCGCCATGTGCTTGTAGGCGATGACGTTCTTGTTGCCGGTGGCCGACACAAAGATGTCGGCCTTGTCGGCGGCGTAGTCCATGGTCACGACCTTGTAGCCTTCCATCGCGGCCTGCAGGGCGTTGATGGGGTCGATCTCGGTCACCCACACCTGGGCGGAAAGCGCCCGCAGGGCCTGGGCGCTGCCCTTGCCCACGTCGCCATAGCCGGCCACCAGGGCCACCTTGCCAGCCACCATCACGTCGGTGGCGCGCTTGATGGCGTCCACCAGCGATTCGCGGCAGCCATACAGATTGTCGAACTTGCTCTTGGTCACCGAGTCGTTCACGTTGATGGCGCGGAAGGCCAGCGTGCCCTTGGCGGACATTTCGTTCAAACGCAGCACGCCGGTGGTGGTTTCTTCCGTCACGCCGATGATGGCCTTCAGGCGGCGGCTGTACCAGGTCGGGTCGACCTTCAGCTTGGCCTTGATGGCGGCAAACAGGCAGGTTTCTTCTTCACTGCCGGGCTTGGCCAGCACCTTGATGTCCTTCTCGGCCTTGGCGCCCAGATGCATCAGCAGCGTGGCATCGCCGCCGTCGTCCAGGATCATGTTCGGGCCTTCGGCCTTGGAACCTTTGGGACCGAATTCAAAGATGCGGTGGGTGTAGTCCCAGTAGTCTTTCAGCGTTTCGCCCTTGTAGGCAAACACCGGTGTGCCTTCGGCCACCAGGGCGGCGGCGGCATGGTCCTGCGTGCTGAAGATGTTGCACGACGCCCAGCGCACTTGCGCGCCCAGGGCCTGCAGCGTTTCCACCAGCACGGCGGTCTGGATGGTCATGTGCAGCGAGCCAGTGATGCGAGCGCCCTTCAGCGGTTGCGCCTTGGCGAACTCTTCGCGGATGGCCATCAGGCCGGGCATCTCGGTTTCGGCGATGCGGATTTCCTTGCGACCCCAGCCGGCCAGCGACAGGTCGGCAATGGCATGGTCAGGGTGCAGGGGTTTGAGAACAGCGCTCATGGTCACTCCAAAAAATGAATTTTTTGATGAACCACTGCCTGAAGGGGCACTCACCTCACAGAACAGTGGGTGAGCGTCGTTGCGGATTGGAATCCGAGCCTCACGCCTGCCGTCTTGCGAACGGGGCGCTGCAACGCTCCTCGGATGCAGGAATTATAGCGGCGCAGGCTGCGGGCCGGCGGCCCCGCTACTGCGAGAAAAAGCTGCTGCGATTGGCAGACAGGATGTCATCCGTCACAGCCTTGACGAGCGCGGTGATTTCGGACTTCTGCTCGGGAGTGAACCCGGTGAAGGACACCGCCAGCACCCGCTCCTTGACGAGCACCAGCGCAATGGCGTCAACCCGGTTCGGGTCGGTCACCGAGGCGCGCACCATCGAGAATACGCGCTCGTCGTCCCGCAACGTACCTTCGGACCGGTAGCGGCCATTGGCGATATTGGTCTGGATCTGGGCGCGCAGCTGGTCCTTGATTCCGGCGAACAGCGTGGCCGACACCACCATGGCGTCGTCTGGGACATGCCGTGCCACTTCGATGCTGCGAATGCCTCCAGGCAGGCCCAGCTTCATGCGGTTCATGTCTTCCTGGTGGTTCATCGTCATCAACAGGGGGCGCATGTCCGGGTCGTTGGGATAGGCGCGCTGCATGAATTCCGTCAACTCCCATGAATTGATGTAGCCCCTTGCCACCGGAACGGTCAGGCTGACCTGACCTATGGCCATGCGGTCATTGCGCGTCACTGGCGGCAACGGGTTCACGCGGGGCTGGAATCCCGCCTGTGGCCGGAAGGCTTCGGCGCGACGGACCGCACGGGTGATTTCGGACTCGGTCAGCTCACGGGCCAGGGCGGTGCGCTGGGCATTGGCGGCCTCGACAGCAGCCGGTGCCGTGCCTCGCGCGGCAACGGTGTACCAGAAATAGGCCTCCGATCGCATGCGCGGGACGCCCTGCCCCAGCCGGAACAAGTCCCCCATCTGCAGCTGGCCCCACACCCAGCCCTGGCGGGCGGAAGCATCGATCCACCGTGCGCCCAAAGCCTCGTCGCGGGGCAAGCCGCGTCCGCGCAGATACACCAGGCCCAGGCGGTATTGCCCCACGCGGTCGGCGCGCTCGGCGGCCTTGCGGTACCACTCCGCGCCGGCAGCCTCGTCCTTCGCAACGCCCAGCCCCGCCGTCAGGATCCGGCCATACTCCAGTTGCGACTCGATGTGCCCGCGATCCGCCGCTTCCTGCAGCAGTTGTGCCCCCCGGGCCTCGTCCCGGGGAACTCCCAGGCCTTCAATCAGGGCTTGCGCATACAACGCGCGGCCATTGTCGTCACCACCGCGCATTGCCTTCTCGAAATGCCGCGTGGCACGGGCGTCATCCTTGGCCTGGTCCCACCAGCCAAAACGGAACACCCTGCCCAGATTCACCTCTGCTTCTGCCTGACCTTCGGCCGCCAGGGTCTCCAGCAGCTGGATGGCCCCAGCCGGGTCTTTGGGAACACCTCTCCCGTTTCCCAGCACGAACACATGGTCCAGCCGGGCTTCCAGGTGCCCGAGGCTGGCGGCCCGGGCCAGCAAACGGGCCGCACGCGCCTCGTCGGGCGCCTCGCCCTGCCCGAATCGCGCCATGCGGCTGAGCTGGTACAGCGCCTTGGGATTGTCCGGCTCCGTCTCGAATTCGGCCCGGGCCCTGGGAAAGTCCCTTGTGGCCAGGGCGTTCATTCCTTCGTCATAGCCTGCCTGCGCCGACAGGACCGCCATGAGAAGGGCACACACAGCAGCTGCACGCCCAAGCTTGTCCAAGACGATCTCCTTGTCGATCAGTTCGATGTGAAATTATTGCCGAACGGGGCGCCTCCGGGCGGCTGGCAGACCGTGCCGCCGCCCATCTGCGAAAATCGCAGGCTTTGTTGCCTCAGGCAGTCCCCCTTGTCTTTCCAGTCCGAAACCCGGCGCCGCCGGACCTTTGCCATCATTTCCCACCCCGACGCGGGCAAAACCACGCTGACCGAGAAGCTGCTGCTGTTCTCCGGCGCGATCCAGATCGCCGGCTCGGTCAAGGCGCGCAAGGCCAGCCGCCACGCCACCAGCGACTGGATGGAAATCGAGAAGCAGCGCGGCATTTCTGTGGCCAGCTCGGTCATGCAGATGCTGTACCGCGACCACGTGATCAACCTGCTGGACACGCCGGGCCACAAGGATTTCAGCGAGGACACCTACCGCGTTCTGACTGCGGTGGACTCGGCCCTGATGGTGATTGACGCGGCCAACGGCGTGGAAGCGCAGACCCGCCGGCTGATCGAAGTCTGCCGCCAGCGCAACACGCCCATCATCACCTTCGTCAACAAGATGGACCGCGAGGTTCGCGAACCGCTGGACATCCTGGACGAGGTGGAGCGCGAACTAGGCATGCCCTGCGTGCCCATGACCTGGCCGGTGGGCAAGGGCAAGACGTTCGGCGGGATCATGAACCTGCGCACGAAGGCCATGACCGTCTTTGAGTCCGGCAGCGAGCGGCTGCCGCAGGACTTCGAGACCATCCCGCTGGCCGAGCGCGATGTGCTGCTCAAGCGCTTCGAGCAGGAGTTCCCGGCCTCCGAGGAAAGCATGGAGCTCGCCGTGGGGGCCTCACCCACCTGGGACCATGCGGCGTTCCTGGCCGGCCGCCAGACACCGGTGTTCTTTGGCTCGGGCGTCAACAACTTTGGCGTGATGGAGGTGCTGGACGCGCTGGTCGATCTTGCGCCGCCGCCGCAACCGCGCAAGAGCTCGCTGCTGGTCAACCGCCAGCCGGTGGAGAAAATCATTGAGCCCGATGACGCGGCGTTCTCAGGAGTCGTGTTCAAGGTGCAAGCCAACATGGACGCCAACCACCGCGACCGCATCGCCTTTGTGCGCATGGCCTCAGGCAAGTACACGCCGGGCATGAAGCTCAAGGTGCAGCGCACCGCCAAGGAGCTGCGCCCGACCAGCGTGGTGACTTTCCTGAGCCAGCGGCGCGAGGCGGTGGACGAAGCCTATGCCGGCGACATCATCGGCTTCACCACCCACGGCGGCGTGCAGCTGGGCGACACCATCACAGACGGCGTCAGCCTGCAGTTCACCGGTCTGCCGTTCTTCGCACCCGAGCTGTTCATGACGGTGCTGCTGAAGAACCCGCTGCGCACCAAGCAGCTGCAGCAGGGCCTGGCCCAGCTGGGTGAAGAAGGCGCCATCCAGGTGTTCCGCCCCGAAGCCGGCGGTGCCATGCTGCTGGGCGCCGTGGGCCAGTTGCAGTTTGAGGTGGTGCAGCACCGGCTGAAAGCCGAGTACGACGCGGATGTGCGGCTGGAGGGCTGCCAGTACACCGGCGCGCGCTGGATCACGGCCGACACACCGGCCGAGCTGCGCGCCTTCACCGACGCCTACCCGGCGCGCATGGCGCGCGACGCCGCCGACACGCTGGCCTACCTGTGCACCAGCCCCTACGACGTGCGGCTGGCGCAGGAACGCTTCCCCAAGATCCACTTCCACCCGCTGCGCGAGCACGCCGGGTTGAGCCTGGGCAGCGCGGGTTGACCATGTTGCCCCCTCGTCCGTCTTGGGGCGGTCCGGCGCCGTGCTGAACATGCTGCCGCTGAGCCACTGGCCCGAAGCCGACCGTCGGCGGATCATCGGCGTGTTCACCGACATCGACGACACACTGAGCACCGACGGCGTGGTACCACCCGCCACGGTGCAGGCGCTGGCCGACCTGAAAGCCGCCGGCCTGCACGTGATTCCCATCACCGGCCGGCCGGTGGGCTGGAGCGAGCCGTTCGCGCGCACCTGGCCTGTGGACGCGATCGTGCCGGAAAACGGTGCCGTGGCCCTTGTTCGTGGCAAAAATGGCCTGCAGCCCGCGCCAGTGCTTGCTGACCCGCTATCAAAACTGTATCAACAGGATGCAGCCACACGCGCGGCCAACTTCACGCGCATGCAGCGCGTGGCGCAGCGTGTGCTTCGCGAAGTGCCCGGCGCCAGGCTGGCGCAGGACTCGCCCGGCCGCGAGACCGACATCGCCATTGACCACAGCGAGTTCGCCCACCTTCCGCCAGATGCGATTGCGCAGGCCGTGCGCATCATGCAAGCCGAAGGCATGACCGCCACAGTGAGCAGCATCCACATCAACGGCTGGTATGGCGACCACAACAAGCTGGACGGCGCGCGCTGGATCTTGCGCGTCCTGCTGGGCCGCGAGCTTGACGCCGAAGTCCACCGCTGGGTGTATGTCGGCGACTCGACCAACGACCAGCTGATGTTCGGGCACTTTGCGCACAGCGTGGGCGTAGCCAACATCCGACGCTTTGAGGCCGAACTGGCGCACAAGCCGCGCTACATCACCCGGGGCGAGCGCGGCGCGGGCTTCATCGAAGTGGCCGACGCCCTGCTCGCCACCCGGTCCTGAGACCGCAGCACGCCATCGTCAGCCGGCGCGCTGGTCGAACCCGGCGAGCACATTGACGGCGTTCACGCCCACTTCGGCCACCGCGTAGCCGCCTTCGAACACGAAAGCGGTTGGAAGGCCCGCAGCGGCGATGTCTTCGCCGATTCGAAAGTAGTCGGCGCTTTGCAAGCGAAATCCCGCGATCGGATCGCCCTCGAATGTGTCAAGTCCCAGCGAAACCACCAGGGCCTCGGCGCCCGATGCGTCGATCGCCTTGAGGGCCTTGGCCAGGGCAGCGCGCCAGTCCTCGAAGCCTGTTCCGCGTGGCAGTGGCAAGTTGAGGTTGGCGCCCAGTCCTGCGCCCTCGCCGCACTCGTCGGCATACCCAAGAAAATAGGGGTACTCGGTGTGTGGATCACCATGCACGCTGGCGAAGAACACATCCGCGCGGTTGTAGAAGATGGCCTGCGTCCCGTTGCCGTGGTGGTAGTCGATGTCCAGCACCGCCACTCGCGCCGCGCCCGCATCCCGCAGCGCCTGGGCCGCGATCGCCGCATTGTTCGGGAAACAGTACCCACCGAAGAAATCGGCTCCCGCATGGTGACCGGGCGGCCGGGTCAACGCGAATGCAGCCCGTCGGCCCTGGTTGAGGCGCCGCGCCGCCGTCACTACGCAGGCCGCGCCTTGGCGTGCGGCGGCCCAGGTGCCGGAAGTCAGCGGGCTGCCCGCGTCGTACGAGAAAAGCCCCATGCGGGCAGGAAAGCTCGACGGCAACACATCGCTGCGGAAGGTGCGAATGGGCCAGTACGACGGGAAGGCGTCCCGCGCCGCGTTGGCCGGGTCCAGCGCCACCCACTCGTCCCATGCGCCCCTGAGGAAATCCACATAGCGCGGCGCGTGGACCCGCACGATGGCGGCGTCGTCCAGGGCATCGGGCGGTTCGATGTCGCCAGCTCGGCGAGCCCGGAGTTCCTGGAGCACATAGTCAGCGCGCGCCGGTACTTCGAAGCACGGCACCATTTCGCCGCGGAACATCTCCAGCTTGCCGTGGTGTTGCGCGTGCAGGTCGTTGTAGATCGTCAGCATGGCGGTGCCTCAGGCGCGCGCGAGCACCGGCCCCAGTGCCCGGCCGGTATGCGTGCCCAGCCGCACCACACGCTCCGGCGTGTCGGCCGCCACCACGCGGCCGCCGCCGTTGCCGCCCTCGGGGCCGAGGTCGATGACCCAGTCGGCTTCGGCGATCACGTCCAGGTCGTGCTCGATCACCACCACGCTGTGGCCGCCGTCCACCAGCCGGTGCAGCACGCGGATGAGCTTTTCCACATCAGCCATGTGCAGGCCGACGGTGGGCTCGTCGAGCACGTACAGTGTGTGCGGCGCCTTCTGGCCGCGGCGCGTGACGTCGTCGCGCACCTTGCTCAGCTCGGTCACCAGCTTGATGCGCTGCGCCTCGCCGCCACTCAGCGTGGGTGATGGCTGGCCCAGCGTCAGGTAGCCCAGGCCCACGTCTTTGAGCAGCTGCAGCGGGTGGCCGATGTTGGGCATGGCGGCAAAGAAGTCCACCGCCTCGTCCACCTCCATCTGCAGCACGTCGCCAATGCTCTTGCCGCGCCAGGTAACGGCCAGCGTCTCGGGGTTGAAGCGTGCGCCGCGACAGGTCTCGCAGGGCACCTTCACGTCGGGCAGAAAGCTCATGCCGATGGTGCGCATGCCCTGGCCTTCGCAGCTGGGGCAGCGGCCCTCGCCGGTGTTGAAGCTGAAGCGGCCAGGCCCGTAACCGCGCGCGCGGGCTTCCAGCGTGTCGGCAAACAGCTTGCGGATCGTGTCCCAGAAGCCGATGTAGGTGGCCGGGCAGCTGCGCGGTGTTTTGCCGATGGGCGTCTGGTCCACCTCCAGCACGCGGTCAATGGCTTGCCAGCCTTCCACGCTGTCGCAGCCGCTCCACTGCGGCGCGCTGCGCTTGCCCACCGCCGCCTGGACATTGGCGAGCAGCACGTCGCGCGCCAGAGTGGACTTGCCGGAACCCGACACGCCCGTCACCGCCACCAGGCGCTTGAGCGGCACCATCACATTCACCTTGGCCAGGTTGTGCAGCGTGGCGCCTTTGACCTTGAGCTGCTGCACATCGCCACTGATCGGCCGGCGCGCCTGCTGCGGGTGCTTGATGGCGTGCAGCAGGTAGCGGCCTGTCACGGAATCGGCCGCGCCGGAGATGTCGCCTACGGAACCTTGCGCCACCAGGTTGCCGCCGCGCTTGCCGGCACTCGGCCCGATGTCAATGATGTGGTCGGCCCGGCGGATGGTGTCTTCGTCGTGCTCCACCACCACCAGGGTGTTGCCCTTGTCGCCCAGCTTGTGCAGCGCGTTCAGCAGGATCTGGTTGTCGCGCGCGTGCAGGCCGATGGTGGGCTCGTCCAGCACGTAGCACACGCCCTGCAGGTTGCTGCCCAGCTGCGCCGCCAGGCGGATGCGCTGCGCCTCGCCGCCGCTCAAGGTGGGCGCGCCCCGGTCCAGCGTCAGGTAGCCCAGGCCCACTTCTTCCAGAAACTCCAGCCGGCTTTTGATTTCCGGCACCAGGTCGCGGGCAATGCCGGTTTCGCGCACGCTCATCGCGCCTTCCAGTTGCAGGCCCTCCACCCAGCGGCGCACCTCGTGCACCGACAACCGGGCGATGTCGGCAATGCCCACGCCCGCAAACCTGACGGAGCGGGCCTGCAGGTTCAGCCGCGTGCCCTGGCAGGTGGTGCAGGCCTCGTCGGCCACGTCTTCCACCTCGGGCTCGGCAAAGGTCTGCTCGCGGCCCTTGTTGTCGTCGTCACGGATGGTGTCGTCAAAGGCCTTGCGCTGCTCGCGCGTCAGCTTCACGCCCGTGCCCACGCAGTCGGGGCACCAGCCGTGCTTGCTGTTGTAGGAAAACAGGCGCGGGTCCAGCTCGGCGTAGCTGGTGCTGCACACCGGGCAGGCGCGCTTGGTGGAGAACACCTCCAGTTTGCCAATGCCCGCGGCCGGTGCACCGGCCAGCATG
Organism: Ramlibacter sp.; assembly: GCA_016713005.1. Taxonomy (GTDB): domain Bacteria; phylum Pseudomonadota; class Gammaproteobacteria; order Burkholderiales; family Burkholderiaceae_C; genus JADJPY01. Next base: position 144,713 of record JADJPY010000012.1, on the reverse strand, counting down.
GCGGCGCGCAGCCCGTCCAGCGGCGCCAGCACATGGACCACGCCCTTGCCATGCTCCAGCGCGGTGGCCAGGTGCTGGCGCAACAGCGCCTCGTTCGACGGGCTGACCACGATGTCGGCCACCGGCAGCTCGATGGTGTGTTCCTTGAAGCGGTCAATGCGCGGGAAGCCGGTGGTCGGCACAAAGTTGCCGTCAATCCGCAGGTGCGTGTAGCCGCGCGGGCGGGCCCAGTCGGCCAGCTCGGTGTACACGCCCTTGCGGTTGACCACCAGCGGCGCCAGCAGGCCGATGTGCTGGCCGCGGTAGCGCTTGAGCAGCTGCGCGGCAATGCTGTCGGGCGTCTGCGGGCGCACCTCGGCGCCGTCGTGCACGCAGTGCTGTGTGCCCAGCTTCACGTACAGCAGCCGCAGGAAGTGCCAGACCTCGGTGGTGGTGCCCACGGTGCTCTTGCGCCCGCCGCGCGACAGCCGCTGTTCGATGGCCACGGTGGGCGGAATGCCGTACACCGCGTCCACCTCGGGCCGGCCGGCCGGCTGCACGATGCTGCGGGCGTAGGCGTTCAGGCTTTCCAGGTAGCGGCGCTGGCCTTCGTTGAACAGGATGTCAAACGCCAGCGTGGACTTGCCCGAGCCCGACACGCCCGTGACCACGCTGAACTTGCCATGCGGAATGTTGACCGACAGGCTCTTGAGGTTGTGTTCCTTGGCGTTGATGATCTGGATGGCCTCTGGCAGCGCCTTGCGTTCCCGCTTAATTGGAATCTGACCCCAATTCGCCTGCAGCGGCCGGCCTTCCTCCACCGCATGCGCGCCCAGGCCCATGGCGCGGTCGTACTCGCGCAGGGCCTGGCCGGTGTGCGAGGTGGCGTGCGCGCGCACGTCTTCAGGCGTGCCCTCGGCCACCACCAGGCCACCGGCGTCGCCGCCCTCGGGGCCGAGGTCAATCAACCAGTCGGACGCGCGGATCACGTCGAGGTTGTGCTCGATCACGATCAGCGAGTTGCCGCCGTCAATCAGCTTGCGCAGCGCGCGCATGAGCTTGGCAATGTCGTCAAAGTGCAGGCCGGTGGTGGGCTCGTCAAACAGGAACAGCGTGCCGCGCGTGGCGGTGGCCTGGCGACTGCTGGTGGCGGCCTTGGCGGCGCCAGCCAGAAAGCCCGCGAGCTTGAGCCGCTGCGACTCGCCGCCCGACAAAGTGGGCACAGGCTGGCCGAGCTTCACGTATTCCAGCCCCACGTCCACGATGGGCTGCAGCGCGCGAATCACATCGCGGTCGTTCGCAAACATGGCCGCGGCCTCGCTGACGGTCAGGTCCAGCACATCAGCCACATTCATGGCGCGCGGCATTTCGGCGCCCACGGGCTGCCGCTCGATCGTCACTTCCAGAATCTCGGGACGGTAGCGTTTGCCGTCGCAGTCCGGGCAGCGCAGGTACACGTCGCTCAGGAACTGCATTTCCACATGCTCAAAGCCCGAGCCGCCGCAGGTGGGGCAACGCCCGTCGCCACTGTTGAAGCTGAACTTGGACGACGTGTACCTGCGCTGGCGGGCCAGCGGCGCCGTGGCAAAAATCTCGCGGATGGCATCCCACGCGCCCACGTAGCTCACCGGGTTGGAGCGCGCCGTCTTGCCGATGGGCGACTGGTCCACAAACACCACTTCGCTCAGGTGGTCGGCGCCCATCAGGCGGTCGTGCGCGCCGGGCGTCTCGGTGGCCTTGCCAAAGTGGCGCATCAGGGCCGGGGCCAGCACGTCCTGGATCAGGCTGGACTTGCCCGAGCCGCTGACGCCGGTGACGCACACCATGCGCTGCAGCGGAAACTCCACAGACAGGTTCTTGAGGTTGTGCTCGCGCGCGCCTTCCAGAATCAGCCGTGGCGTGGCGTCCGAGACGGCGCGCCTGAAGCCCATGCCCACCTGCTTGCGCGCGCCCAGGTAGGCGCCCGTCAGCGTGTCGGCGTGCTTGAGCTCTTCGGGCGTGCCGTCAAACACGATCTGCCCGCCCTTTTCGCCCGGGCCGGGGCCCATGTCGATCATGCGGTCGGCCGCCAGCATGACGGCCGGGTCGTGCTCCACCACCACCAGCGTGTTGCCGGCGTCGCGCAGGCGCTTCATGGCCTCGGTGATGCGGTTCATGTCGCGCGGGTGCAGGCCGATGCTGGGCTCGTCCAGCACAAACAGCGTGTTCACCAGCGAGGTGCCCAGCGCGGTGGTGAGGTTGATGCGCTGCACCTCGCCGCCGCTGAGCGTGCGGCTTTGCCGGTCCAGCGTGAGGTAGCCGATGCCCACGTCGCACAGGTAGCGCAGCCGGGTGTTGATTTCTTCAAACAGCAGCTTCAGCGCCTGCAGCTCCCCCGCGCTGGCCTGTGACTCGGCATGCGGCTCCACCCGGTCAAAAAACAGGCGCAGCTTGTCGATGGGCATGAGCATCAGGTCGTGCAGGCTCAGGCCTGGCAGGGCCTCCAGCTGCGCTCGCGTCCACTGCACGCCCACGGGCATGAAGCGCCTGGCGGGCGCCAGCGCGGCGTCGGCGTCTTCCCTGGTGCCGATGCGCCAGAGCTGGGGCTCGGTCTTCAGGCGAGCGCCGCCACAGGTTTCGCACGGCGTGTAGCTGCGGTACTTGGACAGCAGCACCCGGATGTGCATCTTGTAGGCTTTGCTCTCCAGGTATTCAAAGAAGCGCTTGATGCCGTACCACTGCTTGTTCCAGTTGCCATCCTTGTAGCCCGGCGTGCCGTTGATCACCCAGCCCTGCTGCTCGGGCGTGAGCTTGTACCAGGGCGTGTCTCGCGGAATGCCCGCCGCCTCGGCATGGCGCATCAGGTCGTCTTGCGCTTCAGACCAGGCGGGCGTCTGGATGGTCTTGATGGCGCCGGCCCGCAAGGTGAGCTTGTCGTTGGGTATCACCAGCCCATAGTCCACCCCGATCACGCGGCCAAAGCCGCGGCAGACCTCGCAGGCGCCCACGGCGGAGTTGAACGAGAACATCGACGGGATCGGGTCGGTGTAGCGCAGGTCGCTCTCGGGGCAGTGCAGGCCGGTGGAGAATTTCCACACGTCGTGGCGCGTCTCGCCCGCCTCGGCATATACGTTCATGCGGCCGCTGCCGCGCTTGAGGGCCACCTCGATCGCCTCCACCACGCGCGCCTTGTCGGTGCCCAGCAGGCGGAAGCGGTCGGCCACCACGTCCAGCACCTTGCGCGGGCCAGTGACGGTGGCCACCTCGCGCTCGGCCTGCACCCGGGTGAAGCCGCTGGCGGCCAGCCACTGTTCCACCTCGGCCGCCGTGGTGTTCGCGGGCAACTCGACCGGAAAGGTCACCACGAGGCGCGGAGGGACTGACGCTCCCCCCGAGGCGCCTTGCGCCTCACCCAAGGGGACTCCATCGCCTTGGGGCGGCCGGGAGGCGATGGCCTCCGCACTGCGGCGGGCCAGTTCTGCGTAAATGGTCTCGGGCGAGTCGTGCCGCACCGGCAGCGCAGTGTTGCGATCAAACAGCTGGCCGGCGCGCGCGAACAGCAGCTTGAGGTGGTCGTTCAGCTCCGTCATGGTGCCCACGGTGGAGCGCGACGAGCGCACGGGGTTGGTCTGGTCGATGGCGATGGCGGGCGGCACGCCGTCCACCCGGTCCACGGCCGGCTTGTCCATGCGGTCCAGAAACTGGCGGGCGTAGGCCGAGAACGTCTCCACATAGCGGCGCTGGCCCTCGGCGTACAGCGTGTCAAACACCAGGCTGGACTTGCCGGACCCGCTGGGCCCGGTGACAACGGTGAGTTCACCAGTCCTCAGATCCAGATCGAGGTTCTTGAGGTTGTGCTGGCGGGCCCCGCGAATGCGGATCAATCCCTGTGTCATGGTGTCTTTCTGGTGGAGGCCAAACATTCTAGGGAGATGCTGCTGCCAGTTTCTGTCATGTGGTTATCCACAACGTAATTCCCACAATCCCGGACCCAACCGGGCCACCTAGACTTTCTGTCACAACACTGACGGAGACAAGCGATGGGAAACGTTTCGAGGACGCTCGCGGGGGTGGTGCTGGCTGCACTGTTTGGAACCACACAGGCACAGATTCTCATCGGCCAGACTGCGGGCTTCACAGGCGCGGTGGCGGCCGGCGTCAAGGAAACCACGGACGGGGCCAGGCTCTGGATCGACACGGTGAACGCCCGGGGCGGCGTGAATGGCCAGAAGATCGAACTGGTGTCGCTGGACGACAAATTTGATCCCAAGAATGCTGCCGAAAATGCGCGCAAGCTGATCGAGGAGCAGAACGTGTCGGCCATGTTCCTCACGCGCGGCACGCCGCACACCGAAGCCATCATTCCCCTGCTGGAGAAACACGGGGTGGCTCTGGTGGGGCCGTCCACGGGAGCCATGGTGCTGCATCAGCCCGTGCGCCGCCACGTCTTCAATGTGCGGGCGACCTATCAGCGCGAGGCCGAAAAGGCCATTACACACCTTGCGTCGATGGGCATTTCGCGCATCGCGGTGGTGCTCGCCGACGACAGCTTCGGTGCCGATGGGCTGGCCGGCGCGCAAAAGGGGCTGGCCACGGCCAGGCTCTCGGCGCTGGTGGAAAAGTTCAATCGCAGCAAGCCTGATTTTGGTCCGATCGCTCCCAAAATCGTCCAGGCGGACATCCAGGCCGTGATGATGATCGCATCAGGCGCGGCGGTGGTGGATGGCATCAAGGCCTTTCGCGCTGCCGGCTCACGTGCGCAGGTGGTCACACTGTCCAATAACGCTTCCGGCGGGTTCGTCAAGAGTCTGGGGGACAACGGCCGGGGTGTGATCGTGACCCAGGTGTTCCCATACGAAAGGTCGATTGCCTACCCGATGGTCAAGGAGGCGCAGGAACTGGCCAAGGCGCAGAACCTTGCGGAGGTGAGCCCCGCCATGCTTGAAGGCTTTGCAGCTGCCAAAGTGCTGGTGGAGGCCCTTCGCCGCGCCGGACCGAAGCCCAGCCGGGAACGCATCCTGATGGCTCTGGAAGGCTTGCGCAAGTTTGACCTGGGCGGTCTGGAGGTGAATTTCAGCCCGGACGACCACACCGGACTGGATTTTGCCGACCTGTCGATTATTGGAAGCGACGGTCGGTTCAGGCGCTAAGTGGCGGTTGCTGCCCGCCGCGCCACCATCTGCTGATTACTTTGCGGCACTGGCTGCCGAGGCAGCGGGCTCGGGCGCGTGAACGGCGTCTGCGCCGTGCTTTTCGCCGGTCATGTCAACCTTGTCACCCCCCTTGATGATGATGAACAGCGCGAGCGCGGCAAACAAGACAAAGCCTACGGCAATCTTCCACACGTGAATTCTCCTGGGATCGTGTCAATCTACAAAGGACCCGCCTGAGTCGGCAGGTCCTTCATGGAGTGCCATGGAAAGCAGGCGCCTTCCATGGAACCACCGGATAAGGATCAGTCGCGGGCGTAGATGTCCACGTCCTTGGTTTCCTTGACGAACAGCGTGCCGATGACGAAGGTCATGGCGGCGATGATGATCGGGTACCACAGGCCGTTGTACATGTTGCCGGTCTGCGCCACGATCGCGAACGCCGTGGTCGGCAGCAGGCCGCCGAACCAGCCGTTGCCGATGTGGTAGGGCAGGCTCATGGACGTATAACGGATGCGCGTGGGGAACATCTCCACCAGCATCGCTGCGATCGGGCCGTACACCATGGTCACCAGGATCACCAGGTAGGTGAGGATCGCAATGACCATGAACTTGTCCACCTTGGCCATGTCAGCCTTGGTGGGGTAACCGGCAGCCTTGAGCGCGTCGGCCACGGCTTTCTTGAACTCGCCGTCCTTCTTCTTGGCTTCATCGGCTGTGATGCCCTTGCTGCTGTAGCCCTGGATCACGGTCTCGCCAATCTTGATGGTGGCGGGCGTGCCAGCTGCGGCGACGGCGTTCTCGTAGCTCACCGACGCACCGGCCAGCACCTGCTTGGCGATGTCGCACGAGCTGGTGAACTTGACGGTACCTGTCGGGTTGAACTGGAACGAGCATTCGCCCGGATCGGCCGTGACCAGCACCTTGCTCTTCTGCTGGGCAGCATGCAGGTCGGGGTTGGCGGCCTTGGTCAGCGCCTCGAACACCGGGAAGTACGTCAGCACGGCCAGCAGGCAGCCGGCCATGATGATGGGCTTGCGGCCAATCTTGTCGGACAGCGAACCAAACAGGATGAAGAACGGCGTGCCAATGATCAGGGAAACGGCCACGTAGATGTTCGCCGCTGCACCGTCCACCTTGAGCGCCTGGGTCAGGAAGAACAGGGCATAGAACTGGCCCGAGTACCAGACCACGGCCTGGCCGGCGGTCAGACCCACCAGAGCCAGGATCACGATCTTGAGGTTCTTCCACTGGCCGAAGGATTCGGTCAGGGGAGCTTTGGAGGTCTTGCCCTCGGACTTCATCTTCTGGAAGGCTGGCGATTCGTTCATCGACAGGCGGATCCAGACCGACACGGCCAGCAGGACAATGGACACGATGAAAGGAACACGCCAGCCCCAGTCGGCAAACGCTGCCTCACCAATCAGGGTCCGCGTGCCCAGGATCACCATCAGCGACAGGAACAGGCCCAACGTCGCCGTGGTCTGGATCCACGAGGTGTACGCACCACGCTTGCCCTGAGGCGCGTGTTCGGCCACATAGGTGGCGGCACCACCGTACTCACCACCCAGCGCCAGGCCTTGCAGCAGGCGCAGACAGATGAGGATGATCGGTGCGGCCACGCCGATGCTGGCGTAGGTCGGCAGGATGCCCACGATGAACGTGGACAGGCCCATGATCAGGATGGTGACCAGGAACGTGTACTTGCGGCCGATCATGTCGCCCAGGCGGCCGAAGAAGATGGCGCCAAACGGACGGACGATGAAGCCGGCTGCAAAGGCCAGCAGCGCGAAGATGAACGCGGAGCCCGCGTCCAGTCCGGCAAAGAACTGCTTGGCAATGATGGCGGCGAGCGAACCGTACAGGTAGAAGTCGTACCACTCAAAAACGGTGCCGAGTGACGAGGCGAAGATGACCTTCTTCTCCTCAGGCGTCATCGGCCGGGCGGCGGCAGTAGCCATGGATGTCTCCAGTAAAAAGTGAAAGCCCCGGAGCTACGGGGCGTGCACGAATTGTTGGAGATGGCTCTGACCCTGCTCTGACGCGAAACCAACGCCGCCTTGCGCCAAACCAACCGGGGCTTGCGTCAAACTGAACGTCGACTGACGATCTAGGGTGAAACCCTGAGGGGACGTTTCATCATGCGACCTCAGCGCGTTTGGCGCTGGACCGCCACGGGAAGTTGCGCCGCATCGGTCCAGGCTGCGGACGCAAACCACGGATCGCCCTGCATCCAGGCGCGCAGCACCGGCAGGGCATCGAATCCCCAGAACACCTGACCGTCAACAACAAAGGTCGGCACGCCGAACAAACCCAGCGCAAGGGCTTCATCGGTGTTCTGCCTCAACCAGGTCTTGAGAGAAGGATCGTCCAGCGAGCGGCGCGGTTGCAGACGCCGGGCCAATTCGGTCACCCGCGCAGCGTCTTCTGCATCGCCCCCGCCCTGCCAGACATGGCGGAACACCGCTTCGCCCACATGGCGGTTGATCGCCGGACCGTCCCCGCACGCCAAGGCGAGCCGCAACAGCGCCAGCGGATTGAACGGATGCGCAGACGGCATCTGCAGCGCTACGCCATGCTCGCGCGCAAGCCAGGCCACCTGCCGGTAGGTCCATTCGCGCTTGCCGGCGATTTCCGCCGGACCGAGTTGGCCGTTTTGCTTGAGGAGTGCGGCAAACAGGACCGGCTTGTAGGTCACGCTGTAGCCAAGGCCCTGCAGGGCATGCGGCAACCGCTCGAACGCCAGGTACGCATACGGCGAGATGAAGTCCAGGTAGCAGGTGATGTGCTTCATGGGGGGCCCTCCAGCCCAAGGTGAGGGCGCCGACGAATCCTCTGTTCGATTCGCGACCAGACGACACGCTTGTCCGCATCCGCCAGGCGGCTCCAGGCCGCAATTTCCTCCAGCGTGCGAAAGCAGCCGGCGCAGAGTTCCGATGTGGGCGACATCCGGCAGACCGACAGGCAAGGTGAAGGCACATTTTGGCCTCCAGCCCTCACCAGGTCTGCCTTTTCCGCTATCGATTCAATAGCAGATGTCACGACAGAGCCTGGACCACATCCGCCAGCGGGGCGCCGGTCAGCCGCCGCAGGTCGTTCGGATGCAGGCGGAACACGCCATGCGGGTGGCCAGCCGCCGCCCACACCTGGTCAAAGCGCAGCAACTCGCGGTCGATCAACGTCACGGGCGGCGTGGCATGCGCCAGCGGCGGCACGCCCCCGATCGCATAGCCTGTCTTGCTGCGCACGAAATCGGCATCGGCACGGCCAGTCTTGCCCACCAGCGCGTCCACCTTCTTCTCATCCACGCGCCGGTCTCCCGACGTGATGACAAGCACCGCTGCATCGTCGGACTTTCGCCTGAAGATGATGCTCTTGGCAATCTGCCCCACGCCAATGCCCAGGGCGTCCGCTGCCTGCTGCGCGGTGCGCGCTGCATCGTCCAGCATCACCGGCAGGTGCGGGTGAGCCTTGTCCTGCAGCGCGCGCGCCACACGCTGGACCGACTCCGGCAGCGAGTGCAATTCAGCCCCACACATGCAAAGTCACCCCGCCCTCTTGTTGAGGATGGCGGTAGACGCGCGCGAGTTGGGCTTGCGCCCCAGGTGGTCACTGATGTACTTGCCCGCATCGATCAGTTTGTCCAGGTCGATGCCGGTATCGATCCCCATGCCGTGCAGCATGTAGACCACGTCTTCGGTGGCCACGTTGCCGGTGGCGCCCTTGGCATAGGGGCAGCCGCCCAGGCCGGCCGACGAGGTGTCGTACTGCCACACGCCCAGCTCCAGCGTGGCCAGGGTGTTGCCCAGCGCCTGGCCATAGGTGTCGTGGAAGTGGCCCGACACATCGTCCAGCGCATAGTGCTTGAGCGCGGCCTCCATGGCCCGCTGCACCTTGACCGGTGTGCCCACGCCAATGGTGTCGGCCACGCCCACATGCTGCACGCCTATCTGCTTCAGCAGCCGGGCCACCAGGTCCACGCGCTCCACCGGAATGTCACCCTCATACGGGCAACCCACAGCGCACGAGATGGCTCCACGCACAAAAATGCCCTTGGCGCGGGCCGCTTCCACCACGGGCGCAAAGCGCTCGATGCTCTCGGCGATTGAGCAATTGATGTTCTTCTGGCTGAAGGCCTCGCTCGCGGCGGCAAACACCACGATCTCGTCGGGCCAGAAAGCGCGGGCCGGGGCCACCGCGGCCTCAAAACCCTTCATGTTGGGGGTGAGCACCGAATAGCGCACACCGGGCTTGCGCTGGATGCCGGCCATGACTTCGGCGTTGTCGGCCATCTGTGGCACCCACTTGGGGCTGACGAAGCTGGTGACCTCGATTTCCGTAAGGCCCGCGTCCTGCAGGCGGTGCACCAGGCCGATCTTGACTTCGGCGGGCACGGGCTGCTTTTCATTCTGCAGGCCGTCGCGGGGCCCCACATCGACGAGCTTGACTCTGGAAGGCAGTTTCATGGTGACTCCTAGTATCCGCGAGCGAGGTCAACCACACCGGCTACGGGCTCTCCGCGCTGCAAGGCCAGTATCTTGCCTGCAATCTGCGCGATGCTCTCCTCGCGCAGGGTGCGGGCCGAGGTGTGCGGCGTGACGGTGATTTTCGGATGGCGCCAGAACGGGTGCTCTGCCGGCAGCGGCTCGGTTCGGAACACGTCCAGCGTGGCGCCAGCCAGGTGCCCACTGTCCAGCAACGCGATCAGGTCGCTGTCCACAAGGTGCGCGCCGCGCGCCACGTTGATCACATACCCACCTGGGCGCAGCAGCGACAGCATCTCATGGTCCATGATGTCCCGCGTGTCCGGTGTCAGGGGGAGCAGGCACACCAGGACGCGTGTGGCCGCCAGAAACCCGTGGAGTTGCGACGCACCGCAAAACACACGGACTCCGTCAATTGACTTGCCCGAGCGACTCCAGCCATTGACCGGAAAGTCAAATTGCGCCACGGAACGCGCGACGCGTTCGCCCAGCACACCCAGTCCCATGACACCTACTGGAAAGTCGGTGCGCAGCCGCGGCTTGCGGTAAGACCATTTGCCCAGGGCCACGTCCTGCTCATATCCGTCGAACTCGCGGAAGTGGCGGATCACAGCGTGGCACACGAATTCCGCCATCTGCACCGACATGCCCGCGTCGTCCAGCCTCACGACCTTCGCGGCAGGTGGCAACTTCAGCTGGAGCAGCGCATCCACGCCCGCACCGATGTTGAAGATGCCACGCAGCCCTGGCTGCTCGTCCAGAAACTGCTGTGGCGGAGCCCAGACCACGGCGTAATCCGCCTCAGGCGCCCCTGCCGCCCATTCACTGATGTCCACGCCCGGGATCTCGGCGCGAAAGCCCGACAACCACGGCCCGGCATTGGTCTGGGAGCAACAGAACGTGATGCGCATGCGCCTATTGTGGTGCTGCAAGTTTCAGAAGCTCCGCGCCCTCGGCCACCTGGTCGCCGGGGACGTAGAGAAGTTCGGCCACCGTGCCGTCGGCCGGTGCGGCGATGGTGTGTTCCATCTTCATGGCCTCCATCACGGCCAGGGCCTGTCCCTTGCTGACCTTGTCGCCCGCCTTCACTGCGAACGACACCACCTTCCCCGGCATCGGTGCCGTCAGGCGCCCCACTTCGGCATGCGCCTCGCCGGCATGCGCGAGCAGGTCGATATTCAGGATTTGCGTGGCACCTTGCGCAGCAAACACATGGTCGGTCTCGCCTTGCGCGTACACCGTCACCGCGCCGCGTTGCCCGCTGTACTGCACATCCAGACCGTCCGACGTCACGCCAAACTGCAGTGGGCCGGACACGCCGCCGACGCTCAGGATCAATCCACCATCGTGCAGGTACTTCAGCTCTGCGGGTGCCGGTTCGCCATGAAACTCGAACGCGAAGCGCCGGATATTGATGCCATGTGAGCGCCAGCCGTCGCGGCGGCTGAAGGGGTCGGGCCCCTCGGCGGCCCTTTCGTCCAGCAGCGCCTGCGCCACGGCAGCGGCCGCCGCCAGCGGCAGGCCCAGCGGCTCCTGGTGGAACAGCACGGCCTGTTCGCGCGAGATCAGCGCCGTGTCCAGGTTGGCCTGCGCAAACGAGGGGCTGCGCACCACATGGCGCAGGAACTGCACATTGGTTGCCAGGCCCACGATGTGGGTGTGCGCCAGTGCTTCGTCCAGCCGCGCCAGCGCTTCGGCACGCGTAGCGCCGTGCACGATGAGCTTGGCAATCATGGAGTCATAGAACGGGCTGATGGCGTCGCCCTCGCGCACACCGTCGTCCACGCGCACCGCGCCTCGCTCGAACGCCGTGCAGGCCGGCTTGCGGTACACGGCCAGCGTGCCGGTGGCCGGCAGGAAGTTGTTGTCGGGGTTCTCGGCGCAGATGCGCGCCTCGATGGCATGGCCGGTGATGCGCAGGTCTTCCTGCTTCAGCGGCAACGGCTCGCCGCTGGCCACACGCAGCTGCCACTCCACCAGGTCCAGCCCGGTGATGGCTTCTGTCACGGGGTGCTCCACCTGCAGCCGGGTGTTCATTTCCATGAAGAAGAAACTCATGGTGCCGTCCGGCTTCTGTTCCACGATGAATTCCACGGTGCCGGCGCCCACGTAGTTCACGGCCCGCGCCGCTGCCACGGCCGCCTCGCCCATCTGCTGGCGCATGGCCGGCGTCATGCCGGGCGCCGGTGCTTCTTCCAGCACCTTCTGGTGGCGTCGCTGCACGGAACAGTCCCGCTCAAACAGGTAGACACAGTTGCCCTGCGTGTCGCCGAACACCTGGATCTCGATGTGGCGCGGACGTTGCACATACTTCTCGATCAGCACCGCGTCGTCGCCAAAACTGTTTTTGGCTTCGCGCTTGCAGGAGGCCAGCGCGGCGTCAAAGTCTTCGGCCTTGTCCACCGCGCGCATGCCCTTGCCACCGCCACCCGCGCTCGCCTTGATCAGCACCGGGTAGCCGATGCGGCCGGCCTCGGCCTTGAGCATCGCAGGGTCTTGCCCTGCACCGTGGTAGCCCGGCACCAGCGGCACACCGGCTTTTTCCATGAGCTGCTTGGATTCGGCCTTCAGCCCCATGGCCTGGATGGCCGACGCCGGCGGGCCGATGAATACCAGGCCTGCATCAGCACAGGCCTGGGCAAACTCCTCGTTCTCGCTCAGGAAGCCGTAGCCCGGGTGAATGGCCTGCGCGCCGGTGACCCTGGCCGCCTCGATGATCTTTTCCCAGCGCAGGTAGCTGTCACGCGGCGCGCTGCCACCGATGTGCACCGCTTCGTCGCACGCCGCCACATGCTTGGCGTGGGCATCCGCGTCCGAATAGACGGCCACGGTTTTCACGGCCATGCGGCGGGCGGTGGCGGCCACGCGGCAGGCGATTTCGCCCCGGTTGGCGATCAGGATCTTGTGAAACATCTACGTTCCTTGCGGCGCGCGAGCGCCAGAAAAAAGCCTGCCCACACGTTGCAGCACAACGCGAAGGAAGCGCAACAACAGCACCAGCAGCACCACCGAAAGCAGCAGCACCAGTCCCAGCGCGACACCAAACCACACCGGATGGGTGGTGGCCAGCCACAGGGCCCCAACCACCAGGCCATCCTCGGCCAGGGAGACAAGCACATTGGAGAACGGCTCGGGCGACGTGTTCACCGCGGCCCGCGTCGTCATCTTGGTGGCATGTGCCGTGGCAGCCAGAGTGCCACCCAGCAGGGCCGCCACCCAGCTCCAGGCGGCTCCGTCGGCCCCCAAGGCAGCGGCGGCCAGCGCTGCGCCCGCCGGAATCCGGATGAAGGTGTGCACGGCATCCCAAAGCGAATCGAGCAACGGCACCTTGTCGGCAAAAAACTCCACGGCCAGCATCAGCCCGCTGGCACCGAGAACGGCCGGATGCTGCAGCACCTGCAGGCCTTGTGGCAGGCTGATCCAGCCCATCATCCCGGCCACACCGGTCACAAACACCGCGGCATACAGCCGCACGCCACTGGCCCAGCCGAGCGCCGCGGCCAGTGCCAGCAGTTGCGGTGCGTCCAGCCATTGCTCCCATGCGGCCATGGTGTTCAGACCGGTGGCAGCCAGCCGGGCTGGCGCTTGTTCAGGAAAGACGCGACGCCTTCACGCCCTTCATCACTGGCACGTATGTCGGCAATGCGGCGTGCGGTCTCGGCGCGCAGGGCATCGGTGACCGGTTGGCCCGCCACCTCGCGCACCAGACGCTTGCAGGCACGCACGGCGGCCGGGCCGTTGGTCACCAGCGTGGCCACGATGTCGGTCACCCGCGCGTCCAGCGTCCCGGGGGTACAAAGCTCGTGGACCAGACCCATCGCATGCGCCTGCGCCGCGCTGAAGCGTTCCGCCGTCGTGAAGTAGCGGCGCGCCGCCTGCGCGCCCATTGCACGGATCACATACGGTGCAATGGTGGCGGGCAGCAGGCCCAGGCGTGCCTCCGACAGGCAAAAGGTCACGTTGTCTGACGCCACAAGCACGTCGCACAACGCGGCCAGGCCCATGCCACCGGCATAGCAGTCGCCGTGCACCCGCCCCACAATGGGCACCGGGCACTGGTCCAGTGTCCACAGCATGTCGGCCAGCTTCTGGGCATCGGCACGGTTCTCTTCCCAGCTGTAGCCGGCCATGGCGCGCATCCAGTTCAGGTCGGCGCCCGCACAGAACGCCTTGCCGTGGCCCGCCAGCACCACCACACGCAGTTCAGCATCCCGGTTCAACTCAGCGAAAGCACCGCTCAGGCTGGCAATCACGTCCTCATTGAAGGCGTTGCGCACATCGGGGCGGTTGAGCCAGACCTCGGCCACATGGGGCGCGGGACGGCGCAGTTCGATCACGGGATTGGTCATGTTCAGTACCGCTTGGCCACTTCTTCGAGCATCACCTCGGTGGCGCCGCCTCCAATGGCCAGCACGCGCGCATCGCGCCACAGCCGCTCGATGGCCGTTTCCCGGATGTACCCCATGCCCCCGTGGAACTGCTGGCAGGTCTGCACCACCTCGTTGACCAGCTCGCCCGTCAGGGCCTTGAGCATCGACACGTCCTGCACGATGTCGTGGCCCTGCGTCACGCGCCAGGCGCAGTGGTACATGAACTGGCGCGCCGCGCGCGTCCTGGCGTCCAGCATGGACAGGCGCTGGCGGATGGTCTGCTGTTCCCACAGCACGCCGCCGAAGGCCTGGCGCTGCCGTACGTAGTCCAGCGTGTGCCTGAGCGCCTGCTGGCAGTGCCCCACCGCCATCGCGGCCAGCGCGATGCGTTCGGTCTGGAAATTCTTCATCACCGAATAGAAGCCCTTGCCTTCCTCGCCCAGCAGGTTGGCGGCCGGCACGCGCACGTTGTCCAGAATCAGTTCCGCCGTGTCCGACGACAGCCAGCCCGTCTTTTTGAGCGCGCGGCCCACGGTGAAGCCCGGCGTGCCCTTCTCGACGATGAACATCGAGATCTCCCGCTTGCCCGGTCCCGTTTTCGCCGCGACGAAATACACGTTGGCGTGCACACCATTGGTGATGAACATCTTGGTGCCGTTGATCACCCATTCATCACCCTCCCTGCGGGCGCTGGTGCGGATGCCTGCCACGTCCGAGCCGGCGCCCGGCTCAGTGATGCCCACGGCCGTGACCAGTTCGCCCGCAATCACCTTGCGAAGGTATTTTTCCTTCTGCGCGGGCGTGCCCGCGTGGTGCAGGTGCGGGCTGGCCATGTCGGTGTGCACCAGCACCGTGATGATGAAACCCGCGAAGGTGGACTGCGACAGCGCCTCGGCGAACACCAGGTTGGTCATTGCGTCGGCGCCGGCGCCGCCGTAGGCTTCCTCGTACATCAGCCCGAACAACCCCGCCTGCCCCATGCGGCGCAGCACCTCGCGCGGCACGAAACCCTGCTCTTCCCAGGCCGCAGCATGCGGCTCGACTTCTCGCGCGATGAAGCGCGCGATCTGGTCGCGCAGCGCCTCGTGCTCCGGGGTGTCGTAGATCGTGCTCATTGGGTCTTTTCCGGTGTCCACACCACATCTGCATCGACGGCGTACAGGCGACATTTGCCCTCGCCCCGTCGGCTGCAGGTGTCCAGCGCCCGCTTCTGCGGATCGTCACCCCCGTTGGCCCAGCCCCAGGCCCCGTTGGGCGCAATCGCAAAGGCACGCGGAGAGGCCCGAAGCAGGAAGGCGCGATAGCCTTCCCTGCCTGTGTCGCGCATGTGGGGCACGCGGTCGACTGCGTCCACCTTGGCGAAATCCGTGGCAGCCGGTGCTTTCGTCCCGTTGCCACCTCGGGCGTACTGCGACAGAACGACCGCTGTGGGCAGGCCTGCGGCGGCCAGCTTTTCTTCAACCCGTTTGAGCCAGAGTGGCAGGCCGCTGTAGCTGCCAAACATGCCGTGCGCGTCACTGCCAAAAGGACCATACGCCACCATCTCCGCCTGCCCGCCCGCCTTGACGTAGGCGTCGTGGGCCGGCCGGATGACGTTGGGCGGGAAGAAGCTGTCGTTCTCGCCATAGAACCACAGCGACGGCACACGGGTCTTGGCGCCGTATCGTCCATAGGCGTCTGCCAGCGCCTGCTCCCAGGGGCAGCCGCCGCTGGCCCACTTGAGGCCACCGGCAAAGTTGACGAACAGCTTGAACCCGGGATGCGGCTCCTGCGCATAAGCCAGTGTCGTGAGGCCGCCGTGCGACTGGCCCAGCATCACCATCCGCTGTGTGTCCGCCCAGGGCTGCTTCTCCAGCCAGGAGACCACGGCACGCACGTCGTCGGTCTGCGCCTCGCCATTGCCCGCGATGTTGCAGCCCTCGCCCACGGCCGCGCCGCCGGACTTGCTGAAGCCCTGGCGCATGGGCACCACCACCACATACCCGCGCTGGAGGAACTCGCGCGCGGCGGCTGCATACCGTGCCCGTGGCTGCAAGCGGTTGTTGCCGGTGTCCTTGCCGTGGTTGATCACCACCACGGGAAACGGGCCGGCGCCTTCGGGACGGAAGATCGTCGTCTCCAGATCAACAGGGAACAGCCGGTTGTTCTTGATGAAGACAATGGATTCGCCCATTGCGGGGTCCGGTTGCGCGTCCTGCGCCGCTGCGCCGCCCGCGGCCAGCCACAAGGCAAACAGGAGCCACCACCCGTGACGGGCCTGGCGCGCGAGGTTGCGAATTGACAAGGTCTGCATGGGGCCCTCACATCCGGAACACGCCGAACTTCGGCTCGGGGATGGGTGCATTCAGCGACGCCGACAAGCCCAGAGCGAGCACCCGGCGCGTGTCAGCAGGATCGATCACGCCGTCGTCCCAGAGCCGCGCACTCGAATAGTAAGGGTGCGACTGGTGGCCAAACTGGTCCAGGATGGGCTGCTTGAACTTCGCTTCCTCTTCCGCGCTCCAACTGCCGCCCCGGGATTCGATGCCGTCACGCCGCACGGTGGCCAGCACGCCCGCGGCCTGCTCGCCACCCATCACACAAATTCGCGCGTTGGGCCACATCCACAGGAAGCGCGGGCTGTAGGCCCGCCCGCACATGCCGTAGTTGCCCGCGCCGTAGCTGCCGCCAATGATCACGGTGAATTTGGGCACCTGTGCCGTGGCCACCGCCGTGACCATCTTGGCGCCGTGGCGGGCAATGCCTTCGTTCTCGTACTTGCGCCCGACCATGAAGCCGGTGATGTTCTGCAGGAACACCAACGGTGTCTTGCGCTGGCAGCACAACTCGATGAAATGCGCGCCCTTTTGCGCCGACTCGCTGAACAGGATGCCGTTGTTGGCGATGATGCCCACCGGCATGCCCTCGATGTGGGCAAAGCCGCAGACCAGTGTGGCGCCGAACCGCTGCTTGAATTCGTGAAACTCGGAGTCGTCCACGACGCGGGCGATGATCTCGCGCACATCGTAGGGCTTGCGCACGTCCGTGGGAATCACGCCGTACAGCTCCTGCGCGTCAAACCTCGGCAGGCGCGGCTCTCGCAGCTGCACGGCGGGGCGCTTGGGCCGGTTGAGCGTGGCCACCGCCTGGCGCGCCAGCGCCAGCGCGTGCGGGTCGTTCTGGGCCAGGTGGTCCGCCACGCCGCTCAGCCGGGTGTGGGCGTCACCGCCGCCCAGGTCCTCGGCGCTGACGATTTCGCCGGTGGCGGCTTTCACCAGAGGCGGGCCGCCCAGGAAGATGGTGCCCTGGTTCCTGACGATGATGGTCTCGTCGCTCATGGCGGGCACGTAGGCGCCGCCAGCGGTGCAGCTGCCCATCACCACGGCGATCTGGGCAATGCCCTGCGCCGACATGTTGGCCTGGTTGAAGAAGATGCGGCCAAAGTGGTCGCGGTCAGGAAACACCTCGTCCTGGTTGGGCAGGTTGGCGCCGCCCGAGTCCACCAGGTAGATGCAGGGCAGGTGGTTCTGCATGGCGATCTCCTGCGCGCGCAGGTGCTTCTTGACCGTCATGGGGTAATAGGTGCCGCCCTTCACCGTGGCGTCGTTGCACACGATCATGCAGTCCACACCGCTCACGCGGCCGATGCCGGCAATCACGCCTGCGCAGGGGGCGTCGCCCACGCCGTCCTTGTTGAGGTACATGGCATGCGCGGCCAGCGGCGCGATCTCCAGGAACGGGGTGCCCGGGTCCAGCAACATCTGCACCCGCTCTCGCGGCGGCAGCTTGCCGCGGGCCACGTGTTTGGCTCGGGCGGCTTCGCCACCCCCCTCGGCCGCCCTGGCCACCTGCACGGCCAGGTCATCCACCAGCGCGCGCATGGCAGCGGCGTTGGCCTGGAAATCCGCAGATCGCGGGATCAGCTTGCTCTCTAGAACGGACATGGGTCTCCTCGCAGGGCTTCAGGGGGCCGGCTGGCAGCCCGCATCATGGCCCGAGCCCGCCAGCTTAGGAAGTCCTCAGCCATCCGGGCGGACGCTGTGGTTGCAAATCGTGCCACTTTTCAAGCAAATGATGGCACACTGCCACCATGTCCATCGCCGCCACCCCCATGTCGTTTGCCCGCACGATGGCTGAGGCCTATGCCCGCAGGGGCGTGGACCCGGCCGCAGCGCTCAAGGCAGCACAGATCACGCCACGCCAGCTGCTGCAAGCCTCAGGCCGCATCACGGCCCAACAAATGGAGATGCTGTCTGGTCAGGCCATGCAGGATCTGGACGACGAGGGTCTGGGCGCCTTCAACCGGCGCCTGCCCTGGGGCAGCTACGGCATGCTGGCGCGCGCCTCGCTGAGCGCGCCCACTCTGGGCGTGGCGCTCAAGCGCTGGTGCCGCCATCACAGCCTGATTGCCGACGACCTGGACTTGCGGCTCAACGAATCCGCAACCGGCGCCGCCATCACCGTCGGCGAGCGCACCGACCTGGCGCGCCATGGCCAGCCCGCACGCGAGTTCGCCCTGGTGCATGTGCTGCGCAACATCCATGGCCTGGCCTGCTGGTACATCGATTCGCGCATCCCGCTGCAGGAGGCGCGTTTTCCCTTTCCCGCGCCGGCGCATGCCGACGCCTACAGCCACATGTTTCCCGGCAGCGTGCGGTTTGACGCCCCCCAGGCCGAGATCCGCTTTGACGCGCAGTACCTGGCCTTGCCGCTGCGGCGCGACGAGGCCGCACTGAACCAGATGCTGCAGCGCGCGCTGCCCCTCACCGTGCTGCAGTACCGGCGCGACCGCCTGCTGGTGCAGCAGGTCCGCCAGGCCCTGGCCACCGAGCCCGCGCGCACCCACAACGCCCAGGGGCTGGCCACGCTGCTGAACCTTTCGCCCCGCACCCTGCACCGGCAGCTGCGGGATGAAGGCGCAACGCTGCAGCAGCTCAAGGACGAGGTGCGCAGCGCCCGCGCCCGGGACTTGCTGCTGCGCACCACGCGGCCGATCAAGCAGGTGGCCGCTGCGGCCGGCTTCACCAACGAGAAAAGCTTCCTTCGCGCCTTCCGCCAGTGGACGGGCATGAGCCCGGGTGAGTTCCGCAAGGCAGGCTGAGCGCAACTTTGCTATTGTTTTGATAGCTGATTAACCAGCATGGACGGGGGTTACAGCCCGATTTTTCATCAATTTTCCGCCTGCGAAGCCGCCGCACACCCACCGCAAGAAACATCAAGCCAGCCGCCGCCCGCCGTGGCAATCTACGTACCCAGCACCACACCACCACTGCCCGACCCGTCACCATGCGCCCCGTTGAACACGCCATCTGGTTGATTGAAAGCCGACTGGGCGAAAACCCGCATCTGGACGACATCGCACGCGAAACCGGCCTGTCGCGCTACTACATCTGCCGCGTCTTCGCCGAGGAAACCGGTACCACGCTGGCCGCCTACGTGCGCAGCCGCCGGTTGTCCGAGGCCGCCAAGGCGCTGCTGGCCGGCGCGCCGCACATTCTGGACATTGCGCTCGCCGCGGGCTATGGCTCGCACGAAGCGTTCACCCGCGCGTTCCGCGCCGAGTTCGGCTGCACGCCCGAATCGGTGCGGACACGCGCCCTGCAAACCCCGCTGACACTGAAGGAGCCCCTGCGCATGAAAGCCGCCCAACAAGTCCCGCTGGACCCGCCCACCCTGGCCACGCTTCCCGCCACGCGCTACGTGGGGTTGGCACGCACCTACGCCATGAGCCAGCTTGGCGGCATCCCGCAGCAGTGGGAGGCGTTCCAGCCGCACCTGGCCCGCATCGACCCTTCCAGAGTGCCGGCCGCCTTCGGCATCGTCCACCACGCGGCCCACGACGGCGAAGACGTGCAGTACCTGTGCGCGCTGCCCGCGGGCTGTGGCCTGCAGGCCGGAGGCGATCTCGCCGAACTGGCCCTGCCTGCGATGCGCGTGGCGCAGTTTGCGCACAAGGGGCACGTCTCGGGCATCGGCGCGACCACCCGGGCCATCTTTGACGAAGGCCTGCGCAAGGCCGGCCTGCGACCGCTGGGCCCGGTGGACCTGATCGAACGTTGCGGCAGCGACTTCGACCCGCGCAGCGGCTTCGGCACCGTCGGCCTGTGGGTGCCGGTCGCGCCCGTCACGCCCTGACGCCGCTCACTGCGGCTCGATCTTCGCTTCGCGGATGGCCTTTTCCCACTTCACGGTTTCGACCTTGTTGCGGTGGGTCACGACTTCGGGGGCATCGGGGCCTTCATTTGCCAATTAACTTCGCCAAGTCAGGGTCACTTTCCAGGAAACGCCGCAGTTTTATTCTCTGTGGACTTCGCCCATCCTCAAGAACGCCAGATTGGATAGCGATACGAATAATTGCGTCGATTGCCTGAGTCTTTTTCTTTGGAATGCTCGAGATAATCGATGCGACTTCGCTCGGCCCAAAAACAGGAGCCTCGGCAGTTTTCCGCAAATCAATTTCACTTTTTACGAAAGCATAGGACGCTTCGTCGAGCCAAACTGCCCTGCCTTCCAAGAAATCCTTGGTGAGAGACTTTATCGTCGCCGGCTCGGTATCAGGCGTCCCTACTCTGGAATACATCTGACCCAAGAGCCAGCCAAGTTTTGCTTGGAAGACATCTGAAATTCCGGCAACCTTAGCCTCTAGAAAGGTTTGATAGTGTTCAGGCTTCAGTGAAATCGGTAGCGCCAGCATCGCACACATGTGATCCGGAACTCCCTTGTCACGCGAGCTGGGGTAAAAAAAGAACGGGGCTTCGTTGTTGTTAAACAGACGTTCCAAAAATTGGCTTAGTGCCACCTTAGTTTTTTGGGACGCAATAGGCTGTCCTCCGTGCCCGGTATTCGCGAAACGAGTCTCGAATTCTCTGTGCAGAACTGCACGCAATGGCCTTACGGGCGCTAGCGAGATATATCGCGCCCCTATGTCACCTCCACGTTGTACAAGGTCACAAGATTGGGTCAGAACCGCGAAAAGCCAATTGTCTGAGTGGCTGGCGTAGTGGGGATGGTATTTACCAATAAGGTCCGCTAGTTTTGGCGTCCTTTTGAGCAAATCCCCTTGCTCAAGTGTGTCAGGTAGAGAGTCGTCCTTGTAGACCAAAGACTTTTCTCCCGGCAACGCCGTCACAAATTATCGCGTCGACGACGGCGGAGGCAGATAACCAAGGCGCACTGCAGCGTTAAGGCCTCTGGTTTGTTTTGCTTCTTCTATCGAGACTGGAGCAAATACCAAATTAACCTCCTTAGCCAAGGATGAAGTCGAAACACGCACAATCGACTCTGACGTTACTTCCAGAATTTCATCTGTCTGGGTAGTGGCAACTCCCATTAAAAACGGCTCATGCAATTCGGATGTGGCGACTCCTGGAGTAAGAGTTGACATTTTTCTATCCTTCTGAAACAAGGTTTTTCACAACTTCTTCCGCCTTAGTCAGATGCTTTTGATATACATCATCCGGCCCGAGAATTCTGGATGCAACTTCAGCAGATTCGGTTGTGTAGTGAAAATTGAATTTGATCTTCGCTCCATCGTTGTCAAGTTCAACTTCAACGGTGACTACAGCGTCATCCCACTTAACGAGATTTGCCCACCTTCTAGCTACGATTTCGCTGGCTTCTCCAAAATTATCACGCAATGACCCGTTATTGGATGCAAGGGACACCAAAGGCTTCGGTGTTTCCTCGCTGGCAAAGACGAAATTGAACCCTACACCCTGAACCGGTGTATGTCGTAACTCTGAAAAGATAAGCGATGCACATTTCGTAGCTTTCGCACATTCTTCGAGACTCGACTCAGCCAAGAAAAAAGTCAGATTGCGAGACGTAGCTGTGTAATTGATCCCGTCAAACTTGAGTCTCGGCGGTCCCTGTCCACCGATAAGTGACGCTTGCAGCTCAACTGGAAAGTCTTCGCCAGCCTGCAGGGCAAGTCCATGCTGTCTTACCCAAGGCGGCGTAAGAATCACCGGATTCAGCGCGCCAACGATCACGAGCGTTGTGTGCTCAGGATTGATTTTCACTATGTGTAACTCTATTGACTACCGGTTGTGGTAACTGTATCAGGTGCCGAAATGGGCGCCAACTATCCCCCTACGCTTGGCCTAGCCCAAGGGAAAAAGTGTGAGAAATTGCGCTCACTGTGGCTCGATCTTCGCTTCGCGGATGGCCTTTTCCCACTTGATGGTTTCGACCTTGTTGCGCTCGGCCAGCGCAGCGGGTGTGCCGGGGTCGATGGCAAACCCGTTGGGCGCAAACTTGTCCTGCAGGTCCTTGCTGTTGGCCGCGGCGTTGATGGCGGCGTTGAGCTTGTTCACGATGTCGGGCGGCGTGCCGGCGGGGGCGAACACGGCAAAGTAGGCGGTCAGTTCGTAGTCCTTCAGGCCAAGGGCTTCGTTCACGGTGGGCAGCTCGGGCACGGCGGCCGAGCGCTTGCTGCCTGTGACGGCCAGGCCACGGATCTTGCCGCCCTTGTGCTGGGGCACCGTCACACCAAAGTCGGCGGTGAACATCATCACCTGGCCGCCGATCAGGTCGGTCATGGCGGCGGGG
This sequence comes from Ramlibacter sp., assembly GCA_016713005.1. Classification (GTDB taxonomy): domain Bacteria; phylum Pseudomonadota; class Gammaproteobacteria; order Burkholderiales; family Burkholderiaceae_C; genus JADJPY01. The sequence goes on along the minus strand of JADJPY010000012.1, from coordinate 122,222 downwards.
CCGCTCTTGTACGGAATGCTGTTGAACTGCACACCCGTCATGCTTGCCAGCATGGCGGCCGACACCAGCTGCGAGGTGCTGGCGCTGGCCGCGCTCACCTGGCCGGGCTTGGCGCGGGCCAGGTCAATGAACTCCTTGAGTGTCTTGGCCGGCACATCGTTGTTGACCGCCACCATCAGCGGCACCGAGCCCAGAAAGCCCACCGGCGTGAACGCGGTGTCCTGGTTGTAGGGCAGCGACTTCATCAGGTACTTGAGCGCGGCGTTGGTGCTGTTGGTGCCCATCAGGATGGTGTAGCCGTCCGGCGCGGCCTTGGCCACATCGGCAGCGCCCAGCATGCCGTTCACGCCGGGCTTGTTCTCAATCACGATGGTCTGGCCCAGGGTTTCGGACATCTTGGCGGCAAACGCGCGGCCGATCTGGTCCGTGGCGCTGCCAGCGGCAAACGGCACCACCGCCTTGATCGGCTTGCTGGGCCAGGGCTGGGCCTGCGCCAGGGCGGTCGGTCCGGCCAGCAGCGTGGCCGCAGCCAGCGTGGTGGTGGCCAGCGCATGCAGCGCAGTGCGGCGGGTGGCAAAAGTGGTCATTGGGTGAGTCTCCTTCTTTTGGGGTTGATCAAGGCCGGGTTCCGTCTGGCGGCGCCACAGGCGGCAGGCCATGCTGTGCATTGTGCGCGCCCAGCGCGGGGGCCGCTCCGCGGTGGGCCGGCCGCACGCCGTCTATGGACATCGGCAGCGCGGTCAGCTGGAAGGGCCGCTCCCCCGCGCCCACCGGCACCGGCTGCAGGATGCCCAGCGCCTGCACCTGCGGGTGGGCCACGGCTTCGGGCAGGCTGTGGATGGGGGCGCAGGGCACGCCGGCGGCCTCCAGCAGGGCCAGCCATTCGCCGCGCGGCCGCTTGCGCAGCAGCGGCACCAGCTGCGCCAACAGTTCGGCCTTGTGGGCCAGGCGGGCGCGATTGGTGGCAAAGCGTTCGTCGCTGGCCCAGCCGGGATGGCCCAGGGCCTGCGCCAGTTTGGCAAACAGGCGGTCGTTGCCGCAGCAGATGAGCAGCGGCGCATCCGACGCTTCAAACCCTTCGTAGGGCACAAAGCCCGGGTGGCCCGAGCGGTGGCGGTCCGGCTGGCGCCCTTCGTTGAGCAGCGCATCGGCCTTCTGGCCGTTCCAGGCCATGGCGGTCTCCAGCAGGGAGGTGCTGACAACGCCGCCGCGGCCGGTGAGCTGGCGCCGCTGCAGCAAGGCCAGCGCGCCAATCACCGCCCACATGCCGGTGCCCTGGTCGCAGATGGAGGCGCCGCTGCGCATGGGCGGGTCGTCGGGCCCGCCGTTGATCGCCGACAGCCCGCTGAAGGCCTGGATCATGGGCTCATACCCGGGGTGCAGGGCCATCGGCCCGGTGGCGCCAAACGCCGAGATCTCGCAATAAATCAGCCGGGGGTGGCGCGCCGTCAGCGCCGGCCCGTCGATGCCCAGTGCCGCCGCCACACCGGGGCGCAGGTTGTGGATGAAGATGTCCGCCTCCTGCGCCAGCGCTTCCAGCGCGGTGCGGCCCGCCGCCGTCTTGAGGTCCAGCGCGACCGACTGCTTGCCGCGGTTGAACACCTGGAACACCAGCGCGTCGCCGCCGGTAAACGCCGCGCCCATGCGGCGCGCGTCGTCACCGCCGTCCACACGTTCCAGCTTGATCACCTCGGCGCCCAGGTCGGACAGGATGGCTCCGGCAAATGGCCCGGCCAGCACCTGGCCCAGCTCGAGCACGCGCAGGTCTTGCAGCACGGGGGTGGAGGCAGGGTTCATCGGGTCTCCAGGTGGGCTCACGCGGCAGGCAGCAAGTCCGCCAGTGTGGCCATGTCGGCAAATACCTGCACGGCGCCGGCCTTTCGCAGCGCGTCGGGGGCGTCGTGCCCGGCTTCGGGCGGGCTGTAGCCGAACACCGTGGCGCCGGCGGCCACACCTGCGGTGACGCCGGTGACGGTGTCCTCCACCACGGCGCAGCGGCGCGGGTCCACACCCAGTGCGGCGGCGGCGGCCAGGTACACGTCGGGCGCGGGCTTGGATCGTGGCAGCTCGTGCCCGCTGAAGACGCGGCCGCGGAAGTAGGGCATGAGCCCGCACTTGTCCAGCTGCAGCTCCACCTTGCCGCGGTCGGCGCCCGACGCGCAGGCGATGCGCCCGCCAAAGCGCGCATGGATGGCGGCGACAGCGTCCACCGCGCCGCGGATGGGGCCCACGCGCGCGCGCAGCTGCACGTCGCGCCGCGCGCGGAAGGACGCCAGCCATTCGTCCGTCACCGGCTGGCCGGTGCGGGCCTCAATCAGCGCGGCCTCGTCCTTGACCGCCTTGCCGATGAACAGGCGCATGCATTCCTGCGGGGTGAGCGGCCAGCCGCGCTCGGCCAGCATGTCTCGCAGCACGCCATTGGTGATGGGCTCGCTGTCCACCAGCACGCCATCGCAGTCAAACAGCACCGCGTCAAACCGCCCGGAGAATGTCATTTGCTATCTTTTTTGTAGCGGGTCAGGTCCAATGGACGGGGGCTGGAGGCCAATTTGCCCTAAATTTTTCGCGCCTTGCGCTCTTCCAGCGTTTCCATGGGCACGCCAGCGGCCTTCATGGCCTCGAAGCCGCCGTCGATGTGGGCCACATTGGTCATGCCCATGTCCTGCAGCGTCTTGGCGGTGAGCGCACTGCGCCAGCCCAGGCCGCAGAACAGCACGAACTCGCGGCCCTCGTCGGCGAACACCGGCTTGTGGTACGGCGAGGCCGGGTCGACCCAGAACTCCAGCATGCCGCGCGGCGCGTGCAGGCTGCCGGTGGCCGTGCCCCCGGCCAGCTCGCGGATGTCGCGGATATCCACCAGCAGAAGCTGCGGGTCCCCTGCGCCGTCCAGACGGGCCTTGATCTCGGCGGCCGAGTAGGTCCTGACTTCGGCCATGGCCTGGTCAACGAGGGCCTTTGAGCTGGTGGTGATGGGCATGTTGTCTCCGCGGGTTCAGGCCAGCGCGCGCTGGATCAGGATTTTCTGCACGTCCGACGTGCCCTCGTAGATCTGGCAGACCCGCACGTCGCGGTAGATGCGCTCCACGGGGAAGTCGTTGACCACGCCGTAGCCGCCCAGCGTCTGGATGGCGGCGCTGCACACGCGCTCGGCCATCTCGCTGGCGAACAGCTTGGCCATGGCGGCCTCCTTGAGGCACGGCCGGCCGGCGTCGCGCAGGCTGGCGGCGTGCCAGATGAGCTGGCGCGCGGCCTCGATCTGCGTGGCGCACTCGGCCAGGCGGAAACCCACCGCCTGGTGGTTGAAGATCGCCGTGCCAAAGCTCTGGCGCTCCCTGGAATACGCCAGTGCCACCTCGAACGCGCTGCGCGCCATGCCCACGCTTTGCGCGGCAATGCCGATGCGCCCGCCCTCCAGCCCGCCCAGGGCAATCTTGTAGCCCTCGCCCTCCTGGCCAATCAGGTTTTCTGCGGGGATGCGGCAGTTGTCAAAGTTGATCTGGGCGGTGTCGCTGCTGTGCTGGCCCAGCTTGTCTTCCAGCCGCGCCACCACATAACCCGGCGTGGACGTGGGCACCAGAAAGGCGCTCATCCCCTTCTTGCCAGCGCCCTTGTCGGTCACGGCGATCACCACGGCGACATCGCCGTGCTTGCCGCTGGTGATGAACTGCTTGACCCCGTTGAGCACGTAGCCGTCGCCGTCGCGCGTGGCGGTGGTGCGAAGTGCGGAAGCGTCACTCCCCACATGCGGCTCGGTCAGGCAGAACGCCCCCAGCAGCTCGCCCTGGGCCAGCGGCGTGAGCCACCTGGCCTGCTGCGCCGCATTGCCATAGCGCATCAGGATGGCGTTCACCGGGCAGTTGGTCACGCTGATGGCGGTGCTGGTGCCGCCATCACCGGCAGCGATTTCCTCCAGCACCAGCGCAAGGGTCACGTAGTCCAGCCCGGCACCGCCCAGCGCCTCGGGCACGCAGATGCCGTAGGCGCCCAGCGCGGCCAGGCCGCGGTGGGCCTCTTTGGGGAAGTGATGCTCCCTGTCCCAGCGCGCGGCGTGGGGCCACAGCTGCTCCTGCGCAAAGGCGCGCACCGCGTCGCGGATCATTTCCTGGTCAGGCGTCAACAACATGCTGGTTCACTTTCCCCGGGCCAGATCCATGATCATGCGGCTGGCCAGATAGAGGCGGCGTGGAATCGCGTCAATCAGCACATATTCGGACTGGTTGCTGTGGTATCCGAAGCCGGGCAGCCCCAGGCTTTCGATCACTGGCTTGCCGCCCAGGGCGGCATAGGCCGCATCGGTGCCGCCACCGCTGGTGGGCACCACGCCCAGTTCGCCGCCCACTTCCTTGTAGATGGCTATCGCCTTCTCCACCATCTGCTTGCCTGCGGCATCGGCCGCAAAGGCCGGGCGCCCATGGTCCACGGTGATCTTGATGTCCGACTTGGGCAGCTTCTTGCGGTTGAGGATGCGGTCTTCCAGGGCCTTGAGCAGGTCATCGAGGTCGGCCCGGCGGGCGTAGCGGATGTTGGCCTCGACGTAGCCTTCGTCCGGGATGATGTTGGGCGTGGCTCCGGCCTTGCCGATGGTCCAGTTGAACCGCAGGTTGCGCGCCTTGTCATCCAGATCCATGGTGCGCAAGACGATGTCCGAGGCCTCCACCAGCGCGTTCACGCCCAGCTCGGGCGCGGCGCCGGCATGCGAGGCCAGCCCCTTGATGCTGACCCGGTAGTACACGATGCCGGCGGTGCCCAGGGTCATCATTTCCCGGATGGCATTGGTCGGCTCGAACGACAGGATGAAGTCGGACTCGTTGGCCAGCTTCTGGATGAGATCACGCGAACCGAAGGAACCCATCTCCTCGTCGGTGTTGAACATCACCGTGATCGAGCCATAGTCCTGGAAGCCGCGTGCCTTGAGCAGCTTGAGGGTATGCAGGATGACGGCCACACCGCCCTTGTCGTCCGCAATGCCAGGGCCGAACGCGCGGTTGCCGTCGATGCGAAAAGGTGCCTTGGCCAGCGTGCCCTTCACATAGACGGTGTCCATGTGCGCCATCAGCATCAGCTTCTTGCCGCCCTTGCCCTCGATGCGGCCCACGATGTTGTCACCCACCACATTGCCCACCGCCTTGCTTCGGCTGGTGGTCAGGCCCAGGGCCTTGAGCTCGGCCTCCAGCACGTCGGACATGGCGGCCATGCCGTCGGCCGTGCCGGTGCCGGTCTCGATGTTGACCAGGCGCTCCAGCGTCTTGACCACGGCGGCCTGCTCGGCCGTTGCGGCTGCCAGCAGGGCATCGTCTTTCTGGGCCAGGGAATGGCCACACAAGGTAAGGGCTGCTGCGGCGAGCAGCAAGCGGATCGGTGCTTTCATGGAATGTCCTTGCGTTGAACAGGCGGAAGCGACAGGTTACCAGCCGTCGAACGGCGTGCCATCGTGGTCGAGAAAGCAGCCGTTGCCCGCTTCGTCCAGCGCGGCCAGGGTGCGGCGCATGGCACTGACGCTGGCCTGCGGCGAGAGCGGCGCGCCGGCGCCACCCATGTCGGTGCTCACCCAGCCGGGCGAGAGCGCCACGAACAGGGCGCCGGGATATTCGTGCCGGGCCGAGGCCACGGCCATGTTGAGTGCGGCCTTGCTGACGCGGTACACCCAGCTGCTGCTGCCAGCCACGCCGGCAATGTGCCCCATGCGGCTGCTGATGAAGGCGAAGCGGCCACCCGCTGCCTGCACCAGCGGCGCCACCTGCGGGATCGCCTGCATCGCGCCCAGCACGTTGGTGTGCATCAGCTGGTCAAAGCGCTCCTGCGTGGGCGGCGTGCGCGCGTCTGCGCGGTCCATCACGCCGGCCACGTACAGCGCGATGTCCAGCCGTTCGCCTTCGAGCTGCCAGGCCAGGCCACTGACGCTGGCGGGCTGCGCCACATCCAGGCGCAGCGCCTCGGCGCCCAGCTCGCGCAGCCGCGCCAGCCCGGCGTCGTCGCGCGCGGTGGCGATCACGCGCGCACCGTCCGCGCGGTACTGGCGTGCAAACTCCAGCCCGATGCCGCGCGACGCGCCCAGGACGAGGACGGTACCCATTCGCCGGTTTTCATGTGCAAATCAGGCTGCAGGCCGCTTTGGATATGGCTGACCCGCTACTGTTTTTATAGCAACTCAAGGGCCACGGCTGTGGCCTCGCCGCCGCCGATGCACAGCGTGGCCAGGCCGCGCTTCTTGCCGCGGGCCTGCAGGGCATGCATCAGCGTGACCATGATGCGCGCGCCGCTGGCGCCGATGGGGTGCCCCAGCGCGCAGGCGCCGCCATTGACATTGACGATGTCGTGCGCCACCTTGAGCTCAGCCATCAGCGCCATGGGCACCACGGCAAAGGCTTCGTTCACTTCCCACAGGTCCACGTCCTTGACGCTCCAGCCCGCCTTGGCCAGCACTTTCTGCGTGGCGCCCACCGGCGCGGTGGTGAACCAGTCGGGCTCCTGCGCATGCATGGCGTGCGCCACGATGCGGGCCAGCGGTCGGGCGCCCAGCTTGCTGGCGGTGGAGGCCTTCATCATCACCAGCGCGGCGGCGCCGTCGTTGATGCTGGAGCTGCTGGCCGCGGTGATGGTGCCGTCCTTCTTGAACGCGGGCTTGAGCGTGGCGATCTTGTCCAGCTTGACCTTGCCCGGGCCCTCGTCAATGGCGATCACGGTTTCGCCCGCCCGGCCCTTGACGGTGACGGGCGTGATCTCGGCCTTGAATGCACCCGATTCGGTGGCGGCCTTGGCGCGCTGCACGCTGGCGGTGGCAAAGGCGTCCTGCGCCTCGCGGCTGAACTGGTACTTGGCGGCGCAGTCCTCGCCAAAGGTGCCCATGGCGCGGCCGGGCTCGTAGGCGTCTTCCAGGCCGTCCAGCATCATGTGGTCAAAGATGCGGTCGTGGCCGATGCGGTAGCCGCCGCGCCCTTTTTGCAACAGGTAGGGCGCGTTGGTCATGCTCTCCATGCCGCCGGCGATCATCACTTCGTGGCTCCCGGCCAGAAGCATGTCGTGCGCGAACATCGCCGCCTTCATGCCCGAGCCGCACATCTTGGACAGCGTGACTGCGCCCGCGCTCTTGGGCAGCCCTCCCTTGAAGGCCGCCTGACGCGCCGGCGCCTGGCCCTGGCCCGCCATCAGGCAGTTGCCGAACAGCACTTCGGTGACGAGCTCGGGCGCAATGCCCGCGCGCTGCACGGCGGCACGGATGGCGGCGCCACCCAGGTCGTGCGCGGCCAGCGACGAAAAATCGCCCTGGAAGCTGCCCATGGGGGTGCGCGCGGCGCCGACGATGACAATGGACTCGGACATGAGGGGTTTCTCCTTGCAGCAAGAAAGGTTCAGGGGGTCTGGATGAGGTTGCCACGCTCGGCGTCGGCCACGCGGCGGATGTAGGCCTGGAACTGCGGGTCCTCGCCGCGCAGCAGCAGCGGCAGCGCGTTGTGGAAATCCTCGCGACGGCACCACTCGCGCATGTAGTCGTCCCAGCTGTTCCAGCGGCGCGCTTCGGTCTCGGTCATGCGCGGCTTCCAGGCGACCAGGTAGGCGCGCTCGAACAGCGAGACCAGCATGTCAAAGATCACCAGCATGCGCTCGTTCTGCTCGGACGTGGGGTTGTCCAGCGGCTCGTTGGAACGCAGGTGCAGGTCGGGATTGGCCAGCACGATGCGCAAGAAGTCGATGTACGCGTCGGACAGCAGCTGGTAGGCCTCTTCTTCCTCGTTGTCGCGCTCCTTGCGCTGCTCCCACATGAAGAAGGCGATGGCAAACGGCAGGCCCAGCGCGGTGACCACGAAGCTGGCGAGTTCCCACGCATCACGCATGTGATGCTCCTGCAAGCCCTTCACGCATGTGATGCTCCTGCAAGCCCTTCACGCATGTGATGCTCCTGCCCCCTGGCGCGCAGCGTGCCGGTGCACGAAACGCTTCTCCCGCTCGTAGGGGAAGACGTCGTGCACATGGCCGGCCTGGATGCGCTCCTTGTGCTGCTGCCAGAACGCCGCGTCCAGCAGGTCGCCGTGGTGCTTCATGAACACCTCGCGCACGGCCGTGTTGCCCAGCAGGAAAGGGCCGAATGTCTCGGGGAACACGTCGCGCGGGCCGACGTTGTACCAGATCTCCCCGCTCATCTCGTCTTCCTCGTTGCGTGGCGCGGGCACGCGGCGGAAGTTGCAGTCGGTGATGTATTCGATCTCGTCGTAGTCGTAGAACACCACCTTGCCGTGGCGCGTGACGCCAAAGTTCTTCCACAGCATGTCGCCGGGGAAGATGTTGGCAGCCACCAGGTCCTTGATCGCGTTGCCGTACTCCACCACGGCGTGCTCCATCTGCCCGCGGGCGCGCCGGTCGTCCGGGCCGGCGTCAAACGCCTCCTGCAGGTAGATGTTCAGCGGGATCATGCGCCGCTCGATGTAGACATGCTTGATGATGACTTCCACATGGCCGTCGCCATCGCGGTCCGACACCTCCAGCTGGCTGGGCGCGAACTTCTCGATTTCGGCAATCAGCTCGTCGTCAAAGCGCTCGCGCGGGAAGGCGACTTCGCTGTACTCCAGCGTGTCGGCCATGCGGCCCACGCGGTCGTGCTGCTTGACCAGCAGGTACTTGCCCTTGATCTGCTCGCGCGTGGTGTCCTTCTGCGGCGGGTAGTAGTCCTTGATGACCTTGAACACATAGGGGAAGGACGGCAGGTCGAACACCAGCATCACCATGCCCTTGATGCCGGGGGCGATGCGGAACTTGTCGGTGCTGTGGCGCAGGTGGTAGAGGAAGTCCCGGTAGAACAGCGTCTTGCCCTGCTTGGCCAGGCCCAGCGCGTTGTACAGCTCGGCACGGGGCTTTCGCGGCATCATGCTGCGCAGGAACTGCACGTAGGCGCTGGGTATCTCCATGTCCACCATGAAGTACGCCCGCGCAAAGCTGAACAGTATCAGCAGGTCGTCTTCGCCAAACAGTGCGGCGTCGACCACCAGCTTGCCCGAATCCTTGTGGTGCAGGATGGGCAGCGCAAAGGGCACCTCGGTGAATCCGTTGATGATCTTGCCCACCACATAGGCACCCTTGTTGCGGTAGAACAGGCTGGACAGCACCTGGATCTGGAAGTTGGCGCGCAGCCGCACGCCTTCGATGCGGCCGCGCATGGCGTCCAGCACATAGCCGGTGTCGCGCTCCAGGTCCTCAAAGCCGCGCTGCAGGTCGAAGTAGCGGAACATCTCCAGCAGCGTCTCGCGCAGGTTGTTGCTGCTGGGGTAAAACGCCTTGTAGGTCGGCCGCGCGGTGGGTTCGTCGTTCTCGATGTACTCGGTGCTGACGGCCGGACGCACGAAGATGAAGTCGTTGTGGAAATGCGTGCGGTGCAGGATCTTGGTGGTGACCGAGTTGAAGAAGGTCTCGGCCAGCTCAGGCTGGTGGTGGTCCACCAGCAGGCCGATGTAGTGCAGCTTGACCTGCTGCCACACATCCATGGGCTGGGCACCGGCCTTGAATTCCTTTTCGAGCCGGGCGGAGCACTCCTTGACGCGCAGATCGTAGAACTCGATGCGCTCGCGCTGGGCGCGCTGCTGGCCGTGCCAGTCGGCCGTCTCGAAGCGATGCTTGGCGCGCGCCGACTCGGTGCGGAACAGCCGGTAGTGCCGGTTGAAGCCGTCCATCATCGCCTTGGCAATGTCGTAGGCCTGGGCGGAGTCCAGTCGTTGCGGAAACATGCGGGCTCCCGGTTGGCCTCAGGCCCGCGCGGCCACCACGCCGGCAATGGCGGCGCGGTACAGGGGTTCAATGGTGTCGGTGCTGGCCACCGTCATCTGCAGGTCCTGCAGCAGCCCGTCGTGCACGCCAAACGCCCAGCCGTGCACACGCACCTTCTGGCCCTTGGCCCAGGCGTCCACCATCACGGTGCTGACGCACACGTTGACGACCTGCTCGATGACGTTCAGGTCCACCAGGGCGTCGGCGCGCTGGTGCGGCGCCAGGTTGTCCAGGAGGTCGCGGTGGCGGTCGCGCACATCCTGGATGTGGCGGATCCAGTTGTCGGCCAGCCCGATGCGGGTGCCGTGCAGCGCGGCCATCACGCCGCCGCAGCCGTAGTGGCCCACGACCATGATGTCTTCGACCTTGAGCATCTCCACCGCGTACTGGATGGCCGACAGCGCGTTCAGGTCTGAATGCACCACGACGTTGGCCACGTTGCGGTGCACGAACACCTCGCCCGGCTCCAGCCCGGTGATCTGGTTGGCGGGCACGCGGCTGTCGGAGCAGCCGATCCACATGTAACGGGGCGTCTGCTGCTTGATCAGCCCGGTAAAAAAGCCCGGCCGCTCCCGCTCCATCTGGGCGGCCCAGGCGCGGTTGTGGGTGAAGAGATCCTGGATCGATGAGGTCATGGCTTCATTTTCCGTCATCCCCGCGGCTTGCCACCCTCACATCGTCTCCGCGAACAGCTCCCGCCCGATCAGCATGCGGCGGATCTCGCTGGTGCCCGCGCCGATCTCGTACAGCTTGGCGTCGCGCCACAGGCGGCCCAGCGGGTATTCGTTGATGTAGCCGTTGCCGCCAAAGATCTGCACGCCCTCGCCCGCCATCCAGGTGGCCTTCTCGGCGCACCACAGGATGACGCTGGCGCAGTCCTTGCGCACCTGGCGCACATGCTCGGTGCCCAGCAGGTCGAGGTTCTTGGCCACGGTGTAGGCAAAGCTGCGGCCGGCCTGCAGCACGGTGTACATGTCGGCCACCTTGCCCTGGATCAGCTGGAACTCGCCAATGCTCTGGCCAAACTGCTTGCGGTCGTGGATGTACGGAATGACGTTGTCCATCACCGACTGCATGATGCCCAGCGGCCCGCCGGTGAGCACAGCACGCTCGTAGTCCAGCCCGCTCATCAGCACCCTGGCGCCGTTGTTCAGGCCGCCCAGGATGTTCTGCGCCGGCACCTCGACGTTGTGGAACACCAGCTCGCCGGTGTGGCTGCCGCGCATGCCCAGCTTGTCGAGCTTCTGCGCGATGGAAAAGCCCTTCATGCCTTTTTCGATCAGGAAGGCGGTGACGCCGCGAGCGCCCATTTCGGGCTCGCTCTTGGCATAGACCACCAGGGTGTCGGCATCCGGCCCGTTGGTGATCCACATCTTGCTGCCGTTGAGCAGGTAGTAGCCGCCCTTGTCTTCGGCCTTGAGCTTCATGCTGATCACGTCGCTGCCGGCGCCGGGTTCGCTCATGGCCAGCGCGCCCACATGCTCGCCACTGATGAGTTTGGGCAGGTACTTGCGGCGCTGCTCCTCGCTGCCGTTGCGCTTGATCTGGTTGACGCACAGGTTGCTGTGCGCGCCATAGCTCAGGCCCACGCTGGCCGAGGCGCGGCTGATTTCTTCCATGGCGATCATGTGCGCCAGATAGCCCATGTTGGCGCCACCATATTCCTCGCCCACGGTGATGCCCAGCACGCCCAGCGCGCCCATCTTTTGCCACAGGTCCATCGGGAACTGGTCGCTGCGGTCGATCTCGGCGGCGCGCGGCGCGATCTCGGCCTGCGCAAACTCGCGCACGGCGTCGCGCAGCGCGTCAATGTCTTCCCCCAGCTGGAAATTGAGCCCCGGCAGGTTGTTCATCAAGCGTCTCCTTGGATTCGGTTGGGATTCAGTTCTTCACGTCCTGGCGGCCAGTGATGGTCATCAGCGTGGCGCCCATGGTGGCAATCAGCTTCTCGCGGCCGTCATCGATGGCGTATGCGCGGCCTTCGGTCACGGTCACCGTGCGACCGGGCTTGACGACCTGGCCGACCATGCGAAAGCGCTGCCCTCTGGCCGGCGCCAGGAGGTTGATCTTGTATTCGATGGTCAGCACGCCAGTGTCGCCTGGCATCAGCGTGAAGCCCGCGTAACCGCAGGCCGAGTCAAGCGCCGTGGCCACCACGCCCGCGTGCAGGAAGCCGTGCTGCTGCGTAAGACCCGGTGCCCAGTCCAGCAGGATCTCGACCTCGCCGGGGGCGATGTTGCCCAGCGCCGCGCCGATGGTCCCCATGGCGCCCTGAAGCGCAAAGCTGTCGCGCACGCGCTGGGCGTAACCGGGGTCCTTGGGCTCGAACTGCGCCTGCGTCATGCGGGGCTCCAGGTGGCGGGTGAATTGACGTTTACGTAAACGTCAATTATGGCCTATTTCGCACTTTTGCCGGTGCGGGCCAGCAGTGCGCGCGCTTCCTTCTCGTGCACCTTGACCTCGTCCAGGTTGGCCTGCAGATCGGCCATCTGTTCCTCGATCTGTCGGCGGTGCTGCGCCAGCACCGCCAGGAACTTGTTGAGCTGCGCGCCCGTGTCGCGCGGGCTGTCGTACATGTCGATGATCTCCCTGGCCTCGGTCAGGCTCAGGCCCAGGCGCTTGGCGCGCAGCGTGAGCTTGAGGCGCGTGCGGTCTCGCGCGCTGTAGGTGCGGTTGCGCCCGCCCGGGCCGGTGCGCTCGGGCCGCAGCAAGCCCATGTCCTCGTAGAAGCGCATGGCGCGCGTCGTGAGGTCGAACTCTTTCGCCAGGTCGCTGATGGTGTAGGTGGTGGTGGCCATGAATATGGGATGCGTAGCCGGCGCGACAGTCACAAGATGCCGGCATGCCTAGAATCCCGCGATTAGAAATGACGTTTACGTTAACGTCAACCGGGACTCTCCATGAACGAACTCGAACAGCGCCTGCACTACCCGCTTGGCGACACGATGCCCGCGCCAGGCGATACGCTGGAGGTGGCGCCCGGTGTGCGCTGGATCCGCATGGCCTTGCCCTTTGCGCTGGACCACATCAACCTGTGGCTGCTGCGGGACGAAATGGACAGCCCGGATGGAACGGGCGCAAAAATCCAGGGCTGGACCGTGGTGGACTGCTGCATCACGCGCGACGAATCCAGGGCGCAGTGGGAGCAGGTGTTCGCCACGCAGCTGCAGGGCCTGCCCATCCTGCGGGTGATCGTCACCCACATGCACCCGGACCACATCGGGCTGGCACACTGGCTCTGCGCCCGCTGGAACGCGCCGCTGTGGATCAGCGCCACCGACTACAACGCCGCGCGCATCGGCTCACAAAGCACCACCGGCTTTGGCGGCGAGTCGGCGGCCAGGTTCTTTGCCTCGCACGGCCTGACCGACCCCGAAGCACAGGAAAAGATCCGCGGCCGCGCCAGCTACTACCCCGGCATGGTGCCCGACGTGCCGCGCAGCTTTCGCCGGCTGCAGGACGGGCAGGTGGTGGTGATCGGCGGTCGCCGCTGGCACTGCATCAGCGGCTATGGCCATGCGCCGGAGCACATTGCGCTGTACTGCGACGCGCTCAAGACCCTGATCAGTGGTGACATGATGCTGCCGCGCATTTCCACCAACGTGAGCGTGTACGACGTCGAGCCCGAATCCAACCCGCTGGCCGCGTTCCTGGACTCCATCGACAAGTTTTCGGCACTGCCAGAGGACACCCTGGTGCTGCCCTCGCACGGCAAGCCGTTTACCGGGCTGCACGAGCGCATCGCCCAGCTGCACGGCCACCACCGCGACCGGCTGGCCGAACTGTTGGCGGCCTGCGCCAGCGCCCCGATCTCCGCCGCTGATGCCCTGCCCGTGCTGTTCAAACGCACGCTGGACCTGCACCAGACCACCTTCGCCATGGGCGAGTCGGTTGCCCACCTGCACAAGCTGTGGCTTGAGGGCCGGCTCGTGCGCCAGCGCGGCGCCGACGGCGTGTACCGCTTTTCGCCCGCACGACCCGACCCTTCGCCTTCACTTTCGCCCCCGCTCCCGCCCTGACCTGTTGTCCCAACCTCCAAGGAAACCCGCCGTGACTGCCCTGATGCCCCGCCTGCGAGCCGCCACGGTCGCCCTCATCACCACCTGCATGGCCGCCAGTGCGATGGCCGAAGTCAGCTATGAGTACCGCTCCGCCAGCGCCAGCGCGGACTGGCCGCACTGCGAGTACTCGCAAAGCGGGGCCCAGCGCTGGGGGCGTACCTCGGCAGAAAACAAGGCGCGCGAGACGTGCAATGCCATGGGCTCGGGGTGGCGCTTTGACCGCATGGAAAGCTGGGGCAGCGAGCAACCCATGACATGCTCGAACGGCAAGTCCTGGAAGTTCCGCGTGAGCGGCGCCACCGCCCGCTGCAAGAAGCTGCAGAGCAAAAAGGCCACGCCGTCCCAGCAGAGTCAGCAGCAACAGCCGTACCCGTCACCATCGTCGCGGCCGTCGCCCCCCTACACGCAGTCGCCCGCCTACCCCCAGTCTTCCGGAAACGCAAGGCCGAAACTGCGGCCAGACGTTTCCAGCGGATCGGTCCCGAGAATCCGGCCGCAGAACACGATCGAGGTCGACCGCTTCGGGCGGCCCATACATAAGAACTGCGACAACAACACGGTGTACAAGTGCCCCAACAAGAATGGTGGCTCTGGCCGGCGCGGATGAGGCCCCCACATCGGCAGCCGGTGCGGGCTACCAGCGCGGCACTGCGTCGTCCTTGAGCGTGCTGCGCAGCGCTGCATAGTCGGGCACCACGGTGGCCACCGTGTCCCAGAAGCGCGGGCTGTGGTCCATCACCCGCAGGTGGCTCAGCTCGTGGGCCACCACGTAGTCGATCACCGGCAGGCGGAAGTGGATCAGCCGCCAGTTCAGGCGGATCGCACCGTCGGCGCTGGCCGTGCCCCAGCGCGTGCCGGCGTTGGACAGGCTGAGCTTTCGCCACTGCACGCCCAGGCGTGGCGCAAAGTGGTCCAGCCGCTCGATGAAGACGCGCCGCGCCTGGCGCATCAGCCAGGCCTGCACCGTGTCACGGATCTGCACCGGGGTGGCGGTGTGCGGCAGTCCGATGTGCAGCGTGAGGCGCGGCACACCCGGCAGGGCGCTGGCGTCGGTGTTCAGCACGGCCGCGGGTTCGCTGCGCAACTGGCCGCCCACCTCGCTGAAGGCGTGGCGCGGGTCCAGCACGACGATGACTGTCTCACCCAGGAAGGGGAAGCTCGCGCCGTCCTTCCACTCGATGCGCGCCGACTCCAGCCGCTGCTGGCGCTCGCGCGCCTCGCCCAGCTTGCGCACCACCCAGGCGGCTTTTTCCTGCAGGGCGGCCTCGACCTCCGCCTGCGGCACCCAGCCTGGTGCGCGCACCTCCAGCCCGTCGGCGCCGACCACAAAACCGATGGTGCGCCGGCGGGCGCGGCGGAACTCGTACGCCACCAGTGAGTCGCCCAGAACCGCCTGCCGGTTGGCGCGGGGGTGGCGGAAAGCCGCTGGCGCCAGACCTGCGCCCACGGCCAGCGCCGGCAGCGCCGGGCCCAAGGCAAGCTCGTCGATTGCTATCGTTTTCGTAGTGGGCGACCCAGACGGGACGGGGGCTGCAGGCCGATTTGGCTTGAATTTCGCCTTGGGGCGGGCGGATGGCGCGGCCGGCGCAACCGGCGCGGCCTCCGCGCCAAACAGGTCAAGGGTGAGCTGGAGCAGCCGGTGCATCGGGCCTTAGTCTACGCGCTGATGCACATACGCGCCCGGGTCCAGGCGGCGCATCTCGGCCTCGATCCAGGCCTCAACCTCGCGCATCAGTTCGTCGGGCTCGCGCCCGGCGCTGGGGATGGGTTTGCCAATCGACACGTCCACGATGCCCGGCGTCTTGATGAAAGCCTTGCGCGGCCAGCATTTGGCAGACGTCACCGCGATCGGGATCACCGGCGCGCCGGTCTCGATGGCCAGGCGGGTGCCACCGGTCTTGTACATGCCCTGCTGGCCGCGCGGGATCCGCGTGCCCTCGGGGAACATGATGATCCAGATGCCCTGCGCCAGCAGCAGCTTGCCCTGCGCCACCACCTTGTTGAATGCCTGGGCGCGCTGGCTGCGGTCGATGTGGATCATGTCCAGCCGTCCCATGGCCCAGCCGAAGAACGGCACATAGAGCAGTTCCTTCTTGAACACATACGCCAGCGGGTGCGGCATGATGGTCGGCATCAGGAAAGTCTCGTAGGTGGACTGGTGCTTGACCAGCAGGATGGCGGGGCTCTTCTCGCCCAGCGGCAGGTTTTCCCAGCCGGTGATGCGGTGGCGGATGCCCAGCAGCACGCGCGCGCCGCCAATGGCCCAGCCCAGCCAGCGCGCCGCCATCCAGTACAGCGGGATGCCGCGGCGCCAGGTGGACGCCACCAGCATGATGACCGCCCAGGGGATCACCGTCACCAGCATCCACACCATGTGCAACACCGAACGGAGCAGGGCCATCGGGGTGCGCTCCTGCAACGCTCAGGCGGCCTGCTTCTGGCGCGCCTCGCGTGCCAGAAGAAAGCTGGCAAAGGCGGCCAGGTCCTCGTGAACCACCGTGCCTGGCGGGAACTCCGCCGGCAGCGGCTGGCCCGCGCCCACCTGGTGGCGCCAGACCGCGCCCTTGCCGGTGAGCACCAGGTGCGGGTCGCAGCCGGCCGCGGCCGCAGCCTGCAGGTCGCGCACCGAGTCCCCCGTGGCGGCCACACCGGCCAGCGCGATGCCATAACGCTCGCCGATCTGCTCGAACAGGCCGGGCTGCGGCTTGCGGCAGTGGCAGTGGTCGTCCGGGCTGTGCGGGCAATAGAACACGGCGTCGATGCGCCCGCCCTGCGCCGCTACCGCCTTGTGCATCTTCATGTGGATGGCGTTGAGCGAAGCCACATCAAAGAGCCCGCGACCCAGGCCCGACTGGTTGGACGCCACCACCACATGCCAGCCCGCATGGTTGAGCCGCGCGATGGCCTCCAGCGAGCCCGGCAGCGGCTCCCATTCATCGGGCGACTTGATGTATTCGTCGCTGTCGGCATTGATCGTGCCGTCGCGGTCCAGGATGACGAGCTTCACGATGTGCGGCATCTCAGGCGGCCAGTCGGGACAGGTCGGCCACGCGGTTCATCGCGGCGTGCAGGGTGGCCAGCAACCCCAGGCGGTTGGCCTTGAGCGCGGGGTCTTCGGCATTGACCATGACCTTGTCAAAGAAGTCATCCACCGGCCCCTTGAGCGCGGCCAGGGCCTGAAGATTCTCGGCATATTGGCCCGCAGCCCACGCCGCATCTGCCTTGGGCGCTATCAATTTAAGAGCGTCCGCCAGCGCTTTTTCGGCCGGCTCCACCAGCAGGGCCTCGTTGATGCGCGGCTCGACCGTGCCCTCGGCCTTCTTGAGGATATTGCCCACCCGCTTGTTCGCCGCCGCCAGCGCCGGCGCTTCCGGCAGGGCGGCGAAGGCGCGCACAGCGGACAGGCGTTTTGGGATATCGGCCCAAACTCCAAAATCACCGGCGTAAAGCGCAGCGTCAACCTCCAAAGTTGAGTAGCCAAGATCCCTAAAGTAGACCTTTATTCGCTCAATGAAGAAGCCACCGACTTCATCTCGGATCTTCTCCCGAGTTTCTGAGAGTGCCCCCGACGGAAATGCCTCAATTGCGGTATTGAGTAGCGGGAAAATCTGCAGTTGAAGATTTCTGTCTATCAGCATCCGCACCACACCCAATGCATGCCGTCGCAGTGCAAACGGGTCTTTGTCACCCGTGGGCAAGTTGCCAATGCCGAACATCCCGATCAGCGTCTCCAGCTTGTCGGCCAGAGCGACCACGACACCTACATCGTTGCGCGGCAATGCGTCGCCGGCAAAGCGCGGCTTATAGTGATCTTCGATGGCCATCGCCACTTCGTCGGCTTCCCCATCGTGTCGTGCGTAGTACCAACCCATGGTGCCTTGCAACTCGGGAAACTCGCCCACCATGTCCGTCAACAAATCAGCCTTGGCCAACATCGCGGCGCGGTCAGCCATAGCGGACAGCGCATCGCCACCCAGTTGCGCGCCAATGACGCGGGCGATGGCGCGCACGCGCTCCACGCGCTCGCCTTGTGTACCCAGCTTGTTGTGATACACAACTTTGCCCAGCCCCACCACGCGCGAGGCCAAGGTCTTCTTTCGGTCCTGGTCAAAGAAGAATTTGGCATCCGCCAGGCGCGGGCGCACCACGCGCTCGTTGCCCCCGATGATTGCCGAGGGATCGGTGGTCTCAATATTCGAAACGACCAGAAAACGATTCGTCAGCTGGCCAGATATTCGGCAGGGGAAGTACTTCTGGTTTGTCTGCATCGTCAGTACCAGGCATTCCGCTGGCACCGACAGGAACTCTCTTTCGAAATGGCAAACGTAGGTCGCCGGCCACTCGACCAAGGCCGTGACCTCGTCGAGCAAAGCATCGGGACAGACGACTTCGTCGCTTTCGTCGCTTACACGCAGTCGCTCCAGTTGCTCGACGATTACGTGACGTCGCTCCGAGAACGACGCAATGACGCGGCCGTCCTCTCGCAAACGCAACGCGTAGGTATCTGCATCCGCCAGTTCAATCACGCCCTGGCTCAGGAAGCGATGCCCCTGCGTGGTGTTGCCTGCCTTAAGCCCCAACGCCTGCACCGGCACCACCGTGCTGCCGTGCAACGCCACCAGGCCATGCGCCGGGCGCACAAAGCTCACGCTGCTCCAGCCCGGCAGTTCGCAGCCGGACTCCAGCTGGTAGCTCATCACCTTGGGAATGGGCAGTTTGGCGATGGATTCCAGCAAGGCCTTTTGCAGGCCTTCGGCCAGCGTCGCACCTTTGACCGTGCTGTCGTAGAACAGCGCCTCCACCTTGCCATCCATCGCGCGCTTGAGGCCCGCCACCGCCGATGCATCGGCGCCCAGCGCCTGCAGCTTCTTCAGCAGGGCCGGTGTGGCGTTGCCCGATGCGTCCAGCCCCACGCTGACCGGCATCAGCTTTTGCGAAACGGCCTTGTCGGCGGCCTGGGCCGATACCGCAGTGATGTGCGCGGCCAGCCGGCGCGGCGAGGCAAAGTTGGTGAGTGTTGAATCTGCAGCCGTCAGGCCCTGGGCCTTGAGTTGCTCGAACAGCACGCCGGCAAAGGCCTCGCCCAGTTTCTTCAGCGCCTTCGGGGGCAGCTCTTCGACGAAGAGTTCGACCAGCAGGTTGGATGTCGTCATGCTCAGGCCGCCTTCTTCTGCAGTTCGGCCACCCACTCGCGGGGCGCCATCGGAAAGCCCAGGCGCTCGCGGCTGTCGTAATAGCTTTGCGCGACGGCGCGCGCCAGGTTGCGGATGCGGCCAATGTAGGCGGCGCGCTCGGTCACGCTGATGGCGCCGCGCGCGTCCAGCAGGTTGAAGCTGTGCGCGGCTTTCAGCACCTGCTCGTAGGCGGGCAGGGCCAGCTGCTGTTCCATCAGGTATTTGGCCTGCTTCTCGTGCGCGTTGAAGGCGGTGAACAGGAAGTCCGCGTCGCTGTGTTCAAAGTTGTAGGCGGACTGTTCTTTCTCGTTTTGCAGGTAGACGTCGCCATAGCTCATGGTGTCGGTCCACTTGAGGTTGTAGACGTTGTCCACGCCCTGCAAGTACATGGCCAGGCGCTCCAGGCCGTAGGTGATCTCGCCGGTGATGGGCTTGCAGTCAATGCCTCCCACCTGCTGGAAGTAGGTGAACTGCGTCACCTCCATGCCGTTGAGCCAGACCTCCCAGCCCAGACCCCATGCGCCCAGCGTGGGGTTCTCCCAGTCGTCTTCCACAAAGCGGATGTCGTTCTTCTTCAGGTCAAAGCCCAGTGCTTCCAGTGAGCCGAGGTACAGCTCCAGGATGTTGGACGGTGCGGGCTTGAGCACCACCTGGTACTGGTAGTAGTGCTGCAGGCGGTTGGGGTTCTCGCCGTAGCGGCCGTCCTTGGGGCGGCGGCTGGGCTGCACATAGGCGGCCTTCCAGGGCTCCGGGCCCAGGGCCCGCAGGAAGGTGGCGGTGTGGCTGGTGCCGGCGCCGACTTCCATGTCGTAGGGCTGCAGCAGCGCGCAGCCCTGGGCGTCCCAGTACGACTGCAGCTTGAGGATGATCTGTTGAAAGGTCAGCATGGCCTGTGGGCGTTGACTGGCTCGGCCCGGACGAAAAACGGGGTGGGCACGGGCCGGAACCCGCGTAAACCCTTGATTTTACGGGGCAATGGCCGGTTTACCCTCAGACCATGACGACCCAACAACTGATCCTGAGCCTGGTGCTGATGACCATGGTGTTCTCTGTGGCCCTGGAGCTGAAGGTGGACGACTTCCGGCGGGTGGCCCAGACGCCCCGTGCGGTGGTCTGTGGGCTGATCCCCCAGTTCATCCTGCTGCCCGTGGGCACCTGGGCGGCCACGATGGTGCTGGACCTGCCGCCCAATGTGGAAGCGGCAATGATCCTGGTGGCGTCTTGTCCCGGCGGCTCGCTGTCCAACGTGATCACGCATTTCGGGCGGGGCAATACGGCGCTGTCGGTCAGCGTTTCCGCGGTGGCCAGCGTCATCGCCCTGGTGGCGACGCCGTTCAACTTTGCCTGGATGGTGGCGGCCAACCCGGCCACCGCCGGCTGGCTCAAGAAGCTGGAGATCGACCCCTCGGGCATCTGGGTGAGCCTGTTGCTGCTGCTGGCCGTACCGATGGCGCTGGGCCTGGCGTTCTCGCACCGGCTGCCCACGCTGACCGCGCGCATCCAGAAGCCGCTGGCCAACTTCTCGCTGATTGCGCTGCTGGCCTTCATCGTGCTGGGGCTGATCAAGGAGCGCCAGCTGCTCACGCTGGGCCTGCTGCCCACTCTGGGCATCGTGGTGCTGCACAACGCCAGCGGCCTGCTGTTTGGCTACCTCACCAGCCTGGCGATGAAGGTCAGCGTGCGCGACCGCCGCGCCGTGATGATCGAAGGCGGCATGCAGAACTCCGGCCTGGCGCTGGGCATCATCGGCGTGCAGTTCAACAGTGATCTGGGCATGGTGATCGTGGCCAGCCTGTGGGGCATCTGGCACATCGTCAGCGGCCTGTCGTGCGCGCTGTGGTGGCGCCGCCAGGACCGCCTGTCAGGCGCTGCGCCGGCGTAGCCAGGCTGCGGCGGCCACCACGCCGGCGCCCAGCAGCCACAGCGGCCACAACCCCCAGCGAGAGGCCCACCAGGCAAACGGCGTGATGCCGGTGCGTCCTTCCACTTCCACCGTGAGCACGCCGCGCGTGTGGCGCGGCAGGCTGGCGGTGACGCGACCGCGGTGGTCGATCATCACGGTGGCGCCAGTGTTGGTGGCACGCAGCATGGGCCTGGCAAACTCCAGCGCGCGCATCCGGCTGATCTGCAGATGCTGGTCGATGGCCAGCGTGTCGCCAAACCAGCCGATGTTGCTGAGGTTCACAAACACCGTGGGCGCCTGCGCCGGGTCGCGAAACCGCGCCGCGAGCTCGTCGCCAAACAGGTCTTCGTAACAGATGTTGGGCGCCAGCCGCTGGCCCGCCCACTCGAAAGAGGGCTGGCCCACATCGCCGCGACCGAAGTCGCCCAGCGGGATGTTCAGCAGGTTGGTGAACCAGCGGAACAGCGGCGGGATGAACTCGCCAAACGGCACCAGGTGGTGCTTGTCGTAGCGGTAGGCCTGCGCAGCGCCCGGTTTGAGGCCGACGGCCGAATTGCTGTAGCCCTCCTGCAGGCTGCCCAGCGGCAGGCCGATGAGCGCGGCCTGCGTTCCCGCTGCGTAGCGGGCCAGGAGTGCGTCCCAGTAGCCGGGCGGCAACTGTTGCGGCAGAAGGGGCAGCGCGGTCTCCGGGGCCACCACCAGCGCAGCGCGCGCGCTGTCCAGCTGCTGTCCGTACCACTCCAGCGCCAGCGGCACGCCACTGCCGGGCTGGAACTTCTCGTCCTGCGGGATGTTGCCCTGCAGGAGCGTGACCGCCAGCGCCGGCACCGGCTGACCCATCGCATTGCGAACACGGTCGCCACCCTGGCCGTCGGCGCCAAGTGGAAGGGTGTTGGCCAGAACCACCAGGGCAGCGCCTGCCGATAGCGGCAAAAGGCCAGCGCGTCGCGATGCGCCCGTCGGCCGGACCATCCGGGCCAGACCGGCAGCCAGCCCTGCAGCCAGCGCGGTCATGCCGTACACGCCCACCCACGGCGCCAGCGCGGCCAGCGGGCCGTCCACATGTGCGTAGCCCGCGGCCCCCCAGGGGAACCCGGTGAACCAGCTGTCACGGGCGAGCTCGGCCAGCGTCCAGGATGCTACAAAAACAATAGCGGATCGAGCAGCACCGGTGCGGCCCAGCGCCACAAATGCCATACAAGCGAGGGCGTAGTACAGCGCCAGGAACGCCGCCAGCGCCCACACCGCCAGCACCGCCAGCGGGGCGGCCAGGCCGCCATACGTGTGCAGCGAGACGAAGAGCCACCAGAAGGTGCCCGCCAGCCATGCGGTGGCAAACAGCCAGCCCGTGAGCGCGGCTTGCCACAGCACCGGGCGGCGCGCCTGGCCTGCCACCGGCAACGTGGGCAGCAGTGCAACCAGCGCCGCCATCGAGGCCAGTTGAAGCCACCACAGCGGCTGGCCAGTGCCTGGCAGGGCCAGTGCGGCAGCGTGTGCCAGCCCGGCCAGCGTGGCGAGCACCGGGCGGGCCAGCGCGGCGCCCTGGGCAGCCATCAGGAGGCGCGCGGCGCGGCGGCGACCGGCGACACCTTGAACCAGCGCACCGCACCGCCCCGCGTGTGCAGCGCCACGAACTCCAGCCCGCCCAGGCGGTAGCGTTCACCGCGTCGGGGCACGTGGCCCATCTCGTGGGCGATCAGGCCACCGATGGTGTCGAACTCCTCCTCGCCGTCGCTGGCAGCCAGCGTCACGCCGAACGCCTCGTTGACCCGCTCCAGCGCGGTGTCGCCACCCACGCGATAGGTGCGGTCGGCCAGGCCGAAGATGTCGCCCTGGTCTTCGTCGATGTCGAACTCGTCCTCGATTTCGCCAACGATCTCCTCGAGAACGTCCTCGATGGTGATCAGGCCGGCGACGCGGCCGAACTCGTCGATCACGATGGCCATGTGGTTGCGGTTGCCGCGGAACTCGCGCAGCAGGTCGTTGAGGCCCTTGCTCTCGGGCACGAACACGGCCGGGCGCAGCAGCGCGCGCAGGCTGAACTCGGGTGCGCGCTGCAGCTTGAGCAGGTCCTTGGCCATCAGGATGCCGATGATGTTGTCGCGCTCACCTTCGTACACGGGGAAGCGCGAGTGCGCCGTCTCGATCACGACGCTGAGCAGTTCGTCAAACGGGGCATCGATGGAGATCAGGTCCATGCGGGGCGCTGCCACCAGGATGTCGCCGGCGGTCATGTCGGCCATGCGAAGCACGCCCTCGAGCATGACGCGACTCTCCGAGCCGATCACTTCGTTGTGCTCGGCGTCAGCGAGCGTCTCGATCAGCTCGTCGCGCGAGTCGGGGCCGGGATGGATGAATTCCGCCAGTTTCTGGAGGAAAGTTCGCCGGTCGTCCTTGGGGGGACGGCCTGGGTGGGGGTCTGACACGTTGGCGTCGGGGAGTTGCGACAGGACGCAAGGATACCGGAAGCCGCTTCTGCGGGCCGCCGTCAGGGGCTGGCGCGGTCGCGTGCGTCGCGCACGCCGGCGCGGATCTCGCGGATCGTGGCCAGGAAGTCCCGGAACTGCTTGGCCTGGACTTTGAGCGAATAGTCGACTTCGGCAAAGCGCGACTCCACCAGTTCGGTCATCCGGCTGTCCAGGTCGGCGGGCGGAAGGCGCAGGTAGGCCTCGGTCTCTGAGCCGTCGCGCTCGACCAGCGCGCCGGCCTGTCGCGCAATCTTCAGCATCGGGGTGTTCTCCGACAGCGCGTGGATGAACAGCAGGTTCACCCCCTCGTTGCGCGCGTGCACGACTGCGCGCTCGAACAGCCGCGTGCCATAGCCCCGTCCGCGCACGCCACTGGCCACCGACACGCCAAACTCGGCGCAGGACTGGCATTTCGGATCGACCGAAAAAGCCAGGTGCGCCATGGCAACCAGTTCCAGCCGGCGGTTGAAAATCCCGAAGATGTCGTCGCAGTCAAAGTTCAGCCCGTCGACGTAGCGGTGGATCTGCTCTTCGTTGGCCGCATAGCCAAACCGCAGGTAGCGGTCGTGCGGCTCCAGCGCCAGAAGGTGGATGGCCACGCGCTCGCGGTGACGGGGGCCAAGCGCCCGGATCGGCACCATGACAATGGGCTTGTCGGTGCGCGGGGGCGGGGCCGCGCCGTCTGCCCCGGCGGGAGGCATGGGGCGAAACAGGTCCTTGCCGGCCTCGACAGAAGCCTTGAGCAGGGCAGCAGGATCAACCATGAGGCAAATGTTAAGGGTTTTCCCTAGGGTTGCAAGTCTAAGCACTTCACAAGAGAAAACCGCCTCCAGCCCCCGCCAGATATGGACTTGATGCTATAAAAACAGTAGCAACTCAAACCCCCATGGGCAAAGCAGTTGTCGTTTTGACCCGATCCAGCACAAAACTGGTCTTGCAGTCCTGCACGCTGGGGTGCTTGAGCAGGGTGTCCATGACAAAATGTGAGTACGCACTCATGTCCCTGACAACGACCCGCAACAGATAGTCCATCTCGCCAGTCAGGGCCGCGCATTCGACCACCTCCGGCCAAGTCTGCACCGCCGCCCGGAACAAGTCCATGGGATTTCGCTTGTGGCTTTCGGTGTGCTTTTCGAGTCGCACATTGAGATAGGCCGTGAGGCCCAGCCCCACCCGCTCGGGCTTGACCAGCGCGACATAGCGGTCAATGACGCCCGCGTCCTCCAGGCGCTTTACCCGGCGCAGCACGGCGCTGGGCGACAGGCCGATGCCTTCGGCAATCTGGTCGTAGGTGGCCCGACCGTCCGCCTGAAGCGTGCGCAATATTCCTCTATCAAGCTTGTCCAGTGCATCCATGCGACGAATTTTGCAGTTTTATTGAGTTTGACACAAGTCAAATGCATCAGTACGCAGAAAACCTGAGCCCGCTCACCGATACAGTTCCACAACCGAACCGAGGAGACCTGCATGAGCGCCGCGCCGCCCCTGAAAACAACCACCCCCTGGACCAACCCCATGGGCACAGATGGTTTCGAGTTCATTGAGTACGCAGCGCCGGACCCCGCGGCCATGGGCGCGCTGTTCGAGCGCATGGGCTTCAAGCCGATCGCGAAGCATCGGCACAAGGCGGTGACGCTGTACCGCCAGGGCGGCATCAACTTCATCATCAATGCAGAGCCCGACAGCTTTGCCCAGCGCTTTGCCCGCCTGCACGGCCCCAGCGTGTGTGCCATCGCGTTCCGGGTGCAGGACGCGAAGTCAGATTACGAACGCGCCATTTCGCTGGGCGCCTGGGGCTATGCCAACACCGCCGGTCCGGGCGAACTGAACATCCCCGCCATCAAGGGGATTGGTGACTCCATCATTTACTTCATCGACCGGTGGCGCGGCAAGAATGGGGCGAAGGACGGCGACATCGGGAACATCGGGTTCTTTGATGTGGATTTCGAGCCGCTGCCTGGTGCGGAACTCAACCCTGTGGGCCATGGCCTCACCTACATCGACCACCTGACGCACAACGTCCACCGGGGCCGCATGGACGAGTGGGCGGGGTTCTACGAGCGGCTGTTCAATTTCCGCGAGGTGCGCTACTTCGACATCGAGGGCCAGGCCACCGGCGTCAAGAGCAAGGCCATGACCAGCCCCTGCGGCAAGATCCGCATTCCCATCAACGAGGAAGGCAACGAGAAAGCGGGCCAGATCCAGGAGTACCTGGACCGCTACCGCGGCGAAGGCATCCAGCACATCGCCATGGGCTCGACCAACCTGTACGACACGGTGGACGCCCTGCAATTCAGCGGCGTCAAGCTGCTGACCACCAGCGAGACGTACTACGAGCTCCTGCCCAAACGCATCCCCGACCTGAAAGAAGATGTGGCCGCGCTGCAGCAGCGCAACATCCTGGTGGACGGCAAGCCAGACGAACTGCTGCTGCAGATCTTCAGCGAGAACCAGCTCGGCCCCATCTTTTTTGAGTTCATCCAGCGCAAGGGCAACGAAGGCTTTGGCGAAGGCAACTTCAAGGCGCTGTTTGAAACCATGGAGCTCGACCAGATGCGCCGTGGGGTATTGAACACCCCCGAAGCGGCCTGACGGCCGCCTCCCCCTCAAGGGGGCACACCAGCGGCCCGGCAAAGCCGGTTCCGCGGTGTCCCGAATGGAGAGCACTATGGCAGTTGAACCCGTTGTTTATGGCGCGAGCGACCGCCCGCCGCGCGGTGACTACGCCCGCGCGGGTGCTGACTACACCTGCGAACAGGACTACGCCCGCTACACGGCGGCCGACCACGACACCTACCGCCGCCTGTACGAACGCCAGGCCGCACTGCTGCCGGGGCTGGCGTGCGACGAATTCATCGCGGCCCTGCCCTCGCTGGGCGTCAAGGACCACATCCCGCGCTTCGAGGAAATCAACAAACGGCTGCGCAAGGCCACCGGATGGGAGATTGTCGGCGTGCCTGGGCTGATCCCCGAGGTGCCGTTTTTCACCTTGCTGGCCAGTCGCAAGTTCCCGGTGACAGACTGGATCCGCACGCCGCAGGAGTTTGACTACATCGTCGAGCCCGACATCTTCCACGACCTGTTTGGCCATGTGCCGCTGCTGTTCAACCCCGTGTTTGCCGACTATGTACAGCGCTACGGCCAAGGCGGTCTGAAGGCGCACGCGCTGGGCGCCTGCGAGCTTCTGAGCCGGCTCTACTGGTACACCATCGAGTTTGGCCTGATCCGCCAGCCCGACGGCCTGCGTGCCTATGGTGCGGGCATCCTCAGCTCGGCTGGCGAGCTGCAGCATGCGGTGCACAGCCCCGAGCCCAATCGCGTGCCACTGAACCTGGATCGCACCATGCGAACCCGGTACAAGATTGATACCTATCAGCAAACCTACTTCGTGATTGACAGCTTCAAGCAGCTGTTTGACATGACGGCCCCGGACTTCGCGGCGGTGTACGAGCGGGTGAAGGGGCAGCCGGAACTGGCGGCGGATGCCTGCCCGGAATCCGCAAGCTGAGCGCTTTTAGGCGGGGCTGCAACAGTGGCCCTGAATCGGAGCTGCCGGAGCCACACGGCATCACAAAAGAAGCCGTTCCTCCTACAAAATGGGGAGGTTTTCCCGGACCGTTGCCCCTACGATGTCTTCTCCCCCGCCCGAACTGCCTTTCGACCTGCTGCGCCGCACCAAGGTGTTGATGGTGCTGGACGTGGTGGAGTCCGTGCGGCTCATGGAGCAAGACGAGGAAGATTTTGTACGACGCTGGCACCAGTTTGTGCACCATGCGGAGCAGCGCGTGCTGCCCCTGCATGGCGGGCGCATCGTCAAGAGTCTTGGAGACGGGCTGATGCTGGAGTTCGCCGACGCCCAGGGCTGTGTCAGGGCGGCATTTGCGCTGCAGGATCACTGCGCGCAGGGCAACCTCGGGTATGCCGAGACACAGCGCATGCACTTGCGGATCGGCGCTCATGAGGCGGAATTTGTTGCCGACGCACGTGACATCTATGGCACCGGCGTGAACCTCACAGCGCGGATCACCACCCTGGCTGGGCCCGGCGAGATCGTGGTGACCGCAGAGGTGCGCGACAACCTGACTGCGGGCCTGGATGCCGAGGTCGAGGATCTGGGCGAATGCCACCTCAAGCATGTCCGCGAGCCTGTCCGGACCTACCGTATCGGGCCCGCTGGCCACGCTCCGGTCATCCCCGCGACGCAGCCCGCACCCAGCGACTTCCGGCCCACGATCGCGGTGATTCCGTTCGAGGCGCGCAGCAACGAACCGGAACACTTCGTCATCGGCGAACTCATCGCCGACGGCGTCATCGCGCAACTGTCCCGCAGCCCGGACATCCGCGTCATCTCGCGCCTGTCCACCACCGCATTTCGCGGACGTACCGGCGCGATGCCGGCCGTCGAGACGCATCTGGGCGCCTCGTTCGTGCTGTCGGGCAGCTATGTGGCCAGCGGCAGCACCATCCTGATTTCGGCCGAACTCGCCGACGCCCGCAAGAACGAAGTGGTGTGGATGGAGCGTCTGTCCGGCGCCACCCAGGACCTTTTGCATGTGCAAAGCGAGTTGCTGGGCAGCATCGCCGCATCGGCGAGCCGGGTGCTGATCGACGCGGAGGTCCAGCGCTCACTGACCCAGCCCATGCCGCGCCTGGACAGCAGCGCGCTGCTTCTGGGCGGCATCGCGCTGATGCATCGCTCCTCGATCCGCGAATTTGACCGCAGCCGCGAGGTATTGACGGCGCTCATCGAGCGGCACAACCGCGTCGCCGCCGGTCGCGCCTGGCTCGCCAAATGGCATCTGCTGCGCATCGTGCGTGGCCTGAGCGAGAACCCCACCGGCGAGGCACGCGTCGCGCTGGAGTTGACGCGCAGGGCTTTGGACTCGGAGCCCGACAACGCACTCACACTGTCGATTGAAGGCCTCGCCTACAGCCAGGTGCTGGGCGATTTTGAATTGGCCAACAAGCGGTTGAACAGCGCGATTGCCTCCAACCCGAATGAGTCCATGGCCTGGCTGTTCAAGAGTGTGTTGTCAACGATGTGGGGGTCCGCCGCGGATTCGGTCAATGAGGCGCTGTTCGCGTACGCGCTGTCGCCGCTGGATCCGCTGAAATACTTTTTCGAACTCATTACGGCATCCGCCCTGCTGTCCGATGGCAAGCATGCACAGGCCATCGAGCACGCCAACCGGTCCATCCAGGCAAACCGTCACCACGCCCCCACGTACAGGATGCTCCTCACGGCGCAGGTGGAAAGCGGCCTGATGGAAGAGGCGCAGAAGACCTTGCGCGCGCTCCTGCACGAGCAGCCGGGCCTGACGGTTTCGTCTTACCTGTCGATCGGCAGCACCAACAGCGTCACCCGCAAGCGATGCGCGGAAGCGTTGCGCACCTTGGGATTGCCCGAAACCTAGTCAACCGATATCAAGGAGATCATCCATGGCTGGAGGTTACGCAGGCGGGTATGCGGGAGGATATGCAGGCGGATATGCAGGCGGATATGCGGGAGGGTATTCGGCTGACCCTGGTGTATCCACCCATGCGCTCAATACGAACCGTGCCGCCCTGGTCGGCCCGTTCCAGGGCGCCACGATTCCGTTCACTTTGCCCACGCCACTGGACAAGCCGGATCGCCTTGGGCACTGGGCGGCGGGGCCGCGAATGGCAGTGTGTGAGCTGGAACTGCTGTCGGGCCTGCGCTTCAGCGTCAACCAGGCCAGGACCTCCATGACGCTGGGCTTTGTGGACCTGGAAAAGAAGCCCCTGAAGGGTCTGTCGCTGGTGCGCCTGATCCGGCCCACCGGGAAAATCTTCAAGCAGCAGCTGGATTTGGTGTCCAACTACTCGGAGCTGAGAGAAGACCGCGCCGCGGAAGTCCTGGCCCAGGCCAACGGCACGGGGACATTCTGGGCGTCCATCATCGGACTCACCGCGCACCGCCACAAACACACTGTCGAGCTGCTCGACCTGGCCATGTCGCTGGCCACGCATGTCGAAATGCGCCTCAAGCACGGATTTGCCAGCCAGCGTCCCGTGGAGTTGTCGCCCCAGATCCAGCCGATGATCCCCACGCCCGGTCACGCGACCTGGCCCAGCGGGCATGCCACCGAGGCTTACCTGACATGCGCGTTGCTGCAGGCGCTGCTGCCCCACGGCAGCAAATACCGTGAGCAGATGGAACGGCTGGCCGCGCGCATTTCGGTCAATCGCACCGTGGCCGGCCTGCACTACCCGGTGGACAGCGCGGTGGGGCGCCTGCTGGGAACCACTCTTGCCGACTACATGGTGGCCCGCTGCACCAGTGGCGCCAGGGTGCATGAGCGCGGCTTCGACGGGCGCAAGTTCCATGGCCCCAAGGGGGAAGGGATCGATTTCGACCCGCGCGTTTCCATGCTGGACAACCACAGCGGCTACTACCAGTTCCTGCCGGTGTCGGGCACGGTCGCAGCCTCGCCAATCCTGCAGTACATGTGGAACAAGGCCGCGGTCGAATGGAAGCCCCTCACCTGAGGCCGGGCCATGCGCTGGACTCCACTGCCCACGGGCCCGTTCACCGGCATTGACTGGGCGACGCCGGGCGCCACGGCGGGTTTCGATCCGTACCTGGTCTGGGCCGAAGCGGACAATTTCGCCGGCTATGGCAGGAACAAGCCCCCGAAATGGCTGCCCTTGCTGCTGGAGCTGGCGCCGGGTGTGAGCGTGGCCCGTCTCAAGGCTGCTTCTTCTGCAGCTTGGCTGCATGTGCCACCGGTCTACACCTCCCATGCGGCGCCCACGGGCCTGCGGTATTGCACGGCGCGCGTGAGGCCGCCTTTCTTCAGGCACATCCAGGCGGGCGGCACGCTGCATGACCTGGTCGCGCGGTTTGAACTGGGCCTGCCCGCCGGCCCTCACGCGGATGATCCGACACAGCCAACTGGCCCGACGTCGCCCGCACAAGGGCCGTTGCTGCGGGGAAAGGTGCTGGGCATCATCGACGGCGGCCTGGCGTTCGCGCATGCCAACTTCTTGCGCAACGGGCGCACTCGCATCCGGCATTTCTGGCGCCAGGACCGTGCGGGCGTGGGCACAGTCCCCGCAGCGCTGGGGTATGGCCACGAACTGACGGGCGCTGAGATCGACCGGGTCATGCAAGCCAATGTGTTCGGCGGCCTGGTGGACGAAACCGCCGTCTACGCGCATTTCCAGATGGGGATGGAGCTCAACAAGCGCATCAACCACGGTACCCATGTGCTGGACATCGCGGCAGGGCCACGCACGGTGCTGGCGCAGATCGCCGGTGCGCCACCTTTCCCCGAAGCCCCGCCCACATGGGCCATGGCGAACGACGATGCCAGCCGCTGCGACATCCTGGCCGTCCAGCTTGACTGGGACACGGTGCTGGACACCTCGGGCGGTTCGATGAACGTGCACATCATGGACGGACTGATGTACATGCTGTCGCGCTGCGAGTCGTCCGCCAGGTTGGTCGTCAACCTGAGCTGGGGCACGCTTTCGGGTCCGCACGACGGCAGTTCGGTGCTGGAGGCGGCGATGGACCAGCTCATCGGGCTGAAAGCGGGGCGCCTGCAGATCATCCTGCCGGCCAGCAACAGCTACCAGGCGCGCACCCACGCCAATGCGACCCTGTCCCGGGGAGAAAGCCTCACGCTGCACTGGCGCGGCCAGCCCGATGACGAGACCCAGAGCTTCCTGGAATTGTGGATTCCACAAGGCGCGCGCGGCGTCACGGTGCAAGTCACGCCGCCGGGCCGGGCCGGCCTGCCCCCACTGGCGTGGGGCGAATCGGGTACCTGGAACACCACAGATGGCAAGCCGCTGTGCGCGCTGATCTACCCCACCTCCGTTGCGATTGGCGCCAACGGAACCTGTACGCTGCTGGCCTTGACGCCGACGTTCTCGTTCGGTAAGCACGTTGCGACGGCACCGGCTGGCATCTGGCAGGTCACGCTTCGCAACACCGGCGTCGGCCAGGTCACAGTAGACGCCTACATCGAGCGCGACGACCAGATCATCGGCGTGCAAACGGGTGCCAGGCAGTCCCACTTTGAGGACCGGTGGTATGACACCAGCGGCAATCCGGGCTCGTTTGTCGACCACCCCGACAACCCCTCACCCATCCGGCGCAGTGGCAGCTTCAACAACATCGCCACCGGCGGCAAGACCGTTTCGGTGGGCGGCGTGCGCATCACGGGCTCCCGATGGGCGCGCTACTCGCCGCGCAAGCCGGACCCGGATGCATCCCGCTCCGAGCGCCCCGGCGTGGTGAAGATGCCAACCACGCAAGCCAGCAGCGACGAGAACGATGTCCTCCTGGGGCTGAAAGGCGCTGGCAGCCGCAGCGGTGGCATCGCACGGCTGGTGGGCACCAGCGACGCCGCGCCACAGGTGACCCGCAAGGTGTTCAACGCACTCTGATGGACGAGCCGCAGGAATTGCCGCGCACTACCAGCGGGCCGGCAGTTTCTTCAGCAGCGTGATGCGGCGCGTGGCCAACGATACATAGCCGCCACGCTCAAGATCCTTGAGGAGGCGACTGACCATTTCGCGCGAGGCGCCCACGCGCGCCGCCAGTTCCTGGTGCGTCACGCCGTGCAGCACCACGGGCAGCGCCGCGCGGCCCGGACCCTCGATCGATTCCAGCTGGCGCGCCAGCCGCCGGTACACATCCAGCAGCGCCATGCTGCGGGCGGTCTCGGTGGCCGTACGGGCACGCTTGATGATCTGGGTGATCAGGTCCATCGCGAAAGCCGGCGTCGCCTCGAGGTGCTCGCGCACTGCACTGCTTGGCACGGCAGAGCACAGGGTCGGCTCCAGCGTCATCACACTGGCCGAGCGTGGCCCGCCATCAAGCGACATCTCGCCAAAATAGTCGCCTGCAACAATGGTGCCGTAGGTGATCTCGCGGCCAGCCTCATCCATCGCGAACACTTTCACGCTTCCGCGAAGGATCACGAACAGCGTATCGCCCGCATCACCCTCACTGAGTACGATCGCGTCCTTGGCAAACGCACGCTCGACACCACGGCGCGCAAGTGCCTCGAGCGCAGGCGACAGCGCAGCGACGGGGCGGGAAGCAGCGGGTGAACGGGCCATGACCGGCAAACTCTAGCACGCAGGTGCCAGGCCGGCGGGTCGGCGGTCCAGGTCTCAGTGAACCGGGTCCTGTCCAGGTTGGGGTGAGGCGGGAGGAAGCGTCAGTATCTGCTGCACCAGCTGGCGCACGCCCTTGGCGCCGGTCTTGGCGCACAGATTGCGGATGTGGGTGCGCACCGTGGATACCGCAACCTGCAACTGCCTGGCGACCTCCGGGGCATTGAGTCCCTGGCACAACGCCGACAGCACCTGCTCCTCGCACGGGGTAATGCCGTGGGCCCTGGCAAAGAGCGAGAGCATCGCCGGGTCGCAAGGCCGGGCCCGCGGGAACAACAGGGCCACGGCCACGGCATCTCCGCCGGCCGCCTCCGGCCTGAGCGGGACCACGGCCACATGCAGGCTGCCGCCTCCCAGGGCCACCAGGCTGCGGCGGCCTGCATTCGCCTGCCTGAGGGCCATGCGGAACGCCGGACCCTCTTGCGTGCGGACGGGCTCAACCGTCCCATGCACCATTCGCAAGGCCGTGCCCGAAGCCAGGCTGTCGCGAGCCGTTCGGTTGCCCTGGATCCACCGACCCTCCGCCGTGACGATGGCCAATCCATGCGCCACCAGTTCCAGAAGTTCACGAGCCCCGTCAAGCACCCAATGCGGATGCGGCGACGCCTCACCCAGCGGGAGATCTTGCGGCGTCAACAACCGGGTCAGCGCAGCCGACAAGTCGGCAGGACTGGGAGGTGCCTCCGACGGACGGCCAGCTGGCGATTGAGAGATTTCCATGCCCGCAAGGCTACGCAGCCCGGGACTTTCTGTGTGGTGAATGCGGACACCCGGCCTGTGATCTATTCACCAAACACGGCTGGGGCGCGGTCAACCAACCCGGTTGGTTCGGACCTGTCCGTTAACGCCGCACCAGCTCCAGCGTGCGCTGAACCACTTCGGGGTAGAAGCCCAAGGCGACATGGGGTACACCATTCACCAGCCGGTTGTCTGCGCCTTCGAGCATGGCGGTCGATGCAGGAAACACGATGTTGTCGCAATTGGAATACCAGCAGGTGAAGAGCTTGGCATCTTCTGCGCGCTGGCCAGCCGCAAGCTCACGGGTCCACGCGCTGTGCCGTTGCATCTGCCGGCCATTTCGCACATGACTGAACCGCGCGAGCCAGGTGCCGTGGTGCGGCGTACCGATGGTGACCACCCTGGACACACGGGGGCCATGGTTTCCACTGCGAAGCCACGCCCGCGCTGCAAGTCCGCCCATGCTGTGGCAAACCAGCACTGGCGGCAGCCCCGTTGCCTGTGTCACACGGGCAACGGCCGCGTCGATGATGGCGGCATACGCGTCAATGGCGCCGAACACCGGCTCGAGGTCAACGGCGACAAATGCACGATCCTCCCCGCGCAGCAGCGTCATCCAGGGATTCCAGAAGCCCCGGTTGCAGAAGAACCCGTGCACGAACACCACGCCCCGCAGGTCGTTGTCCGGCAGGAAATCGGGTACCGAGCCACTGCGAAAGGGCTGCCGCCAGCCAAAAATCTGCGGCGTCGTGCCGGCTTCCGACCACCAGGCCCGCAACCATGTCAAACCGGAGGCACGGGGCACGGGGTCCGTGCGGTTGACACGCTCAGCCAGCAGGAACTCGAGGGCCAGGACCGCAGGAATCACCCCGGTCACCGCCATCAACCCGAGCACCACCGCCGCCGGGCCGTGCTGCCACAAAAGGGCGACGCAAGCCACCAGCGCCAGCACGAAACCGGTCACCAGGAGCTGCTGGATGCGCGCCAGCATGGCGTCAGGCCAGACGGACGTCGCGCCCGGCAAGGCGGCGCGCCAGGCCTTGGGCGAGACGGTTCACGATGCCGTAGATGGAGAGTTGGGGATTGGCGCCAATGCTCGTGGGGAACAGCGAGCCATCGTGCACGGAGAGGTTGTCGATGTGCCAGTGCGTGCCGTCGGGGCGCACCACACCCAGGCGCTCGTCACCGGCCATGGCGCACCCGCCCATCACATGGGCGCTGACGACCTTGGTCAACAGCGGCTTCATGGGCAACGCCTGGATGGCGTCGCGCGCCTGCGTCCATGTGGTGTAGGGCTGCGCAAGCTCGTGCACCGGCAAGACCTGGCGGGCGCCGGCGGCGAACTGGATCTCGGCCATGCTCAACAGGGCGCGCCGGGCGCCTTCCATCACAAAACCTGTGAGCGGGTAGTCCAGCTCGGGCGACCCGTCGCTGCGCAGCGACACGCGCCCCCCCGCCGCCTCGTCGTGGAAACCGTCGCGCAACAGCGCCAGCAGCACATGGGTGTTGGCAAATCCGCTCAGAAGTTCGGCGTGCTCCTTGCCCATGCCCGATACGGTGGAGGCAAAGATCACCGGATGGAGCGGGGGGGCCTCCAGCTTGTAGCCCATCGGGCCATCCAGTGCCTGCGTTTCCAGGAAGTGGTCGGTGTAGATGGTTTGCGGCGCCCCTTGCCAGCCGGCGACCTTGGCGTGCATCTGCGCGGCCGACATGACGACCGGGTGCAGGAAAGTGCGGCGGCCAAGCCGCTGGTGCGGGTCGGGGGCACCGCTGCGCATCAGCACCGCCGGCGAGTTGATCGCGCCGGCGGCCAGCACATAGTGTTTTGCTACTATTTTTGTAGCTACTTGACCAGTATTGACGGGGGCTACGGCTCGATTTGATGCCAAAACTTCCAGGCTGGACACCCGACCGGACTTCAATTCGAAGCGGTGGGCTTGTGCCTCCACCAGAAGGATGGCGCCGGCGTCCAGGGCCACGGGCAGGGTGGTGACCAGCATGGACTGCTTGGCGTTGGTGGGGCAGCCCATTCCGCATGAGCCGAGGTTCCAGCAACCCTTGACATTGCGCGAAATTGCCGCGGCCGGGATGCCCAGCCGCGCCGCGCCGCGGCGCAGCAGGTCGTTGTTTTCGTTCGGGGGCACCAGCCAGGGGCCAATGCTCAGTCTTTGCTCCGCCTGCTGGAAGTACGGCGCCAGCAGGTCTTCCTGGAAGTCGTCCAGCGCATAGTGCTGCCGCCAGTAGGCCAGCGTGGCCGATGGCGTGCGAAAGGAACTGGTCCAGTTGACTGTGGTGGAGCCGCCGACACAGCGCCCCTGCAGGATGTTGATGGCCTTGTCCCGCGTCTTGCGCGCTGCGCTTTCCTGATAGAGCGCGGGGTAGGCCTCCGATTCGCGCTGGCGGAAATCGGTGCTGGACTGCAGCGGACCTTCCTCCACCAGCACGACTCGCAAACCGGCACGCGTCAGCAGTTCCGCAGTCACGCCTGCACCGGCACCGGTCCCGATGATCGCGACATCGCACTCCAGTTGGGCGGGCAATGCGCCACGGTTTCCACCGAAGACTTTCCACCCGCGGTTCAGACCCTCGCGGATCGGGTCAGGCATACGGCTCATATTGACTATCAGATATCCAGGGGGCCGGGGTAGCCCAGTGCCCCCCACGTGCCCGCATCGGAAAAGTAGGCGGCGCCCACGATGTCGTGCAGGGCATGGTAGGCCTGCTGGCGCAGGGCCAAGCGCGAAATCCGCATGCCCTGCAGCGCCTGCTGGACATCCGGCACGGCAGCCTCCGGCCAGTCGGTGGCAAGGCCGGCCAGGGCACGCCGTCCCGGCGATGTACCGAGAACGGCCAGCAACTCTGACAGCTCGCTGCGGGCGTGCGCGGGCAACCCGCCAATCAGCACGTCGACGCGCTGCAGCAGGCCATTCAGAGCGATCAGGCGAGGGCCCATTTCGACCGGCAGGGTTCCGTCCAGGATGGCCGATCCGACTGCACCGAAAATCGCGCGCCCGGACGGGCTCAGCTGCCGCCCGTCCTGCAGACCGGGCTGCACCCGCATCGCCACTCCGCCAGCGACCACCAGGGCCACTGCGGAGACGGCACCCAGCTTGAGCAGCGTTCGTCGTTGCATCATCCGAATATGGCATGCGTCAGCTTCGCCGGCCTAGAGCGCCCTTCCTAGATAGACTCGGGGTTTGTATGGAAGCCGCTCACCTCATCCGGGACGAACTCGACAAGGTACATGCCTTGCGAACGGGGATGGCGGGGGATGTGCCCCTGGCGGCGGCGGTACGCGACGTCAAGCGCTTCCAGGCGAGGCGCTTTGCCGGCACCTATGCCGACTTGCTGCGTGGCGGCCAATACCAGGCGGCCTCGCGGTTTTTTCTCGAAGAGCTCTACAGCGATCGCGACTACGCAGACCGCGACGCGCAGTTCACCCGGATCGCGGGTGCGATTGAGCGCTTCTTCCCTGCGCAGGTGGCCGCCACAGCGGCAGCGCTTGCCGGCCTTCATGCCCTGACAGAGGTGCTGGACCACGCGATGGGTGTTTCCTGGAGGAGTCTGGATGGACGGGCGACTGAGTCCGGGGCGGCCCGGTATGTTCGCGCCTGGCGGGAGGTGGGGCGCCGGGAAGACCGCCAGCGGCAGTTGACCACCGTGCTGGGAATTGGCCAGGAAATGGTTCGACTGACCCGAACTCCGGGTCTGCGCCTGCTGCTGCGGATGATGCGCGGGCCCGCTGTCGCCGCCGGTCTGGCCGACTTGCAGAAGTTTCTTGAGGCCGGGTTTGACACCTTCGCGGACATGGCCCGGCACAGGAACAGTGCGGAGGCTTTTCTGGCCACGATCGAGTCTCGCGAATCCGCGTTGCTCACCTCGTTGTTTGATGACGAGTTTGTCACGTGCGAGACGAAACTGGAGGCCACCCTAGGACTTGCCCGCTAGTGCCGGTCTCGGGGTATCCGGAGAATCCGGGCAAGGAGAAATTTCATGGAAAAAGTCTGGCTCAAGAGTTACCCGGAAGGCATTCCGCATGACGTCGATCCCGACCAATACCGGTCGTTGACGCAACTTCTGGATGAGTCGCTGCGCAAGCATGCGGGCAGCCCGTTTTCGGTGTGCATGGACCGGTGGATGTCCTATGGCCAGCTGGACGACCTGTCCTCGGCATTGGGAGCCTGGCTGCAGGGCCAGGGGCTGGAGCCGGGCGCGCGCGTCGCAATCATGTTGCCCAACATTCCGCAGTTCCCGGTCACCATGGCCGCCGTCCTGAGGGCCGGCTACACCTGCGTGAACGTCAACCCGCTGTACACGGCGCGGGAACTGGAACACCAGCTCAAGGACTCCGGCGCCACCGCGATTGTCATCCTCGAGAACTTCGCCAGCACTCTGGAAGAGGTGATTGACAGGACCCCGGTCCAGCACGTGGTGGTGGCTTCCATGGGTGACCTGCTGGGCTTCTGGTACGGCCAGTGGATCACGTTCGCGGTGCGGCACCTGGCCAAGATGGTTCCGGCCTACAAACTGCCCCTGACCCAGGGACGCAGGGTCACGCCATTCAATCGCGCCATTGCGGAAGGAACCGGCAAGCCGCTGCGGCCAGCACAGACCACGCTCGACTCCATTGCTTTCCTGCAGTACACGGGGGGGACGACCGGACTGTCCAAAGGTGCCGTGCTCACTCACCGCAATATTGTGGCGGCCATCCTTCAGGCGGAGGCCTGGTTTACGCCAGCCCTCAAGCGCGTGGGGAACGTCAGCAAGACCAACAGCATCGCAGCGCTTCCGCTGTATCACATCTTCGCGCTGACCCTGTGCCTGCTGGCCATCCGCTGGGGCTCCCACATGACGATGATCCCCAACCCAAGGGACTTCGGAAAGTTCGTTGACGTGCTGAAGAAGCGCCCTTTCCACATGCTGCCGGCTGTCAACACGCTGTTCAACGCTTTGCTGCAGCATCCGCAATTCAAGTCGGTGGACTTTTCCAGCCTGTGTGTGTCACAGGCGGGCGGCATGGCCGCGTCCGAGGGTACCGCCCGTCACTGGCAGGAAGTCACGGGCTGCCCGATGGTCGAGGGCTGGGGCATGAGCGAGACCTGCGCCATTGGCACCAACAATCCAGTGACGAGCCGCGAGTTCACCGGCACCATCGGTCTGCCACTGCCGGGTATCGAGATCGCCATCAAGGACGACGAGGGCCGTTCGCTCAAACTGGGCGACTCCGGGGAGATCTGTATTCGCGGCCCAAATGTGATGACGGGGTACTACAACCAGCCAGAAGAGAATGCCAGGGCGTTCACGCCGGACGGATTCATGCGCACAGGGGACGTGGGCGTGATGGACGAACGCGGCTACACAAAGATTGTTGACCGCAAGAAGGACATGATTCTGGTCAGCGGCTTCAATGTGTTCCCCAACGAGCTGGAGCAGGTGATCTCGCTGTGCCCTGGAGTGGTGGAGTGCGCCGCTATCGGTATCCCCGACGAGAAGCAGGGCGAGGCCATCAAGGTATTTGTCGTGAAGAGCGATCCAACCCTGACCGAGGAAGAAGTTGCCAGGTTCTGTCGCCAGAACCTGACAGGCTACAAGGTGCCCAAGCACATCGAGTTCCGCGACGACCTGCCCAAGACCAATGTCGGCAAGATCCTGCGAAGGGAGCTGCGTGCCGGCAAGTGACCCGGTGGAGCTGCCGGCGGGGATCACTGTCCTCGAGCGGGGATGGTTGTCTTCAAACAATGTCCTCTTCACCGACGCCTCCTCGACAGCGATCGTGGATACCGGATACACCTCGCATTCCGGTCAGACGAGCGCGCTGGTCCGTCGGGCG
Organism: Ramlibacter sp.; assembly: GCA_016713005.1. GTDB lineage: Bacteria > Pseudomonadota > Gammaproteobacteria > Burkholderiales > Burkholderiaceae_C > JADJPY01. The sequence goes on along the minus strand of JADJPY010000012.1, from coordinate 83,142 downwards.
CTGGCCGATCGGCCACTGGACCTGATCCTCAACACGCACCTGCACAGCGACCATTGCGGCGGCAATGCAGAACTTCAAGCTGTTTACTCGAGGGCGCAGACGCTGATTCCACCGGGCCTTGTTCAGGCCGTGCGCGACTGGAATCCGGATGCGCTGACATACGAACCAACGGGGCAAGAATGCCCGTCGTTTCGCATGGATGGCGTGTTGATGCCCGGAACTGAAATCAGGTTGGGCGGAAATTCCTGGCAGGTTCACGGCGCACCCGGCCATGATCCTCATTCGGTGATCCTGTACGAGCCTGAGAACAGGATCCTGATTTCTGCCGATGCGCTCTGGGAGTCGGGCTTTGGCGTGGTTTTTCAGGAGCTCGAAGGTATCGAGGCCTTCGACGCAGTGGCATCGACATTGAACCTGATTGAGCGCCTGAGTGCTCGCACAGTCATTCCTGGACACGGATCGGCGTTCACAGCAATCGATGAAGCCATACACCGCGCCAGACTCCGGCTCGACAGTTTTGTCCAGAACCCGGAGCGCCATGCACGCCATGCAATCAAGGTGTTGCTGAAGTTCAAACTGCTGGATCTTCAGGAGGTCTCATACTCGGCCTTTGAAGCCTGGGCACTCGAGATGCCCTACGTCCGTCAAGTTCGGCAACGATTCTTTCCGGATGCCGAGCCCGCGGAATGGCTGAAATCCCTGCTCTGCGATCTCGAACGCTCGGGCGCCGCCAGCCTGGAAGACGCTCGGATCTTCAATCGCTGAAAAAGGAAAAGCCCAGCAGTTTCCTGCTGGGCTTTCCGGGCTGTAATAGCCTGACGATGTCCTACTTTCACACGGGAACCCGCACTATCATCGGCGCTGAGGCGTTTCACTGTCCTGTTCGGGATGGGAAGGAGTGGGACCACCTCGCTATGGTCATCAGGCATAACTTGTTGTCATCTTGACCAGGTCAAGACAACCAATTCATAGAGCAAATCAGCTTCAAATTTTGAATGCGTCACTTGGCATAACACCTTGATCAGACTGATCAAAGTTATAGGGTCAAGCCGCACGAGCAATTAGTATCAGTTAGCTTAACGCATTACTGCGCTTCCACACCTGACCTATCAACGTCCTGGTCTTGAACGACTCTTCAGGGGGCTCAAGGCCCCGGCAGATCTCATCTTGAAACGAGTTTCCCGCTTAGATGCTTTCAGCGGTTATCTCTTCCACACATAGCTACTCGGCAATGCCACTGGCGTGACAACCGATACACCAGAGGTGTGTCCACTCCGGTCCTCTCGTACTAGGAGCAGGCTTCCTCAAATCTGCAGCGCCCACGGAAGATAGGGACCAAACTGTCTCACGACGTTTTAAACCCAGCTCACGTACCTCTTTAAATGGCGAACAGCCATACCCTTGGGACCGGCTACAGCCCCAGGATGAGATGAGCCGACATCGAGGTGCCAAACACCGCCGTCGATATGAACTCTTGGGCGGTATCAGCCTGTTATCCCCAGAGTACCTTTTATCCGTTGAGCGATGGCCCTTCCATACAGAACCACCGGATCACTATGTCCTGCTTTCGCATCTGCTCGACTTGTCAGTCTCGCAGTTAAGCACGCTTATGCCATTGCACTATTAGCACGATGTCCGACCGTACCTAGCGTACCTTCGAACTCCTCCGTTACGCTTTGGGAGGAGACCGCCCCAGTCAAACTGCCTACCATGCACTGTCCCCGACCCGGATAACGGGTCTAGGTTAGAACCTCAAACACACCAGGGTGGTATTTCAACGTTGGCTCCACAAGATCTAGCGACCCTGCTTCAAAGCCTCCCACCTATCCTACACAGATCTGTTCAAAGTCCAATACAAAGCTACAGTAAAGGTTCATGGGGTCTTTCCGTCTTTCCGCGGGGAGATTGCATCATCACAAACATTTCAACTTCGCTGAGTCTCAGGAGGAGACAGTGTGGCCATCGTTACGCCATTCGTGCAGGTCGGAACTTACCCGACAAGGAATTTCGCTACCTTAGGACCGTTATAGTTACGGCCGCCGTTTACTGGGACTTCAATCAAGAGCTTGCACCCCATCATTTAATCTTCCAGCACCGGGCAGGCGTCACACCCTATACGTCCACTTTCGTGTTTGCAGAGTGCTGTGTTTTTATTAAACAGTCGCAGCCACCGATTTTTTGCAACCTCATTGGGCTCCCCAAGTAAATGGTTCACCTACTAAAGGCACACCTTCTTCCGAAGTTACGGTGTCAATTTGCCGAGTTCCTTCTCCAGAGTTCTCTCAAGCGCCTTAGAATACTCATCTCGCGCACCAGTGTCGGTTTGCGGTACGGTCGTGTGTAGCTGAAGCTTAGTGGCTTTTCCTGGAAGCAGGGTATCACTCACTTCGAGTGCAAGCACTCTCGTTATCACCCCTCATCTAAGCCCGGCGGATTTACCTACCAGGCACGACTACAGGCTTGAACAGACACGTCCAACAGTCTGCTGAGTTAACCTTCTCCGTCCCCACATCGCACTACACATCGGTACAGGAATATTGACCTGTTTCCCATCAGCTACGCATCTCTGCCTCGCCTTAGGGGCCGACTCACTCTACGCCGATGAACGTTGCGTAGAAAACCTTGCGCTTACGGCGAGGGGGCTTTTCACCCCCTTTAACGCTACTCATGTCAGCATTCGCACTTCTGATACCTCCAGCGCGCTTTACAACGCACCTTCACAGGCTTACAGAACGCTCTCCTACCACTTGCAATAAATTGCAAATCCGCAGCTTCGGTAACTGGCTTAGCCCCGTTACATCTTCCGCGCAGGACGACTCGATCAGTGAGCTATTACGCTTTCTTTAAATGATGGCTGCTTCTAAGCCAACATCCTGACTGTTTTAGCCTTCCCACTTCGTTTCCCACTTAGCCAATTTTAGGGACCTTAGCTGGCGGTCTGGGTTGTTTCCCTCTTGAGTCCGGACGTTAGCACCCGGTGCTCTGTCTCCCAAGCTGTACTCGTCGGTATTCGGAGTTTGCATTGGTTTGGTAAGTCGCCATGACCCCCTAGCCAAAACAGTGCTCTACCCCCGACGGTAATACTTGAGGCACTACCTAAATAGTTTTCGGAGAGAACCAGCTATTTCCAAGTTTGTTTAGCCTTTCACCCCTATCCACAGCTCATCCGCTAGTTTTGCAACACTAGTCGGTTCGGACCTCCAGTACCTGTTACGGCACCTTCATCCTGGCCATGGATAGATCACTTGGTTTCGGGTCTACACCCAGCGACTGATCGCCCTATTCGGACTCGATTTCTCTACGGCTTCCCTATTCGGTTAACCTTGCCACTGAATGTAAGTCGCTGACCCATTATACAAAAGGTACGCAGTCACCCTTGCGGGCTCCTACTTTTTGTAAGCATGCGGTTTCAGGATCTATTTCACTCCCCTCCCGGGGTTCTTTTCGCCTTTCCCTCACGGTACTAGTTCACTATCGGTCGATGATGAGTATTTAGCCTTGGAGGATGGTCCCCCCATGTTCAGACAGGATTTCTCGTGTCCCGCCCTACTTTTCGTCAGCTCAGTACCACACAGGTCTTTTCACGTACGGGGCTATCACCCGCTATGGCCATCCTTTCCAGAATGTTCCGTTATGTCTTGTGCTATCACTAACAGGCTTCTCCGATTTCGCTCGCCACTACTTTCGGAATCTCGGTTGATGTCTTTTCCTCGAGCTACTGAGATGTTTCAGTTCACCCGGTTCGCCTCGCATGACTATGTATTCATCATGCGATACCTTTCGGTGGGTTTCCCCATTCGGAAATCTCCGGATCAAAGCTAATTTGCCAGCTCCCCGAAGCTTATCGCAGGCTATCACGTCCTTCGTCGCCTATCATCGCCAAGGCATCCACCACATGCTCTTATTCACTTGACCCTATAACTTTGACGTCTCTCACGAGAGACCAAAGCCCATCAAGGAATTGCCAGGTCTTTCACCTGACGCGTTATGCCGTAATGTGAATGATTCTTTGGCATCACTACCAAAGAACGATTCGTCATTACTTGAAATACAAACAAAGTTTGAATTTCGTTTTGACGCAATCAAATTTTTGTCATCAGAGGCACGGTCTGCACTAAACCTTTACGAATGTGCAGTTTCCTCTGACAACGCTGATTCGACTCTATGAATTGTTAAAGAACAGCCGATTGATCGATGGATACCGATCAACAACAAAGAAGCCTCTAGGTATTGCTTTCGCTCAAGAGGATGAAGCCGCTTTGGTGTTGAGTGATGTTGGTGGAGGATGACGGGATCGAACCGACGACCCCCTGCTTGCAAAGCAGGTGCTCTCCCAGCTGAGCTAATCCCCCTGGAGTTGGTGGGTCTGGTTGGTCTCGAACCAACGACCCCCGCCTTATCAAGACGGTGCTCTAACCAACTGAGCTACAGACCCAAGCCGGTCGCTGCGAGCCCATGCCGCTGGCGACAACCTTCCAACAACCGATAAGTGTGGGCGTTCAAATTTGAATGCAGTTTCCAGAAAGGAGGTGATCCAGCCGCACCTTCCGATACGGCTACCTTGTTACGACTTCACCCCAGTCACGAACCCTGCCGTGGTAATCGCCCTCCTTGCGGTTAGGCTAACTACTTCTGGCAGAACCCGCTCCCATGGTGTGACGGGCGGTGTGTACAAGACCCGGGAACGTATTCACCGTGACATTCTGATCCACGATTACTAGCGATTCCGACTTCACGCAGTCGAGTTGCAGACTGCGATCCGGACTACGACCGGTTTTATGGGATTAGCTCCCCCTCGCGGGTTGGCAGCCCTTTGTACCGGCCATTGTATGACGTGTGTAGCCCCACCTATAAGGGCCATGAGGACTTGACGTCATCCCCACCTTCCTCCGGTTTGTCACCGGCAGTCTCATTAGAGTGCCCAACTGAATGTAGCAACTAATGACAAGGGTTGCGCTCGTTGCGGGACTTAACCCAACATCTCACGACACGAGCTGACGACAGCCATGCAGCACCTGTGTTACGGTTCTCTTTCGAGCACCAAGCCATCTCTGGCGAGTTCCGTACATGTCAAAGGTGGGTAAGGTTTTTCGCGTTGCATCGAATTAAACCACATCATCCACCGCTTGTGCGGGTCCCCGTCAATTCCTTTGAGTTTCAACCTTGCGGCCGTACTCCCCAGGCGGTCAACTTCACGCGTTAGCTTCGTTACTGAGTCAGTGAAGACCCAACAACCAGTTGACATCGTTTAGGGCGTGGACTACCAGGGTATCTAATCCTGTTTGCTCCCCACGCTTTCGTGCATGAGCGTCAGTACAGGTCCAGGGGATTGCCTTCGCCATCGGTGTTCCTCCGCATATCTACGCATTTCACTGCTACACGCGGAATTCCATCCCCCTCTACCGTACTCTAGCCTTGCAGTCACAAATGCAGTTCCCAGGTTGAGCCCGGGGATTTCACATCTGTCTTACAAGACCGCCTGCGCACGCTTTACGCCCAGTAATTCCGATTAACGCTTGCACCCTACGTATTACCGCGGCTGCTGGCACGTAGTTAGCCGGTGCTTATTCTTACGGTACCGTCATTAGCGCCCTGTATTAGAGAGCGCCGTTTCGTTCCGTACAAAAGCAGTTTACAACCCGAGGGCCTTCATCCTGCACGCGGAATGGCTGGATCAGGCTTGCGCCCATTGTCCAAAATTCCCCACTGCTGCCTCCCGTAGGAGTCTGGGCCGTGTCTCAGTCCCAGTGTGGCTGGTCGTCCTCTCAGACCAGCTACAGATCGTCGGCTTGGTGAGCCTTTACCCCACCAACTACCTAATCTGACATCGGCCGCTCCAATCGCGCGAGGTCTTGCGATCCCCCGCTTTCATCCGTAGATCGTATGCGGTATTAGCGTAACTTTCGCTACGTTATCCCCCACGACTGGGCACGTTCCGATGTATTACTCACCCGTTCGCCACTCGCCACCAGGGTTGCCCCCGTGCTGCCGTTCGACTTGCATGTGTAAAGCATTCCGCCAGCGTTCAATCTGAGCCAGGATCAAACTCTATAGTTCGATCTTGATTTTTCGCTCTTTCGAGCAACTCATAAATTGGAATCGACGTGATTTTCTTTGACGAACATCACATCTTTTTTACTTCATGAGCGTTTGTAGGTTCGTAAGAACCCAGTTCCGAAGAACTTGGCACTCGCCTTCAAACGCCCACGCTTATCGGCTGTAAGTTTTTAATGAGCCTGCGATTTTTGGTCGCGACCGCTACGATCAGCGGAGCCTTCGATTATGACATTCTTTTTAAAGACCTGTCAACACTCAGGGTTTTTACCGATTTCGCATCCGCTTGCCATCGGCAGCTTTTGCGTAATCAGCAGAGCCTTGAATTATAGACCGGTTTTTGCACCCTGGTCAACTTTTCTTGGCGCTTTTTGTGTCTCTTCCCCTGCCGCCGCTTCGTCGCTTTCGCGCTTCTGATTCGTCAGCAGAGCCATAGACTATAGCACGGTTTTTGGCAGCCCCGCAATGCCCCACCTGATCCGCGCCCCTTGCCGTCCTGTTTAAGGGGAGCCCCTCTCCTGTTGGCGGCGATCCCGGTTTAGAGTGGGACTCCCTGTGGCAGCCCGCTGCTCCACAAGCTCTTTCAAGACAGGACATGCCGTGCTGAATCCCGACAACCTTGCGCCAACCTCCGCTCCGGCGCGACCCGCCAGCGACGCAACGCCAGAGCAGCTTCGGCGCGCCTTCGATGCGCAGGCGGCCGTGGCGCTTCGCCTTCGCACCTCCACTGCGCGGGAGCGCGCTGCACGAATCCGCAAGCTGCGTGACGCCCTGCTCCAGCACCGCGAAGCGCTGCATGAAGCCTTTGCGCAGGACATGCACAAGTCTCCTGCAGAGGTGGAGGCCACCGAACTGCTGCCTGTCATGGACGAGATCCGCCACGCGTTGGGTCGCGTGGGACGCTGGATGAAACCCCAAGGCGTGTGGCCCACCAGCACATCCCTGGGCACACGGGCAGCGGTGCACTACCAGCCGCGCGGACGGGTGCTCATCATTGCGCCCTGGAACTACCCTTTCAACCTGTGCTTCGGGCCGCTGGTCTCGGCCGTTGCCGCCGGCAATACCGTCGTGCTCAAGCCCTCCGAGATGACGCCGGCCGTCGCAGCTCTCATGGGCCGCATCGTCGCGCAGGTGTTCCCGCCAGAAGAAGTGGCCTATTTTGAGGGCGGCCCTGCCACGTCCCAGGCGTTGCTGGACCTGCCGTTCGACCACATTTTTTTCACCGGCTCGCCGGCGGTGGGCAAGATCGTGATGGCCGCAGCGGCGCGCCACCTGGCCAGCGTCACGCTCGAGCTGGGCGGCAAGTCGCCCACCCTGATCGACGAAACTGCCGACCTGGCCATGGCGGCGGAGACCGTGATGTGGGGCAAGTTCCTCAACAACGGGCAGACCTGCATCGCCCCGGACTACCTTCTGGTGCATGCATCGGTCAAGGCGCCCTTCATCGAACATTGCCTGTCTGCCCTGCAGCGGCTGTACGGCGCGACGGCGCAGGACCGCCAGGGCAATCCCGATCTCACGCGGGTCGTCAACGCACGCCACACCGACCGGCTGGCCGCCATGCTCCAGGACGCCACGTCGCGCGGCGCGCGCATCGTCGCTGGCGGCGAGGTGGCGGCTGCAGAGCGGTATATCGCCCCCACGCTGCTGGACAACGTGCCCGAGGGCGCCAGGGTGCTTGAGGAAGAAATCTTCGGCCCCCTGCTGCCGATCTGCACCTACACCGACCTGGACTCGGCCATCGCCGGCATCAACGCCGGGCCGAAGCCGCTGGCGCTGTATGTCTTCAGCCGCAATGCCCAGCATGTTGACCGCGTCGTTCAGGGCACCAGCTCCGGCGGCGTCTGCGTCAACACGGCCATGCTGCACTTCGCCCACGGCAACCTGCCCTTTGGCGGTGTCAACAACTCCGGACTGGGCAATGCGCACGGCTTCTACGGTTTCAAGGCGTTCTCGCACGAACGTGCCGTACTGCGTGGCACGCCGTTGCGGCTGGTCAAGATGTTCTTCCCGCCGTTCACAGCCGGACGCACCCGATTGATCCGCCGGGTGGTGGATTCGCTGCGCCTGCCCATGCTCTGAGATACTCCGGGGTCCTGCTGACTCCCTGCCCGCCGGGCGCTGGCCGGCGACGCTCCAATTCCCCTGCAACTCCCGGGCCTTCGCGCCCGGCCCCACATGGCATTGATCACCCTTCTGGACGCCCAGCTCGCATTCGGCCATGTGGCCTTGCTGGACCATACCGACATCGCCATCGAAAGCGCCGAACGCGTGGGCCTGATCGGACGCAACGGCGCAGGCAAGTCCTCGCTGCTCAAGATCCTGGGCGGGCTCGAAAAGCCCGACGACGGGACGCTGCAGGTTCAGCAAGGCCTGCGCATCGCTTACGTGGCGCAAGAGCCTGTCCTGGATCCGGACGCTACAGTTTTCATAGCGGCCTGCGCAGGCGTGGCGAGGGTTCAGGCCCTTATTGAGCAATACACCCATGGCGAAGGTGACCTGGACACCCTGCAGGGCGAGATCGAGGCACAGGACGGCTGGAACTGGGAGCAGCGCGTCGGGGAAACCCTGCACCGCCTGCACCTGGACGGCGACGCCGTGATCGCCACCTTGTCGGGCGGCACAAAGAAGCGCGTGGCCCTGGCGCAGGCGCTGGTGACGCGCCCCGACGTGCTGCTGCTGGACGAACCCACCAACCACCTGGACCTGGACTCGATCGAGTGGCTGGAAGACCTGCTGGTCGACTTCAAGGGCAGCGTCGTCACCATCACCCACGACCGCAGCTTCCTGGACCGCGTGGCCACACGCATCGTCGAGCTGGACCGCGGCAAGCTGCGCGCCTACCCCGGCAACTTCAGCCAGTACCTGGTGCTGAAGGAAGAGCAACTCACCCAGGAAGCCGTGATCAGCGCCAAGGCCGACAAGCTGCTGGCGCAGGAAGAAGTGTGGATCCGAAAGGGGGTGGAGGCGCGCCGTACCCGCGCCGTGGCCCGCATCAACCGGCTGGACGCCCTGCGCGCGCAGCGCGCGGCGCGACGCGAGGCGCTGGGCAGCGTCAAGCTGGACATTGCCTCGGGACAGAGCAGCGGCAAGATCGTGGCCGAGCTGACGGAGGTCGGCAAGGCGTTCGGCGACAAGCTCATCGTGCGCAACTTCAGCGCCACCATCCTGCGCGGCGACAAGGTGGGGCTGATCGGCCCCAACGGCGCGGGCAAGACCACGCTGCTCAAGCTGATCCTGGGCGAGATTGCGCCGGACCGAGGCAAGGTGCGACAGGGCGCCAACCTGCAGGTGGCCTACTTTGACCAGATGCGCAACGCGCTGGACCTGGACGCCACCCTCGAAGACTTCATCAGCCCCGGCAGCGAATGGATCGAGATCGGCAACCAGCGCAAGCATGTCAAGAGCTACCTCACCGATTTCCTGTTTTCGCCCGCTCGCGCGACCTCTCCTGTGAGGTCGCTCTCCGGTGGCGAGCGCAACCGCCTGCTGCTGGCCCGGCTGTTCGCGCGCCCCGCCAACGTGCTGGTGCTGGACGAGCCCACCAACGACCTGGACATCGACACGCTGGAGTTGCTGGAAGACCTGCTGCAGAACTACGACGGCACGGTGTTTCTGGTCAGCCACGACCGCACCTTCCTGGACAACGTGGTCACCAGCACCATCGCTTTTGAGGGCGACGGCTCGTGGCGCGAGTACGAAGGCGGCGTGCAGGACTGGATCACCCAGTCGCGCCGCTCGCAGGCGATCCGGGAGGCGGCCAAACCGGTCGCCGCAGCCCAGATTTCAGACAAAAAGCCCCAGCAGCCCGCACCAGTGCTGCGTGAGGCGCTACAAAAAAAGAAGCTGAGCTACAAGGAACAGCGCGAACTCGATGCCCTGCCCGGCCTGATCGAGACGCTGGAAGCCGAGCAGACGGCCATTGCCGCCGAGCTGGCCGACGGCAGCCTGTTTGCCAGCGACATCGCGCGTGCCACGCAGCTGACCGCGCGCACCGCCGCGATCGACGACGAACTGCTCGCCGCGATGGAACGCTGGGAAGCGCTGGGCGGGGCCTGAGGCCCACGCCTTCAAGGGCGCCGCTCAGGGCGTGCCGCGGACCCTGCTGTACACCTTCCAGAACGCCGCGTCCTGCGTGGTGGCGAAATTGATGCGCATCAGCGTGGACGGCTTGCGCTCGGCATGGAACAGCGCGCCGGGCGCCAGCAGGTAGCCCTCGTCCAGCATGCGCTGGGCCAGCTCATCGGTGTCCACACCGGTGTCCACCCAGCCGAACAGGCCGGCCGGTTCGGCGGCAAAAGTGCAGCCCGCGTTCAGCGCCAGCTTGACCGTGCGTGAGCGCGCGGCGTCCAGCCGGGTGCGGATGCGCTCGGCATGACGGCGCAGCTGGCCCTGCTCGATGCACAGCGCCAGCGCTTTCTCCAGCAGGGCAGGCGTGGTCAGCGTGGCCAGCAGCTTGGTGTCCAGGAACGACTCCACCAGTGCGGGCGGCGCCGCGAGGAAAGCCCACGCGCCAGTTGGGCGCCAGGATCTTGGCAAACCCGCCCACATAGATGGTGCGCTGCAGGCCGTCCAGCGCGCTCAGGCGGGTGGCGTGCTCGGGCGCAATGTGGCTGTAGGTGTCGTCTTCAACAATGTGGAAGTTGTGCTGGTTGGCCAGCTGCAGCACGCGGTGCGCGCTGCCCGGTGACAGGCAGTACCCCGTGGGGTTGTGGAACACGCTCACGCTCACAAAAAGCTTGGGGCTGTGCACCTCGCAGTATCTGGCCATCACTTCCAGGTCAGGCCCATCGGCGCGCCGCGGCACCGGCAGGATGTGCATGCCCAGCGCCGAAAGCCGCGCGAATTCCACCGCCCAGCCAGGCTCTTCCACCATCACCGGGTCACCGGCGCGCAGCAGCGTGCGGCTGACGATGTCCAGGGCGTGCGTGGCCCCCACCGTGGTGATGATGTGCTCGGGCGCGGTGTGCACGCTCAGCGTGGCCAGCTTCTTGGCCAGCAGGCGGCGCAAGCCGCTGTCGCCCAGCGGCTCGCCGTACTGGAGCGAGAAGTCCTGTAGCGCGCGCGTGCCGGTGACCTTGCGCACCGCCGCCGGCAGGAAGGTGGACTCCAGCCAGTCCGGCGGGAACACGCCCATGCCCGGCTGCGGCTTGTTGCTGATCTTGTGGAACATGCCGCGGATCAGTGCCGTGGCGTTCACCGGTGGCGCGCCGCGCCCTGCGCCACGCATGGCGAACCAGTGCCCGGTGGTCCAGTAGCCGGGGGTTGCAGCGTTTGTCCCCACGCCATTTGCTATCGATTCAGTAGCAGGTAACCCAGTATCCACGCGGGCTGCAGCCATTTCCCGCACAAAAAAACCGCGGTTCTTGCGTGCTTCCACCAGGCCCTGGGCCAGCAACTGGTCGTAGGCTGCCACCACGGTGGAAGGACTTACGCCATGCTGTTGCGCACATTGCCGCACCGAGGGCAGGCGCGCGCCGGGGGCCAGCAGCCGGTTGCGAATGCGTTCGCCAAAGCGCGCCGCGAGCTGCTCGGTCAGGGATTGCGCGGAGGTCTTCATCAGCATGGCGGTGCATCCTTGGTGGCGGGCCTGTACTGTCCTGATGACCAATACAGTTCGACAACTGAACTGACAAACTGTACTGGTCGTGTACTGACGGAGAAGATTACATTGAACCGTTGCACCTGACAAGCCTGCACCCGACCAACCCGTTTGAACATGAGCGCCACCGAGCTGACTGCCCTGCTGCTGTTCTGCACCGCGATGAGTTTTTCGCCGGGGCCCAACACCACGCTGTCCACCGCCCTGGCCGCCAACCTCGGGCTCAGGCGTGCCATGCGCTTCTGCCTGGCCGTGCCCGCCGGCTGGACGCTGCTGATGCTGGCCACCGGCCTGGGTCTGGGCGCGCTGATCCTCGGCGTGCCGGCGCTGCGCTGGGGCGTCAAGCTGCTGGGCATCGCCTACATGGTGTGGCTGGCCTGGAAGCTGTCGGGCGCGGGCAAGTTGGCGCAGGTGGATGCGTCGCGCCTGAACGTGACGTTCTGGCAGGGGGTGGGACTGCAGTTCCTGAACATCAAGGCCTGGATGCTGGCGCTCACGCTGACCGCCGGCTGGGTGGTCAACGCCGCCGGCCAGCCTGCGGCCAACCCGGGCGAACGCCTGGCCATCATTTGCGTGGTGATGGTGGGTTTTGCTTTCAGCAGCAACTTCCTCTACGCACTTGCCGGCTCGCTGCTGCGCCAATGGCTCGCCCAGGGCGCCCGGCTGCTCTGGTTCAACCGCGCGCTGGCCAGTGTCCTGGTGGCCACGGCACTGTGGATGCTCACGGTATGACCGACAACGAAAAGGAAGCCCTGCTGTGGGGCCTGGTGGGCGTCACCCTCTTTGCCGCCACGCTGCCCATGACGCGGCTCGCGGTGGGCGACACCGGCGCACCCCAGCTCTCGCCCTGGTTCGTCACTTTCGGGCGCGCGGCCGTCGCGGGCGTGCTGTCGGCGCTGTACCTGTTGTGGCAACACGGCAAGGGGCAGCTCAAGGTGCCGCGCCAGCCCGAATGGCCGCTGTTGGGCATGACCGCGTTTGGCGTGATTGTGGGCTTCCCGCTGTTCCTGGCGCTGGCGCTGCGACATGTGCCCAGCACACACGGCGCGGTGGTCACGGCGCTGCTGCCGCTGTCCACGGCCGTACTGGGTGCGCTGTGGTTCCGCCAGCGGCCGTCGGCCGGCTTCTGGGCCTGCGCCGTGCTGGGCAGTGGCCTGGTGCTGGCCTACATGGTGTGGCGCGCGGGTGGGCTGTACCTGGGCGCGGCCAACATCTATCTCATCATTGCCATGACGACCGGCGCCTTTGGCTACATCGGCGGCGCACGCCTGACGCCGCGCCTGGGCGCCGAGCAGGTGATCTGCTGGGTGCTGATGACCAGCCTGCCGCTGACCCTGCCCCTGGCCTGGCTGTTCGCGCCGGCGGACGCCGCCGCCATTGGCCGCATGGCGTGGCTGGGGTTCGCCTACGTGGCGCTGTTCTCGATGTGGATCGGCTTCTTTGCCTGGTACCGCGCGCTGGCGCTGGGTGCCGTGCGCGTGAGCCAGATCCAGCTGATCCAGCCCTTTCTTAGTCTGCTGTTCGCCGTGCCGCTGGTGGGCGAGCGGCTGGACCTGGTCACGCTGATCTTTGCCGTGGCCGTGATCGCCACCGTCTATATGGGCAAGAAGATGCCCGTGCACGCAACCGCCCCGACCTGAACGGAGAAACCCGTGAAACTGAATGACCTGAACACCAACCCCTGGACCCTGGCGCGCCGCGCCGAGAAGATGAACCCTTCGGTCATCCGCGAAATCCTCAAGGTGACCGAAAAGCCCGGCATCATCAGTTTTGCTGGCGGCCTGCCTTCGCCCAGGACGTTTCCGGTCAGTGCGTTCTCCGAGGCCTGCGCCAAGGTGCTGCGCGAGGACGGGCAGGCCGCGCTGCAGTACGCCGCCAGCGAAGGCTACGGCCCGCTGCGTGAGGCCGTGGCCTCGCAGCTGCCCTGGCTCGTGGACCCTGCCCAGGTGCTGATCACCACCGGCAGCCAGCAGGGGCTGGACCTCGTGGCCAAGGTGCTGGTCGACGCGGGCAGCCGCATCCTGGTGGAAACGCCCACCTACCTGGGCGCACTGCAAGCCTTCTCGCCCATGGAACCCGAGGTGGTCAGCGTGGACAGCGACGCCGAAGGCGTGGATGTGGACGACGTGGCGGCCAAGGCCGGCACAGGCGCGTCGCGCGCGCGCTTCCTCTACGTGCTGCCCAACTTCCAGAACCCCACCGGCCGCACCATGAGCGAGGCGCGTCGCGCCGCGCTGTCGGCCCGCGCAGCGCAGCTGGGCCTGCCCCTGATCGAGGACAACCCCTATGGCGACCTGTGGTTCGACGCGCCGCCCCCGTTGCCGCTGACTGCGCGCAACCCCGAAGGCTGCATCTACCTGGGCTCGTTCTCCAAGGTGCTGGCGCCCGGCCTGCGCCTGGGCTTCGTGGTGGCGCCGCGCCACGTCATGCCCAAGCTGCTGCAGGCCAAGCAGGCCGCCGACCTGCACAGCCCCAGCTTCAACCAGCGCATGGTGGCCGAGGTGATGAAGCACGGCTTCCTGGACCGCCATGTGCCCACCATCCGCGCGCTGTACAAGTCGCAGCGCGACGCCATGCTGGCGGCGCTCTCGAAAGAGATGGCCGGTCTGGGCGTGCAATGGAATACGCCCGATGGCGGCATGTTCCTGTGGGCCCGGCTGCCCCAGGGCATGGACGCCGTGGCGCTGCTGCCCAAGGCGGTGGCAAAGAATGTGGCCTTTGTCCCCGGCGCGGCCTTCTACGCCGACAACCCCGATCCGCGCGCCCTGCGACTGAGCTTCGTGACGGCCAGCGTCGACCAGATCAACACCGGCATCGCAGCGCTGGCCGAGGCGATCCGCGAGGCACGGGGGGCCTGATCATGCTGCGCATCTGGGGCCGCATGAGTTCGATCAATGTGCGCAAGGTCGTCTGGACCGTGCAGGCGCTGGGCCTGGCGCACCAGCGCACGGACGCCGGCGGGCCGTTCGGCGTCGTGCAGACACCCGACTACCTGGCGCACAACCCGAACGCATTGGTGCCGCTGCTGGAAGACGGTCCTTTCGTGCTGTGGGAATCCAATGTAATCGTGCGCTACCTCTGCGCGAAGCATTCAGACGGCCACCTGTATCCGAACGGTCTGGAGGCTCGATTCGATGCGGAGCGCTGGATGGACTGGCAGCAGACCACGCTGAACCCGGCCGGGCGCGACGCCTTTGTGCAGCTGATCCGAAAGCCAGGCGGGCAGGTCGATGCGGCCAAGGTGGAAGCGTCCGTCGCCGCCACCGGGCCGCTGCTGGACATGCTGGACGCCCATCTGGCGCGCCGCCCGTTCATGGCGGGCGACACGCTCACCATGGCCGACATTCCCGTGGCCTGCGAAATCCACCGCTGGTGGGGCCTGCCGCTGCCGCGCAAGGCGCGCCCGCACCTTGAAGCCTGGTACCGGCAGATGCTGGCGCACCCTGCGTCCGGCGGCGTGCTGGACTTGGCCCTTTCCTGACAACCGGAACCCCGGAGCCCGAAGATGAAGACCCGCGCGTTCAAGCAAGTCGATGTGTTCACCGAGGTGCCCTATCTGGGCAACCCGCTGGCGGTGGTGCTCGACGGCAGCGGCCTCGCCACAGAGGAAATGCAGCACTTCACCAACTGGACCAACCTGTCGGAGGCCACCTTCCTGCTGCCGCCCACGCAGCCCGGCGCGGATTACAAGGTGCGCATCTTCTGTCCGGGCCGGGAGCTGCCGTTTGCCGGCCACCCCACGCTGGGCAGCTGCCACGCCTGGCTGGAAGCCGGTGGCCAGCCGCGGGGCGAACACATCGTGCAGGAATGCGGCGTGGGGCTGGTCAAGCTGCGCCGCGACGGCCAACGCCTGGCCTTTGCCGCGCCGCCGCTGCGCAAGGGCGGCCCGCTGCCCGAAGACGACGTGGCCCTGATCGCGCGCGGCCTGGGTGTGGCGCGCGGCGACATCACGGCCCATGCCTGGTGCGACAACGGGCCCAACTGGCGCGGCGTGATGCTGAAGTCTGCCGACCAGGTGCTGGCGCTCAAGCCCGATGCCGCCATCCTGGCCGGGCTGGACATTGGCGTGGTGGGACCGCGCGGGAAAGTCGGTGTCGTCGGCCCCAGCACGCAGGACGACATCGCTTTTGAAGTGCGCGCCTTCTTCCCCGGCAACAACGGCATGGCCGAAGACCCGGTCACCGGCAGCCTGAACGCCGCGCTGGCGCAGTGGCTGATCGGCGTCGGCCTGGCGCCCGAACGCTACATCGCCAGCCAGGGCACCGCGCTGGGCCGCGCAGGCCGCGTGCATGTGGAGCGTTCGGGTGCCGACATCTGGATCGGTGGCGGCTCGGTCACCTGCATCGATGGGCAGGTGACGCTCTGATGGCGCAGGCCCGGCTCGATCACCTGGTCGTCGTCGCCGCCACGCTGGCCGAAGGCGTGGACTGGTGCGAGCGCACCCTGGGCGTCACGCCCGGACCCGGGGGCGAGCATCCACTCATGGGCACGCACAACCGGCTGATGCGCGTCGCCACGGTGAATTTTCCGCGCGCCTACTTCGAGATCATTGCTATCAATCCTGTAGCGGCTCAACCAATACCGGCGCGGGCTGGACGCTGGTTTGACATGGATTCTGTGGCCATGAGGGCCGACATCGCCCAAAACGGCCCGCGGCTGGTGCATTTCGTCGCCAACGTGCCCGATGTGCGTGCGGCGCTCAGCTCCTGGCAGGTGCTGGGCATCGACCGGGGCCCGGCACTGGCCGCGTCGCGCGCCACCCCGCGCGGCCTGCTGGAGTGGCAGATCACCGTGCGTGACGACGGCCAGCGGCTGTTCAGCGGCGGCCTGCCCACCCTGATCGAATGGGGCAGCGCCCACCCTGCCGGCGGCATGCCCGATTCCGGCGTGATGCTGCAGGCGCTGGCGGTCAGCCACCCGCAAGCCGATGCGTTGCGTGCGGCATACGACGCCATCGGCCTGCAGGGCGTCACGCTGCGGCAAGGTCCGGCCAATATCTCCGCCAGCCTGCGCACGCCGCGCGGCATGGTCACCCTGGAATCGAAAGGCATCTGATGTTCTCCCGCGAACAGGTCGAGGCAGCGCAGCGCACCGTCTATGCGGCCATGCCGCCCACGCCGCAATACGCCTGGCCGCTGCTCGAGCAGCGCCTGGGCTTCAAGGTCTGGGTCAAGCATGAAAACCACACGCCGGCCGGCGCTTTCAAGGTGCGCGGCGGCCTCACGTACTTTGAACAGCTGGGTGCGGTCAAAGGCGTCATCAGCGCCACGCGCGGCAACCACGGCCAGTCGGTCGGGTTTGCGGCGCGTCGGTACGGCATCCCTGCCACCATCGTGGTGCCGCACGGCAACTCGCAGGAGAAAAACGCCGCGATGCGCGCCCTGGGCGTCACGCTCATCGAGCATGGCGACGACTTCCAGGCCGCGCGCGAGCACGCCATCGCGCTGGCCCAGGCGCAGGGCCTGCACATGGTGCCCTCGTTTCACCCTGGTCTGATCGTTGGCGTCATGACCTACTGGGTGGAGTTCTTCGAGAGCTTTGCCAGGGGCGAAGCGCCCGACGTCGTGTTCGTGCCGCTGGGCCTGGGCTCGGGCTTCAGCGCCGCAGCGGCCGCGCGCGCACACACCGGCGTCAAGACCCGGCTGGTGGGCGTGGTCTCGGCGCACGCCACGATGTACCAGCAGTCATACCGGGCGCGCCGTGCGATCGAGTCACCGGTGACCACGGTGCTGGCCGACGGCATGGCCTGCCGCGTGCCCGAACCTGACGCGCTGGACATGCTGCTGCGCGAGGCCGACGACGTGATCGCGGTCAGCGACGACGAAGTGGCCGAGGCCATGCGTGTGTTGTTTGCGGACACCCACAACGTGGCCGAGGGCGCCGGAGCGGCCTCCCTGGCTGCTGCGATGCAACAAAGGCATCTGCTGCAGGGACAGGTGGTGGGCACCACGCTGTGCGGCGGCAACGTGGACAGTGCCGTGTTTGCGCGCGTGCTGTCCCGCGCCTGACACCACCGGACCTGCAACGTCACGCGCGTGACTGGGTGCGCGCACCCGCGTGCCCAGAATGGGCGCATGGGAACCCTCTATCTGGTGCGTCACGGTCAGGCCTCGTTTGGCGAGGCCGACTACGACCGGCTCAGCGAACTCGGCCACAAGCAGAGCCGCCGCCTGGGTGAATACTTCGCAGCGAAGGGCATCACCTTTGATGCCGTCGTCACCGGCACGCTGCGCCGCCACGCCGAGACTTTCAACGGCATCGCACAGGGCATGGACCTCAAGGCCGAGGCGCTTGCGTGGCCCGGGCTGAACGAATACGACAGCGAGGCCGTGATCGGCGCGATCCACCCGCACAAGCTGGAGAAGCCCACCTCGCCCGAGATGTACCGCCACCACTTCCGGCTGCTGCGCGACGGGCTGAGCCAGTGGATGGCGGGCGTGGTCAGCCCCCGGGGCATGCCCAGCTACCGCGAGTTCGTCCATGGCGTCACCAGCGCACTCGACCACGTCCGGGCGCAACACCATGGCAAGAATGTGCTGGTTGTCTCAAGCGGCGGGCCGATCTCCACCGCCGTGGGCCAGGTGCTGGGCACCAGCCCCGAGACCACCATCGAGCTGAACCTGCGCATCCGCAACAGCAGCGTGACCGAGTTCGCCTTCACGCCCAAGCGCCACATGCTGGTCACGTACAACACGCTGCCGCACCTGGACGATGCCAGCTACAAGGACTGGGTCACCTACTCCTGAGGGCCGCCAAGGGTGAAGGCAAAGCAGGTGCCCTCGCCGGGCGCGCTGCGCACCGTGACCTGCCCGCCATGCAGTTCCACCGACTTGCGCGCGATCACCAGGCCCAGCCCCGTACCCTGGATCTCGCCCACATTGCTGGCACGGTGAAACGACTCGAACAGGTGCGGGATCTCCAGCGGCGGAATGCCCATGCCCTGGTCGTGCACCTCAAAGCGCGTGCGCGTGCCTTCGGCTGCGATGACCAGGCGCACCTGCCCGCCCGCGGGCGAGTACTTCAGCGCGTTGGACAGCAGGTTGCCCAGTGCGTGGCGCAGCAGTTCGGGGTCGAACACACCGGATACACGCTGCGGGTCCACTTCCACCGAGATCGCGCACGGGCTGCCCGGCTGGGCCGCACGCGCCTCCTGCACCAGCGTCAGGCACAGCGATTCCAGGTCCACCTCGCGCGGACGGCACTGCAGCATCTGCGCGTCGGCACGGCCGATCAGCAGCACCCGGTCGATCATCATCGTCATGCGGCGCACCGCGCCCTCGACGCTTTGCAGCACGTCGGCGCGGTCCTGCGCGCCCATGCGCTCGCCGTAGTGGCGCAGCAGTTCGGCCGATGACAGGATGGTGGCCAGCGGCGTGCGGAACTCGTGGCTCGTCATCGACACGAAGCGTGCCCGCAGGTCATTGAGCTCGCGCTGGCGCTCAACCGCGGCGCGGGCACTCTCTTCGGCGCGGCGCCGCTCGGTGATATCCAGCAGCGTCCAGATCACGCCCGCATCCGGGTCCAGGCCGCGCACGCATCGCCCCGCCAGCTCGACCCAGATGGTTTCGCCGTCGCGGCGGATGAGCTCGCGCTCGGTGCGGTAGAACCCGTCGCGTGACAGGCCCTCGCGCGTGCGCACGCCGTCGGCGTTGTAACTCTCGTCGTCGCGGTAGAACAGGCGCGAAGGCTGGTTCACCACCTCCTCGCGCGACCAGCCCAGCATCTCGGTGAACTTGTCGTTGACCCAGACGATGCGCCGCCCGACGTTGTAGCTGATGCCCACCAGCGCGGTGTTCAGGATGGCCTCCCGCTCACCCAGCGTGTGGTGCAGTTGCGCCTCCAGCAGCTTTCTCTGGGTGATGTCGGAGAAAAACGTCAGCGTGGCCATCTGCCCGTCCCAGGGCACCAGCGTCACGCCGATCTCGATCCAGATGATGTCGCCGCCTTCCAGCAGCAGGCGCAGCTCGTAGCGGTCGGGCACCTGCTCGCCGGCCAGCCGGCGGCGCTGGCGCTCCAGCACCAGCGCGCGGTCATCCGGGTGGATGCTGTGCAGGAACCCGTGGCGCATCATCTCCTCGCGCGGCAGGCGCACGATGGCCTCGGCCCGGCGGTTGACGAAGACAAAGCGCTCGTTCTGCACCACCACCAGGCCATCGCCGGAGTGCTCCACCACCGCGCGGTAGCGCTCTTCGGAGCGGTGCAGCGCGTCCACCATGGCCTTTCGCTCGGTGATGTCGGAGAAAAAAGTCATGGTGCCGACCTGCCCCGACCACGGCACCAGCGCCACGCCCATTTCCATCCACCGCACCGAGCCGTCCGGGTCCACCAGGCGGACCTGGTAGCGGCTGGGCACATCCTCGCCGGCAAAGCGGCGGCGGCGCCGCTCGGACACCAGCTCGTTGTCCTCGGGGTGCAGCAAATGCATGATCCCCTCGGCCAGGATGCGCTCGCGCGGCAGGCGCAGGATCTCCTCGGCGCGCCGGTTGGCGAAGACGAAGCGGTCGTCCACCATCACCACCACGCCCTCGCCGGCGTGCTCGACCAGGGCGAGGTAGCGCTCCTCGGCTTCAGCGACGGACGACATGGGCCTCAAGCAGCCGCAACACGGCCTTCGCGTCCTGCGGGCGCTGCGCCGGATCCTTGGCCATCAGCGTGTCCAGCACGGGCTGCAACGACGCCATGGGCGCCGCCAGGCGAGGCGTGGGCGCATGGATGTGGCAGGCCAGCAGCTCCTGCAGGGTGTCGCCCCGGTATGGGCGCTTGCCGGTGAGCATCTCGTAGAGCATCACCCCCAGGCTGTAGAAATCGGACTGCAGCGTGGACGCCTTGCCGGCCGCCTGCTCGGGGCTCAGGTAATACGGCGTGCCCACCACCTCACCATGGCGCGTCTGGGTCATGCCCATCTGGTCGGCCACGTGCACCGACTTGGCCACGCCAAAGTCGGCCAGCGCCACCGAGTCGTCGGCGCGCACCATGACGTTCTCGGGCTTGAGGTCCCGGTGCACCACGCCGCGCGCATGCACCGCATGCAACGCGCGCGCCACCTGCATGATCACGTCCAGCACCCGCGGCGGCGTGAGCGAAGCGCCGAACAGGCAGCGCAAGTCACCCCGCGGGAAGTACTCCATGGCGATATAGGCATGGTCGTCGGTGAAGCCCTGGTCGAAGATGCGGATCACGTTGGGGTGATCCACCTGCGACAGCAGCGTGTATTCCTGGATGAAGCGCGACAGATGCTGGCTGGCGCCCTCGCCCGTGGCGTCCAGCACCTTCAGCACGATCTGCATGCCATCGATCTCGCGCACGGCCAGGTACACCGCGGTCATGCCGCCTTCGCCGATCTTGCCCACCACGCGGTAGCCCTTGAGGCGCAGCGGCTCACCCTCGGTGCCGAAATCATGGTGGCTCAACGCCGCCAGGCGTGTCTCCAGCGCCTCCTTGAACACGCGGGCGGTGATCTCCGAGTTGGCCTGCACCGCCGCGCGGATTTCGCCCGCGCGCTCGGTCAGCGTGGCCATGCCGTGGACCTTGTCTTCCATGCCGGTCTGCAGGCCGGTGACCTCGGCCACCTCGACCATGCCGTTCTTGCCCCGCACCACCACCGAAGTGGACGCGCCCGTCTGCACGCCGCTGCCGGCCTGCTGCAGCACGCCGCGGCTGGCCACCACCGTCCAGCCCAGCTCCTTGCTGGCCGCCTCCAGGCGCGCGGCCACGTTGACGGTGTCGCCAATCGGCGTGGTCTCCTTGTTTTGCAGCGTGCCCAGGCGGCACAGCGTCACCTCGCCCGAGTGCACGCCCACGCCGATGGCAAACGGCGGCAGTGCGCGGCCCACAAAGCGCTGGTCCAGCCACCGGCGGAACTCGTTGGCGGCCAGCGCCATGGCCAGCGCCGCCGACACGGCGCGCCGCGCCGCCGGCAGCGGCGAGCCGTGCGCGGTGTCGGTGAACACCGCCATCATCCCGTCGCCAATGAACTTGAGATGGCGCCCGCCGCTCTTGAGCACCGGCTCGCAGCTGCGGTCAAAGTACGTGGTGAGCAGCTCGGCCACCTCGGCAGAACTGAGCTTTTCGGCCAGCGAGGTGAAGTTGCGGATATCGGAGAACAGCACCGTGGCCTGCAGCACCTGGTCGGTCACCGCATCGGCGGGCATGTCCAGTGCAAAACGGTCGTCTCGGCCGCTGGTCTGCCCGCCCAGGCTTTCCAGGAAAGCCCGGCGCAGCAGTTCCTCGCGCAGCTTGAGCTCGCCCTGCACGGCGTCCTCAAACCGCAGCTTGCGCCGCTCCAGTGCGCGCAGGGCCTCCAGCAGCTCGTCGCGGGTAAACGGCTTGGCCAGATAGTCGTCCGCGCCCGACGCCATGCCGCGGCGCATGCTGGCGCGGTCGTCCAGCGCGGTGAGCAACATCACCGGCGTGGTGGCGCGGGCCTTGTCGGCGCGGATCGCGTCCAGCAGCTCCAGGCCGCCCATGCCCGGCATGTTGACGTCGGAGATGACCACATCGCATTGCACCTGGCGCATCCGCTGCAGCGCTTCGTGGCCGTTGGCGGCCGACACGATGGTGTAGCCCTCCAGCTTGAGCAGGCGGGTGATGTTGGCGCGGATGTCGTCGTCGTCCTCGACGACCAGCACGGTGGTCATGTGGATGTCCCTCTGGCTGCCACTTTACCGCATGGATGCGCGGCACCGGCGCTCAGGCGGCGGGGGCTTCCTCGCCTGCGTTGCCCTGAGACCCTGACCCCGCCCCGCCGTCATCGCCCGGCTCCAGAAAACGCACCGGACGGCGTGTGCGCGGCGTCATGCCGTCCAGTGTCTGGCCCAGGCGGCGCAGCAGCAGGCGCGGCGCCAGCACGTGTTCGCCCAGCATGGCGCAGGCCACGTGGAACTGCAAGGGGACTTCCAGCCGCGCACCGCGTGGGGGCACCAGGCCGGAGGCCACAAGGCGGACCATGCGCTCCTGGATCTCGTCGCGCGAGCGGGCACCTTCGTAGATGACCGCAAAGCGGCCGGTGTCGATGCGCCCTGCCGGGTCGCCGTCGCGCAGCACCCGGTTGAGCTTGATCACCGCGCGCAGCAGGCATTGTTCGGCCATGGCGTCGCCATAGAACTCGCGGATCTGCTGCAGGTTGGCCACCGCCACCACCACCACAGCGGACGCCTCCCGGCGCATCAGCGCTCCGGAGACCGCGGCCTTGAGCTGGCGCTCGAACGCCGCCAGCGAGAGCAGCCCCGTCAGCGCGTCCTGCTCGGTGAGCTTGTTGACCCGGGCCTGGGCGCCGTGGCGGTCGCGCGTGCGCGCATTGAGCGCCAGCAACAGCAGCGGCACCACCATGGCCGAGGCCACGGCCGTGCCGTCCAGCGACAGCCAGCCCGCCGGCAGCCAGCCGTACAGGCGCAGCACCGCCACGACCACCGTGAACGCCAGCGGGATGTAGGCCAGGATGACCCAGGCGCCCACGACGTCGTGCCGGCGCCAGGCCAGCGCGGCCATGACAAACCCGAACACCGGGCTGGCCACAAAACTGAACGCGATCACCCCGTTCTGGACTCCGCCGGGCAGCCAGGCAAACACCGCGCCCATCAGCAGGATCAGCCCGCCGGTGGCCAGCGCCACGCGGCCCACGCGCGGGTACCGTACCGAGATGCCGCACAGATGGCGCAGGAACAGCACATTGATGCCAGCCAGCAGCACGGGCAACACGCCCTGGGCTGCGTCCGCCCAGCGCGGCGACTGGTTCCACAGCAGGTGGCCTCCCATGCCGGTGACCGTGGCCGTTGTCAGCGTCATGGCCAATGCGTAGAAGGCGTAGCCGTCGTATGTGAGGTCGCGGTGGATGACGCCCTGGATCAGGCACGACACCGCCAGCAGCATCAGCGTGCCCAGCACGATGCCCAGCAGCAGGTAGTCGACCTGGCGCCCCTGCTCCAGGACAGCCGCCGGCGCCAGCCGCAGCGGGAAGCCGATCGGGTCGCTGTGTCGCACCTGGAGGTAGACCTCGCGCACCGGGCCGGGCGGCAGCGTCACATCGAAATTGGGGTACCGCCCGGGGCGCTTCCACTGCGCCACCGGCAGCGCGTCGCCCGCGCGCTGGGCCTGCCAGCGACCGTCCGGGCCGCGCTGGTACAGCGTGACCTCGTCCAGCAGCGGCACGGGGATGTCCAGCCCCCAGTCGGCGGCCTCGGGCCCGGCGGGTTGCAGCAGCAGCCGCAGCCAGAGCGTGCGCTGCGGCCCCAGGGGATGGATCGTCTGCTCGTCTGCCGGTACGAAGCCCTGGCCGCGGCGCGCGGCTACGGCATCGACGGTGGCCCCGGTGCCGTCCTCAACCCAGGCCTCTTGCCGCATCAGCGGCGAAACCTGCGCCAGCGCCGCCGCCGACAGCGCGCCCAACAGCAGCGCCAGCACCGACCGCGCCACCCAGCAGTGGAACCGCCCGGTGAGCCAGCCCGCAGGTGCAAGTGCGGTCTGGCAGGACATGGACATGCGGGTGGCTGTGATCAGGTCTGGCCGGGCCCGGCCAGGGTGGACAGGGGCAGTGCCGACACCTCCTGCAGCAGCTGCGCCAGCTGCCGGCCGGCGGCGTCAATGACCGCACGGCCCTTGTCTGCCGTGGCGGCTGCGGCGTTGCCCACCGCGCCCGCAGGGTTGTAGTCCTGCATGGCCCAACCCAACTTTGCACTCTTGCCGTTGCCCAGCACGGGGTAACCGGCGGCGCGGTCCTGAGATGTGGACCGGAAATCCTGCGCCGCCTGCATGCGCACCAGTTGCGGGTGCAGCGCCAGCATCATCGACGTTTCGATCTCGCCGGCGTGGATGCCAAAACGGTGCTCCTGCGCGCTGAACAGGCCGTCCACCGCGGCGCCCAGCGGCAGGTTGTACCAGCTGCTGCTGTAAACGATGAGGTTGCAGCGCTGGCGCAGCTCGCGCGCCACCACATCCATCAGGCTGACCTGGCCGCCGTGCGAATTGAAGAGCACCAGCTTGCGCACACCCGCGCGGGCGACGCATTCGCCCAGCTCCACCCAGGTGCGGACCACCGTCTCAAAGCTGAGGGTGAGCGTGCCGGCAAAGGCGGTGTGCTCGGGGCTGTAGCCCACGGCCTGCGTGGGCAAAAAGAGCGCCGGCAGCCCGGCGGGCAGGTGCGCCAGCGAAGCGGCCACCACGCCGTCGGCCAGCGCCTGGTCCACCCGAAGCGGCAGGTGCGGGCCATGCTGCTCGGTGGCGGCCACGGGCAGCACGGCCACGGTGGCGGCCGCGTCCAGCCCGGCGAAGTCGGTGGTGGCGAGGTCGGCCCAGAAGCGGGAGGGGAAAGCCATGCCGCCATCTTAAGGGGCGGGCGGCGCCCAAGGGGCCCGTCGGCGGATTTTGGGCATGTTTTTGGCCTCCAGCCCGCATGGGGATTGGGCTACCCACTATGAAATTGATAGCGTCAGCCGGCCGTCCGATGCTTGGGGACCCGGATCAACCGACCGCCATCGCCTTGATCCGCCTCAGCGCCCGCCGCCGGATAAACCCGCTCGCCGGACGGATCACATACCAATAGGGCGCAAAGCGCCTGCGCGTGGCGTCGTCGGGGCAGGCCACATGGGTGATGGTGGTCAGCCGCGTGCGGCCGTCGGGCTGGGGCTCGGCGATCCAGGTCATCACCAGCTTGGCGTGGCCGGGCTCGGTAAAGCGCTCAAACGCCTCGGCGCCGGGCAGGCTCACCAGGCCGCCCGATGCCTCCCAGAAGCGGCCGGCCAGGCCCCAGGCAATTTCACTGTCGCCATCACGGCCCAGCGGGGTGAAGCGGTGCAGGCCAAAGCCGCCCCACACGTCTTGCGCCGGTGCGGGGCTGGCGCCCAGGCGCTGGCGCAGCCGCAGCGGCAGGCCGCGCAGCTGCAGCAGGGTGCGCACCAGCGGGTCGTCGGACAAGTCGGCCCGGGCCACGGCGTCCAGCACGGCGGCGGGCGGCGCGGCGATGGTGATGTGGTGCGTCTCGGCAAAGTCGTGGCGCGGCAGGTAGCGCTGCAGCAAGCTCACTGGATAACCTCCGCCCTGCGGGCTGCGGTGCTATGAGCCTTCGGAACGGCCGGGCGGCTCATGCGGCACCCCGCACCACCCCGCCCGCCCGCACAAAGTTGCCCGCCCCCAGATGGTGGATGGTCTGCAGCTCGGTGTTGTCGTCCCGGTAATCCCACCGGCCGCTGGCAAAGATGCGCGCATCGGCCGCGGCGGCCACCACTTCGGCAAAGCAGGTGTCGTAGGCGTCCTGCGTGTGCGGCTCGGGGATGAGGCGGCACTCCAGCCAGGCGGCGCAGCCTTGTTCGATGACGGGCATACCCAGCACGGGGCCGGGGCGGGTCTGGATGCCGTGGCGCGCGATCTTGTCTTCGTCGTACCCGCTGGTGCTGCCCACGGCAAAGGTCAGCGCGGCCAGCGCGGCGCCGGGCAGGCAGATGCCAAACGCGCCGCTCGCGGCAATGAGTTCGCGGGTGTACGTTTTCTTGTCGATCACCACCGCAATGCGCGGCGGGGTGAACTCAACCGGCATGCTCCACGCCGCCGCCATCACGTTGGCGCGGCCGCCGTGCGCGCTGGTCACCAGCACGGTGGGGCCATGGTTGATGAGGCGGCTGGCCTGGTGCAGGGCCACCGGGGCAAAGTGGCTCATGGCGCAGCCCCGGTGTCGTCGCCATCCAGCCCGCCCAGCAGGTCGCGCAGGCTCCTCGCGCCGCCCTCGCCCGCGCCGGGCTGCGCCATGGGTGTGCCCTTGGGGTACTCCTCGGCGATGCGGTCTTCCCAGTAGGTGGTCGGGTTGGGCGCGCTGCACAGGCGGCGGTAGACCTCGGCGGGCACATGCTTGTAGGCGCGCACCGTCTGGTTGTCCCAGTGCAGGTCCAGCTGGCGCGTGGCGGTGTCGTACACGGCCTTGCGGATGCGGCCGCTGGTGAAGGTTTTGCTCTCCATGGCGGCCCAGTTTGCCAGCTTGGGAGGGGTGCCGCACGGAGCAACCCGCCACGCTGGGCTGGCCCCAGGGCGGGCCAGTCGGCGGCCGGGCATGGACGCTATGTTTTTTGTAGCGATTTAACAAGCCTGCATGGGGGCTGCGGCCATAATTGCCACTCTGTTTACCGCCGAATGTCCCTCAATTGACCACCGCCGCCAACCCACCCGGGCCGCTGGGCCCCGACGACTACGACGCGCAGGACGCGGCGCTGGACGCCCTGCGCGAACACGACGACGAGATCCCGCAATGGGAGTTCTGCGAAGGCTTCCTGGCCGCGCTGGTGTGCACGCGCCGCGCCATCGACCCCGCGGAATACTGGCCCGTGCTGCTGGGCGAGGGCTTCCGGCCGATGGAGCACATGGAGTTCGTGCTGCGCTGGCGCCGCCGCCAGGCCGAGGTGGCCGCCGCGCTGGACGCCCCGGTGCAGACCATGGAGGACGAGCGCACCTACCACCCGGAAGTGCTGGACACGCTGGGCGCCATCCTGGCCCTGCCCGAGGCCGAGCGCAGCGGAGACGACACGCCCGAGCTGGCCAGCCTGCCCGCCTTCGCCCAGGTGTGGGCGCTGGGGTTCATGTTCGCGGTGGAGAACTGGCCCGACGAGTGGCTGCCCCCGCGCGACGCCGAAGCGGCGCAGATGCTGGACGACGCGCTGGGCGCCATCGTCGCGCTGACCGAGCCCGACACGGGGGTGCCGGTGATGTCCATGTACGCCGAGGACGGCCCGCCCAGCGTGAGCCAGCAGCGGGTGGACGATTTCGGCGCGGCGATCTGGGCGGTGTACGACCTGCGCCAGCTCTGGAAGAGCCTGGGCCCGCGCGTGGAGGCGGTGCGCAAGGCGCCAGAGCCCGGGCGCAACGACCTGTGCCCCTGTGGCAGCGGCAAGAAGTACAAGAAGTGCCATGGGGCCACCTGAGGTGACGCGCTTCGCCCGCGACTTATCATCCGGCGCATGACGCAAGACCTCTTTCGCGCAGACGCCTATCAGGTGGAATGCACCGCCACCGTGACGGCCGTGACCGAAGCGGGCATCGTGCTGGATCGCACGGTGTTCTACCCCCTGGGCGGCGGCCAGGCCGGCGACAGCGGCTGGCTGGTGCTGGCCGACGGCACAGAAGTCGCCATTGCCGACACCCGCAAGGCCAAGGACGAGACCGGCGCATTCACCCACGACATCTGGCACCAGCCCGCGCCGGATCAAGCTGAGGCGCTGTCAAAACTGAAGCAAGGCGACACGGTGACGGCGCGCATCGACTGGGCGCGGCGCCACCGGCTGATGCGCTTTCACACCACCACCCACCTGCTGTGCCACCTGGTGCCGCAGCTGGTCAACGGCTGCTCGATCACGCCCGACTACGCGCGGCTGGACTTCAACATGACCGACGCGCTGGACAAGGACGCGCTGACCGCCGGCATCGCCGCGCTGGTGGCCGCCGCCCACCCGGTGACGGTGGGCCAGATCACCGACGCGGAACTCGACGCCAACCCGGCGCTGGTCAAAAGCATGAGCGTGAGCCCGCCGCGCGGCAGCGGCGTGGTGCGCACCATCCGGATCGGCAACACCGAGCAGATCGACCTGCAGCCCTGCGGCGGCACCCATGTGGCCAACACCGCCGAGATCGGCGCCGTGGTGGTGACCAAGATCGAGAAGAAAAGCGCCACCACGCGGCGCGTGGTGCTGGGCTTTGCCTGAGCACGCCGCAGGAACTCAGGGGCCCGGCGCGGCTCCTACCTGGGTCATGAATCTCCAACAAGCGTTTTTTGCTATTGTTTTTGTAGCGGGTGTTGCAGCATCCACGGGGGCTGCGGCCCAAAACACGCCCAAAACTGTGGTGGTGACCGACCAGGTGCGCGCCGAGCTGCTGGCGCACGCGCCCGACGGCGTGGCACCGGGCAAGCCGGTCTGGGTGGGCCTGCAGATCACGCACAAGCCCGAATGGCACACCTACTGGAAGAACTCGGGCGACTCCGGCCTGCCCACGGTGCTGGACTGGACGCTGCCCCCCGGCGTGACGGCCGGCGAGATTGCCTGGCCGCTGCCCAAAAAGCTCCCCATCGGCAACCTGGCCAACTACGGCTACGAGGGCACGGTGCTGCTGCCGGTGCCGCTGACCATCACATCCGGCTTCAAGCCCGGCCTGCTGTCGGGCGACCTGGAAGTGCGGCTCAAGGCCGCCTGGCTGGTCTGCAAGAAGGAATGCATCCCCGAGGAAGGCGAATTCACCCTGAAGCTGCCGGTCAAAAGCACCACGGCGCTGCATGGCGATACGTTTGACGCGGCCTTCAAGGCCCAGCCCCGTCCGGTGATGCGCGGCACCAGCGTGCTGCCCGACAGCAAGGTGCAGATCGACAGCGGCGCCGTCCGGCTGAGCGTGCAGGGCCTGCCGGTGGCGCTGCGCGGCAAGACGCTGGACTTCTTCCCCGAGACGCCTGAAGTCATTGAGACCGCCGCGCAATGGACGCAGGCCTGGAACGGCGCAGAGTGGACGGCGCGCGTGCCGCTGTCGGCGCAGCGCAGCGCCAGCCCAAGCGTGATGCCGGTGGTGCTGGCGGCCGACGGCCAGGGCTGGCGCGCCGAGCTGAAGGTGCTGGGCGAATGGCCCAAGGTGGCGGCGCAGGCCGGTGTGCCGCCCGCACTGGAGGCGGCGCTGAAGGCCAATGCGGCCACGCCACCGCCCAGCCCGGGCTTGGTGGTGGCGCTGCTGGGCGCATTGCTGGGCGGGCTCATCCTCAACCTGATGCCCTGCGTGTTCCCGGTGCTGGCGATCAAGGTTGTGGGCTTTACCCGGCACGCCGGCGACCAGCGGGGTCACCGCTTGAGCGGCCTTGCCTACACCGCCGGCGTGGTGCTGAGCTTCATCGCGCTGGGGGCACTGATGCTGGGGCTGCGCGCCGCCGGTGAGGCGGTGGGTTGGGGCTTCCAGTTGCAGCAGCCGCTGGTGGTTGCGGCGCTGGCCGCCCTGTTCACCCTGATTGGCCTGAACCTGGCTGGCGTGTTCGAGTTCGGCAGCGTGCTGCCGTCGTCCGTGGCCAGCCTGCAGGCGCGCCACCCGGTGGCGGATTCGTTCCTGACCGGCGTGCTGGCGGTGGCGGTCGCCTCGCCCTGCACCGCGCCTTTCATGGGTGCCTCGGTGGGGCTCACGGCCACGCTGCCGGCGGCGCAGGCGTTGCTGGTCTTCGCGGTGGTGGGCCTGGGCCTGGCGCTGCCCTACCTGCTGGCCAGCTGGGTGCCGGCGGTGGCACGTGCCCTGCCGCGCCCCGGGGCGTGGATGGACACGTTCCGCCGGCTGATGGCTTTCCCGATGTTTGCCACGGTGGTGTGGCTGGTGTGGGTGCTGGGCCAGCAAAGCGGCATTGACGGCGCGGGCGCCCTGCTCTTGCTGCTGGTGGGCATGAGCCTGCTGGTCTGGTCGCTCACGCTCAAGGGCCGCACCCGGGCCGTGCTTGCTATCGTTTCTGTAGCGGGTCTTGCAGCACTGACGGGGGCTACAGGCCAATATCTCACCCAAACGCCGGCCAGCGGGCCCTCTGCCGCCGCGGGTGACGGCTGGCAGGCCTGGTCGCCGGGCCGGGTCGAGCAGATCGTGGCCACGGGCCAGCCGGTGTTTGTGGACTTCACCGCCGCATGGTGCGTGACCTGCCAGTACAACAAGAAGACCACGTTGGCCAACGGGACAGTGCTGGCGGACCTGGCGGGCAAGAACGTAGCATTGCTGCGCGCCGACTGGACGCGGCGTGACCCGGCCATCACCGCTGCACTGGCCCAGCTGGGCCGCAACGGCGTGCCGGTGTACGTGTTCTACAAACAGGGCAGGGCCCCGGTGGTGCTGTCCGAAATTCTGGGGGTGGAGGAAGTCCGTTCCGCGATCGCCAAACTCTAGGAGTAAGACCATGTTCCGTCGCCGTTTTGTTGCCTTACCCGTGCTGTTGTCCGTGCTGGCGCTGGCCGCCGGCAACGCGCACGCCGCCGCCGCCGTGGGCCAGCCCGCGCCCGATTTCACCCTGAAGGACGCCACCGGCAAGACGGTGAAGCTGTCCGATTTCAAGGGCAAGCATGTGGTGCTGGAGTGGACCAACCCGGGCTGCCCGTTTGTGCAGAAGCACTACAACAGCGGCAACATGCCCGCCACGCAAAAGGACGCCATGGGCAAGGGCGTGGTGTGGCTGGCCATCAACAGCACCGAGAAAGCCAGTTACGACTACCTGGAGCCGGCCAAGCTGGTGGCCTGGAAGCAGGAACGCAAGTCCACGCCCAGCGCCATCCTGATGGACGAGGAGGGCACGGTGGGCCGGGCCTACGGCGCGCGCACCACGCCGCACATGTACATCGTCAACCCGCAGGGCCAGCTGATCTACGCCGGCGGCATCGACAGCATCCCGTCGTCCAGCGCAGCCGACATCCCCAAAGCCACCAACTACATCAAGGCCGGCGTGGCCGAGGCGCTGGCCGGCAAGCCGCTCACGGCGTCCACCACCCGTCCGTATGGCTGCAGCATCAAGTACAAGTCAGCCGCCTGAACGCGCGCAGCCGAAGCGGCGCGCGCTGCTGGCTGCCGCGGCGGGCCTGCTGGCCGGCGGCCACGCCGTCGCAGCCCCGGGACTGGGCGACGCGGTGGCGGACTTCACCCTGCCCGACGCGCAGGGCCGGCGCGTGAGGTTGTCGGACTTTCGCGGGCGGCTGGTGGTGCTGCAGTGGATCAACCCCGGCTGCCCCTACATGGGCAAGCACTACCGGTCGGGCAGCATGGGTGCGCTTCAGCGCGAAACCGCGGCGCGCGGCGTGGTGTGGCTCGTGATCGAGTCCAACGACCCGACCACCCGCGACTACTTTGACCCGTCCGAACTGGCCGAATGGCTGCGCCGCGAAGGCGCGGGCCCGCACACGCTGCTGATGGACGACAGCGGCCAGGTGGCCCGGGCTGTGGGCGCACGCACCGCCTCGCACAGCTACCTGGTGGGGCCCGGCGGGCGGCTGCTGTACGCCGGCGCGATCGACAGCATCGCCAGCGCAAAGGCGGAAGACATCCCCAGGGCCGTGCCGCACCTGCGCAATGCGATCGAGGAGTCGCTGGCCGGGCGGGCGGCAAACCCCGGCCTGACGCGCCCCTACGGCTGCAACCTGATGCTGGCGCCCGGCTGAGGGCCACAAACCCAAAGTTGTGCGGGCATCAAATTCCCAACGGCAGCTTGCGCCCATCAAAGCCCATCGACTGCATTTCTCTGCGGAAATGCGTCATTGCAAGGGGGAACGCTTGGGCGACCAGAACATATTGATACGGTTCCTGCTCAGTCAGCGGCAATACATCCGCCTCGACTACTGACCGCGGGTAGTCGTACTTGGCCTCATAGTCGGCTGTGAACTCTGCCTTTTGATCGGGCCTAGTTTCACTCTTAGCAGTCGCTGACAACAATATCTTCACCACCGCCTGCAAGATGCCGCCAGGCACCGTCGGCACGGCCAAGCCGACTTCAATAGTCTGGGTCATCTCGACCAACCACTGGTCACCGCCAGTGGCAGGACTTCTGTTTTCACCGTGAAAGGCAAGTGCCCGGAAGGAAACCAGCTTGGGCCGTGTTTCTGCTACTTCCATTTCTTCGTCTCTTGCGAGTAGCGGCGCAACGTGGTCTGGCCCGGCCCACGCGGAGCGTCGCCGCGATAATCGGCCAACACCAGAATCTGGGCGGTAGTGGATGCAGCCGAAACGACCCTCTCTTGGGCGAACTCAGCAGCCATGCCCTTTGCATCCAGCAGACTCCAAAAACAAGCCTCGCTGCGCAGCACAAGGCGCAAAAGCGTATCCATGGCCTCCGATTGCGCCACGTCATCGTTCTCGTACTTGCTGAACGCCACGGGCCCACCACCAAATAGCTTGGCGGCCTGGGCTTGGGTCAGCTTGTACTTTTCGCGCAGCGCGCAGATTTCAGCGCCCGTCAGCAGCCCGTCAACGGCCTTTCTGAACGCCATGACGCTGCGCTTGTTCAACCGGCTTTGCTTCGCCCCGGCGAAGTCTGAATGGCAGGTATCGCACAACTGATAGTGCAGGGGCACCATGGCTTTTTGCCCCTTGTATTCGCTCTCCATCTGGTCCACGTGATCCGTCACATGGCCTTCGCCGCAAATCGGGCAGAGCTCTTTCGAGTTCATCTACTTCCCCATGTTCAGGTGTGACACGAAACGGTCATCACCATGTTGCCAAGCTTGTTAATCGCAAACTTGACGAAATACTCGATCAACATGTCCCTATTGACCGTTTCAACCGCTTCCCAGACCCGAATGGAATAGGCGTCGCAGCCCGCAATGGCACCGCGCCCGTTTTCGCACCATTCAGAATCAATGTAGTTACTAGTGCCCAGCCGCAGCACCAAGGCAATGACGTTGGTGTTGTCCCACCCCAAGTCCTGCACGTCTTTCACGCAGTCTCTTGTCCATAGCTGCATCCCCGTTCCGTCTTTGATGATCCCCTTTACCCGCTCCAGGTCATACAGTGGCCCGCCCGGGATCTTCTCGCCACCGCCATGGGTGGGCGAAGTCAAACTGTACTCCGAAACGATGGTGAAAGTTACCATGATGGTAATTTTAGACTCGATTGTCGGGTTTTCCTGTACGTTTATCCATTCTTTTCGGCACTTTTCCCCCACACTCGATCAATCGCTGCCTTGATCTTGGCTTCCATTCGCCGGACGAGTTCGCGGTTGGCGTTGATCAGTGCCTGCTCGGCTTCGATCTCGGCGACGATGGCGCGTTGGGTAGGAAGATCAGGAAGCGGGATCATGAAATTCCGTAGCGACCCCAACGAGACCGTTTTCTGAGCAACGCCAGTTGCCGCCTGCTCGGCCTGCTGGAATGCCAGTGGGGACAGCATGAAGAAGTACAAATACTTTGCGTCAATGCCGGCAGCGGGACGAATGAGCGCAATGTGCCTTTGGAAACAGAACGGCTCGTCCGAGTCAACAAAAACGGGGATACCAAACGAACCTGTTACGGAATACAGCGTGTCATTGCGTCGTGGTCGCCGTGTAGCTCCGAGTTGATCGAAGTAACTCTGTGGGACAAAAAATGTCTTTGCGAAGTCGAGTCGGTTCTGCGAGTCAATGTTGGAAATCGTGACAAAGGGCACTCCGCAGTCGGACTTTGGCGGTGCCTGATGATCACCATCACTCACGCATTCTGTGATTTCTGACAAACGCCTCTCGGCCCAATTCACGTCAACGGCGATGTGCGGCTCGTAGTTGTCGAGCACCTGCCGGGCACCGTCGATGATTTTTTGGTAGCCCTCGATTTCGGCCACGATTTGCTGTTGGACTTCGAGGGGCGGGAGGGGAATTTGAATGGTCTCAACATCACTTGAGTTGATGCTCGGATAAGCACCTTTTCCGCTCATGCCAATCATTTGTTCAACGCAGACTTCATAGCGCAAAAGCCAGATGAGATATCCGGGGAGTACCTGGCCCGGCTTGGCACGCAAGACAGCAAAACCCGTAGACGCAACAGCATTGGCCGGCGGATCGCGCAGCAGCGCGAACGCGCGTAAGTTCGGCCTGACGGTGGAGAGAAGAACGTCCAAGTTCCGAACCTTCCGGCGCGCTCGGCTTGGCGCTTCAGTACCTTTGGTCAGCGTACCGCCAAGGAAGTTTCCGCTTTCATTTTCAATTGCCGCGATATCGATGTATTCAAAGTGCGTGTCGCCAAATTCCTTTGCTGGGTCAATCGACTCGGGATTGATCGCACAGAAATCACGAAGCGCAGCCATCGGAAAAGCGTTGGCAACTGTAGCTACGACAAGATACCGTTCCCCGCTCAAATTGAAGTCCCCGCTCGCCCCAATCTGGGAACGCTCCACGGTTTGCGCCATCACGCCGCCAATTTCGAATTTTTCTGGGGCCTTCATCCAGCCGCGCAGCAGTCGCGTCGCCTCAGGCAAATCACTGTTCACCACCGCCCGCCGTTGCGCGCCCAGATTGAAGCCGTCGTTCTGCACCTTCACAAACAGCACCTTGTCGGTCTGTTTGTGCATGCGCCTGTCCAGAAACAGGATGCTGGTTTTCACGCCGCTGTAGGGGTTGAACACACCGGCGGGGAGGCTGACCACCGCCACCAGGCTGCTGTCCACCAGCATCTTGCGCAAAGCCTTGTAGGCGGTGCCGCTCTGGAAAATGATGCCCTCGGGCACCACGATGGCGGCGCGGCCAGTGGCCGTGAGGTGCTCGGCCATGTAGTCCACAAACAGCACCTCGCTGCGGGTGGCCTGTACGCTGAAGCGTTTGTGCGGCTTGATGCCGCCCTTCGGGCTCATGAAGGGCGGGTTGGCCAGGATCACATCCGCCACCTCGTTCCACTTGTCGTCCTGCGTGAGTGTGTCGTACTCCACCACATGCGGGTCGGTAAACCCGTGCAGATACAGGTTCACCAGGCTCAGGCGCACCATGTCGGGCGAAATGTCGTAGCCCCTGATGTTGCCGGCCAGCCGGGCGCGCTCGTCGGGCGTGAGCTTGTCGCCGGTAGCTTTGTGGGTATTGTTTTTGAGGATGTGCTTCCAGGCGGATATCAAGAAGCCTGCCGTGCCGCAGGCTGGGTCCAGAATGGTTTCGTCCTTCTTCGGGTCCAGCACTTCAACCATGAAGTCGATGATGTGCCGGGGCGTGCGGAACTGGCCCGCATCGCCCTGGCTACCGAGCACGCTCAACAGGTACTCAAACGCATCGCCAAGCTTTTCGGAATGGTCGTAGGTGAAGTGGTTGATTTCCTTCAGAAAGCTCTTTAGCGTTTCCGGGTCGCGGTAAGGCAAATAGGCGTTCTTGAAAATGTCTCTGAACAGGCCCGGCACGCCAGGGTTTTCGTTCATCTTTTGGATGGCTTCGCTGTAAAGCGCCAGCACTTCAAAGCCGCCCAGGCCCGGCGACATGAGCTGGGCCCAGCCAAACCGCGCAAACTCACCGGCAAAAAAGGTGCGGTGACCGCCGAGTTCTTCGGCCTCGGCGTCCATGTCGTCCATGAACTTGTAGATCAAGGCAATGGTGATTTGCTCGACCTGCGACTTCGGGTCAGGCACCTTGCCTACCAGAATGTTGCGGCAATCGTCGATTCGTTTTTTGGTCTGGGTGTCAAGCATGGGGTCTTCTGTTCGCAGCCCACTGGGCCACGCGGGTAGCGCTGGGGCTACATGAACTGGTTAAGCGGTACGTAGTCTTTCACGTACTCCGGGATGCGGGTGCGCCAAACGGGTGGCACGGCTTTGTAGTCGCTCATGCCAAAGGCCGGGTAGACGTTCAAATCGGTCAGGCGCTTGGTTTCAATGATGTCGCGCAGGCGATGGTCCGTGGCATAGGCCTTGAAGTAGTACTTCATGGCCACGATGGCACTGGCGGCCGAGTCGGCGCTGAAGCCGGTCTGAGCCTGTTGATCCAGCAGGAATTTGTCGAATTCCTCTTCCAGCAGTTCGTCCTTGTTCTTGAAGCCGGGGATCAGGCCAAAAATCTTTTCCAGAATCTCACGCAGGCCCAGCCGCCGGTCAACCCCAGCGGCGCGGCGCAGCTTGTCGAGGTTGAAGTATTCGTTGGGTTTGTCAAACAGTTCTTCCATAGTGCGCTCCAGCGCCTGGTCCCACTGGGCGTTTTGCACTTGCTCGGCAATCACGGCGTCGGCCTTGACCTTGTCTTCAAACTTCTCGAAGAACATGCGGTCCACCTTCATGCCCTGAAAGCCGATCTGGCTCTCCACGTGTCGGGTAATAGCATCTGGCGCGGTGTGGACATATCCGTCTGGGTCGCCTCCGGTGTCGCCACCACCGCCTGTACCCGTACCCTGGCCATCGCCGGTGCCCGCGCCCCTGGGGCCTGGGCGAGGCAGCTTCAACACTTCGTCGTAGTTAAACTTTTCTTCAAAGTATTCGCAGTTGGCAAAGAAGTCGAACAGCTTGTAGCGCGTCTTGTCGGGCTCGGTCACCTGGGGCTTGAGCGATTCGTCTTGCAGCTGGTCCAGAAAGCTGTGCTTGCGCGTGCCCCGCCCCTTGATCTGAACAAAGTCGGACGGTGAAAACACGGGGCGCAACAGCGCCAGATTGAGCAGGTCAGGACAGTCGTAACCCGTGGTCATCATGCCCACCGTCACGCACACACGGGCCTTGCTGGTCTTGTAACCAGCCAGCGCATTGGCAGAACCCTGCAAATTGTTGTTGGTGAAATTGATGGTGAACTGCTGCGCGTCGGGTATCAATGACGTGACCTGCACCGCAAAGTCAGACTGGTACAAGCCGGGGAACATCCGGTCTGCCAGCTCGTTCAGCAACTGCGTCAGTTTGGCGGCGTGGTTCTGGCTGACGCCGAACACGATGGTCTTGCCGAATTCACCACTCACAGGGTCCCGCAGGCCATGCTGGAGCAAGGTTTCGCAGAACAGGCGGTTGGTGGGCTCAGAGAAAAATTTCTTTTCAAAGTCGCGCTGCTTGAAGCGTTGCTCTGCCGTCTGCTGCTGGGCGGCTTCGCCTTCAGCCGAGTCGGCCACAGTGACGGCGGCATAGCCCAAGTCCGACAGGAGCTGCGTTGTGACTTCAGTGCGCGCGTCCACCACCAGCGGGTTGATGAGGAAGCCTTCACGCACGCCGTCAAGCAGCGAATAGCGGTAAGTGGGCTCACCAGAGTCACAGCCAAATGTGCGGTAGGTGTCCAGCAGCAGGCGGCGCTCCTGCTCGCGTGGGTCTCGGGTACCGGGCTTGGCCGCGTCGAACTTCTTGAGATAGTCCTTGGGTGTTGCGGTCAGGCCCAGCTTGTAGCCCACGAAATACTCAAACACCGCACGGGCATTGCCGCCAATGGAGCGGTGGGCCTCGTCAGAAATCACCAGGTCAAAGTCTGTTGGCGCAAACAGCACCTTGTACTTGTTATTGAACAGCAGCGACTGCACCGTGGTCACCACAATCTCAGCCTTGCGCCAGTCGTCGCGCTTTTCCTTGTAGATGACCGAGGTGAAGTCGTTCTTGAGCAAGGCCACAAAAGCTTTGTTGGCCTGGTCTTCCAGCTCCAGCCGGTCCACTAGAAACAGCACGCGCCGGGCGTTGCCCGTGCGCAGAAAAAGCTTGATTACGGCAGCGGCTGTGAGAGTCTTGCCGGTCCCGGTGGCCATTTCAAACAGAAAACGGTTGATGCCCGCTTTGACGGCCTGCTGGATGGACTGCACTGCGCGCTGTTGGTAATCGCGCAGAAAGCGAAGCCGGTTCTTGCGGATGAATTCAGGTTGTTCGGCTTCGCTCTTCCACCCGGCTTCCGCGTCGTAGCTGGGCAATTGGGTGCGGGCGATGTAGTCCAGTGGCACGGGTTCCGACACCAGGCGAGCCGGGTCGGGCTGGAAGCGGGCATAGCCTTCGATTGAGTCTGGGGCTGGGAACCGAGTGACGATGTGCGGGTTCCCGTGGTGCAAGTCCCACAGGTAGTGCAGGTTCCCGTTGGACAGAATGACGAAGCGACAGTTCTGCGCCTTGGCGTACTTGCGCGCCTGCTCTTTGCCTACAAGCGGGTTCTTGCCTTCGGCCTTGGCCTCCAGAACCACCAGCGGAAAGCCCTTGTCGTCCAGCAGCAGAAAGTCGATGAACCCATTGCTGGATGACTCAAAGTCGTTGCCCATGGCATCGACCTGCTGCTGCGTGAGCTTGACGTTAGGCTCCAGCGCAATATTTGCCTTGCCGCCCGCATCGTCAAAGAAACGCCAGCCCGCCGCTTCCAACAGCTTGTTAATCTTGATCCGGGCTTGAGCTTCCTTGGCGGGCATTGGCGCATTTTGCGGCATCTGCCGGATGCGTACACTTCTAGCATGAGCTCTGTCAGCGACCTGCGCCGCATCCTCGCCACCTGCCGCACCATCGCGGTGGTGGGCCTTTCCCCCCAATGGCACCGGCCCAGCTTCTTTGCGGCCAAGTACATGCAGGCACATGGCTGGCGCATCGTGCCGGTCAACCCGCAGGCCAGCGAGATCCTGGGCGAACCCAGCTACCCGACGCTGACGGCCGCCGCGCAGGCGCTGGCCGCGCGTGGCGAGCGCATCGACATGGTGGACTGCTTTCGCAAGACCGAAGACATTGGCCCGATCGCCGATGAAGCCATCGCCATCGGCGCCAATTGCCTGTGGCAGCAGATCGGCGTGGTCAACGAAGCCGCCGCCGACAAGGCGCGCGCCGCCGGTCTGGAAACGGTGATGGACCGCTGCGTGAAGATCGAGCATGCGCGGCTGTTCGGCGGCCTCAACTGGGCCGGCGTCAACACCCGCGTGATCTCGGCCAAGAGGCCGCAGCAACTCCCCTATTGATATGGAAAAGGACCGCGAATACGGCTTCGGCACACGCGCCATCCACGCGGGCGCGGTGCCCGACCCGGCGACGGGTGCGCGCGCCACGCCGATCCACCAGACCACCAGCTTCGTGTTTGACAGCGCCGAGCACGCCGCGAGCCTCTTCAACCTGCAGACCTTCGGCAATGTGTACAGCCGCATCAGCAACCCGACGGTGGCGGTGCTGGAGGAGCGCGTCGCTTCGCTCGAAGGTGGCCGCGCGGCGCTGGCATGCGCCACCGGCATGGCCGCGCAGATGACGGCGCTGCTGGCCATCCTCAAGGCAGGCGACCACATCGTGGCGGCGTCCACGCTGTACGGCGGCACGGTCGGGCAACTGGGCGTGGGCTTCAGCCGGCTGGGCATCGAGACCACCTTTGTCGATCCGCAGGACCCGGAGAACTTCCGCCGCGCGATCCGGCCCAACACGCGTGCGGTGTACGGCGAGACGCTGGGCAACCCGCTGGTGAACGTGTTCGACATCGAGCCGGTCGCGCGGATCGCGCACGAGCACGGCCTGCCGCTGGTGATCGACAACACCGTGGCCAGCCCCTACCTGTGCAACCCGTTTGCCTTTGGCGCCGACATCGTGGTGCACAGCGCCACCAAGTACCTGGGCGGGCACGGCACCACCATGGCCGGTGTCATCGTCGAGTCGGGCAAGTTCGACTGGGGCAGCGGCCTGGCGGCGAAGAACTTCCCCGAGATGCTGGAGCCCAGCCGCGCCTACCACGGCGTCAAGTTCTACGAGACCTTTGGCGACTTTGGCTACACCATGAAGGCGCGCATGGAGGTCAACCGCACCTTTGGCGCCAGCCTGTCGCCGCTCAACGCCTGGCTGATCCTGCAGGGCATCGAGACGCTGCACCTGCGCATGCAGGCGCACTGCCGCAATGCGCTGGCGGTGGCGCAGTTCCTGCAAAGCCACCCGCTGGTGAGCTGGGTCAACTACCCCGGCTTGAGCGATTCGCCTCACCACGCGCTGGCCACAAAACAGTTCCGCAGCATCGACGGCGGACCCGGCTGCTCGGGCATCCTGACCTTCGGCATCAAGGCGCCCGATCCGGCCCGCGCCGGCGAGCGCTTCATCGACGCCTGCGAGTTCCTGAGCCACCTGGCCAACATCGGCGACGCCAAGACGCTGGTGATCCACCCCGCGTCCACCACCCACCGCCAGCTCAACGAGGACGAGCTGGCCCGCGCCGGCGTGCGGCCCGACATGATCCGCCTGTCGGTGGGCATCGAGGAGCTGGACGACATCACCTGGGACATCGACCAGGCGCTGCGCAAAGCACTGTGACCCCCATGGAGGCTGGCCTTGCCCGGGGCGGCCCGGCGCGGCGGCCGCCTGCGACAATCGGGGCATGAGTTTCGCCCCCCTCCTCAACGACACCTACCTGCGCGCCTGCCTGCGCCAGGCCACCGACCACACCCCCGTCTGGCTGATGCGCCAGGCCGGACGCTACCTGCCCGAATACTGCGCCACGCGCGCGCGCGCCGGCAGCTTCATGGGGCTGGCCACCAACGTGGACTACGCCACCGAAGTGACGCTGCAGCCGCTGGCGCGCTATCCGCTGGACGCGGCCATCCTCTTCAGCGACATCCTCACCGTGCCCGACGCCATGGGACTTGGCCTGTCGTTCGCGCAGGGCGAGGGGCCACGCTTTGCCACGCCGGTGCGCGACGAAGCCGCCGTGGCCGCGCTGGCCGTGCCCGACCTGGCCAAGCTGCGCTACGTGTTTGACGCCGTCACCTCCATCCGCCGCGCGCTGAACGGGCGGGTGCCGCTGATCGGCTTCTCGGGCAGCCCCTGGACGCTGGCCTGCTACATGGTGGAAGGCGCGGGCAGCGACGACTACCGCCTGGTCAAGTCCATGCTGTACGCCCGCCCCGACCTGATGCACCGCATGCTGGCCATGAACGCCGACGCGGTGGCCGCGTACCTGAACGCGCAGATCGACGCGGGCGCGCAGGCGGTGATGATTTTTGACAGCTGGGGCGGCGTGCTGGCCGACGGCGCCTTCCAGGCCTTCAGCCTGGCCTACACGGCGCGGGTGCTGGCGCAGCTCAAGCGCACGGGCAGCGACGGCCAGATCGTGCCGCGCACCGTGTTCACCAAGGGCGGCGGGCTGTGGCTTGAGGAAATGTCCGCGCTGGACTGCGAGGTGCTGGGCCTGGACTGGACAGTGAACCTGGGCCGCGCCCGCGCGCTGGTGGGTGGAGCAGCAGGCACGCCGGGCAAGGCGCTGCAGGGCAACATCGACCCCAACGTGCTGTTTGCGCCGCCCGCACAGATCGACGCCGAGGTGGCGCGCGTGCTGGGCAGCTTTGGCGCGCCGCACACCGACGCCAGCCGGCCCGGCCCCACGCACATCTTCAACCTGGGCCACGGCATCAGCCAGCACACCCCGCCGGAGCATGTGACGGCACTCGTGGAAGCGGTGCACACCCACTCGCGCGCGTTGCGAAGTTAATTGGCCAAAGTGGCGCCACCGGGATTTCCCGGATAGGCAAATGGCATCTTGTCAAGCCTCACGATCAGTTACTTATGCACATTTCTTTTATTGCGGTGCGGTATCGGGGCTGATTGGGCCGCGCGCTTGCTATAAATCCAATAGCGCCCCTAAGTGGTTGATTTCATTGGGATTTGAGTTTTGCTTTTTTTGCGTGCATTCTGGCGAAAGCCTTGATTTTCAAGGCTTCGCGGACCGCGGCGACAAGATATCAACAAAGTTATCCACACAAATTCTGGATAGCCGCTAAAGTCCAGCCAAATCAACCACTTAGGGGCTGTTTCGAAAGTTTTTTCAAACAATGACGCCAACTGTGACCGCTTCATGAGTTGCCTGATCCCGGTGCTGGTGCCAACGCCCGCGCACAGCTCGGTCGCGGGCGCGCTGACCTATCGAAGTGAGTTCGCACTCGCGCCGGGGACGCTGGTGCGCGTGCCTCTGGGCCGCCGCGAGGTGCTGGGGGTTGTCTGGGAGGCCACGGACGCGCCCGGCTACAGCGGCGACATGGACGCCATCCGCCCGGTGGCGTCGGTGCTCGACGGCTTGGCGCCCCTCAGCCCCGCCTGGCGGGAACTGGTTGGGTTTGCCGCCAGCTACTACCAGCGCGCCGCCGGCGAAGTGGCACTGGCCGCGCTGCCCCCCCAGTTGCGCGACCTGAGCACGGTGCAACTGGCCCGCCGCCTGCGCCGTGCGCCGGTGGACACCGGTACCGCCGCCACGGACGCTATGCATTTGATAGCGGCCACCCCAGAACAGACGGGGGCTCTGGCCGAATTTAATGCCAATTCCGGGCCTTTCCTGCTGTTTGGCGCGACCGGCAGCGGCAAGACCGAGGTCTACCTGCGCGCGGCCGCCGCGCTGCTGGCGCGCGAGCCCGAGGCCCAGGCGCTGGTGATGGTGCCCGAGATCAACCTCACGCCGCAGCTGGAGGCGCGCTTCATCGCGCGCTTTGGCGCACAGGGCGTGGTGTCGCTGCACAGCGGCATGACGCCGGCGCAGCGCCTGCGCAGCTGGCTGGCCGCGCACGCGGGCCAGGCGCGCATCGTGCTGGGCACGCGCATGGCGGTGTTTGCCTCGATGCCGCGGTGCCGGCTCATCGTGGTGGACGAGGAGCACGACCCCAGCTACAAGCAGCAGGAGGGCGCGCGCTATTCCGCGCGCGATCTGGCGGTCTACCGCGCCCGGCTGGAGGGCGCCAAGGTGCTGCTGGCTTCGGCCACGCCCTCGCTGGAGAGCTGGCACCAGAGCCGCGCGGCCGCTGCGGCATCGGGCGCACCTGCGGACGCCGGCGGGCGCTACCAGCGCCTGCTGATGCCCTCGCGCGTGGGCGACGCCAGCCTGCCGCGCGTGCGCCTGGTGGACATGAACCACCAGCCGGCGCGCGCCGTGATCGCGCCGCCGCTGCTGGAGGCCATCTCCAGCCGCGTGGCGCGCGGCGAGCAGGCGCTGGTGTTCCTCAACCGGCGCGGCTACGCCCCGGTGCTGCATTGCGCCGACTGCGGCTGGAAGAGCGAGTGCCCCAACTGCAGCGCGTTCCGCGTGTTCCACAAGACCGACCGCACCTTGCGCTGCCACCACTGCGGCTTCACCGAGCGGGTGCCGCGCGCCTGCCCCGCCTGCGGCAACACCGACATCGGTCCGCTGGGCCGCGGCACGCAGCGGCTGGAGGAACATCTGGGCGAGCTGCTGGCCGGCGTGCTGCGCCCCGACGGCGAGCCGGTCCGCATCGGCCGCATTGACGCAGACAGCACGCGCGCGGCGGGCGCGCTGGCCAGCCAGCTGGCGCAGGTGCACGCCGGTGAGGTGGACGTGCTGGTGGGCACGCAGATGATTGCCAAGGGGCACGACTTCCGCCGCGTGACGCTGGTGGCGGCCGTGAACCCGGACACGGCACTGTTCTCCAGCGACTTCCGCGCGCCCGAGCGGCTGTTCTCGCTGATGATGCAGGCGGGCGGGCGCGCCGGGCGCGACGCCACGCTGGCAGCGCAAAGCCCCGGTGGCAGCGAGATGTGGATCCAGACCCTGCACCCGCAGCACCCGCTGTTTGCCGCGCTGCGCGCGCACGACTACCCGGCGTTCGCCCAGCGCGAACTGCACGAGCGCCTGCAGGCCGGCCTGCCGCCTTTCAGCTTCCAGGCGCTGGTGCGGGCCGAGGCGCGCACGCAGGAGGTGGCGCAGGCGTTCCTGAACGCGGCCAGCGCGGCCGCCAGTGGCGATGCGGGCGAGCTGGGCGCGCTGGCGGCGCGGGTGACGCTGTATCCGGCCGTGCCGATGACGGTGCAGCGCGTGGCCAATGTGGAGCGCGCCCAGATGCTGGTGGAGTGCGCCTCGCGCCCCGCGCTGCAGCGCTTTCTGTCGGCCTGGCAGGCGCTGCTGCACGACACGCGGGCGCAGCCGGCACACCGCGGCCTGATCCGCTGGGCCATCGACGTCGACCCGCTGCAGATCTGAGGGGATGCTCTCCGCTCGGGCTGACGCGCGGCTCAGTGCAGCAGGGCCACCGCGCCGGAGAAGGTGAAGAACGCCGCCGCCGTGGACACCAGGATGATGCGCGCGATGCGGCCGTTGTCGGCGCCGAACTTCTCGGCCAGCAGCGACACATTGCTGGCGCTGGGCAGCGCGGCCACCAGCACGATCACGATCAGCGCAAAGCGGTCGATCGGCACGCCCAGGCGGATCGCGCTGGCACCCACAAACAGCACCAGCAGCGGGTGGATCAGCAACTTGGCCACGGCCACGGGCACGTAGTCGCGCAGGGGGATGGAGGTGCGCCCGCCGCGCATGGGCACCATCTGCGAGCGCGCCAGCACCGCCCCGATGGTGAACAACGCCACCGGCGAGGCCGAGTCGGCCAGCAGCCCGATGGTCTGCATCACCGGCTTGACGGGCACCAGCTGCAGCCACGACGCCGCGCCGCCCAGCAGGATGGCCCAGGGCATGGGGTTGACCAGCACACCGCGCAAGGCGTTGCGTGCCGCCTTGGCCGCGCCGTGCTCGTCGGCGCCGTCCAGGCGCGACAGCGCAAT
Source organism: Ramlibacter sp. (assembly GCA_016713005.1). Classification (GTDB taxonomy): domain Bacteria; phylum Pseudomonadota; class Gammaproteobacteria; order Burkholderiales; family Burkholderiaceae_C; genus JADJPY01. Next base: position 38,648 of record JADJPY010000012.1, on the reverse strand, counting down.
GCACAGCGAGGTGGTGATCACCAGATCCACCGTGATCGTCACGATGGCCGGGCCCGCGGCCTGCGCCCCCAGCAGCGCCACCAGCAGCGGCACGCCCATGAAGCCGGTGTTGGGGAAGGCCGCCACCAGCGCGCCGAAGGCCGCGTCGTTCCAGCCGATGCGCCCGTTCATGCTGGCGGCCACCACAAAGCCCACCATCACCAGCGCGCAAAACAGGTAGGTGAGGAACAGCGCGCCGTCCAGCAGCTGCGCGATGGGCGTGGTGGAGCCAAAGCGGTACAGCATGCACGGCAGCGCGAAATACAGCACGAAGGAGTTCAGCCCGCCGATGGCCTCCAGCGGCAGCATGCGCCGGCGCGCAGCGAGGTAGCCGCACAGCACCAGCGCGAAGAAGGGGAAAGTGACGAGCAGGACGTCCAGCACAGCGCTATTGTCCGGCCAAGTCCGCCGGGGCTGTTTGCGGGAGGCTGACGTCCCTTCGGGTCGGGGCTGGCGCCGCATCGGACCGGTATGATTTGCCGCTCACGCCTGCAGTACCCCCTCCCCCTCCCGATTTTCATGTCCGCTGGTCTCAATCTCGCGCAGCAGGAAGCTGTCAACCACATGCATGGACCCTGCCTGGTGCTGGCGGGCGCCGGATCGGGCAAGACGCGCGTGATCACCCACAAGATCGCCCGGCTGATCACCGCGGGCACCGAGCCCGCACGCATCGCGGCCATCACCTTCACCAACAAGGCCGCCACCGAGATGCGCGAGCGCGCCAAAGGCCTGATCGGGCGCGACGCCAAAGAGGTGCTGATCTGCACTTTCCATGCGCTGGGCGTGCGGCTGCTGCGCCAGGACGGCGCGGCGCTGGGCCTGAAACCCCAGTTCAGCATCCTGGACAGCGACGACGTGACCAGCATCCTGAAAGACGCCGGCGGCACGACCGACGCCGCCACGGCGCGCCAGTGGCAGTGGGCCATCAGCATGTGGAAGAACATGGGCCTGAACGCCGCACAGGCCGAAGCCCTGGCAAAGGACGACAACGAGAAGGTCACCGCCCGCATCATGGGCCGCTACGAAGAGCGCCTGGCCGCTTACCAGAGCGTGGACTTCGACGACCTGATCGGCCTGCCGCTGAAGCTGCTGCAGGAGCACGCGCAGGTGCTCGCCAAGTGGCAGCAGCAATTGGGCCATGTGCTGGTGGACGAATACCAGGACACCAACGCCACGCAGTACGAGCTGCTCAAGCTGCTGGTGGGCGAGCGCGGTCGCTTCACCGCGGTGGGCGACGACGACCAGTCGATCTACGGCTGGCGCGGCGCCACGCTGGACAACCTCAAGCGCCTGCCGCAAGACTTCCCGAACCTGAAGGTGGTGAAGCTGGAGCAGAACTACCGCTCCACCGGCGCCATCCTGCGCGCGGCCAACAACGTGATCGGCCCCAACCCCAAGCTGTTCCCCAAGACGCTGTTCAGCGAACTGGGCGAGGGAGAGCCGGTGCGCGTGGTGGACGCCGACAACGAGGAACACGAGGCCGAGCGCACGGTGGCGCGCATCCAGTCGATCCGGGCATCGGGTGCCGGCCAGGATTGGAGGGGGTTTGCTGTCCTGTACCGCGCCAACCACCAGGCCCGCGTGTTCGAGCAGGCGCTGCGCAAGGCGGCGATCCCCTACAAGGTCTCGGGCGGGCAGAGCTTTTTTGACCGCGCCGAGATCAAGGACCTGTGCGCCTGGTTCCGCCTGTGGGTCAACAACGACGACGACCCGGCGTTCCTGCGCGCCATCACCACCCCGAAGCGCGGCATCGGCCACACCACGCTGCAGACGCTGGGCGTGTTCGCCTCCAAATACAAGCTCAGCCTCTTCGAGGCGCTGTTCTCGTCGTCGCTGCAGGGCGCCCTGCCCGCGCGCGCGGTGGGCAGCCTGCACGAGTTTGGCCGCTATGTGAACGACCTGGAGTACCGCGCCCGCCACACCAGCGGCGCCGAGGACGCACGCGCCTTCCTGCTGGACTGGCTCAAGGACATCGACTACGAGAAACACCTCTACGACGGCGAGGACAGCGAGAAGCTGGCCGCGACGCGCTGGACCAATGTGCTGGATTTTTGCGACTGGATGTCGCAGCGCTGCGGCGGCCAGATCGAGGACGCCGCCGGCGTGACCACCGGCACCGAGAAGAAGAGCCTGCTGGAGGTGGCGCAGACGATCTCGCTGCTGTCCACCATCAGCGAGCGCGAGACCGACCAGGACGTGGTGACGCTGTCCACGCTGCACGCGGCCAAGGGGCTGGAGTGGCCGCACGTGATGCTGGTGGGGGTGACCGAGGGGATGCTGCCCTTCAAGCTGGAGACTGAAGGCGCCTCTGGCGCGGACGCCAACCCGAATGGCCCGATGTCCGAGGGCATCCTGCAGCGCCTGCAGGAAGAGCGCCGCCTGATGTATGTGGGCATCACCCGCGCGCAGCGCACGCTGGCGGTGAGCTGGACCAAGCGGCGCAAGAAGGGCCGCGAAATGGTGGCCGCCCAGCCCAGCCGCTTCATCGCCGAGATGGCGCTGGACAAGACCACCGTGCGCGAAGACCCGCGCGCCAAGCTCAAGGCCCTGCGCGCCGAGTTTGCCCAGCGCGCCGCGCTGGACGCCGCGGTGGAGCCGCCGTGAACGCGCCCTCCAGCGCCCTTCGTGGCATCCTGTTTGCTATTGTTTTTATAGCACTCCAGGTCCACCCCATGGGGGCCAGAGCCCAAAACAGGCCTGAAAATCCGCCCCCGGCGGCCTGCCCCGCACCTCAGGCCGTGCAAAGCGCCGACGTGGTGGGCCTGTGGCGCGCCACCTTTGACACCTTGCCCCCCGCCACCCTGCTGCTGGAGCCCCACCCCGAGCTGCGCCAGAGCGTGGCCGGCGCCGTCAACCGCGACGGCGCGCGCGCGCTGGTGGCCGGTGACGTGGACGACGGCGAACTCAACCTCGACGAATCGGCCGGCGGCGTTACCATCGACGCCGTATGGACAGGCCAGGTGAGCGAGTCATCGTGCGGGCGGGAGATACGCGGCCACTGGCGCCGCGCGGGCAGCGACACGCGCCACGCGTTTGTGATGCGCAGGATCGGCGGCCTGTGAAAGCCAACCTGACCCGCAACCTTGCACTGGCACTTTTGCTGGCGGCGGCGGGGCGCTGGCCCAGCCAACTGCCGCCCCCTCAGCCCCCGCCCCTCCAGCCCCCGCCCTGGCCGGCGCGCCCGCCGGCTGGGAAGCCTGCCAGGCCATGCGGGGCGACGACGCGGGGCAACTGGCCTGCTTCCGGCGCTGGGCCGATGCGCAGCGCGCCGCGCAGGCCGTCGGCGTGCCCGCCGCGGCCCCAGCTGCGGCTTTGGCATCAAATCAGCCCGCAGCCCCCGCCAATACTGGGGTATCTGCTACAAATACCATAGCATCCCCGGCCACCGAAGGCTGCCGCGACGCCGGCTATTCGGTGCTCTCGCGCTTCTGGGATCTGGAAAAAGGCAGCGCCTGCGACACGTTCGAGATCCGCGGCTACCGCCCCATCAGCCTGATGTGGACCAGCGCGAACAGCGTCAACACCCAGCCCACCTCGCCCGCCGCGGGGCACAGCGCACTGGCGCCCACGGCCTACCGCCCGGCGGAGATGAAGATCCAGCTGTCGGTGCGCACCAAGATCGTCCAGGGCCTGCTGACGGCCAACGAGCCGGTGAAGCGCGACTCACTGTGGTTTGGCTACACCTCGCAAAGCTACTGGCAGCTGTTCAACGGCGGGATCTCGCGACCCTTCCGCAACACCGACCACGAGCCCGAGGTGGTCTACATCTACCCCATCGACACGATGTGGCCGGGCGGCTGGCGCCAGCGGCTGGGCGGCATCGGGCTGGTGCACCAGTCCAACGGGCAAAGCCTGCCGCTGTCGCGCAGCTGGAACCGCATCTACCTGATGGCTGCGTTCGAGAAGGACGACCGCTGGCAGCTGCAGGCCCGCGTGTGGCAGCGCGTGACCGAAAAATCCAGCCAGGACGACAACCCCGACATCAGCAGCCGCATCGGCCGCGCCGAACTGTCCGCCAGCTGGGCGCTGAACAAGACCCACACGCTGGGGATGACCCTGCGCCACCCCATGAGCACCGGTGGCGGTGGATCGGTCCGGCTGGACTGGATGCGCGCCCTGGGCAGCAACCCCAACAGCGGGCTGCGCCTGCACGCCAGCCTGTTCAGCGGCTACGGCGACAGCCTGATCGACTACAACTTCCGCCGCACCGTGTTCAGCCTGGGGCTGAGCCTGGTAGAGTTTTGAGGGCGGCGGCTTCCGTAGACAATGAATTTCTTGAGAAGGAAACTCCGCTATAGCGTGAGCCTCGCATCCAGTGGATGACGAGGCATCACTGCTACATCGTGGAGACGGGCAACGAGAGCTGGCGATTCAAGCATTCCAATGCCGCTGGCGCGGCGCCGCCAAAGCAACGCAGCAAAGCTCAGAAAGCAGATCGAAAAACAGCAGACCCGATAGACGTATCCACAATCGAGTAACCAAAGAATCCATCAACCCAGTGGCTCAAGCTTCGACGTGATCACTGGCTCAGTTGTGCTGATGAATCAACAGACAAGACTGTCTTCGACACTGCGTGGGCGTTCGGCGCGTAGCACGAGCACGTCGCCTAAGCACAGATATTTGATCTCCAAGTATTCGTCCATGCCATAGTGCGCGCCTTCCCGTCCCAGGCCAGACTGCTTGACGCCGCCAAAGGGCACATGTTCGGTGGCGATGATGCCCACGTTGACGCCCACCATGCCGTACTCCAGCGCCTCGCCCACGCGGAAGATGCGGCCCACGTCGCGGCTGTAGAAGTAGCTGGCCAGGCCGAACTCGGTGTTGTTGGCCGCGTCAATGGCTTCCTGCTCGGTCTTGAAGCGGAACACCGGCGCGAAGGGGCCGAAAGTTTCTTCGCGGGCGCACAGCATGTCGGCGGTGGCCTCGGCCACCACGGTGGGCTCGAAGAACTGGCCCTGCAACTTCTTGCCGCCGGCCACCACCTTGCCGCCTTTGGCCACGGCGTCCGCCACGTGGCGCTGCACTTTTTCCACCGCCGCGTCTTCGATCAGCGGGCCCTGCACCACGCCGTCTTCAAAGCCGTTGCCCACCTTCAGCGCCTTGACCTTGGCCGCGAACTTTTCCACAAACTGGTCGTACACGCCGTCCTGCACATAGATGCGGTTGGCACACACGCAGGTCTGGCCGGCGTTGCGGTACTTGCTGGCCATGGCGCCTTCGACGGCGCTGTCCACGTCGGCGTCGTCAAACACGATGAAGGGCGCGTTGCCGCCCAGCTCCAGCGCCAGCTTCTTCACCGTGGGGGCGCTTTGCGCCATCAGGATGCGACCCACCTCGGTGCTGCCGGTAAAGCTGATGTGGCGCACCGTGTCGCTGGCGCAGAACACCTTGCCCACGGCAATGCTGTTGGCGCCGTCGGCCGTCAGCAGGTTCAGCACGCCCGCCGGAATGCCGGCGCGCATGGCCAGCTCGGCGGCGGCCAGCGCGGTCAGTGGCGTCAGCTCGGCGGGCTTGATGACCACCGGGCAACCGGCGGCCAGCGCCGGGGCCACCTTGCGCGTGATCATGGCCAGAGGGAAGTTCCACGGCGTGATGGCGGCGCAGACGCCAATGGGCTGGCGGATCACCATCAGGCGGCGGTTGTTGTCGAACTGCGGCAGGGTCTCGCCGTTGGTGCGTTTGGCTTCCTCGGCGTACCACTCCACAAAGCTGGCGCCATAAGCCACTTCGCCCCTGGCCTCGGCGAAGGGCTTGCCCTGCTCGGCCGTCATGATGCGGCCCAGGTCCTCCTGGTTGGCCATCAGCAGGTCAAACCATTTGCGCAGGATGATGCTGCGCTCCTTGCCGGTTTTGGAGCGCCATGCCGGCCAGGCGGCGTTGGCGGCGGCAATCGCCGCTTCGGCTTCCACCGGTCCAAGGTTGGCCACGTCGGCCAGTTTTACGCCGTTGCTGGGGTCATGCACGTCGAAGCGTGACTCCCCCTTGACCCATTCGCCGTTGATCAGCGCGTCGGTCTTTAGCAGACTGGGGTCGTGGAGAGCATCGAGCGGATGCTTCATAGTCGACTCTTGGCGTTGGATCATAGATTCATCGTGGCAGTCTTTTCCATCATTGACATTTACACCGGACGGTCGCCCTTGACGACCTTCAACGTGCGGTTGTCCGCGGCCGGCAGCATGCGCGCCGGGTCGCGTGTGACGATCAGGTCGATGATTGTTGGGGAACTGGTATTGGCTAGCCCTTGGGCAAGCGCCTCGGCCACCTTGTCGGGATCGTCCACACGAATGCCCAGGCAGCCGAGGTGGGTGGCAATTTCCGCATAGTTGAGTTCGTGCAGGTCGGACGACTGATAGTTGCCCGCTCCGTACACTGAGTGCTGCAAAGCTTTGACGTAGCCCGAGGCCGCGTTGTTGAATACGCATAGCACAAAGTTGGCGCCGATCCGTTTGGCCTTCTCCATCTCGCCCATGGTCATGTTGAAGCCGCCGTCGCCGGTCAGCGCCACTACGCGGCGGCCCGGTTCCACACCGATCTGGCAGCCCATGCCACCCGGGACGCCGTAGCCGATCGAGGCGAACCCGCGGTCCGCCACAAAGCCGCGGCCCGCGCGCTTCGTGTCAAACAGCAGCGCGCCCCAGTGAGCGGCGAAACCCCCGTCGGCCACCAGCACCGCGTCCGCCGGCAGGTTGCGGTTGAGCTCGCCCATGATCCGGCCGATATTGATCGGGCTTTCCTTCGACGTGGTCCGGTCCCGTGCGGTCTCGTTCCACTGCGCCATCTTCACTGGGATCTCGGCTAGGTAGGCCTGGCGGCGCAGCCGGCGCGCCGCGCCATCACCCAGTGCCACCAACAGGTCCTGCAGCGCCAGCCGTGCATCGGCAGCGAGGGCCACGTCGGCGCGAGTGGTCCGACCGATCTCTTCGGCGCTGATGTCGATGTGAATGAGCGGTGTGCCTCTAGGCATGATGGAGAAGCGCTTGGTCGCGATCTCGCCCAGCTTGCAGCCCACCACGATCAGGCAGTCCGCATCGGCGACCAGGTCGTTGGCGATGCGATCATAGCGGCCGAATACGCCTGCCGACAGCGGGTCGGTGCAGGCGATGGCGCCCTTCCCGCTCATGGTGTGGGCCACCGGAATGCCTTCGCCGGAAGCCAGTGCGTACAGCGCCTCGTACGCCTGGGAGATGTGGATGCCGCCGCCGGCCAGCAACAGCGGGCGGTGCGCATTTGCCACCATCTCGGCGGCGCGCTGCAAGTCGTCGCCGTCCGGACGCGAGCGACGCGCCTGCGCAATGGCGGTATGCTCATCGGCCCACAACTCGGCTTCATCGAACTCGTGCTCGCCGTGCGACACGTCTTCCGGCAGCGCCACCACCACCGGGCCGGGCCGGCCCGACGTGGCGACAGCGAACGCGCGGCGGATGTGTTCGGGGATCCGCTTGATCGACTCGATCCGGATCACTTCTTTGGCGACTGGCCGCAGAATTTCGAGTTGGCGCGCTTCCTGGGTCATGTTCTTCCAGGCGTAGTCGCGATGCGCATCGGCCACCAAGGCCACAATCGGCATGCCGGCATTGAACGACTCCGCCAAGCCGGTCACTAGGTTGGTCGCGCCGGGGCCCAAAGTAGCATCCACAACGCCGACGCGGTTAGTGACGCGAGCATAAGCATCGGCGGCGAACGCACCACACCGCTCGTCATTGATCAAGGTGTGTTTCAAACCCAGTCGGCGGCAGGCATCGTAAAACGGCAGCAACTGGAAGCCGCCCATGCCAAAGATCGGTCCGACTCCGTAGGCCTTGAACATGCGAGCGACGGCTTCACCTCCCGTGAGCATCAGCTTCACGGGGCTTTCAATATCTCTCTTCATTTCCGTCTTCCTATTAATATCCATTTCAGTGAAAAGTGGGCTCCCCCACGCCGACGCTCGCCGCGTCAACTGGAGATCAAGGCGAACTCGCGCTGCTACTTCGTAGACCGGCGAATCATGTAGGAGGTGAGCACGCGCACGTCACTCGGCGGCGCCTGCTTGATCCAGTCTTTCGAGATTTGCTCGCCGACGCGATCGAAGAATCGCAGCACTCCCGGCTCGAGCCGAGTGACGGTCGTGCGGTTAGCTGCAAGTTCGGCTTCCAGCTTTTCGTCGAGCGACTGACTCAAGGCCCACCCGCGCACTTCTGCCATTTGCGCCGCCCTCACTACTGCCGCTTTTTGGTCAGCGGGCAGTGAGTCGAATTTGGCTTTGTTCACGAACACCACGTTCTTGGGTATCCAGGCGCTTACTTTGTAGTAGTAAGGCATCTTTGACCACGACTTCGTTTGCACGCCGGTCCAGCTGGAGGTGAGCATCAGGTCGAGCTGCCCAGCGGAGATCGCTTTGGTCATCTCGTCCAACTGAACCGGGATGACAACCGGCGTGGCACCCAGCAATTGGGCTATGCGCTCCGTGGTGGGGCTGTAGTGGCGCAGCCGCAGACCTTTGAAGTCGTCCGCCTTCTCAATCTTGCGGACGGAATAGAGGTTTTGCGGCTGCCAAGGCACGGTGTATAGCAGTGTTACGCCCTGCTTGTCCATGGCCTTTTGGGAGGCCTCGCGTGACGCTTCCCACATGGACTTCGCGTCGGCGTATCCCGTAACGATAAAAGGAAGCGTATCGATCGCGAACAGCGGGATGTCCTTGGACAGGCTGGACATGATGACCTCGCCCGCCTCGACCTTGCCTTCCCGCACGGCGGGGTAAATCTCCGCCGCCTTCATCATCGATGCGTTCGAATGCACCTCGATCTTCAGCTTGCCGGCAGTGGCTCTGTCTACGTCGTCGGCGAACTTTCGAAGGTTCTGCACGTGGAAGCTGTCTTCGGGGTAGACCGAAGCCAGCTTCAGCTGCGTCTGGGCCGACGCCAGCAACGCGGAACTTGTGAGAACGCAGGCGCCGATGGAACGAAGAACGGATTTCACTACTGTCATCACTGTCTCCTCAACGGGGGTGGATGTGGGCCATGTCGCGCCACTGGCGGGCGCCCATAGCGATGAAATCGTTCACGTGGGTGTAAAGCATGGTCGCGCCTTTGGCATGCCATGTCTGTAAATCGTGCTCTTTAACCAGGCAGCCCACACAGCGTCCCGCTTGCAGGATCGTCTCGATCACCCCGTCAATCTCCTGCAGAACCTCGAGATTGCCGTAGTCACCTGCGAAACCCATGCTTTTGGACAGATCCACCGCGCCGATGAAAAAGCAGTCGATCTCGGGGATGGCCAGAAAGCCCTCGAGCTCGCGCACGGCGCTGACCGATTCAATTTGGACCAGGACCGCCGTGGCGTCGAAGTCACGAGGAGCCGCGTAGCGAATGTCTGCCACCGCACGGGCGACCTGCGCCGCCGTGTCCAGCCGCGGTACCACGATGCCGTCGATGCCTCTCATCACATAGCGCTCGATGGTCCACGGCTCAGCCGACGGGATGCGCACCACAGCGGGCACTTTGTGCAGTCGTGCCGCGCGGCTCATGTTCTCTACGTCCTCGAAGCTGGGGTTGCCCTGCTCGCAATCGAACATGACCGCGTCCACTCCTGTGCGGGCGAGGAACTGCACCAAGCTGGGACTGGCGTGGTCGACATTTACCAAGCTACAGGTTTCCCGGTTTCGCAGCATTTGCTTGAAAGCGTTCATGCTTCGCCCCCCGCCACCGCCACCCTTACACCGCCCATCTGCTCATACACTCGCAGCACGCGCGTATCAGTTTCGTCCGCGTAGCCACAGCCAGCAGCCATCATGAATATTTGGTGTGCTGCTGCGGCCATTGGCGTCGGAAATTTCAGCTTCTGTGCCGCATCCAGCGCGATGTTCAGGTCCTTCAGGAAGGTCTTCACAGTCGAGTGCGGCGTGGCGTCACCCGAGACCATGCGCGGGGCGCGCTTTTCGAACATCCGGGAGGTACCGGCGCTGCGCATCACCACCTCCACCAGCTGCGCGGCATTCACCCCCGCCTTCACACCCAAGGCGACGGCTTCAGCAGCGAGCACCAGGTGCGAAGCCACCAACAACTGATTGATCATCTTGACGGTGGAGCCCGTGCCCACCTCGCCGACGTGGAACACATGGGAAGCGCAGGCGCGCACCGCCTCGTCGGCCGCCGCCAGCGCGGCCAGGCTGGCGCCGGCGATTACGGTCAGGTCACCCTCTTGCGCGCCGGTCAAGCCGCCGCTGACCGGGCCATCGAGCAACAGCAGGCCGCGAGCGGCCAGTTGACTTTCGAATTGACGCGCGGCGTCGGGGGTGATCGTGCTGGCCATCCACACCACGGCGCCAGGGTCCATCGCCGCGGCCACACCGTCGTGGCCGAACAAGACTTTCTCCGCTTGCGCTGCGTCATGCACCATGATCACGGCGACCGAAGCCCCTCGGGCAGCCTGGTCCGGCCCTCTGGCGCTACAGCCTCCGCAGGCCACCAGCCTTGCCATAGGTTCGGGCCGCAGGTCGAAGCCCGTCACCGTTAATCCGGCTTGGACCATTTGTTGTGCCATGGCCGCGCCCATCGCGCCCAGTCCAATGAAGGCGATGCGTTGGTTCATTTGGGATTCATTCAATTTGCAGGCCGCGGGATTGAATCAGCGACTTGTTGGCCGCAATCTCGGTGCGCATGAATCCGCGGGCCGCTTCCAGGTTCAGCCGCATGCCTTCGATTCCTAGCGAATCGAAGGGCTGCATCACCGCAGGGTCGACCAGCGAACGCGCCAGCGCCACGCTCAGGCGCTGAGCCGCCGCCGGCGGGGTGCCGGACTTCTGCATCAGCGCATACCAGAGGTAGTACTCGAAGCCCTTCACACCGGCCTCGTTGACGGTCGGCACATCGGGGAGCTGGCGCACGCGTTTTTGCCCGGTGATACCCAGCATGGACAGCCGCTCCGTTCCCGACGAAAGCACCTGGCTGGGCGGCACGAAGGCAAACTCGACGCGGCCGCTCATGACCTCGTTCAAGATTTCCGGCCCGCCCTTGAGAGGGATGTGCACGGTGCGGATGCCCGTGGCAGTGGCGAAGTATTCGGCGTTCAGGTGTGTGCCCGAGCCCACTCCAGACGAGCCGAAGTTCAGCGCCGGGCGCCCCGCCGCCTTGCCCGCCGCGACTATCTCGGCGACTGTGCGAAAGCCACTGGCCTTCGACGCGATCAGCACGTTGGCCGAGCGCGCGACCACGCCCACGATATCGAAGTCGCGCTCAGGGCTGTAGGGCAGCTTGCGGCCGGAAGCCGCCAGGACGGCGTAGGCGGACGACACCATCATCAGCGTGTGGCCGTCGGCCGGCTGCGCCAGCACCGCTTGCGCGGCGACCGTGCCGGCGGCGCCGGGCCGGTTTTCCACGATCACTGGCTGCTCGAGATGCTGCTCCAATGACTTGGCGATGAGGCGCGCCACCAAGTCCGTCTGGCTACCAGGCGAGAACGGCACCATGATGCGTACCGGCCGGGCGCCCGTTTGCGCGGCGGCGGGAGCCGCCCAAGCCAGCAGCAGCGCGGCGATCGACAGTGCGAGGGTTCTTCTTTGCATGCCGGTCTTCCCTACTTGGTCGTCATGTTCTGCGGCAGCCACAGGGCGATCTCGGGCCAGGCCACCAGCAGGCCCAGCATCACGAACATCAGCAGGTGGAACGGAATGCTCCCCGTCACGACCTGCTGCAGCGTTCCCTTCCACAGCCCCTGGATCACGAACAGGTTGATCCCGATCGGCGGCGTGATCTGTCCCATCTCGATGAAGAGCACCAGCACGATGCCGAACCAGATCGGGTCGATGCCGAATTTCATCAGCACGGGGTACAGCAGCGGCACGGTGATGACGATGATTCCCAGGCTTTCCACCAGCGCGCCCAGCAGGGTGAATAGCACCAGCATCGCCAGCATGAATTGGGTCTTGGTCAGGTTCATGTCGACCAGCGCATGCGTCAGCTTCTCGCCGACGCCGCCCATGCTGATGGCGTAGGAGAAGATAAAGGCGGCGAACACGATGAACATGATGTTGCCGCTGACGATCACCGTGGTGCGAATGGCGTCGCGAATCACCTGCCAGTTCAGCTCGCCCCACGCCGCGGCCACGACGCCCACGAAGATGCAGCCCAGAGCCGCCACCTCGGTCGGAGTGGCAAAGCCCAGGTAGAGGCTGCTCATGATGCCCACGATCAGTAGTGTCACGGGCAGCAGGTCGTATATCGCGATGGCGAACTCGCCCGCATTTTGCGGCCCGCGCTCCTTAGGTGCGATCTCTGGCTTTATCAGCGCGTGCACCGCAATGTAGGCCATGAACAGGCCGGTAAGCATCAGCCCCGGAATCACGCCCGCCATGAACAGCTTGGCAATGGAGGTTTCCGTGAAGGTGCCGTAGATGATCATCGCGATCGACGGCGGGATCAGGATGCCCAGGGTGCCGCCCGCGGCCAGCGAGCCGGCCGCTAGCGAAGGCGAATACTTTCTCTGCTCCAGCTGTGGCAAGGCGACGCCGCCAATGGCGGCGGCTGTGGTGACGCTGGAGCCACTGATGGCCGAAAACAGCGCGCAGCCAGCAATGTTGGTCTGCAACAGCCCGCCGGGGATCACACACACCAGCTTGGCCAGCCCTCGATAGGTGCGCATGCTCAGGCCGCTGCCCTGCATCAGCTCGGCCATCAGGATGAACAGGGGAATGGCCGTTAGCGCGAAGCTGTTCATGCTGCCCCAGGACACCAGGCCCAGGCCCTTAAGGGCGTCGACACCGCCGAGCATCAGCAAATAGATCAACGCTGGGACGCTGATGGCCAGCGGCACCGCCATGCCAGCGGCCAGCAGTAAGATGAACACCACAAAGACCGCGATGATTTGCATTTCAGGCGTCATGGCCACCTTCCCCGCCGCGATGCGCAATCAGCTCCACCGCCAGCACCCAGGTCAGCGCCACGATGCCGGCCAGCATGGGCAGCATGGGAATCCACAGCGGCGTCTGCCATCCGGTTGACGCTACCTCCCCCTGTGAAAAGGTTCGCCAGACGTAGCGGCCGATGGTGAAGCTCATGATGAGGCCGAAGGCCAACGACAGCACCAGGAACACCTTGCGGGAGATTCGCTTGCCGCGCGGCGACAGCCGTTGTTGCACCAGCTCCACGCGATGGAAGGCGCCGGCCTTCAGCGCCGGCGCCAGCGACAGGAACGACAGTGCCACCAGCAGATAGCCACCCAATTCGTCCACCACCTCGAATGAGTAATGGAAGACCGAGCGCGCCACGACTTCCGTCCCAATGACCACCACCATGGCCACCAGGCTCAGGCCCGCAAGCCAAAGGAATCCCTCGCCCACCCTTCCCAGGGTGGGTTGTTGCTCTGTGTTCATGAGATCAGCTTCCGATAGCGGCGCGGACCTTGGCCAGCGCTTCGATGGCCTCGGGGCCCTTGGCCTTGGCCCACTCGTCCCAGTACGGCGCCAAGCGCTTGCGGCCTTCGGCTGCATCCGCCGCACTGACCGGGGTCATCACCATGCCTTCGGCGACCAGCTTGGCAGAGACCTCGGACTCTTCGCGGGCTGTCTCGGCCGTGATCCAAAGCGCCGCCTCGGCAGCCGACTGCTTGAGCTTGGCTTGGTCGGCGGCAGGCAACTTGTTGAAGGCATCCCTGTTGGCGATGAGCACGGCGTCGAAGAAGTTGGGGCCGATGCCGTACTGCGACTTCAGCAGGTCCTTCCAGATCTTGCCACCGCCCGAGGCCGCGGTGAACACGCCGTCCACCACGCCGCGTTCCAGCGCGGACGGCACCTCGGAGGCCGATACGGTGACCGGCACGCCACCGAAGCGGCGAACGAACTCCCCCTGCTCGGGCGAGGTGACGCGCATCTTGCTACCGTTCAGGTCGGCCAGCGACATCAGCTTCTTGCGCGACCAAGCCGACTGGATGGGGTAGTGGTAATAACCCAGCAACACGATGCCCTTCTTGGCGTAGGCGACGTCGAGATACGGCTGGATGGCTTTGGAAGCCCGGGCCATCTCGTCGGCGTTGGTGATCAGCATCGGCAGGCGCATCACGCCGCCCAGCGGGATGTTGCCGTGGAAGAAACCGTCATCTCCGAACTGGACCACGTTGTCTCCGACGGCGCCCGTGATGTTCTGCGCGTTGATCGGCAAGGCGCCGCCCAAGTGCTGGCGCAGTGTGATGACGCCGTCTTTTTGCAACGCCTCGGCCATGCGAGCCACACCGCGTGCCGGCGCCAACGTGGCCGCCGGCGTGTAGGTGTAAGAAGTCCATGCGGTCTGGGCACGGCCAAGTGCGGGGACCCCGGCCAAGGCCAGGGAGCCTGCGCCCAGCAGGACGCGGCGGCGGTTAGTAGTTAAGGTCATGAGAGTCTCCTTTGATTGAAATTCAATTCGCCGCGGGCATCCGGGCGCGCCATATTTCTCCACGAAGCGCATCGGTCATGTACAGAAACGCCGAGTCCAGCCCCGGCCCGAAAGCCAGGTTGGTGAAGAAAGAGTCATGAGGCACCTGCACGTAGTGCGTGGGCAGGCCCCACCTGTTGAAGCGCCACACGGTGGTGCCTGGGTGGGCGACCACCAAGCCACCAGCCGCGTCCAGCGCGATGCCGTCAGGTCCGGCGGCGCCGCCGCTCATCTGGATGTATGTGCCGACCTTGGACACGCTACCGTCCACCATCAACGGCAGCCGCCAGATCGCGTTTGCGCGCGTCACGGCCACATAAAGCTGCGTTTGCGCGAGGTTCATGCACAGGCCGTTAGGGCTGGGAATGCGGTCGCACAGGCACTCAAGCGCGCCGTCGGTCGTCATGCGGAATACGCGGCCGGTGGGGTCATGCCAGCCGGTCTGGCCTTGATCGGTGAAATACAAATCCCCGCTTCCCGCCACGAACAGGTCGTTGACGCCCTTGAACCCTTCGCTGCGAAAGCCCTCGGCCAGCGTTTCGTGGCGACCTGTCTCCGAGTCGAGCTTCAGCAGCCCGAGCCGGTAGTCGGCGACCAGCAGCCGGCCCTGGCTGTATTTCAGGCCGTTGGGCCAGCCGTCATATTCGGCCACCACCGACCACTCGTTCGGTCCGTCGATCCGAAAGATGCGGCCGTGTGGGATGTCGGTGACGAACAGCTTGCCGTCAGGGGAAAAGCAGGGGCCTTCCAAAAAACAGTCCAGCGCGGCATCGCCGGCATTGACTCGGCCCCACGAGGTCTTAACACCTTTGCGCAGGGACACCGGCAGCCGGGCAAAGCACTCGGCCGCCACAGGCAAGGGCCTGTCCAGCCAAGTCGATGATTCCCACGGGGCCTTTTGTTCCATGGATGGATGCTAGGAGGGGCATCCACTCAGCCGTCTAATGGTTATCCCGATATATGACACGAATCATATCAATAGATGATATGAACATGACTGCTGCCAGTACAACGCAAAGCCTCGATCGCGCCCTGAACTTGTTGGACCACGTGGTCATTCATGCCAAGACTGGCATCTCGCTGGCCGACTTGGCCGAACGTGCGCATCTCAGCAAGCCCACGGCCCATCGGCTGCTGACCGGGCTGCGGCAAGGGGGCTTGGTCAACTACAACTCGCGCACCAGGCTTTTCTCTCCGGCGTTCAAGCTTTACCGAATGGGCCTGGCGGCCGGGGCCCGGTTCGACATCGTCCAGTTGTCGGCGGCGAGCATGGACAGGCTGGCCGCGGAAACGGGCGATACGATCTATCTGTCGGTGCGCAGCGGCGACCAGGCGACGTGCGGCGCGCGGCGGGTTGGCGCGTTCCCGATCAAGACGCTCACACTGGAAGTGGGCGATGCCCGGCCGCTGGGCCTTGGCGCCGGCAGCCTGGCCTTACTCGCCTTGCTGCCGGATGCGGAAGTGAAGTCGGCGATCGAGCGCAACGGCGCCGTGCTGGCCCAGCACCCCAATTTCGCACCCGCGCTGATGTGGGACCACGTGCATAGCACGCGCGCGGCGGGGTACTCGCTCAATGATGGGCAGATGATGCCGGAGATGGCGGCCATCGGCATGGGCATCCGAGATCCGCAAGGTGCGGTGGTCGCGGCGCTGTCCATCGCCGGCCTGCGCAGTCGTTTGCAACCGCCCCGTCGCGCCACCCTTCGCGACTCATTGGCACGCGAGGTGGCGGAAATCGAAAACGCCATCGTGCTACGCGACAAGTCGGGTTGAGCCTGCCGTTTGTTAGCCGATACGCCGTCGCGCTAAATCTATTCGCTGACGCGCAGCAACGCCCACGTCGACCACATCGTCAACGGCCGACGACACCAAGGCTCCGATCAAGCCGCCACGATGCTGACTGTCCTTGCACGACGACCGACAATCGGCGCCCGAGGGCTTGCTCGATCGCCGGGTGCCAAGGCACGAGGCTGAAACGAATACCGTCGTCAAGTACAGCGTAGCGTCCGCTGGAGAGTTGAATCCTTTGGCGGTAGACGCCACTGACATGTTCCCCGTTCTTCAACGCACGGAAAACTGCGCCAGTTTCAATCTGCAGGATTCGCCCAATTTCTGCCAACTCTCTATTGCGCGCCCTGGGCAGCAGCCCCAACAGCGGCCTGCGCCTGCACGCCAGCCTGTTCAGCGGCTACGGCGACAGCCTGATCGACTACAACTTCCGCCGCACCGTGTTCAGCCTGGGGCTGAGCCTGGTGGAGTTTTGATGGCATCGGAACGTACGGCGCGCGGACGTGAAAAAGCCCGCTGAAAGCGGGCTTTTTGATCTGGTGGTGGAGTATAGCACTACGCAAAACGCTCATCCCGTAGGAGTGAGGCGTGCCGTCCTGAAAACTCACCCCAATGAGCGATACGGGGCGCATCCAAGGATTTACTCCAACCACCTCACTGGTTAGGAAAATTCCCGTCCAGTGCGTGTGTCGACAGCTTGCGCCAGCTTAGTGGCGCTTGCTTGGAGCTGATTGTATCCCCATCTAGCGCTTCTTCCCGCCGCCGATGGCCCCACCGGAGAAGGTAGCTGTGTGATGTTGGTCGCGGACGTCTCGCAATACTCACAACGCATCCTCAAAAACTTGAAACCCAAGCCTTGAATAATGTCCGTATCAATTGAAAAAAGCGATTGACTTGTCTTCTGATATTGCTTTTGCGTTTGGAAGTCCAATAGGCATACGCCCCTCCGGTTAACTAAGTGCGAATGGATTCAACCAACTTCATTATTTTTATGTGGAAATCGCAGAAAAAATCGTGTTTTGCCATTATCAGATGTTACTGACGCTGTGCCACCATGGATTTCTGCGATAGCCTTAGTGATTGACAGCCCCAGTCCCGCACCATCAGAGTCTGGGTGAGAGCGTGAGGGATCAGCCCGAAAGAAGCGATCAAACAGCCGAGGAAGCACTCGAGGATCGATCTCTGGGCCGGTGTTTTCAACCCTGACCTCTGTAGTCAATTCATTGGCGACAATGACAATTTCCACCACCCCGCCCTCTGGCGTGTGCCTTAATGCGTTAGAGAGTAAATTGCTTACGGCGCGGCGAAACATTAATCTATCCCCGAGAATTTCGCCATCGCCACTAGTCGCCATCGAGATTTTCTTTTCCTCTGCTACCGCTTCGTAAAACTCACATAAAGCTAAAACTTCGAGAGCTGCAAAGAACTTTTCTTTGTGAGGCAAGTTTGTTGAATTGCATCCAATAGTGAGCCACTAAACCTAGGTATTTGCATCCAAATTTGACCCACGTAGTCAAACTGTCCTGCTCAGCATTGAGCAGGAGACACAGGAGTGATCAACGTGGCGTTATTAAGTGTGATCAGGCGGTGGCACCTGAGAGATGGAATGAGCATCCGGGAAATATCCCGACGAACGGGTTTATCGCGCAACACCGTGCGCAAGTACCTAACCAATGGCGTGGTCGAGCCTAAATATCCGGCTCGCACCGTTGCCAATAAGCTCGATGCCTTCGCCTCTAAGCTGGAGGGTTGGCTCAAGAGCGAGGCCAAGAAGGGCCGCAAACAACGGCGAAACAGCCGCCAACTCTTCAATGATCTGGTGGTCTTGGGGTTTGAGGGCTCGTATGACCGAGTCGCTGCCTTTGCTCGTAATTGGCGTCAAAACCAACACGAAGCCACCAAGACAACTGGGCGCGGGGCATTTGTGCCTCTCACATTTGCACCTGGCGAGGCATTCCAGTTCGACTGGAGCGAAGACTGGGCTGTGATTGGCGGTGAACGCACGAAGTTGCAGGTGGCTCAATTCAAGTTGGCGCACAGCCGGGCATTTCTGTTGCGGGCCTACCCTCTGCAAACCCACGAAATGCTCTTCGACGCGCATAACCATGCATTCCGGTGCTTGGTGGTGTACCCCAGAGGGGCATCTTCGACAACATGAAAACGGCTGTCGACAAGATCAAAAAGGGCAAGGCTCGGGACGTGAACATGCGCTTCCAAGTCATGGTCAATCACTTCGTCTTCGAGGCTGAGTTCTGCAACCCAGCATCGGGTTGGGAAAAAGGCCAAATCGAGAAGAACGTTCAAGACTCTAGGCATCGGTTGTGGCAAGTCGCACCCGTGTTTGAAAACTTGGATGCCCTCAACGCCTGGCTGGAGAGGCGTTGCATAGAACTCTGGTCTGAGTTGCGTCATCCGCAGCGACGCGAGTTCACGATTCGAGAGTTATGGGAGCAAGAGCGTGGCACGCTCATGGCCGCGCCTTCGGCGTTTGACGGATTTGTGGAGCACACCAAGCGCGTATCGCCCACGTGCTTGGTTCATTTCGATCGCAACCGCTATAGCGTGCCAGCTACGTTTGCCAATCGGCCCATTAGTTTGCGTGTGTATGCCGATCGCCTGGTGATGGCAACGGAGGGGCAAGAGATTGCTCAGCATGAGCGCCACTTCGATCGGCGTCACGATGGAGGCAAGACCATTTATGACTGGCGACATTACTTGGCAGTGCTGCAAAGAAAACCTGGGGCACTTCGAAACGGCGCCCCGTTCCTAGAGTTGCCAGAAGGGTTCAAACGCTTGCAAGCGTTGCTAGGCAAGCGCATAGGCGGTGACCGCGAGATGGTGGAGATCTTGGCGTTAGTCATGCATCACGACGAGCAAGCCGTCTTGGCTGCTGTTGAGTTGGCGCTGGAGTCTGGGATACCAAGCAAGTTGCACATCCTCAACTTGCTGGGTCGTTTGACAGAGGTTGCGCCTCCTGCACCGGCACACACACCACGCCATCTGGCGCTAAGCGTTGAGCCACAAGCCAACGTCATTAGATACGACAACTTAAGAGAGGTACGCCATGCAGCCTAATGCAATGATTCAAACACTGAAAACCCTGAAGCTCCACGGTATGGCGCAGGCTGTGGGAGAGCTGGCATCGCAAGGCTCACCGGCGTATCAGGGGCTGAGGGGATCTTGGATAGCTTGTTAAAAGCTGAAGTTGCTGAGCGTGAAGTGCGCTCGGTCAGCTACCAAGTGAAGGTGGCAAAGTTCCCGACGTATCGGGACCTGTCTGGGTTTGACTTCAGCCAGAGTGCTGTTAACGAGGCACAAATTCGAACGCTTCACAAAGGCTTGTTTGTGGAGAACGCTGAGAATGTAGTGCTCATTGGTGGGCCAGGCACAGGAAAGACGCATTTAGCGACGGCTATTGGTGTTCAAGCCATCATGCACATGCACCGGCGTGTGAGGTTCTTCTCGACGGCGGAGTTGGTGAATGCGCTGGAGATGGAAAAGAGCGCTGGCAAGCATGGGCAAATAGCCAATCGTTTAGGGATGGTTGATTTGGTGATCTTGGATGAGCTGGGGTATTTGCCATTCAGCCAAGCTGGTGGGGCGTTGCTATTTCATTTGCTGAGTCGTTTGTATGAGCGCACCAGTGTGATCATCACGACGAACTTGAGCTTCTCGGAGTGGTCAGCGGTATTTGGTGACCCGAAGATGACGACAGCACTGTTGGACCGGTTAACACATCACTGCCACATCGTTGAGACAGGAAACGAAAGCTACCGGTTCAGGAACAGTTCGACACAAAGCAACAAGGAGGGAAAACAGAGAAAATCAAAACAAGAGCTCTAAAAAGCTCAAATCGGGTGGGTCAATATTCGATGCAAATCCTGGGTCAGATTTGGATGCAATTCAACACACAGTAAGCAACATGAAGCAGAACCTGATGTTTGCTTTCCTTTACAACGCACTTGGAATCCCTGTTGCAGCGGGGGTGCTGTACCCCTTGACCGGCTGGCTACTTTCTCCCTTGATTGCTGCATTAGCTATGAGCTTCAGCTCTGCATCAGTGATCGGAAACGCACTTCGCTTGAGGCGAGGTCACTGACGCGGACCTTCTTGTTAAATTTAAACAATCTGAATGATTACACGAATGTAATCAGTTCATCATCTTCATAACAGGTGGTCATTTGCAAAATCAACCTGTATCTTTTGCATAAGTGCCTACACAAATAATTCGGTTTTAGACATAGACATCTGATGCAAACAGGAAGACTGCCATGAATTCAAACCATCATCGTTTTACTGAACTTTTCCTTCAACTTGGCCTCCCCTCTGATGCCAATGGGATCAAACGTTTTTTAGACGCACATAGTCCGCTTGAGCCTTCCATTCGCTTAGAAAACGCACCCTTCTGGACGAATGCCCAATCGACTATGTTGAAAGAAGAAATTCTCAATGATGCCGATTGGGCTGAGGTAGTTGATCAGTTAAATACAGCCCTTCGGCGAGGCACATCATGATCAGCATTAAATCGTCGATTGCTGCAGCTTGTCTAATCCTTGTCTTTACTCCTACCAGCTACGGACAAGAGCACCCAATTGGCACCAATATAGAAGCGCTATTGAAACTCGCAAGAGAGAGAAATCCGGAACTTGCGAGTATGAAGTATGAGGCTGATGCCGCGTCCGAACGAGTTGTACCAGCAGGATCTCTACCGGATCCAAAATTCCGTACGGAATGGCGCGATATCACGCGCATGGGCGAGCAGTCACCTACTCTCGCCCCGAATCGCGTTGGAAGCACGCGCTATTTGCTCATGCAGGATGTTCCTTGGTTTGGGAAGCGTGAGCTCAAACGTGAAGCAGCTGAAGCAGCTTCTGATGCGGCCAAAGTTCGCACAGCGAGCACATGGGTGGATTTGGCGTCGAAGATCAAAATTGTTTATGCCCAACTGTATTACTTGGATCAAAGCGAACGCTTGACACAGGAAATTTTGGACTTAATGGTGCGATTGGAGAAGGTTGCTCAGGTTAGATATGCAAGTGGTCTGGCTGCCCAGCAGGACGTCATCAGATCTCAAGTCGAGCAAACCTCCATTCGAAGCGAATTGATCGGGATTGAGGCGGAACGACGTCAATTGCAAGCCAGGATGAATGCTCTAACGGGCCGACAAGCTGACGAACCTTTGGCTAAACCTACTCAAATTCGAGTGCTTCCAACACAAGCGGTTGTGAATTTCTCTGCCTTGGAACAGCGCGCGAAATTGAATAATCCACTTTTAAGAGTTGAGGAAGCGCAGATCAAAGCCGCAGAGAAATCACGAGATCTTGCGTATCGAAATCGATATCCCGATTTCACATTGGGTGCATCACCCATTCAGTATGGCAACACCGTTCGTGAATGGGAGTTGATGGTTGAAATCAATATCCCATTGCAGCAAAGCGCTCGTAGATCACAGGAACGGGAGTCAGAGGCCATGCTTTCGGCATCACGCTCCCGTCGTGAGTTGGTTAGCAATCAGATTTTGGCTGATCTTTATGAAAGCATAGCGGGGTTTGATTCAGAGCGTCAGTCTCTTACATTGACCACCGAGAATCTTTTGCCGCAGTCAGAGCTGACCTTTCGCTCGGCCCTTGCGGGCTATGAATCCGGGAAGGTGGATTTCGCTACCCTTCTAGATGCACAAAGACAAATCCGTCAAGCCAAGTTGAATCAAGTCAAGGCAGGAATCAATGCACAAATGCGTCTCGCTGAAATTGAGCGCATCGTAGGAGAAGAATTATGACAACGGGCTTGAAGAGGGGCGTTGCAACTTTAATCGTTGCCGCTTTGACAGTAGGTGCTGGATATTGGTTTGGAAAACAACAATCCGTCCCGCATCAAGACCCACAATTCAAGTCAAGCGCGCTAAACGATGGCGCATCCACAGAGCGCAAGATTCTCTACTACCGCAATCCCATGGGATTACCTGACACGTCTCCGACGCCCAAGAAAGATCCGATGGGCATGGATTACATCCCTGTTTACGAGGGCGAGCAGGAAGCTACCGCTGGCAGCCCAAACCTCATTCGCATCAGCACGGAGAAAGTGCAAAAACTGGGCGTCCGTGTTGAGGCAGCAAGCCTGAGCACATTGAACAAAGTTGTCCGTGCCGCAGGACGGATCGAACCGGATGAACGCCAAATCTACACCATCGCACCCAAATTCGAGGGCTATGTTGAAAGGCTCTATGTCAATGCCACAGGTCAAACTGTAGGCAAAGGTCAGCCGCTTTTCGATGTCTACAGTCCCGAGTTGGTTTCCGCTCAGCGCGAATACGCCATTGCATCGCAAGGTGTTGAGGCCTTAAAGGGCGCGAATGAGGAGGCTCAGCGAGGCATGCGCGAACTAGCAGATTCCAGCTTGTCACGACTGCGTAACTGGGATATTTCGGACGAACAGGTCAAGACATTGACTCAATCCACCGGGACCCGTCGCACATTGACACTGCGATCACCAGTGGCAGGCATCGTGACCGAGAAGAAGGCGGTACAGGGCATGCGCTTCATGCCAGGGGAAATGCTTTATCAAGTTACCAATCTGGCCTCTGTATGGGTGATTGCCGATGTCTTTGAGCAAGACATCGGTCAGATTCGAACCGGTGCCAAGGCCACTGTGCGGATCAACGCCTATCCAGATAAGCAGTTTTCGGGGGCAATTACCTATGTTTACCCGACCTCAAGTCGGAGACTCGAACCGTTCCGGTTCGCGTAGAGTTGTCGAATCCACAGGGACTTCTCAAGCCTGGCATGTTTGCTCAGGTCGAACTGCCCGTGGACACCAAGCGTTCCGTGCTAACTGTTCCCACTTCCGCCGTGATCGATAGCGGGACACGTCAAATCATTCTTGTTCAAGTGCAGGAAGGACGTTTCGATCCAAGGGAGGTCAAGCTTGGCGCACGTAGCGATGATCGCATCGAGGTTCTGGAGGGTGTACGAGATGGCGAGATGGTGGTGGTTGCTGCCAACTTGTTGAATTGCATCCAAATCTGACCCAGGATTTGCATCGAATATTGACCCACCCGATTTGAGCTTTTTAGAGCTCTTGTTTTGATTTTCTCTGTTTTCCCTCCTTGTTGCTTTGTGTCGAACTGTTCCTGAACCGGTAGCTTTCGTTTCCTGTCTCAACGATGTGGCCGTGATGTGTTAACCGGTCCAACAGTGCTGTCGTCATCTTCGGGTCACCAAATACCGCTGACCACTCCGAGAAGCTCAAGTTCGTCAGATGATCACACTGGTGCGCTCATACAAACGACTCAGCAAATGAAATAGCAACGCCCCACCAGCTTGGCTGAATGGCAAATACCCCAGCTCATCCAAGATCACCAAATCAACCATCCCTAAACGATTGGCTATTTGCCCATGCTTGCCAGCGCTCTTTTCCATCTCCAGCGCATTCACCAACTCCGCCGTCGAGAAGAACCTCACACGCCGGTGCATGTGCATGATGGCTTGAACACCAATAGCCGTCGCTAAATGCGTCTTTCCTGTGCCTGGCCCACTCAATGAGCACTACATTCTCAGCGTTCTCCACAAACAAGCCTTTGTGAAGCGTTCGAATTTGTGCCTCGTTAACAGCACTCTGGCTGAAGTCAAACCCAGACAGGTCCCGATACGTCGGGAACTTTGCCACCTTCACTTGGTAGCTGACCGAGCGCACTTCACGCTCAGCAACTTCAGCTTTTAACAAGCTATCCAAGATCCCCTCAGCCCCCTGATACGCCGGTGAGCCTTGCGATGCCAGCTCTCCCACAGCCTGCGCCATACCGTGGAGCTTCAGGGTTTTCAGTGTTTGAATCATTGCATTAGGCTGCATGGCGTACCTCTCTTAAGTTGTCGTATCTAATGACGTTGGCTTGTGGCTCAACGCTTAGCGCCAGATGGCGTGGTGTGTGTGCCGGTGCAGGAGGCGCAACCTCTGTCAAACGACCCAGCAAGTTGAGGATGTGCAACTTGCTTGGTATCCCAGACTCCAGCGCCAACTCAACAGCAGCCAAGACGGCTTGCTCGTCGTGATGCATGACTAACGCCAAGATCTCCACCATCTCGCGGTCACCGCCTATGCGCTTGCCTAGCAACGCTTGCAAGCGTTTGAACCCTTCTGGCAACTCTAGGAACGGGGCGCCGTTTCGAAGTGCCCCCAGGTTTTCTTGCAGCACTGCCAAGTAATGTCGCCAGTCATAAATGGTCTTGCCTCCATCGTGACGCCGATCGAAGTGGCGCTCATGCTGAGCAATCTCTTGCCCCTCCGTTGCCATCACCAGGCGATCGGCATACACACGCAAACTAATGGGCCGATTGGCAAACGTAGCTGGCACGCTATAGCGGTTGCGATCGAAATGAACCAAGCACGTGGGCGATACGCGCTTGGTGTGCTCCACAAATCCGTCAAACGCCGAAGGCGCGGCCATGAGCGTGCCACGCTCTTGCTCCCATAACTCTCGAATCGTGAACTCGCGTCGCTGCGGATGACGCAACTCAGACCAGAGTTCTATGCAACGCCTCTCCAGCCAGGCGTTGAGGGCATCCAAGTTTTCAAACACGGGTGCGACTTGCCACAACCGATGCCTAGAGTCTTGAACGTTCTTCTCGATTTGGCCTTTTTCCCAACCCGATGCTGGGTTGCAGAACTCAGCCTCGAAGACGAAGTGATTGACCATGACTTGGAAGCGCATGTTCACGTCCCGAGCCTTGCCCTTTTTGATCTTGTCGACAGCCGTTTTCATGTTGTCGAAGATGCCCCTCTGGGGTACACCACCAAGCACCCGGAATGCATGGTTATGCGCGTCGAAGAGCATTTCGTGGGTTTGCAGAGGGTAGGCCCGCAACAGAAATGCCCGGCTGTGCGCCAACTTGAATTGAGCCACCTGCAACTTCGTGCGTTCACCGCCAATCACAGCCCAGTCTTCGCTCCAGTCGAACTGGAATGCCTCGCCAGGTGCAAATGTGAGAGGCACAAATGCCCCGCGCCCAGTTGTCTTGGTGGCTTCGTGTTGGTTTTGACGCCAATTACGAGCAAAGGCAGCGACTCGGTCATACGAGCCCTCAAACCCCAAGACCACCAGATCATTGAAGAGTTGGCGGCTGTTTCGCCGTTGTTTGCGGCCCTTCTTGGCCTCGCTCTTGAGCCAACCCTCCAGCTTAGAGGCGAAGGCATCGAGCTTATTGGCAACGGTGCGAGCCGGATATTTAGGCTCGACCACGCCATTGGTTAGGTACTTGCGCACGGTGTTGCGCGATAAACCCGTTCGTCGGGATATTTCCCGGATGCTCATTCCATCTCTCAGGTGCCACCGCCTGATCACACTTAATAACGCCACGTTGATCACTCCTGTGTCTCCTGCTCAATGCTGAGCAGGACAGTTTGACTACGTGGGTCAAATTTGGATGCAAATACCTAGGTTTAGTGGCTCACTATTGGATGCAATTCAACAAGCTAGATGAGTTAGATGCACAGAACCAACATACTGGCTATCCGATTGCGCCGCTCGTACGGCAGATTGTCGGGGCATGCGGTGAGCACGGGCGTTACGTCCATTGGGGTGCTACCACGCAGGATATTTTGAATACGGCGCTCGCAATGCAGGCCAACGAGGCCTTCAATTTGCTGGCACAAGACCTGCGTGCAATCATTGCCCGTCTGGCTGCGCTCACTAACGAACATCGCGACACCCTCATGGTGGCGCGTACTTTTGGCGGGCATGCTTTGCCGATTACGTTTGGTTTCAAAGTCGCGGTCTGGCTCAGCGCCGGATTGCGTCATGCCGAGCGTCTGGAGGTGTTCCGTCGCAATCCTTTGGAGGGTGAGTTTGCCGGCGCCGCCGGCTCGCTTGCTTCATTACAGGGGTTCGGGCTGCAGGTCAGACGTCGTCTCATGGCGCGTCTTGGCTTGCCGGAGCCACTTATTACCTGGGGTGCAATGCGCGACAGGGTAGTTGAGCGCGTGATGTTTCTTGCTGCTCTGAGCGGTACGTTGGCAAAGATCGGGCAGGACATCGCTGAGCTCGCCAGCACGGAAATCGGGGAACTTGCCGAACCGATTTCCGGCGGCAAGGACGCCAGCAGTACGCTGCCATACAAGTCAAATCCGGTCTATTGCGCTCAAGCAGCAGTAGCTGCATCGCGCGCTGCGCAGTACGCAAGCACAGTGCTTCAGTCGATGCGCCAGCACCAAGAGCGCAGCGCCGAGGGGCTCCTCGAGTTTGAAACTGTACCGCAGGTGTTCCTCGAAACCCATCGATGCGTGGATCGTGTGCGCATGGTGCTCGACGGTTTGCGCGTGTATCCGGGACGCATGGCTACCAATCTTGGTCTTACGCGGGGCATCATTCTCGCCGAGCGCTACATGATGGCACTTGCTCCTTATATGGGGCGTCTTGCCGCCCACGATTTACTACATGAGGCCTGCAAAACCGCGATTGAACGCGGGATGGAGCTTTCGGAGGTCTTAGGCCAAACGGCCGAGGTCACGCAATTTCTAGATATCGAGACACTCGCTTATCTTGGAAATCCGCGCACGTACCTCGGCGATGCACCCGAAATGCTAGACCAAGTCCTCGCCGCTGCGGGGCGCTTCCTAGAGGAGAGACGTTCATAGTATGGAAAAAACGATACCGAACTGCCTGGGCCCCCAATTAACCCAGTCGCAACCCAACTGGACCGTGCCGAAGGGTGCGTGGGATACCCACTTCCATGTGTTGGGGCCGCAGACGCAATTTCCCTACGCGCAAGCACGCAAATATACGCCGCCTGATGCACCGTTGGAGGTTTGCTTCGAAATGCACAATGCACTTGGCATTGAACGGGGTTTTGTCGTACACGCGAACACCTATGGATTTGACAACTCTGTCGACCTAGATGCAGTCGCTCGTTCCGGAGGGCGCTATTTAGCCGTCGTTCGGCTGGACAACTCTGCGACGTCGGACGGCTGCCGTGCACTTCACCATGCGGGTGCGCGCGGTGTTCGCTTTGCTTTTAATCCAAAGCATGGCGGAATTTTGAATCTCGACGTGTTCAACCACGTACTTCGATGCATTGATGGCCTCGGATGGTTTATCGAGTTGCACTTTGACGGTGCGGCACTGCCCGACTTGCGGCCGTGGATTGAGTCGATTCCAGCCCCGGTGGTGATCGACCATTTCGGCCGCGTGGATCCGGCACTCGGCTTGGACCAGGAACCGTTTCGTGCGCTTGCCGCGCTGGCCCGCCGGGATAATGTCTGGATCAAGATCTCGGGCGCGGATCGGCTCTCGCCGCGAGGCTATCCGTATCATGACGTCGTGCCGTTTGCGCGTGAACTGGTTCATATCGCCGCGGACCGCCTGCTTTGGGGTAGCGACTGGCCACATACCGGATATTTCGACCCGCTCCGAGTGCCAGACGTCAGCCAACTGTTAAACGCACTGGTGAAATTTGTTCCGGAGCAGCAGGTGCGCGACGCAATCCTCGTTGATAACCCCCGGCGTTTGATCGGCCATGACCTTTGATCTCGCTGCTGCAACACTTGCGCAAGCTTGAGTCAACCGACAAGCCTGCAAAACTACTTTATCCGTACCCATAATAATCATCGAGGAGACTATGAAAGAACCGATAGCGGATACGGAGCCATTAGCTCCGTTCGAGTTCGGCCCATTTGGCCGAATGCTCGCCCCTGTTACAAAATGGATGGCAATTGCGGGCGGGCTCGTCTTTGTGGCCCTAGTCATCATGTCGATCATCTCGATCGTAGGCCGCAAGCTCGGGGTCGGCCCAGTCCCGGGCGACGTGGAGCTGCTGCAAATGTGGGCCGCATTCGCGTCTGCATGCTTTTTCGCCTATTGCCATCTACATCAGGGGTGACGTAAAGGTCGACTTTTTCACGGAGAAGTTTCCTGCAGCGCGCGTGCACTTGATGGATGCCTGCGGGTCGCTGCTGGTCGCAATGTTTGCCGCCCTGATCGCCTGGCGCACGACAGCGCTGGCGTTAGCCAGCAAGGAGTCGGGCGAAACATCCGCAGTGCTGGCTTGGCCGGTGTGGATTGGCCAAGCCTTGATGGTACCGGGTTTTGTTCTTCTGGCCATTGCGGGCGTGTACATGGCAGCCATGCATCTGCAAGCCCGCGAGGGAGGTACGGCATGAGCGGTATTACCGTCGGCTTTCTCATTTTCGCAGTGCTCTTGGCGCTGCTGGTCGTTCGTGTACCGATTGGCATTGCCATGTTTGCGGTAGGCGCAGGTGGCTACGTCTACCTTAGCGGGGGCGATACCCTTCCTTTGCTGAATTCTTTGAAGAATCTGGCTTATGCACGCTTGTCAAACTACGATTTGATCGTCATTCCGCTGTTTTTGCTCATGGGGCAGTTTGCAACCCATGGCGGATTAAGCCGCGCGCTGTTCCGTTTTGTCACTGCATTCATAGGACATTACAAAGGAGGGGTGGCGCTCGCTTCTATCGGAGCCTGCGCGGGGTTCGGCGCTATCTGCGGCTCTTCGCTGGCCACGGCCGCCACCATGGGGCAGGTCGCCCTACCGGAATTGAAACGATACAACTATGCCGGTAGCCTTGCTACCGGTGCGCTGGCAGCCGGCGGCACCCTCGGGATCATGATTCCGCCGTCGGTGCCGCTGGTTGTCTATGCAATTCTGACCCAAGAATCCATTGGCAAGCTGTTCGTGGCCGCAGTCATCCCTGGATTGATTGCTGTTATTGGTTACATGGTGGTGATTAAAATACTCGTAACCTGGAAGCCGGCACTCGGCCCCGAGGGACCGCGCATTGAGTGGCCGGAGCGCTTCAAAGCGCTGCTGGAAGTATTTCCGGTACTGCTGGTTTTTGTAGTAGTGATCGTCGGTATCTATGACGGCTGGGCCAATCCGACTGAAGCGGCTGCCATCGGTGCCGCCGCCTGTAGCGTGTTGGCGGTGGCGACCGGCGGCATGCGCACGCAAGGGATCATCGACAGCGCGTTGGGTGCAGCACAAGCCACGGCCATGATCTTCCTCGTTTTGCTCGGTGCCGACATGCTCAATACGGCACTGGCGCTGTCGCAAATGCCGGTTGAACTGGCAGCGTGGGTCAAAAACAGCCAAGTACCACCGCTGCTCATTATGGTCATGATCCTGGCCATCTATGTGCTGCTGGGTTGTGTGATGGACTCGCTAGCAATGATCTTACTGACCATCCCAATTTTCTACCCTATGGTCATGGGATTGGACTTTTGGGGACTGAATCCCACCGACAAGTCGATCTGGTTCGGCATTCTGGCGCTGATGGTAGTAGAGATCGGATTAGTTCATCCGCCGGTCGGAATGAATGTTTACATCATCAATCGACTGGCCAAAGACGTGCCGCTGAGAGAGACCTTCAAGGGAGTCATCCCTTTCCTCATCTCTGACTTCGTACGAATTGTATTGTTGCTGCTGTTTCCCGCGATTTCGCTGGTTCTTGTTCGCATGTTTCATAATTAAAAGGAGACTCATCATGAAAAAAACGCTCATCCATGCTGGCGCCGCCATGCTCTTTGCGTTAGTCGGCGCCGCTCCAGCTAGCGCGCAGCAGGTCGTTCTCAAGGTTCACCACTTCCTGCCTGGTACGTCAAATATCCAGGTAAAGATGCTGCAACCGTGGTGTGACAAAATCAACAAAGAATCCAACGACCGCATGAAGTGTCAGATCTATCCGGCCATGCAGCTCGGCGGCACACCCGCGCAGCTGTTCGATCAGGCTCGTGATGGTATCGTCGATATTGTGTGGGCAATCCCGACCTATGCCGCCGGGCGTTTCACCAAAGCTGAAGTGTTCGAATTGCCCTTCATGACGATTACCTCAAAAGGCAGCAGCCAAGCTCTGTGGGCATATACGCAGAAAAATGCACTGGATGAGTTTCGGGGTACAAAGCTCCTTTTCATGCATGTGGCCGACGGACATTTGTTTCACTTCACAGACAAAAACGTCAAGTCGCTTGACGACTTAAAGGGACTCAAGATCCGCGCGGCGACACGAATCAGCTCGCGCATGATTACCGCGCTGGGCGCTACTCCCGTACAGATGCCTCTGCCCCAAGTACCGGAATCGCTGTCAAAGGGCGTAATTGATGGTGCTATGGTGCCTTGGGAAGGTGCGCCATCCGTCAAGCTCCACGAAATCGCCAAGTTCCACCTTGACACAGCCGCGGGCGCACCGCGCATTGCGAACTCGATTTTCGCGTTTGCAATGAACCAGGCAAAATACGATAGCCTACCGGCCGATCTGAAGAAAGTCATCGACGCGAACAGTGGACTCGCAATCTCGGCATGGGCGGGCGAGACCGGATTTGATGCTGTTGTGGGGCCGCACCGTAAGCTTGCACTCGACCGCGGAAACACACTGAACACGATAAGCGATGCGGAGATCCAGCACATGGTCAAAGCTTCCGCGTCCGTATATGGCGACTGGAAAAAGGAAGCCGGTGCCAAGGGAGTGGATGGGAATAAACTGCTCGACGAGGCCAGAGCGTTGATCAAGCAGTACGACAAATAATTGCCTGGTAGATACCGGTAGTGGTTGAGTGTATTGCCCGAGGGGTAGCAAGTGCGAGCGGTCTTTTGGTCTGACCGCGTCGCCCTTGCGACGTTGAGTATGAAATTGCCTGATCGTCGAGACAAGAAAGTTGACTTCTAATGAATCCATTTGTGTATGCTGGCTTGCCTTGCCGGGTCGTGTTCGGTGTGGGATCGCTCATGCAGCTTCCGTCCGAAGTCGAGCGCCTGGGCGCGGGACGGGTGCTCATTCTCTCCACTCCCGAAAAGTCCCTCAATCTTCAGCGCGTAACGGAAATTCTCGGTGACCGCGTCGCCGGCGTGTATGACAAGGCCGTGATGCATGTGCCGCTTGCGATAGCTGAGGAAGCGCGCCATCTGGCGCAGGAACTCGGCGCCGACTGCTGCGTCACGGTTGGCGGTGGCTCAACTACGGGGCTAGGCAAGGCAATCGCACTGACTTCCGACTTGCCTATCCTTGCTGTGCCTACCACTTACGCAGGCTCAGAGATGACGCCCATCTACGGCCTCACGGATGCCGGCATGAAAAAGACGGGGCGGGATGCGCGCGTGCTGCCGAAGACGGTAATCTACGATCCTGCACTCACTCTTACGCTGCCGCCAGCGCTTTCAGCAGCGAGCGGCATGAATGCAATCGCCCACTGTGCAGAGGCGCTGTATGCACACGACGGCAACCCGATTATTTCAATGATGGCAGAGGAAGGGATCCGCGCGCTGGCGTCTGCTCTTCCGACCGTCGTGGAAGATCCGGCGAACATGGAGGCACGGAGCGAAGCGCTCTATGGCGCATGGCTCGCCGGAATAACGCTTGGCTCTGCGGGAGTGGCACTGCACCACAAACTTTGCCATGTGCTCGGTGGCACATTTAACCTGCCACATGCGGAAACACACTCTATCGTTTTGCCACATGCAATGCGCTATAACCGCGACGCCGCGCCTCTCGCAATGGCGCGAATTGCGCGCGCGCTCGGTACCGAGGATGCACCAACTGGCCTCTACGATCTCGAAGTTAAGCTGGGTCTGACGCTCGCGCTTAAGGATATTGGGATGACAGAAGAAGGACTCGAGCGCGCGGCGAGGATCGCAACCGATGCGCCTTATCCGAATCCACGCGCGGTCGAATACGACGACACGCTTGCACTGTTGCGTGATGCGTATGAGGGCCAGCGTCCACCGAAATAATTGCTGCGCAATCAGCAAAGAAGGTGCGGGCAACGTTTCCCCCGTGTACCTTCTCGCATGCGCCATGCAGCCCAGGTGCGCCACGCCGTCGAGCGTGCGCCAGGCGCTGTAGCCATCGGTCATCAGCATGCCGGCGTAACCCTTTAGGAATGTCTGCGGATGCTGCTGTGCGCGTCCCGGCTGGTACTCGAACAGCACGACCGGCTTGGGACTGGCCTCAGCGCTGCGATACACCCACATGTACGATTGACTTTGCGCGCTCTTGCCGTCTTCATGCAGCACCTGCACCCTGGTCTCGTCGCCATGGATTAGCGACTGCGACAAGAGCACACTATGCATCGTGTCATACAGGCGTTGCAGATGGCGTTGGCTCGCGCCAATCATCCAGTGTCCCATCGTGTCGCGGCCCAGTTCGATTCCCGCACGGCCCAATACCGCTTCCATCCGGTACAGCGGCATGCCGTCGGTATACTTGCCGGTCATGACGGTGGCAATCGTGGCCGCATCGGCCACGCTGCCTGGCAGCGGTTGCGCCGGCATGGCGGCGCGCACGACCGGGGCGCTCACCCCGTGCCGTTCGCAATGGCGGCAACCATATTTGAACCGGACATGCTGCCAGACCCACGGCGTCTGGGGTGGAATATGCAACTGTTCACTGACATCTTCGCCGATGCGGTGCAGCGCGCCCTGACAGCCTGCGGCGCTGCAGAAGTGCTCGCGCGCTGATAATTCACGACCCATTTGCGCAACAGGTTGGCGTTCACGCCATGTTTGAGGGCCATTCCCGCCAGCGATACGCCCGGCTGCAGGCATGCCTGGGCCAGCCGACGTTTCGATTGTGAATCATAGCGCCGCCGGCCATCGCGCCGTGTGCTGGTCACCACCAGCCCTAACTCTGAGTCATTCCGATTCTCTTGCATAGGTGTCCACCTCCATACGTGGACACCTATGCTCCACTCATTCACATCGTTACGCTATGTGCAGGGAAATTCGCGCTTACAGAAGATCAAGGCCAGAGTGGATGCCGCCAAGCTCGCCGGCAAGGATGAAATCGGCGTGCGCGTGGGCAAAATTATCAACCAGTACAAGGTCGCCAAGCACTTCGAACTCGTCATTGAGGATGCGGCGTTCGTGTTCCGGCGCACGCCCGCCAGTATCACTGCGCAAGCCGCGCTGGATGGCATTTACATCGTTCGCACCTCGGTGCCGGCTACGCACATGGCGGCGGCAGATTGCGTGCGCAACTACAAGTCACTGGCCAACGTCGAGCGCGCCTTCCGCTCGTTCAAAACCATCGACCTCAAGGTGCGCCCGATTCATCACCGTCTGGCCGATCGGGTACGCTCACACATCTTCCTGTGCATGCTCGCGTACTATGTCGAGTGGCACATGCGCGAAGCCTGGCGTGAGCTCATGTTTGCCGATGCCGGCCAGGCGCTCTCAGGCAGCGCTGACCAAGGTCGCCCGCGACACCCTCGACGACGACACCCCAGTGCACAGCTTTGGCACTTTGATGGCTGAACTTGCCACCATCGTGCGCAATACCTGCCGCACACCACAGGCCGCGAAAAGCGTGCCTACCTTCGAAGTCCTCACGAGCCCCAACGCGAAGCAACAGCGTGCGATCGAACTGCTACGGCAGATCAAAGTGTAGACAGAAAGCGAAAGGCGAATTTCAAGCCAAGCGTTTGAAAATACAGAGAAAACTCGCTCTTCGCTTACTGGAACTTCAGGTTAGCACGACGTCAGTCTTCCCGACCTCGCGCTGATCGTCCCTGCTCTCCCTGAAATCCGTCGTTCTCGATCGGGGCGAAGGCGATCAAGAACAACGGCGCAGCAGGTGCATCAAATGTCGAAGAACACGGTTTCTTCTGGTCCTTGCAGGTAAATGTCGAATCGATATACCACCTGGCTGGCGCTTGCTTCGCGTTGGCCGATAAGGGTCTTGCGCCGCACTTCCCACTCGATGCCGTTGAGCACCGGATCATTCGCATTAGCCTCTTCCTCATCGGAGAAGTACATGCGGGTATTCAAGCCGATGTTGATGCCACGTGCCACAATCCAAAGGTTGATGTGCGGGGCCATCAACCTGCCGTTACGGCCAACTACCGCCCCGGGCTTGACGGTATCGAAGGTACAGAGACCGGTATCGAAGTCAGTGCAGCCTCTTCCCCACCCATGAAAGTGTGGATCGGCGGCCTTGTCTTGCTTGTCGCCAGGGTGCGCGTAGCGTCCAGCGGCATTTGCCTGCCAGATTTCGATGAGCGCGTCGCGCACCGGCGTGCGCAAACCGTCAAACACCCTGCACTCGACCCGAATGCGTTCGCCCTTGGACTGCGGTGAGACCAGCACGTTGTCGAAGTTTTTCTCGAAAATATCGAAACCAGCCTGCTGCGGGGCTAGTCCAATATGTACATACGGACCGGCTGTTTGCGAAGCGGTTT
This sequence comes from Ramlibacter sp., assembly GCA_016713005.1. Taxonomy (GTDB): domain Bacteria; phylum Pseudomonadota; class Gammaproteobacteria; order Burkholderiales; family Burkholderiaceae_C; genus JADJPY01. The sequence goes on along the minus strand of JADJPY010000012.1, from coordinate 4,262 downwards.
CAGCAAGCATTTTTATTTGCCGTGGCATCACTTAGCTCCTTGAATACGGTTTTCGAACCATGTGGCCCGACGGCCGCGCAATACGACATCAAAGCGATAGGCCCGGCTGTCAAGCGTGACAAAAGCACTCGGATCTTGTAACGCAATCAGCCCGCGGACTTGTTCTTCGCTGGGAACAGTTTGCACAATTGGACAGGTGGCGATCAAGGGATCACCTTCGAAGTACATCTGGGTAATGAGACGCTGAGCCCAGCCATCACCGGATAGTGAGAAGTGGATGTGCGCAGGCCGCCAGTCTGTTGTGCTGCCGCTTCGCACTGGGTAGGGGCCGGGCTTGATCGTGCGGAAGAAGTAGTAGCCGTTCGCATCTGTGAGCACCCTGCCACATCCGCCAAAATTCGGGTCGATCGGTGCGATATATTGATCTTTCTTGTGTCGGTAGCGTCCGCCGGCATTGGCCTGCCATACCTCGACGAGCGAATTTCGAACTGGTCGACCAAGTTCGTCGAGCACATAGCCGTGCACGATGATGCGTTCTCCGATCGGCAGGCCGTCTTTCGCATAGTTCATGATCAGGTCGTTATCAATCGCTCCGAGATCCTCGCGGCGGAACGACGGGGCAGTGACCTCCGACAGCGAGTTATGCAGCGTAATGAGCGCATTGCGTGGGGAGCGCAGCACGGTAAACCTGTAGTTTGGCGTATGGGCTGGAGGATGTACCGCGGGGGTTCCGCTGTATGAATTCTCCGGACGGGTCAGCATCAGCTGTCATGCAGATCTCCTGTTAATAATGGTGCAGCATATAGTGGGCAGCAGGCGGCGGGCATACTGTCGGATTGGCTTGCGCAAATCACATAATTGATTCTATCTCCAATCATATAGTATGCACACATACAAATCAAATATGCGGAGTAAATTTCATTTGTTAACGTGATCCGGGCCATCGCGGATGACCAGGCAACCGGGCGCGAATGGGATATCGATGAATATTCGGACTCGGAGTAATGCGATTTTTACTTCGAGCGTTATCCGGAGTGATGATCGTTAGCATGCACGGAACCGGGCAAAGATGCCTGAGCTGAAGGTGGGGTCTCCTCGTTTTCAGTGCAATAAGTGACGGTACGAAAAGCTAGCACTGGCGCGGAGGTGGTGTTGGTAGATCGTTGATTTCATTGACTTTCCTGTTCACTTTCAAATCTGCGATTCGTGGCGTCAAACCGTGGTCGGTTTCATCCATTGGTGCCAGTTATCGATGCATTTGGCCGCGAAGGCAGGATTTGGTCAGCATAGCGGTCAACCGGGAAGCGAAACACACCCCGCAAGTTGATGCTCTCCAGCCTGGTGGGCGCAATCTTCCCGATCAGTTCCGGTGGAATGACCTGGCGGCGGTTCGACCAGCGATCCAGGACCGCCTGCATCTGTGAGGTATTCCACGCCATCACGATGTTGGCCATCAGGCTCAACGCATCGGCCACAGCCTGCATTTCATCGACACGTTTGGCCTGCGCCGGGCTGATCCGGCCGGTATAAATGGCGCGCTTGAGGGCGTTAACAGCCTCGCCCCGATTGAGCACCCGGCGCAACTCGTTCCTGAAAGCGTCCTTGACAAAGTAGTCAGCCAAAAACGCCGTACGCAGCAACCGCCCCAATTGCACGCCAGCCTCATAGATTGGATCGCCCTGGGCGGCAGAACCGAACCGCGCAAGAGCTGCCACCGCACTGGCATGTCCGCTCATGACCGAGGCTGCCAGGTGCACCAGACTATCCCAATGCTTTTCGATCAAAGCGACGTCGACATTGGCTTCGCACACCGCAGCGATTTCTGCGGGCACTTTGGTGCCGCGTGGCACAAAGAGGTGGCGCTGTTTGAGTTCCTTCAACCGCGGGCAAAGATCAAAACCAAGCAAACGGGCATGTGACATGGCAAAGTCGGTGTAGCCATGGGTATCCACAGCAAGCTGGCTGGTCTCCAGCTTTTCTTGGCGGATGACACCTTCAATGGCCACGCCCGCCTGGCGCTCATTGAGCACAAAGGGCTGCGCATGGAAGATGCCCCACCGGTCTTTTACATGGGAGTAGATTCCAATGGAAGGTGTGTTGCGCCGAGGATCAAGCCGGGCTTGCCACACCCGTTTGGTGGTCTCCATGCTCATCATGTCAGAAGATGCCAAATCGGACCGCCCCCAGGTGGCGGCAATCGGGTGTCGCTGCATGAATTCCAGCACAGCCTGGCAGGCCTGGCTCAGACGCCGTTCGTCCCGCGCCCAGCGCATGGCCTGGCGAATGCTGGTGGCAGACAATTGCGGAATCATGCGCGCGCATTCGACCGCAGTCAGACTGGTGCCGTGGGCCATGATGCCGGCATAGACCATCAGCAGCTCGTCGGTAGAGCGCGGCTCACGTCCGAGCATGATCCAGCTAAAGCGCACCTGGGCGTCAACGGCCAGAATCACTTCCGGCAATTGAACCTCACCGATGCGGTGATCCAAAGCCGCGCGCAGCTTGGTCACTTCTGGGTCTTCGTCCTCTGCGGGCAATGGCGACAAATGGAGTTCATCATCCACGCGCAGTACGCCACTGCGGGCTGCAGCGGCCACCGCATCGACACCGGCAGTTACTCTGGCCAGCAAAGGCTTCAAGAAAGTGGCAGCCTTGCTGGGTAACGATAGACGGGCATAGTGTTTCTTGGACTCTGCCTGCCAACGCTCGTCCGTGAAGAACAAGCGCGCACGACCCCGAAAGCTCAGGCTGTGCTCAATCCAGACCGAGCCATTGCGCACCGCGCGGCGCAGGGCAAACAGGGCGGCCACCTCCAACGCCTGAAACGCCCGTTCCCGGTCTGGGCTGGAGATCGAAACCTGCCAGATCATTCCCAGACTTGGTGCCACCACTTCAACTGGCAGCTTTCTGGATCCTTTGAGATATAAAGCTTGCAGCTTGGCAAGGTACTCGATGGCAGGATGCTCGCCGGTGGCCTGCCAGGGCAGCTTTGCAATGGCGACGAGCAACGACCGCACGGGGCGAATTCCATCAATCAATCCCTCGCGGACCAGGGAGGCCCTGCTCGGTGGTTTGCGTTTCTGGGTTTCGGTGATCAAGGCTTCAAGACGGGCACGCAACTCAGCATCTGGCACCGCACCTTGCGCGCTCAAGGCAACAAGTTCGCCGAGCAGCGTTTTGTACATTGCGGCCCAATTGACGGTAGCGGGGACATCGGCGGCAGCCTGACGCCACAGATCGGCGATCCGGCGCTGCACCATAAGGATCAACTGGTCTGTGGTGGTGAACAGGCAATACCGAAGAAAGCATGCGACCTCCACGGTGCGCGCTGGCTCTTTGATCTTGGCTCCGGCTGAGGGCGGCCTGGAGACAAGTCGGCGCGCGTAGCGGCGCAAGATGAGATCGGGGATGTCTGCCAGGTGCTTATGAACGTCCAGCGTGTAAAGCAGGTCGATGCGCTCCAGTACCTCGCTGATTTGGCGGGTTGAGTGTTTCGCCGGTGCAGCCCATAGCCAACTCTGCTGGGTTTGTCCATCTGGGCGCAGCTCTGAAACTGAGGCTCGCCAGCGATCAAGTGTTGCTGGATCAACGCTGGCGGCGATGGCGGTGCCTGTTTCAACTTCAAGCTGGGCAAGTGCCGCCGCAATCAGTGTCCGAATTGCCCGCTCGTGCACGATCACCAGCTTGTTCTTGTACAGCCATTGACGCGCCCGCACGAGTAGCTGATCGCGGTCGGCGCAGCGCGCCACTTCGTCGCGCAGTTCACGTACCAGTGAGCGGCGCTGGTGCTCGCTCATCCACTGGAATCCAAGGACCGTGCAGGCTACTTGTTGGTGATCGAATAGCGTGCGCCCGCGTTCATACATGGCTCTCAGCGAGGCGACTTCTGGTGCTGCAATGCCAAGCTCGTTGCCAAGGTGGCGCCACAAGGCTACTGGAATTACCCGAAAGGCACCGAGCAAACGCCCACTCATGCGCAGGAAACCAATATGGAGCGCCAGACCAAGCTTGTGGGAATCACCTCGGCGTGCATTGATTGCGTCGCGCTCGGCACCATCGAAGGTGAAAAATGCCTTCATCTCGAAGTCGCTGATATCGCGGGGAGCCCACGCATCCCCAAAAAACGTTGTGTGCCAACCCTGCATCGTGAACCTCAAAAGTGGGAGGCCACCATACCCGTTTACAAAGCGAACAGGAAAGTCAATGAAATCAACGGTCTACCCAGACCACCCCCGCGCCAGTGCTAGCTTTGCGTACCGTCA
>JADJPY010000011.1 GCA_016713005.1 Ramlibacter sp. | reverse complement strand
TTGATGATGGGGTGATCTTGTTTTCCGTGCCAATCGCCGCGCCTTGATGTTCGGGTATACCCTCGCATGCGTTTGGTGGCCCCTGGGGCTGTCAGCGTTCCCCCTTGGTTCGTCGTCGATATAGTGCTCACGAGGGGCACGGCCAAGGGAGAGCAAATTGCGTCCGATTCATCTGCGATTCGTGGGAGCGACGGAGCTTCCCAAGTCCCTTACGGACTTCGACGTCGAGCAATCTTTTCGGATCAGCAGTGCCGACGTCGCAGCCATTCGAGAAGAACGATTTCGCCCGGACCACCGACTGGGCGTCGCACTCCAACTGGTCTTCCTTCGAGCAACAGGACGTCCCCTGAATCGGAAGGCGAGCGTGCCGCGCTCGCTCTTGCGCTCCCTGTGCGCAGCTCTGGGCGTCGCAGAGACGGCGATTGCTTCGCTCAAGACGATCTACAAACGCGTGGACACGCTCTACGTGCATCAGGAGTGGGCGCGCGATCACGCCAGCATCACGGCCGCAGATGATGCCGTCATGGCTGACCTTGGCCGGGCCTTGGAGAGCCTGGCCACGACATCCGCTTCGATCGATGAACGCGTCCAAGAGGCAGAGCTGTGGTTGTTCGGACGCCAGCATCTACTGCCGGTGGATCGCATTCTTCGAGATCTCGCGCGCAAGGCCTTCGCGTCCATCGAAGCCGCTGCATTGGAAGCCGTCCACACCGAAATCCCGGCCGACAAGCAGGCGCAGGTGCTCATGGCAGTCCACTCCTCGCGGCGCGGCCGCACCGGGGCACCGTTCTGGAGTGGCTCAAGCAGCCGGCTGGAAGACACAGTCCCACCAGTATCACGGAAGTCACCGGCAAGATTTCCTACCTGAAGGACTCGGCGTCGACACCTGGTCGTTGAGCGCGATCTCCAATGCACGCCTGCGCGCCTATGCACAGGCGATCGCCAACCGGCCACCGGCTGAATCGAGACGACGCCTCGAGAAGACGCAGGTACTGGAGACGATCTGCTTCCTGCGCGTGACGTTGTTGGAGTTGACGGACACGCTGATGTACATGACCGGGCGGCGCGTGAACGACCTGGTGCGCCATGCCGCCAATCGCGTCACGGCGAAGCAGGCGCGCAGCGCGGTCGAGTACCGCCAGCAGGCCGAAGCGATGCGCCACATCATTCATGACGATGAGCGCTCGGCCGAGGCGCGCATTGCCGCCCTGAAAGAGCTTCGCCCGAAGGACGAGCGCCGCTGCCAACCAGCCATGCCGCACTCGTTCGGCAGTCGCTCGACGACGCCACGCGTGTCGCGGCCCTGCTCAACTCGTTCGCCGACCTCGATCTAAAAAGGGCATGCCGATCAGCGGCCGATGAAGCAAGTCGTCGCCTTGCGCGAACTGCGGGCAGGTGCCACGGAACTGCCGGCGGGCTTCGACGCCGACATGGCGGGTCCGCTCTGGCGTGACCTGCTCAATGATGCTGACCGCACGAAGGCCTTTGCCGCGTTGAAAGCTTCCACGATGCTGGCGGTGCGCCAGGGGTTGCAGGGCGGTCGGCTGTGGATCGACCACAGTTGGGAATTTCGCAATCGCGAAGACCTCTTGATCCCGCCGGCCGATTGGAAGAAGGTGCGCCAACGCCTGATCAGTGCGCTCAGCCTGACCACCGATCCCCAGAAGTTTCTCGCGCGCTTGCATGCTCACCTGGACGTGGGACTGCGCGCGCTGTCGGAAGCCGTCACGAACGGCAAGCTGGAAATCGATCCCGACGGGATGGTGCGCTTCCACAAACTGGAGGCGCTGCCCATCGATGCGGCGATCCGGCGCGGCCGAGACGCGATGTTCTCGATCATCGGCCAGGTCCATTCGGCGACATGATCGTGGAGATGGACGCCTGCACCGGCTTCAGCGAGATTCTGCTGGGGCGCCGGGCCAAGAACAGCCAGGAACTCGTCGCCTGCTATGCGGCGCTGCGGCCCATGGGACCGAAAACGACGCCAAGGGGCATTGCCGCGATGATTCCGGGTATCGAAGTGGCACACATTTCGGCGGCCATGCGATCGCTGGAGGCACGCGACCGCCTGCGAAAGGCCAACGAACGCGTGGTCGAGTTTCAGCGGAAGAACCCCATCGCCGAACTCTGGGGAAGCGGCGACAAGGCCTCTGCGGGACAGTGGCTGGACGCCTCGCGGCACCTCTACAACGCTCGCGTCGATCCGCGACGGCGAACCTTCGCCGTCGGCCTGTAGCAACCCATGTCCTCGAGTCGTACGGCGTCGTCTACGACCAGCCGATCGTGCACAACGAGCGCCAAAGCTCGCCGCCTTGAAGGCGTCGAGCAATACAACGCCCGCAACGAGGAAAGCATGCGGCTGTCGTTGCTGGCCGTGGACACCCACGGCTACACCTACGTCGGCATGACGTTGGCCAAGCTGCTGGGATTCGACCTGTGCCCACAGCTGCGGAACATGGCCGAGCGCCGGCTGTACTTGCCGCGCTCGATTACTCTGCCGGAAAGCTCGGAACGCATCGCGGTCACCAACGTCTCTGAACCTGCCATCGCTAAGGGTGGGACGAGCTGCTGCGCCTGATCGCGTCCATTCGCAGCGGCCGGGTCTCGCCCAAGGCCGCCATGGAGAAGCTGGGCACCGCCGCGCAAGGCGACCCGATGCACAAGGCGGCGGACCAACTGGGCCGCCTGCTACGCACGCTGTTCCTGTGCGACTACTTCAGCAACGAGGAATTCCGCCGGGAAATTCACACGTTGCTGAATCGGGGCGAGTCCGTGCATCAGTTGCAAAGGGCGATCTACTACGGCCGCCTGGCGGCCGAGCGTGGGCGCCGCCGCGACGAAATCCGGGCGATCTCCGGCTCCCACGCACTTCTAACAAACATCGTCATCGCTTGGAACACCCTGAAGATGCAGGCGGTCGTGGACGGCTGGCGCAAGGCCAAGCACCCGATCGAGGATGCCTGGGTCCGCCGCATGGGGCCGGTGCACTTCGGCAACGTGAACTTCCGGGGCATGATCTCCTTTGGCGTGGAACGGTACGCCGATGCGCTCTTGCAACCGGCGACGAAGCGTCGCATAGCGGGCGGTTGACTTGGGACGCGAGGCCCGTGAGGCGTCCGACCCGCCACCATACGGCTTGGTCGGACCGGGCGGTTCGGCGGCGTGCGTGAAGGGTTGCGCGAACTGCTGAAAATTTAGGCGTCGTTGTTTCTCGTGCAATTTGTAGCGGTTAGGAGGTGGCGTCTCCATATAAATCAACAACTTACGAGTTGCCTGATTTTTAGGCGGCGTTGTTTTCCGTGCAGATTAACACGGTTTCCAATCATAGCCGGCTCTCGCGCGGCCCGTCCTGACGGCTTCGTTTGGCGAACGCCAACGGTCAGCGCAGGTCAGCCGCCAGCATCCCAACCCACACAGCCGCCAATCAGGGGCAAGGCGCGGTACATGGGCGCCGCACCGCTTCCGCTCGGCGGGCTGCTGCCGGTTTTGTCGAAATTAGTCAAACCGGATAAATAGGTGGACTGACTAATTTCCGATAAACATCGGCGGGTCGCGGTACAGTTTCAGGAACTTGAACATCTTTGGCCATTCATGCCGCGGCTTGAAGACAATCGCGACCTCCTGATCGCCGAGCGCCGACTCGGTCAGCACAACGTGGTCGGCCACCTGCTTGGCGTTTTCGAACTCCTTGGCGTTCACCTTGCAGACCGCCTTGAAAAATGGTCCGGACAACCACTCCCGCACTTCCGGTTCGTCCTGAAACCGGAGGTAACCGGCCAGGAGGCGTGCGCAACGGCCACCATGGCGAAGCCCAGCGGGATGTCGTCGCGGACCAGGATGTACATCTTCATCGGCGGGATTTTGATGAAGGGCTGGTCCCGGCCCCGCGACCGTTGGGCCCGGCTCCAGATCAGGTCGCGGCCTTGGAGGGCTTGGACTTTGCTGGGGTACGTTGCGCGGTGCGAGTGCCTGGCGCTCTCTTGGCAGTGGCGGCCTCCAGCCTCTGCCTTGCCTCATCCAGTCCGCGGGTCTGTTGCTCACGCTGCTCCAGCAGTTGCGCGACGCGGCCCTCCAGCTCGCCGCTGCGCTGGCGCAGGGCGTCGATCTGCTGCTGACGCTCCAGGACTTCCTGGCGGTGTACATCCGCACGCCCGGCGATCTCGTGTCGAAGTTGCTCAATTTCCTTCTGGAGTTTGCCAGCGTTGCCGCGCTCGCGGTCCACATCCAACAGCGCCCGTTTCATCTCGCCCGCATGGCGCTCCTCGGTCGCCGTTGCCACTGCGCGTTGCCGTTCGAGTTCCCGGGTGAATCGCTCCTGGGCTGCATTCAGCGCTGCCTGCAACTCCTGGCGGTGGACTGTGGCGGCTTCGACCTGGCGTTGCTGGGCGGTGACCTCGCCCTGGGCGCGGGCCAACTCGCTTTGCAGCTCCATTGCCCGCCCTGGGTGGGCCGCAGTTCGTCCCTTGTGGTGCCCAGTGCCGCTTCTGCGGCGTCGGCCCGCGCGCCGGCGGACTGGGCGAGCCCTTCGGCAGCCACCACGGTCGCGCGAGCTTCCTCGCGGTGTTGTGCCAACGTGTCCTGCGCGGCCGCCTGCGCCTGCTGCCACAGGGCGCCGACCATCTCGCCGGCGGCGGCCTGCAGCGGCTGGGGGAGATCGGGATGCTCGATGCGCACGCGACTCTTCTCACGCAAGGTTTCCCAGAACCTGGCCAGCGCCTCGGCCGGCGCGCTCATGCTGCCCTTGCGCACCAGCTGGTACAGCTTGTTGGCGGTGGGGGTCAACCCATAGCGAAAGAACAGCAGCACGCACACCTCGCGGTACAGATCCTGCGTCTCGGGATACTGCGCGCGCAGGGCCTCGATTTCGGCCTGCATCCGGGCTTCGGTGACGGGTAGAGTGTCCATGGGCGTCGCTTTCGTCTTCAATGCAGAAAATAATACAACGTAATACGTTGGATAATTTTCTATTTCGACAAGTCTATGGACATAACTACTCTCATGTCCATAATAATCGCCAATGCGGCCATCGTCGAGTAGCTCACCGTGAATGCCCTGGTCACCCTGGATCAGCTGGCAATTCCTGCCCGTCTAGATGGCAGCAGCGGGCGCAATCGGGCCGCCTCCCCAGGGCAGTTGAGCGCCGCGGATGACCGCTCGGCCGTTCTGGCTTGGCTGGCTCGCTATTCGGACTCTCCGGCGACCCTGGCCAGTTACCGCAAAGAGGCGGAGCGGCTCATGTTGTGGTGCGGACTGCAACACGGCGTGGCGCTGTCGGACCTCACTCATGAGGACTTGCTGGTCTACCAACGTTTCCTGGCTGACCCGCAGCCGGCCGAGCGCTGGGTGATGGCGTCCGGGCAAAAGCCGGGCCGGACCTAGCAGGCTTGGCGGCCGTTCGCGGGTCCCCTCGGGGCGTCCAGCCAGCGCCAGGCGCTGTCGATCCTGAATGCCATGCTGTCCTGGCTAGTGGAGGCGGGCTATCTCGCCGGCAACCCGCTGGCCCTCAGCCGGCGCAAGCGAAGGCATGCGGCGCCGCGGGTGAGCCGCTTCTTGCCGATGGAGCACTGGAGCGCCGTCAAGGACACGATCGAGGCGATGCCCGTCATCACCGAGCGCGACAGACAGCACGCCTCGCGCTGCCGCTGGCTGTTCTCGTTGCTCTACATCGGCGGCTTGCGTGTTTCGGAAATCTGCGCCGCCACCATTGGGGGCTTCTTCAGCCGACGCGGCGCCGACGGTCGCGAGCGCTGGTGGCTGGAGGTTGCTGGCAAGGGAGGCAAGGCCCGGCTGGTGCCGGCCACCGGCGAGTTGATGGCTGAACTGATCCGTTACCGCAAGGCCAGCGGGCTGAGCACGCTGCCGTTGGAAGGAGAAACCTTGCCCCTCATGATGCCGCTGATCGGCCCCGCCAAGCCCATGGCACGCAGCGCGATTCATGAAATCGTCAAGGCAGTGGTGCAGGAAAGCGCGGCCCGGCTGCGCCAGCGTGGACCCGAGTTTGAAGCAGCCGCCGCCCATCTCGAGCAGGCGTCCACCCATTGGATGCGCCATACGGCGGGCTCTCACCTAAGCGAGAAGGCCGACATCAAGGTGGTTCGCGACAACCTGGGCCACGCCAACATCAGCACCACCAGCATCTACTTGCACTCCGAAGACGACGCTCGCCATGACGCTACGGCGGCCGTGCATCGGGTGGGATGGCTGACCCCATAGGGGCAAGGCCGTTTTAGGGAACAACAACCTTTTCCGACACCGGCCAACCACGGCGGAGCCATTCGACAAGTTTTGCGACATGCGGCACTCGCCGCGCTTGCGCCTTTACCTGAACGGGTATAAACTGCGCAGGTGGTCGAAAAGAAAAACCGCTCGATTGGATTTCGAGCAGCTACAAGGATCGGAGGGCGTTGCCGCCCGACGTGCGTCGGCGTTTCGGTTACGCGCTATCACTGGCACAGATGGGCGACCAGGATGATGCGGCAAAGGTGCTCAAGGGCTTCGGCGGTGCTGGCGTGCTTGAGGTCGTCGAAGACGATGCCGGCGGCACGTACCGCGCCGTCTATACGGTGAAGTTCGCGGAAGCGGTGTTTGTCCTGCATTGCTTCCAGAAAAAGAGCAAGCGCGGGATCGCCACGCCGAAGCAAGACATGGACACCATTCGCGCTCGGCTGAAGGTGGCCGAGGCACTGGCACAGGAGATACGAAATGCAAAAGCGAATCATTGAAGGCGTCGAGGTGCAACGCAGCTCGGGCAATGTCTACGCCGACCTTGGCCTGCCCGACGCCGACAAGCTCAAGATCAAGACGGGCCTGGTGATCGAGATCAGGAAAGCGATGCGGACCCTCGGACTGAATCAGCAAGCGGCGGCCGCGCGCATGGGCATCCCGCAGCCGAAGGTGTCGGGAATGATGCGCGGCGACTTCAGCAATCTGTCCGAGCGCAAGCTGATGGACTGCCTGAATCGCCTCGGCTACGACATCGAGATCAAGGTGCGGCCGGCGACCGAGCCGGTCGGTCATCTAACGCTTGCAACGGCTTGACCCAGCGGACCCCATGGGCATGAATGAATTTCGCCGACTGGCAGCGAAGATCGATCAGCACATGCAACAGCTTGCTGACCAGTGCGTCAACGATGCACATGCCATCATCAATCGCATGATGGGCTACGTGCCCGAACTGCACAAGATTGGGTCGGCACCTCCGACCAGCAGCTCCTGGCGCTGTCCCACGAATTCCCCGGGTTCTACCGCTACGCGCGCATCATGGAAGAGGCGTCCGACGCCGAGCGCAACAAGGCTTCGCGGCCCTATGACGGCATCGCCGAGGCTTCCGAAGAGCACAAGCGACTGGTGGCTCAATTGCTGACAACGGCGGCGACACTTGAGCGCGGCTATCAGGCGTATCGTGGAAGCGGCAACCTGCAAGTCTTCCAGCCCCAAGTCAACGAGCTGGGCCGGCTTCATCGGCAATGGTTGTCCGATCTGGACAGCTTCAAAAACTCTCTACGCGTGCAGGGAGCGGAACCCAAGGCATTGGAGTACGTGAACGAAGCATTCGGACGCGTTGCCGAGCGTATCAAGCAGCTTGCCAGTTGATCATCGGGGCGGGGGCGGAATTTTCGACCGACGGCGCGTGAAGAGCGTCCTGGATTTCCTTCGCACGCCCTGAATTTTCCATTCCAGAGGATGCTTATGCCGAAAACGATCGCGCAGCTGAAACGCCGGCTCCAACGGGCGCTGGCCGCAGCCGACGAGGCGGAGGTGATATTGCCTTTGATTCGACAAGCGGTGAGCACATATGGCTTCGAACCGAAGGACATCTTCGACCGCGGCACACCACAAGATGCGGCCCACCACCTTGTCGCGCCACAACACGGTACCAGCCGGCGGACGGCCACATTTGGCGACGGGCAAGGAAACACATGGAGCGGACGCGGTCGGCGCCCAACATGGCTGAACGCAGCGCTGGCTCGCGGCGCTTCTCTAGAAGACTTCAGGCGGCGCAAATAGACAAATAGGCGCTGTCGCCGCAAGTCGTTGATTGGAAACGGATTTTTTCAGTTGACGCAGGGTTCTGCACAAGAACCGAGATCACCCCCGCTGGCAAGCTCCAAAGGGAGGTCGAGCAGATGCGCCGCGAGACCGCCGGCCAGGCCGAAGCGCATCGCCGGGAATTGCTGGAACGTCAGCAGCAGCTCGATGCGCTGCGCCAGCGCAATGGCGAGCTGGAGGGGCGTGCGGCCGAACTGCTGGAGCAGCGGGACCTGCAGGCGCGCGAGTTGGAGGCAATGCGCCAACGGATGGAGGCAGCGGCACCCCGGCGTGCTTCAAGCGCCCGAGCCGCGCAGCGCAGCCCGGTGAAGTCCAAGGCTTCGAAAACCGCGCCCTGATCTGGAGCCGCCAACGGCTCGCCGCGGCGAGCGACCGCCCCCCTTCAGGGACAATGCCGCCGATGAAGATGTACATCCTGGTTCGCGACGACATCCGGCTGGGCTTCGCCATGGTCGCGGTCGCGCCACGCATTTGGGATAAATCGCCCGTGGGCGGGAGGTGAGGTCGATGTGGGTTGCCGTTGGTTCCAGGCCCGCTCGGACAGAAAGGGCAAACCGCTGCAAATAGCACGGAAAACAACGCCGCCTAAAAAATGAGCAACTCGTAAGCTGTTGATTTATAAGCCCGCGGCGCGCCGCTTCACTGCCGGCTTCTGCAAGAGCGCGTCGGCGTAGCGGTCCACGCCGAAGGAGATCAGGCCCCGGAAGTTCACGTTGCCGAAGTGCACCGGCCCCATGCGGCGGATCCAGGCATCCTCGATCGGGTGCTTGGCCTTGCGCCAGCCGTCCACGACAGCCTGCATCTTCAGGGTGTTCCAGGCGATGACGATGTTCGTCAGAAGCGCGTGCGAGCCGGAGATCGCCCGGATCTCGTCGCGGCGGCGACCGCGCTCTGCCGCCAGGCGCCCGTAGTAGATCGCCCTTTGCAACTGGTGCACGGATTCGCCTCGATTCAGCAGCGTGTGGATTTCCCGGCGGAATTCCTCGTTGCTGAAGTAGTCGCACAGGAACAGCGTGCGCAGTAGCCGGCCCAGCTGGTCCGCCGCCTTGTGCATCGGGTCTCCCTGCGCTGCGCTCCCCAGCTTCTCCATTGCGGCCCTGGGCGAGACCCTGCCGCCGCGAATGGACGCGATCAAACGCAGCAGCTCGTCCCATCCCTTGGCGATGGCGGGTTCGGAAACGTTGGTGACGGCGATGCGTTCCAGGTTCTCCGGCAGCGCGATCGAGCGCGGCAAATACAGCCTGCGCTCGGCCATGTCCCGCAGCTGAGGGCACAGGTCGAATCCCAGCAGTTTGGCGACCGCCATACCGACGTAGGTGTAGCCGTGGGTATCCACGGCCAGCAGCGCCAGCCGCATGCTTTCCTCGTTGCGGGCGTTGTATTGCTCGACGCCTTCCAGAGCGGCGGAGCTTTGCCGCTCGTTGTGCACGATCGGCTGGTCGTAGATGACGCCGTAGGACTCCAGGACATGGGTGTACAGGCCGACGGCGAAGGTTCGCCGCCGCGGGTCGACGCGGGCGTTGTAGAGGTGCCTGGAGGCGTCCAGGGCCATCATGTCCGCGGAGGCCTTGTCACCCGAACCCCACAACTCGGCGATCGGATTCTTGCGCTGGAACTCGACCACGCGTTCGTTGGCCTTGCGAAGGCGGTCCCGCGCCTCCAGCGATCGCATGGCCGCTGAAATATGCGCCACTTCGATGCCGGGAATCATCGCAGCAACGCCCTTGGCGTCGTTTTCGGTGCCGTGCGCCAGCAGCGCCGCATAGCAGGCGACGAGTTCCTGGGTGTTTTTGGCGCGGCGCCCCAGCAGGATCTCGCTGAAGCCAGTGCAAGCATCCATCTCCACGATCATGTCGCCAAACTGGACGTGGCCGATGATCGAGAACATCGCGTCCCGGCTGCGCTGGATCACCGCATCCACGGGCAGCGCCTCCAGCTTGTGGAAGCGCACCATCCCGTTGGGGTCGATTTCCAGCTTGCCGTCGGTGACGGCTTCCGACAGCGCGCGCAGTCCCACATCCAAGTGCGCGTGCAGGCGTGCGAGGAACTTCCGGGGGATCGGTGGTCAGGCTGAGCGCACTGATCAGGTGTTGGCGCTCCTTCTTCCACTGGCCCGACGGGATGAGCAAGTCCTCCCGATTGCGAAATTCCCAACTGTGGTCAATCCAGAGTCGTCCACCCCGCAACCCCTGGCGAACCGCCAGCATCGTGGAGGCCTTCAATGCTGCAAATGCTTTCGTGCGATCAGCATCACTAAGCAGGTCATGCCATAGCGGACCCGCCATGTCGGCGTCGAAACCCACGGGCAGCTCCCTGGCACCTTGCCCGATCAGTTCGCGCAGCACGACGACTTGCTTCATCGGACGCTGATCGGCATTTCCTTTCAGGTCCAGGTCCGAGAACGAGTTGAGCAGGGCCGTGACGCGAGTGGCATCGTCGGTGAGTGACTGCCGAACGAGGGCAGCATGGCTGGTGGGCTGCGATTTCTCGTCCTTCGGTAGAAGCTCCTTCAGGGCTGCAATGCGCGCCTCGGCCGAGCGGCCATCGTCATGAATGATTTGACGCATCGCCTCGTGCTGCTGGCGGTACTCGACCGCGCTACGCGCCCGTTTGGCCGTCACGCGGTTGGAAGCGTGGCGCACCAGGTCGTTCACGCGCCGCCCGGTCATGTACATCAACGTGTCCGTCAGCTCCAGCAAGGTGACGCGCAGGAAGCAGATCATCTCCAGCACCTGCGTTTCCCCGACCCGGCGTTTTGATTCGGCCGGCGGCCGGTTGACGATCGCCTGGGCATAGGCGCGCAACCGCGCGTTGGAGATCGGGCTCAACGACCAAGCGTCGACGCCAAGCTCCTTCAGGTAGGAAATCTTGTCCGTGACCTCCGTGATGCTGGTCGGGCTGTGTTTGCCCGCCGGCGTCTTGAGCCATTCCAGAACGGTGCCCCCAATGCGGCCGCGCCGCGAGGAATGGACCGCCGCGAGTATCTGTGCCTGCTTGTCGGAAGGGATTTCGTCGTTGACGGCGTCCAACGCTGCTGCCTCAACAAATGCGAAAGCCTTGCGCGCGAGATCTCGAAGAGCGCGGTCCACCGGCAGCAGATGCTGGCGCCCGAACAACCACAGCTCTGCCTCCTGGACGAGTTCGTCGACCGAAGCCGCGGTCGTTGCGAGGCTCTCCAGGGCCTGGCCAAGTTCAGTCAAGACTTCATCATCTGCAGGCGCAATGCCGGCGTGTTCTCGCGCCCATTGTTGATGCTCGTAGAGCGTGGCCACGCGCTGATAGATCGTCTTGAGCGAAGCGATGGTCGTTTCGGCCACGCCCAGAGCTGCACACAGGGAGCGCAAGAGCGCGCGCGGCACGCTTGCGGTTCGATCGAGGGGGCGCCCTGTCGCCCGAAGGAAGACCAGTTGGAGCGCAACACCCAGCCGGCGGTCTGCGCGAAACCGTTCTCGAATGGCCGCTGCCGATGTTCCGCGGCTTCCCCGGGGACATGCACTATGTGCTGGGCCTGCAGGAAGCCTGCGTGGTCGGCATGGCGGATGGCTACGCGCAGGCCAGCGGCAACGCGGCCTTCGTCAACCTGCATTCGGCGGCAGGCGTCGGCAATGCGATGGGCGCGATCTACACCGCGTTCAAGAACCAGACGCCCCTCGTGATCGTGGCGGGGCAGCAGTACCGCGCGCTGCACCCGTTCGATCCCTACCTCTTCTCGCGGCAGGTCACCGAGCTGCCGCGCCCCTACGTCAAGTACTGCATCGAACCGGCGCGCGCGCAGGACGTGCCGCTGGCCATCGCCCGCGCCTGGCAGACGGCGATGCAGCATCCGCGCGGCCCGGTGATGGTGTCGGTGCCGGCGGACGACTGGGACCAGCCTTGCGCTGCACCGCCGCGGCTCGCCGGATACCGCGACATCCGCCCGGCCGCCGATGGCATCGACGCGCTGCGTGACGCGATCGGCAAGAGTGAGCGCATCGCCATCGTGGTGGGCGCCGCGGTCGACCGCGACGGCGCCTGGGAACAGGTCGTGCGCCTGGCCGAAGCCTGCCAGGCCGGCGTGTTCGCGGCGCCGATGTCGGCGCGCGGCAGCTTCCCCGAGGACCATGCGCTGTTCCGGGGTTTCCTGCCTGCGGCCGGCGCGCAGTTGCGCGAACGTCTGGCCGGCCACGACCTGGTGCTGGTGGTTGGCGCGCCCGCGTTCGCCTACCACGTGCCGCGCGGCACAGAAGGCTCGCACGTGCCCGAGGGCGCGCGGCTGGCGGTGCTCACCGACGATCCCGAGGCCGCGGCGTCCGTGCCGGAAGGCCTCAGCGTGTTGGGCGGCATCCGCCTGGCGCTGGAGGACCTGCTGCAGGATCTACTGCAACGGCCCCGCCACGCGCCGGCGCCGCGCCCCGCGCCGCCCGAGGTTTCGGCGACGGATCCGCTCAGCACGGCGTACGTGCTGCAGGCGCTGGCGCGCTTGCGCCGCCCCACCGACATCGTGGTGGAAGAGGCGCCCACGGCCCGTCCGTGGATGCAGCAGTACCTGCCGATGACGCGGCCCGGCACTTTCTTCACCATGGCCAGCGGCGGCCTGGGCTTCGGCATGCCGGCGGCCGTGGGCATCGCGCTGGCGCAACGCGATCGCAGGGTGATCGCGCTGATCGGCGACGGCTCCAGCATGTACAGCATCCAGAGCCTCTGGAGCGCCGCGCAGCTCGGGCTGGACGTCACCTTCGTGGTGCTGAACAACGGTGGCTACGCCGCCATGAAACGCCACGCCGGCCTGCTCGGGTTCGCGCCGGGCGAGAAGGTGGTCGGCATAGCCGTGCCCGGCATCCGCTACGACCAGCTCGCGATCGCGCAAGGCTGCCCCGGCGAGCGCGTGACCGACGCCCAGGGGCTGCACGCTGTACTGGAGGCTGCGCTGGCGCGCAAGGGCTGCAGCCTGGTCGAGGTGGTGATCGGCTAGTCTTGGCGCTGCCCGATCCAGGAGGACGCCGATGGCCGAGCATCGAATCTTCGCCATGCCGTTTGCGAAGGTCTATCCGCTGTACGTGCAGAAGGCCGAGCGCAAGGACCGCACGAAGGAAGAAGTCGACCAGGTCATCTGCTGGTTGACCGGCTACGACCGTGCGGGATTGCAGCGGCAGATCGACCGGGAAAACGACTTCGCCACCTTCTTCGCGCAAGCCCCTGCGATGCACCCGAACGCGTCGGCGATCACCGGCGTGGTCTGCGGCGTGCGTGTGGAGGAGATCGAAGACCCGCTGATGCAGAAGATCCGCTGGCTCGACAAGCTGGTCGACGAGCTCGCCAAGGGCCGCAAGATGGAGAAGATCCTGCGGCAGTAGCGCTGCCGGTTCAGGACCGGATGTAGTGCCAGCCGTCCGCCTGCATGCGGGCGATCGCCAGCACGGCGGATTCCTCCAGCACGGCCAGCGGCTGCGGCGCGTAACGGCCGATGCGTGCCAGTGTGTGCGGACAGACGAATGTGATGCGGTCGGCACCGGCATCGGGCGTGTCGAGCACCGCCTCGACCGCTTCGGCGTTCACCACGATCCGGACCTCGACCGGCGTGGACTGCTTCGAGAGGTTGGCGGCGTTCTTCCGGGCCCGCATTGCGGCCGAAGCCGTCGGTGCGTGCAGGACGATGCGCAGGGGGTGGTCGGCAGGGTGCACGTCGCTGCGCTCCTTCAACGCGGGCCCAGGATCGCCGGAATCTCCGACGGCGGCGCCCCGGTGCGCATCTGCACGGCGCCGTTCGCGTCGCGCCAGACCATCGCCGGCGTGGCCTGCAGGCCGAGCGACGCCATCAGCCGGTGGTTGGCGGTCAGCTTGCGCTCGATGTCGGCCGGGATGTCTTCCAGCGGCTTCAGGCCGGCGTCGGCGAGCGGGCGAACGCGTCCGGACGCGATCGACTTGCCGTTCTGCTCCATGTGGCCACGCTCGTACGCACTCAGTGCCGCTGCCGGGTCCTTGGCAGCCAGCAGGGCCGCGGCCTTGCCGGCGCTGGTCGGCGTGAGGATGCCGACCATCACGTGGCGCAGCACCACCTTGCCGCTGTCCACCCACGGGCGGGCGTCGGCCCAGAACTTGTTGCAGTACGGGCAGTTCGGATCGGTGAAGACGTAGACCGTGCGGGGGGCGTCCTTCTTCCCGTCTTCGATCCAGTGGCTGGACTCGAGCTTGCTCCACGCGCCCGCGGTCATGGCACCGCGCACGGTTTTCTCCAGCGCTGCTTCGGCCACCTCCTCACCCTGCGCATCCAGCAGCGTGCCCGCGATGACGTGCTTGCCGTCGGGCGTCACGAACAGGGAGAGCGGCCGCTGGCCGATGTAGCCGGCCCAGGCCGTGAGGCCGCCCGGCGCGGGGAAGGTGCCGACGATGGTGACGCCTTGCTTCTCGAGCGCTTGCAGGGCGGCCGGGCGTTCCGGCGCGGCGACGACGACCTGGGTCACGACGCCAGCGATGCCGACGGCGGCGGTCGCGGCGAGGGCAAGGACATGGGATTTCAGTTTCATTTCTTGGGTCCGGAAGGAGGAAGGTTGGCGAGCCGCTCGGCGAGCGAGGCTTCGGAGAGTTCACCCAGGCGGGTGTCGACGAGCCGGCCTTCGGCGTCGAAGAAGAGGGTGGTGGGCAGGGCGCGGTGACCCAGTGCCGTGCCCGCGTCGCCCTTGGCGTCGAGCAGCACGTTGCGCAGCTGCAGGCCGCTGCGGGCCAGGTAGGCGGCGACCTGCTGGGCGGATTCGCCCTGGTTCACGAAGACGAAGTGGACGTCGGGCCGCGCGGCCTGGGCCTTCTGCAGCACGGGCATCTCGCGCTGGCACGGCGGGCACCAGGTCGCCCACAGGTTCACCACCGTCTGCCGGCCCTCGAACGAGGCCAGACGGACCGTCGTGCCGTCGGTGGCGGGCAGTGCCAGCTGCGGCATGCGCACGTCGCCCGAGCCCCCGGCCGACAGCGCCAGGGTGGCCGCGAGCCAGAGGCCGGCCGCGGTGCCGGCCGCCGCGAACAGCGGCTTGCGCAGCGCCGAGCGCCGCGCGAGCACGACGCCTGCATACGCAAGTGCCGCACCGATCCCGATCGCCGCATGCCAGCCGCCGTCGCGGATGTCGAGCATGGACAGCGGCGCTTTCAGGTAAGCATCGTGGAACTGCACCACGAAGGCCAGCCGGGCGGCGACGAGTCCGACCAGCAGCGTGCGCAGGATGTGTCGCTCCACCTCGGCGGCTTGCGTACCGGCCACGCGCCGGCCGACGTGGTTGGCGAACAGGTACGACGCGGCGCCCGCGAGCAGGGGCAGGGACAGGACCAGCGGCCCGAGCGTGAGGGTCTGCGTCACGATCCGGTGCTCCCCGTCTGCAGGCGCTCCAGGAGTGCTTCGGGCCCGAACTCGCCGACCAGCCGCTGGTCGCGCCGCTCCTCGCCCTGCGGCGCATACAGCATGAGCGTGGGCGGGCCCATCACCTGGAGGCGTTGCATGAATGCGCGCTGGGCCACATCGCTGCGTGTCACGTCGGCGCGCAGCAGCAGGACACCGTCCAGGGCGCGACCGACGCGCGGGTCGCCGAAGACCTCCCGCTCGATCGTCTTGCAGGACGTGCACCAGTCGGCGGAGAACTCCACCAGCGCGGGCTGGCCGCGTGCGGCGGCATCCGCCAGGCGCGCCTGCAGCAGCGCAGGGTCCTGCAGCGTCTCGAACGCGGGCGCGGCGGCGGCCGATGCAGCAGGCGCGGCGACGAGGTTGCGCAGCGGCTGGCTGGGGTCGCTGGCGCCGGCGGCGGCACCGAACACCAATGCCGCCCCCCAGAGCCCCGCGACCGCAGCCCCGCTGCGCGCCACCAGCGTGGAGGCGGGTCGCAAGTTCGCCGCGACCGCGGAGCGTGCCAGTTGCCACAGCGAAAAGGCCAGCGCCACCAGCAGGCAGCCCCACAGCAGCAGGCTCCATTGCGGCGCGATCACGCGCTGCGCCATCCAGATCGCGATGCCCAGCAAAATGAATCCGAACGCCGCTTTCACCCGGTCCATCCAGGGGCCGGGGCGCGGCAGCCAGCGTGCGCCCCAGGTGCTGAGCACGACCAGCGGCACGCCCATGCCGAGCCCCAGTGAAAGCAGGAGCAGCGCGCCTTCCGCGGCCGAGCCGCCCTGCGCGATGTACAGCAGCGTGCCCGCCAGCGGCGCCGTCATGCAGGGGCCGACCAGCACGGCGGACAGCGCGCCCATCGCCGCCGCGCCCGTGAGAGATCCTCCCCGGACCGTCTTGCTCGCGAGGCGGTCGCGCAGGAACGCCGGCAGTTGCAGTTCGTAGAAGCCGAACATGGCCAGTGCCAGCACGACGAACACGGCGGCGAACGACAGCAGGGTCCACGGGTTCTGCATCCAGGCCTGCAGCCCGGCGCCCGCCAGCGCGGCCAGCACGCCCATGCCCGCATAGACCGCCGCCATCGGCCCGACGAAAGCCAGGGACAGCAGCAAGCCGCGGCGCGGGGTGGCCCCGCTGCCCACCACCATGCTCGAGAGGATGGGCACCATGGGCAGCACGCAGGGCGTGAACGCCAGCCCGATGCCCAGGACGAAGAAGAGGGGCAGGGTCCAGGCCAGCGAACGTTGCGAGAGCAGGCGGCTGATGTCGGCGTCGTTGCCTGCAACGATGGCCGCCGTCGATGCGCCCGTCGTCGATGCGGCCGGTACGGGTGCGCTCGGGGCAGCAGCCGATGGGCCCGTGCTGGCCAGCACGATGTCCTTTTCCACCGGCGGGTAGCACAGGCCTTCGTCGGCGCAGCCTTGCCAGGTGACGCGCAGCGTCGAGGCGGTGCCGGCCTGGACGCCCACCTGCACGGCCTCGTGGTAGACCTCCACGGTGCCGAAGTTCGGGTCTTCCTTGACCTCGCCGCGCGGTTTCTCCACCGCGCCCACACCGGTTCCGCTCACTCCGATACGATTCCGGTACAGGTAGTACCCCGGGGCGATGGTCCACTGCAGTTGCACCTGGCCCGCGCCTTGTTCCTGCACAGCCAGCCGGAAGGCCTTCTCGGGCTCCAGGAATTCAGCGGCAGCCCATGCGGGCGCAACCGCGATCCATGCGGCGAGCACCAGCACCCATGCGGGGAACTGTCTCAGCCATCTCCATTCCAACGCTTCTTTCATGCCACCCTTGTTCGCGGTTCGAGCACAGTCTGGCAAGCCGCGATTAAGGCGTCGTTAAGAGTTCGCTAGTGCACCTCCTGCTCGTCGAAGACGATCCTTCCGTGGCCCACGGCGTGGCCGCGGGCTTGCGCCTGCACGGGTTCACCGTGGACCACGCAGAGACCGCCGCTGCCGCGCAAGCAGCGCTGGCGGCGTCCGAGTTCGACCTTGCCGTCCTGGACCTGGGGCTGCCCGACGGGGACGGCATGGACCTGCTGGCGCGCTGGCGCGCCCGCGGCATCGGCATGCCCTTGCTGGTGCTGACCGCCAGGGACGCCGTATCGGACCGCGTGCGGGGGCTGCAGGCCGGCGCCGACGACTACCTGCTCAAGCCCTTCGACCTCGACGAACTGGTGGCGCGCCTGCACGCCCTGCTGCGGCGCTCCGCCGGCCGCACCATGGATCGCATCTCGCATGGGGGCGTGACGTTCGAGCCCTCGTCGGGGCAGGCCTGGCTGCACGGAGAGCCGGTGGAGTTGTCGCGGCGCGAGCGCACCCTGCTGGCCACGCTCCTGCAACATCCCCGAGCGATCCTGAGCGCCGAGCAGTTGCGCGACCGGCTCTACGGGCTGGAGCAGGAGGTCGAGAGCAACGCCGTGAACGTGCACATCCATCACCTGCGCCGCAAGCTGGGCAGCGGAATCGTGGAGACGGTGCGCGGCATCGGCTACCGGCTGGGGTCGGCATGAACAGCCTGCGCGTCCGGCTGCTGGTGATCATCGGCGCATCGCTGGTCCTGCTCTGGACGGCCGTCGCGGCCTGGATGATGGTGGAACTGCGCGGCGAACTGCGCACGGCCCTGGACGATCGCCTGGCCGCGTCGGCGCGCATGGTGGCGGGCCTGGCGCTGCAGTTCCCGACCGAGTCGCTCTCCGGCGGGGCGGCGGCCAAGCCCTTGCTGGACGTCGTGGCGCGCGACGGCCTGGCCTGCGAGGTGAGCCTGGTGCGCGGTGAAGTCAGCGTGCAGAAGGTGGCGCGGACGGCATCGAGCCCCGCGCTGGACGATGCCTCGCTGGGCTACAGCACCGGCATCTACGGCGGCAAGCTATGGCGCATCTATGTGCTGAACCAGGGCGGGCTGCGCATCGCCACCGCGGACCGCATCGACGCGCGTGAAGCACTGCTGAAGGACGTCGCGCTCACCGCGGCCGTTCCGTTCGCGGTGGCGCTGGTCGGAACGCTGTTCGCGCTGTGGCTCGGCATCGGCGGCGGACTGGCGCCGCTGGAGCGCATGCGGCATGCCCTGGCGCAAAGGCGGCCCGACGACGACGCCGAGTTGCCCCACGGGCCGGTGCCCAGGGAACTGCGCCCGCTGGTGGACACCATCGCGCACCTGCTCCTGCGGGTGCGCAGCACGATCGCGCGCGAGCGCCGCTTCACCGACGATGCGGCGCACGAGCTCAGGACCCCGTTGACGGCCGTCAAGACGCATCTGCAGGTGCTCAGGCTGGCACTGGCGCGGAACAAGGATGCCCCCGAGGTGAAGGAGGCGCTGGCCCACGCGGACGATGGCGTGCTGCGGATGCAGCGCACCCTGGAGCAACTGCTCCTGCTGGCACGCCTGGATGGCGGCGACGAAGTCGATCCGAACCTCTGCGCCGACGCCGCCGATGCAGCGCGCCAGGCGGTGGCCGAGGTGGAGGCCTCCTGGCGCACGCCGGGGAAGGTCACGCTGGACCCGGGGCAGGCGGCGTGGTGCGTGCGTGTGCCGGAGGTGCTGCTCGTCTCGGCGATGCGCAATCTTCTCGACAACGCGGTTCGCGCCTCGCCCGAAGATGCTGGCGTCGACCTGCGCATCGTTAGCGGCAGCGATGGCCAGGTGCGTTTCGAAGTGCTGGACCGCGGCCCCGGACTGAGCGAGGAGGACCGCGCCATGGCGACCCGCCGGTTCTGGCGCCGCAGCAAGGCGGCAGGCGGCAGCGGCCTCGGCCTGGCCATCGTGGACGCCATTGCGAAGCGCCACGGCGGCAGCTTCAGTCTCGCTCCGCGCGTGGAAGGCGGTTTGCAGGCGCGGCTGGAACTTCCAGCAGCAGCCTGACCCGGGTGCATTCAAGGGCGCTGCAAAACCCAGGTCGGCGGCGGCGTCCTACATCGGCTCGGTGCGGGCGGGACGCCTGCACAAGAGGATCCGCACTTACGCTGTGCGGCTTTCCATCGATGACCAGCACGCATGTCCGCCACCGGTTCCGCCAACGATCGCAACGAGTTCCTCCGCTCCCTCCGCAACGGCGCCATCATCGGCGCGCTGGTGCTGGTGGTCGCGGTTCCCTGGATTCGTGACCGGCAGGCGCCGCCGCCGCCGGCGGTGCCCACCGTCGCGCCGCCCGCGTCGGCTCCGCGCGCCGCGCGGCCCCTGGCCGACTTCGGCGACGAGATGCCATCGCAGGAGGCGCGGCACGTCGCCAACTGGGCGTTCTTCACCGGCGACAACCAGGGCAAGTCGGTCGTGATCCTCGACAAGAAGGCGGCCAGGGTCTACACCTTCGAGCCGCAGGGACGGCTCGTCGCGGCCACGCCTGCGCTGCTCGGGTCCGCGATCGGCGACGACAGCGTGCCGGGCATCGGCGACAAGCCGCTGGCGCAGATCCGCCCCGAAGAGAAGACGACCCATGCCGGACGTTTCGAGGCGCAGCCCGGCGTCAACACGGACGGCGAGGACGTGATCTGGATCGACTACGACGCGGCGCTCTCCATGCACCGGGTGCGCCCCACCGTCGCCGCGGAGCGCCGCCTCGAGCGGCTGGCGACGCCCACCGAGCAGGACAACCGGATCTCCTTCGGTTGCGTGAACCTGCCGGTGCACTTCTACGAGCAGGTGCTGAGTCCTGCCGTGAAGAAGACGGGGGCCATCGTCTACGTGTTGCCCGAGACCCGCACGACCCAGGAGGTGTTCGGCTCCTGGGACGTCACCGATCCGCAGGCGCGCGCTCCGGCGGGTGCGGTCCGCCCCATGGCGTCGTCACCGGTGCCCGTTCCAGCCGCCCGGCGAAACCGCGACCAGTAGCCCATGAAAAAGGGCCCCGCGAGGGGCCCTTCCGATGCGCAGGTCGCCTACTCCTGCGCGCAGTCGTACGAGCTGGCCTGGTCGGTCGGCAGGCCGCCGCCCTGGTAGCGCGGATAGGCCGGATACGAACACATGGGCAGCGAGCGCGCACCCGCCGTGAGGGTCGCGTGCATCGGCGGCGCGGCACCGTTCTCCACCCAGTCGACCATCATCCCGACGCGGTCGATGGTGTTGGGGATGGTGGTCGTGGGTTGCGGCTGGCCCAGGCCGTTCACGTTGTACGCGTTGCCGCTCAGGCCGTGGCCGCCCTGCGGCATGACCCACAGGCGGGCGAAGCGGTCCACGGCATCCCGGCCCATGCGGTCGATCACGCTCTGGTAGTAGTCCAGCTGCGCGCCGGGCGATGCGAGCGAATCGTTGGTGCCCACGGTGACGATCAGCTTGCCCCCCTGCTTGTAGAACGAGGTGAGGTCAGGATGCGTGGCATCGAGGTACTCGGAGATCTCGACGCGGCGGGCATTCAGTGCGCCGCCTTCGACGTAGTCCAGCGGGTTGGCGGTGAGGTCCTGGAACAGGAAGCCCGTCACCCCCGCGATGCCCAGGTGCGAGTGCACCGGCGCGTCGGGCGCAGCGCCTTCCTGGCCGCGGTAGCGGCGCGACTCGATCAGGCCGAAGCCCCCCGGGTCCGTGCTGGGCAGCCACATGCCGAAGGAGCGCGTGTTGAAGGCGAGCGGGTGGCGAACTGGTAGCGCGTGTGCTTGAAGTGCAGTGTCGAGATCTGGCCGTCGGTGAGGCAGGCATTGGCGCTGGTGTCCGCCGGATCCGGATCCACGTTGCCGGGGCAGCGCTTGGCCGCCCAGGGGTCGCGGCCGGCGGCGCCCTGGTTCACGTCGAAGATGGCGCGGCAGGCCGGGTAGTTGTTGATGATGCCGTCCTGCAGGCCGTCGAGCCCGTCGCACTGCCGCATCATCTCGGTGACGATCGCGGTGCGCTTGGCCGGGGTCACCCAGTTGGCCAGCGGCTTTTCCTGGATGCGCAGCCACTCGGGGGCCAGCATCAGGCTGGAGAAGTTGACGATGGGCACCGTCACGACGATGCCGTTGAAGTCCGACGGGTACTTCTTCATGACCGTCAGGCCCTCGCGCCCGCCTTGCGAACCTCCCACCCAGTAGGCGAAGTAGGGCTTGCCGCCATACAGGCGCTTCATCAGCACCCAGGCCGCGTCGCGCGTCTTCTTCATCTGCATGTAGCCGAGGTTCTTCATCGCCTCGTCGTTCAGCGCCCACTCCGCACCGAAGCCCGAATGGCCCGAGTCGCTGCCCGCCACCGCCCAGCCGCGCGCCAGGTAGGTCGGCGTGCCGGCGCCGGGGCCGCCGGTCAGGCCGGGGATCGACCCGTTCATGCCGCCGCCGCCCACCTGCACGTAGCGGTAGTTCCAGGTCGAGGGCAGGGCCACGCGGAAGTTGATGGGCGGCGCGGCCGGATCGATGGGCGTCATGCTGCCTCCGACGCGGCAGTAGGCCGGCGTGTTGGCCGTGGCCGCAACCCAGGTCCAGTCGTTCAGGGTGATGCCGGAGACGGGCTCGCCGATCGACTCGGGGGAGATGGTGTCACCCAGCACCGAGCGGTCGCATTCCTGCGCCGTCACGGTCTTGCTGGTGGCAGGCGGCGGTCCGCGCTTTTCCAGTGCCAGGGAGGCCGATGCTTCCGGCGCGGCTGCGGGCGTGCCGCCGCCGCCGCATGCGGCCAGGACGAGGAGGAGGGGCGAGGCAAGGAGGGCGGCACAGGTGCCGCGAAGGCGGGAGCGCATGCGGATGTCTCCTGGGTGGGGGGGGGGGAGAACGCAATCTAGTTCGCTCGGCGAACGATATGGGCGGGACTTACCCTTAACCGCGCCGCAGCAGATGGTGACGATTTGTTTCGACCCCGAACGAGTCTCGGTCGTGTGCACCTTCGCTAAGATCGGCGCACGCCATGAGCCCCTCACCCCGCAAGCCGACCAGGCGCGCCCCCGCCGCTTTCGCCGCCCCTCCGGACGAACCGAGTGCCACGCCATCGGTGGCGCTCGACGAAGCGGCGATGAAGGAACTGGTGGGCTACCAGCTGGCGCAGGCTTCCATCGTCACCATCGAAGTCTTCGACGAGCAGGTCGGCCGGCCGCAGGACCTGAAGGCGGTCGAATACACGATGCTGGCGCTGATCCAGGCCAACCCCGGCGTGTCGCCGGCGCGCTTGCGCAAGGCGCTGTGCCTGAGCGCGCCCTACGTCACTTCCAGCCTCGAGAAGCTGCACACCCGCGGCTTCATCCTGCGCGAGGTGAACCAGCAGGATCGCCGCGGCCAGCACCTGCGCGTGACACGGGCCGCGGAGCGGCTGGTCGCCGAGCTCACGCAGACCCTGCTCGCCGCGGAGCGGGCACGCTTCCACACCCTGACGCTCGCCGAGCAGCGGATGCTGGCGGAGCTGCTGCACAAGCTGGCGCTGGCGCGATAGCGGGTGCGCATGGCGGCCGGCAGGCCGCCGGCGAGGCTCACCCTTGCGGGCTCTCCGCCATCTGCCCGCAGTACTTCTGCAGCTCCTGCGGCAGGTTCGTCGGGCACTCGCCGCAGGCCTTGTTGCCAGGCACCGCGTGGTCGATGAACTTCGGATAAGGCAGGTTCAGCGACGCCATGATGGCGGTGAACTCTTCCAGCGTCTTGCCGCCACCCAGGCGCGGATTGCGCGTCTTCTCCTGCGCGATGGACGAAACGTGCCGGCCCGAGTAGTCGTGGGCCGGATAGACCAGCGTCTCGCCGGGCAGCGCGAACAGCTTGTGGGTGACACTGTCGAAGAGAACGCGCGAGTCGCCGTTCTGGAAATCGGTGCGGCCGCAGCCGTCGATCAGCAGCGCGTCGCCGGTGAACACGCGGTCACCGAGCACGTACGAGAAATGGCCGTCGGTGTGGCCGGGCGTGTGCAGGCCGCGGATGCCGAGAGAGCCCACCGCCAGCGGCGTGGCTTCTTCCACGCCGAAGTCCACGCACGGCAGGCGGTCGATCGCCGGCGCGGCGATCCGGCTGCCGGTGCGCTTCTTCAGCTCCAGTGCCGAGGTGATGTGGTCGGCATGGATGTGCGTGTCCAGGGTATACGCCAGCCGCAGGCCGAGTTCCTGCAGCACCTGCATGTCGCGGTCCATGGCGTTGATCACCGGGTCGACCAGCACCGCCTGGCCGGTTTCCTCGCAGCCGAGGAGATAGGTGTAGGTGCTCGAGACAGGTTCGAAGAGCTGCTTGAAGATCATGTCCGGCTCCAGGCGGGGTGGCCTCCCATTGTCACCTCGCCTGGGTCGACGGCGGGGCGATCCGCCTGCGCTCCAGCACCTCGTAGATGCCCATGCCGGCCAGCATCGCCGCCACGAACAGCAGCGCCTTGGGCTCGCCCATGCCGAGCGCCGTCAGGGCCGGTCCGGGGCAGAAGCCCGCCAGGCCCCAACCCACTCCGAACATGGTGCTTCCCAGCACGAGCCGCTTGTCGATCGTGGCCACGCCGATCAGCGCACCGCCGATGCGGGCGGCGCCGGGCGTGAAGGCATTCCATTCGATGTCCATTTGCAGGTTCCTGGTCCCATGGATCGCGGCGCCGCCAGGCGGCCAAGGCAGTGCGCCCATAATGGCCCTGACGGACAAGATGGCCATTTCGCCGGAAGGTTTCGCGCGAGGAGTAGCCCCTGGACGATCTCCCGGCAACGGACTACCTGAAGGAGTGGCGGGTAGCGAACAAGGTGGCCTCGGCCGCCGAGAGGGAGATCCTCGCCTGTTCCCTGGCATCGATCGAAGGCCGTGGGCCACCGCCAGATTCCGTGGCCCTGCTCGACGCGAAGCGCAAACGCGCCACCGCCAACGACCTCTTCAAGGTGGCGATGGAGGCGATGCAGGTC
Source organism: Ramlibacter sp. (assembly GCA_016713005.1). GTDB lineage: Bacteria > Pseudomonadota > Gammaproteobacteria > Burkholderiales > Burkholderiaceae_C > JADJPY01. The sequence continues at coordinate 632,863 of JADJPY010000011.1, read as the reverse complement.
CAGGCGGGAAGGCTCAAGCGCTGATCGGGCGAGGTCGCCGAACCGCGGCACGGCCAGCCGCGTCGCGTCAGTCGGCTTCCGTGGGACTTCGGCGCGAAAGGAGCCACGCGGACAGCAGCACGGCGCCGCACGCCACGCCAGCGCCCGCCAGCATGCCGGGCCAGGACGGCACGGCGAAGCCCAGCAGCTCGCGCGCCTGTGGCCAGGCGATGCCGACACCGAGTGCGGCAGCGGCGATCGCGGACACCACCAGCAGCGGCAGGTTCCACCCGGGGCGACCTGCCGTGCCGACGTTGGCGGCCACCAGCACCAGGTTGCCCGCCGTCATCGCCAGCACGGAGTGCGTGCGTGCCAGTTCCACCCCCTGGTCGAGCGTGAGCACGTAGATCGCCAGCACCACCACCAGCAGCACGCCGCCTTCGGCCAGCCCGCGCCAGACGGTGGCGCGGCCGAGCAGCGCTTCGCGCGCGGGGCGTGGCGGCCGCTGCATGATGCCGCGCTCCTCGGCGATGCCCTCGAAGGCGAACGAGCAGGCCGGGTCGATGATCATCTCCGTCAGCACCACGTGCGCGGGCAGCAGCAGCGGAGGCAGCCCGAACAGCACCGGCAGCAGCGCCAGCCCGGCGATCGGCACGTGGATGGCGGTGATGTAGGTCATGGCGCGCCGCAGGTTGTCGAAGGTGCGGCGGCCGGTGCGCACCCCGGCCACGATGCGCGAGAAGTCCTCGTCGAGCAGCACCAGGCCCGCCGCCTCGCGCGCCACGTCGGTGCCGCGCACGCCCATCGCGATGCCGATGTGCGCGGCCTTCAGCGCCGGCGCATCGTTCACGCCATCGCCCGTCATCGCCACCGTCTCACCGTTGGCCTGGAAGGCCTGCACGAGCCTCAGCTTGTGCTGGGGCATCGTCCGCGCGAACACGCGCACTTCCCGCACGGCCTGCCGCAGGCCCGCATCGTCCAGTGCTTCGACCTGCTCGCCGGTGAGCGCGCCCGCCGCCGTGGCGATGCCGGCCTGGCGCGCGATGGCAAGCGCCGTGGCCGAGTGGTCGCCGGTGATCATCACCACCGCCATGCCCGCGGCATGCGCCTGCGCGACCGCGGCCGGCACGTCGGCGCGCAGCGGGTCCTCGAAGCCGATCAACCCGAGCAGTTCGAAGTCGTAGTCGTGCTGCTGCGGCGGCGCCGGCTGGCCGGCTGCAGTGCGGCCCCGCGCCACGGCCAGCACGCGCAGACCCTCCGCGGCCAGCGCGTGCACCTGCTGCAGCAGCCGGTCCGTGCGCGCCGCGTCGAGGTGGCAGAGGTCGGCGATCGCCTCCGCGGCGCCCTTGGCCGCCACCTCGCGGGAGCCATCCGGCCGGGTCCAGGCCTGCGACATCGCCAGCAACTCCGGTGTCAGGGGATATTCCTTCTCGAGCAACCACTGGGGATGCAGGTGTTCGGTGCCCTGCAACGACCGGTCGCCGCCGGCAACCACGGCGGCGTCCAGGGGATCGGCGCTGCCGCGGCGCGAGGCCATCACGCCGTATTCCAGCAGCGCATGGACTTCCTCGGGCACCGGACCGCCCTGGGTGAGGTCCACGTCCGCTGTGTCGGTCACCAGCCGGCGCAGCTTCTGCCGGTTTTCCGTGAGCGTTCCGGTCTTGTCCACGCACAGCACGGTGGCGGCGCCCAGTGCTTCGACCACCGCCGGCCGGCGCGCCAGCACCTTGACCCGCGCCATGCGCCAGGCGGCCAGGCCGATGAAGACCGTCATCACCATGGGGATCTCTTCGGGCAGCATCGCCATCGCGAACGCCAGCGCCGACAGCAGGCCCTGCAGCCATTGCCCGCGCAGCAGCCCATAACCCAGCACCAGCAGCGCGCTCAGGGCGATCGCCACCCAGCCGAACTGGCGCACCAGGCGCCCGAGCTGCCGTTGCAGCGGCGTCTGGCCAGAGTCGATGCCGGCCAGCGAGGCGCCGATGCGGCCCATCTGCGTGTTGCGGCCGGTCGCCGTGACCTCCGCCACGCCATGGCCGGACACCGCCAGCGTGCCGGCGAACACATGCGGGGTGTCCTCGCCGCCGGGAAGCTGCTCGAGCGGCGCCGCGCCGGACGCGAGCTTGCGCACCGGCACCGATTCGCCGGTGAGCAGCGACTCGTCCACCTGCACGGCCAGCGCCTCGCGCAACACGCCATCGGCCGGAATGCGCTCGCCTTCGGACAGCACGACGAGGTCGCCGGGGACCACCTCCAGCGAGGGGATGCGCTGCGTGACGCCGCCGCGGATCACGCGCGCCTGCGGGACGGCCAGCGCGCGCAACGCGTCCAGGGCCTCTTCGCCCCGGTGCTGCTGCAGGATCACCAGCCCGACCGAGACCACCGCGAAGAAGCCCAGCAGCAGGCCTTCGCCGAGGTCCCCGACCGCGAGGTACACCCCCGCTGCGGCCAGCAGCAGCAGGAACATCGGCTCGCCGGCCACCGTCTTCACGGCGCCGAGCCAACCCCGCTTGCGACCCTCCCCGGTGTCGTTGGGGCCGAAGCGGCGCAGGCGCTCCGCGGCTTCGCGGGCGTCAAGGCCCTGCAGGGGGGGAGGTGGGGGCGGTGGCGTGGTGGGCTGCATGCGGGGCGGTGGCGGTCTGGTGCTGGAGTGTGCAGCGTCCGGGGCCTTGCCGGCCGAGTGGGCGTCGTCCGCCGGCTGAAAGGGGGCGGCACCGATCCCGCCGACAATCGATTCCTCGAGAGGGGGTCGTGTGTCTCTGAGGTCTTCTGCCGCATCCATCTGTGACCAGGCGCTCGCCGTGGCGCGTCGCCCCATGTTCCGCGAGGGGGCCGTGGAGGCCATTCCCATGGCGATCGGCATCGCCGCCTGGGGCCTGGTCGCCGGCGTGGCCATGGCCAAGAGCGGGATGGGCGTGCCGCTCTCCATCCTGATGACATTGCTGGTCTACGCCGGCTCGGCCCAGATCGCCGCCTTGCCGCTGATCGCGGCCGACGCGCCGATGTGGGTGGTCTGGGCCACCACGTTGTGCGTCAGCCTGCGCTTCATGGCCTTCAGCTTCCATTACCGGCCGTACTTCGCGCACCTGCCGCTGCGCCAGCGCATGAAACTCAGCTTCGTCATGGGCGACACCAGCTTCGCGCTGTTCATCCGCCGCTTTCCCGAGCCGTTGCCGGGCCGCCCGTACGAGGACTACTTCCTGGGCAGCGCGCTGGTCACCTTCGGTGTTTGGCAGGTGGCCACCATCACGGGCATCGTGCTGGGCCATGGCATCCCGGAGGCCTGGAACCTCGGCTTCGCGGGCACGATGGCGCTGCTGGCGCTGACCTGCACGCAGCTGCGCAACCCGGTCACCGGCATCGCGGCGGTGGTCGCCGGCTGTGCCGCCGTGGCGGCCTATGCGCTGCCGCTGAAGCTGAACATCATCGCCGCCATCGCGGCCGCGGTGGCGGTGGGCGTGCTGGCCGGCCGCGCGCCCCGGCTGCGTGCGGGAGCCGGCTCGTGAGTTCGCTCGAGATCTTCTTCACCACCCTGGGCATGGCGGCCATCGCGCTGGCCTGCCGCGCGTTCTTCCTGGTGCCCAAGGACGACCTGCCGATGCCGCTGTGGCTGCGCGAGGGCCTGCGCTATGCGCCGGTCGCCGCCCTGGCCGCCGTGGTGGCCCCGGAACTGGTGATGACGCAGGGGCAGTTGATCGACACCTGGCGCGACGCGCGCATCTTCGGCGCGCTGGCGGGCCTGGCGTTCTACGCCTGGCGGGGCAGCCTGTTCGGCACCATCGCCTGCGGCACGGGCGTGATGCTGGCGCTGCGGTTCGGGCTGGGTTGGTAGCCCGCCCCGGGCCGGCGACAAGCAATTTGGCCCTAGTCCGACGCGGCGCGCACGTATCCTGGCTCAGGATGGCGGTCTGGAACACCTCACGCCCAACTCGACCGCAACAGCACCCGACCCCATGACCGAGGCCACGCTGCGCGACACCATCCTGAGGATCGGGGAAGACGCCAGGGCGTCCGCCGTCGCCGTCGCGGTCTACGACTTCGAGCACCACACGACCTGGTCGATCAACCCGGCCCGCTGGTTCCACGCCGCCAGCACCATCAAGGTGCCGGTCCTACTCGGCGTGTACGACGCCATCGAGCAGCATCGCTTCGACCCGATCTCGCGCGTGCACGTGCGCAACCGCTTCATCAGCGTCGTCGATGGCCGGCCGTATCGCGTGCCGCGCAGCAGCGACGCCAACGCGGAGGTGCAGGCGGCCATCGGGCGGATGCTGACTGTGCACGAGCTGGCCGAGCACATGATCGTGACCAGCAGCAACCTGGCCACCAACCTGCTGCTCGACCTCGTGGGCATCGAGGCCGCGCGCGCATCGCTGGCGCGGCTGCACGTGAGCGGCATCGACCTGCGCCGCGGCGTCGAGGACGAGTCGGCGTGGGAAGCCGGCATCAACAACCGCGTGACCGCCGCCGGCCTGTGCGAAACGCTGCGCCTGGTCGAGGAGGGCAAGGCCATCTCGGCCGACGCCTCGAAGGCGATGCTCGACATCCTGCACCAGCAGCGCTTTCGCAGCGGCATCCCGGCCGGCCTCCCGGAGGATGCGCGCGTCGCCCACAAGACCGGCGAGATCTCCACCGTCGCCCACGACGCAGGCATCGTCTATCTCGACGGCCGCGATGCGTACGTCGTGGTGATCCTCACCGAGTGGGCGCCGGACGTGAACGCGCGCCAGGAAACGATCGCGCGGATCTCGCGCGCCGTGTACGAGTACATGACGGGGAACCGCAATTGAGCATGCTGCCGCTGCCCCTCGTCCACGCGCACGAACTGTCCGACCAGGCGCGGCAGGTGCTGCGCCCTGGCGAAACACTGCAGGACCGCTGCGGCATCTCCCGCACTCTGCCATCGTCGTTCCTTCGGGTGGATTCGTGGAGCCAGGCGCTGGAGACGCCGCTGAGCCCCAACTTCAAGCTGTGGGAACTGATCGGGGTCGACGTGCGCGAAACGCCGCTGATGCGGACCTTCCCGCGCTACGTTCCGTGCGCGGTCGTGCTGCTGGCCGGCGCGCTCGAACTGTTCCGCCAGGAAGTCGGCACCTATGTGCACGTGGCCGCCAACGGCGGTTATCGCTCGCCGGCGCATGCGCTCAGCCGGCACGCCTCGCGCCACTGCTGGGGCACGGCCGCCAACATCTACCGCATCGGCGACACCTGGCTCGACAGCCGCGAGGAGATCGAGAAGTACGCCGACATCGCACGGCGCGTGATTCCCGGCGTCTGGATCCGCCCCTACGGCCCGGAAGACGGCCAGGCCGACGACCACCTGCACCTGGACATCGGCTACACGGTGTTCGAGCCGGTGCACGAGCAGGACGCCGTTGCGTCCGGGGAAGCCAGCTGAGATGGTGGACCCGAAGAAGCGCGATCGAGCCGCCGCCCCGCAGCGGCTGCGCATGGCGGCCATCGGGATGGAGGCCGAGTGCGCCCTCCTGCTCGATGGCCAACCGACGCGACCGGAAACCCTGTTCGGCAGCCCGCGCGACTTCATTCGCGGCGAGCTGATGCACCGCCAGGGCACGTCCTACCACCTGCCGACCGGGGGCGCCGTCTACTTCGACACCGGCGTGATCGAGGTGGCCACGCCGGTGATCGAGATCGAGCGCGGTTGCGCGGCGCGCGCGGGGCGTTCGCTGTGGGAGGCGCTGCAGTTCATCCGCGGCGAGCTCGATGCCTGGGACGCGCGCAAGGGCCGCGAGACGCGGCTGGTCGGGTTCAGCGCGCACTACAACGTGTCGTTCGAGCTGCCGCCGGGGCAGCCGGCGAACGGGCGCACCATCGAGCAGTTGGCCGAGCTGCTCACGTACATCCTGCCGGCGCCCGTGATGCTGCTGGCGACGAACCGGCGCTCCACCGGTGTCGGCGTGCGTCCGCGCGAGGACCGCATCGAGATCACATCCGATTTCACGCCCAGCGCCGCGCTGATGATCGCCACGGCGACCTTGATCGTGGGCATCGTGCGCGAGGTGATGACGTGGCCGAGCTATGGGTTGGACGAACTCGCCAGGCGCGGCATCCCCGTCATCAGCGGCTTCCAGCCCATGCCCCACACGTCGCGCAAGGGCTGGCTGGCGCGCTTCGACTGTTATCCGAAGAACCCCTTCGCGTGCGACATCGACAGCGAGCCGTGGAACACGGAACGGCATGGCCAGCGCAGCCTGCGGGCCATCGCGGGGCAGACCGTGCGCCACTTCTGGCGCTCGATCGGCCGCATGGCGGATCCGTACACCTTCCGCTTGATCGGCTCCGTCGTGCGCGGTGGCAGCCCGTCGCTGCTCGACCTGGAAGATCGCCCCCCGGAATACGAGCACGTCGGCCGGCTCTGCGCCTGGGACGGCCTGTTTCCGCCCGCGCAGCTCGGTCGCTCGCGCTACGAGCGCGTGGTGATCCGCGCGGTCTCCGGCCAGCCGCTGCGCATGGATGGCCGCACGCTGCGCCCGGTCGGCATGAGCGGCTGGTCGGCCATCGTGTTCCAGCGCGACGACGCCAGCCGCGAGGTGATCGCGATCGATGACCTCATCGAGCGGCTGGAAGACTGGGAGCGTGCTTAGCTAGAGCGCACTCTTGCTCCCGCTCCCTTTGGGAGAGGGGGGGTGAGGGCTGCGGCGCTCAATGCCAATGCTGCTGGATTGCCAGCGCCGCTTGCCCTCACCCCGACCCTCTCCCAGAGGGAGAGGGAGGAAGTCCGCTCTAACTGGCGGCCGCGGCGAAAACGAGTAGCAGGTTGTTGGCCGGCATCGCGTGGCGCTGCTGCAGCGCCAGGCCGTGGCGTTCTGCCTGCGCTGCGACGTCATCGAGCTGCCGGATGCCCCACGCCGGATCGCGCGCGCGCAGGCTCTCGTCGAAGGCCAGGTTGCCCGGTGCCGCGGGTTGGTCGGTCTCGAAGTAAGGGCCGTAGGTGACCAGCCGCCCGCCCGATGCGAGCTGCCGCGCCGCACCGGCCATCAAGCCGGCGCAGGCGCTCCACGGCGCGATGTGCAGCATGTTGGCGCAGTAGATCGCGTCGAAGCGCTCGGCGAAAGGCGCCTGCGGCGTGGGCCACTGCGGCGCCTCCACGTCCAGTCGCAGCGGCGGCCGCACGTTCGACAGGTCGGCCTCGGCGATGCGCGCGGCGATCGCCGGCAACATGCTGGCGTCGGCATCGGTCGGCTGCCACGTCCAGCCGGGCAGCGCGGCCGCGAACCAGGCCGCGTGCTGGCCGGTGCCGGATGCGATCTCCAGGGCCGACCCGCCAGGCCCCAGTAACTGGCGCAGCACGGCCAGGATCGGTTCCTTGTTGCGGTCGGCGGCAGCGCTGTGCGGCAGGGAGGTCATGGCTTTGCGGAGCGTGGCAGCGACGGCCAGCCGGCGGCTAGGGCTTGGGCTTGCGCTGGCGTGCCGGCGTGCGCGCATTCTGCGCCACGGCCTCCCGCTCTGCCGCTGGCGGGCCATCGTCGGCCCCGAGCGGGCCATCGAAAGTCCCCTTGAGCGATTCGATCCGCACCGGGTCGCGCTGGCCGGGCAGCAGGGCCTGCAATCCCAACGGGCCTTGCGTGACATGGACACGGACGGGGTCGCCGCCCACCACGCGCCGATAGTCGTACACGCCCAGCTTCCAGACTTCCGCTGCCTCGTGCAGGCGCTGCGTGCCCAGCACCTGCCCGATCTGTTTCCTCAAGCTGTTGCGTTCCACCTGCATCGCCTGGACCTGGGCGAACAGCGCATCCACGCCCCGGCGGTCGCCACCGCCACGGCTGAGTTCGAATGCCTGGGTCAGCAGCACACTCTCCTGCTCCACCAGGGCGGAGACGCGCGAGCGCAAGGTTGCAATGCTGATGTCCTGACCCATCACGCATATTTTGGGCCATCTCGCCTGCAGCCTAGAAGGCCTGCGGGCCGCCTGTCCGTCGGAGAGGCACCGACAGGCGATTCCGAGCGAGCCTCAAGTGCCTCCGGCCGCGTACGTCAGCAGGTGCAGCCCCAGGCCGATGACACCGCCCACGATCGTGCCGTTCACGCGGATGGCCTGCAGGTCCTTGCCGATGTTCAGCTCGATCTGGTCGGCCATCTCGCGCCCGTCCCATTCGCGCACGGTGTTGCGCACGTGGCGGGTGAGGAACTCCGCAAACTCCGGCGCGAGCCGGGTGGCCGCTTCTTCCAGTTGCGCGCGCAGCGCCTGGCGCAGCTCCGCATCCTGCGTGAGTTGCTCACCCAGCCAGCGGCCGCCCGAGGCCACGCCCTGGTGGAACGCCGACTGCGGATTGCGCAGGTCTTCCTGCAGCCAGGCCTTCAGCGATCCCCAGAGGCCGCCGACGTAGCTGCCGAAGGCCGCGTCGTCCAGCAGGTACTGCTTGATGTCCTCGCCGCGCGCGCGCAACTGCGGCTCCGACTGCAGCCGCAGCACGAAGTCGCGCACCCACTCGTCGAACAGCTGCCGGTACGCGTGCGCCGGATTGGCGCGAATGCTCTTCAGGCGCCCTGCCACCGCGTCGGCGATGGCGGCGGCCACGTTCTGCGCGATCCATTGCCGGGGCAGCAGCTTCTGCTTGCGCGGGTGCTCCTGGGTCAGCCACTCGATCACCTGGGCCGCCATCCACTCGCGCGTCTCGGCGCTGTCCATCACGCGCAGCGCGCGGTCCAGCGCCTGTTCCAGCAGCTGGTCGTGGCGGCCATCGCGGGTCAGGGTGTCGAGCACGCCGCCCAGGGCGCTGCTCAGGTCCACGCCCTTGAACATCTCGCGCGCCGCGTCGCGCACCAGCTGTTCGATGCGGGCGTCCTCCACCAGGTGCAGCACGCCCTCGGTGGCGCGGGCCAGGTGCGCGCCCAGGCGCCGCGCGTTCGCCGGGTCGGTCAGCCACTCGGCCACGTAGCGCGAGGGATCGTGCTGGCGGATCAGTTCGACCAGCGAGTGGGGCGCGAGGAACTTCTCCTTGACGAAGGCGGAGAGGTTGTCGGCGATGCGGTCCTTGCTGCGCGGGATCACGTCGGTGTGCGCGGTGATGAAGGGAATGCCGGTCGGGATGCGCCGGAACAGCGCGCTCACCGCGAACCAGTCGGCCAGCCCGCCCACCATGGCCGCCTCCGAGATCGCGCGGATGGCGTGCACCCACGGGTTGGGCGGCACGAGCATCGTGACCGCGAAGAGGCAAGCTGCAGCGGCCAGCAGCAAGCCGGCCTTGCGCTTGGCGTGAGCGAGTTCCTTGCGTTTCGGGTCCACGACGCCCCTCCAGTGGGGCGGATTCTGGCGCATCTGCCCGCGACGGGGCGACGCGGGGCGCGTCGGCTAGCGGGCCGAGGTGGAAACCAGCGGCTTGTGCTTGGGCGCCGGCGTGACCGGCTGCGGGGCAGCGCGCGTCGCTGCGCTCTGCTCGGGGGCTTCGACCTCCACCTGGGTGAAGCGGTAGACACCGACGGCGGCCAGGACGGCGAAGACCAGCATGTAGCGCTTCTCGGCTTTCTGGTTGCCGCTGAACAGCGCCAGCAGCGCGCAGCCCGCGATGGCGACGACCAGCATCTTCAGGTCCAGGGTGAGTGAATTGAAGAAGTCCATGGTTGTCTTTGGGCGGTGGGCTCCACTCTAGCGAAGCCGGTCGCGGGCGGCCAGTGCATAGTCCGCCTGGACGGGGCCAGCGTTGCTGCGGCGCTGCATCCGGCGGCTCCCGACGTACCATCGAAGATGTTGCATTTGGATGCTTGACACTGTCGAACCTGTTGAAAGAACGAGAGATGAACCCCACCCATGACGAAACCTGGCGCGCGCGCGTCCACCTGGCCGCGGCGAACCGCCTTGCCGTCTACGACGACCTGGAAGAAGGCATCGACAACCACTTCACCATGCGCGTGCCCGGCCAGGACGACCGCTACCTGGTGCTGCCGTTCGGCCAGCACTGGTCCGAGGCGAGGGCCAGCGACCTGATCGTGTTCAACGAGGCGGGCGATGTGCTGGAAGGCAGCGGCGGCCTGGAGTTGAGCGCCCTGAGCATCCATGCTCCGCTGCACCGGCTCACCGGCGCCAATGTCATCATGCACACCCACCAGACCTGGGCGCTCTCGTTGAACATGCTGGAGGACAACCGCCTGCTGCGCGGGAGCCAGACGGCGGCCTTCATCACCCGCAACATCGCCTGCGACGCGGGCTACACCGGGCTGGCCGATTCGCTGAGCGAAGGAGAGCGCCTGGCCACCGTGCTGGGCGACAAGCAGATCCTGTTCATGAAGAACCACGGTGTCCTCGTGGTGGGCGACACCGTGGCGCAGGCGTACCGGCGCCTGTACAAGCTGGAGCGTGTCTGCCGCGCCCAGGTCCTGGCCATGTCCACCGGCCGGCCGCTGGCGCTGCTGGACGAAGCGATGGTGAAGAAGGTGGAGGCACCGAACCCGCGCAACAGCCACTCGCAGGCGGAGCGCGAAGCGCTGTACTTCGCGGCCATGATGCGGGTGCTGGACCGGGAGATGCCGGGCTACGCGGACTGAGGGTCGCACGCGGCATACTGTCCTTGCCGCTTTTTCGTGCTCGACCTTAACGGAGGTGCCATGTCCAACCACGTGTACAAGATCCTGGAGCTCACCGGCTCGTCGACCTCCGGCATCGAGGATGCCGTCAGCACGGCCATTGCCAAGGCCGGCGAAACCGTGCGCAACATGCAGTGGTTCGAGGTGGTCGAAACGCGCGGCCACATCCAGGACGGCAAGGTCGCACACTGGCAGGTGACCGTGAAGATCGGCTTCACGCTGGAGTGAAGGCGGGCGGCCTGCGATCGCGGGGATAAGATGCCCCTGCAACTCTTTCCCTCAACCGGAGCGACCCATGACCCTGGACCAATACAACGAGGCCATCAAGGGGATCCTCGCCGAGCAGCAGAAGATCGCCCAATCCACCGCGCAGCTGGCGATGTCGGGCCAGGCGAATCCGACCAACCCGGAATTCTCCCGCCTCATGACCAGCCAGTGGGCGCTGGTCCAGCAGATGGCCAAGCTCAACACCGACCTGATGCTCGGAGTCATGACCCCGAAGAAGTGAGGAGGCACGGGCATGAACGATGACGAGCTGAACATCAGCATCCGCAAGTTCCTGAAGATGGTGGGCGTCAGCTCGCAGCGCGAGATCGAGCAGGCGGTGGCGCGGGCGATGCAGGAAGGTGCGATCGCAGGAACCGAGACTTTTCCCGCGCGCATGACGCTGGAGATCGCGGGGCTGCGCCTGCAGGCGCGGTTCGACGGCGAGATCCGGCTGGAGCCGGCGCCCGACGCACCGTAAGAGCCTGCACGGCGGCGCTCTCTCTCTTGCTCCCTCTCCCTCTGGGAGAGGGTGGGTGTGAGGGCAGCGGCGCTCAATGATGCACGCTCTGCCGGCGCCGGCGCCGGCGCCGTGCTCCTTGCCAGTACCGCTGTCTTGCCAGCGCCGCTTGCCCTCACCCCAGCCCTCTCCCAGAGGGAGAGGGAGAAGAATCCGCAGGCTACCGCCCTTGCGCCGACAGCGGCAGCCCGAACACTCGGTCGAACGCCAGGTTGAACAGGAAGGCGTAGACCAGGAAGAACACGATCATCGCGGCGTTGAGCATCAGCGCCGTGAGCAGGTCGACGCCCAGCACCCACGCGAACAGCGGCACCAGCATCGCGACCAGGCCGGCTTCGAAGCCGACGGCGTGCACGATGCGACGCAGCACGCTGCGGCCCTTGCGCGGCTGGCGCGCTTCCCATGACTCGAACAGGATGTTGTAGAAGTAGTTCCAGCCCATCGCGATGGCCGACGATGCGGCGGCGGTGATGCCCGCCGTCGCCACCGGGCTGTCGGCGAGCCATCGCAACAGCGTGCTGGCCAGCACGATGGCGATGAGCTCGAAGGAAACGATGTAGACGATCTTGCGTTTGGGTCCCTGCACCCGCTCGATTCTAGTGACGCAAGGAAAGGCGGCCGGGTCGCTTAACATGCGCTCCGCATTTCTCAACCAACGCAGGAGTCTCGATGTTTTCGCACGTGATGGTGGGTTGCTCGGATCTGGATCGGTCCCGCCGCTTCTACGACGCCGTGTTCGGCACCCTGGGCGTCGGCCCGGGCCACCTGGACCGGCACCGGATCTTCTGGCGCTCCAAGACCGGGGTGTTCGCTGCCACGCTGCCGATCAACGGCGAGCCGCAGACGGTGGGCAACGGCGGCACGATCGGCTTTGCGTGCGATACCCCGGAGAAGGTCGATGCCTGGCATGCCGCGGGCGTGGAGAACGGCGGCGCCAGCTGCGAGGATCCCCCGGGCATCCGGCAGGGCCCCGCCGGCCAGCTGTACCTGGCCTACCTGCGTGATCCGGACGGCAACAAGCTGTGCGCGTCGTACCGCTTCCCGAAGCCGGCTGCCGCCTGAACTAGCGAACCCGCCCGGTCTCCGCATCGAGGATGACCAGGCGCACTTCACCGGCGGCGGTGAGCACCTGGATGCGCCAGATCACGCTGTTGTCCACGTGCAGGCCACGCTCCACCTTCAGCACGCGGCCGGGAGCCTTGCGCTGCGCCAGTTCAGCCGCTTGCTCGCGGCTGACCGCGGCCGAGGCAGTTGGCAGCAGGACGGTGAGGCCGAGGACGAGGGCGATGGTGGTGAGGGCGAGGCGCAGCATTGGAGTCCTTTTTCTGAAGCGTTGGAGTCAGGATAGCGGCCCAACCTGAACGAATCAGGAACGAAATCGGGACGGCCGGGTGCCCGCCGGTGCCAATTTGTGCCGAGGATGGGCCGCCGCGAGGGTTCCTTCCCTTAATCGCGGATACCGGCTCTGCTATACCTGCGCCCCATGCATCCCGTAGCGGCCGCCTTCTGGGGCGGCTTTTTCACAGTGGCCGCCGTCATGCTCGCTGCAGCCATGGTCGCCGCAGCCAGGGGCTTCAGCCGGGTGGCCGCCGCCGGCGCCACCTATTCGGTGGTGCCGGTGCTGTTCGTCTGCGCCTTCCTCAAGCTCCTGCCCATCGACGAGCCGGACGCGCAGTCGCGCTTCCTGACGCACCTCACCGTGCTGGGCTCGATGGGCCTCACCTCGCAACTGCTGCTGGTGCTGCGCGGCTACCGCAAGCCGCTGTCGAACCAGCCACTGCAGCTGGCCCTGCTGGTGTCGGCCGTCGCGATGCTAGTCCTGTGCTGGCTGGTGCCGCCGCGCTGGGGGATGTGGCTGGCCAACGGCTACGGCCTGGCGCTGGGCTTCGGCCTCATCGTGCTGGCGCTGCGCAAGGCCGTGCGCGGCACCCGCGTGGCCTGGATCTCGGCGGCGGGCGTTTCGCTGGCCATCATCAGCCTGGTCACGCTCGACTGGATCTGGGTGCACGGCGACACGACGCCATTGGCCGTGCACGCGCTGGGCGCGCTGTCTTCCATGGCCTACATCGGGATCATGGGCTGGGCCATGTGGATGCGCTACGCCTATGCGCTGGAGCTCAAGCAGGTGCTGGCCCAGGGCCCCAGCTTCGACCCGGTCACCCGGCTGCCCTCGCACGCCCATGCCGGGCGGCTGGTGGGCTCCTTCCTGCGCAGCGGGTCGGCGCAGTCGCTGGGCGTGGTGGCGGTGACGCTGGCCAACCTGGCCACGCTGGAGGCACTGTACGGGCGCGCCGCCTACAACCATGCGCTCTACGTCTCGGCGGGCCGGCTGCGGCGCTGCACGCCCCTGGGCGCCCAGCTCGGCCGGCTGGGCGATGACGGCTTCCTGGTGCTGGTGCGCACGGAAGACCCCGAACTCCTGAAGCACATGGCGGCCAAGGTGCGGCGCGCCCTCACGCAGCCGATCCACGTGGGCGAGGACATCGAGCAGCACACGGCCGGCGCGTTGCCGGCCGACTGGGTGGCCGACATCGGCATCGGCATGTCGCTGCGCAAGGACCCCGATGGCGCGGCCAGCGCGGTGGCCACGGCCCGCGCCATGTCGCGCGCCGCGCTGGCCATGGCCAGCCGGATTGCCTTCTCCGAACAGCGGGAAGCGAAAGTCGGCGCTTGAGCGGCGGCGTGGGTCTGGACCATCGGCGGACCGCGGCGGGAACCCGTCGCATCGTCCCGACTCTACCTGGCTCATCCCGAGCCGGAGTCCCCATGACCCAGACCGAAACACAAGCGATCGTCACCCTCAGCCTCATGGCCGCCTTCGTCGACGGCGACAAGCATGACCGCGAGCGCGCGGAGGTCAGGCGCATCGCCGAGGGGCTGGCGCAGTCCGACGCGGTGCACCTGCCCACGCTGGTGCAGGACGTGCTGATGAAACGGGTGGACCTGGCCGGTACCGCCGCGGCCCTGCGCTCGGCCGACACGCGCCAGCTGGCCTACGAGATGGCGGTCTGCGTGTGCGATGCCGACGGTGTGCAGTCGCTGCCGGAGCAGAAGTTCCTGGAGCAACTGCGCAGCACCCTGGGCCTGGATGCGGGCCGGGCGCGGCAGTTCACCGAAGACGCCGAATCCGTCGCCGCCGCGCCCATGGCCGGCCCGGTGCCGGCGCCGGGCGGCAGTGTCGAGCCTCCGCCCGTGCCCACGGCGGGCGTGGCTGGCGTGGGCGTGGGCGTGCGCACGCCCAACGTCAGCGAGCAGGAGCTCGACCAGACCATCCTCAACGCCGCCATCACCAACGGCGCGCTGGAACTGCTGCCGGAGACGCTGTCGACCATGGCGATCATCCCGCTGCAGATGCGGCTGGTCTACCGCATCGGCCAGGCCTACGGCTACGAACTCGACTCCGGGCACGTCAAGGATTTCCTCGCCACCGTGGGCGTGGGGTTGACCTCGCAGTACCTCGAACAGGCGGGCCGCAAGCTGCTGGGCGGGCTGCTCGGTCGCGTGGCTGGCGGGCTGGGGCGCGGTATCGTCCAGCGCGGCCTGCAGCTTCTTCAGCGATGCGTACAGCGCGGCGCGCTCCTGCGGATCCAGCACCTGCAGCAACTGCTCCTGGCTTGCGCGCGCCTGCGGCAGGATGCGGCGCGCCAGCGCGCGGCCGGCGGGGGTGATCGCCACGATCAGCCGGCGGCCGTGGGCCGGATCGGCTTCGACCGTGACCAGCGACTGTGCGCCGAGGGAGCGCAGCAGCCGCCCCGCGTACGCCTTGTCCATCGCCAGCGCGCGGCACAGCGTGGCCAGTTGCACGGAGCCTTCCGAATTCAGCCGTGCCAGCATGCGCCACTCGGCCACCGACAGGCCGTGCGCACGTGCGTAGGTGGCGCTGACCTGCTGCTGGATCGCCTGGGCGAGCCGCAGCAGCATGGTGCTGGGATAGTCCTCCAGCGGCAGGTCGGCAGCGAAGCGACCGTCGGCCTGCCAGGGGCAGGACTCGGCGGAGCGGGGCCGGCGGGACGGTGTGGACACGTCCACACTGTGATCCGGGCCGGGCGGCGACCGGAGAGAGTTTTCCCTGCGGTCCTAGGTATGCGTGGTGAGGTGGCGCCGATCAGCCCGGAGGCGAAGACCGGCGAGTGAGCACCACCGGCGCCCCACCCAGGCGACTGCGGGTGCGGGTATGCGCGACGCCTGCATCCATGGCCGTCACGTGCTCGGGCAGCCAGCGGCGCAGCTCGGCCGTCAGCCGCGCCACCAGATGGGCGGACTCGGTCGAGTCCGGACCGGCCGCGACGATGCCGCGCACCTCGTCCATCGACTTGAGCACGGCCGCGTGCTCGTCCAGGTGGCAGCTGGCGTTGCCGTCACGCATCTGCCGCAATTCCTGGTCCTCCAGCGCGAAGTGTTCGCTGGCGTGCGCCTGAAGCGCGTCGAGGCTGGCGAGCACGTCTGCGCCTTTGGCAGCGGCGAGGCGGTCGACGAGGTCGGCCAGCTTCGCGTGGTCAGCATCGAGTGTGGGATCTCCGAGAGCGGGTGCTTCTGTCATGGCTGGGCGGCGTCGAGCTGCAATTCAGGAATCGGGAGTAAGGCGGGAACGATAGCCGGCTTTTCTCAGCGCATGAAGAGCCCGCCGTTCATGTCCAGAGTCGCCCCGACGAAGAACCCGCCCTGGTCGGACGCCAGTAGCGCCACCGCGGCGGCGAACTCGGAGGCTTCTCCGAATCGGCCGATCGGCACCAGCTTCTCGATGCGCTCGATCTGTTCCTGCGACAGCCGCCCCTTGGCCGTGGAGATCGGGCCCGGCGCGATGGCGTTGACGGTGACGCCGGTGCCCGCGAGCTGCTGTGCGAAGTACTTCGACAGCATGGTCGCCCCCGCCTTGGCTGCCGCGTAGTGCGCCGACGCGACCGTGCCGCCGTTCTGCCCGGCCAGCGAAGTGATGTTGACGATGCGGCCC
This sequence comes from Ramlibacter sp., assembly GCA_016713005.1. Classification (GTDB taxonomy): domain Bacteria; phylum Pseudomonadota; class Gammaproteobacteria; order Burkholderiales; family Burkholderiaceae_C; genus JADJPY01. The sequence continues at coordinate 616,604 of JADJPY010000011.1, read as the reverse complement.
CAGCCGTTGGAGCGCATGTGATCGGCAAAGACCTGGCAGCTGAGGAAGACGCTGCGCATGTTGATTGCCACGATGTCGTCGAACTCCTCGGTCGTGATGTCCTGCACCGGCGTGCGCTTGGCGTAACCGGCATTGTTGACCACGATGTCGGTACGGCCCCAGGCGCTGGCGATGCGGTCCCGCGCATCCTCGAACGCCCGTTTGCTGCGCACGTCGAGTGTCAGGGCCATCGCAGAGACGCCGGAATCGTCCAGGCGATCCGCCAGCTGCCGCGCGGCTTGCCCGTCGATGTCGCTCACCGCGACGCGCGCGCCGGAGGCGTGGAACAGGCGGGCGATCTCCTCGCCCACGCCGCGGCCGGCGCCGGTGACCAGTGCCGTGCGGCCGTGGAAGTCGAAATTCACGGTGCTCTTGTTGCCGGTCGGCATGTCCATCTAGAGGTCCAGGGTAAGGGACGGGGTGCGTGCCCCGGAACAGCACACCATCACGGCGTCGTTCGCATCGCGTTCGTCCTGGGTGAGGAAGACGTCGCGGTGGTCCGGCACGCCATGGAGCACAGGCACGCGGCAGCTGCCGCAGACGCCTTCGGTGCAGGCGAAGCCCACGTCGACACCGGCGTTGAGCAACGCGTCCAGCATGGTCTCGCCGGCCTTGACCTCGAGGGTCTTGCCGCTGCGCTGGAGTTCCAGCCGGTAGCCGCCCTGGCATGCAGGCTGCGTGTCCGCCGAGAAATACTCGAAGTGCAGGCGCTTGCCCAGGTGGGCGCCATGCTCGCGGTACGCGGCCAGCATGCCGGCGGGCCCGCAACAGTAGGCATGCGCCTGCGGCGCCAGCGAGCCGAGCAGGCGCTGCAGGTCGAGCCGCGGCGTGCTCGGCTCATCGTCGATGGTCACATGTACCTGCGCGAATGCCGCCAGCTGGTCGAGGAAAGCTGCACGGGCCCGCGTGCGCACGGCGTAATGCAGCTCCCAGGAAGATCCCAGGCGTTGCAGTCTCGCGATCATCGACAGCATGGGCGTGATGCCGATGCCGCCGGCGACCAGCACAGTGTGAGCTGAGTTCTCCTCCAGCGGAAAGTTGTTGCGCGGTTCCGAGACTTCCACCAGCTGCCCGGCACGCCATTCCTCGTGGATGTGGCGCGAGCCGCCGCGGGTGGCGGGGTCCAGTTGCACGGCGATCTCGTAGGCGCCGTGCTCCCTGGGGTCGTTCAGCAGGGAATAGCTGCGGGTGAGGCCAGGACGCAGCGCCACGTCGACGTGGGCACCGGCGGTGAAGGGTGCCAGGTGCGCCCCGGGCAGTGGCTCCAGCCGGAAGCCCAGGATGTCCTGTGCCTCCCAGCGGACCGATCGAACCCTCGCCTTCATGCCCGCTCCTCGGGCTGCGCCGTCCAGCGCACCGCCTTTTCCAGTTGCGCCTGGTAAGCCTGTTCCAGCGGCGCGTCGGGGGCGAACAGGAAGGAGCCGGCGCGTGCGCCCATGAAGGTGTCCGGGTCGCTGGCGCCCGGCGGCAGTTCGCCGCTGTCGCGATAAGCACGGGCCGCGAGCAGCAGGCGACGGCGGGTGCGGGCGATCATCTGGTCGGTCGGCGCGAGATGTTCCCAGTCATGGTCCGTGATGGGCCCCATGCTCTCGGTCACCGCCTGGTCCTGGATGGTGATGTTGCCGATGCCGGTGTATTGCGTCCCGTCGCGCTGCGACTGGCGATCCAGGCCCCAGTCGTTGTGCGCCCGGTCACGGCAGCGCCAGCGGCCATGCCAGTCGTTGGTGTTCGGCTCGTACTCGAACTTCTCGTACAGCGGCTGCCCGTTCCTGCGCTTGGACACGTAGGCAGGGTTACCTTCGTCGACCCCGCCCGAGATGTCGAACAGCATGCTGTGGTGGTCGTCCATCGGCACCCAGGCGCGCGCGATGGCGCGGCTGGAGAAGCGTGCGTTGGGCGTCTGCGTCCAGAACGGGAACATGAAGTGGGCGACGCGCCAGGACATCTGGCCGTCGTCGTTCGTGCGGAATCCCCCGTACATCGTGCCCCAGTCGGTGTTGCGCACCTCATACTCGGGAGCGCGGTTGATGACGGTGGGGCGCATCGGATGGTCGTCGTCGAGGTCCTCGGGCTTGAGCATCCCCACGTGCAGGAAACCCACGTGAGAGGTGTCGATGTCGCCCTCCAGCGCCTGCAGCCAGTTGCACTCCCGCTGCAGGCACCAGATCTCGTTGCCGGGGATCAGGTTGGCCTCGATGTTGGGCAAGGGCGGGGGCGATTCCTGCTGCCGGCCCATGTACACCCACACCAGGCCGTTGCGTTCGGTCGTGCGATAGGCCTTGGCATGCACCTTGTCCTTGAATTCCTGGCGCGCCGGCACGTTGGGCATGTCCACGCAGTTCCCTCGCACGTCGAACTTCCAGCCGTGGTAGACGCAGCGGATGCCGCTTTCCTCGTTGCGGCCCAGGTAGAGCGAGGCGCAGCGATGCGGGCAGCGGTGGTCGAAGATGCCGACGCATCCCTGCGAGTCGCGAAAGGCGACGAGCTTCTCGCCCAGCAGCATCAGCCGCATGGGATCGCCGTCCGCCTGCAACTCGGAGGAGAGCGCCGCGGGTATCCAGTACTGCCGCATGAACTCTCCCATGACGGTTCCGGGACCCACCCGCGTCAGGTCGGTGCTGTCTTGCGCTTTCATGAATGCCCTTGCCGCGGTGCATGCCGCGATGGATGGTGAGGGGCCCGGAGACTTCCGGGCCAGTGCACTGATCGTAGGAGCAGACGCGGCGCCGCGTGATTCGAAGCGCGCCGGCGACATTCAATAACCGGAAGGATCGGCATACCGGCTTACTTTCCGCAGGTCGCCAGACGCATTTGCGCGTAATTTCCCGGTCGCGGGAAGGTCAAGGTTGGCGCGGTACTTCCAAGTCGATGAGACGCTCGGTCTGCTCCTCCCACTCACGCATAAGCTGCTTGGCACGGCGGTGGTTGTCGATCGCGTGTTGTAGAAGCTCGGCCTGCGCTGGCGTGACCATGCGATGCACGAGCTTGCCGCCGATCATGTGCCCCCATTCGTAGTACGGGCCATGACGGGCCTGCGGATCCTGGGCGCAACGGCACCCGGGCTTGCCGCACACCTTCATGCGCATGTGCAACGTGCCCGAGCACAGGTACTCGATGTCGGCCAGGGCCGCCCGGACGCCGCCGATCTTGTCTCGGACCTGCTTGATGTTTTGTGCGAGTGAACGCGGCATGAGTGCTTGACTTTTGCGATTCTGTCGTTAATAGTAGCGCCAGAATGCCAAGCTCGCAAGCCCCGACTTCCACCAAGGAGGCGGCAGGCTTCACTCTTCACACCGAGCGCCTGGGCCCGCTGCCCCTGATCAACCACTTCATCGAGCGCATCGGCCTGCACGACACCCTGTCGCGCCACATCCCCTCGGACGCTCGCTGCAGCATCACCCATGCCAGCGCGCTGGGCGTGCTGCTGCGATCGATCATCGTGGAGCGCGAACCGATCTACCGCCAGCACGAGACCGTGCACGGCTTCGCCGATGGCATGTTCGGCATCAGTGCCCAGGAGATGGAGCACCTGAGCGACGACCGCCTCGGGCGCGCCTTGGACCGGCTGTTCGATGCCGATCGCACGGCGTTGCTGACTGAGCTCGTGTTGGCCGTTGGGCAGCGCTTCGGGGTGCGTTTCGAGGAGTTCCACAACGACTCCACATCGATCAGCTTCTGCGGCGGCTACCGCCGCGCCCGAGGCCGCCAGATTCGCGCTCGCACCGCGCCCGCGATCACCTTCGGGCATTCGAAGGCGCACAGGCCGGACCTCAAGCAACTGCTGTTCATTCTGACCATGAGCGCCGACGGCAACGTGCCGGTGGCGTTTCGCTGCACCGACGGCAACACCAGCGACTCGGTCACCCACGTGCAGACCTGGGAGACGCTCAGGGCGGTGGCCGGCAGGAGCGACTTCCTGTACGTGGCCGACAGCAAACTGTGTTCGCGCGAGAACATGGATCACATCGACCGCGCAGGGGGCCGCTTCGTCACCGTGATGCCACGCAGCCGGCTTGAGGATGCGCAGTTTCGCGAATGGCTGCAAACCCACACGCCCGAGTGGTCCCTGGTGTGGGATCGGCCCAACCCGCGCTACAGCGACGGGCCGCGCGACTGCTGGTACGTCCATCGGGCGCCGCTACCCTCCATGGAAGCCTGGTCCATCGTGTGGGTCTGGAGCACGCTGCTGACGCTGCGCCAGCATGCCCGGCGGCTACGCAACATCGCCGCTGCCATCGAAGAGTTCGAGCGGTTGCGCCAGCGCCTGGCCTCCGCCAAGACCCGGCTGCGCGGCGCCCCGAGATCGACCTGCAGATCAAGCTCATCGTGGACAGGCACCATGTGGGTCGCTACCTCAAGGTTCGCCGCGTCGTTCGCGAAGAGCACGTCTTCAAGCAAACCCGCCGTGGCCGCCCGGGCCCCGACACGGCCTACCGCAAGATCACCAAGCGACGCTTCGACGTGCAATGGAGCACCGACGAGCAGGCCATCGCCTACGACCGGCGAAGCGACGGCATGTACCCGTTGATGACGAACGACCGCAAGCTCAGCGCCGCACAGGTCCTGCAGGCCCACAAAGGCCAGCCCATGATCGAGAAGCGCTTCGAGCAGATCAAGACCGTACACCAGATCGCCCCGGTGTTCCTCAAGGACGAGGGTCGCATCGAGGCACTGTTCACCCTGTACGCGATCGCACTGCTGGTGCAGGCCCTCATCGAGCGCGAGCTGCGCCAGGCCATGGCGCACGAAGCCATCGAGGAACTGCCCATCTACCCCGAGCAGCGCCAGTGCGCGCATCCCACCACCGAGCAGGTGCTGCGCCTGTTCAGCCTGGCCGAGCGCCATCAACTGCGTCAACACGGCCGCACCGTTCAGGCATTCAACCTCACACTCACCGACCTGCAGCGCAAAGTGCTCGCGCTGCTCGGCGTCCCCGCAAGCACGTTCTAGGCACCTCGAAACGCAGCCCGGAAATTACGCGCAAATGCGTCTGCTGACCCGCGGAAAGTAAGGCACGCGACCCCTCGGACGCCATAAGCCCCACCTCGCACACGCAGTGACCCTCTGGCCGAGCTGCGCACTTTGGCGGGAAAAAGAAGCTTGCGCGTCTCTCGTACACACACCAAGCTCGCGGCGAACGCGCAAGGATGGGATCGCGAAATTTTACTGTTGCGCACTACGAATGTGTAAGCAGCCGTTGTGCCGCCCCCCCGGTACCCGCAAAAATTATGGTCAGCGATCCGCACCTAAGCAGCAAGCATGTTGACTTCCTTGCCTGTCTCGATCTATGATCCTCCGAGACTGCAAATATTGCGTTTCGCAATTATTACTCAGTGCTCGCGCATTCTCACCACTCCACCTCTCTGCGAAAACCATATGACCGAAGCTCCTCTGCCTCATCCGTCAGTGTTCCTGGGCCAACAACGGCTGAAGGTGATCCGCGGTTACCGTGTCCACGAGCAGCGCACGCCGAGCCAAGACATTCATGTGATCACACCTTCGCAAACAATTGGCCCGTTCTTCGGGGTCGGCTTGGTCCGCCCGGGTGACGAGGACCTGGCATGCAAGCAGCCCAGAGGCGCGCGCGCTGAAGGAACGCCCATCATTATCCAGGGGCAGGTGATGGACGAGAACGGCAAGCCGGTGCGCAAGGCGTTAATCGAGGTCTGGCAGGCGAACCGGTGGGGCAAGTACGAGCACCCGGACGACACGACGCAGGCGCCGCTGGACCCGAACTTCAAGGGGTGGGGTCGCGCGCTGACAGACTCGCAGGGGCGCTATACCTTCCGCTCCATCAAGCCGGGTGCGTATCCCAACCCGGGCTACGACAACTGGATGCGACCGCCGCACGTGCATTTCTCCCTGTTCGCGGCCGGGCTGATGCAGCGCCTCATTACGCAGATGTACTTCCCCGGCGAGGAGTACAACGATATTGATCCAATCCTTAACGGGGTGGAGGACCTGCGCGCGCGTGCCTCGCTGATCGCGCGCCGGATGCCCGACGAGCCGGAGGGCACACAGGTGTACCAGTTCGACATCGTGCTGCGCGGTAGCCAGGAAACGCCGTTCTTCGTGGAAGGAAAATGAGTGTGCGATCGGCGGGCGAGATCTTCGGCGAGGCCGAGACTCTGGCCCTGTACCTCGGAATCGAGGTGGCGCTCGCGCATGCGCAAGCCGAAGTCGGCGTCATCCCCGAAGATGCGGCGCGCGAAATCGAGCGGGGTGCGACACTGGACGCCATCGACGTTCCGCGCGTGCGGCAGGAGGCTCAGCGCACCGGCTACGCTGTAGCTCCCCTGGTGCGGCAGCTCACGGAGGCGTGCGGAGATGCGGGCCGGTTCGTGCACTGGGGCGCCACGACACAGGACATCGTCAACACCGCACTTGCACTGCAAGTCGACGAGGCATTCAGAGGCGTGCTGGAGCGGGTGGAGCGGCTGGCGCGAGCGCTGGCTGCGCTGGTGCGGTCGCATCGTCACAGTGTGATGGCCGGGCGGACTTTCGGCGGCCACGCACTGCCCATCACATTCGGCTTCAAGGCGGCGGTGTGGCTGTCGTCCGTGCTGCGCCATGCGGAGCGCGTCCGCGCGGCCGTCGCGCGCCCCATCCCGGGGGAGTTTGCAGGCGCGGCGGGAACGCTGGCGTCGCTGCAGGAGCAAGGCTTGGCCGTGAGGCGCGCGTTCATGCGGCGTCTGCGCCTGCCCGAACCGACGATCACCTGGGCCGCGATGCGCGACGAGGTGTTCGTTCGGGTGGCAGCCCTTGCGGGATTGACCAACAGCCTGGCAAAGATCGCGCAGGATATTGCGGAACTTGGCAGCACCGAGATCGGAGAAGTGGCGGAGCCCCACGCCGGTGGCAAGGACACCAGCAGCACGCTGCCACTGAAGGCGAATCCCATTCTGTGCGCGCACACCGTCGCCGCGGCGACGCTGGTCGGCCAGAATGCGATGAGTGTCCTGCTGGCCGGCCGACAGCGGCAGGAACGCAGCGGCGAGGCCCTGCTCGAGCTGCAGGTGGTCGGGCCCGCGTTCATCGCAGCCGAGCGATGCCTGGACTTGGCCGTCCTGCTGCTGGAGGATCTGCAGGTATTCCCTAGCCGCATGCGGCGCAACCTGGACGGCACGCGGGGCGTCATGCTGGGCGAACGCTTCATGATGGCGCTTGCGCCGCGGCTCGGTCGCTTGCAGGCGCACGACCTGGTGCACGAGGCCTGCCGCGCAGCGATAGAGCGAGATGTCCCGCTCGAATCCGTCCTGGCGGAAATTCCAGCGGTAGTAGAGGTGCTTTCGAACGCTGAACTGCAGGCGCTGGCGGATCCGGCCACCTATCTGGGCAGCGCCGACGCCATGTGTGCCGCGGTGCTGCAGCAGGCCAGTTCGGTCATTCCGGAGGCAGCCCATGAGTGAGCAACCGATCCCTGATTGCCTGGGTCCGCGGCCTGTGACGGCGCGCCCTGCATGGCATGTGCCTCACGGATCATGGGACACGCACTTTCACGCCCTGGGGCCGCAACTTCGCTTTCCGTATGGAGCGAAGCGCAAGTACACGCCGCCCGACGCACCGGTGGAGCAGTGCCTTCGCCTGCACGAGGCCCTTGGATTCGCACGCGGCTGGGTGGTGCACGCGAACACGCACGGGTTCGACAACGCGGTCGACCTGGATGCCGTGGCGCGCTCCGACGGCCGTTATGTAGCCGTGGTCCGCCTGGATGCGTCCGCCTCACCCGCGTCGTGCGCCGAGCTGCACGCGCGCGGCGCACGCGGCGTGCGCTTCGCCTTCAACCCGCAGCACGGCGGCTCGTTGGACCTGACCGTATTCAATCATGTGGTGCGCTGCATTGCGCCCCTGGGCTGGTTCGTCGAGCTTCATTTCGATGGTGCCGACATCGCGCGCCTGCAAGAGTGGCTCGAGGCCATTCCGGTGCAGGTTGTCATTGACCATTTGGGCCGGGTGGACCCAGCAGGAGGTGTCGCACAGGAGCCGTTCCAGATCCTGCTCGCGCTGCTTGCGCGCGGCAACTTCTGGATCAAGCTCAGCGGCGCAGACCGCATCTCGCGGCAGGGGGCGCCGTATGCCGATGTAGCGCCGTTGGCGCAGGCGCTGGTGAGCGCCCGTCCCGACCGCTTGTTGTGGGGAACAGATTGGCCGCACACGGGCTACTTCGATGCCGCCAGGGTGCCGGAGGACACCGCGCTGGTGGATGCCTTGGCCACCTTCGTTCCCGAGGCGCCGGAGCGGGAAGCTATCCTGGTCCACAACCCGCTGCGCCTGCTGGCATTGGCGGCCTGAATCTCGTTTGCACGCGCTGCGTAGGTCGTCAGCGCTGACGTCCCCTCGACAGGAGGTGGCTGGAAGGCAGCTTCGGGTGGAGCACCTTGCGCACCGCATTGATGCAGACCACAGGCAGTTTGTCCGGATCGAGCAGCCCGATCTGCACCAGAAACGAGGGCTGATCCCAGTAGATATGTCCATGTGCGATCTTGCCGACGCGGAAGGTGATAATGCGGATCAGTGCCACCTCGCGTGACGGTCGGCTGGCGGGATGCCGGGGAGCATCCACGCGATCTCCGGGTCGGGGGTGAAGCAAAGCAGCCTTCCTGACTATATCTTGTAATCGACCATTGGCCGCGTGGCCAGTCGTGCAGTTGTTGCGTCAGCGGCTTGGTCTGCGCCTGCCGCACTTTGAGCCGGCGGTCCGGGTCGGCGAGCGCCCCCACCGAGATCCAGTCGCACCTCGAGTCGGCCCGCGGCAGTGGGCATCGTGCCGAGCGCGCCCGATCGACAAACGGCGCCGCCGTCACTGCGCCCGGCTTCGGCGCGTCCCCCCCTCGGCGACTTGGTCGCCGCCGTCGACGCTTGCTCGTCCAAACGGGCCTTCCAGCGCCGATAGCTTGCGCGCTCACCCCCTCGCGCCGGCAGAACGTGCCGATCGGCTCTCCGCTTTCCGCATGCCGCCGAAACAGTTCCTGCCATGCTTGGCTGCCCAAACGCCGTCGCTTGATGCCTTCCAGTTCGCCTGCTCCGCATTCGTTGAAGATGCAGGCATTCGGCCGCGCACGCACCGACGGTGTTGCCGAAGTCTCCGCTGGGAGAGGCGTTCGGCTACGCGCTGAGCAACTGGGTGGCGTTGAACACCTTCGTGGAGCACGGCATCCTGGAGGCCGACAACAACTGGGGCGAACGCGCCTTGAAGCCGGTGGTGATGGCCTGCTCATAGTGCCCGCTTTCGTTAAGTGCTTGAAAACATTGGAATCTGATTCCCGCCATCGATGCGACACGGGCGAGCTGTTCGCGCGGCAGCCTCGATGACGCGCTGATCGAGCAGATCGTCGGCGCGGATCTGGTACGGCGCTCTCGCGACGACCTGTTCGGCGGGCAGCAGCCCTGCCTTGATCAGGCGCCGGATGCAGTGATTCGTGACACCGAGCTTGGCTGCAGCCTCCGACATCGTCAACCATTCGCCATCCTGATGCGCGGAGCGGTAGGCACGAATGTCATTGACCATTCGCACCGAGGCAACGCGATGCGCGGTCCAGGTCTTGCCCTGACCCGTCGGAAGCGTCATGCGGTTGAGCGACGCGGCGATGTGCTCGCCCACTTGCCGGCCATGCTGCGCATGACGGCCAGCGCCTCTTCGGGCGTGCGGCAGCCATGCAATGGGAGGTGATGCTCAAGGTCCTTCACGAGGGTGCGCAGCAGCTGCTGGCGCGTTCGCATCGTGACATGCGGCGAATTCCACGCTGCGGCGAGATCGTCAGCTAGGCCGGCCAGATCCGGTGCAGGTGCCGAGGTCTGCGCCTGATCGCTTGCGGTAGCGGATCGGCGTCCAGTCGAAGCTGACCATCTTCTTGCCGTCTGAGGGCCGCGGGAAGTGCACGCCATCAGCTGCCAGCGACAGCAGCACCTGGCGAGCGCTGCCCAGCTTGCGAACGCGCTCGAAGATTAATCGGATCGCCTCCTGCAGCCGCGCGTCGGGATCGAACCCGAGGCCGACCTCTCGGTGCCAGACGTAGCCGACTGGCACGCTGATGCGCAGTTCGCCGCGATGGGCCTTGGCCCGCGCAGCGTCATACATGCGTGCCTTGAGAACGCCCAACTCGAATTCGCTGATGCTGCCCTTCATTCCCAGCAGCAGCCGCTCGTTGGGCCGACACGGGTCATACACGCCGTCCAGATCGATCACCCGGGCCTCGACCAAGCCACACAGCTCCAGCAGGTGGTGCCAGTCGCGTCCGTTGCGCGCCAGCCGTGATGCATCGAAGCAAAGAACCGCGCCGACTTCGCCGGCGCACAGCCATGCAACCAACCGATCGAAACCGGGGCGCGCCACCATGCCACTGGCAGAGCGCCCGAGGTCGTCGTCGATGACTTCGATCTGCGCGAACCCCCGGCGTCGCGCTTCCTCCACCAGGTCGTACTGGCGGCGCTGGCTCTCCAGATTGGTCTGGACTTGCGTCTGAGTGGATTGGCGCACGTAAACGACCGCCTTGCGCCGCAGAACGGCGGCCGGCAACAATTCAGAGTTCGCCATCGTCACCCCCTGCGTCCAGGCCGGCCGCTTGCAGCAGCAGGAGCGCCAGTGTGCGACCGCGCTGGTTCGCTCGATCGATCTCAGTTCCTGCAGCACGGCGGACTCGAACGACATGCTCAGTTGCTGCGGCGCTGGCGGACGTGACGGCACTGCGATCGACGGCTTGCGCGTCGTGCGGAGGGACTGGGTCATGGGATTGCTCGCCTGTGGGTTGAACACCGGCGAAGCTTCGTCGAAGTCCAAGCTCGGACAGCTGCAGGTGTAACTCCGCGAGCGCCTGTACCGACGCTCTCGGTGCGCCGAGTTCCATGGCCGTGCACGCGACGGCGTCGAGCATCCATGCCGGCACGACGATGACGATGCCGGGCGACGCCTCGACGTGAACCACGTCGCCGTTGGCTCGCTGCTCGCTGTACTGGCGCCTTACGCGACGCTCGTACAGCGGGTGCCAGCGATAGAAGACCTCAACTTCTTGCGCGACATGCGCAGAATGACCCGGTGATTAGGAAGACCTCAATCCGACGGACGACGCGAACCTGCGAGCCTACTATCAAGAGTGGAGCCGGCTGATGGGGCGAAGCGCGTCGGCACCGTTCGAAGCGCACGCACAAGAGGTGACGCTGTGAGCTACGAGAATCTTCTGGACGCGTTCGAGGTGCAGCAGTTCATCCAGCGCACGGCCGCGCTGTTGAACGCCGAGAAGCTTTCCGAATGGCTGGAGCAGTTCCATTCGGATGGCTTGTACGAGATCACCGCGTACAGCACTGAGCTTGGCAAGGAGCTGGCATGGTGGAAGCAGGAATTGCCGCTGCTGCAAAAAACCATCTCGGAGGTGCCGAGACACGTGCGTGATCCGGCCAAGCGTCTGCACGTGCTGGGGCCGCCGCTGGTGAGCGTGACGGGTGACGCGGCGCGAGGGCAAACGGCCTTCTCGGTATTTCGCACCCTGCCAACAGGGGAGACCAGCCTCTTCGTGGTGGGCCGCTACCTTGACGAGCTGGTGCGGGTCGGGAGCGGCTGGCGCTTCAGCGTCCATCGGGTGCAACTGGAGACACGCGTCCTCGATGCATTTACGCATCTGCCGCTGTAGATGGCGCAGCCAAGAGGTTGCTCACAACGCGAATGCTCCTGATGGGCGGCTTGCAATGTCGCGGAGTGTTGGCCAAACGGCGAGTTCGTACGTGACGAATGCCCAGGTATCGTCGCGGAGCGAAGCTTGAGCCACGCTGCCGACTGAACATTGAGCGAGGGCTAGATGCCTTCCGCGAGCGTTCGGCACGCGATAAGCCTCGAGATCGAATGCTGTCCAATGGTGAACACCTTTGAACGCTGGACATGCAACGAATGCACACCCCGCTGGTTCGGCAAGCCATTCAGGTGCTGAGGACACTCCAGATCATTTCCGGTCGCCCGGGGTTGCACTTTCCTGGCGAGAGGGGCGCATGAGCGGCGCCCAGGTCGCACTGTTCATCGCTTTCGTGGTGGTCGCGACCCTGGCGCAGGGGCTGACAGGCTTCGCGTTCGTGCTGGTACTGCTTGGGCTCGCCGGCCTGTTCCAGCTTGCGCCCGTGACGGACCTGGCGAACGTGGCAACCACGCTGGCCGTGCTGGGCGCGGCGGCAATGCTGCGCACCTCGCTGAGACACGTCGACCGTACTGCCTATCGCGAGGCGGTGGCTGGATCCGCGCCGGGGGTTCTCGCCGGTGTGCTGTTGCTACAGTGGCTGAGCGCAAACGTCATGACCGTATTGGGCGTGCTGCTCGGCGTGACCATCTTCGCGTGCGCGATCACCATGTTGCGGCCGGGAAACGTGCTGCCAGTACGGTCCAGCGGCATCTGGTTCGGCGGCTTCGGCCTGCTCTCGGGACTGCTGGGCGGCCTGTTTTCGGCCGGCGGCCCCCCGCTTGTGTACCACTTCTACCGACAGCCCATGGCAATGGAAGCCCCTGCGGGCCACCTTGGTCGCCGCGCTGACCACGATGAGCGTGATGCGGATTGTCGTCGTCCTGGCAACGGGACAGTTCAGCCTGCTTGCGCTGAAGATGATCCTGCTCGCCGCCCCTGCGGTGCTGGGGACGTCCTGGCTGCTGCGACGCTATCCCCCCCGCTGGCGACGCGAGACGGTGCTCAGGATCGTGTGCGTGTTGCTTCTCGCCACCGGCGTCAGCATCGCCGCCTCAGCCCTGCTGGGACGTTGAGTCCGCACGCATGAGGAACCTGTGCATGCGCGACTGCGCGTGCATCGATGAGGCGGCACACTACCGCCGCGTGTCACGCGGGTCGATGATTGTCCTCCACGCTGAAGGCTTCTGCAGTGAGGAACGAGGAGGTGAGCTCGCTCAGTTCCGCCTCCAGCTCGCGTTCGCGTTGCTTGGGATCGGCCGCCGCACTGATTCGCGCTTGTACGCGTCCCCTTCACCGCGCAGCGAGCCCCACTCCGCCGGCGGCCACCCAAGTTTCAGCCCGATTCCGCCTGCTGAGAACATAGTGCGCAAACGGCGTCGCAGCCGCGAGCCAAGCACCGGCTGCGGCGGCATCGCAGTCCAGCGCCTGGGCGACCTCGTAAGCCTCCAGGCGCACCGGTTGCCGCAGGCGCGTGTCGCGGCTGGCGCCGGCGTGGAGCGCGCACAGCGCGAAGTCCGCCCCGGCAGGCAGGTGCAGCAGTTCCGCACGCGTGTCCAGCGGCAGCGCTTGCCACTCGAGCAGCGACAGCCGCAGTCCGCAGCCGTCCAGCTTGTGGCGCACAGCGAGCGGCAGCCACAGCAGGCGGCGAGCTTCGTCGGGTTCGAAGGAGAGGCAGGCGGTGGGCCCCACGTCGGGTCGCATACGGACAGCATAGCGCCCGCCTGAAGTTCGAGAGAACGCAATATTCAGGTCGCATTGACCTGAATAATCGATCGTCCTCGGGCCGTGTCAGTCCGTCGTGCAGTGGCGCAGGAACCCTTCGGCTGCGGCGCCCAGCTTCTTCGCCCGGTGCAGCACGATGGAAAGGGTGCGCTGCATCGGGGGCAGGGTGGTGGCAAGCTCCACCAGCCACCCCTCGGCGATCGCCTCCTTCACCGCCAGCCGGGACAGGCACCCCAGGCCCAGTCCTGCGGCCACGACGCGCTTGACCGCCTCGTTGCTCCCCAGCTCGAGCTCCACCTCCATCTGTGTCAGATGCGGGATCAGCCAGCGGTCCGAGGCTTCCCGAGTGCCAGAGCCGGGTTCGCGCAGGACCCAGGTGGCATGGTTCAGCTGGCGTGCGCCGGCGCGGCGTTCCGCCAACGGGTGGCCAGCGGCGGCGACCACGACGATCTCATCGCTGCGCCACTTGCTGACCGAGAGCTCCGGGTGGCTGTGGGTCCCCTCGATGAAACCGATGTCGGAGCGGAACGAGGCGACCCGCTCGAACACGTCATGCGTGTTGGCGATATCCAGCAGCACGTGGCTGCGCGGGTTCGCCTGCTTCCACCTGGCGATCAGCACCGGGAGCAGGTACTCGCCGATCGTGTAGCTGGCGGCCAGCCGCAGCGACGCCGCATGGGCCGCGGTGAACAGGGCTTCCGTCTCCACCGCCTGCTCCAGGATTCCGGCCGCGCGCGGCAGCAGGGCCCGCCCATTCTCGTTGATGACCAGCTTCTTGCCCACCCGGTCGAAGAGCTGCGCACCAAGCACGGCCTCCAGCTCGCCGAGCGCGTTACTCGCGGCCGACTGCGAGCGCGAGATCTCGTCAGCCGCGGCCCGCGTCGTGCCGCCGCGCGCCACCGCCGCGAACACCTCCAGCTGGCGCAGCGTGAGCTTCAGTCTCTGATCGATTTTCTGATTCACTGCAACCGGAATTATGCGGCACACGAATCTGTGCGCTGTCTAGCATAAGCTTATGTTCAAGTTCCTCTCCAGCGAGCCGGTGCACGATGCAACCGCGAGCAGCACCGCGGACACCGAGGTCAAGACGACTACGTGCTACATGTGTGCCTGCCGCTGCGGCATACGCGTGCACCTGCGCGACGGGCAGGTCCGGTACATCGACGGCAATCCCGACCACCCGATCAACAAGGGCGTGATCTGCGCCAAGGGCAGCGCGGGAATCATGAAGCAGGTATCGCCTGCGCGCCTGACGCAGCCGCTTCTGCGCAGGCCAGGCAGCGAGCGGGGCGAGGGTGAGTTCGAGCCGATCTCCTGGGAGCGCGCCTACGAGCTGCTCACCGAGCGCCTGGGCCGTATCCGCGCCACCGATCCGAAGAAGTTCGCCCTGTTCACCGGGCGCGACCAGATGCAGGCCCTCACCGGCCTGTTCGCGCGCCAGTTCGGCACACCGAACTATGCGGCGCACGGCGGCTTCTGTTCGGTGAACATGGCTGCCGGCATGATCTATTCGGTCGGCGGCAGCTTCTGGGAGTTCGGCGGCCCGGACCTGGATCGCGCCAAGCTGTTCGTGATGATAGGCACCGCGGAAGACCACCACAGCAACCCGATGAAGATCGCCTTGGGCGACTTCAAGCGCAAGGGCGGCCGCTTCATCTCGATCAACCCCGTGCGCACCGGCTATTCGGCGATCGCCGACGAGTGGATTCCGATCCGCCCCGGCACCGACGGCGCACTGTTCATGGCGCTGCTGCACGAACTGCTCGCGCAAGGCCTGGTCGACCGGTCCTTCCTGCAGCGGTTCACCAATGCGCCGCAACTGGTGGTGCTGGACGAGGGCGAGCGCGAAGGCCTGTTCGCCTTCGATCCCGCCGCCGGCCCGCCCGGCGACGGCCGCCACCCGCACAACAAGCTGGCATGGGACCTGGCCAGCGGCCGGGTGGTGCAGGCCTATCCGGAAGGCGTGGAGGAAGGGCGCCAACTGGCGCTGGAGGGCCACTACAAGCTGGCGGACGGGACGCGTGTGGCGCCAGCCTTCCAGCTGTTGCGAGACCGCGTTGCCGACACCACGCCCGAGTGGGCAGAGGACATCACTGGCATCCCGTCCGAGCGCATCCGCCAGCTGGCGCGCGAAGTGGGGGAGACGGCGCTGCACCAGGCCTTCGAACTTCCCATTCCGTGGACCGATGCGTGGGGGAAGCGGCACCCCACCACCCAAGGGCGGCCGGTGGCCTTCCACGCCATGCGCGGGCTGGCGGCGCATTCCAACGGGTTCCAGACGGTGCGCGCGCTGGCGGTGCTCATGAGCGTGCTGGGCACCATCGACGCGCCCGGCGGCTTCCGCCACAAGGCGCCGTACCCGCGCCACATCGTGCCGAACTACCGGGCCTTCAACGACCCGTCCATGATCAAGCCCAACACGCCGCTGAACGCGGCGCCATTGGGTTTTCCCGCCGGCCCCGACGAATTGGCGGTGCACGAGGACGGAACGCCGCTGCGCATCGATCACGCGTTCTCCTGGGAGCACCCGCTGTCGGCCCACGGGATGATGCACAACGTCATCACCAACGCGGTGCGCGGTGACCCCTACGAGATCGACACACTGTTGATCTTCATGGCGAACATGGCGTGGAACTCCACCATGAACACCATGGAGGTGCGCAAGAAGCTCAACGCGCGCGGGGAGGACGGCAACTACAAGATTCCGTTCCTGGTGGTGTGCGATGCCTTCCAGAGCGAGATGGTCGCCTTCGCCGACCTGGTGCTGCCGGACACTACCTATCTCGAGCGGCACGACGTCATGAGCATGCTGGACCGGCCGATCTCGGAGTACGACGGTCCGGTGGATTCCGTGCGCGTCCCCGTGGTGGAGCCCACCGGGAACTGCAAGCCGTTCCAGGAGGTGCTGATCGAGCTGGCCTCGCGCCTGAAATTCCCCGCCTTCACCCGAGAGGACGGCACGCGCAAGTTCAAGGACTATCCCGACTTCGTCGTCAACTTCCAGGCCCAGCCGGGTGTCGGCTTCCTCATGGGCTGGCGCGGCAAGGACGGCACTGAGCACCTGCGTGGCGATCCCAACCCCCGGCAGTGGGAGATGTACGCCAGGAACAACTGCGTCTTCCAGTACCACATGCCGGAAGACCAGCAGTACATGCGCAACTGGAACCAGCCTTACCTGGACTTCGCCAAGGACAAGGGTTGGCGGCAGCGCAACGACCCGGTGCAGCTGGCCATCTACTCGGACACGCTGCAGGCCTTCCGGCTGGCCGCGCAGGGCAAGAGCAAGGGCCGCCAGCCGCCGGAGCACCTGCGCGAGCGCATCGCCACCTACTTCGATCCGCTGCCGTTCTGGTATGCGCCGCTGGAGACCGCCTGCATCGACGCCGACCGCTACCCCCTGGCGGCGATCACCCAGCGGCCGATGGCGATGTACCACTCCTGGGATTCGCAGAACGCCTGGCTGCGCCAGATCCACAGCCACAACTACCTGTACGTGAACCCGCGCACCGCGCAGGAAGCTGGCATCGAGGACGGCGGCTGGGCCTGGGTGACCAGCGCCTGGGGAGAGCTGCGCTGCATGCTGCGCTACAGCGATGCGGTGGAGCCGGGCACGGTCTGGACCTGGAACGCGATCGGCAAGGGTTCCGGCGCCTGGCAGTTGGCGCCTGCCGCCGACGAGTCGCGCAAGGGCTTCCTGCTCAATCACCTGATCACCGAGGAGCTGCCCTTTGCCGGTGGACACATCAGCAACTCCGACCCGGTCACCGGCCAAGCCGGCTGGTACGACGTGCGGGTGAACCTGCGCCCGGCGGCGCCCGAAGAACCAGCGGAAACCTTCCCCCAGATTGCAACCGTGCCGAGCGCCCCAGGCGTGCTCGGGGGCGCCCGCAAGGTGCTTGCCTACCTCGTTCCCAGGAAGCCATGAACAACCCAGTCCAGCCAGCCCCCGAAACACTGGCCAAGCAGCTTGCTCTGGTCATCGACCTGAATGTCTGCGTCGGCTGCCATGCCTGCGTCACCTCGTGCAAGGAGTGGAACACCTCGGGCGCGGCCGGCCCGCTGACGGACCTGAATGCTTACGGCGAGCGGCCCACCGGCACCTTCTTCAACCGGGTCCAGACCTTCGAGGCCGATAGCTACCCGGATACGCAGACCATCCACTTCCCCAAGAGCTGCCTGCACTGCGAGGACCCACCCTGCGTGCCTGTCTGCCCTACCGGTGCCAGCTACAAGCGCAAGAGCGACGGCATCGTGCTGGTGGACTACGACAAGTGCATCGGCTGCAAATATTGCAGCTGGGCCTGCCCCTACGGCGCCCGTGAGTTCGACGAGGAACGCAAGGTGATGACCAAGTGCACCCTGTGTGTGGACCGCATCTACGACGAGCTGCTGCCGCCGCAGGACCGCAAGCCGGCCTGCGTGAAGGCCTGTCCGACTGGCGCCCGCCTGTTCGGCGACGTCAAGGATCCGGACTCCGAGGTTTCGCAGGCGATCCGCGAGCGTGGCGGCTACCAGTTGATGCCTGAGTGGGAGACCCAGCCGGCCAACCACTACCTTCCGCGCCAGATCACCCTAAGCACGGTGCCGCAGGCGCAGCCGAATTTCCGGCTGGGCGATTTCCTGAACGGCGAGCCGGCGTCCGGCAAGCACAAGCCAGGCAGCGGTGCAATGGAAAAAGACGCCCGATGAAGCCAGCCCTCTCGATCATCCTTTTCACCACGATCGCCGGCGCCGCCCAGGGGATGGTGGTGGCACTGGCGTTGGCCACTCTGGCCGGGATCGCGCCGGCTACGGCGCTCGCCCCCATGCTTTGGGCGGCCACCGGCATGTTGCTGGTGGCCCTGGTCGCCTCCTTCTTCCATCTGGGGCATCCGCTGCGCGCCTGGCGTACGGTGCTGATGTGGCGCACCTCCTGGATGTCGCGCGAGGTGATCGTGCTGCCGGCGTTCATCGCGCTGGTAGGCGGCTGGGCCCTGCTGGCCACACTGGCGCAGCGCGACGCGGTGGCGCCGCACTGGCTCGCCGGAATGGCGATCGTGGGCGCCGTGCTCCTGTGGTACTGCACCGCGATGATCTATGCCTGCATCCGCTTCATCCAGGAATGGGCGCATCCGCTCACGGTGGTGAACTACACGACGCTCGGCCTGGCCTCCGGCTTTGTCACGGCCGGCGCGCTGGCGGTAATGGCGGGGGAACCCGGGTTCGCCTCCGACATCGCCCCCTGGGCGCTGGCGGCCACGGCGCTGGCGTGGTTCACCCGCACGCTGTCGCTGCGCCGCAATGCGCGGCTGAAGCCGAAGTCCACCACCCAGACGGCGACCGGCATCCAGGCGGCGCGGGTGGTGCAGAAGTCCATGGGCATGACGGGAGGCTCCTTCAATACGCGCGAGTTCTTCCATGGGGCTTCGGCACACGGAATGCGCATGGCGCGGACAGGCTTTCAGGTGCTGGCCTTCGCACTGCCGATCCTGCTGCTTGCCTGGGCACTGCTGAGCGGCTCGGCGCTGGCGTGGCTGCTGGCGCTGGGATCTCAGGCGGCAGGCCTGCTGGCGGAACGCTGGTTCTTCTTTGCGCAGGCACGGCATCCGCAGAATATCTACTACCAGGCAGTGTCGTGACGCCGGCGCTGCCCTTCTTGCGCTGGCTGCCGCAGTGGCGGCAGAAGGACGTGCTGCGGGCGGACCTGCTGGCCGGCCTGACCGGGGCCATCGTGGTGCTGCCCCAGGGCGTGGCCTTCGCCACGCTGGCGGGCATGCCGCCCGCCTACGGCCTCTATGCGGCGATGATGCCGTGCGTGATCGCCGCGCTGTTCGGCAGCAGCCGCCTGATGGTGACGGGGCCGGCCAATGCCATCTCGCTCACCACCATGGCGCTGGTGGCACCGCTGGCGGCGGTGGGCAGTTCGCAGTACGTGGGCCTGGTGCTCACGCTCACGTTCGTGGTGGGGGCGCTGCAGTTGCTGCTGGGGATGGCGCGCGTCGGCAAGTGGGTTGAGCTGGTGCCGCATGCGGTGATCGCCGGCTTCACCGCCGGCGCCGCCGTGCTGATCGTCAACAGCCAGGTCGGCACGCTGCTCGGACTCGACCTGCCGCGCGGGCTATCGGTGGCGCAGACGCTGCGGGCGGTATTCACGACCGGGCAGTCCATCCAGGCGCTACCGGTGATCGCCGCCATGGCCACCATCCTGATCAATTTGGCGGCGCTGCGGCGCAGCCGCTGGATACCGCCGATCCTGATGGCAGTGATCGGCGGCACCGCCATCACCTGGCTCGCCGCCGGCCTGCTGGGCGCGCAGCCGGCCACCGTGGAGGCGCTGCCGGGGCGCTGCCGCCGCTGTCGCTGCCCGACTTGCGCCAGGTGCCGAACCTGGTGCTGCCGGCGCTGGTGATGACGCTGCTGGCGGTGACCGAGGCGATGGCGATCGCCAAGGCGTTCGCGCGGCGCGCCAACGAGCCTTTCGACGGCAACCAGGAACTGGTCGGCCAGGGGCTGGCCAACCTGACCGGCTCCTTCTTCTCATCGTATCCAGCCAGCGGTTCATTCAACCGCTCCGGCGTGAACGTGGCGGCCGGCGCCCGCACGCCGCTGGCGGCGGTCAGCGCCGCCGTGCTGCTGATCGTGATCCTGTCCTTTGTCGCGCCCTGGGCGCGCTGGCTTCCGCTGGCGGTAATCGGGGGGCTGCTGGTGGTCGTGGCGTGGGGGCTGGTGAACCCGCGCGAGATCCGGCACCTATGGAAGCATGAGCCGGTCGACCGGCTGCCGATGGTCGTGACCTTCGCCGGGACGGTGACGCTGTCGCTGGAGTGGGCGATCCTCCTCGGACTGGCGACGGCCTGGGTGTCGCGGCGGCTGGCGGGCCCGGAGACGGGGAGTGGGAGCTTGTAGGGGGGAGGCAACTCGGCCGCGGACACGTACTTCACGGCCGCCGGCAGGAGCTGCTTGATTCCCGCAGCCCGGCGTCCCGCATCGCATGGCCCTGCGGCTTATCCAGTACCGCGTCCGGCAGTAAAACGCTGAACAGCCGACCGGGGCTTTGTTCATCTAGACGCGTCCGGTTTTGCGATTTACCGGCTAAAACCGAGGCGCGGTCTGTAGCTGGAGAGCACCACCAGCAACCGTGAAATTGCCGCGCGCAACGAGATGCGCGTCAGATGCAACTTCGGCCAACGAGAGCACCGGCGTGGTTCACCCGCACGCTGTCGCTGCGCCGCAATGCGCGGCTCAAGCCCAAGTCCACCACGCGGACCGCCACCGGCATCAATGCGGCGCGGGTGGTGCAGAAGTCGATGGGCATGACCGGCGGCTCGTTCAACACGCGCGAGTTCTTCCACGGCGCCCCGGCCCCCGCAGTGCGCGTGGCCCGGGTGGGCTTCCAGGGCTGCTCGCCTGGGCGCTGCTGTCCGGCTCGGCGCTGGCCAGGCTGCTGGCGCTGGCCTCGCAGGCGGCCGGCCTGCTGGCCGAGCGCTGGTTCTTCTTCGCCCAGGCGCGCAATCCGCAGAACATCTACTACCAGAGCGTGTCGTGACCCGCTGCCCTTCGGGCGCTGGCTACCGCATTGGCAACGGAAGGACGTGCTGCAGGCCGACCTGCTGGCCGCCCGTCAGATCACAGCAACCCTTAGCCTGTGCATGCACGCTGCGGCAGTTCTGCAGCAACATAAGATTCCCGTGGATCTGAGGTGCCGCGTGTCCGGTCCACTTGCTGCTTGCGATAGTCAGCGACCAAGGAACCCGGCTCTTGCCACCGTACCCGTTCTTCCCAAGCAGGCTGGCCCGCCGAAGGAATTCGCGCCGCGGGCGCGCGAGCTCAGGCCTTTGGGCGGCGGCTGATCTGAACGGGCGCTCCGCCGAAGCGCTGCTTCGAACGATAGGTTGCAACGCCGGCATCCATCTCCTGGACGTGGTGCGGCAGCCAATCGAGCAGTTCCACGGATAGGCTCTGCACCACCCGCTGCTTCATTTCGGGCGGATGGGCGGCGCCGACCAGCACCTCCCGGACTTCATCGAAGGACTTCAGCACGTTGGCATGTTCGTCCAAGTGGCACTTCGAGTTGCCATCCTTCATGTCGCGCAGGTGCTCGTCCTCCATGGCGAAGTGCTGCGCCGCGTGCGCGCGCAATGCGTCGAGGGCAGGCACCATGTCGTCCGCGGATGCGCCCAGCAGGCGCGTGATGAGCGCGTGCAACTCTTCGTGGTCGCGGTCAAGGGTTTCCTCTCCCAGCTTGAGTTCGGATTTGTCCATAGCGTAATTGGACCACGAGTCGTGCCGGGCTGCCTCAGCCGCAGCTCGTCGCAGCCGAGGCAAGCCATGCGGAGCTCCTGCAGTGCGGCTGGCGAACTGCACTCGTCCTAGCAGCGGTTCCCGCGCGATTCCCTTTGCGCTTTCAAAATGGGGCGCTCGTCCGTGGCGAGCTGCTGGAGGGCACGGGCCGGGAACGGTCCGTATCAATAGAGGCTACAGGCACACGCCATCCGAGTCTTCCTGCGCTGCGGCCGGGATCGAGTGTGAAGGAGGTTTGCACTCGAACGTGCACTTGAGAGCTGGTCACCACTGCCGGCCTGAAGTCCACCACGCAGACCGCCACCGGCATCAATGCGGCGCGGGTGGTGCAGAAGTCGATGGGCATGACCGGCGGCTCGTTCAAAACGCGCGAGTTCGTCCACGGCGCCTCGGCCCGCGCAGTGCGCATGGCCCGGGTGGGCTTCCAGGTGCTGGGCTTCGGGCTTCCCCTCCTGCTGCTCGCCTGGGCGCTGCTGTCGGGCTCGGCGCTGGCCTGGCTGCTGGCGCTGGCCTCGCAGGCGGCCGGCCTGCTGGCCGAGCGCTGGTTCTTCTTCGCCCAGGCGCGCCATCCGCAGAACATCTACTACCAGGCCGTGTCGTGACGCCGGCGCTGCCCTTCGTGCGCTGGCTGAAACGTGCGCGAAAATCCCCCTGTGAGCATCCCACCCTCGCGCCCGGCACCTGTCGGCGCACAAGGCAAGCCAACTCTGAAGGACCCGCAGGAAATCGAGGATTTCCTGCTGTACCGGCTTTTCGTATCACGCACGTCGGCCTGCGTGGGACGGACGACATGTACAAGCGGGAACTCGGAATCTCCCGCCGCGAATGGAGGCTCCTGGCGTACCTCGCCCGCACGCCGGATGCGAGCCTGAAGGCCCTGGCGGCGGACGCGGGCATCGACGTGGTCGTGGCGAGCCGGACCGTCGCCGACATGCATTCGCGTGGGCTGGTGGACAAGCGACGCTCCCCGGGCAACAAACGCCTGGTGTGCCTGCGCCTGACCGACGACGGTGTCCAGATCCACGGCAAAGCCAAGCTGATGGCTGCGGCTTACAACCGTTAGCTCGCAGAGTGCCTGACCCACGACGAGGCGTCATTCCTCTTCGAACTGCTGACGAAGCTGGAGCGGCAGGCAGCTCTTCTCACTCGCGACAGGTAGCCTTGGGCCCGTGTCCCCCAAGTGCGTCAGAGGCTTGAACGCACTTCGTCGAACGTCATGCGGCGCGGTCTGGTGACCGCAGATGCATAGCCGCCGAACAACTCAGGGCGGCTGGCGGACGGCGGCAACTGCCGCTCGCTTTGATGGCTGCGCACCGCCTCCAGCAGCATACGGCGGCATTGCGCCATGGGCATGTCGGAAGGCATCAGCTTCTCGCGGGAGCGATCATGCACGCGTCCCTGGCTCTCCTGCACCGCCAGATCTTGCAGCTGCGCGCTGCGAATACCGGTGAAGGACGCACGCCGCTGCAAAGCACGGTCCTGCAGGTAATCGTTCTCGCGCGACCCGCGCGGAAGGTAGGAACCGGGCACCAGCGGTGCATAGTCCTCGCCGACATCCCTGTAGCTATCCAGTTCGGCAGCGGTCAGCGGCCGGTCCTGGTGCCAGCGAATCCGGTACCACCAGCAGTTCTCGTCGTCGATCGGAATGAACAGGTTGATGCGGCTCACGTTGCCCGGCGCCGTGGGCACGATCACGAAGCACGGCAACAGCCACCGCGCGACACGCCAGTACGCGTTCTCCGCACCGGCGTCACGGCGCGCGCCGATTTGCAAACCGTAGTCGGTGCGCTCGGCGAACAGCGTTGGACGTCCGTCCTCGTCCGAATAACGGATCATGTCGCCGATGCCGAATACGTCGGAGCTGGTCTCCCCTTCCTTGTGCAGGAAGGAGATGTGCGAGTAGTCGATGCTGCCTTCGAGCGCCTGCAGGTAGTTGCAGCGCATCAGGCACTTGGAGACATACGTGTGCTCGCCAGGAACCAAAGTGAACGCCAGGGCCGGGGGCAGCGCATGCGGCTCGCCTTTTCCCATCCATGCCCATACGATGCCGCCCCGCTCCTGCGTCGGGTAAGCCGTGGTGGAGAGTCGTTGCATCTGCGCCGGGGTGCAGCTGTCGGTCGGGACATCCACGCACCTTCCGCCGGCATCGAACTTCCAGCCGTGGTAGATGCAGCGCAGGCCCCCCGCCTCGTTGCGGCCGAAGTAAAGCTCCGCCCTGCGATGCGGGCAAAAGGCGTCGAGTAGGCCGACCCGCCCGCTGCTGTCGCGAAACGCGACGAGATCCTCGCCAAGCAGCCGCACGCGCGCTGGGGGCGTCAGGCGCCGGCAGCTCCTTGGAGAGCAGCGCGGGCATCCAGAACTCCCGCATCAGTTCGCCCATGGCCGTGCCCGCGTCAGTCCGCGTGAGCAGGTCGTTCTCTTCCGCTTTCATCGTTTTCCCACTCGGGCGCGACGCCGCGTTCATTCCTTGTCGATCTTGATTTTCTTCAGCGCTTGTTCCCAACGAACCGTTTGCTGCTTGAGCATGGTGTCCACCTGCTCCGGGGTGCTCCGGTCGGAGATCATGGCGCCGGCTTGCGCGAGACGATCGCGCACGCCTGGATCCGCGAGTGCCTTCGTGAATTCCTCATTCAGCCGCTGCCGAACGGCTGCTGGCGTCTTCGACGGCGCGACGAGAGCGTACCAAGACACGACCTGCGCATCGGGGAAACCCGCTTCGGCGAAGGTGGGCACGTCGGGCAGATCTTTCACGCGGGTCGGCGAAGCAACCGCTAGGGCGCGCAGCGATCCGCTCGCGACGTGGCCGCGGGCGACGGACATGGGGACATGGCGAACGCGAGGCGCCCCCGTCAGAAGATCGGGCATGCCCGGCGGCACGCCCTTGTACGCAATGGGCTGCAGTTCGATGCCGGAACTCAGCCTTAGCATCTCGGTGTTGAGGTGCATCGAGGTTCCAACGCCGGGCATCAGGTAGTTCAGCTGCCCCGGCCGCTGCTTCGCGTTACTCCACGAACTCCTTTAGCGTCCGCACCGGCAGCGATGCGGGCACCAGCGCCACCACCGGCGCGTTCACGAGTTCCACGATGCCGCTGAAATCGTCGGCCGGATGCCAGGTGCTCTTGCCGGCCGTCAGTCCGGGATTGGTGACGTGGCTAAGCGTAGCCAGCAGCAGCGTGTAGCCGTCGGCCGGACTGCGTGCGACGTGGGCAGCGCCGATCGATCCGCCCGCGCCCGGACGCGCTTCGACCACCACCGGCACTCCCCTGGCCCCCCCA
Organism: Ramlibacter sp.; assembly: GCA_016713005.1. Lineage (GTDB taxonomy): Bacteria > Pseudomonadota > Gammaproteobacteria > Burkholderiales > Burkholderiaceae_C > JADJPY01. The sequence continues at coordinate 591,628 of JADJPY010000011.1, read as the reverse complement.
TCGTCGGGCGACCGCCCGTGCGGGGTAAGCCTGCGGCAATGCCGGCGTTCCGAAAACCATGGCCAGCGACGCCATGAGCAGCGTACCGAGCATCCTGCGATTCGTCATCGAGTGTCTCCTGTGGAAAGCCTGTTGGCAGAGTATATGCTCCAAGCGGCCACGTCGGTGGCGGGACACCTGACGAGCACAATCGTTTTCCGCTGCGGAGGCGACGATTGACTTGGTCAATGGCAAGAGCCGAACGTAGCATCCGCCCACTTCCGCATCGGACACGACATGACCCAGACAGACAACAGCGCCATCGTTGCCACGCCCTGAACGGGCACATCGGGGCCGAGATCTCTAACATTGACTTGGGCCGGCCCCTGGCGCAAGCCGATTTCGACGCGTTGCAGGCCGCACTCGCGCGCTACGAGGTGCTCGTCTTTCGCGACCAAGACATTTCGCTCGAAGCCCAGATCGCGTTCGCGAAGCGGTTCGGCAACCTGTCCACGCATCCGTTCGCGACGAACCTGCCCGACGTGCCGGAGGTGATCGAGTTCGACAACTCCGGCCGCAACCCCGCCGGGCCGACCGACTCGTGGCATTCGGACGAGACATTCCGCGCCCGCCCGCCAATGGCCACCATCCTGCGGGCTAAGGTCGTGCCACCCTATGGCGGCGAGACGGTGTTCGCCAGCATGACGGCCGCTTACGACGGCCTGAGCGAGCCCATGAAGGTGTACGTCCACCGGCTGCGGGCGCGGCACGACTTCAAGCCCTGGCGCCACATGTTCGCAGACTCCAAGGCTGCGCGCATGAAGCTCATCGAGCTGGAGGACGAATTTCCCAACCCCATGCACCCGATCGTGCGCATCCACCCGGTGACCGGACGTCGCGTGCTATTCGTGAATCCGCAGTTCACTGTCGGCATTGAGGGGCTGAAGGAAGACGAGGGCCAGACCATCCTGAATTTTCTGTATCGGCAGGCGATGGTCCCCGACTACCAGCTGCGCTTGAAATGGAGGCCGCACACCATCGTGATGTGGGACAACCGGTCCACCCAGCACTACGCGCCGCACGACTACTATCCGCACCGCCGCAACATGGCGCGGCTAACCGTGGAAGGCGGCCCCGTGGATGGGCCGGTCGGCGCGTACGAGCCCCAGCCGGAGGACCCGCTGAAGTTGGCACAGCCGCCGTCGCAGGACACCGACGAGAAGAAGCTGCTGCGACCGTTCGAGCGCGCGATGATGTGAGCCTGCGCGCAAGGAGCCCGCTCAGCGCGGCACTTGCGCTCGGCTGTCCGCCTGCCTGAGCATTCGCCGGAAGCGATGAGCACGATCGCCTGCCGGATCGCCACCGGCATGAACAACCATTGCACCGGCACATGCTGCAGCATCCAGTTGGTGATGGCGATGCTCACGATGGTGAGTGCGAACGCAATTGGTACCATGAGGACGGAGCCAACATCTTCTGCGGATGCGTGCCTGGCGGCCAGCGCGGAGAACTGCGGCGATCCGCCGACCACCGTCGCGCCCAGGAACAGTGGGGCGCCCATTGGAACGCCAACGGCAGCATCAGGCAGATGCACAGCTGTGGGGGCGACGCGCGCGCCTGCCTACGCGCTCGCTCCAGTGCCCGCGCGGCAGAGCCGCGCCGCTGGCCATCACGAGGAAGGACGACGGCGACACCTGGCCCGGATATTTCGCGAGCCCAGGTGCTGCCTAATTCTTGAGCAGTTTCGGGGGTTCGCGGAATTCGTGCGGGTTGGAGGCAGGCTGGTAGGCCTCTTTTTCTGCCGCCCAGGCGTACTACCCCCTTACCCCCCGTTGTTTGTCGGCGTGCCGGGGACAGCACTGTGCGAGGTTCTACGGGGCCAGGGCGCGCGCTGCCATGAGGAACACGTGCTTCGGTCCCTCACCCCAGAGGCTGCGTTGCGGGCCGCCCAGGCTGCCCTGCAAAGTTGCGCGCGCACAGGCTATCAAGTGGCGGTCGCAGTCAGCGACCGTGCGGGCCACCCCCTGGTCATGCTGCGCGATCGCCTCCCTGGACCGCATACGCCGGAAACTGCGATGAACAAGGCCTATACCGCGGTCACATTCAAGATGGACACCCTGGCGTTCGCCCGTGCCACCCAGGCTACGGAGGTATCCTCGGGAATCCGGGAACTGCCGCGCGTGGTCGCCATCGGCGGTGGGCTGCCTATCGATTCCGCCGTCCAGGTTCACTGGTGGGCAGTATCGGCGTGTCGGGTGCGCCCGGCGGAGATGCCGATCACGCCTGCGCGTCAGGCCTCGCCGCCATCAACGACGATCTCGAGTTCTGAACCCCGGCCAGGTCGTCGTGGCGGAGACGAAGCTGTGGCGCAACAACCTTGAGGCAAGGCGCACCGTGCTGGCGCAGATCCTGGACTATGCAAGAGCTGACCGCCTCAAGGTACGAGACCCTCTCTGGCGCACAAAAGAAACGACGCGGGGCAAGCACGGGTTCTGCTGGTATGGAAAGGTGAACAGAGGATCCGACGCACAAGCCCGGCGGAACATTCCAGCCCGCCTAGTCAGATAACTGGTCCTATCGCAACAGCACGGAACCGAACGCGCCCGAGGTCTGTTTGTCGACTGATAGTTGGGCGCCCGGTACCGCTGCCTACTGCACCTCTCGACCCAGCTCACCACGGCTGCGGCTTCACGCGCGTAAATTCCGCTTTATGCGAAGCCAGACGGAATTTGGGGTGTGTAGCTCACTGCGAGCAGCCTATTCCCCGTCGTGGTAAGTCACCACAGGGCCGAGTCGCGCATCTCCTCCAGTTTCGCCTTGCGCCTGCTCGCACGCGCTTTCTGCACGATAGCGGCGCAGACGGCTGGCTAGCACGCCGGCCAACGCGATAAGTTCATGCGACGTCAGTGATCGCTCGAGGCACGTACGGGGCTGCGAGGTCAAGTATTAGGAGGGTGGCTGCGCAAGTGAGCAGCGGACGAAGGGGTAGTGCATGTTGGCGCGGCTTCGAGAGGAGGCCGACGGCGGTCACACCGTCGGCTTGGCTCTGCGGTACCACCGTGATCAGCATGTCGCGCAGTATGGAAACCGCGAGCTGCTTCGATTGGCGCCTGCGCCGAACCACGTGCTGTATAGCGCGTCGTGCGGGCGCTTGCGTAGCTCTTGCGTCGATGTGTTGCGCGAGCGCAAAGAGCAGATCAAGGGCGGTCGGGCGTCGGCGTCCCGCCTGCGCCTTGAACAACATGAGCACGGCCTCTGTGGACTTGAGCCGAGGTGCACGATGACCGGGCACCTGTGCGCTGCCCAGAATCAGGTGCAAAGCGCTTCTGGCGTCGGCGTCGGACATTGGCAGATGCGCAAGCTCCTTCACCGGTGCATCGACGTACTTCAGTGTCTTGCGGCTACCGCCTTCTGTGTAGTAAAGCGAGATATTGTTTTCCAGGGCGTTGGCACGTGCAACGTAGTATTTGTCGCCGCCTTTCCAGCGCCACACGACGCCGCCAGCCTGGTCCTGCCGGCCAGAGATCGCCTTGAACTTCACTTTGACGAAGCCGTCTGCCACTGCAGTGCCACTCTTGATGCACCAGGGAAAGGCGCCGCGGCCGCTTTGCATCAGTACGTTGGCCTTGCTCGGAGCGCTGGGGTCTGCGGTGACGGCCCAACGCGCGCTGCCACTGCCGGTGACGCCACAAGACCAATCTACTGGTGCGGAGCCGATGGCGTCATTGTCGAAATTGATTCCCAACGCCATGACTGGCGTTGTCAAAAGTGAAGCTGCCAAAACTGCTGGAGCGTATTTCATACAGTCCTTGTGTCATTCAGACGGAACAGGAGGGCCTCGACCAGCGATAACGGGCTTTTCCCGTCCTGTCGACTTGTAATGTCGAGATCGTTACATGATGGTATGATCATGACATGTCTTCGTCTGTTCTGCCGCCATGGCTGCTTCTGATCGTTTCTTTACCGACGTCGAGCGCCACCGCCCGGACACGGATCTGGCGGGCATTGAAGTCGCTAGGCTGTATGGCCTTAAGGGACGGGGCGTATCTGCTGCCCACTGGGGAAGAACGCGAGCCGGCATTGCGGGAACTGGCCGAGGAGTGCCTGCGCGAGGGCGGCTCAGCATGGCTGATGTACGTGCAGCCGCAGTCCGCCGAAGAAGCAGCGGCCTACCGGCAGCTCTTCGACCGCAGCAACGATTACGCCGAGCTGCAAAGGTCGTGGAAAGAGGCTACCCGCAAGCTCAGCGGGACGGGCCGGCCCGAAGTCGCTCGCCTGCAGCGCAGGCTGCAGCGCGATCTCGACCTCGTGCGGGCGATCGATTTCTTCCCCGGCGAAGCGAGCCTGGAGGCCGAGGCGACTTGGGTGGAGTTCACCCGACGCATCGAGCGAGTTTTATCGCCGGATGAGCCGCACGAGATCGCAGGCACCATTGCCAGGCTGGATCGGAGCGAATATCAGGGCCGGACGTGGGCTACGCGACGGCGGCCCTGGGTGGACCGAATTGCCAGCGCCTGGTTGATCCGCCGTTTCATCGACCAAGAGGCGAGCTTTCGATGGCTGGCCCAGCCGTCGGATTGCCCAGAGAGCGCGCTCGGTTTCGATTTCGACGGCGCCGCATTCACGCACGTCGGCGAGCGCGTGACGTTTGAGACGCTGATGGCCAGCTTCGCCCTGGAACAGGATCTGGCGCTCATGCGCATCGCAGCGCTCGTGCACCTGCTCGACGTGGGCGGCGAACCGGTCGTCGAGGCTGCGGGCTTCGAGGCGGTCTTGGCCGGTGCGCACCAACGCCTGAGCGACGACGACGAGCTGCTTGCCGAGGTCAGCAAAGTGCTCGACTCTCTCTACGCGCACTTCGAGCACGAGGGCCGTCGCCCAGGATGACCTGAACGCTCTCACCACCTCCGACACATAGACGCCCTTCGCGCCAATTTTCGCCAAAACAGAGATGAACCCGATTTCGACTTCAGAACCGAATCCGACGCTCAAGCAGCAGGACGGCCCAATCACCGCTGATGCCGCCGGCCGGGAGGCTGTGCCTCCCCCACTGACGTACCTTCAGCTCTTCTTGCGTTTCCTTAAATTCGGCTTCCTCGCCTGGGGTGGGCCGGTGGCGCAGGTCGCCATGCTGCGGCGAGAACTGGTCAACGAGGAACGGTGGATTTCGAGCGAACGCTTCAATCGGTTGCTAGCCGTGATGCAGGTGCTGCCCGGGCCCGAGGCGCACGAGCTGTGCGTGCATCTGGGCATGCGGGCGAAGGGGCGGCTGGGCGGCGTCCTTGCCGGTCTGGCATTCATGCTCCCGGGTTTCCTGCTGATGTTGGCGCTGTCATGGCTCTACTTCCGAATGGACATCGCCGGCACGGCGCTGGGCGCCGCCTTCCTCGGGGTGCAGGCCGCAGTGATTGCCCTCATCGTGCGGGCTGTGCACCGCATCGGCGAGCACATCCTGGTGGACCGCTGGCTGTGGGCCGTTGCGATCGTGGCGGCATTGGCATCCGCAGCCGGCGTTCCTTTCTGGATCACCCTGCCTGCGGCCGGCGTTGTCTACGCCCTGTTGATGCTCAAACGTGGCGGGCTCGCCCTGCTGGTCGCCGCCAGCGCGCTTGCAGTGGCCGCGGCGATGGCCCTGTGGGTTCCGCGCGCGCAGCCGGTGGTTGAGACGATTGCCCAGGGCCAGGCTTCGCTGTTGCTCATCTTCATCGCCGGATTGAAAGGAGGCCTGCTCACCTTCGGTGGCGCCTACACCGCGATCCCGTTCATCCGCAATGACGCGGTCGGTCGCGGCTGGATCACCGATGGCCAGTTTCTTGATGGCCTGGCGTTGTCCGGGGTGCTGCCTGCGCCGCTCATCATTTTCGCCACTTTCGTGGGCTACGTTGCCGGCGGGCCGCTGGGGGCGCTTGTCATGACTGCCGGCGTCTTTCTTCCGGCATTCGCCTTTTCGCTGATCTTCTACGACCGGCTCGAAGCAGTGCTTGAGGTCAAGGAAATGCATGCCTTCCTTGACGGCGTCGCCGCCGGGGTGGTCGGCCTGATCGCTGCGACTACGGTCGACCTGGCCCTTGTCACCGCCGCGCGGGTGCCCTCGCTGGCGGTGGCAGCGTCGATCTTCGTCGTGGCCCTAGCGTTCCTGTATGCCTGGAAGAACAAGCTCAACATCGCGGTGGCGATCGTAGGCGCAGGGGTGGCGGGCTGGCTGTTCATGCCGAGCCCTTGACGGTCCAGGATATGGTCTCTGGTGTCCACACCCTCTGCATGCTGCTCGTGCTCAGTTCAGCTATCTCACCGGCAGAAGCCACCGGTCCCACTGCTTTCGTTCCTTTGAGTGAACACCAGATTCGGTCCGCAATCCGGAACAAATCCGTCGGGGACGGGAGACATTGGGAGCATCGTTACCTCGTCGATGGCCGACTTGTTCGCGCCGAGAGTGGTAAAGCAAAGGGGGGTCGCTGGTCCGTTGAACGTGATCAGCTTTGCTTGCTCAAGCCGGAGATCAGCACCACGCAGCCGGCGTGCTTCTCGGTGCATCGACGCGGCAACGAGCTGCAATACCTCGATGGAGAGCGGCTCGTTTATCAAGGTTTTCTCGCAAGGAGTTCACGATGAGCACACCCCCAGCATTTCAAAGTCAGGACGCGCCCAAGCCGCTGCCGTTCGATCCGTCCAAGTTAAAAGGACTGTCCGAACAAATGATCCGATCCCATTGGGAAAACAACTACGGCGGCTCGGTCAAGGCGCTGGCTGCGGTCAAGGCACGGCTGGCGCAAGCGGCAGGCGACAAGGACCTGCCGCCATACGTCTACAACGACCTGAAGCGCGAGCACCTGATTCGCACCGGCTCGGTCGTGCTTCACGAACTCTATTTCGAGAACCTCGGGGGCAGCGGCAAGGCCGCCCCTGCCGAGCGCGACGCGATCTCCGAAGCCTTCGGCAGCTTCGACGAGTGGGAGGCGGAATTCCGCCGCATCGGCACCGGGTTGGCCGGGGGGTCCGGGTGGGTAATTCTGGGCTTCAACCTGCACACCCGACAGCTAGAGAACTACTGGATGGCAGACCACGCGCATGGGCCGGCCGCGACCGTCCCAATCTTGGTGATGGACATGTACGAGCACTCCTATCAGATCGACTACGGCGCTGCGGCGGCGAAGTACGTTGATGCCTTCTTCCAAAACATCCAATGGGCGATCGTGAGCGCCAGACTTGCGGGCGCTCGCGCAATGTGAGTCTGCGCGCGCCCGAAGCGCGAAAAGTGCCTAGAGGTCGATTTGCGGCTGCTCCAAGCCATCCAGAATTGGCTCTTAGGCAGATGCCAGGGCCGCCCGTCCTCTGAGTTTTCGCATCGACTCACCCTTGAGCTGCAGGCGATGCGCCTGGTGCACCACGCGATCGAGGACGGCGTCAGCGATTGTCGGATCAGGGAAGAAGTCGTGCCACTTCTCAGAGGGATACTGGCTGGTAATCAGCAATGAGCCTGAGCGCATTCGACGGTCGGCGACATCCAGCAGCACCTGCGCAGCCACGGGCGTCATCTCTCCAATGCCGAAGTCATCGAGGATCAGCAGGCTGGGTTTGTAGAGCGCGGCCTTCAGCTTCGGCAGTGAGGCGTCCAGCACCGACTCAGAGATCGCGCCGTACAGGTCGCTGACCCGATGAAACGCCGCCGTCATGCCAAGACGACATGCCTGTTGTCCGAAGGCACTGGCCAGCCAAGTCTTTCCAACGCCAGTAGGTCCTAGGATCATCAGGTTCTGCCTTCGCGCGATCCAGCTGCAGCTGGCTAGCGACGAAAGCAATGCCTTGTCGAGGCCGCGGCTCGCCCGCGTGTCCAGGTCCTCGAACGCTGCCGTCTCGGGCAGGCTTGCCACGCGCACCAGCCGGTTGAGCTTGCGAGACTTACGGGCGGCAGTCTCTGCCTCCAGCAGCAACCCGAAGCGATCGTCGAAGGCGAGTTGATGCAGCTTTGGCTGTTCCTGTTGCAGCTCGTAGGCCTGTGCCATAGCAGCAAGGCGCAGCTCGCGCATCTGGCTGGTGTTCTGGGTGTTTGTGCTCACGTTCATTCTCCGAAATACTGGGCGCCGCGCACGTTAGGTGCAGCGGCCGGGGTTGGGTAGGTGCGGGACGGGGCGGCCGCAGATCAGCCTGGTTGGCCAAGATCGAGTTCATGCTGCGCAGCGCGGTGATATTCAGCGGCCAGGCATACGCGCACGCGGACTCGAACCGCCCCTCGCCGTAGTCACGCGCCAGATTCCGCATGTGACGCGCTGCGCGCAGGCCGTTGGCGAGGTCGCGACGGTCCTGCAGGTGGTAGCCGATCATCTTTTCGCAGCTGGGCCCGACGCTGGCCGCCCACTGCAGCAGCGCCTTGGGCTCGCCTTCCAGAACCCGCTGATGCGCCAGCGGCCGATGCTCTGGCGAGGTGCTGTTGGCGCCAGCCTCGCGCAGCAGGGCATGCAGCGCCACCCGCCGGCCGGCATGGAACACCTCCAGCATGTTCTCGGTGGTGCGCAGATCGACGCGCTCTCCGACCAGGTGAGACGGTACGGAGTAGTAGCAGCGTTGGTGCTCCACGTGGTGGTCACCGCCCACGCGCACCTCGTAGCGCCAGTCGCACAGCTGGAAGATCATCTGGGGCAGCGGCTTGAGCGTCCCGCGCTCTCCCTCCTCGAAGCGCTGCCGCCGGCAGCCTTGCAGCTTCTTGAATGAATGGACGTTGAGCTGTTCGGTGAGCTTCAGCAGCTCGATGTTCAGCTCCTCGACACTGAAGAAGGCCCGATCGCGTAGGCGGAACAGAATCCAGCGCTGTGCGATCTGGACACCCACTTCGGCCTTGGCTTTGTCCTTCGGCCGTCGCGCGCGGGTCGGCGCCGGCGCGGTGTCGTAATGCTGCAGGCACTCACGGTAGGTGGGGTTGATGATTAGCTGATCGCGCTCGCGGCGCCAGACGGCCGCCTTCAGGTTGTCGCTGACGACCCAGGCCGGCACGCCGCCTAGAAACTCAAAGCACCGCACGTGGCACTGCACCCAGTCCGCAGTGGTCTGAGTGGGCACCGCGTGGACGAAAGTGAGGTTGGAGTAGCCAAGCACCGCGACGAACACCTGCGCGAAGGTGGACGGCCCTCCGTTGCGGTCACGGATCTCCACGGTCCGACCAGCAAAGTCAACGAACAGCTTGTCACCGGGCCGGTGAACACGGCGCATGACCACGTGCAGCTGGCGCGTCCAGGCTCGATACCCGCAGCTGAACTGCGTGTATGCGACGCCGTCAGGGCAGCTTTCGCGCCACTCGCGCCACAGCTGCTCCAGCGTGGCGTCGGGCCGCTGCATCTCGGCATGCACCCAGGCCCAATCGGGTGCGGGCTTGCGCTGGGCGATGCTGTGGTCTTGGGTGCCCAGCGCGTGACGCCAGGCCTCATCGTCCAGTGGTTGAAGCGCCGCCCAGTCCAGTGATTGGCCGCGTAGCCGGTTGCGGAACGCACCGACGGTGGATGGGGACACCCCGATCGCTCGGGCGATCACCCGGTCGGACTGACCAGGATCGTAGAAATGCAGGCGAGTGATCTCGCGCTGCAGGCGAACTGCAAGCCGCATGGGCTCCTTTCGTCGCCGGGTGGGAGCACACCTGGCAGGGACGAGTTTGCCCAGCGCGCCCGCCTCTTGACGGAGGGGACGCTGCGGCCGATACTCCCACCACGAGATCCCTTTCAAGTCTCTCTGCTGGCTTCGGCCGGACGAGCAGCCCGAGTTCCAGCTCGGGCTTTTTCGTTTCTGGGCGGGGTGTGTTCAGAAAGCTGCGCTGGTTCGGTGTGTCCTTTCGTGTGTTGCCCCCGTCCAAGTCGCCGTAAGGCGTGTCCAGGTCGCCGATTCGGCAAGCAGGACGTACCTGGCGGTGTCTCAGGCGGGGTGATCGGCCATCCTACGGAGGACGGCCCACGCAAACTACTGGCCGATCTGGACACTTGAATGCCGCTGTACCTGGACGACTTTGAGCCTCCCGATGTGCCGGACGACTACCTGCGCGCTTTGCTGCGGATCGCCGCGTCGGCCAGAGATCAGCCGATCAATCCCGCAACTGCGGTCAATCTCCTGCGTTCCTTCGTGATGCCGCTGTTGGCGCCGGAGCATCAACCGTTCTTCATGCTTTCTGGTGCGCAGCCGTCCTGGGAACGGCTGTATCTGCTGTACGCCAACCTGGCCGGTGCCAGTGAAGGACGAGACCCGGATCTCCTTGCTGCAGCGACGCTGGTGGACAGGGTGATCCGGCACACCACCAGTCCACCCCGTGAGATGAGCTTTCCACAGCACCTGGAGCTTGCCTCGTTCGAGCGCGTCGTCACGTACCTCGGGTTGCCGGCCGGGCATCCAACCGTGCAAATCGGCGGCCACGTCCTCAGGCTGTATGACTTCTGCAGGTACTGCTGGCTCCCGGCAGGCGCCAAGGGGGTGTGCCGGCAGCATTCGACACGGCGCGTCGAGATGGCCACACCGCTGTGCGGTGCAGCGACGCTCAAGCAGGTTCAGCGGCTGGCGCCGCGGTTCGCCGGCGAGCTGACACGGCTGGTCAGCGCACAAGAGTGGGAGTTCCACGAGTCGAACTTCTCCTCTCCCATCCTGTTGCCGCCCCTCTGGCTGCGCGACTGGCTGAAGGAGCGGCGTCCCCCGCAGCTGGTGGTCGGTCGCGCGCGCGGGCTGGCTGCGGCCGGGCCCGCCGGCGCCCCCGGCGGGCAGGGCGGGGGCCCGCGCCCCGGCCCCCCCCCCCCCCCCCCCCCCCCCCCCCGCCCGCGCGCCGGCCCCCCCCCCCGCCACCCCCGCCCGGGGCCGGGGGGGCCGGCCCCCGCCCGCGGGCCGGCGCAGGGCCGGCGCGCGCCCCCCCCCCAGGGGGGGGGGGGGGGGCGCGCGGGGGGCGCCCCGCGGGCGTGGGCGGCGGCCAGGGGCCGGGCGGCCCCCCGGCCGCCCCGGGCCCCCGGCCCCGGCCCGCGGCCGCGCCCCCCCCCCCGGCCCGGGGCCCCCCCCCCCCCCCCCGGGGGGGGGCGGGGGCCGGGGGGCAAACCAGGGCCCCCCCCCCCCCCCCCCCGGGCGGGGGGGCCGCCGGGGGGGGGGGGGGCAGCGCCGCGGGGCGCCCCCGCGCCGGCGCCCCAAGGACCGCCGCAGCAAGTACGCCTTTCGCTGCCAGCGCCGCTTCTTGACGGCCTGTTGAGGCCGCCCCGACAAGTCGGCTGAGCCGGGCGGCAGCCCGGTTCCACGTCGCTTCGTCGCGTCGGCAAGTGCCGGCGTTTCTGCCTGCCGTGATCGGCAGGCTCCTCACATCAAAATTCATGAACCTCATCGTTCGCGCCTTGCCATGGGCTGCGGCGTTGCTGCTACCAGCGGTAGCGCTCGCTCATGGCATCTCTGAAGAAGACAAGGCGGCCATGCTGGCCGGCGGCTACCTGCAGTACGCGCTGCTGGGTGCCAAGCACATGCTCACGGGCTACGACCACCTGCTGTTCCTGTTCGGGGTGATCTTCTTCCTGACTCGGTTCGCCGATGTCGCCAAGTTCGTCACAGCCTTCACACTGGGCCACTGCATCACGCTGATCTTCGCCACGTTCCTGGGCATCACCTGGAACTACTGGCTGGTGGACGCCGTGATCGCCTTGACCGTCATCTACAAGGGCTTTGACAACAACGGCGGCTTCCAGCGGCACCTGGACATGAAGTCGCCCAACATGCTCGGGGCCGTGTTCGCGTTCGGCCTCATCCACGGGTTTGGCCTGTCCACGCGATTGCAGCAACTGCCGTTGGGAGAGGACAAGGCCGGCATGCTGGGCCGCATCCTGAGCTTTAACGTCGGCGTCGAACTGGGTCAGATCGCGGCCCTGACGGCCATGCTGGTGCTGCTGGCTGCCTGGCGGCGGCGCCCGAGCTTTGCCAAGTTCTCAGTGGCCGCGAACACGGCCCTGATGTTCATTGGCGGCTTGCTGCTCGTGATGCAGTTGCATGGCTACTGGCACGACTCCGACCCCGACGGCTTCCGCTTCCCGACCGAGGAGCACAAGCACATCCATGAGGACATGGAGATCAGCAAACCCGATCCCACCCGGGACAACATCAACTGACCCACTGAAAGGACATCCAATGAAACACCTCACCATCGCCATCGTCTCTGCCGCCGCGCTCTTGGGCGCCGCTCCTGCCTTCGCCGACAAGGGCAGCTCCTGCCACTTTCATGGCTCCAAGCCGGCCGCTGAGGAGACGGTCCTGACCTGTGCCGCCCAGCGCAAGGACTCCTTGGTGTCGTCCGGCAAGCTGGACGCGAGCTGGAAGGCGGTCAAGCACGAGAAGATCGAGCAGGTAGACGGCAAGAAGGGCAAGGAGTGGAAGGTCACCTTCAAGAACCCGCAGGTGACCGACGCGAGCAAGCAGACGCTGTACGTGTTCCTCAGCCTGCCCGGCAACGTCGTGGCGGCCAACTTCACCGGCAAGTGAGCACGCCCGGCCTGCGCGGGCCCGCGGTGGCCGGCGCGGTGCTGGCCGCGCTGGCGGCGGCGCTGTTCGGACTGAGCACGCCTCTGGTGCAGCGCGCCGGCCATGGGCTTGGGCCCTTCTGGACTGCGGCCCTGCTGTACGCCGGCGCTGCAGTTGCGGGTGCGCTGCTGCGCCAGCCAGGCTCGCAGGAGGCCCGACTGACAAGGCGCGACTTGCCTTGGCTGGCCGGGGTGGCCTTCTTCGGCGCATTGGTCGGGCCGGTGGCGCTCGCCTGGGGTCTGCAGCGCGCCAGCGGCGCAGGCGCGTCCCTGATGCTGACGATGGAGGCGCTGTTCACCGCAGGCCTAGCTCGAATCCTTTATGGCGAAACCATGGACCGACGGGTTTGGCTGGCCATGCTGACGCTGTTGGCCGGTGGTGTGCTGCTGGTGGTCGATCAGGCGCGCAGCGGCCAAGACGCCGGCGTGCTGGGCCTGGTTGCCGTGCTGGTGGCCACCGCCGCTTGGGGAACAGACAACGCGCTCTCTTCGCGCTGGCCGATCGTGATCCCGGGCAGGTTGTGTTGGCGAAGTCGTCGCTTGGCGCGAGTTGTGCCCCTGGCATTGGCCATGGTGTTTGGGGAAGCGGCTCCCACGATAGTGGCGGCTGCCGCGCTGCTGGCGATCGGGGCATGTGGTTATGGCTTGAGCCTGCGCTTTTACCTGCTGGCCCAGCGCCGATTCGGAGCGGCCAGGACGGGATCGGTGTTCGCCTGCGCTCCGTTCCTGGGTGCGCTTGGGGCGCTGGTCCTTGGCGATCGGTCAGGTTCTTGGCTGATGGCAGGCGCCGGAGGCCTCATGGCTCTCGGCGTTTGGACCCACCTGGCCGAACGGCATGAGCACGAGCATCAACACGAAGCCCTGGAGCACGAGCACGCGCATTCTCATGACGATGGTCACCATGATCATCCGCACAATCCCATGCCTCATGGTTCCCACAGCCACCCGCACGTGCATGTGCCAGTTCGACATGCCCACCCGCACGCGCCCGATCTGCACCACCAGCATCGGCACTGACGTTCGAGCTGCCGCTGCCGGCCGACGACTGCAAGTTATTCACAATCGATCGGCCCGGCGGGGTTATCCACAGTTTGAGGATGTTGTCGGAGCAGTGGTGGCGCCGAACTGTCTGACTACGTCACCGAACTGCGTGTCCATCAGCACCGGAATACGCAAGCAGCAACTTACCCTGGCCAAGGACCTATGGTGTGGCGGGCGCGCTGCATCAAAGCTGCCCCTGTTCCCGCTCCAGCATCTCCAGCAGGATCTCCCGGGCGCGCGCCGGCGTTGGGGTGCAAAGCCACGCCTGGCGCCATTCCTGGCGGCCCTGGGCATCCACTTCCATGCCCCCGTACAGGCGCACGCCGGTGTTCTCGCGCTCCAGCCGGGCGTGCAGCAGCCGCGGCAGCACCTCCTTGGTCATTTCCGCATCGCCGAACAGGCATGCGTACCAGTTGGGTGTGGTGTAGCGATCCTGGCAGACCAGGAACCCGTCCGGCGGCTCGTTGCGCAGGAGCTCCGCGGCGCTGATCCGCTCGCCGCGGCGGCGCAGGACCACCACGGAGCAGGGCACTGCCGCCTCGCGCATGGCTTGCCGATCGGCCATCGAACCCGGGCTGTACTGGCCGGGCTGGTGCCAGCCGGTGCCGGGGCCGAAAGTTGGGGCGATCGCGGGCGGCCGCCGCAAGCCGGCAGACACATCGCCACGCGCGCCGGCTTGGAGCAGCTGGTGCAGGCACATCGCCTGCCAGGTCCAGTCGTCGATCAGGTGGATGCCGCCACTCTCGTGCCGCATCGGCGCAGTGAGGTGCCCAGGAGTTTCTGCAGGCGACCAGCCGGCGGCCAGCATCCTGGCTGCCGCTTGGGCGTGCGAGTCGGGGAGCGGGGTGAACATACCTCCATTGTTGCGCGTGCTAAGGTGCCACGGCCCAGACGCCCCCTACCATGACCACTCAGCACACCCATCAGTCCTCCTACCGGGAGCGACTCATCGAGCACCTGTTCCTTGGCGAGTTGCTCAAGCTGTCGTGGCTCACGGACGGGTGCGCTAGAGATCTCGAAGCCAGAGGTCGACAACTCCGGCTACGACGTTGTGGCGGAGGCGCGCGGGATCTTGCGTCACATTCAGTTGAAGGCTTCGCTGCTAGGCGGTGCTACCCAAGAGCAGACCGTTCAATTGAAGCTGGCCACCAAACCGAGCGGCTGCGTTGTCTGGGTCTTCTTTGACCCGGACACCCTGAAGCTGGGCCCGTTCCTCTACTTCGGCGGCGCGGTTCCGGGGGACGCCAATGCCAAGCCTGGACGAACTCAAAACGGCGGAGCACACAAAATGGAACAGGGACGCGGAGACTGCCCAGGGGACGAAGGCACCGCGGCTCAACCTGCGGGTGCTGCGCAAGCCGTCTTTCACCAAGGTCAGCTCCATCGAGGAGCTCTACCAGCAGCTGTTCGGGCCGGCGGGGGACCCGGCGCAGCTGGAGTAGGTCAACCCGCGCTCGGTCCTCGCGGCCGCTCCTGCGGCCGTGGGTTGGCAGGGTCGCACCAATCGCAGAGGACGGCCCCGCCGCTGCGGGCAACTTCGCGTCCGACGTTGGAGGCCGGGTTGCCCAGGTCGCTGGCCACAATGCTGCGCACAATACTCCGCAGATCCTCTGGCTCCATCAGGCCCGGCCGCGGCTTCGAGACGAAGGCGGGGCGACCCAGGTACTGGCCGTGCGACTGCAGCTTGTACACCGCATAGATCCAGTGCCCTGCGAGGGAGCCGCCCGCCTGCTCCTGTACCAGCTGCCAGGTCCGGGTCTGCGCGAGGGAACAGACCGCCAAGGCGGTGCAGACCTCCGCGTCCGGCGACTCGGGGGGAGCGTCGCTCGCGCCAGCCTGGACGATGGCCGAGGCGCATGCATTCACGCAGTACGCCCAGATCGTGGCGTCAGCCCCTGCCCGAACCTGCAGGCGGCGCATCTCCGCCTGCGACATCGTGGCGCAGGCGATCCAGCCGGTGGAGGTGTCCACCATGTACAGGTAGCAGTCGAAGGCAAAGGCGCCCTCACCGGGCTGCGCATTGCGGCCGAGCTGGACCCGCCAGCCGGGATTGGCGAGCCGCATCTGCTCCAGCCACATCCGGGTTTCGTTGTTCATTCGGTGTTCTCCGGCAGGCGAGCTTATTCCGCCCGTGCGGGCTGAGCTGCCCAGCAATGTGCCGTGACAGGGAAGGGCCAGCCTGGCGGTTGGCCCGTGCAGGAGCGGCCGCGGCCGAGACGGCCATGGCGGCCGCAGGTCCAGCAGCGCCCCGAGACGGCACGTGTCCCAGGTGGTCCGCCATGCGCCGTGCGGCAAGCTTAGTGGCGCGTTCCAGACCGGCGGGGGTGAGCTGGAAGCGCCGCACGGGCGGCGTGGGGTCGACCAGCTGCAGCATCCCCACCTCGTGCAGACGCTGTGCAACCCGCGCGTCCCTCACCTCCAGAAGGCGAGGATGCGCCCGCAGCGCATCCAGCAGGGTGTTGCGCTGCGGAGTGGTAAGGGCGGCGCCCGCCATCAGCCGGTACTCCTGTCCGCCGTCAGCCAGGCCGGCGGCTGCGCGCGGTGGAAGCGCACGTTGGCCCAGTAGCTACGCGCGCGCGCGCGCAGCGACTGGCGCGGATACCTCCAGCCGCGCGGGGTCTCGTAGCGCGCCACCTCGCCGGCCTCAGCCCACCGCACCAGGGTTGCGGCCGACACTCCGGCGTCCAAAGCGGCCTTGCCGAGTCCGAGGTCGGAATTCCCGCTTTCCGGGGCGCCGGTTTCACCCGCGGCCAGGGCTGTGCGCAGCCGCTCCAACATGGGAGCGGTGAGGTAGCGCCGGCGGCGATCCCACTTCGCCCTGCTCACGCGCACGGTGCCGTCGTTGATCCGATCTTCCACCCACTGCGGCGGCACGCCGAGTGCGGCCGCAGCCTCCTGCACGTCGTGCCCCTCGCGAGACTCCAGCCGCTTCTTGACCGCCTGGACGGTCGCCAGAGGAATCAGCGGCGCCTCTCGCCACTGGACACCCGCCAGCAGCGGCCGCAGACGCGCGACGGTGATGCCGAGCCGGCGGGCTGCCGCTTCGTGGGTGAACCCTTCTTTCTCCCGGATCTGCGCGCATTGCTGGCGCGACACATACTCGATGCCTCTCATTGCTCCGGCCGTGCCGGTCTTCGCCTGCAGGCGGCCCTGCGCGATGTGCGTTCGCAGCTCGGCCAGTGTGAACAGGTACAGCTTGCGCGCCGTCTCCAACGAAACCCAAGACCGGGCGCCGTCACCACTGGGGCAATGCCGGGCGATCCAGCGGGTTGCATCCGTCTGGGTGACGTACTTGCGGCCTTTGTGCTGCGTGAAGGCCAGCGCTCCGTTGCGCGTGGCGCAGCACCTCAGACCTGGTGCGCCGCGCCTGCTTTGCGACCTGTTCGACCGTGAGCCCAGGCGTCCAGGGGAGGGTCAGATGGCGCTTGGCACCATGTGCCAGGCTCGGGTACCGGCGCACGTAGTCGTCGAAATCGACTGGGGCGCCAGGCTTGCCCCAGATCGAAGCGCAGGTCTGGCAATCCTTCGGGTGCCTGCGCTCTTCCCACAGCTTGAACGTCACCTTGAGGTTGTCCATCAAAGGCTTGCCGTGCCAGGGCATCGGTTTGCCAGCCCGACGGGCCGCAAGGAGTTCCTTGGCGGCGGCTGGGGCGATGTACCAGGTGCCAAACTGCGCGTTTGGCCCCCTTCCATAGGGGTTGCAGCGCACCGCAGTCGGAACGTACCCCATGCGAGCGAATTCGGAGAGCTTGTCGCTGCGAATTGCGAGTGGCTCACGGAGGGAGGCCAGCAGCACGAAGCCTTTGGGCGGGAAGGTCCGGCCTTCTTTCCACTTTGCCCAGGCTTCGTGTGGGATGACCCAGAGCCTGCCGACACGACGGGCCGCCAGCTGCTTGCTGTCTATCGCCTGCTGAACGGTCGCCAGGCTGCCGATCTCCTTGGCCGCCTGCGTGGTGGTAATGCCGCCCACCACGTCGCTGGTCTGCAGCCCGATGCGTTGCATCCGAACGACCACGGCCTGTCTCGTGCGCTTCGCCGACGGGTCCCCGGTGAGACCCTGCAGTCTCGCGGTCAGGGTCGCGGCGATGTTGTGCACGTCCACCTGGCCCACCAGGCTGGCCAGCAATGCCAGTTCGGGCGGCAGCCATTCGTACTCTCCGCGCCCCGCCCACTGCCGTGGCCTGGGCCACTCGTTGTCGCTGGGCGAGCGGCCGTGCCAGAGCGCGAACAGCTCGCCATAGGGCTTGGGCTGCGCCAGCCGGCGGACGGCGCCGGTAGCGCGCAACCGTGCGATGTTCTGCTCCGGCTGTCCGAGCAGGTGCGCCAGGTGGGGCAGGGGGGCACGAAAGCCGTGCTCCAGCACGAAGGCCTGCCACGGCTCCATGCGGGCGGCACCATGGGTTGCAGCAGCCATCACCGCCCCGCCAGTTCGTCTTCGAGCGCGGTAATGCCGGTGGTCATCTGCTGGGAGGACAGGCCGGCAACAGCTCCGAGCAAGCCCACCAGCTCGGGATCGGCGAGGGCATGCAGCCGCGGCGTGTCGATCTCCCGCATGGCCATGTCCCATTGGCGGAAGTTCGCCGGCAGCGCGCGGCGCACGGCCTTCGCTCGCGGAGCGACCTTGCGCAGCGCGCCGGCCATGGGCATCTTCACCTTTTCGACGCCGCGCCGGCTGAAGCAGAAGAACTCGCCCGGCGCAAGGCCATTCAGATCCGTGAACTCGATGCGGGAGGCCTTGAACTGGGGAGCAAGGGCGGACCACACCGTCGGGTCTTCCTGACATCCGATCAGCGAGAGGTTTTTGTTGCTGAAGATCGAGCGGTGCAGGGTGCCCGTGTAGCGCAGCGCAGTGATGAATACGTCCAGTGCACGCTTGCGGCCTCGGCCGACGAAGTCGTTGACGATGTCGGAGGCGGCACCGACCTCGCCCTTGCGCTTCTTCGTGGCACTGAACAGCTGCCCCTCATCGATCATCACGAAGATGGGTTGGCGGTGCTCGTCGGAAGCGCGCAGGATCGCTTCGCCGTACGGGACGAACTCGCCGGCGTCACGGGCGCAGACCACCAGGATCGGCTGGTCGCGCGCCGCGAGCCCCTCTCTTCTAGGGCCGCGGGGTCCGCAACGGCCTTGCCGTACAGGGACTCCAGCTCCAGCTCAGGGTCGATCAGCACGCTGACCCAGCCCTGCGCCGCCAGCTGCTCGGCGATCACCAGGCCGGCATTGGTCTTGCCGTTGCCTCGGGGTCCGACGGCGACGGCCATGAGCCCGGTGGTGGCGTAGTCGGCCAAGTCGATCGGCTCGCCACCCAGTTCAAGGGCGGCGCTCAGCATTTCGTCGCGGCGAATGACGGCGTGTTTCATCAACGGGCCTCCTGGGTGTCAAGCAGCGTGTCCTTCAAGACCATCACCTGCTTGGGGTTGAGCGAGAACACGACGGCGAAATCGTTGATCACCTGCTCGTTGACGCGCTCCAGGAGCCCAGACGATCGCCGACTTGATCTGGCTCGCCTGCACCAAAGCAAAAGTCACACCGCCGGAAGGGGAGCCACAATGAAGCGGATTGCCATGACTGCGGGCGCACTTGCCGTTGCAACTGGCAGCTGGGCGCAGGCGGATTGGTCGGCGGTCGTGAGCGAATGCGAGGCGCTTGCGGACAAAGCTGCACCGCAGAGCGCAAGCGAGCGGGACGCTGCTCTCGGTGCTTGCGTGCGGGAGAAGTCTGGAGCGCTACGGACGCGTCTGCAGGCGCAAAAAGTTGCGGAGGAAAAGCGGAAGAACGACGGCTTCAGAGTTTTCCTGCGAGACAGCTCCACGGCGGTTGTGAACCCCGGCGGATCAGAGCTGGGCGCCAAGGGCGCGTCGTTGAGCATCCTGTATAAGGACGGCGAAGACCATTCGCTCGCGCAGGTGGGCCTGTTCGGATATTGGAACGCGCGCGACGTGGCGACTCTGCCGGTCCAGCCGTTCATTGGCGCGTCCTGGCAGCGCGACCCCACTGCGACACCCAAGAACGACATCCGCGATCTCACTGCCGGCGTCGTCACGCAGCCCTGGGGAGTTGGTGCCGCTGGCGGCTTCATCCCGTTGATCATCCTGCAGGGGATCCATCGGACGGATCTCTATGGCACCAAGGATGGCACCCTGTTTCGAGCGCACGCGGACCTACTTTGGCCGCCTCTGTCACGGGGCACGTTCAGCATCGTGCCTCACGTGGCGGGCCTGTGGCACCGGCGCACCGAAGGCGGAGCGCAGGAAGGATGGTGGCGCAGCGCATACGCTGGCGTCGTCGTGAGTGCGAACTGGCCGCTCCCGAATAGCCAGAGCATCACCACCAGCCTCCTGGCGCGGAGGTTCTACGACGTCAGCGTTCCGGATGGGAACGAAAAGAGGCGGGACAAGTATCTGAAGCTCGGCCTGGATTACAACCTGTTCGACGTGAACGACACCAACGCCGCATTCCAGCCGTCGCTGTTCCTGCAGCGCGAAATCGGTGAGAACTTTCTGACCGGCGTCAGCAAGGCGAACAAGACCTCGTTCGGGATTCGGGTAAAGCTGACGCACTGAGGCATCCACCCGGGCCGGCAGCTGCCCCGCTTCTGCACGACCACCCAGTGACCGACACCACCCCCGCCGGGCTGGAGCACCTGCTCCAGCGCTCTGGCCTCTTCGCAGACCATCTCTGGGCCCTGGCGCTGCGGTTCGGCCCCCGGCGAGCGGACCTTCGTTCGCGCACCGCGGCCGCGGCATGTGAGTTGAGCCTGGAGCACGGCCAGGCCCTGCAGATCCTGCTTTCCCACAGCACCTGGAATGCGGCGTGTGCCTTGTTGCGGGTGCAGTACGAGGCGTTGCTGCGTGCGGCCTGGATCCTCTACGCGGCGTCTGATCGAGAGGCCCAGCGCATCGCATCAGAACTCACCCCGGATGCGCAGCGCGCCGCCAGCGCAAAATTGATGCTGGAGGAGCTCGAGGCGGCGCTTGGCACCCAGCCAGGTCTGGCAGGGCTGGTCATGCCCTTGCAGCAGATCCGCGCCGTGTCGTGGCAGGCGATGAACTCCTTCGTCCACGCAGGGCTTTACCCGCTGCGTCGCAAAGGAGGTCGGCTTTCCCGCGCAACTGGCCGACCAGGTGCTGCGCAACTCCAACGGGATGATATTCTTGGCCGTGCGGCTGCTGTACCGCCTCGGGGAGGGGCCCTCAATTCCGCCGCAGCAGGTGGAGAGGGCTTATGTGGGCTTCGAAGGCTGCCTGCCGATGTCCGGGCAGGGATGAGGAGTTCTACGGCCGGCGCGATCTCACGCGGCGGCACTGCTGGTGAACGCGAGTTCAGCTTGCCAGCCGGCCACCACCGCACGCCATGGCCTCGATCTGAGCCCGCAGGGTGAGCTTGCCGAACACCAGCCCGAAAGCGAACTCCGATGGCGCGGATTTCAGCAGGTCCAGCAGCGTGGCCACACTCGCCGTGTCGGTGTCCGCGTCGTCGAAAGCGCCCATCCACTGCGGGTGCTGGCGCTGCAGCGCCGCGAGCTGGGGAGGGCGAGGCGAGCCGCAGCAGCCTCGGCGGCTTGCGTCTCCACCGGCAGGGTGAACTTCGCGGCAGTGTCTTCCGGTGCGGCCCCGATGGAAGCGGCGTGGCTCCGGATGGCGGTGATGGTTCGCATGCTGATCTCCTCGTGTGCGCCCGTGGGGTGGCTGAGCGGTTGAGGGCAGAGTAGGGGATCGGCCTAAATGAAACCAACCGTGCACTGCAGGAAATGGCAGGTGTCGGATGCAACCACCTGTGAAATCGTGCAGGTCACCTGCAGGATTCCGCAGGTGGCTTCAGGCGGCGGCGCCGTTCGCGCCCGCTCGGATGCCGACGCCCGAGGTGCAGAGCCCGCGGCGTTCCTCTTTTCCTCGCTCCGGACATTCCCCAGGGACTTCGCTCGCCAGCCACTTTTCGTGCTCTCCCAGCACCATGGGCACATCGCAGCTCAGGGCGAGGCACCTGGAGTGGGGTTGACGGTTGGCCTCGACCGGCTTCACGAGTAGCGCGGTCATGCCCGCCTTGGATGTGCCTGGCAGTGGCACGTCCCGTGCGTATGACTGAAACCCGTATCGTCGATAGAGCCTGCCCAGCACGTGCGTGCAGGCTGCAAAAAGGCCCTCGACGTCGTCGTGCTCGCGCACGTAGCGTGCTTGCGGTGGTCCGGTGATCGCAACGAACTCGTCGAGGATCTTGGTCCTCTCGCTCACCGACGAGCCGCGGTACCGCGCTCCGACTCCTTCGATCAACTCCTTGCGTGTTGTCATGCTGACTCGCCTTTTCACGTGTTGTGCTCCCGCCGGCCCTTCCGACGGGGTAGCAGACTACGTGAGGCAACAGGTCAGCACGGGTAGCAAAAAAGCTGAGTCAATGCGCCCGCGGCCAAGATAGTTGACGCCGATCACCAAAAAGCTCTTGACGACCTCGAGCTTGAACTCTGTTTGGTACTTCTTCATGAAACCCCTTGAAGTTCGTCCAACTTCTGGGGGTCAGTTCAATTCCGGGGCGGTTCATGGTGTGGAAGTCCGGTCGAAGGGAGGGGGCGCAGCTGCACGAGCAGGCGTTTCGCTACTTCGGCAGAGCCGTGCGCTACATCGTGCCTGATTTTGTTGCCGGCAACAAAATCCAGCACGACGCGGCACACCGAGTAGAAGCTCGGGGCCCGCACCATGCGCTCGATCCAGTCGTCCAGGCGCTGGGCCGGTGTCGCACAGGCAAAGACGTAGCTGGAGGCGTCCATCGCCGAGACGAACACCTCCTTGGAGATCCCGAGGGTGGAGGCGATCTGCTCGAGAGAGAGCTGTGCCTGCCACTTCAGGCGAATTACATTCTTGATTATGCGTAGAGACATTCGTTTTGTGGCATCCAGGGCCTTGACGGGAAAAGACCGTCGAGGGTAGGACACCCGGGTTTGCGTTCTCTACGCAGCACCACCGGCAAGTCAGAGCCCCTCAGGGGACGCCGATTTGGCGGTCACGATCGCCGAAATGGTCGGTCACGATGATCCGAAACGGAGGGTCGGTCACGATCGCCGGAATCACCGGTCACGATGCCGAAACGGCCGGTCACAATGGGCCGAAATACGCATATCAGCAATGGGCCCATCTTCAACGCCGACGGCACGCTGACCTCAGCCCTGCTGGACCACGTCGAGACCGTTCTGATCGAGGGCAAGAGCTACCGCGGACAGGCTCACGGCGAGGCCTGAAGCCCGACCGCGCCCTCGCCGCCAGCGCCAGCTTCAGCAATGCCGCCGCGAACCTCTCAGCATTTTGAAACCGGCCGATAACCAGCACGTTCGCACCGGCGCCCACAAGTGGTGGCTGCGCTGCAGGAACCGGATGCCCTGCTCCCCACTCCTGCTCGCTGAAGGATACTCGCGCGCAAAGCTGTGCAAGTGCTGCAAGAGGCTTGTGAGGACCGCAGGTGGCATTTGGCGAAGTGCCAACCAGGCCGGCAATCACCGCCTGGGTGATGTTGTCTTGGTTGAGGTTCGCGCATACGCAGGTCGAACTCTAGGAGAGTAGGAACTCTCTGAAGCGACGATTGTTCAAGATGCGGGCCGGTTGCCCTCGAAGGCATCTTGCAGCAGCTGGCGGATGGCCGCCTTCTCCAACGGCCGCGGGTTCGGGTACTGGTTCTGCAGCGCGAGCTCACAGGCCAGGTCGAGGTCATCGGCTTTCATGCCGATGTCGCGCAGCGCCACCGGCACGCCATTGTCCTTCGCCAGGTCGAAGACCGCCTGCGGCGCGCTTCCTCGCCTCCAGCGCACCGGCGATGCGACGCATGGCCTCCGGTGCCGCCGGGGCGTTGTAGGCCAACGCGTGCGGCAGCACGATGGTGTGCGTTTCCGCGTGCGGCAGGTTGAAGCTGCCGCCCAGGGTGTGGCATAGGTTTGTGGTGGATCGCCATGTCTACCGAGTTCAGTACCGTGCCGCACAGCCAGGCGCCGTAGAGGGCGTTGCCGCGCACCCCGATGTCGCCGGGCGCCGTGCGCAGCCGCGGCAGCGCCAGGCCGAGCGCGCGGATGCCCTCCTGTGCCATCAGATCGATGATGGGGTTGCCGGTCGCGGAGTACAGCCCTCCGCCGCGTGCGCGACGGCGTTGATGCCGCTGGTGATGCTCAGCCCCACCGGCAGCGTCAGGGTCAGCTCGGGATCGTAGATGACGGTGCGCGGCAGCACCCGGTCGTCGCGCCCGGTCTTCTTCAGGCCCGCCTCGGTGATGCCATAGATGCTGGTCATCTCGGAGCCGGCATAGGTCGTAGGCACGGCGATGATTGGCACGGCGGACTCGCGGGCGATCGCCTTGCCCAGGCCGATCGTGGAACCCCCGCCCACCGCCACGGCGCAGTCAGCGCCGATCCGCGCGGCGTACTCGCAGGCTTCGCGTGCCGTCGCTATCGGCACGTGCATGGTCGCCTTGTCGAACACACCGGCCGCGCGCGGGCCCAGCAGAGCCGCCACCTGTTCGGCCGCGGCGCGCCGCTCCGGAGTTGACAGCACCAGCGCTTTGCGCGCACCCAGCCGCTCCACTTCCGCGGGGAGCTCGCGCAGCTTGCCGGCGCCGAACACGACGCGGGCCGGCCTGCCGATGTAGGTGAAGTCCTTCATGTCCTGTTCCGGCCCAAGGGGCACTCCGCACTATAGCGCGCGCCCGGCACGAACAAGCGGCCCCCGCGGAAACCTGTTTTCCGGTGCGCGGAAGAGCTCACGCAATTCTGGGCGTTCCCTGCCGTCGGCCTCGTACTGGGTGATGCGGCGTCCGATATCCTTCGCAGCGATCCGCAGGTCGGCCAGTTCGGCCTGCACGCCGTCGATCACCGGCTTTGGCAACTGCATGCCCAACTCCTCAACGGCGAGCCGCGGGTCTCGCTGGCGGCGAGGCCTGGGTCGCTCATGTAGGAGAAGTTGTCGTTGACGTAGTGAGAAAGGCTTCGTCTTGCATCGGGTTGTGTGGATTCGGTGTTGGCTGAAAGGCCGCTCCTCCCGCCGACACTGGCGCAGTTCGCGGCGCGGCTTTGCGTGGCTTCGTGTGGGGCGTGGCTGCCGCGCCGGCCGGGGCGGCGCCTTGCGCCTCGGCGGCGATGAGCGTCAGATGCTCGCTGGAGGCGCCGTATTGCTCGCGGGCACGGCGCGCCAACTGCGCCTTCAGCTTGTCCACCAGCAGCGTCAGATGCGCCACCTGCGCGTCGCGCGCAGCGAGCAGGCCAAGCAGCGCTGGCTCGCGTCAGCACCGCCAGCGCCGGCGTCACGACGACGGCCGTGCGAAGCTATCTTCGCTTCCGTGCGTTCGAAGGTAACGCTGTCGCGCATCTGCTGCCGATCGTCGCCTCGCCAGCAAGCTGGCGCTTGGCACCACTGCCGCAGACCCTGACTCCGTCCGAGGTTCAACGCTTGCTCGGCGCCTTCCCGCCAAGCCGGCGGCTCGACTGGCGCCGTCGCGGCGCCTTGGGCAGCAGCAGACCCGCCCGGGCCATCACCCGCTAGGGCCCGTTCCGGATTGACCCGAGCCGCACCTTCCTGTGCTCGGCGTTGGCGGTTCACCAGCGCACGCACGCCGGTAGCCGTAGCTCGGAGTTCGGCGATCGGCTCGCGAATTCCGGCAATCAGCTCGCGCATCGCCCGCCAGCGTGCGGCCGCTGCGTCCGTCACGCCAGCCATCGGCACGATGGCGAAGGTCGTGAATGTGCAGGCGCACCCACCCCCAGCACCCGGCAGAGCGTCTTCACTGGTCTTCTCCGGGCAGCAAGGGCGAGCGCGCACTCCACTTTTTCGGCGGCGTACTCCAAGGCTTGCTTGAGGATCTCGTTCTCGAGCGTCTTCTTGCCCAGCACTCGCTGCAGCTTGGCGATCTCCGAACGCGCAGCCGCCAGCTACGACGCCGGCACCACCGCTTCGCCGGCCGGGGCACGGTGATCCGCAAAGATGAGAGACCGTGAAGGATTGAGCGCCTTATTTCTTCGGTTGGTCCAACTGCATCGCTCTTGTCGCCAGCGTGAAAAGGCCGTGGAGAAACACTTGCTTCTCCGCGGTGCTGAGGCCAGCCAAGAGCCGGGTCTCGACTTCGTTGATCATGTCCTCAACACGGCAGTGAACTGTCTTCCCCTTCCTTGTTAGCGTGAGGCTCAACCGCCTGCGGTCCTCGCTGTCTATGCCGCGATCCACATAGCCCTGTTCCACCAGGTTGTCAATCGCGCGCGTGACGAAGAACGCGTCTGTGCTCGTGCGTGCGGCGACTTCCTTTGCCGAAACTGGCTCAAACCGGCCGATCACGGCCATAACGCGCCAATTAGTGACTGAGAGCCCGAAATCGGCCGACCACTTGGGCGCCAAGTGACGGGTAACACAAGTCGCGATCAATAGGCAGCGATAGGTGACCCTCTCCTCGAGAAGCACACGCGTCGTCTGAGTCATTGGTAGACGTTGGTTCCTAAATTGAATAAATCCAGGAGCGAACGCCCCCTTCCAAACCGTGCATGCGGATTTCCCGCACACGGCTTACCAGTGGTCTGTCGGCTCGCAGCATTACGCGGACTCCCGTTTTCTTCCGGGAGGTTTGCCGGCATAGCGGATGGTGCCTCGCAGGCGATACAACCCAAGGTGTTCAAAGTACTCGCGATCCCAGCGTTGCGCCTGGCCTGCCTTCAGGCTGCGCCCCGCGCGCTTGACCCGCAGGCTGCGCAAACGTCTCACGACGTAGGCGTCAACATCGATGAAATGGTTGGCCGCGTTGCCGCTGCCGAAGTACTGCCCCCAGCCACGCAGCACCGGGTTGAGCTCGGCAATCACGCTTCGCACATCCTGATGACAGCGCCCTCTGGGGGTCAGCTCCCGCACCCGGCCGCGCACCCGGTTCATCGCCCGGCGACTTGGCCACCGATACAGGTAGTACCGCCTGACGCCCTCTTGCTGCCACAGTCGCCCGCTCATGCGCTTGTGCAGGTGGCAGCCCAGGAAGTCGAAGCCCTCCCGGCCCTGCGTCAGCACCACGCGTCGCGTCTTCTGCGGATGCAGCTTCGCCCAGCCGACCCAGCACGTGCTCGATGCGGCGCTGGGCCTCTTCGCAGGCTTGCGCACTACGGCACATCACCACGAAGTCGTCCGCATACCGCACCAGTTCGCCCAGATGCGCGCCGTGTCGGCGCCACACCCGGTCCAGCACGTGCAGGTAGATGTTCGACAGCAGCGGCGAAATCACACCACCCTGCGGCGTTCCCGCCACCGGGTGGCGCACCGCGCCGTCTTCCATCACCCCTGCTTGTAGCCATTGCCTCACCAGCTTGAGTATCCGCCGGTCACTGACGCGCTGCCCCATCAAGGTAAGCAGTTTGTCGTGATCGATGCTGCCGAAGTAATCGCTGATGTCGGCGTCCAGCACGTGATCGGCCCCTCGATTGCCCAGTTGCCTGAGTCGCTCGATCGCCATCGTCGCACTGCGCCTGGGTCTGAATCCGTACGAACACGGCTCGAAGTCCGCCTCGAAGATTGGCTCCAGCACCAGTTTGGCCGCCATCTGCACCACCCGGTCGCGCACCGTGGGAATACCCAAGGGCCGCTTTGCTCCGTCTGCCTTGGGGATGTAGGCGCGCCGCACGACCTGCGCACCGTACTCGCCCGCTCGCAGTACGTCACCCAGCTCCTGCAAGAAGCGCTGGACTCCATACTGCTCCACATCCTGGACCGACACACGATCGATCCCCGCTGCGCCGCGGTTGCGGCGCACTCGCTTCCACGCCTCGTGCAGGATGTCATCCCTGCACAACTGGTCGTACAACGCATGGAAGCGCCTTGCCGGCGCCCGCTTGGCTGCGGCCCAAAGCTGCCTTTGCAGTTGTCGCACGTTTTCGCGCGGCTCATCACCGCCGGGGTCGTTAGGTCCGGTCTGGCCGGCCATTCCCTTGCGCTTACCCGCTCCAGCAACATGACCACCGCAGGGACCCTTCCCTCCAGCCGCGTTATGCCCCACGGCCTTCGCGGGCACGGCTTGCGCCGCACCCAACGGTACTACGATCCCCTCGGACTCCCGCTGCGCACGCCTCGATTTCACCTTGGGCTTATACGAGCGCGCTTGCCCCGACTCGGGCAGCGCAGACGGGTCTCTCGTGTTCCGCTCCACTCCTTGCACGCGTGCTGCGCCCCATACCCCGCCGCAGTCCCCAGCGCGCTTCGGCACTCGCCCCGGTGATGTTGCCTTCGCCGTGACATGAGCGGCTCGGCCTGCGGGTTGTAAATCTGTCGAGGCTGCAGGCTTCACTTCATGTTGCGGCCCGCGTGCTTGCTCCCCGCTGCGCGGCAGTTGCCGCCTCACGGGCTTTTGACGCCCCGCTCGGGCATGGAAGTCTCCCTCCGCTGCCTGGGGCCTGCTACCCGGCGCACCGACGCCTACCGGGACGGGACTTTCACCCGTTGGAGTGGCGCAGCAAGCCAAGGTCGGTCCTCCCCCCGCGGGGATCAGTTCGTCCTCAGCGTCACGACGCACCATGCGCCGCATTATTGCGGGCTTGCGCCACTTCCCCTGGCAAGGGTTTACACGATGGCGTCACCCGTGTCAGGCTACAGTGGGGCCAGTGCAATCAACCCCGACGGAGGAATTTCATGGGCATGTTCAGTTTCATCAAGGAAGCCGGCGAGAAGCTTTTCGGCACCAAGGAAGTCGAGCAGGCCGCCGCCAGTGCGTCTCCCTCGCTGGAAGAGCTCAACACCCAGGCGGCCCACGCAGTGCGCGACTACATCGAGGCCCAGAAACTGGGCCTGACTGGCCTGTTCGTGCTGTTTGACGGTGCCAGCGGCAAGGTCACGGTGCAGGGCGAGGCGCCCACGCAGGAAGCCAGTGAGAAGGTCACGCTGTGTTGCGGCAACGTGGCCGGGGTGAATTCGGTGGAGAACCTGATGTCGGTGGCCGAGCCGGCCGACGAGGCGCAGTACCACGACGTGGTGCGCGGCGACACGCTGTCGGCCATCGCCAAGAAGTTCTACGGCAACGCCAACAAGTACCCGGTGATCTTCGAAGCCAACAAGCCGATGCTCAGCCACCCCGACAAGATCTATCCGGGCCAGAAATTGCGCATTCCACCGCTGGCCTGAGTCCGCCGCCTGCTTCAGGCAGGCGCCTGGCCACCGCGGGTGAGTTGAAGCGCGGCCAGTGCCATCACCTGGGCCGAGTCCACAAGCTCCTGGATGCCCACGTATTCATCGGGCTGGTGCGCCAGATCCAGGATGCCCGGGCCGTAGGCGATGCAGTCGCGCAGCTGGCCGGTGCGCACGATGTGCTTCTGGTCGTAGGTGCCGGGACTGGCGATGAACGAGGGCTCTCGACCGAGCACACGCGCAATGGCGCGGGCCGTGGCCAGCACCACCGGCGCGTCCCGGGGCGTCGCGGTGGGCAGGAAGTTCATGATGTCCCGCACGGCGTAGTCAAACCCCGGGCGCGTGCGGCGCAGCTCCTCAAGCAGGTCAATCACCTCCTGGCGCACCGCTTCCAGGTTCTCTTCGGCAATGAAACGCCGGTCCAGCACGGCGCGGCAGCTGTGGGCCACCACCGGTGCAGGCAGGTCACCTGTAGGCCGGCCCTGTGCATCCATCGAGTACGTTTGTTCCACCTGCCCGCCATGCACGCTGTTGACGTTGAGCGTGCTGACGCGCGCCCCCGGCGGCTCCACTGGCTCTGCGGTGCGGCGCTGCGCCAGGCGAGGCATCAGCGTGGCCTGCAGTTCGTGCAGGAACGCGCCCATGTGCAGGATGGCGCTGTCCCCCAGGAAAGGCATGGAGCCGTGGGCGATGCGCCCGCGCGTTTCGACCTCGCCCCACCAGACGCCACGGTGCCCCAGGCAAATGCGGTCCACGCCCAGCGGCTCCGGAATGACCACGTGGTGCACCCGCGGTTTGCTGAAATACCCCAGCGATGCCAGATGCCCGACACCCGCATAGCCACCGGACTCCTCGTCCACGGTGCCGCTGATCTCCAGCGCGCCCGCAAACGGGATGCCGGACTGCAGGATGGACTCCACCGCAATCACCGCGCTGGCGATGCCGCCCTTCATGTCGCATGCGCCCCTCCCGTAGACGCGCCCCTCGCGCACCAGCGCGGCAAACGGGTCCACCGTCCAGCCGGGTCCCGGCTCCACCACATCGATGTGGCCGTTGAAGTGCACGCATTCGCCCGGCGTGCTGCCCTCGACGCGCGCCACCACACTGGTGCGCGGGAAGGCATCGCTGTCGCCGGGCGCCCCGCGGGCGCGGATGTACTCCACCTGCATGCCTGCGCGCGCAAGCCGCTCGCCGAGGTGCCTCGCACAGGCTTCGTAGGCGTCGCCAGGCGGATTGACCGTGGGAATGCGGATCAATTCCTGGGTCAGCGCGACCACCTCGTCGCGCCGGTCTTCAATGCGCCGCAGCAGGGCGTCGTGTGAGGTGTCCATGGCCGCAGTGTAGGACGGCTCAGGTCCGCTTGCTCAGCCCTGACGCCACGGCAATGCGCGCAGGCGCCAGCCACCGCGGTGTCCGCGCTGGGCGCGCTCGTCGGGATCGCCCTCGAAGCCCTCAAGGATGTTGTAGGCCTCCACGCCCAACTCGGTGGCCCGACGTGCGGCGGCCACCGACCGGACGCCGCTGCGGCAAAGCAGAACGGCCTTCTTGCCCGCGGGCACCGCTTCACGCAGGCCTGCGTCAAAACCGGGGTTCATCGCCATGCCGGGCCACTGCTTCCAGGCCAGGGCTATAGCACCGGGCACGAAGCCGACCCATTCGCGCTCGGCGTCGGTGCGGACATCGACCAGCACCGCATCTCCCGACTGCACCCACTGCCAGGCCAGTTCCGGCTCCACATCGCCGGCATACCCCTGCGCAGGCCTTGCCTTGCCGGATTGGGCCGCCGCGAGGCCCGGCGCGCCCGCGTCGTGACGCATGCCCGAGGCCTGGTTGGCTGGGACAGCCTCGTCCATTCGCCTCGGACGGGGCAGGTTCAAGGCATTCATGATGGCCACGAATTCCGCCTGGCTGCGCCCTGCGACGCGCGCGTTGGAGGCTTTCTCCTGACCGATGGTCGACTGGGTGCGGCCCTTGTAGTCGTGCCCTGGCCACACGGTGGTGGTGTCGGGCAGGGCGAACAGCACGCCGGTAATGCTGTCGTACAGCGCCTGGGCGCTGCCGGACTGAAAATCGGTGCGGCCACAGCCGTCGATCAGCAACGTGTCGCCGGTGAACACGTGGTCCCGCCAGAGGTAGCTCATGCTGCCCGAGGTATGGCCTGGTGTGTGCAACGCGGTAATGTGCTCTCCGCCAAATCGCAACACCTCGCCATGACGCAACTGCACCGCCGCCGTGGTGATGCCGCAGCCCTCCGGAGCGGCCGTACGCGCACCTGCGTGTTCGGCCAGCTGGCCGGCACCTGTGATGTGGTCGGCATGGGCATGCGTCTCCACCGTCCACAGCAGGCGCAATCCGTACTGGCGCAGCACGGCGAGGTCGCGTTCGACCTGCTCGTCCACCGGATCGATGATCAGGGCATCGCGGGTGGTCTCGTCAAACAGCACATAGGTGTAGGTGCTGGATGCGGGATCAAACAGTTGCACAGGTTGCATGGCGTTCTCCAGCAGTCGTAAGGCGGGGTCGGGAGTACTTATGTGTGCGACATTTGGCGTGACCGGGGAATGGGGCAAAACACTTTCACCCAAATCGGAAGGAAAAGCCCCTGGGGGTCGGTGAAAACCCTGTGCATCCCGGGCGGCACTCCGTCAAATGATAGCGTGCTAACCATTCAACCCACGGAGACACGCATGACCGACACATCCACTCCCCGCCGCCGCAGTCTGCTCAAGGGCGCCGCCGTTGCCGCGGGCGCCATGTCAGCGCCCATGGTGATGGCCCAAACGCCTGCCACCTCGTTGCGCTTCCAGAGCACCTGGCCGGCCAAGGACATCTTCCACGAATACGCCAATGACTTCGCCAAGAAAGTCAATGACATGACCGGCGGCGACCTCAAGATCGAAGTGCTGCCCGCCGGTTCGGTCGTCCCCGCCTTCCAGCTGCTGGATGCGGTCAACAAGGGCACGCTCGACGGTGGCCATGGTGTCGTTGCCTACCACTACGGCAAGCAATCTGCCCTGGCCTTGTGGGGCTCCGGTCCGGCCTACGGCATGGACCCGAACATGGTGCTGGCCTGGCACAACTACGGCGGCGGCAAAGCCCTGCTGGAAGAGATCTACAAGTCCATCAACATGGATGTGGTCTCCTACCTGTACGGGCCGATGCCGACGCAGCCGCTGGGCTGGTTCAAGAAGCCCGTGTCCAATGTGTCGCAGATGAAGGGGCTGAAGTTCCGTACCGTCGGTCTGGCGGTGGACGTCTTCACCGAGCTGGGCGCCGCTGTCAATCCGCTGCCGGGCGGGGAAATCGTGCCGGCGCTGGATCGCGGACTCATCGATGCGGCCGAGTTCAACAATGCTTCCAGCGATCGCGTGCTGGGCTTCCCCGACGTGGCCAAAAACTGCATGCTGCAGAGCTTTCACCAGTCGGGTGAGCAGTTCGAGATCCTCTTCAACAAGACCAAGTACAGCGCGTTGCCGGCGGAACTCAAGGCAATCATTGACTATGGTGTCCAGGCGGCTTCAGCCGACATGAGCTGGAAGGCCATCGACCGCAATTCCAAGGATTACATCGAACTCAAGACCAAGGACAAGGTCAACTTCTACAAGACACCGGACTCGATCCTCAAGGCGCAGCTTGATGCCTGGGACAAGGTGATCGCCAAGAAGGCTGGCGAGAATCCCCTGTTCAAGAAGGTGCTGGACTCGCAGAAGGAGTTCGCCGCCCGGGCCGGCCAGTGGCAGAACGACTACATGGTGGACTTCAAGATGGCCTACAACCGGTATTTCAGCAAGGGCAAGAAGGCCTGAGCGGCTGCCACCCTGATACGGGGGCGGCTGCCGGGCAGCCGCCCTTTTTATTGGCGAAAGAAGCAAGATGCAGAAACTGCTGCTGGGCGTCGACCGGCTTTCCACATGGCTCGGGCAATTGTTTGCCTGGGCCATCGTCCTTTTGACAGCCTCGATTTCGTGGGAAGTGTTCTCCCGTTATGTTCTGGGAAATCCGCACGCATGGATGCTGGACGTGCAGATCATGCTGTACGGTGTGCTTTTCATGATGGCGGGCGCCTACACGCTGTCCAAGAATGGCCATGTCCGTGGCGACGTGCTTTACGGTTTTTTCAAGCCACGCACCCAGGCCACGCTGGACCTGATCCTCTATTTCGTGTTTTTTCTTCCTGGCGTGGTTGCATTGACCTGGGCGGGGTGGTCGTTCTTCACCGACTCGCTGGCGATCCGGGAACACACGTTCAACGCGGATCCGATTCCGGTGTATCCCTTCAAGTTCTTCATCCCGCTGGCCGGAATGATCCTGTTGTTGCAGGGCCTGGTGGAAATCGCGCGGTGCATCATCTGCATCCGTGAAGGAGCCTGGCCTTCGCGCGAGCAGGATGTGGAAGAGGTTGACGTTGACAAGCTCAAGGCGATGGTCAACGTGAAGGACGAGGACATCGAGGCGCTCGACAAGTTTGTCGTCCGCGAAGGAGCCAAGCCATGAAAATCCGCAGGGAACTATGGTTCGGTTTCTCGCTGATGGCGCTGATCGTGGTGGCGGCGCTGTACATGCTCGTCAGCGTGCCAAAGATAGAAAGCGGGCACATCGGTCTTCTGATGCTGTCGCTGGTCGTCGTGGCCATCATGCTCGGCTTTCCCACGGCCTTCACGCTCATGGGAATGGGCATGATCTTCACCTGGCTGGCCTACAACCGGGACACCACGAAGACTCTCGACCTGATGGTGCAGTCCGCCTTCAAGGTCATGGGAAACGACGTGCTGATCTCGATCCCGCTGTTTGTCTTCATGGGCTACCTGGTCGAGCGCGCGAACCTCATCGAGAAGCTGTTTCGCAGCCTTCACCTCGCCCTCGCCCGGCTGCCCGGTGCGCTGGCCGTAGCCACTTTGGTGACGTGCGCTGTCTTTGCCACCGCCACGGGCATCGTGGGAGCGGTTGTCACATTGATGGGGCTGCTCGCCCTGCCGGCCATGCTGCGTGCGGGATACAGCGTGCAGCTGTCGGCCGGAGCGATCACGGCTGGCGGCTGTCTGGGCATCCTGATCCCCCCGTCCGTGCTGCTCATTGTCTATGGCGCCACGGCCGGTGTGTCGGTGGTGCAGTTGTATGCCGGGGCGTTTTTCCCCGGGCTGATGCTGGCTGGCCTTTATATCGTCTACGTGATCGTTGTGGCCAGGATCAAGCCCTCCATGGCACCACCGCTTTCTGCGACGGACCGCTTCGTGCCGTTGCACCCGCTGAGCGAGAAACTCACCTCTTCCCATGCCGCGCGTGCGTTGCCTGCCTTGCTGAAGGCACTCAAAGGTCAGCGCAACCAGGATGTTCCCACCAGCCATATCCTGAAACAGCTGCTGATCGTGCTGCTGCCGGCGATCCTGTTCGCCGTGGTCGCCCTCTGGAGTTACCAGGGAGTGACGCGCGTCGTGGCCGAAGAAGCATCGACCATGACGCGCATCGGTGACACGGCTGCCCGCGAAGCCGCACCGGAAGGCGGACTGGCCGAGCCGCCGTCCAGCGACGGAGTCAAGGAGCCTCCCGGTGCAGACGGCGTCAAGGAGCCGCCGGGTACCGAAGCCGTGAAGGAGCCCCCCGGATCCGACGGCGTCAGGGAACCGCCCGGAACCGAAGGTGTGAAGGAGCCGCCGGGCGCTGCGGCCGTGAAAGAGCCCCCAGCCGCGGCAGGTGCCGGGCCTGCTGGCCCGACCGCGGCCGCAGATAGAGTCCCGGCTCCGGCGGGATACTGGATCGGGTTGGGTGCGGGTGCCGCGGCGCTGGCCTTGTTTTACACACTGCTGAGCTTCACCCGGCTCGAAGTGTTCAAGATGCTGCTGACCAGCTTCTTCCCGCTTCTGGTGCTGATTCTGGCGGTCCTGGGCTCGATCGTGATGGGCCTGGCCACACCCACGGAGGCCGCCGCAGTCGGCGCGCTTGGCGGTTTCCTGCTCGCCATCGCCTACAGGCAGCTCACCTATTCCGTGGTCAAGGAGAGCGTGTTCCTCACCGCAAAGACATCGGCCATGGTGTGCTGGCTGTTCGTGGGTTCCGCCATCTTTTCCGCCGCCTTTGCCCTGTTGGGCGGTCAGGAACTGGTCGAACGCTGGGTCCTGTCGATGAACCTGACCAAGACGCAGTTTCTGGTGCTGTCGCAGGTCATCATCTTCGTGCTGGGGTGGCCGCTGGAGTGGACCGAAATCATCGTGATTTTCATGCCCATCTTCATACCGCTGCTGGACAACTTCGGCGTGGATCCGCTGTTCTTCGGGCTGCTGGTGGCCCTGAACCTGCAGACCGCGTTCCTCAGTCCCCCGGTGGCCATGGCAGCGTTCTACCTGAAGGGGGTCAGTCCACCTCATGTCAGCCTGAACCAGATATTCCTGGGCATGCTGCCATTCATGGGCATCCAGGTCGTGGCGATTGTGCTGCTGTACATGTTCCCGGGCATCGGTTTGTGGCTGCCCCAGCTCCTCTACAGCCGCTGAAGCGATGGTGGTTCATGAAAAGAGGCGCCTTGGCGCCTCTTTTTTTCCCGCACGATTGTCAATGGAAAGACAATTTCACCCGCTTCCGCTTCGCACCAGAACACAGTAGTATTGACGTTTACGTAAACGTCAATCAGAGCGCCGGAGACACACCATGACGGACCTGTCCGCCGAATTCAAGGCCTTGGCCAATTACCGTCCCACCCACAAGGTGCGCTTCGTCACCGCCGCCAGCCTGTTTGACGGCCACGACGCCGCCATCAACATCATGCGGCGCATCCTGCAAGGCATGGGCGCCGAGGTGATCCACCTGGGTCACAACCGCAGCGTGGACGAAGTCGTGACCGCGGCCCTCCAGGAAGATGTACAGGGCATTGCCATCAGCTCCTACCAGGGCGGGCATGTGGAGTACTTCAAGTACATGGTCGACCTGCTGCGCCAGCGTGGCGGGGAGCACATCCAGGTGTTTGGCGGTGGCGGTGGCGTGATCGTTCCGCCGGAAATCCGGGAGCTGCATGCCTACGGCGTGAGCCGGATCTACAGCCCGGAAGACGGCCAGCGCATGGGCCTGCAGGGCATGATCGGCGAGATGGTCATGCGCTGCGACAAGGACCTGACGCCTTTCGCGCCGACCCGGCTGGACGCCATCGAAGGCCATGGCGAGATGAACTGGCGGGCTCTGGCCCAACTGGTCACGGCGCTGGAAAACGGCAAGGCCGATGCGACCCTGGTCGATGCCATCCGCACGGCGGCTGCCGGGCGCACGGCGCCCGTGATCGGCATCACGGGCACGGGTGGCGCCGGCAAGTCTTCGCTTACCGACGAGCTGATCCGCCGCCTCCGCCTTGACCAGTCTGACGCCTTGCGCGTGGCCGTGATCTCCATCGACCCGTCGCGCCGCAAGAGTGGCGGCGCACTGTTGGGCGACCGGATTCGGATGAACGCCATCGGCCCCTGGCAGCAGGGCCCGCGCGTCTTCATGCGGTCCCTGGCGACGCGGGACTACGGCAGCGAGATCTCTGCCGCCCTGCCCGATGTGATTGCTTCCTGCAAGGTGGCGGGCTTCGACCTGATCGTTGTCGAAACCTCCGGCATCGGCCAGGGTGATGCGGCCATCGTGCCACACGTGGACGTACCGGTGTACGTGATGACGCCGGAGTTCGGTGCAGCCAGCCAGCTCGAGAAAATCGACATGCTGGATTTCGCCGAGTTCATCGCCATCAACAAGTTTGACCGCAAGGGATCGCTGGATGCGCTGCGCGATGTCTCCAAGCAGGTGCAGCGCAACAAGGAAGCGTGGACCACCCCCGCAGACCAGATGCCCGTATTTGGCACCATGGCTGCCCGATTCAACGACGACGGCGTGACGGCCCTGTACCAGGCACTCAAGCCCAGGCTCGCCGCACTGGGATTGCCGCTGAAGGAAGGTGCGTTGCCCCGGGCCGAGGGCCGTCACAGCACCAACCAGACGCCCGTGATACCCGCCTCGCGCACCCGTTACCTGGCCGAGATCAGCGACACGGTGCGCGGCTACAAAAAGCGCTCGCGCGAGCAAGCCCGGCTGGCGCGCGAGATCCAGCAGTTGCGTGCCAGTGCCTCCATGCTTGCGGTGGACAAACCCGACCGGCCGAAAGCGGCCGAGGCTGCCATTGCGTTGGCTCAGGAGCGCGAACTCCAGCAGGACGCAGACGCCCGAAAGCTGCTTGCGCAGTGGCCCGAGATGCAGAAGGCCTATGCCGGGGACGAGTACGTGGTGAAGATCCGCGACAAGGAAATCCGCACAGCGCTCACCACCAGGTCGCTCAGTGGCACCACCATCCGCAAAGTGGCCCTGCCGCAGTACGAGGACCACGGCGAGATCCTGAAGTGGCTCATGCTGGACAACGTGCCTGGCAGCTATCCGTACACCGCGGGGACCTTTGCCTTCAAGCGCGAAGGCGAGGATCCGACCCGCATGTTCGCGGGTGAAGGCGATGCCTTTCGCACCAACACCCGCTTCAAGCTGCTCTCCAGCGGCATGGCGGCCAAGCGCCTGTCCACCGCATTCGACTCGGTCACGCTTTACGGCAACGACCCGGACCCGCGTCCCGACATTTATGGCAAGGTGGGCAACAGCGGCGTGAGCATTGCCACGCTGGACGACATGAAGGTGTTGTACGGCGGCTTTGACCTGTGCAATCCGTCGACCAGCGTCAGCATGACCATCAACGGCCCGGCACCGACGATCCTGGCAATGTTCATGAACACCGCCATCGACCAGAACCTGGAAAAGTTCAAGGCCGACAACGGTCGCGAACCCACCGACACCGAGGCCGCCAAGATCCGCGAATGGGTGCTTGCCAATGTGCGCGGCACGGTGCAGGCCGACATCCTCAAGGAAGACCAGGGGCAGAACACCTGCATCTTCAGCACCGAGTTCAGCCTGAAGGTGATGGGCGACATTGCGCAGTATTTCGTGCACCACAATGTGCGCAACTTCTACAGCGTGTCGATCAGCGGCTACCACATCGCCGAAGCCGGTGCCAACCCGATCAGCCAGCTGGCCTTTACCCTGTCCAACGGCTTCACGTTTGTCGAGGCGTATCTCGCGCGCGGCATGCACATCGACGACTTCGCGCCGAACCTGAGCTTCTTCTTCAGCAACGGCATGGACCCGGAGTACACCGTGATGGGCCGTGTGGCGCGCCGCATCTGGGCCGTGGCCATGAAGGAGAAGTACGGTGCCAACGAGCGCAGCCAGAAGCTCAAATACCACATCCAGACCAGTGGCCGAAGCCTGCATGCGCAGGAGATCCAGTTCAACGACATCCGCACCACGCTGCAGGCGCTGATCGCGATCTACGACAACTGCAACAGCCTGCACACCAACGCCTTTGACGAGGCGATCACCACGCCGACCGAAGACTCGGTACGCCGCGCCATGGCGATCCAGCTGATCATCAACCGCGAATGGGGTCTGGCCAAGAACGAGAACCCGAACCAGGGCGCTTTCATCATTGAGCAAATCACCGAACTGGTGGAAGAGGCGGTGCTCACCGAGTTCGAGCGGATCGCCGAGCGCGGCGGGGTGCTGGGCGCGATGGAAACCGGCTACCAGCGGGGACGCATCCAGGACGAGTCCATGCACTACGAGATGCTCAAGCACACCGGCGAGCTGCCCATCGTGGGCGTGAACACGTTCCGCAACCCGCACGGCGACGCTGTCCTGGACAAGCTGGAACTGGCGCGCAGCACCGAAGAGGAAAAGCAGGGCCAGTTGAAACGCCTGCAACAGTTCCACGACCGGCACGCCGGCGTCGCTGCGGCGATGCTCAAGCGACTGCAGCAGGCCGTGATCGACAACCGCAACGTGTTCGAAGTGCTGATGGAAGCCGTTCGTGTCTGCTCCCTGGGCCAGATCACACGTGCGCTTTTTGAAGTGGGCGGGCAGTACCGCCGCAACATGTAGTCCTTGCAGCAGCCTGGAATTTGCTATTGTTTCTATAGCGGCTCAGGTCCAGTCCACGGGGGCTGGAGGTACTTTTGATGCCTGAAATCCGCCGGGGTGCATGGGACTTGACCCGGATCAACTCCGAGCGGGAAACCGCGTCCTACGATGGCGGCACCTCATCCCGACGATGGTGTCACCATGTCCATACGCTCACGCTCCAGGCTGCTGGCCCTTCTGGCATGCCTGCTTGTGCCCGCGGCAGCTTTCGCCCAGGCCACGGCCAGTCGTCCATCGGCGCCCCAGGACCTGGGCCAGCGTCTCAAGGACATTGAGCGCGATCCCAAGCTGCTGGACCAGTACTACCGCAACGGTCGCAAGGTAGCCGCTTTTTGCGCCAATTGCCACGGCGAAGGCGGCAACAGCCTCAAACCCGACATCCCCAACCTCGCGGGGCAGAACACCGCCTACCTTCTCGACCAGGTTCGCCAGTTCGGCGACGGGCGACGGCGCAACGAATTCATGGAGGGTCTGATCAAGGCCATGAGCGCCGACGAGAAGTTGGCTGTGGCGGTGTACTACGCTGGCCAGGAGGTGGACCACAAGCCGGCGGCCAACATCAGGCTGGCGATGCAGGGCAAAACCTACTACGACAAGATCTGCTTCCGGTGCCACGGCGAGCAGGGGCGCGGTAGCGAACGCTATGCCCGCGTGGCCGGGCAGCAAGCGGATTACCTGAGCCGCACGCTCAAGCGCTATCGCGATGGCTCCGGTGGGCGCATCGATCCGCTGATGGCCGCGAACACGCGCACGATGAAGGACGAGGACATTGCCGCCGTCGTGGCCTACATCGCTTCGATGAAATAGCGCCCCTCGCCTCAGGCGCGGGCAACCGCCACCTGCGGCATCAGCGCGAGCACGGCGTCGCGTCCAACCAGATGAGAGCCACCACGTTCCGTGGCCACACTGCCCGCAGCCACGCCGGCGGCCAGAACCTCCCCGGGCGACATTCCGGCTTCCAGCGCCCAGACCATCGCCGCCAGCAGGCTGTCACCGGCGCCCACAGTCCCTGCAACCATTACTGGCAACGCCTTCGCTGTCCAGACGCCCTCCTGGGTGACCAGCAGCGCACCCTGTTCGCCCAACGACAGCGCCACCTGCGCGGCGCGCCCCTGGGCGACCAGCTCGCGCGCCGCCGCAATCCGTTCAGAGGGCAGCCCCAGGCTGCGGCCCGTGAGTTCCCGCAGTTCACGCAGGCTGGGCTTGACGAGGAAGACGCCCTCCTCCAGTGCGGCAGCCAGTGAAGGCCCCGACGCATCCAGCACCAGTCGGCTGCCGCACGAGCGGGCCCAGCGCGCCAAGCGGGCGTAGAAGTCCTGCGGCACGCCGGGTGGCAGGCTGCCGCTGGCGATCACGCATCCCGGCGCGGGGGACATTACGGACACCGCGTCCAGGCAAGCTTGCCATTCGTCCTGTCGCAGCCGGGGGCCGGGCATGACAAAGCGGTATTCCTGCCTGGACGCCTCGTCGGTCACAGTTAGGTTTTCACGCGTTTCACCCGACACCCCCATGGCGCGCAGCGCCACACCATCCGCTGCCAGCAGCGCCTGCAAGTGCGCACCCGTGGCACCGCCGGACGCAACCAGCGCCATCACGGACGCACCCAGGCGGTGCAGCACACGTGCCACGTTCACCCCGCCGCCACCGGCAATCCGCAGGGGCGCCGCGCACCGGAGCTTGTGGACCGGCCGGACCACCGGCGTGACCGTCGCCAGGTCCACGGCCGGATTCATCGTCACCGTCAGGATGTCGGGCATGGCCAGGGATTCTTGCCGGGCTGGCGCGGTCAGGACCGGGCCGCCAATGGAAGGTTGAGCAGCAGGTTCTGGGGCTTGAGGCGCAGCACCTGGTCAGAGGTCATGGCCAGACCCAGGTAGACTGGCTTGCCGGCCACGTCGGGACGCATCGCCGAGGAATCAGCGAACTCCAGTCGGAACAGCGACAACAGCTGCTTCATCCGGGTGTCCGCCATGGACACGCCCTTGTACAGGTCATTGAGCAGCGCGGACGACTCCGCATCGAGGCCCACGTGCCAGCGCCAAGCCGAATCCTCCACCTTCTGCAGCGGACTGATGCGGACCTGCACTCCCAGGAAGTGGGCCACCCAGCGCTCCAGCACCGTGGCCAGCGCCTTCAGGCCGGACCGTGCCCGCGTCATGCGCAGCACCAGTCCGTGGCTCAAGTCTTGCGTGACTTCGTGGGTCAGGTCCAGCAACCAGCGGCGCTGGCGGTCGGCCCGGTACGCGGCGTCATCCCCGTCACCCAGCACCCGAAGTTCAACCGATGCCAACGCTGCGCCGCCCTGCAGGAGCAACCGCCCGACTTCTCCCAGCCCCCCGGTGTCGGCCTGCAGATCCAGTGTCCCCTGGTCACCGGCCAGGATCTGACCGCCCTGAACAGAAATGCGTTGCGGCCGGAACAGCAGCTCGGCCGCACGCGCCACACGGGCATCGTCGTTCTCCTCCAGCAATCCGTGCGCGATGGCCTCGACCACCCAGTCGATGAACAGAGGCGGCACGCGGATGTTGCCTCCGCGCACCAGCGCCAGGTACCAGCCTTCGAGCGAACCTGCCGCCAGCAGGGCGTCCCGGAACGCCAGGAAATGGGTGTAGTTCTCGCGTGCATCGGCGTCCTGCAACTGCGCCAGTGCGGACGGAGCGACATCGCGCAGGGGCGCATCCCGCAGCGCCAGGTGCAGGACGCGCTCGGCCTCGCACGAGCCATCCACCAGAGCCAGCTCGGGGCGGTCCAGGAAGCGGCGGAAGTACCCCTCTGTAGGCAAAAGCCAGCCGCGTGCATCGCGCCGGAGCGTGGGGTACCCGCTGGAGGGCCAGAAATCCTGCATGGGTCGATCTTCGCACGGACCGGGGTGTCATCAAGGTGATGGCGGGCCCGGCTCAGGGGCACTACGCTAGGCCCTCCTAGCAAGGAGACTTTCATGACCGACCTGTTTTCCCTGGCGGGCCGAACCGCCCTCGTCACCGGCGGCTCCCGCGGCATTGGCCGCATGATCGCTGCGGGCTACCTGCGCCAGGGCGCGCGGGTCTACATCACCGCGCGCAAGGCGGCCGCCTGCGACGCCACAGCCGCCGAACTTTCGTCCCTGGGCACCTGCATCTCGCTGCCGGCCGATGTGTCCACGGTGGAAGGCGCGCGCACCCTGGCCGCGGAAATCGCCCGCCGCGAGAGCGCGCTGGACATCCTGGTCAACAACGCCGGCGCCGCCTGGGGCGAGTCCTTCGAAACCTTCCCCGAAAAGGGCTGGGACAAGGTCATGGACCTGAACGTCAAGACGCCTTTCTTCCTGACACAAGCGCTGCATGGCCTGCTGTGCGCGGCTGCAAAACGCCAGCCGGCCAAGGTGATCAACGTGGCCTCGATCGACGGCATCTCCGTCAACCCCTGGGAGACCTACTCCTATGCGGCCAGCAAGGCCGGGCTGATCCACCTGACCAAACGCATGTCGCTGCGCCTCATCCAGGACGGCATCGTGGTCAGCGGCATTGCGCCTGGCCCGTTTGCCTCGGAGATGAACAAGGACGCACGCGACCATGCGGACGAAGTCGCAGCGCGCGTTCCTGCGGGACGCATCGGCGGGGACGACGACATGGCCGGGGTGGCAATCTACCTGGCCTCGAAGGCGGGGGACTACGTGGTGGGACAGACCATCGCCGTGGACGGCGGCGTGACGCTGGCGCGAAGCTGAAACGGATCGGGGCTAGTCGTCGTCGTCTTCGGCGCCGGCTGCCTCCTGGGTGCGCCGCCTCTCGTCCACGCGCGCCTTGAGGGCGGACGCCTCGTCCACAAACTGGCGCACCGGCACCGCCGGCGCCACGCGCCAACCGGGTGGGAACAGGCTGGCCATGTACAGGTCTCGCGCAAGGCGCTTGTGCTGCATCCACGTGGAGCCCAGGACGGTGCCTGCACCCAGCAGCGACACGCCCGCTACCAGGCCCGCGAGCAGGACGCGCCGACGCAGGACCACGAGCTGCAGGTGAAGGTACACGGCCAGCGCCGCCACTGCGGCCCAGACCAGCTCGTCGTGCAGGGCAAGTGACTCCCACGAGAACATGAAAGCCAGCAGGTTGGACAGTGCGGCCAACACGACGGCACCGGCGAACGCCATGCTGGCAATGCGCACATGACGCCAGAAATTGGGATGGCCCGCGAACAGCTTGGACAGCAGCGCCCATGCGCCGGCCCATCCCCCCAGCGCGCCCGCCATGGCCAGCAACTGGCCGGGCAGGCGTTGCGCGCGCTTTTGCGGATCATCGACCTGGATCCAGTTGGTGACAAAGTCTGCTGCAAATGCGGCCAGCACCGCCAGCACGGTCAGCCCTGCCATCCCCCAGGGGAACCGGGGCAGCGCCTGCTCGGGCGCCAGCGGCGAGTCCGCCAGCCGCACGCGCAAATGCAGGCGCCCAATGTCCAGAGTGTCGATGTCGTTCCACACAAATGCACCGCCAGCGTCATGGCGCTGGCGGCCCAACGCCACGCCATTGACCGTGTCCAGTACCTGGGCTCGCAGGACACCTTCGGCATCGCGGTCCAGCCGCAGGTGCTCACCCGCCACATGCGGATCGTCCAGCACCAGGTCTGCCGACAGCGCGCGACCGATTGTCAGCGGCCAGTGACGGACCGCATGCCGAACAAGCAGTCGCCCGGACCGATCGCTTACCTCCACCATCGCCAGTGGCACGGCGTTCATGGCGCGGCCTCCCAGCGGTAGCCGTCCAGGTAATACTGGACGAGCTTGAGGCCGTTCTCAAAACTCACGCCGTTGGCGTCCAGACGTCCCTGGACGCCTTGCCGGGGACGGTTTAGCGTGGTCATCAGTACCGACACGTCGTACAACCCGGGCAGCTTGCGGTAGGCATTGATGCACACCACCGCGCGGATTGGAAGGCCGTCGCGCTCGACAAAGCGCTCCGTGCATTCGGCCGACGTCTTGTGACGCGACGGGCGCGAAGCGAATCGCTCGTTGCGGAAACTCTCCGAATACCGACGCGCAAAGCGCAGGGCACTGTAGCGTGGCGCGTCGTAGGCTTCGTGGCGCACCCGCACGAAACCGGTGGTGAACTCCCCGGCAAACACCTGGCTGTCCACGCGGCAATCGGTACGCTCCACTTCAAAGCCCTTGCTGTCGGGGTCGCGCCCCCGCCCCCAGCAGCGCGCGAGCGCATCGTCGGGTACGGGCACCTGGTAGCCGCCGTGCTTCTGCAGTTTCAGCGGACTGGAGGTGAAGCGCTGGGACAACAGGGCCTGGTGCGCCAGCAACTGGCGCGTGATCTCGGCATGGGCCGGCCCGCGCAGGGGTTTGTCGTCGCGGCCGCGTTCAAGCAGCCGCACCGCAAACTCCGCAGGGATCAGGAAGCTGACCAGTTCACCATCAAGCCGCTTGGACACGTTGACGCCCACCACGCGCCCGCTGCCGTCCAGAGCCGGCCCGCCGCTCATGCCGGGGTTGAGCGCGCCACCAAAAAAGATGCGCGGATAAAAGCTGCGTTGCACCATGCCGTTGAACGTGCCCTCGGTCACGGCGAAACCAATGTCCAGTGGGTTGCCCAGCGAGAAGATGCGTTCCCCGCGCGCCAGCGGGGCATCCGCAGCGCGGAATTCCAGCGCAGCCTGGCCCGCAACGGGCTCGCGCGGGCGAAGCAGCGCCAGGTCGTGCTGCACGTCAAACGCCAGCAGCTCCAGCTCGGCCTGGCGTCCGTCCACCGCCACCGACACGGCGCGGTAGCGATCTGGCTCCAGCGCCAGCTGGGAGGCCACATGAAAATTGGTGAGGATGCGTCCGTCGGCCGACACATGGAAGCCGGAGCCGACACTGGACTGGGTATTGGTGTTGCGCAGCAGTGTGCGGATCTGCACCAGCTTGCCGCGCGCGCCCTCGTAGGTGCGCTGCGCATCGGCCGACACCGGCGCCGCAGGCGCCTTGGACACAGAGGCTGGCGCTGATGCACCCTGGGCGCGCAACAGCACCGGCACCATCAGCGTGACCAGCAGGCAGACAACCCGTAACGTGACGAACCCCATTCGGGCATTCTAGGAGTTTGGCTGTCTGAAGCAGCAGCGCTCCGTTTTTCGCCCCCGATTCGCCACCAACCCGGGGGCTATTGCATCAGGCGGCGCCAGTTGCCGTCCATTGCCATCAACAAGGCAATCACCAGAGCCGTATGCAACAACAATCCGGGCGCCAGCGCCTGGACATACCGTCGCCCACCGGAGAGCCAGGCCGTCACACATTTGCTGACTGCGTGCACCGCGAGCGCCGCCGACAAAGCCAGTGGCAAGGTCGTGGCAACCGCCGAGCCCGGCTGGGCTACCACCAGGACTGCCGCCGCAGCCGCATGCAAGTCCACCAGAGCCGC
Source organism: Ramlibacter sp. (assembly GCA_016713005.1). GTDB lineage: Bacteria > Pseudomonadota > Gammaproteobacteria > Burkholderiales > Burkholderiaceae_C > JADJPY01. Next base: position 546,640 of record JADJPY010000011.1, on the reverse strand, counting down.
GACCAGCGTGCCGGCCACGACACCGGCATTGCCCTGCCACAGGGACATCGCATGCACGGCGCTCTGGATGCCAGTCAGCAGGCAGGCCACCATGAGCGCGCTTCGCAAGCTGAACATGCGCTCTCCACTGCTGGGAACACTTGCACCAGACTGGGGGGCAGGCTCGCTGCGCACAAGCACCCACCCCCACACTCCGGCCACACAGGCGCCAGCAAGCGCAGGCAGCCAGAGCATTGCCAACCAGCGCGGCTGTACAGCCGCGGTCACCGCCAGCAACTGCAACTGGGTTGCCACACAGGAAAGCAAAGCCGACCCGGCCATGGAGCGGGGCGCCGCTCCATCCCTTCGTACCTGCACGCCCCACGTCGCGATCGCGGCGGTACTGGAAACGAATCCGGCCGCCAGTGCGGACAGTGCCAGTGCGTCACGGGATGCCAGAAGGCGCCTGCACAGGTGCGCCAATGTCTGGAGGAACAGCAGGACAAGCAGCAATGTGACAACGGTGCGCGGATTGAGTGCAGGCCCCCACAGGGCGCGGTCGGGCAGAAGGGGCAACGCAATCAGCGCCAATGCGGCCAACACGATGCCGTCGCGCACCTCGGCAGGTTGAAGCCAATGCAGCGCGAAGCGGTGCATGCCCTCCTTCGCCACCAGCAGTGCGGTCACCACAACAGTCAGCGCAGCTGCCAGCGCGAGGTCGCTTGTGCACAAGGCCCCGATGAGATAGGCCAGAAGCAATGCAATTTCGGTTGTGACGCCCGGGTCATCGGCCGGGCCGCGCCAATGCGCCACCACGCCAAGAGCCGCGACAAACGCGGCCCCCACCAGCATGAGAGGCCATTGCCCCAGCAACATGCATGCCGCACCCGTGAGCGATGCCATCGCAAACGTGCGAATGCCGGCAAATGCCCGCCCCGGACCTGAGCCCTTGCGACGTTCACGCTCAATGCCGATCAGCAGCCCACAGCCCAGCGCAACCGCAAGCACCGCCGTGTCGGCCCAGTTGATTCTCGCCAAGGCGGTCACATTGTCAGCCACACCCGATACCGGCGAGCGGCTCTTCAGGGCCCGCCCTGGACCAAAGCCATGCGACGGCGCAAACGTTCGAGCGCGACGGCATCGCCCGCCCGCTCCGCGCGCTGGGCCTGCACGCCCAGCCACGCCAGCAGCGGCCGGCGCCAGCCCTGGGCGCTCGCGGTATCAACCGCGATGGCCAACACGTCCGGATTGGCCCTACCTGTGCGAAAAAGCACGCCGGCAGCGGCAAGTTGCGCAAGCGGGTCGGCAATGGCACGCAGCGCGCCGGTATCCGCGGTGGCCGAATTGCCCGGATTGGCCAGCGCGCGGTGCGGCGGCGGCAGCAAGGCCATGTCCGCTGGCGACACCCGCCCGGCCAGGTAGTCGGCATAGGCCCGCTCGGCAGCCGGTGCATCGGTACGCAGCGCCTCGAATCCGGCGCAGGGCGCCAACACCAGGCTGCCCACGCGCGTGGCGCAGCGCGTCAGCTCGGCGCGCGCCAGCAGGTCCACCCGCCCACTTGAGGCGATCGCCTCGCGGGCCCGTGCGAACTCCGCGCCCTCCACCCGGTCGTTGCCCGCCAGGTAGGCGGCAGCGGACCGCGCGAGCGCGCCGTGGGCATTCATCTGCCAGTCGGGCACGGGCGGCGTGCTGCTGCAGCCCGCACACACGGCCACGACAACAGCCAATAGCAACGACCGGAAGAAATGTGTCATGGAAGCTTGATCTCCGTGTCGCGCGCAAACGGCCACTTGCGGTTGATCTCGTTGATCAGGCCGTCAATCTTGCGCAGGCTGGCATCAACTTCGGCGCGCAGGGCGCCCAGGTCGGTGGTGGCGGCGCGGGCGTTGGCGCCAACGGCCTGCGCCTCGACAAGAACGGCATCCACCTTCTTCAGGCTGTTGCGGGCATCAGCCAGCAAGGCGTTGAGCTGGTTGATGGCGGCGCGTGCCTCACCCACGGCGCCAGGTTTGCCTTCGGTACCAAACACCTGGGCGTCGGCGTTGGCCGCGAGCCGGTCCAGCCGCGCCAGAAGGGCGTTGGTGCGTTCCAGGGTTTCCATGATGCGACGAGCATCGGCCTCATTGCCGGTGAGCACTGCAAGCCCGCCGCGCGGGCCGTTGAGCCTGGCGGTGGTGGCGCGCAGGTTCTCCAGAAGCCCGCCCAAGGCGCCATCTTCGCGTGCGAGGGCCGACAGCTGCTCGACAAAGTCCCGCGCCTGGGAAAGAACCCGCTGGGCTTCGGCAGTGGCGTCACCCACCAGCACCTTGCGCTCGGCACCCGCCGGCAACGGCGGCGCGGTCATCACGCCGCTGTAGGCCCGGATGTGCACGCCCCCCACCAGCCCGCGCACCAGCGTGAACACGCTGGACTCGCGCAACCAGCGCGCATCCTTCTTGGGCACGTCGATCAGGATGCGTGCGTTGCCGTCCTCGCCCAGTTCGATGCTGCGCACACGACCGATGGGGAAGCCCGAGAAAGTGAGGTTCATGCCCACGCTCACGCCTTCGGAATCATCGGCGATCAGCACCAGGCGCTGCGTCGGCTCGAAGGCGCCGCGCGCGTACAGCAGGTACAACGCCGACGCCGCAATGAGCAGCAGGGTGAAGGCCACCAGCAGCGCTGCGCGGAACTCGAGGTTCACGGGCAGGGGCGGGTCGACGCGGACAGGTGCAACGGGATCGGTCATGGAGAGCTAATAGTAGTTGCCCATAAGGGACAGTGCCTCGATGGCCAGCAACACCGCGAACATGCGCACCAGTCCCCGCAATTCGGTGACGGCGCGCAACCGGCCGCCCGGAACACCCTCTTGCAGGCCGGCCGCCAGCGGAATCAGCGCCACCGCACAGGCGGACAACAGGGTCTTGAGCACAAATACCAGCGTAACGGAAGGTGTGAAGATCCGCGCGAATACATGGGTGTAGGCCGGCAGGCCGGCCAGCGAGAAGTCGTTGACCAGCACGTACACCAGCACGAGGGCAACAACGCAACTCACTGCGGCCAGCGTGATTGCCGAAAACACACCGGCCACCACCCGGGGCAACACCTCATGCGCCACCGGGTCTGTGCCCTGCAGGCGCAGGGCATCCAGTTCGCCGCGGCGGCGCATGCGGGCCAGCTCGGCCCCGTGCGGCACGGTGCAGCGCAGGGCCACGAACAGCGCGGCGGTCAGCGGAATCATCTCCAGCACCACAACGCGGATCAGCATCTCCAGCGCATACTGCGACAGGCCGTAGTTCTGCGCCGTGAGCAGCACGATGCGTGTGAACACCGCGGTGATGAGGCCACTGAGCACGATAAACCAGGGCAACAGGGGCGCGGTGTCCTGCACCAGGTGGCGGGCCAGCGCCTGGCGGTTGGCACCGCGCCATGTGGCCGCGGACAAGAACACCACCAACATCAGCGCAGCAAAATGGGCGAGCTGCCACCAGCCCGCCAGCCACAGCAGCGGCGCCCGTCCCACGGGAACCAGTGCCTGCGGCCACGATCGCGGGTTTGCCATGAGCCCATGATAGCCATGGCGGTACGCGCTGGCGGACAATGACGCCATGCCCATACTGCCCTCCTTCATTGCCCCCCTGCGTTTCACCGACCCGGCCGCAGCCCTGGCCCAGGTCCGGCACATCTACCAGCAGCAGGTGGCCCACCTGCGCGACGCCATGCAGCGCTTCGTCGCCAGCCCCGGACCGTTGGATCCTGGTCAGGCCCGCATCAGGGGCTGCTATCCGTTTGTTCGCCTGTACACCGACACGGTGGCGCGACAGGCGCCTCACGATGCTGCCCAACTGAGCTACGGTTTCGTTGCTGGTCCGGGACGCCACGAAACCACCCTTACCCGCCCGGACCTGTACGGCGACTACTACCTGGAGCAGTTCCGCCTGCTATTGCAGAACCATGGCGGCGAGCTGGAGGTCGGGACCAGCACCTTGCCGATCCCGGTCCATTTCTCGTTCGCCGAGCAGGATCACGTTGAAGGCAGTCTCAGCCCCGAGCGGCGCCTGCGGCTGCGCGACGTGTTCGACCTCCCCGACCTTGCCGCCATGGATGACGGCATCGCCAACGGCACATGGGAACCACGCCCCGGTGAGGCGCAGCCGCTGTCGCTGTTCACCGCACCACGGGTGGACTACTCGCTGCACCGTTTGCGCCACTACACGGGCACGGCGCCCGAGGCCTTCCAGAACTTCGTGCTGTTCACCAACTACCAGTTTTACATCGACGAGTTCGTGCGGCTGGGCCATGAGGCGATGCGCGACACCTCCAGCGGGTACATGGCCTTTGTCGAGCCTGGCAACGTGGTCACCCAACCCGCGGGCCAGGCGCGCGACGTACTGCCTGGCATTCCGGCCGGGTTGCCGCCGCCGCGACTGCCGCAGATGCCGGCATACCACCTCATGCGGCCCGATCGCAGCGGCATCACCATGGTCAATATTGGCGTTGGCCCCGCGAATGCCAAGACCATCACCGACCATATCGCCGTGCTGAGGCCACACACCTGGATGATGCTGGGCCACTGCGCCGGCTTGCGAAATACCCAGCAACTGGGCGACTACGTGCTCGCCCATGCCTATGTTCGCGAGGACCACGTGCTGGATGAGGAATTGCCATTGTGGGTACCGATCCCCGCTCTTGCGGAAATCCAGCTGGCGCTGGAGCAGGCGGTGGAAGACATCACCGGCTGCAAGGGCGCCGAGCTCAAGCGCATCATGCGCACCGGCACGGTGGCCAGCACCGACAACCGCAACTGGGAGCTGCTGCCAGACAACACACCCCAGCGGCGCTTCAGCCAGAGCCGTGCCGTGGCGCTGGACATGGAAAGCGCGACGATCGCCGCCAACGGATTCCGATTCCGTGTGCCCTACGGCACCCTTCTGTGCGTCAGTGACAAACCCCTGCACGGCGAGATCAAGCTGCCAGGCATGGCCAACCACTTCTACCGGGAGCGCGTGGACCAGCACCTGCGCATCGGCATCCGCGCCGTTGAACTGCTTCGCGAGCGCGGCGTGGACACGCTGCACAGCCGAAAGCTGCGCAGCTTCGCAGAAGTGGCTTTCCAGTAGTTGCTATAAAAACGATAGCACACCAGCTACTACTGGTGGGGGCTGCGGCGCTATTTTGCTGCTGACATGGGCTCGCCCATCCGGATCGCCCTGGAGGGCGCCCATTGCGGGTTGAATTGCAGCAAACCCTTGGGGAACAACATCACCACGGTAGAGCCCAGCAGGAAACGCCCCATCTCCTGCCCCTGCTCCAGCACCACGCCGCTGTCGCCGTAGTCCCACACACGGATGTCGCCGCTTCGCGGCGGATTGACCAGACCGTGCCAGACCGTGGCCATGCTGCCCACGATGGTCGCGCCGACGAGCGTCAGCACAAAACGGAAGTTTCTCCCCTGCAGGCTGGACTCGAACAGGCAGACAACCCGCTCGTTGCGCGCAAACAGGCCGGGAACCCCGCGTGCCGTGACCGGGTTGACGGAGAACAGGTCGCCGGGCACGTACACCATGCGCAGCAGCCGCCCGGCACAAGGCATGTGGATGCGGTGGTAGTCGCGCGGGCTCAGGTACAGGGTCGCGAAGGCACCGTCATCAAACTCTGCCGCGAGCGAGGCGTCGCCCCCCACCAGGGCGCGGGTGCTGTAACGGTGGCCCTTGGCCTGGAAAATCTGGTCGCGTTCGATGGCACCGAACTGGCTGATTGCACCATCCACCGGGCATGTGAAATCTGCATCCGCCAGGGGGCGTGCACCGTCCTTCAGCGCCCGGGTGAAAAAATCATTGAAGCAGGCGTAGCTTTCAATACGCGGTTCGGCTGCCTCGTCCATGTTCACGGCATAGCGGGCCACGAAGCGCCGGATGATCCCGGTTGTGATGACCCCGGCATGGGCCCCGGCAACAATGCCGGCGAACACGGTGAGCGCCCGCTTGGGCACAAGATATTGCGGCAGTACCGCCAGACGGTCGGACATTCAGCGTTCCATGCAGTGACAGGGCACTATTTTCCGGCCTCGCCACCGGGAAGCAAATTCTTCAGGTCGTCCATCGTCGGCCCGCGACCGGAACCGCGCGTCGAAGGCATGTCAGGGGCATCCGGATCAAACTTCCCGTCGGCGGGCAGGGCACGCGGTCCAGCCAGGGGGTCGAACAGGAGCATCGTCGGCAATTCAGCTGCCACCTTGCCCTCGGAGCGCACAAAAGGCTCGAGCACGCGCAGCACTTCGCTCGCCTCAAATCCGATCGAAGGTTCCCGCAGGACGTCCCAGCGCGTGAACATGCGCACATAGGCCTGCCAGGTCCAGTGTGCAACCTTCTCGACCTCGGGCGGCGCCGACGCCGTCCCCACGGGCTGCGGCCCAAGCGGTTCCACCTGCGAAATGCCCCGCGACACCGGTCGAAGCGCAAAGTACTTGTGGCCAGCCTGATGGGTGAGCTCGGCACAGCGGTAGTAAAAGTACTTCTGGACAGTTTCCCGGGACGTGTACCCGTTGCCGCCAAAACTGACACGCAAGGTGTCGGGCGCAACGATGCTGTCACGATACCCACCGGTCATCCCGGATGGCTGATACGGCGTGACGCAGGCGCACAGCGCGAGCGAGGCGGCCAGCAGGCCGCTCAGCCGGAGCAATGGCCGCCGTGGGATTGGAAAAATCATGTCGGATCCGGGTGTGCGGGCAAGGAGACAATATTCTGCCCCACGCGCCCGGCCCCTGGCGGGCAGGATTGCGCGCTCTGGCCCACAATACCGCTCTTCCCATGTCGCTGCTTCAAGTCCACAACCTGATCAAGCGCTACGGCGACACGGCCGTGGTCACTGACCTGTCGTTTTCGATCGCGGCGGGCGAATGCCTGGGCGTGATCGGACCCAATGGCGCCGGCAAGACGACCACACTGCGCATGTGTCTGGGCCTTACGGTGCCCGACGCGGGCGAAATCGCCTACTTCGCAGCGGACGGTGCTGCGCTGCAGATGCCCCGCGACGCACTCGCCATCAAGGCGCAACTGGGCGTGGTCAGCCAGTTTGACACTCTGGACCCCGATTTCACCTGTGAGGAAAACCTGCTGGTCTATGGGCGGTACTTCGGCATGCGATCGGCCGACATCCGGGAGCGCATCCCCCGCCTGCTGGAGTTCGCAGCGCTGTCGCACAAGGCGCAGGCCAAACCGGGCGTGCTCTCGGGCGGCATGAAGCGGCGTCTCTCTCTGGCGCGCTCGCTGGTCAACGACCCGCGCCTGCTGCTGCTGGACGAGCCCACCACAGGGCTGGACCCACAGGCCCGCCACCTGATGTGGGAGCGTCTGCAGCTGCTGCTGCAGCAGGGCAAATCCATCCTGCTGACGACGCACTTCATGGACGAGGCTGAGCGTCTGTGCTCGCGCCTGTTGGTGATGGACCATGGCCGCAAGATCGCCGAAGGCCGTCCGCGCGAGCTGATCGCCCAGCACCTGGAGCCGGATGTGGTGGAAGCCTACGGTCCCGGCGCGCTCGCACTGGCCGGCGACGCCACCCTGCGCCAGCACGCCGCGCGGGTGGAGGTCAGCGGCGAAACCGTGTTTTTCTATACCCAGGACGCCAAGCCGCTGCTGGCCTTGCTGTCGGCCCACCCAGCCTTGCGCACCTTGCACCGTCCGGCCAACCTGGAGGACCTGTTCCTCAAGCTCACAGGCCGGCAGATCCGGGAGGACGGCTGATGAAACCCTCGCTGTGGTCTGCCCCGGACCTGTCCTTGCGCTGGTGGCCAGTGTTCCTGCGCAACCTGCTGGTGTGGCGCAAGCTGGCCGTGCCCAGCCTGCTGGGCAACATTGCCGAGCCGCTGATGTGGCTGGTGGCGTTTGGATACGGCATGGGCGCGCTGGTGGGCCAGGTCGCGGTACCCGGTGCCGCGGGTGATGCCAGGGTGCCCTATATCCTGTTCCTGGCCAGCGGCTCGATCTGCATGAGTGCCATGAACGCTGCCAGCTTCGAAGCGCTGTACTCCGCCTTCTCGCGCATGCATGTGCAAAAGACATGGGACGGCATCATGAACGCGCCAGTGACGCTGGACAACGTGCTGATGGCCGAGATGCTCTGGGCAGGCTTCAAGGCCCTGTTCACGGTCACCGCCATCCTGGTTGTGATGCTGGCCCTGGGCATCAGCCACAGCCCAAAACTGTTGCTGGCCTGGCCGATCCTGCTGGGGGTGGGCATCATGTTCTCGTGCATCGCGCTGATCTTCAACGCGCTGGCCAAGGGCTATGACTTCTTCACCTATTACTTCACGCTGTTCCTGACGCCGATGATGTTCCTCAGCGGCATCTTCTTCCCGCGCGAACAGTTGCCGCCGCTGGTGCGTGCCGTCACCGACTGGCTGCCGCTGACCAATGCGGTCGAGCTGGTGCGGCCGCTGTTCATGGACCAGTGGCCCCAGTCGCCGCTGCGCCATGCCCTGGTGCTGGTGGCCTACACGGTGGGTGCGTTCTGGGTCGCGCTGGCCCTGACCCGAAGGCGATTCCGGGCCTGAGTCAATGCGCCGCCGCGCGGATCATGTCGGCGGCTTTCTCGGCAATCATGATGGTGGGCGCATTGGTGTTGCCCCCGACGATGCGCGGCATGACGGAGGCGTCCACCACACGCAGACCCTCCGTCCCATGCACGCGAAGCTGTGCGTCCACCACATCCATCGGGCCATTGCCCATACGGCACGAGCCCACCGGGTGGTAGATCGTGTCGCCATGGTTGCGAATGAACTGCTCGATTTCCTCGTCAGTCTGCGCGATCGCCGAGGCCGGCAGTTCCCGGCCCCCGTAACCGGCCAGCGCGGGCTGTCCCAGCAGCCTGCGCATCAGCTTGAATCCTCGCACCATGCGGTCCATGTCGTCACGCTCGGCCAGGAAATTGGGGTCCACCTGCGGCGGTTGCATCGGGTCGGCACTGGCCAGCTGGACGCGCCCACGGCTTTGCGGGCGCAGCAGGCAGACGTGGCACGAGTACCCGTGGCCGAACACCGTCTTGCGTCCATGGTCCACCAGCTTGCCGATCACGAAGTGGAACTGCAGGTCCGGTACCGGCTCTTCAGGGCGGCTGCGCACAAAGCCCCCGGCTTCGGCAAAGTTGGTGGTCAACATGCCTCGGCGGTGCTTGCGCCACTCGAAGATCCCCTTGACTGTCCGCACCATGCCGGCCATCGACAGTCCAAACAGGTCCGTCAGGTCGGGTGCGTCCACCACCTGCACCACGTCCACATGGTCGTGCAAGTGCTCACCCACGCCGGGCAGGTCGTGCACCACAGGGAAACCGTGTTGCTGGAGGTGGGCTGCAGGCCCTATGCCCGACAGCATCAGCACCTGGGGCGAATGCAGCGCGCCGGCGCACAGCAGCACCTCGCGGCTTGCCTTTAGCTGGCGCAATTCTTTCCCCCTGCCGGAACTCCACCCCGACCGCGCGCCGTCCTTCAACAAGAATGCGCGTGACATGAACACCGGTGATCACTTCCAGGTTGGGCCTGCCCAGATTGGGCGCAAGGTACGCCTTGGCGGCGCTGTAGCGTTCACCATTGCGGTGCGTCACCTGGTACATGCCCACGCCTTCCTGGTCCGCTCCATTGAAGTCGCGGTTGACGGCGTATCCCGCCTGCCGGCCCGCCTCCACGAACACCGGGCCAAACCGGTTGGGGCTGCGCAAGTCCATCACATTCAGCGGCCCGCCAGTGGCGTGCCAGTGGTCGGCGCCACGCTCGTTGTGCTCAGAGCGCAGGAAGTACGGCAGCACGTCTTTCCATCCCCATCCGGCGTTGCCTTCTGCAGCCCAGTGGTCGTAGTCGCTGTGGTGGCCGCGGATGTAGATCATGGCGTTGACCGAGCTGGATCCGCCCAGGACCTTGCCGCGCGGCTGGTAACCCCGCCGCCCGTTCAGGCCGGGCTGCGGCGTCGTCTGCAGCGCCCAGTTGGCCTGCCCGTTCTTGGCAAGCACCGCCAGCCCCGCCGGGCAGTGGATCAGCACCGAGGTGTCGGGCGGCCCTGCTTCCAGCAAGGCCACGCGGATGGCCGGATCCTCGGTCAGCCTCGCCGCGAGGACACAGCCGGCCGAGCCGCCGCCAATGATGAGGTAGTCGTACACGCTGGTCTCCGGGCCTGTTGGAATCAAGGCGCGTACCTTACCGCGAAACAACGGGCGACCGTGGAATTCCCGGGCTTCTTGCGCAAGGTCAAATTGCTGCACCGCCGCAATTCCAGAATGGAGGCATTACCAAGAGGATTGCCATGACCACCCAGGTTGCCACGCTGCTGTCTCCCGATCCACATGCTGTTCTGGATGCTTCCCACCACCCGGGTGACGCCGAAGTCGGGCTGTTCACCTTCCTGGACCACAGCCACCAGGAGATGCAGCGCATGCTGGCCAGTCTGCGGGAACTGGTGCGGGCCATCGACGCGGACGGGCTGACCCCTGCCGTACGGGCGCGGGCGCGCGAAATCCTGGCCTGGTTCAACACACAGGCACGGCAACACCACCTGGACGAAGAGCGGCACGTGTTTCCGGCGTTGCTGGCCAGCCCGGACGCCGAGGTCAGTGCCGTCGCGCAGCGCCTGGTCCAGGACCACGGATGGCTGGAGGAAGACTGGATCGAGATCGCGCCGGCCCTGGCTTCGGCAGCCGACGGTTACCAGTGGTTCGATCTGGACGTACTGCGGCATTCCGTGGAGGTGTTTGACCAGCTCTACGTCGATCACATTCTGCTGGAAGAAAGCCTGGCCTACCCTGAGGCACGAGCGCTGATTCCCGCCTCGGACCTGCAGGCCATGGGCCTGGAAATGGCCCGGCGGAGGGCGCTGCGCGAACACGCGGGCAACCGCTGAGCCACACTGGCACTGGCGCATGCCTTACCATCGCTCCCGGCTCGCCCACCGTGGGTTCGAGAAGGAAGACAGCGCCCGTGATGAGAACCCCGCCACCCCCTGAAGGCTGCATCGATTGCGAAGTGCGCGACGGCGTGCTGCTCATCGGCATCAACCGCCCGGCCAAGCGCAACGGATTCACCCCGCGCATGTTCCGCGAACTGGGCGAGGCGTACACTCGGCTGGACGACGACCCCGCGCTGCGCTGTGGCGTTTTGCACGCCGCGGGAGACCATTTCACCGCGGGGCTGGACTTGCCCACCATCGCCCCGCTGATGCGCAGTGGCGAAAAGGCTGTGCCACTGGGCGTGGTTGAGCCCACCGACCTGGGCACACCCGGCTACCGGCGCCGCACCAAGCCCATGGTGGTCGCCGTGAAGGGCATCACCTACACACTGGGCATCGAGCTGATGCTGGCAGCCGACATCGTGGTCGCGGCAGACAACTGCCGCTTTTCGCAACTGGAAGTCAAGCGCGGCATCATGGCCACGGGCGGAGCCACGCTGCGCATGGCCGAGCGCGCGGGCTTGGGCAATGCACTGCTGCACCTGCTCACCGGCGACGAGTTCGGCAGTGCCGAGGCGCTGCGCCTGAACTTTGTGCAGAAGGTGGTGCCCGCCGGGCAGGAGCTGGAAGAGTCCCTGCGCGTTGCCCGGGCGATTGCCGAACAGGCACCACTGGCGGTGGTCGCCACCCGACTCAACGCTCTCAAGGCCGTGGAGCAAGGCCCGCTGGCGGCAATGGCAGAGTTCATCGAAACCCAGCAACGCCTGTCGTCCAGCGAAGACGCCACCGAAGGAGTGCGCTCCTTCGTCGAGAAGCGCGCCGCGCGCTTTACCGGGCGCTGATCCCCGAATTTCCGGCTTGGCGAAAAGAATCCGGACATTTATATTGCACGCAATTTAATTTGACGCTATAATTCACCCATGGCAACACCCAAGCTCACCCCCGACCAGGCTTTGCTGCTGGACAACCAGCTGTGTTTTGCGCTGTATTCCACCTCGCTGGCCATGACCCGGCTTTACAAGCCCCTGCTGGACGAGCTGGGCCTGACCTACCCGCAGTACCTGGCCATGCTGGTGCTGTGGGAGCGCGACGGCCTGATGGTGTCAGAGCTCGGCGAGCGGCTGTACCTGGATTCGGGCACCCTGACGCCGCTGCTCAAGCGGCTGGAGGCATCCGGTCTGGTGGCGCGCATCCGCGACGTGCAGGACGAGAGGCGGGTCCACATCACCCTGACGCCGGCCGGCCGCAAGCTCAAGGCCCGCGCTGCCGGCATCCCCGGCTGCATCCTGAGTGCCAGCCAGTGCTCGATCCCCGACCTGATTTCGCTCACCCAGCAGGTGCAAGCCCTGCGCCAGCGCCTGACAGCCTGAGCCCCTTTCACCCCAAACCACCCTGTCAACCCAAAGGAAACACCATGACCACCCTCGACAAAGTCCTCTACACCGCCAAGGCCCACACCACCGGCGGGCGCGACGGCGCCTCCCGCACCAGCGACGGCCGACTGGACGTCACGTTGTCTTCCCCCGGCGGACCCGGCACCGGCACCAACCCGGAGCAGCTGTTTGCCGCCGGCTACTCCGCCTGCTTCATCGGAGCCATGAAGGCCGTGGCCGGCAAGATGAAGGTCGCCCTGCCCGATGGCCTGGCCATTGATGCCGAAGTGGACCTGGGCCCGATCCCCAACGCCTATGGCATCGCCGCCCGCCTGAACGTGAGCCTGCCGGGCATGGACCGCGCGGCCGCCCAGGCGCTGGTGGACGCCGCCCACAAGGTGTGCCCGTACTCCAACGCCACGCGCGGCAACATCGACGTGACCATCACCCTGGTCTGAGCCCGGCTTGTCGCCCAGGCGGCCCGCCGGTGTTGAACCGGCGGGCCGTTTCGTTTACGGTGTGCCCCATGACCACATCCCTCCTCGTCCGCAAGGACCGCCTCCCCGAGACCCGGCTGCACACTGCCGCCGACGCCCCGCTGGCCGACGGCCAGGTGCGCGTGCACATTGATGCGTTTGCGCTCACCTCCAACAACATCACCTACGCCGCCTTTGGCGACACGATGAGCTACTGGCAGTTCTTTCCCGCGGGCGAAGAGGGCTGGGGGATCGTGCCGGTCTGGGGCTTTGGGCGCGTGGTGCAGTCACTGCACCCGGGCGTGGCCGTGGGCGAGCGCCTGTACGGCTACTGGCCCATGGCCGACAGTGCCGTCCTGCAACCCGACCGGCTTTCAGAGGCCGGCTTCACCGACGCGGCGGCGCACCGCGCGGGCCTGCCCGCCGTCTACAACCAGTACCTGCGTTGCAACACCGATCCGTTCTACACCGCCGACACCGAGAGACGTGCAGGCCCTGTTGCGCCCGCTGTTCATCACCTCGTGGCTGATCGACGACTTTTTTGCCGACAACGACTTCTTCGGCGCCAGCGTGATGCTGTTGTCCAGCGCCTCCAGCAAGACGGCCTATGGCACGGCGTTCCAGTTGCGCCAGCGCAGCGGCCTTGAGGTGGTGGGGCTGACGTCCGAGGCCAACGTGGCCTTCTGCGAAAGCCTGGGCTGCTACAGCCGTGTGCTCACCTACGCCCAGCTGGATCAGGTGGCTGCCGATGCCGCCTGCGCCTACATCGACTTTGCCGGCAACGTGAACCTGCGCCGCGACATCCACACACGGTTCGCGAACCTGCGCTACAGCTGCTCGATTGGCGGCACGCACGTGGAGCAGCTTGGCAGCGCGAAGGACCTGCCCGGCCCGCGCGCCACGCTGTTCTTTGCGCCGGCGCAGATCAAGAAGCGCAGCGCCGAATGGGGCGGCGCCGAGCTGGGCCGCCGGCTGGTACAGGCCTGGCGGGCTTTTCACGCCAAGGTGTCTGACCCGGCCGCGCCCTGGCTTCGGGTACAGCATCACCGCGGCCCGCAGGCCGTGCAGGCGGCCTATGCGCAGGTGCTGGCCGGCCGCGGCGACCCCCGCGAGGGCCACATGCTGGGCCTGTAGCCGCCGGCCGTCGCGCGGGGGGGGCGACAATCCCCGCATGTCCACCCACCCCTACGAAACCCTCACACCCGACGTGGTGCTGGACGCGCTGGCCAGCGTGGGCCTGCACGGCGACGGCCGCCTGATGGGCCTGAGCTCCTACGAAAACCGCGTCTACCAGGCGCACCTGGAGGAGCCCTGCCAGGGTCACGACGCCGTGGTGGTCAAGTTCTACCGCCCCGGCCGATGGAGTGACGCGCAAATCCTGGAGGAGCACGCGTTTGCCGCCGAGCTGATGGCGGCAGAAGTCCCCGCCGTGGGCCCGCTGGTGTTGCAGGGGCGCACGCTGCACCCGTTTGGCGGATTCGGCTTCAGCGTCAGCCCCCGCCGCGGCGGGCGCGCGCCCGAGCTGGACGACCCCGAAGTGCTGGAGTGGATCGGCCGCTTTCTGGCCCGTATCCACACCGTGGGCAGCGCCCGGCCGTTTGCGACGCGGCCCGCGCTGGATGTGCAGACCTTCGCCCACGAGCCGCTGGAGTGGCTGGTGTCCCACGACGCCATCCCGCTGGACATGCAGGCGCAATGGATCAAGGCGGCCAAGATTGCTATTGATTTGATAGCGGCGTATGTAGACTGGACGGGGGCTACAGCCCAAAAAGCTTCAAATTTTGGGCTGATACGCCTGCACGGCGACTGCCACCCCGGCAACATCCTGTGGACGCCCTCCCAGGGTCCGCATTTCGTCGACCTGGACGATGCGCGCACCGGCCCGGCGGTGCAGGACCTGTGGATGCTGCTCTCGGGCGACCGGTCACAGCGCCAACGCCAGCTGGGCGCGCTGGTGGACGGCTACGAGCAGTTCCGTGAGTTTGACCGCGCCGAGCTCACACTGATCGAGCCGCTGCGCACCCTGCGCCTCATCCACTACAGCGCCTGGCTGGCGCGCCGCTGGGACGACCCGGCCTTCCCCCAGACTTTCCCCTGGTTTGGCAGCAGCGACTACTGGCAGGGCCAGGTGCAGATGCTGGAAGAGCAGATCGAGGCAATGGGTGAGGCGCCGCTGGTGGTGTAGTGCCTTCGGGTCAATCAGGGCGCACGATCAATTCGGACGAGTTCCACCACTTGGCGGTCCGGTGCAAAAAACTGGGCCCTGGCGTCGTACTCGAAGCGGATCACACGACGCAGGTCAGTGGCGTACCAGACCTTCATGTCCACCCGTCCACGGTAACCGCCAGGCATCCGACCGCCGGGAGCGATGGTCACATAGCCGTCATACCGGATCAGAATTGCCGGGAACTTGCCGGCTGGCACAGACACCTCGGTCTCGGTAGACGCTGTGGCGTTCAAGTCGTATTCGTTTCCCGTTGCCGCATCTCCCGTCCGGTACCTGCTCTGCCAGCTGCGCCCGGGCTGTAGGTTGGAGCCGGCCCAACCACCCGGGGGCATGGCTGAATCCATGGCACCTGCCACCGGCTGCGTCATCTCGATCACCTCGCCGTTGACGCGCTCACTGCGGGTACCCCCGTTGAAACGCACCGTGCTTCCGTCCGTTCCATCCACCCGGTGCACGGCCGACTGTCGGGTATTTGTGACGAGGTCCACGACAACGTACTCGAAAGCATCCCCAGCTTGGAGTCCTCCGCCCGGAGCCCGTGCAGCACGAGGAGCAGCAGAGGCTACCGGCGCAGTCCGCTTGTCCAAGTTGGCCTGCCCCCGCGCCGCCAGCTCCACGATCCAGTTGGCGGGGACCGCAAAGTTCAGGTTCTGCGAGTCCCGCAGCAACGCTGTGGTGATGCCCACCAGCCTTCCTTCTGCATCAAACAGACCCCCTCCGCTTGAGCCAGGCGAGATGGGTGCTGTGGTCTGCACCATCTCCAGTTCGTCCTTGTCTGTCTTGCGCAAGCCCGAGATGAGTCCATCACTCAGGGTGACTTCCAGCCCCCGTGGGTTGCCAATGGCGTAGACCTTGGCGCCTACCCTGAGCTTGCCGATGTCGGCCAGTTCGACCGGGGGTGCGGTGAAGTTGGCGACCTTGATCTGGCACAGGTCGCGTTCGGGGTCAGGGAATTCCAGCGTGGCGCCGTAGGAGACGTTGTCTCGCTTGACGACGAAGCTGTTGCTCTTGGCCAGCACGTGGCAGTTGGTGACCAGTCTGCCGGGGGCGGTGACGACGGCGCTGCCTCGTCCTACAGGGCGGCCCTGTGCGTCCGAGGTCTGGACGACCCATACACTGGGGGAGACTTTCTCGAACAGGATGTCGGGGGCAAGGCCTTGGGCGTAGCTCCGAATCATCCAGCTGGCGATGGCTATTGCGACGATTGAATGTGATCTTCGCATAGTGGATTAGGTCGCATCACCTCTCAAGATCCGGATCAGCTCAACACGCTCTCGGATGACTGAACCGGCTGCAACATTGGTGGCCCGAGTGCTCGATTCAAACCGAACGACCCGGCCCAAATCCGGAGAGTACCAAACTGTTGCTTCAAATCGCCAAGATGTAGACGTAGTTGTGTTCTTCTGGGCAAATCCGACGTACTTGATTTCAACTGTACGGACTACACCATCTCCTATCCGAGTATCGCTTTCGGCCAATACAGAAGCCCTTAAATCGTAATTGCCGCGACCCCAGGTTTCATTCCCCTGGTAATTCAGCTTCCATGATTGACCGACCTTGAGATCGCTTTTCCCCCATCCACCAGGAGGCATGGCGTTGTCCATTTCACCTGCCTGTGGTGATGTCATTCGGATCATTCCACCGCCAGCGCGCTCGACCAATGCTCCCTGGTTGAACTCGACGAGATCTCCTGCGATCTTGTCAACGCGATACAAAATCGTTCTGCGAACATTGGTAAATCGATCCGTCAACACATACTCCAGGGAATCCCCGACGCGCAACGGCGCTGTCGCTGGCAGCTCCACCCCAGGCCGGGCTGCAGAGCCACCAACAGACGCGGCCACAGGCGCATGGCGCTTGTCCAGATTGACCTGCCCCCGTGCAGCCAGCTCCACGATCCAGTTGGCGGGGACCGCAAAGTTCAGGTTCTGCGAATCACGGAAACCTCGGGTCGTGATCCCGATCAATCGACCTTGATCGTCGAACAGACCCCCGCCGCTTGAGCCAGGTGACAGGGGGGTCGTGGTCTGCACAACCTCCAGTTCGTCCTTGTCTGTCTTGCGCAAGCCCGAGATGAGTCCGTCACTCAGGGTGACTTCCAGCCCCCGTGGGTTGCCAATGGCATACACCTTGGCGCCTACCCTGAGCTTGTTGATGTCGGCCAGTTCGACCGCGGGTGCGGTGAAGTTGGCGACCTTGATCTGGCACAGGTCGCGTTCGGGGTCGGGGAATTCCAGCGTGGCGCCGTAGGAGACGTTGTCTCGCTTGACGACGAAGCTGCTGCTTTTGGCCAGCACGTGGCAGTTGGTGACCAGCCGCCCGGGGGCGGTGACGACGGCGCTGCCTCGTCCTACGGGGCGACCCTGTGCGTCAGAGGTCTGGACGACCCATACGCTGGGGGAGACTTTCTCGAACAGGACGTCGGGGGCAAGGCCTTGGGCCTGGGCGGTTGCCGATATGGTTGCCAGCAACATGAGGGCGACAAAACGAGGGGACACAAAAGTCATCCCTTAGTTGGCGCGGACAACGCGGGTGAATTCCACCACTTCTTTGCTTCTGGTCCGATTAGCCTGAACATAGACCTCCGACTCAAATCTGATGGGACGACCAAACTCAGTCGCGTACCAAGCAGTCGCCTTGAACGTTCCGCTGATCGGGCTGCCCAACGTCATCCGGCTGTTTGGCAATGTCACCCATCCCGTATAACGAATCTGAACTGCCTTGAAGGCGACCCCACCCATCCGCATTTCTGACTCACCCACCACAACGGCTTTCAAGTCATAACTCCGTTTGCTACCAAGCGCTTCATTGCCTTGATAGCGAAGTTGCCAACCTTGCCCGACCTGCAAATTCGCCTTGCCCCAGCCTCCCGGTGGCGTCGCATTGTCCATTTCGCCCGCCAGTGGATTCGTCAGACTGACCACTTCCCCTTTGATTGTCGCAATCAGCCCCCCTTGATTGAAAACGACCCTGTCGCCTTGAACCTGGTCCACCCGATAGACCACTGTGTTCCGCAAATTGGTAAACCGGTCTGTCACGGTGTACTCCAGCGCATCCCCCACACGCAGGGGCGCTGTCGGATCGAGTGCAGGTCCAGTTGGCGCTGCTGTGGCGGCAGGGGGCGGGGCCGTTGGAACTGGTGCCATCGGTCCTGCCGGTGCAGTTGACACCGGTGGAAGTGCGGGAGACGCCGCAGCCACGGCTACCGGCGCATTGCGCTTGTCCAAGTTTGCCTGCCCGCGCGCCGCCAGCTCCACGATCCAGTTGGCAGGGACCGCAAAGTTCAGGTTCTGCGAGTCCCGCAGCAACGCTGTGGTGATGCCCACCAGCCTTCCTTCTGCATCAAACAGACCCCCTCCGCTTGAGCCAGGCGAGATGGGTGCTGTGGTCTGCACCATCTCCAGTTCGTCCTTGTCTGTCTTGCGCAAGCCCGAGATGAGTCCATCACTCAGGGGTGACTTCCAGCCCCCGTGGGTTGCCAATGGCGTAGACCTTGGCGCCTACCCTGAGCTTGCCGATGTCGGCCAGTTCGACCGGGGTGCGGTGAAGTTGGCGACCTTGATCTGGCACAGGTCGCGTTCGGGGTCAGGGAATTCCAGCGTGGCGCCGTAGGAGACGTTGTCTCGCTTGACGACGAAGCTGTTGCTCTTGGCCAGCACGTGGCAGTTGGTGACCAGTCTGCCGGGGGCGGTGACGACGGCGCTGCCTCGTCCTACAGGACGGCCCTGTGCGTCTGAGGTCTGGACGACCCATACGCTGGGGGAGACTTTCTCGAACAGGATGTCGGGGGCAAGGCCTTGGGCCTGGGCAGCTGCAGAAACGACAGCCAGCAGCAGATAAGCCATCGCTCTCGACATATCCCCTTCCTTCATGCCTAGTTGGCACGGCCAATCGAAGTCAACTCAACGGATTCGCGAGTAAGGAGACGCGCGCTCCGGATCTGCGCCTCGCTGTCAAAACGAACCACCCTGCCCAGTTCCGGCGCGTACCAGACGGTGGCCTTGAACGGTCCGGCAACCGGCACGAGTACGGTGCCGCCATCAGAGCCGACACCGACAAAGCCTGAGTAGCGGATCTGCACGACCTTGAACGCCCCGGCCCCTACCCGCATCTCGGATTCGCCCGCCACCACCGCCTTGAGGTTGTAATCCCGCTTGCCGCCAACGGGCTCATTGCCCTTGTAGCGAAGCTGCCAGCTTTGGCCGGGCTTCAGGTCCGCTTTGCCCCAGCCGCCCGTTGGCATGGCGTTGTCCATGTCGCCCAAAGCAGGTGACCCCATGCTGACCAGTTGCCCCTGCAGGTTTTCGATCATGCCGCCTTGATTGAACACCACCTGGTCGCCACTGATTCGATCGACACGGAGCACGACTGACTTACGGACATTGGTGAACCGGTCGGTTACGGTGTATTCGAGCCTGTCCCCCACCCGAAGCGGCGCCGTCGGATCAATCGCAGGACCCGACGGAAGCACACCACCACCGACACCCGTGGCCGGTCCCGGACTCGCTCTGGCGGCAGGCGGCTGGGTCGATGGGTTTGGCGCTGATGCGGGCGCTGCAGGTGCCACTGGAGCTGGCGACGCCGCAGTCACCGGCGCAGTCCGCTTGTCCAGGTTGGCCTGCCCCCGCGCCGCCAGCTCCACGATCCAGTTGGCGGGGACCGCAAAGTTCAGGTTCTGCGAGTCCCGCAGCAACGCTGTGGTGATGCCCACCAGCCTTCCTTCTGCATCAAACAGACCCCCTCCGCTTGAGCCAGGCGAGATGGGTGCTGTGGTCTGCACCATCTCCAGTTCGTCCTTGTCTGTCTTGCGCAAGCCCGAGATGAGTCCATCACTCAGGGTGACTTCCAGCCCCCGTGGGTTGCCAATGGCGTAGACCTTGGCGCCTACCCTGAGCTTGCCGATGTCGGCCAGTTCGACCGGGGTGCGGTGAAGTTGGCGACCTTGATCTGGCACAGGTCGCGTTCGGGGTCAGGGAATTCCAGCGTGGCGCCGTAGGAGACGTTGTCTCGCTTGACGACGAAGCTGTTGCTCTTGGCCAGCACGTGGCAGTTGGTGACCAGTCTGCCGGGGGCGGTGACGACGGCGCTGCCTCGTCCTACAGGGCGGCCCTGTGCGTCCGAGGTCTGGACGACCCATACACTGGGGGAGACTTTCTCGAACAGGATGTCGGGGGCAAGGCCTTGGGCCTGGGCCAGCTGCGGGATTGCCAAAAAAGCAACCGCTACGCCATGTCGCCACGCCCAATCTTTCACCATCCCAGCCTTCAATGAAGTTGGCTCATCAAGGCAACAACAATTCCTCATGCCAATTCACCGGCCGTAGCGGTTGATTCCGCGCAACTCAAGCAGCTCATTGGAAAAGGCTCGCAAGCTGGCCACGTTGCCATTGACCTCTCCTTTGGACTCAAAGTGAATCACCCGACGCAATTCGGGCGCGTACTTGAACCGTGCCGTAAAACGACCGGACGTCGGATTGAAGCCAACCCCAATGGTCACCCAACCCGTCAGTGAGACAGTGTGCGCTTTGACAGACTCGCCCAGCACGTTCACTGTCTCGGTCTGACCTGCAGTGGCCGTGAGATTGAATGTGGCGGGCTGCCCGGCAAGCAAGGCTTTGTAGTTGAGGCGCCAACCCTGTCCGGAAGTGATGCCCGGCTTCACCCATCCGCCAGGCGGCATTGCACCGTCAAAATCTCCCCCGGCCGGCGTAGTGATGCTCACAACTTCACCGGAATCCCGTTCGATCAATCCGCCCTGGTTGAAGACGATCCGGTCGCCTTCAATGCGGTCCACACGGTAGTAGACCGTGCGTTGCGTGCGGGTATAGCGATCGGTCAGCACATACTCCAGCGTATCGCCCACGCGCAACGGAGCTTCCGGCTTCAATTCCACTCCTGGCCTGGTCACTGCGCCCAGCGACGGGGCGGCCGCAGCCATCGGCGCAGCCCGCTTTTCCAGATTGGCCTGCCCGCGTGCAGCCAGCTCCACGATCCAGTTGGCGGGGACCGCAAAGTTCAGGTTCTGCGAATCACGGAAACCTCGGGTCGTGATCCCGATCAATCGACCTTGATCGTCGAACAGACCCCCGCCGCTTGAGCCAGGTGACAGGGGGGTCGTGGTCTGCACAACCTCCAGTTCGTCCTTGTCTGTCTTGCGCAAGCCCGAGATGAGCCCGTCACTCAGGGTGACTTCCAGCCCCCGTGGGTTGCCAATGGCATACACCTTGGCGCCTACCCCGAGCTTGTTGATGTCGGCCAACTCGACTGCGGGTGCGGTGAAGTTGGCGACCTTGATCTGGCACAGGTCGCGTTCGGGGTCGGGGAATTCCAGCGTGGCGCCGTAGGAGACGTTGTCTCGCTTGACGACGAAGCTGCTGCTTTTGGCCAGCACGTGGCAGTTGGTGACCAGCCGCCCGGGGGCGGTGACGACGGCGCTGCCTCGTCCTACGGGGCGACCCTGTGCGTCAGAGGTCTGGACGACCCATACGCTGGGGGAGACTTTCTCGAACAGGATGTCGGGGGCAAGACCCTGGGCCTGGGCTCCAAACGCCAGCAACGATAGGCTTGCACAAACCAGCGCCAACCTTGCAGGCCGCAGGCAATGTGCGCCGTTCATGGCGTCTTGGGCAGCAAGCCGCGCAGATCGTCCATGCTCACCCGGCCGCTGCGGCTGCCGGGTGTTGCGGTGGCCGACGGAGCGGCTGGAGAAGCCCCGGGGTTAGCCGTTGACGGTACGCCACGAGCGGCAGCAGGGCCCAAGGGGGCGATGCCGGTATAGGCCAGAGAAGACATCTCCGGCTTGGCGGTGATTTCGGGCTGCAACGAGAAGCTGACCCGCCCCACCAGCAATCCCATGGTGATCGACGAACTGACGTAGTGAGTCTCACCCGGCTTGAGGTCAATGACTATTCTCGACTCCACTTCAGTGGTGGCCGTCGCAGCGTAGACCCCCGCAGGTCGATCCACATAGAAAAAACTGCCTGGCTGGGACTTGCCCACCACGACACCATCGAGCTGGATCTCAGGCTGAATGGCGGCGCCCATCATGCTGGATGAGCGGTAAAAGTAGATGCGGCCGTCACCCGGCCGCAGTGTCGGAATGGAGGAGGCGACTTCCGAGTACTGTGCCCCCGTGGCCGCGCAGCCTGCCAGCAACAGCACGCCAAGCAACATCAGCCAGCGCGCGAAACCGATCCCTGCTCGCCTCATGACTGTCCTCCAAAAGGCGAATTATCCACAGCCCCGGGGACGGGGGGCAAGCCTGTTCAGGTCAACAACGCATTCACCCGCTTCACGTACGCCGCGGGGTCTTCCGGCAGCCCCCCTTCGGCCAGCAGTGCCTGGTCAAACAGGATGTGGGCCAGGTCGTTGAAATGCACCGAGCCGTCAAGCTTTTTGACCAGCGCATGCTCGGCGTTCACCTCCAGCACGGGCTTGACTTCGGGCGCCGCCTGGCCCGCAGCCTTGAGCATGCGCGCCAGCTGCAGGCTCATGCCCTGGTCCTTGACCACCAGGCAGGCCGGTGAGTCGACCAGGCGTGTGGTGACGCGCACGTCGTCGGCCTTGTCTTTCAGCGCTTCCTTCAGCCTGGCCAGCACGGGCTTGAAGGCCTCCGCAGCCTCCTCAGCCGCCTTTTTCTCGGCCTCGTCCTGCAACTTGCCCAGGTCCACCGCACCCTTGGCCACGCTCTGCATCGGCGTGCCGTCAAATTCGGTCAGGAAGCTCAGTGCCCACTCGTCCACGCGATCAGTCATGAGCAGCACCTCGATGCCCTTCTTGCGGAACACCTCAATCTGCGGGCTGTTCTTCGCGGCCGCCAGCGTGTCGGCGGTGATGTAGTAGATGGCCTCCTGGCCTTCCTTCATCCGGGCCTTGTAGTCCGCCAGTGAGACGCTTGCTGTGTCGCTGGTGGTGGAGGCAAAACGCAGCAATTTGGCCAGCCGCTCCCGGTTGGCAAAGTCTTCGCCCAGGCCTTCCTTGAGCACCGCACCAAATTCGGCGTAGAACTTGCCGTACTTTGCCTTGTCATCCGCCGAGGCGTCTTCCGCCTTCTCGCTCTTCGCCAGGTCTTCGAGCATGGACAACACGCGCTTGGTGGAGCCGTCCCGGATCGCCTTGACGTCGCGGCTTTCCTGCAGCAGCTCGCGGCTCACGTTCAGCGGCAGGTCGGCCGAGTCGATCACGCCCTTGACGAAGCGCAGGTAGGTGGGCATCAGCGCCTCGGCGTCGTCCATGATGAACACGCGCTTGACGTACAGCTTGACACCCGCCTTCTTGTCACGGTTCCACAAGTCAAATGGCGCCTTGGCCGGGATGAACAGCAACTGCGTGTACTCGCTGCTGCCTTCCACCCGGTTGTGGCTCCAGGCGAGTGGTGCTTCAAAGTCGTGGCTGATGGCCTGGTAGAACTCGGCGTACTGCTCGTCGGTGATGTCCTTCTTGGGCCGCGTCCACAGCGCGCTGGCCTGGTTGACGGTTTCCCACTCGCCGGTCTTGACCATGGTGCCGGGCTGGTCGTTCTCGCCGTCCTTCCACTCTTCCTTTTCCATCAGGATGGGAAGGGCAATGTGGTCGGAGTACTTGCCGATGATGTCCTTGAGCTTCCACGCGCTCAGGTAGTCGAGCGCGTCGTCGCGCAGGTGCAGCGTCACGCTGGTGCCGCGCGCGGCGCGCTCGATGGCCTCGACCTCGAAGTCACCGGTGCCGCCGCTGATCCAGCGCACGCCCTCGGCGGCTGGCACGCCGGCGCGGCGCGACTCGACCGTGATCCTGTCGGCCACGATGAAGCCCGAGTAAAAGCCCACGCCGAACTGGCCGATCAGCTGTGCATCGGCCTTCTGGTCGCCGCTGAGCCTGCTGACAAACTCGCGCGTGCCGCTTTTGGCGATGGTGCCCAGGTTGTCAATGGCTTCCTGCTGGCTCAGCCCGATGCCGTTGTCGGCGATGGTCAGTGTCCTGGCGTCCTTGTCAAAGCTCACGCGCACTTCCAGGGTAGGCGCGTCTTCATACAAGCCGTTGTTGTTGAGCGCCTCGAAGCGAAGCTTGTCGCAGGCATCGGACGCATTGGAGACCAGTTCGCGGAGAAAGATCTCCTTGTTGGAATACAGCGAGTGGGTGACGAGGTGCAGCAACTGCGCAACTTCGGCCTGGAAAGACAGGGTTTGCTTGCTCATGGTCTTGGGCGGAATTGAAACCAACAAAAAGGAAACGGACAAATGAAAGCGCCCCTGACATAGGGGCGCTCCTGCGATTTTCAAGGCCGGATTATCGCGTGTCCGGTACGGCCATCGGGCCGCGAGTTCCGTTACAGGCTCAGTTCACCATGGGGAATCTGGCCCAGGCGGACGGCCTGGGCGGCCTGGGCGCGCACAGTGGCCGTGTCCACGGACGACGGCAGGGGCGCCGCCACGCGCGAGCCGGCCGGCTCGTGGCTGCGGGTCTTGGCGACGGTGGCCGCCTCGGCCATGACTTCGGCGCGGGTGCGGCTGCCGTCAAACTGCAGCGCGAACTGGCCGTTGGCGTCGGGGGACTCTGCGTTCGCGCCAAAGGAGGCAAATGCGGCAAAGGCGGCGATGGCGATGAGGGAAGAAGACTTGTTCATGATGAGACCTTTCAGTGGGTTGGAGTGACAGCCGGTTTGTTCCGGTGATTCCAATGTAGGCACTGCAAATTAGTGGCCACTGAGGGGAGTCTTAGCCCCGCATGAGCAGGGCGGGCCGCAGGCGGAATCAGCCCGCTTCGACGCGCGCGACCAGGCCGCTGGCGTCCACGCGGTTGCGCAGCGAGACGGTGAGTCCGCAGCGCTGCGCGGCCGCACGTGCTATCGCCAGCCCCAGGCCACTGCCGCTTGCGGAGGTTCCTGGAACCCGGAAGAACCGGTCAAACACACGTTCGATAAGCTCGTCGGGGATGCCCGGGCCGCTGTCGGTGATCTCGATAGCCAGCTTGCCACCCTGGCGCGTCAGGCGCACATCAACGACGCCGCCGGAGGGGGTGTAGCGCAAGGCGTTCTCGATCAGGTTGTCCAGCACGCTGCGCAGGTCCGAGGCCGGACAGCGCAGCGTGGCCTGGGTCACGTCAGAGGGCAGCAGTCCCAGGTCGATGCCGCGCTGGTCGGCCAGCACGATCAGCCCGTTGATGGATTCCCTGAGCACAGCCACCACATCCACCTCGGCGCTCGCAGCCTCGGTGGCGACCGACTCCTGTCGCGACAGGCGCATCAGCTGGTCCACGAGGCGCTGGGCGCGCTGGATGCCCAGCTCCAGCTGGTCAAAGCGTTCGCGGGTCGCGCCGCGACCGACGTCGCCGCGCAGCGTTTCCAGCTGCAGGCCGATCGCGGCAATGGGGGTGCGCAGCTCGTGCGCAGCGTCCTGGACAAACCGGCGTTGCGTGGTGAAGGCGTCGCGCAGCCGGGTGAGCAGGCTGTTGAACGACGCCACCAGCGGCTTGATCTCCCGCGGCACATGGCTCAGCGGAAGCTCGGCGATGCTGTGCTCGTCCTGTCGCGCGGCCTGCCGGGCAATATCACCTATCGAGCGGGAAATCATCTCCACCACGCCCCACAGGATCAGGCCGGACAGCAGCAACAGCACCAGCACAGGCGCAATCACGGCCAGCGCCCGCTCTGCCGCCAGATGGGCGCGGAACGACCCGCTTTGGGCCACCTGCACGTGCTGCGGCCCCTGGTCGTCCGACACGTACACACGCCACAGTGCGCCGCCGGCTCGCACGTCGTGGAAACCGGGCTTGTCAAGAAAACCCACAGGCAGTCCTTGCCAGGAGGCCGCCTGCAGCCCCCCGGAGCGGCCATACACCTGCACGGCGTAGGCGCCCCTTTCATGGACCTGCCGGGCGCCAACCGTAGGCAGCACGGGCGAGCCGCTTTGCGCTGAAAGCGATTCGGCCAGCAGGCTCATCTGGTCGTCCATGAAAGTGGCCACCATGCGCGTATAGGTCCAGTAGGCCCCGGCAGCGGACACCGTGCCCACCAGCAGAAACACGGGCAACAGCCACATCATGAGCACGCCGCGCAACGAACACAGCCGCCCGGAGGGAAAGATGTTGATCACTTCGCGCTGCCTTCGCTGCCGGCCAGCGCCAGTGTGGTCACAACCCGCCAGCCCAGCCCGCGCACGTTGCGGATCGCGTCAGGTCCAAGCTTTTTTCGCATGCCGTGGATCAGCACATCCACCGCGTTGCTCATCACCTCTTCGCCCCAGCCGTAGATGCGGTTCTCCAGCTGCTCGCGCGACAGGATCGCGCCTGGCCGCTCCAGCAGGGCGTGCAGCAGGGCAAACTCCCGCGCCGACAGCGCCGAGCGCTCGCCGCGCACCAGCACCTCGCGAGTGGTCAGGTCCAGCTGCAGGTCGCCGGAGCCGATCACGGAGTGCGCGGCGCCGTCGCGCCGGCGGATCACTGCGCGCATGCGGGCCAGCAGCTCGCGGAACTCGTAGGGTTTGAGCAGGTAGTCGTCGGCCCCCAGGTCCAGCCCGGTGATGCGGTCGTCCAGCCCGTCGCGGGCCGTCAGCACCAGCACCGGTGTCGCGTTGCCGCGGGCCCTGGCCTTGCGCAGCACCTCGGTGCCGTCCTGCCGCGGCAGGCCCAGGTCCAGCAGCACGCAGGCGTAGTCGCCGTCAATGAGAGCGCTGTAGGCCAGCTCGCCGTCGCGCACCCAGTCCACCGACCAGCCCTGGGCGTCCAGCGCCTGGGACAGGCTGCGCCCGATCATGTCGTCGTCCTCGACCAGCAGCACCCGCATCAGTTGCCCCGCCGGTTGCGCTGGCCTTGCCCGGGGTTGTCCCAGCGCGCCTCACGCCGGCCCGCACGCAACAGCAGCGCCGCCAGCCCGAGCAGCGCCAGTGCGAGCAGGCCCAGGGGCAGCTGGTAGTCCACCAGGGCCGCAGCCGCCGCAGGCGACACCGCAGGCAGCGTGAGGACCCCGGTCACAAACAACAGGATGCGCACGGCGCGTTCGGTCAGGGTGTCCATGGCATTGGGAGGAAGCAGGTGGAGCCCGGATGGTCACCCACCCGAGTTAGGCCCGGATTAGGACCGGCCGCCCTCAGCGCGGCTGCGCCTCGACCTCACGGGTCCACCGGTCCACCAGACGGCGGCGCTCTGCGGATTTGCCGTATTTTTCAAAGTCGTACTTGACCAGCCGCACGCCGTCCATGGACGGGATGCGCGGGTCGGGCTTGAAGGTCTTGTTGGCGGGCACCTGCAGGCTGTTGGCGCGCGCGCCCACCTGCTGCCCCTGCGGGCTCATCAACCAGTCGTAGTAGCGCAACGCCGCATCCCGGTTGCGCGCGCCCTTGACCAGCGCGATGCCACCGATCTCGTAGCCCGTGCCCTCGCAGGGCGCCGCCGACTGCACCGGAAACTTGTTGGTGATGCGCTCGTTGTCAAAGCCGAAGATGAAGCTGATGCCAATGCCCACCTCACCCTTGGCCACGTTGCGCGCCTGCGCCTGGCCGCTGCGGGTGTACTGCGTCACGTTCCTGTGCAGCTTCTTGAGGTAATCGAAGGCCTGGTCCTCACCCATCATCTGCACCAGCCCCGCCAGGATGGTGTACGCCGTGCCGCTGGACGCCGGGTGCGAGGTTTCGATCTCGCCCTTGTAGCGCGGGTCCAGCAGGTCCTTCCAGCATTTGGGCGGGGGCAGGTTCTTCTTCTTGAGCACATCTTCGTTCCAGCCAAATCCGATGGCGCTGGTGTAGAAGCCCCCCACATGGTTCTGGCTCATCGCGTACTGGCGCACGGCCCAGCCGTGCAGGTCGTTGATGTAGGCCGGCCGGTAGGGGTCGAGCAGGCCGACCTCGGCCGCCTGGTAGTACGGGTCGCCTGTACCGCCCCACCAGAGGTCGGTTTTGGGGTTGGCGGCTTCCGCGCGCAGCTGCGCCTGGGCTTCGCCGGTGGGTTTGTGCGACTGGTTGACCTTGATGCCGGTGGCGCGGGTGAACTCCTGCGCCGCCAGCTCGCACCAGGGCCGGTCGGTGCTGCAAATCGCGTTGACCGTGCCGGTTTGGGCATGAATTTGGCCTGCAGCCCCCGCCAGCATTGCGCAAGCCGCTATCAATTTTGTAGCAAATGAGTTCATGGTGTTCCTGTCAGAAGCGTTCGTGGGGGCCCAGATAGCGCCATTGTCCAACCGGCAGCTGCCCCAGCACAACCCGCCCGATGCGGATGCGCTTGAGACCCACCACCTTCAGGCCGACTTGCTCGCACATGCGCCGGATCTGCCGCTTTTTGCCTTCGGTCAGCACAAAGCGCAGCTGTTCGGGGTTCTGCCAGTCCACCAGCGCGGGCTTGAGAGGCTGGCCATCCAGGCTCAGGCCGTGGCGCAGCCTGGCCAGCTGCGCAGCAGGGAAGACCTTCTGCACATCAACCAGCACGTCACCCTGAGGCATGGGATAGCTGACCCGCACCAGGTATTCCTTCTCGGTGCCGGAGTCCTCGCCAATCAGCTGGCGTGCCACGCGGCCGTCCTGGGTCAGCACGAGCAGGCCCACCGAATCGATGTCCAGCCTTCCAGCGGGTGCCAGGCCGCGCAGCTGCACGGTGCAAACTTCTGCTGGGTGGCGTCGCCCTTCCAGTGGTTGCGCGGCTGCACCAGCGTCGCTGCCGGCTGGTGGCCGTCCTCGGCCTGCCCGCTCACATAGCCCATGGGCTTGTGCAACAGGATGGTGACCTGCTGCTGCTGCTGGCCACGGGCTTTCGGGTCCACTTCGATGCGCGCGTCGGCCGTCACCTGCAGTCCCATGGGCGCCACCGTGCCGTTCACCCGCACCCAGCCTCTGGCGATCCAGTCGTCGGCCTCGCGGCGCGAGCACATCCCCAGCTCGGCCATGCGCTTGTTCAGTCGGGAGGTGGCGGCAGGAGACTCGGACATGGGCTTCACATGCTATGAAATGTATAGCGGCTCAGGCATATTCCACGGGGGCTGGAGGCCAAAAAGACCACCATCACCGGGCAAAGACCGAGGAACGCAGGGCCGGCAGGTCCAACACCCGCAGGCCGCCGTACTCGACGCGGATGCAGCCGTCCTGCTGCAGCGCGGCCAGCGCCTCGTTGACGCGCTGGCGCGACAGCCCCACCAGGTAGGCCAGTTCCTGCTGGGTAATGCGCAACACCTCGCCCACGCCAGGGTACAGCACCGGGTTGAACAGCGCGGCCAGGCTGCGGGCCACCCGCACATCGGGGTTGTTCATCCGGTCGATCTCCCTGGCGGCGATGAACTGGCCCAGCCGTTCATTGAGCTGTTGCATCACGAAACGGTTGAACCCGATCGAGTGGTCCAGCAACCAGTGAAACGTCTCCACGGGCAAGCCAGCCACCAGGCTCTTGCGCAGTGCCTGGATGTTGTAGCGGTAGGCCTCGCGCTTGAGCGCGGTGCCCTCGCCAAACCAGCCGCCAGGCGGAACGCCGGTAAACGTCATGGTGTTGCCGTCGGCGCTGTCGCTGCTCATCTTGAGCAGCCCCTCGATCACCCCGAACCAGTACGTGACCGGCCGCCCGACGCGACACACATAGTCACCCGGCAAGGCGTCGCCGACCACGATCTCCTGCGCGGCGCGCGCCTGCTCGGCGGGCAGCAGCAAGTGCAGCCAGGGAATGCCGAGCAACTCCGCCGGTGTCGGGGCACGGCGGCGCTGGTGCAGGGGCAAATCGTTTGACATGGCTCAATCTCGCGTTTTGGCTAGGGAAACCCCTAGTGGGGACAGCCCCCCGATTGTCGTCGAAACGACAACACGGCGTCAAATACAGCCCTACATTGCGGGACATGAGACAAGGGGTTCCAGCCGCGCTTCGGCTTGAGCCCACCACCGACGGAGACAAGGACCCGGAATGCAAACGACATTTCCACAGCTGTTGCTGAAGCATGCTTCGGAGCGCCCCCAGGCGCCGGCCATGCGCGAGAAGGAATACGGCATCTGGCAGGATTTTTCGTGGTCGGCGATGGCAGCGATGGTCGAGCACATCGCCTGTGGCCTGCACCAGGCCGGCCTGACACGTGGCGAGCACATGGTGATCGTGGGTGCCAACCGCCCGCGCCTGTACGCCACCATGCTGGCGGCGCAGTCGCTGGGCGCGATCCCGGTGCCGCTGTACCAGGACGCTGCAGCGGCCGAATGCGTGTTCCCGATCACCAACGCGGAAGTGCGATTTGCGCTGGTGGAAGACCAGGAGCAGGTCGACAAGATGCTGGAAGTGCGCGAAACCTGCCCGCAGCTCACCCACATCTACTTCGATGACCCGCGCGGCCTTCGCAACTACATCGAAGACGGGCTGGCCGCGCTGGACGAACTGCTGGCCGCCGGCAAGGTGTTCGCCACGCAGCACCCGGAGTTTTTCCGCGAGGAAGCCGGCAAGGTCCAGCCCGCCGACGTGGCGGCCATGTTCTTCACTTCCGGTACCACCGGCAACCCCAAGGGCGTGGTCCATACGCACGACACACTGATCAACCGGGCCCAGGCGGGCGCCGAGTTTGACCGTCTCACCAGCGCCGAAGAAGTGCTGGCCTACCTGCCACCGGCCTGGGTCGGGCAGAACATCTTCAGCTACGCGCAGTGGCTCGCCTGCGGCTACGTGGTCAACTGCCCCGAGTCGGCATCGACAGTGACGATCGACCTCAAGGAAGTCGGCCCGACCTACTACTTCGCACCGCCGCGCGTCTTTGAGGGGCTGCTGACCAGCGTGATGATCCGCATGGAAGACGCCGGCGCGATCAAGCGGCACATGTTCCGGTACTTCATGGACCTGGCCCGGCGGGTCGGGCCGGCCCGGATGGACGGAAAGCCGATCGGCGCGGTCAACTCGGTGCTGTATGCGCTGGGCGACGTGCTGGTCTATGGCCCCCTGCGCAACAACCTCGGGATGAGCCGGGTGCGGGTGGCCTACACCGCTGGTGAAGCCATCGGCCCCGACCTGTTCAGCTTTTACCGTTCGATTGGCATCAACCTCAAGCAGTTGTACGGCTCGACGGAGACCGCCGTTTTCGTGTGCCTGCAGCCCGATCACGAAGCGCGCGCCGACACCGTGGGCGTGCCATGCAAGGGCGTGGAAATCAAGGTCGCCGACAACGGCGAGATCCTGGTCAAGTCGCCCGGCCTGCTCAAGGAGTACTACAAGAATCCGGCCGCGACAGCCGAGGTGCTGACGGCCGACGGCTGGTACCACACCAGCGACGCCGGCTTCATCGACGCGCACGGCCACCTGAAGATCATTGACCGGGTGAAGGATGTGGGACGCATCAAGGGCGGCGCCAACGACGGGGCCATGTTCGCACCCAAGTACGTGGAGAACAAGCTCAAGTTCTTCCCGCACATCAAGGAAGTGGTGGCCTACGGTGACCTGCGCGAGAAGGTCTGCGTGATGATCAACATCGACTTCGATGCCGTGGGCAACTGGGCGGAGCGGCGCAACCTGCCCTACGCCGGCTACACCGACCTCGCGCAAAAGACCGAGGTCTACCAGCTCATCCAGGAATGCGTGGAAAAGGTGAACGCCGACCTGGCCGCCGACGAACTGCTGGCCGGCAGCCAGGTGAGCCGTTTCCTCGTGCTTCACAAGGAATTGGACGCCGACGACGGCGAGTTGACCCGCACCAACAAGGTCCGCCGCGGTTTCATCGGGGAGAAGTACCAGCCCCTGGTGGACGCCCTGTACGGCGGCAAGACCGAGCAATACATCGAAACGGTGGTGAAGTTCGAGGACGGACGGACCGGCAATGTCAGCGCCACGCTGAAGATTTCCGATGCCCGGACCTTCGCCCCCGTCAAGGCCGCCGCCTGAGGAATGACGCAAGCACCATGAGCAAAAAGATCGGCGACGTCATCCTGGACGTCAACAACATCAGCCTGCGGTTCGGTGGCGTCAAGGCCCTGACCGACATCTCCTTCAATGTGAAGGAGCACGAGATCCGCGCCATCATCGGCCCCAACGGCGCGGGCAAGAGTTCGATGCTCAATTGCATCAACGGCGTCTACACGCCCCAGGAAGGCAGCATCACCTTCCGCGGCCGCACGTTTGACCACATGAACTCGCGCGAAGTGGCCGAGATGGGCGTTGCGCGCACCTTCCAGAACCTGGCGCTGTTCAAGGGAATGAGCGTCATCGACAACATCATGACCGGGCGCAACCTGCGCATCAAAAGCAACCTGTTCCTGCAGGCGCTGCGCATCGGCCCGGCCCAGCGCGAGGAAGAACAGCACCGCGAGTTCGTGGAACACATCGTGGACTTCCTTGAGATCCAGGCCTACCGCAAGACACCCGTGGGCCAGTTGCCCTATGGCCTGCAAAAGCGCGTGGACCTCGGCCGCGCGCTCGCGATGGAACCCCAGGTGCTGCTGCTGGACGAACCCATGGCCGGCATGAACGTCGAGGAGAAGCAGGACATGTGCCGCTTCATCCTGGACATCAACGACGAGTTCGGCACGACGGTGGTGCTCATTGAGCACGACATGGGCGTGGTGATGGACATCTCCGATCGCGTGGTCGTGCTGGACTACGGCAAGAAGATCGGTGACGGTACGCCCCAGGAAGTGCGCAACAACGAAGAAGTGATCAGTGCCTATCTGGGCACCAGCCACTGAAGGAAGCAGGACATGGCATTTTTTCTGGAAGCGTTGCTGGGTGGCCTGATGGCCGGCATGCTGTACTCGCTGGTGGCGCTCGGCTTTGTGCTGATTTTCAAGGCGTCGGGTGTGTTCAATTTCGCGCAGGGCGCGATGGTGCTGTTCGCCGCACTGGCGATGGCGCGCCTTTCGGGCTGGGTGCCTGCATTGCTTGGGATTGAAAACAAGCTGGTGGGCAACATCATTGCATTCCTGATAGCGGGCGTGATCATGTTCGCGCTGGCCTGGCTGATCGAGCGGCTGGTGCTGCGCCACCTGGTCAACCAGGAAGGCGCCACGCTGCTGATGGCCACGCTGGGCATCACCTACTTCATCGACGGCATGGGACAGACCATCTTTGGCAGCGACATCTACAAGATTGATGTCGGCATGCCCAAGGAGCCCGTATTCCTGCTGGAGGGCGTGTTCCAGGGCGGCGTCCTGGTGAACCTCGAGGACGTCTATGCGGCGTGTGTGGCCGCCGTGCTGGTGGCCGTGCTGTCGCTGTTCTTCCAGAAGACCAGCACCGGTCGCGCGCTTCGTGCGGTGGCCGATGACCACCAGGCCGCCCAGTCGATCGGCATCCCGCTCAACCGGATCTGGGTCATCGTCTGGTTCGTCGCCGGCGTCACCGCGCTGGTGGCCGGGATCATCTGGGGCTCCAAGCTGGGCGTGCAGTTCTCCCTGACCACGGTGGCGCTGCGGGCCCTGCCCGTGATCATCCTGGGCGGACTGACATCTGTGCCGGGCGCAATCATCGGCGGGCTGATCATTGGCGTGGGCGAGAAACTCTCCGAGGTGTACCTGGGACCGTACGTGGGTGGTGGCATCGAAATCTGGTTTGCCTATGTGCTGGCGCTGGTGTTCCTGCTGTTCCGCCCTCAGGGGTTGTTCGGCGAGAAGATCATTGACCGTGTGTAAAGAGAAGAAGAACCATGTTCTACAGAGAAAACGGCCAGTTCAAGACCTCTTACCGCGCTGACCAGCAGATCTTCCCGATCGCGCAGGACCGCTGGGTCATCCTGGCTGCTGGTTGCCTTCGCCTTCATCGGCGTGCCGATGCTGGTGGACGAATACATGTTCCGGGCCATCCTGATCCCGTTCCTGATCCTGTCGCTGGCGGCGCTGGGGGTCAACATCCTGGTGGGGTATTGCGGGCAGATCTCGCTGGGCTCAGGCGCCTTCATGGCCGTGGGCGCCTACATGGCCTACAACACGTATGTGCGCATCGACGGCATGCCGCTGATTGCCGCGCTGCTCGCCGGCGGATTCTTCGCCACCCTGGTGGGCATTTTCTTCGGCATCCCCAGCCTGCGGGTCAAGGGCCTGTACCTGGCGGTGGCCACGCTGGCCGCGCAGTTCTTCTGCGACTGGGCGTTCCTGCGGATCGGCTGGTTCACCAGCAACAACGCATCCGGATCGGTATCTGTCTCCAATCTTCAGGTGCTGGGCTGGAAGATCGCGTCACCTGTGGACAAGTACCTGTTCTGCCTGGGCATGCTGGTGGTGTTTGCCCTGCTGACGAAGAACCTGGTGCGCTCGGCCATCGGTCGCGAGTGGATGGCCATCCGCGACATGGACGTGGCGGCGGCCGTGATCGGCATCCGCCCGATGTACGCAAAGCTCAGCGCGTTCGCCGTCAGTTCGTTCATTGTCGGTGTGGCGGGCGCACTGTGGGGGTTTGTCCACCTGGGTGCCTGGGAACCTGCAGCCTTTTCGATCGACCGCTCGTTCCAGTTGCTGTTCATGGTCATCATCGGCGGCATGGGCTCGATCATGGGCAGCTTCTTCGGCGCCGCCTTCATTGTGGTGCTGCCGATCTTCCTGAACCAGTTCCTCCCCTGGGCCGGCTCGCTGGTGGGCGTGGTCATCTCCACCGCCGCCGTGTCGCATGCCGAGTTCATGATTTTCGGCGCACTGATTGTCTGGTTCCTCATCGTCGAACCGCATGGCCTGGCCCGCCTATGGTCGGTGGGCAAGCAGAAGTTGCGGCTGTGGCCGTTCCCGCATTGACCCATGAGGGTCATCCCTGACACCCCTTGAACCGAACTCGCGTAATTTCCCTGGTTCCCTTGTGCTTCACCTTTTCAGGAGACAACCCATGAAGCTTCGTCAACTTGCCCTCGCTGCCTCGGTCTTCGCCGCCGGCCTGTCTGGTGCCCTCGTCACCTCCACCGCCTTTGCGCAGGCCAAGGAGCAGTTCTTCCCGTTGCTGGTGTACCGCACCGGCGCGTACGCGCCCAACGGCGTGCCCTTCGCCAACGGCTATGCCGACTACCTGAAGCTGGTCAACGCCCGCGGCGGGATCAACGGCGTCAAGGTCTCGTTCGAGGAATGCGAAACCGGCTACGCGACCGACCGCGGCGTCGAGTGCTACGAGCGCCTCAAGGGCAAGAACGGCGGAGCCACCGTGTTCCAGCCCTTGTCCACCGGCATCACCTTCGCGCTGACCGAAAAGGCACCCGGCGACAAGATCCCCTTGATCACCGCCGGCTACGGCCGCAGCGAGAGCACCGACGGCAATGTCTTCAAGTGGAATTTCCCGCTGACGGGCACCTACTGGGATGCGGCCGACGTGCTGGTGCAGCACGTGGCCAAGAAGGAAGGCGGCTTTGACAAGCTGCGCGGCAAGAAGATTTCGCTGGTTTACCACGACAGCCCGTACGGCAAGGAGCCGATCCCCCTGCTGGAAGAGCGCGCCAGGATGCATGGCTTCCAGCTGAGCCTGCTGCCCGTCACCCACCCTGGTGTTGAGCAAAAGGCCACCTGGCTGCAGATCCGCCAGAACCGCCCGGACTACGTGTTCCTGTGGGGCTGGGGCGTGATGAATTCCACGTCGCTCAAGGAGGCGCAAGCCACCGGGTATCCGCGCGACAAGATGTACGGGGTGTGGTGGGCCGGTGCCGAGCCGGACGTGAAGGACGTGGGTGACGGCGCCAAGGGCTACAACGCGCTGGCGCTTCAGCATGGCGCTGAACCCAATGCCGCCGTGGTCAAGGAAGTCCTGGACAAGGTGCATGGCAAGGGCCAGGGGACCGGACCGAAGGATGAAGTCGGCCAGGTGCTGTACATGCGTGGCCTTGTTGCCGCGATGCTCGCCGTCGAGGGCGTGCGCTCGGCGCAGGAACGCTATGGCAAGGGCAAATGGGTGTCGCCCGAGCAGGCTCGCTGGGGCTACGAGAACCTGAACCTGACGCAGGCCAAGCTCGATGCGCTGGGCTTCAAGGGCGTGATGCGTCCTATCTCCACCAGCTGTGCCGACCACCGTGGCGCCACCTGGGCCCGACTGCATACCTGGGACGGCAAGAAGTGGAACTTCACGTCCGACTGGATGCAAAGCGATGAGCAGATCATCAAGCCCATGATCAAGGCCGCGGCCGACAAGTACGCCGCCGAGAAGAAGCTGACCCGGCGCACGCCGGCGGACTGCCAGTCCTGATCGGCGTGCCGCTCAGGACCGGCAGCCGCCGTGCGCCCGTACTGACGGCACCCTCCCCAACCCCTCCCGCCTGGCGGGAGGGGCAGCGGCTCTCACGAGCCGCCAGATGAAAGGCTCAGGCCTTTCATCTGGTACAGACAACGCATATGAGCTCAAACAACATCGTTCTCAACGTCAACGGCATCGAGGTCATCTACAACCATGTGATCCTGGTGCTCAAGGGCGTCTCGCTGCAGGTGCCCGAGCGCGGCATCGTGGCCATCCTGGGTGGCAACGGTGCCGGGAAGACGACGACGCTGCGCGCCGTATCGAACCTGCTGCGGGGTGAGCGCGGTGCCGTGACCAAGGGCAGCATTGAGCTGCGTGGCGAGCGCATTGAAAACCTGTCCCCCGCCGACCTGGTGCAGCGCGGCGTAGTGCAGGTAATGGAAGGACGGCACTGCTTTGCCCACCTGACCATTGAGGAGAACCTCCTGACCGGTGCCTATACCCGCAAGAACAAGGCCGAAATCGCGGCGAACCTTGAAAAGGTCTACGCCTACTTCCCACGGCTAAAGACACGCCGCACCTCCCAGGCGGCCTACACGTCGGGTGGCGAACAGCAGATGTGCGCGATTGGCCGCGCCCTGATGGCCAACCCCAACATGGTGCTGCTGGACGAGCCGTCCATGGGTCTGGCGCCCCAGATTGTGGAAGAAGTGTTCGAAATCGTGAAGGACCTGAACGCCAAGGAGAAGGTGACCTTCCTCCTTGCCGAGCAGAACACCAACATGGCGCTGAAGTACTCGGACTACGGCTACATCATGGAAAGCGGACGCGTGGTGATGGACGGGCCTGCCGCCGAACTCGCCAACAACGAGGACGTCAAGGAGTTCTACCTCGGGGTGGGTGGCGGCGAACGCAAGAGCTTCAAGGACGTCAAGAGCTACAAGCGCCGCAAGCGCTGGCTGGCATGACGTGCCCTCCCCCGACGCGCCCCTGAACCCCTACGGAACTTGCCATGAGTGAATTTTTCGACGCGCTGGAAACCCGGGAACCGCACCGGCGCGAAACAGAACTGATGGCCGCCCTGCCGTCCCTGGTGGCGCATGCGCAGGCGCATTCGACGGCCTTTGCGGACATTTTGCGCGGCGTGGATGCCGCCAGCGTCACCACACGCGCTGCGCTGGCGCGCCTGCCGGTCACGCGCAAGCACGAACTGTTCGAGCGCCAGAAGGCGCAGCGCGCCAACGATGTATTTGGCGGCTTTGCCACCACGCTGCGCGGGCCGCAGATGCGCCGCATCTACGCCTCGCCCGGGCCGATTTACGAGCCTGAAGGACCGCGCGCCGACTACTGGCGTGCCGCGCGCGCCATGTTCGCTGCCGGCTTTCGCCAGGGCGAGCTGGCGCACAACTCGTTCAGCTACCACATGACACCTGGCGCGTTCATCATGGAGTCGGGCGCACATGCCCTGGGCTGCACCGTGTTCCCTGCGGGCACGGGTCAGACCGAACAGCAGCTCCAGACCATTGCGGAACTGCGGCCGGACGCCTATCTGGGCACGCCCAGCTTCCTGCGCATCCTGGTTGAAAAGGCCATCGAAACAGGCAGCGACATCAGCAGCCTCAAGAAGGGTCTGGTCGGGGGCGAGGCTTTCCCGCCGAGCCTGCGCGACTGGTTCAGCGAACACGGCATGGACGTCTATCAGAGCTACGCCACCGCCGATCTCGGGCTGGTGGCCTATGAAACTGCATCTCGCGAAGGCCTGGTGCTGGACGAGGGCGTCATCGTCGAAGTGGTGCGTCCAGGCACCGGCGACCCGGTGCCCGAGGGCGAAGTGGGCGAACTCGTGGTGACCGTGCTCAACGAGGACTACCCGCTGGTGCGCTTTGGCACAGGCGACCTCTCCGCCATCCTCGCCGGCCAGTGTCCGACCGGGCGGACCAACACCCGCATCAAGGGCTGGATGGGCCGCGCGGACCAGACCACCAAGATCCGGGGCATGTTCGTCCATCCGTCCCAGGTGGCTGAAATCGCCCGCCGGTTCCCCCAGGTGCGGCGCATGCGGCTGGTCGTGAGCGGTGAAATGGCCAACGACCGCATGACCCTCAAGGTCGAAACGACCGAACTGGCCGAAGGGCTGGCCGGCGCGATTGAAACCGTGGTGCGGGACGTCACCAAGCTGCGCGGCGAGGTTGAACTGCTCAACCCTGGCAGCCTGCCCAATGACGGCAAGGTCATCGAAGACGCCCGAAGCTACCAGTAAGTCCCCGCAGGGGCACGTGCTAGTGGTTCTCCTTACGTAGTTCCCGCGATTGGCTGGCCGGGTTCGCTACTTATGATTCCGGGATCGATCCTCAGGAGACTCCCATGAAACGATTCCTCGTCCTCGCCGCCGCCACCACCGCCGTGTTGGCCCACGCCCAGACCTATCCGGGTTCCCGGCCTGTCTCCATCGTTGTGCCGTTCGCCGCCGGCGGACCCACCGACCGCGTGGCACGCGACCTGGCCGAGGCAATGCGCAAGCAAATCCCTGGCTCCAATTTCGTGGTGGAAAATGCTGCGGGCGCTGGCGGGACCATTGGAACCAATAAGGTTGCCAAAGCCACGCCTGATGGGCACACGCTATTGCTGTTTCACATTGGCATGGCAACAACGCCTGCCCTTTATCGCAAGTTGCAGTACAAGCCACTTGAAGACTTTGAGTATTTGGGCATGGTGAATGACGTGCCCATGACACTCATCGGCAAACCCCAATTGCCCGCGAATACCTATCGCGATTTTGAAAATTACATCCGTGCCAATGCCGGGAAAATCAACCTAGCCCATGCGGGACTCGGTTCAGCCTCCCACACCTGCGGATTGATGTGGCAGTCAGCTATCAAGCTGTCCGAAGCAATGACAACGATCCCATTTGGAGGCACGGCACCCGCCATGAATGCCTTGGTGGGTGGTCAGGTCGACGTGATGTGCGACCAGACGACGAATACCGTCGGACAGATTGAAGGCGGTCGAGTCAAGGCCTTCGCGGTCACGACCTCAAAGCCACTGTCCGGCCACAAGCTGCTCAAGGACTACCCAACGTTGCAGGAAATGGGCGTCAAAGGATTCAACCTGACCATTTGGCACGGGCTCTATGCTCCTAAGGGAACGCCTGCCGCCGTGACAAAGGCGCTCAATGAGGGGCTTAAAAAGGCGCTGAAGGATCCTGATTTTATCAAGAAGCAGGAGGCTCTGGGTGCCCTCGTCGTCACCGACAACCGTATAACGCCGGAAGGACACAAGGCATTCGTTGCCGCAGAGATTGGCAAGATTAAGCCGGTGATTGAGGCGGCCAAGGCGTTCGCCGACTGAGGCAGGTCAAGACCGCTCCCATCAGGGAAAAGCCGCCTGCGGGCGGCTTTTTTGTTCCCTACACTGCAGATGCGGGCAAGGCATTCGTGCTGGCCCAGGGCCTGGCCGACTGCGGGGCAGGCCACCTGATGACACACCAACGGAGACTCGACATGGACAAATTTCAAGCATCAAATCGACGGCTGGCCCTCGCCGCAGCTTGCGCAACCGCTATGATTTTCATAGCGCCGCTCGCCTCCGCCCAGTCGGCCTGGCCCGGCAAACCGGTGCGCATTGTGGTGCCCTTTGCACCGGGTGGCACGACCGACATCCTGGCCCGTGCCATCGCCCCTGAACTCACGCGCGCTTTCGGCCAGAGCTTCGTCGTGGAGAACCGTGCCGGCGCAGGCGGAAACGTCGGCGCCGACCTGGTCGCCAAGTCGCCAGCCGACGGCTACACGCTGCTGATGGGCACCGTGGGCACGCATGGCATCAACAAGTCGCTGTACAGCAAGATGCCCTACGACCCGCAAAAGGATTTCGCGCCCGTCACGCTGGTTGCGGGCGTGCCCAACGTGATGGTCATGAACGCCGAACGGGCCAGGGCACTGAACATCAATACCGTGCCCGATTTCAGCAAGTACGCAAAATCGCACCCGGGCCAGTTCAACATGGCCTCCAGTGGCAACGGCACGTCCATTCACCTGGCGGGCGAACTCTTCAAGGCGCGCACCGGCATCTTCATGACCCACATCCCCTACACGGGTTCGGGTCCTGCGCTGCTGGGCATGGTCAGTGGCCAGGTGGATGTGATGTTTGACAACCTGCCCTCCGCCATGCCCCAGATCAAGGGCGGCAAGCTCAAGGCCTTCGCCGTCACCAGCGCCCAGCGCTCAGGCGCCGCACCCGAGTTGCCCACGGTTGAGGAAGCGGCCGGCCTGAAGGGCTTTGAGGCCAGCTCCTGGTTTGGCCTGCTGGCGCCCGCGGGCACGCCGGCCGACATCGTGAGCCGCATCCAGCAGGAAACGGCCAAGGCCCTGGCCTCGCCCGCCATCAAGGAAAAGCTGTTGGCCCAGGGCGCGATCCCTGGCGGCAACACCCCGGCCGAGTTTGCAAAGATGATCGAAGCCGAAATCGCCAAATGGGCGCCTGTGGTCAAGGCGTCGGGCGCCAAGGTGGACTGAGCGCCGCTCAGACCCCCCAGACGACGTCAGCTTCGCCCGCCAGGCAGCGGCGCAGCATGTCCAGCAAGGGTTTGGCGCGCTGGCGAAGGCTCACCGCTTCCATGGCGGGCGGGTCTTCGTCCTGGCCCGGCGGGACTGCGGAGGCGCGCACCGCTTCGTCGCGGGCCACGGCGGTTTCCAGGGCCTGTATCGCATCCGCCAGCTGGGCGACCGTGATGATGCCCTTGGGGCCCGCGTCCTTGCCGATGATTTCGAGCATGCGGCGGCCCTGCGGCTCCAGCATGATGAGGTCGCCGGCGGCCTTGGATCTGAACTTGTAAATCATCGCCGTCATCCTTCGTGGGCCACAACGGCCCCGTCCACCGATTGTGCGCCTCCCCCTCCCACGCGAACGGGGTGAACCCTGTTGACAGGTTTTAGTTTAGGCCTAAACTATTTCTTCATGAATATCCTGTGCATCGGCGGAGGCCCGGCCGGCCTGTACTTCGGGCTGTTGATGAAGCAGCGCCATCCCGGCCACCGTGTGGTGGTCGTGGAACGCAACCGCCCGTTCGACACCTTTGGCTGGGGCGTGGTGCTGTCGGACCAGACGCTGGAGAACCTGCGCGCGGCCGATGCGACCAGCGCCAGACTGATTGGCGACGCCTTCAACCACTGGGACGACATCGAGGTGTTCTACAAGGGCCGCTCGGTGCGTTCCACCGGCCACGGCTTCTGCGGCATAGGCCGCAAGCGGCTTCTCAACATCCTGCAGGACCGCTGCCTCGAGCTGGGCGTGGAGCTGGTGTTTGAGACCGATGTGACCGACGACCAGGCGCTGGCGGCGCAGTACAACGCCGACCTGGTGATCGCCAGCGACGGCCTCAACAGCCGCATCCGCAACCGCTACGCTCAGGCCTTCGTGCCCGACGTGGACCTGCGCGAGTGCCGCTTCGTGTGGCTGGGCACGCGCAAGACGTTCGACGCCTTCACCTTCGCGTTTGAACAGACGGAGCACGGCTGGTTCCAGGCCCATGCCTACAAGTTCAATGACGACACCTCGACCTTCATCGTCGAGACGCCCGAGGCCGTATGGAAGGCGCATGGCCTGGACAGCATGAGCCAGGAAGACGCCATCGCTTTTTGCGAGCGGCTTTTCGCGAAATACCTCGACGGTAACGCCCTCATCAGCAATGCGTCGCACCTTCGCGGCTCGGCCATCTGGATCCGCTTCCCGCGCGTGGTGTGCAAGACCTGGGTGCACCGCGAGTCCATCAATGGCAGGCCCGTGCCCATCGTCCTGATGGGTGACGCGGCCCACACGGCACATTTCTCGATCGGAAGCGGCACCAAGCTTGCACTGGAAGACGCCATCGACCTGGCCGACGAGTTCTCCAGCGGCCACGACATGGACACCGTGCTGCAGGGCTATGAGGCCCGCCGCAGTGTGGAGGTGCTCAAGATCCAGAACGCCGCGCGCAACTCGACCGAATGGTTCGAAAACGTGGACCGCTACAGCGGCATGGAGATCGAGCAGTTCGCCTATTCACTGCTCACGCGCAGCCAGCGCATCAGCCATGAGAACCTGCGCCTGCGCGATGCAAGGTGGCTCGAAGGCTACGAATCCTGGCTGGCCGGCGGCAAGCCCGTGCTGCCCATGCTCACACCGCTGAAGGTGCGCGAAGTCGAGCTCAGGAACCGCATCGTCGTATCGCCCATGGCCACGTACAGCGCGGTCGAAGGCGTGCCCCAGGATTTCCACCTGGTGCACCTGGGCGCACGCGCGCTGGGCGGCGCGGCGCTGGTGTTTGTGGAGATGACCAGCCCCACGCCCGAGGGGCGCATCACGCCGGGTTGCCCCGGCCTTTGGAACGACACGCAGCAGGCGGCCTTCGAGCGGATCGTCCGCTTTGTCCATGGCCAGAGCAGCGCCTTGATCGGCCTGCAGCTCGGCCACAGTGGCTCCAAAGGGTCCACGCAGCTGGGTTGGGAGCACACGGATGAGCCGCTGCCAGCGCCGGATGGTCGGCCCGACGCTGCGCCCAACTGGCCGTTGCTGGCGGCCAGCGCCGTGCCGTATGGCCCGCAGAACCAGGTCCCGCGCGCCATGACACGGGCCGACATGGACGCCTTGACGGCGGCCTTCGTCGAATCCACGCGGCGCGCCGCGGCAGCGGGCTTTGACTGGCTGGAACTGCATTGCGCGCATGGCTACCTGCTGTCCAGCTTCATCTGCCCGCTGACCAACCATCGAACAGACGAGTACGGTGGCAACCTGGAGAACCGATGCCGCTACCCGCTGGAGGTGTTTGCCGCCATGCGCGCCGTGTGGCCGGCGCACCTGCCGATGAGCGTGCGCATCTCTGCGCACGACTGGGCAGAAGGCGGCAACACGGCAGACGACGCGGTGCGCATGGCGCGGCTGTTCAAGGACGCCGGGGCGGATTTCATTGACGTGTCGTCCGGCCAGACGACACGTCAGGCCAGGCCGGTGTATGGCCGCATGTACCAGGCGCCGTTTGCCGACCGCATCCGCAACGAAGTGGGTATCCGCACCATTGCTGTTGGCGCGATCAGTGAGGCCGACCACGCCAACAGCATCATTGGTGCAGGCCGCGCGGACCTGTGCGCCATCGCCCGGCCGCACCTGGCGGACCCGGCCTGGACGCTGCACGAAGCCGCACGCTTGGGCAGCCGCGCCGTGGAATGGCCGCGCCCTTACCTGAGCGGCCGTGACCAGCTGTACCGTGAAATTTCAAGGCAAAAAATGGCTGCAGCCCCGTCCAGGCTGGCTCATCCGCTCTCAAAACAATAGCATCCCGCGAGCTGGAGAACTGACATGGATCTGGAAGCCCGAGCCCACAGCGAGCACCCTGAGGCCTTGCGCCTGTGGCTGCGCCTGCTGACCTGCACCCAGCTGGTGGAAAAACAGGTACGCAGCCGCCTGCGAGAGCGGTTTGACACAACGCTGCCCCGCTTTGACCTGATGGCCCAGCTGGAGCGCGCCCCGGAGGGGCTGCGCATGAACGAGCTGTCACGCCGCATGATGGTCACCGGAGGCAACGTGACCGGCATCACCGACCAGCTGGTGACCGAAGGGCTGGTGGAGCGGGCGGATGTGGAAGGTGACCGCCGCGCCTACCGTGTGCGACTGACCGCCCGTGGGCGCAGGCAGTTCCACGAAATGGCCCACGCCCATGAGCAGTGGATCGTGACCGCCTTTGATGGCCTGAGCGAGCGCGAAGTGTCCACGCTGTACAAGCTGCTGGGCAAGGTCAAGGAGCACAGCCTGAACACGACGGAGGCCGCATGAAGCACTACATTGGCGCCACCAATCCCATGCGTGCCCAG
This sequence comes from Ramlibacter sp., assembly GCA_016713005.1. Classification (GTDB taxonomy): domain Bacteria; phylum Pseudomonadota; class Gammaproteobacteria; order Burkholderiales; family Burkholderiaceae_C; genus JADJPY01. The sequence continues at coordinate 502,793 of JADJPY010000011.1, read as the reverse complement.
TTCGACGCCAGGGCTTCGTACCAGGCACGGCATTTCACCTGGACGTTCGACTCGGGCGTGGGCACGGTCACGCTCGACCGGCCCGAGCGCAAGAACCCGCTGACGTTCGACTCCTATGCCGAGCTGCGTGACCTGTTCCAGGCGCTGCGCTTCGCCACGGATGTGAAGGTGGTGGTGGTCACCGGTGCGGGCGGCAATTTCTGCTCGGGCGGCGACGTGCACGAAATCATCGGCCCGCTCACGAAAATGAGCATGCCCGAACTGCTGGAGTTCACCCGCATGACGGGCGATCTGGTCAAGACCATGCGCAACTGCCCGCAGCCGGTCATCGGCGCGATCGACGGGGTGTGTGCCGGTGCCGGCGCCATGATGGCGCTGGCTTGCGACATGCGCCATGGCACGCCGGCCACGAAAACCGCCTTCCTGTTCACACGCGTTGGACTGGCCGGCGCCGACATGGGCGCCTGCGCACTGCTGCCCCGCGTGATCGGGCAGGGGCGTGCTTCGGAGCTGCTGTTCACCGGACGCGCCATGACCGCTCAGGAGGGGCTGGCCTGGGGCTTCTTCAACGCGCTGCACGACAGCGCCGACCTGTTGCCCCGGGCGCTTGCCATCGCCCGCGAGTTGGCCGACGGACCGACGTTTGCGCATGCAATGACCAAGACCATGCTGCAGCAGGAATGGGCCATGACCATCGAGCAGGCCATTGAGGCCGAAGCCCAGGCCCAGGCCATCTGCATGCAGACGCAGGACTTCACGCGCGCCTATGAGGCATTCGCCGCGAAGCAGAAGCCCGTGTTTGGCGGGGATTGAGCATGACGCCCTCCACTGCCCACCTGGGCCTGCCCTTCTTTGACGACGCGCACCGCGAGTTGGCGCCCCGACTGGTGGCCTGGGCGCAGGCCCAGTCTGTCGACGAACGCGACGACCGCGCCGCCTGCCGCGAGTGGGTGCGCCGGCTCGGTGAAGCCGGCTGGCTGCGCTACTGCGTGCCGGCCGCGCATGGCGGCGCCCTGGAACGGCTGGACTCGCGTGCGCTGGTGATCCTGCGCGAGACGCTGGCCTTCCATTCGCCGCTGGCCGACTTTGCCTTTGCCATGCAGGGCCTAGGGAGCGGCGCCATCACGCTGGCCGGCACGCCCGCGCAACAGGCGCACTACCTCGGCGCGGTGGCGCGGGGCGAAAAGATCGCGGCGTTTGCGCTCAGCGAGCCCGATGCGGGCTCGGATGCCGGCGCTATGAAAATGATAGCGGCTCATGCAATTTCCACGGGGGCTGGTGGCACTTTTGACCACTACACACTCGGTGGCACCAAGACCTGGATCAGCAACGGCGGCATCGCCGACTTTTACTGCGTGTTCGCCAAGACCGACGTGGCGGCTGGTACCCGGGGTATCACCGCATTCATAGTGGACGCCGACACGCCGGGGCTGGACAGCTCCGAGCACATTGAAGTGATGGCGCCGCATCCGCTGGCCACGCTGCGGTTCAACGACTGCAAGGTACCCGCGAGCGCGCAACTGGGCGTGCTCAATGGCGGCTTCAAGCTGGCGATGCAGACGCTGGACATCTTTCGGGCCTCAGTGGCGGGGGCGGCGGTGGGTTTTGCACGGCGCGCTCTCGCCGAAGCCGTGGCCCACGCCAAGCAGCGGCAGATGTTTGGCCAGACGCTGGCCGACTTCCAGCTCACACAGGCCAAGCTGGGCGAGATGGCGGCGCTGGTGGACGCTGCGGCGTTGCTGACCTACCGCGCCGCCTGGCTGCGCGACGAAGGCGAAAAGCGCAGCGGCGTGGGCGTGACAGCTGAGGCCGCAGAGCAACGAAATCGCAGCGTCGCCGCTGCGATGGCCAAAATGACCGCCACCGAAAACGCGCAGCGCGTGATCGACATGGCGCTGCAGATGCACGGCGGCCTGGGTGTGAAGGTGGGCACGCGCGTGGAAAGCCTGTACCGGGACATCCGCTCGCTGCGCATCTACGAAGGCGCCACCGAGGTGCAGCAGCTGATCATCGGCAAATCTGTCTTGCAGGGGGTCACATGACCGCACAGACCGACCGCTTTGTCCACGACCGACTGCCGCCGCGCGAACAATGGCCGGAGTTGCGCTACGACTTGCCGGAACTGGAGATCCCGGACCAGGTGAACCTGGTGGAGGAGCTGCTGGACAAGGCGCAGGCCAAGGGCTTCGCCGACCGGCCCATGCTGCGCTCGCCAAAACTTGTCTTGACCTATGCTGAAGCCAAGGAGCGTGTGGACCGCATCGCGCAGGTGTTGACCCAAGACCTGGGACTGGTGCCCGGCAACCGCGTGCTGCTGCGGGGCGGCAATTCCATCGGCATGGCGCTGGCCTGGCTGGCGGTGGTGAAAGCCGGGCTGGTGGCGGTGGCCTCCATGCCGTTGCTGCGCGCCCGCGAGCTGGGCGACATCATCGGGAAGTCGCAGCCCACGGTGGCGCTGTGCGACGCCAGGCTGCTGGATGAGCTGCAGCTGGCGCAGCGCGAACACCCGGTGCTGCAGACCATAGTCCCGTTCAACCTCATGAACGAACCCGGTTCACTGGCGGTGCGTGCGGCACAGAAGGATGGCCGCTTTACGGCCTGCCCCACGGCGGCCGACGACATCGCACTGATGGCATTCACCTCGGGCACCACCGGCAAGCCCAAGGCGGCGGTCCACACCCACCGCGACGTGCTGGCGGGCTGCGAGGCCTGGCCGCGACATGTACTCAAGGCCACACCTGACGACATCGTCATGGGTTCACCGCCGCTGGCATTTACCTTTGGCCTGGGGGGACTGCTCGTGTTTCCGATGTGGGCAGGGGCGTCGGTGTACTTCCCCGATATTCCGTACACGCCCGAGGCCATGGTCAAGCTCATCAACGAGGTGGGCGCCACCCTCTGCTACACCGCACCCACGTTCTACCGGCAAATGGCGCCGTTTGCGCGCCAGCATGGCGTGCCCACGCTGCGCATCTGCGTGAGCGCGGGCGAAGGCCTGCCGGACGCCACGCGTCAGCTCTGGAAGGACGCGACGGGCATCGAGATGCTGGATGGCATCGGCGCCACCGAGATGTTCCACATCTTCATTTCGTCCGCCGGCAGCGAGGTGCGGCGCGGCGCCATCGGCAAGGTGGTGCCGGGCTACACTGCCAAAGTGGTGGACGACGACGGCAAGGAAGTCCCGCGCGGCACGGTCGGCAAGCTGGCGGTGATCGGCCCCACAGGCTGCAGGTACCTGGACGACGCCCGCCAGGCCAACTATGTGAAGGCCGGCTGGAACTACCCCGGCGACGCCTTCATGCAGGACACCGACGGCTACTTCTTCTACCAGGCACGGGCGGATGACATGATCATCACCGCCGGCTACAACGTGGGCGGGCCCGAGGTGGAAGATGCCTTGCTCAAACACCCGGCGGTCGCCGAGTGTGGCGTGATCGGCAAACCGGATGACGAGCGCGGCATGATCGTCAAGGCCTTTGTGGTGCTCAAGCCCGGGCATGCCGCCGACGCGGCCATGGTCAAGGCGTTGCAGGACCACGTCAAGGCGACGATTGCGCCCTTCAAGTACCCGCGCGAAATCGAGTTCACCCCAGCCTGCCGCGGACCGAGACCGGCAAGCTCCAGCGATTCAAACTGAGGCAAGCATGAAACTCCTGCAACCGCCCGGATGGGCCACCCCGCGCGGCTACGCGAACGGCATCGCCGCCCGCGGCACCATGGTTTTTGTGGGGGCCAGATCGGCTGGAACGCCCAGCAGCAGTTCGAGACCGATGACTTTATTGCCCAGACGGCGCAGGCGCTGCGAAATGTGGCGGCCGTGCTGCGCGAGGCAGGCGCCGGCCCCGAACACATGGTGCGCATGACCTGGTACGTGGTGGATCGCGCGGAATACATCGCCCGGCTCAAGGAGCTGGGCGAAGCCTACCGCGGGGTGATGGGACGCAGCTTCCCTGCCATGACCTGTGTGGAAGTGGGCGCACTGATGGAAGAGCGCGCCAGGGTCGAGATTGAGGTCACCGCCGTCATACCCGACGCCTGAACGTCGGGCCGGTTCAGCGTATCTGCCCGGTCACTTCGATGGTGACGCGCCGATCCGGCTGCAGGCACAGGATCAACTGTTCACGCGGCAGCTTGTCGCTGCACGAAGTCGTTACAGGCTGGCGCTTGCCCTGGCCCGAGGCCTTGACAGTTGCCGCCTTGACGCCAAGCGACTCCAGGTGCGCCTTGACCGTGGCCGCCCGGTTGGTGGACAGAGCATCGTTGTCCGTGCCGTTGTTGCCGCTGGCGCTGATCGAGCTCAGCCGGCGCTCAGGATGTCGGTCAGCGTCACGTTGCTGGCCACCGAGGACCCAGGTTGACCAGGGTCACCGTGTGGCTGATGGTCTGCCCTTGTGCCGCTTGTGCTGCTGGCCACCTTGGTCAGCGTCAGGTCCGCGCTGGTGGCCACCGGCGTGACCACCGTCACCGTGTTGGTGGGCGTGGGGTCGGGCGTCGTGCTCGTGCCACCGCCGTGTTGGTGATGTTGCCGCTGCTGGCGGTCACCCGTCGCGTTCACCACCAGGGTCAGCGTCGCCCCCACTTGCAGGCTGGCCGTGGTCGCCCCACGCTGGCCCCGGCGGTGCTGGCCGTGCCGTTGTTTGCCGCTGGCGCTGATCCGGCTCAGCCCGGCGCTCAGGATGTCGGTCAGCGTCACGTTGCTGGCCACCGCGGACCCGGGTTGACCAGGGTCACCGTGGCTGATGGTCTGCCCTTGTGTGCCGCTTGTGCTGCTGGCCACCTTGGTCAGCGTCAGGTCCGCGCTGGTGGCCACCGGCGTGACCACCGTCATGTTGGTGGGCGTGGGGTCGGGCGTGGTGCTGGTGCCCACCGCCGTGTTGGTCATGTTGCCGCTGCTGGCGGTCACCGTGGCGTTGACCACCAGCGTCAGCGTCGCCCCCACTTGCAGGCTGGCCGTGGTCGCCCCCACGCTGGCCCCGGCGATACTGGCCGTGCCGTTGTTGCCGCTGGCGCTGATCAGGCTCAGCCCGGCGCTCAGGATGTCGGTCAGCGTCACGTTGCTGGCCACCGGGGACCCAGGTTGACCAAGGGTCACCGTGTAGCTGATGGTCTGCCCTTGTGTGCCGCTGGTGCTGCTGGCCACCTTGGTCAGCGTCAGGTCCGCGCTGGTGGCCACCGGCGTGACCACCGTCACCGTGTTGGTGGGCGTGGGGTCGGGCGTGGTGCTGGTGCCCACCGCCGTGTTGGTGATGTTGCCGCTGCTGGCGGTCACCGTCGCGTTGACCACCGCCGTCAGCGTGGCCCCCACTTGCAGGCTGGCCGTGGTCGCCCCCACGCTGGCCCCGGCGTGCTGGCCGTGCCGTTGTTGCCGCTGGCGCTGATCAGGCTCAGCCCGGCGCTCAGGATGTCGGTCAGCGTCACGTTGCTGGCCACCGAGGACCAGGTTGACCAGGGTCACCGTGTAGCTGATGGTCTGCCCTTGTGTGCCGCTGGTGCTGCTGGCCCCCTTGGTCAGCGTCGGGTCCGCTGGTGGCCACCGGCGTGACCACCGTCACCGTGTTGGTGGGCGTGGGGTCGGGCGTGGTGCTGGTGCCCCCGCCGTGTTGGTGATGTTGCCGCTCCTGGCGGTCACCGTCGCGTTGACCACCAGCGTCAGCGTCGCCCCCGCTTTTGCAGGCTGGCCGTGGTCGCCCCCGCTGGCCCCGGCGTGCTGGCCGTGCCGTTGTTGCCGCTGGCGCTGGTCAGACGCAGCCCGGCGCTCGGGATGTCAGTCAGCGTCACGTTGCTGGCGCACCTCGGACCCAGGTTGACCAGGGTCACCGTGTGGCTGATGGTCTGCCCGCTTGTGTGCCGCTGGTGCTGCTGGCCACCTTGGTCAGCGTCAGGTCCGCGCTGGTGGCCACCGGCGTGACCACCGTCACCGTGTTGGTGGGCGTGGGGTCGGGCGTGGTGCTGGTGCCCACCGCCGTGTTGGTGATGTTGCCGCTGCTGGCGGTCACCGTGGCGTTGACCACCGCGTCCGTGTCGCCCCCACTTGCAGGCTGGCCGTGGTCGCCCCACGCTGGCCCCGGCGTGCTGGCCGTGCCGTTGTTGCCGCTGGCGCTGGTCAGGCTCAGCCCGGCGCTCGGATGTCGGTCGGCGTCACGTTGCTGGCCACCGAGGACCCAGGTTGACCAGGGTCACCGTGTAGCTGATGGTCTGCCCTTGTGTGCCGCTGGTGCTGCTGGCCGCCTTGGTCAGCGTCAGGTCCGCGCTGGTGGCCACCGGCGTGACCGTCACCGTGTTGGTGGGCGTGGGGTCCGGCGTGGTGCTGGTGCCCACCGCCGTGTTGGTGATGTTGCCGCTGCTGGCGGTCACCGTCGCGTTGACCACCGGTCAGTGTCGCCCCCACTTGCAGGCTGGCCGTGGTCGCCCCACGCTGGCTCCGGCGATGCTGACCGTACCGTTGTTGCCGCTGGCGCTGATCAGACTCAGCCCGGCGCTCAGCATGTCGGTCGGCGGTCGCATTGCGCCACCGAGGCCCAAGGTTGACCACGGTCACCGTGGCTGATGGTCTGCCCTTGTGTGCCGCTCGTGCTGCTGGCCACCTTGGCCACCGGCGTGGGCACCGTCACCGTGTTGGTGGGCGTTGGATCCGGCGTCGTACTCGTGCCCACCGCCGTGTTCGTGATGTTGCCCGTCGCCGCCGTGACCGTCGCATTCACGATCAGTGTCAGCGTCTGGCCCACCGCCAGACTTGCACTGCCGACCACCGTCGTACTGGTGCCTACCTGTGTGGGCGTCCCGTTGTTGCTGCTCGAACTGATCCGGCTCAAACCCGCGCTCAGTATGTCGCTGATCGTCACGTTCTGCGCCACACTCGGCCCCAGATTCACCAGCGTCACCGTGTAACTGATGGTCTGTCCCGGTGTCGCATTCGCCACACTGGCCACCTTGGTCAACGTCACATCTGCACTGGTGATGACGGTCAGCGTCTTGGTGATCGTGTTCGTCGGCGTCGGATCCGGCGTGGTGCTGGTCGCACTCGCCGCATTCGTCAGCGTGAATCCACTGGTCACACTCGGTGCGACCTGCGCCACTACAACCAACGTCAGCGTCTGACCTGCCGCCAGGCTGCTTGTGGTCGCGCCCACGCTCGCTCCAGCAACACTGACCGTACCGTTGTTGCCGCTGGCACTGACCAGACTCAGTCCCGTGCCAAGCACGTCTGTGGCGGTCACATTCTGCGCCACGCTCGGCCCAAGATTGACCACCGTCACCGTGTACCCAATGGTCTGTCCCGCTGTCGCATTCACCGCGCTGGCTACCTTCGTCACCGTCACGTCCGCCACATTGGCCACCGGCGTGGCCACCGTCACCGTGTTGGTGGGCGTGGGGTCCGGCGTCGTGCTCGTGCCCACCGCCGTGTTCGTGATGTTGCCCGTCGCCGCCGTGCCGTCGCATTGACCATCAGTGTCAGTGTCGCCCCACTTGCAGGCTTGCCATGGCGACCACCGTGTACTGGCCCCGCTGATGCTGGGCGTGCCGTTGTTGCTGCTCGAACTGATCCGGCTCAACCCCGCGCTCAGTATGTCGCTGATCGTCACGTTCTGCGCCACCTCGGCCCAGATTCACCAGCGTCACCGTGTAACCGTGATGGTCTGCCCGGTGTTCCGCATTTGCCACTGGCCACCTTGGTCAACGTCACATCCGCTGGTGCCACCGGCGTGACCACCGTCACCGTGTTGGTGGGCGTGTTTTGGATCCGGCGTGGTGCTGGTGCCCTCCGCCGTATTCGTCAGCGTGAATCCACTGCCCTCGGTGCGACCGTGCGCCATTACAACCAACGTCAGCGTCGCACCCGCTGCCGGCTGCCTGTGGTCGCCCCACGCTCGCTCCAGCAACGCTGGCCGTGCCGTTGTTGCCGCTGGCACTGACCAGACTCAGTCCCGGGCCAAGCACGTCTGTCGGCGGTCATTCTGGCCACGCTCGGCCCAAGGTTGACCACCGTCACCCGTGTACCCAATGGTCTGTCCCGCTGTCGCATTCACCGCGCTGGCTACCTTCGTCACCGTCACGTCCGCCACATTGGCCACCGGCGTGGGCACCGTCACCGTGTTGGTGGGCGTTGGATCCGGCGTCGTACTCGTGCCCACCGCCGTGTTCGTGATGTTGCCCGTCGCCGCCGTGACCGTCGCATTCACCATCAGTGTCAGCGTCTCCCCCACTTCGCCAGACCTGGACGCCGACCACCGTCGTACTGGTGCCTACTGTGCTGGCCGTCCGTTGTTGCTGCTCGAACTGATCCGGCTCAAGCCCGGCGCTCAGTATGTCGCTCATCGTCACGTTCTGCGCCACCCGGCCCCAGATTCACCAGCGTCACCGTGTAACTGATGGTCTGTCCCGGTGTCGCATTTGCTACACTGGCCACCTTGGTCAACGTCAGGTCCGCACTGGTGGTCACCGGCGTGACCGTGATCGTGTTCGTCGGCGTCGGATCCGGCGTGGTGCTGGTCGCACCGCCGCGTTCGTCAGCTTGAATCCACTGGCACACTCCGGTGCACCCGTGGCCTTACCACCAACGTCAGCGTCGCCCCCGCCGCAGGCTGGTTGTGGTCGCGCCCACGCTCGCTCCAGCATGCTGACCGTACCGTTGTTGCCGCTGGCACTGACCAGGCTCAGTCCCGTGCTAAGCACGTCTGTGAGCGGTCACGTTCTGCGCCGCGGCCCAGGCCGTTGACCACCGTCACCGTGTACCCAATGGTCTGTCCCGCTGTCGCATTCACCGCGCTGGCTACCTTCGTCACCGTCACGTCCGCCACATTGGCCACCGGCGTGGGCACCGTCACCGTGTTGGTGGGCGTTGGATCCGGTGTCGTGCTCGTGCCCACCGCCGTGTTGGTGATGTTGCCCGTCGTCGCCGGTGACCGTCGCATTCACCATCAGTGTCAGCGTCGGGCCCACTTGCAGACTGGCCTGGCGCCCCCGCTGGTACCGGCGCTGCTGGCCGTCCCGTTGTTGCTGCTCGCGCTGATCCGGCTCAACCCCGCGCTCAGTATGTCGCTGATCGTCACGTTCTGCGCCACGAGGCCCCAGATTCACCAGCGTCACCGTGTAACTGATGGTCTGTCCTGGTGTCCGCTTTTGCTGCTGGCCACCTTGGTCAACGTCAGGTCCGCACTGGTGACGACCGGCGTCAGCGTCACCGTGTTCGTCGGCGTCGGGTCCGGCGTGGTGCTGGTGCCCACTCGCCGTGTTCGGTGATCCGGTGCCGCTGCTGCGGTCACCGACCTGCTGACAACCAACGTCAGCGTCTGCCCCCGCCTTGCGGCTGCTTGTGGTCGCGCCCACGCTGGCTCCGGCAACACTGACCGTACCGTTGTTGCCGCTGGCACTGATCAGACTCAGTCCCGTGCTCAGCACGTCTGTCGCGTCACTTGCTGCGCCTGCGGGGCTAGGTTGACCGGCGTCACCGTGTGCCGAATGGTCTGCCCGCGTGTGCCGCTGTCGCGCTGGCTACCTTCGTCACCGTCGGGTCACGCTGGTGGCCACCGGCGTGGCCACCGTCACCGTGTTGGTGGGCGTTGGATCCCGGGCGTCGTACTCGTGCCCACCGCCGTGTTGGTGATGTTGCCGTTGCTGGCGGTCACCGTGGCGTTGACCACCAGGGTCAGTGTCGCCCCGCTTCAGACTTGCACTGGTCGCTCCACGCTGGCCCCTGCGTGCTGGCCGTCCCGTTGTTGCTGCTCGCACTGATCCGGCTCAACCCGGCGCTCAGTATGTCGCTCATCGTCACGTTGCTGCGCCACCCTTGGGCCCCAGATTCACCAGGGTCACCGTGTAACTGATGGTCTGTCCTGGTGTCGCATGTGCTGCTGGCCACCTTGGTCAACGTCAGGTCCGCTGGTGGCCACCGGCGTGACCACGGTCACCGTGTTGGTGGGCGTCGAGGTCCGGCGTGGTGCTGGTGCCCACCGCCGTGTTGGTCAGGTTGCCACTGGTCCACTGGCGGTGCGACCTTCGCCATTACAACCAACGGGTCAGCGTCGCCCTCCGCGTGCAGGCTGCTTGTGGTCGCGCCCACGCTCGCTCCAGCAACACTGGCCGTGCCGTTGTTGCCGCTGGCGCTGATCAGGCTCAGCCCCGCGCTCAGGATGTCGGTCAGCGTCACATTGCTGGCCACCGGGACCAGGTTGACCACGGTCACCGTGTAGCTGATGGTCTGCCCGCTGCCGCATGGTCGCTGCTGGCTACCTTGGTCACCGTCAGGTCCGCTGGTGGCCACCGGCGTGGCCACCGTCACCGTGTTGGTGGGCGTGGGGTCGGGCGTCGTGCTCGTGCCCACCGCCGTGTTGGTGATGTTGCCGCTGCGCCGCCGGTCACCGTCGCGTTCACCACCAGCGTCAGCGTCTGCCCCACCGCCAGGCTGGCCGTGGTCGCCCCCGCTGGCCCCGGCGATGCTGGCCGTCCCGTTGTTGCCGCTCGCGCTGATCCGGCTCAACCCGGCGCTCAGGATGTCGGTCATCGTCACGTTGCTGGCCACCTCGGACCCGGTTCACCAGCGTCACCGTGTAGCCTGATGGTCTGCCCTTGTGCCGCATGTGCTGCTGGCCACCTTGGTCAACGTCAGGTCCGCACTGGTGGCCACCGGCGTGACCACCGTCACCGTGTTGGTGGGCGTGGGGTCCGGCGTGGTGCTGGTGCCCATCGCCGTGTTGGTGATGTTGCCGCTGCTGGCGGTCACCGTGGCGTTGACCACCAGGTTCAGTGTCGCCCCCACTTGCAGGCTGGCCGTGGTCGCCCCACGCTGGCCCCGGCGATGCTGGCCGTGCCGTTGTTGCCGCTGGCGCTGATCAGGCTCAGCCCGGCGCTCAGGATGTCGGTCAGCGTCACGTTGCTGGCCACCGAGGGACCCGGGTTGACCAGGGTCACCGTGTAGCTGATGGTCTGCCCTTGTGTCCGCTGGTGCTGCTGGCCACCTTGGTCAGCGTCGGGTCCGCGCTGGTGGCCACCGGCGTGACCACCGTCACCGTGTTGGTGGGCGTGGGGTCGGGCGTGGTGCTGGTGCCCACCGCCGTGTTGGTGATGTTGCCGCTGCTGGCGGTCACCGTCGCGTTGACCACCACCGTCAGCGTCGCCCCAACTTGCAGGCTGGCCGTGGTCGCCCCCACGCTGGCCCCGGCGATGCTGGCCGTGCCGTTGTTGCCGCTGGCGCTGATCAGGCTCAGCCCGGCGCTCAGGATGTCGGTCAGCGTCACGTTGCTGGCCACCGAGGACCCAGGTTGACCCGGGGTCACCGTGTGGCTGATGGTCTGCCCTTGTGCCCGCTGGTGCTGCTGGCCACCTTGGTCAGCGTCAGGTCCGCGCTGGTGGCCACCGGCGTGACCACCGTCACCGTGTTGGTGGGCGTGGGGTCGGGCGTGGTGCTGGTGCCCACCGCCGTGTTGGTGATGTTGCCGCTGCTGGCGGTCACCGTCGCGTTGACCACCACCGTCAGCGTCGCCCCAACTTGCAGGCTGGCCGTGGTCGCCCCCACGCTGGCCCCGGCGATGCTGGCCGTGCCGTTGTTGCCGCTGGCGCTGATCAGGCTCAGCCCGGCGCTCAGGATGTCGGTCAGCGTCACGTTGCTGGCCACCGAGGGACCCAGGTTGACCAGGGTCACCGTGTAGCTGATGGTCTGCCCTTGTGTGCCGCTTGTGCTGCTGGCCACCTTGGTCAGCGTCGGGTCCGCGCTGGTGGCCACCGGCGTGACCACCGTCACCGTGTTGGTGGGCGTGGGGTCGGGCGTGGTGCTGGTGCCCACCGCCGTGTTGGTGATGTTGCCGCTGCTGGCGGTCACCGTCGCGTTGACCACCACCGTCAGCGTCGCCCCAACTTGCAGGCTGGCCGTGGTCGCCCCACGCTGGCCCCGGCGATGCTGGCCGTGCCGTTGTTGCCGCTGGCGCTGATCAGGCTCAGCCCGGCGCTCAGGATGTCGGTCAGCGTCACGTTGCTGGCCACCGAGGACCCGGGTTGACCAGGGTCACCGTGTAGCTGATGGTCTGCCCTTGTGTGCCGCTGGTGCTGCTGGCCACCTTGGTCAGCGTCAGGTCCGCGCTGGTGGCCACCGGCGTGACCACCGTCACCGTGTTGGTGGGCGTGGGGTCGGGCGTGGTGCTGGTGCCCACCGCCGTGTTGGTGATGTTGCCGCTGCTGGCGGTCACCGTCGCGTTGACCACCAGGGTCAGTGTCGCCCCCACTTGCGGGCTGGCCGTGGTCGCCCCCACGCTGGCCCCGGCGATGCTGGCCGTGCCGTTGTTGCCGCTGGCGCTGATCAGGCTCAGCCCGGCGCTCAGGATGTCGGTCAGCGTCACGTTGCTGGCCACCGAGGGACCGGGTTGACCAGGGTCACCGTGTAGCTGATGGTCTGCCCTTGTGTGCCGCTGGTGCTGCTGGCCACCTTGGTCAGCGTCAGGTCCGCGCTGGTGGCCACCGGCGTGACCACCGTCACCGTGTTGGTGGGCGTGGGGTCGGGCGTGGTGCTGGTGCCCACCGCCGTGTTGGTGATGTTGCCGCTGCTGGCGGTCACCGTCGCGTTGACCACCAGGGTCAGTGTCGCCCCCACTTGCAGGCTGGCCGTGGTCGCCCCCACGCTGGCCCCGGCGATGCTGGCCGTGCCGTTGTTGCCGCTGGCGCTGATCAGGCTCAGCCCGGCGCTCAGGATGTCGGTCAGCGTCACGTTGCTGGCCACCGAGGACCCAGGTTGACCAGGGTCACCGTGTAGCTGATGGTCTGCCCTTGTGTGCCGCTTGTGCTGCTGGCCACCTTGGTCAGCGTCAGGTCCGCGCTGGTGGCCACCGGCGTGACCACCGTCACCGTGTTGGTGGGCGTGGGGTCGGGCGTGGTGCTGGTGCCCACCGCCGTGTTGGTGATGTTGCCGCTGCTGGCGGTCACCGTCGCGTTGACCACCACGGTCAGTGTCGCCCCCACTTGCAGGCTGGCCGGGGTCGTGCACGCGCTGGCCCCGGCGATGCTGGACGTGCCGTTGTTGCCGCTGGCGCTGATCAGGCTCAGCCCGGCGCTCGGGATGTCGGTCAGCGTCACGTTGCTGGCCACCGAGGACCCAGGTTGACCAGGGTCACCGTGTAGCTGATGGTCTGCCCTTGTGTGCCGCTGGTGCTGCTGGCCACCTTGGTCAGCGTCAGGTCCGCGCTGGTGGCCACCGGCGTGACCACCGTCACCGTGTTGGTGGGCGTGGGGTCGGGCGTGGTGCTGGTGCCCACCGCCGTGTTGGTGATGTTGCCGCTGCTGGCGGTCACCGTCGCGTTGACCACCAGGGTCGGTGTCGCCCCCGCTTGCAGGCTGGCCGTGGTCGCCCCCACGCTGGCCCCGGCGATGCTGGCCGTGCCGTTGTTGCCGCTGGCGCTGATCAGGCTCAGCCCGGCGCTCAGGATGTCGGTCAGCGTCACGTTGCTGGCCACCGAGGGACCCAGGTTGACCAGGGTCACCGTGTAGCTGATGGTCTGCCCTTGTGTGCCGCTGGTGCTGCTGGCCACCTTGGTCAGCGTCAGGTCCGCGCTGGTGGCCACCGGCGTGACCACCGTCACCGTGTTGGTGGGCGTGGGGTCGGGCGTGGTGCTGGTGCCCACCGCCGTGTTGGTGATGTTGCCGCTGCTGGCGGTCACCGTCGCGTTGACCACCACCGTCAGCGTCGCCCCAACTTGCAGGCTGGCCGTGGTCGCCCCCACGCTGGCCCCGGCGATGCTGGCCGTGCCGTTGTTGCCGCTGGCGCTGATCAGGCTCAGCCCGGCGCTCAGGATGTCGGTCAGCGTCACGTTGCTGGCCACCGAGGACCCAGGTTGACCAGGGTCACCGTGTAGCTGATGGTCTGCCCTTGTGTGCCGCTGGTGCTGCTGGCCACCTTGGTCAGCGTCAGGTCCGCGCTGGTGGCCACCGGCGTGACCACCGTCACCGTGTTGGTGGGCGTGGGGTCGGGCGTGGTGCTGGTGCCCACCGCCGTGTTGGTGATGTTGCCGCTGCTGGCGGTCACCGTCGCGTTGACCACCAGGGTCAGTGTCGCCCCCCTTGCAGGCTGGCCGTGGTCGCCCCCACGCTGGCCCCGGCGATGCTGGCCGTGCCGTTGTTGCCGCTGGCGCTGATCAGGCTCAGCCCGGCGCTCAGGATGTCGGTCAGCGTCACGTTGCTGGCCACCGAGGACCCAGGTTGACCAGGGTCACCGTGTAGCTGATGGTCTGCCCTTGTGTGCCGCTGGTGCTGCTGGCCACCTTGGTCAGCGTCAGGTCCGCGCTGGTGGCCACCGGCGTGACCACCGTCACCGTGTTGGTGGGCGTGGGGTCGGGCGTGGTGCTGGTGCCCACCGCCGTGTTGGTGATGTTGCCGCTGCTGGCGGTCACCGTGGCGTTGACCACCAGGGTCAGTGTCGCCCCCACTTGCAGGCTGGCCGTGGTCGCCCCCACGCTGGCCCCGGCGATGCTGGCCGTGCCGTTGTTGCCGCTGGCGCTGATCAGGCTCAGCCCGGCGCTCAGGATGTCGGTCAGCGTCACGTTGCTGGCCACCGAGGGACCCAGGTTGACCAGGGTCACCGTGTAGCTGATGGTCTGCCCTTGTGTGCCGCTGGTGCTGCTGGCCACCTTGGTCAGCGTCAGGTCCGCGCTGGTGGCCACCGGCGTGACCACCGTCACCGTGTTGGTGGGCGTGGGGTCGGGCGTGGTGCTGGTGCCCACCGCCGTGTTGGTGATGTTGCCGCTGCTGGCGGTCACCGTGGCGTTGACCACCAGGGTCAGTGTCGCCCCCACTTGCAGGCTGGCCGTGGTCGCCCCCACGCTGGCCCCGGCGATGCTGGCCGTGCCGTTGTTGCCGCTGGCGCTGATCAGGCTCAGCCCGGCGCTCAGGATGTCGGTCAGCGTCACGTTGCTGGCCACCGAGGGACCCAGGTTGACCAGGGTCACCGTGTAGCTGATGGTCTGCCCTTGTGTGCCGCTGGTGCTGCTGGCCACCTTGGTCAGCGTCAGGTCCGCGCTGGTGGCCACCGGCGTGACCACCGTCACCGTGTTGGTGGGCGTGGGGTCGGGCGTGGTGCTGGTGCCCACCGCCGTGTTGGTGATGTTGCCGCTGCTGGCGGTCACCGTGGCGTTGACCACCAGGGTCAGTGTCGCCCCCACTTGCAGGCTGGCCGTGGTCGCCCCCACGCTGGCCCCGGCGATGCTGGCCGTGCCGTTGTTGCCGCTGGCGCTGATCAGGCTCAGCCCGGCGCTCAGGATGTCGGTCAGCGTCACGTTGCTGGCCACCGAGGGACCCAGGTTGACCAGGGTCACCGTGTAGCTGATGGTCTGCCCTTGTGTGCCGCTGGTGCTGCTGGCCACCTTGGTCAGCGTCAGGTCCGCGCTGGTGGCCACCGGCGTGACCACCGTCACCGTGTTGGTGGGCGTGGGGTCGGGCGTGGTGCTGGTGCCCACCGCCGTGTTGGTGATGTTGCCGCTGCTGGCGGTCACCGTGGCGTTGACCACCAGGGTCAGTGTCGCCCCCACTTGCAGGCTGGCCGTGGTCGCCCCCACGCTGGCCCCGGCGATGCTGGCCGTGCCGTTGTTGCCGCTGGCGCTGATCAGGCTCAGCCCGGCGCTCAGGATGTCGGTCAGCGTCACGTTGCTGGCCACCGAGGGACCCAGGTTGACCAGGGTCACCGTGTAGCTGATGGTCTGCCCTTGTGTGCCGCTGGTGCTGCTGGCCACCTTGGTCAGCGTCAGGTCCGCGCTGGTGGCCACCGGCGTGACCACCGTCACCGTGTTGGTGGGCGTGGGGTCGGGCGTGGTGCTGGTGCCCACCGCCGTGTTGGTGATGTTGCCGCTGCTGGCGGTCACCGTGGCGTTGACCACCAGGGTCAGTGTCGCCCCCACTTGCAGGCTGGCCGTGGTCGCCCCCACGCTGGCCCCGGCGATGCTGGCCGTGCCGTTGTTGCCGCTGGCGCTGATCAGGCTCAGCCCGGCGCTCAGGATGTCGGTCAGCGTCACGTTGCTGGCCACCGAGGGACCCAGGTTGACCAGGGTCACCGTGTAGCTGATGGTCTGCCCTTGTGTGCCGCTGGTGCTGCTGGCCACCTTGGTCAGCGTCAGGTCCGCGCTGGTGGCCACCGGCGTGACCACCGTCACCGTGTTGGTGGGCGTGGGGTCGGGCGTGGTGCTGGTGCCCACCGCCGTGTTGGTGATGTTGCCGCTGCTGGCGGTCACCGTGGCGTTGACCACCAGGGTCAGTGTCGCCCCCACTTGCAGGCTGGCCGTGGTCGCCCCCACGCTGGCCCCGGCGATGCTGGCCGTGCCGTTGTTGCCGCTGGCGCTGATCAGGCTCAGCCCGGCGCTCAGGATGTCGGTCAGCGTCACGTTGCTGGCCACCGAGGGACCCAGGTTGACCAGGGTCACCGTGTAGCTGATGGTCTGCCCTTGTGTGCCGCTGGTGCTGCTGGCCACCTTGGTCAGCGTCAGGTCCGCGCTGGTGGCCACCGGCGTGACCACCGTCACCGTGTTGGTGGGCGTGGGGTCGGGCGTGGTGCTGGTGCCCACCGCCGTGTTGGTGATGTTGCCGCTGCTGGCGGTCACCGTGGCGTTGACCACCAGGGTCAGTGTCGCCCCCACTTGCAGGCTGGCCGTGGTCGCCCCCACGCTGGCCCCGGCGATGCTGGCCGTGCCGTTGTTGCCGCTGGCGCTGATCAGGCTCAGCCCGGCGCTCAGGATGTCGGTCAGCGTCACGTTGCTGGCCACCGAGGGACCCAGGTTGACCAGGGTCACCGTGTAGCTGATGGTCTGCCCTTGTGTGCCGCTGGTGCTGCTGGCCACCTTGGTCAGCGTCAGGTCCGCGCTGGTGGCCACCGGCGTGACCACCGTCACCGTGTTGGTGGGCGTGGGGTCGGGCGTGGTGCTGGTGCCCACCGCCGTGTTGGTGATGTTGCCGCTGCTGGCGGTCACCGTGGCGTTGACCACCAGGGTCAGTGTCGCCCAACTTGCAGGCTGGCCGTGGTCGCCCCCACGCTGGCCCCGGCGATGCTGGCCGTGCCGTTGTTGCCGCTGGCGCTGATCAGGCTCAGCCCGGCGCTCAGGATGTCGGTCAGCGTCACGTTGCTGGCCACCGAGGGACCCAGGTTGACCAGGGTCACCGTGTAGCTGATGGTCTGCCCTTGTGTGCCGCTGGTGCTGCTGGCCACCTTGGTCAGCGTCAGGTCCGCGCTGGTGGCCACCGGCGTGACCACCGTCACCGTGTTGGTGGGCGTGGGGTCGGGCGTGGTGCTGGTGCCCACCGCCGTGTTGGTGATGTTGCCGCTGCTGGCGGTCACCGTGGCGTTGACCACCAGGGTCAGTGTCGCCCCCACTTGCAGGCTGGCCGTGGTCGCCCCCACGCTGGCCCCGGCGATGCTGGCCGTGCCGTTGTTGCCGCTGGCGCTGATCAGGCTCAGCCCGGCGCTCAGGATGTCGGTCAGCGTCACGTTGCTGGCCACCGAGGGACCCAGGTTGACCAGGGTCACCGTGTAGCTGATGGTCTGCCCTTGTGTGCCGCTGGTGCTGCTGGCCACCTTGGTCAGCGTCAGGTCCGCGCTGGTGGCCACCGGCGTGACCACCGTCACCGTGTTGGTGGGCGTGGGGTCGGGCGTGGTGCTGGTGCCCACCGCCGTGTTGGTGATGTTGCCGCTGCTGGCGGTCACCGTGGCGTTGACCACCAGGGTCAGTGTCGCCCCCACTTGCAGGCTGGCCGTGGTCGCCCCCACGCTGGCCCCGGCGATGCTGGCCGTGCCGTTGTTGCCGCTGGCGCTGATCAGGCTCAGCCCGGCGCTCAGGATGTCGGTCAGCGTCACGTTGCTGGCCACCGAGGGACCCAGGTTGACCAGGGTCACCGTGTAGCTGATGGTCTGCCCTTGTGTGCCGCTGGTGCTGCTGGCCACCTTGGTCAGCGTCAGGTCCGCGCTGGTGGCCACCGGCGTGACCACCGTCACCGTGTTGGTGGGCGTGGGGTCGGGCGTGGTGCTGGTGCCCACCGCCGTGTTGGTGATGTTGCCGCTGCTGGCGGTCACCGTGGCGTTGACCACCAGGGTCAGTGTCGCCCCCACTTGCAGGCTGGCCGTGGTCGCCCCCACGCTGGCCCCGGCGATGCTGGCCGTGCCGTTGTTGCCGCTGGCGCTGATCAGGCTCAGCCCGGCGCTCAGGATGTCGGTCAGCGTCACGTTGCTGGCCACCGAGGGACCCAGGTTGACCAGGGTCACCGTGTAGCTGATGGTCTGCCCTTGTGTGCCGCTGGTGCTGCTGGCCACCTTGGTCAGCGTCAGGTCCGCGCTGGTGGCCACCGGCGTGACCACCGTCACCGTGTTGGTGGGCGTGGGGTCGGGCGTGGTGCTGGTGCCCACCGCCGTGTTGGTGATGTTGCCGCTGCTGGCGGTCACCGTGGCGTTGACCACCAGGGTCAGTGTCGCCCCCACTTGCAGGCTGGCCGTGGTCGCCCCCACGCTGGCCCCGGCGATGCTGGCCGTGCCGTTGTTGCCGCTGGCGCTGATCAGGCTCAGCCCGGCGCTCAGGATGTCGGTCAGCGTCACGTTGCTGGCCACCGAGGGACCCAGGTTGACCAGGGTCACCGTGTAGCTGATGGTCTGCCCTTGTGTGCCGCTGGTGCTGCTGGCCACCTTGGTCAGCGTCAGGTCCGCGCTGGTGGCCACCGGCGTGACCACCGTCACCGTGTTGGTGGGCGTGGGGTCGGGCGTGGTGCTGGTGCCCACCGCCGTGTTGGTGATGTTGCCGCTGCTGGCGGTCACCGTGGCGTTGACCACCAGGGTCAGTGTCGCCCCCACTTGCAGGCTGGCCGTGGTCGCCCCCACGCTGGCCCCGGCGATGCTGGCCGTGCCGTTGTTGCCGCTGGCGCTGATCAGGCTCAGCCCGGCGCTCAGGATGTCGGTCAGCGTCACGTTGCTGGCCACCGAGGGACCCAGGTTGACCAGGGTCACCGTGTAGCTGATGGTCTGCCCTTGTGTGCCGCTGGTGCTGCTGGCCACCTTGGTCAGCGTCAGGTCCGCGCTGGTGGCCACCGGCGTGACCACCGTCACCGTGTTGGTGGGCGTGGGGTCGGGCGTGGTGCTGGTGCCCACCGCCGTGTTGGTGATGTTGCCGCTGCTGGCGGTCACCGTGGCGTTGACCACCAGGGTCAGTGTCGCCCCCACTTGCAGGCTGGCCGTGGTCGCCCCCACGCTGGCCCCGGCGATGCTGGCCGTGCCGTTGTTGCCGCTGGCGCTGATCAGGCTCAGCCCGGCGCTCAGGATGTCGGTCAGCGTCACGTTGCTGGCCACCGAGGGACCCAGGTTGACCAGGGTCACCGTGTAGCTGATGGTCTGCCCTTGTGTGCCGCTGGTGCTGCTGGCCACCTTGGTCAGCGTCAGGTCCGCGCTGGTGGCCACCGGCGTGACCACCGTCACCGTGTTGGTGGGCGTGGGGTCGGGCGTGGTGCTGGTGCCCACCGCCGTGTTGGTGATGTTGCCGCTGCTGGCGGTCACCGTGGCGTTGACCACCAGGGTCAGTGTCGCCCCCACTTGCAGGCTGGCCGTGGTCGCCCCCACGCTGGCCCCGGCGATGCTGGCCGTGCCGTTGTTGCCGCTGGCGCTGATCAGGCTCAGCCCGGCGCTCAGGATGTCGGTCAGCGTCACGTTGCTGGCCACCGAGGGACCCAGGTTGACCAGGGTCACCGTGTAGCTGATGGTCTGCCCTTGTGTGCCGCTGGTGCTGCTGGCCACCTTGGTCAGCGTCAGGTCCGCGCTGGTGGCCACCGGCGTGACCACCGTCACCGTGTTGGTGGGCGTGGGGTCGGGCGTGGTGCTGGTGCCCACCGCCGTGTTGGTGATGTTGCCGCTGCTGGCGGTCACCGTGGCGTTGACCACCAGGGTCAGTGTCGCCCCCACTTGCAGGCTGGCCGTGGTCGCCCCCACGCTGGCCCCGGCGATGCTGGCCGTGCCGTTGTTGCCGCTGGCGCTGATCAGGCTCAGCCCGGCGCTCAGGATGTCGGTCAGCGTCACGTTGCTGGCCACCGAGGGACCCAGGTTGACCAGGGTCACCGTGTAGCTGATGGTCTGCCCTTGTGTGCCGCTGGTGCTGCTGGCCACCTTGGTCAGCGTCAGGTCCGCGCTGGTGGCCACCGGCGTGACCACCGTCACCGTGTTGGTGGGCGTGGGGTCGGGCGTGGTGCTGGTGCCCACCGCCGTGTTGGTGATGTTGCCGCTGCTGGCGGTCACCGTGGCGTTGACCACCAGGGTCAGTGTCGCCCCCACTTGCAGGCTGGCCGTGGTCGCCCCCACGCTGGCCCCGGCGATGCTGGCCGTGCCGTTGTTGCCGCTGGCGCTGATCAGGCTCAGCCCGGCGCTCAGGATGTCGGTCAGCGTCACGTTGCTGGCCACCGAGGGACCCAGGTTGACCAGGGTCACCGTGTAGCTGATGGTCTGCCCTTGTGTGCCGCTGGTGCTGCTGGCCACCTTGGTCAGCGTCAGGTCCGCGCTGGTGGCCACCGGCGTGACCACCGTCACCGTGTTGGTGGGCGTGGGGTCGGGCGTGGTGCTGGTGCCCACCGCCGTGTTGGTGATGTTGCCGCTGCTGGCGGTCACCGTGGCGTTGACCACCAGGGTCAGTGTCGCCCCCACTTGCAGGCTGGCCGTGGTCGCCCCCACGCTGGCCCCGGCGATGCTGGCCGTGCCGTTGTTGCCGCTGGCGCTGATCAGGCTCAGCCCGGCGCTCAGGATGTCGGTCAGCGTCACGTTGCTGGCCACCGAGGGACCCAGGTTGACCAGGGTCACCGTGTAGCTGATGGTCTGCCCTTGTGTGCCGCTGGTGCTGCTGGCCACCTTGGTCAGCGTCAGGTCCGCGCTGGTGGCCACCGGCGTGACCACCGTCACCGTGTTGGTGGGCGTGGGGTCGGGCGTGGTGCTGGTGCCCACCGCCGTGTTGGTGATGTTGCCGCTGCTGGCGGTCACCGTGGCGTTGACCACCAGGGTCAGTGTCGCCCCCACTTGCAGGCTGGCCGTGGTCGCCCCCACGCTGGCCCCGGCGATGCTGGCCGTGCCGTTGTTGCCGCTGGCGCTGATCAGGCTCAGCCCGGCGCTCAGGATGTCGGTCAGCGTCACGTTGCTGGCCACCGAGGGACCCAGGTTGACCAGGGTCACCGTGTAGCTGATGGTCTGCCCTTGTGTGCCGCTGGTGCTGCTGGCCACCTTGGTCAGCGTCAGGTCCGCGCTGGTGGCCACCGGCGTGACCACCGTCACCGTGTTGGTGGGCGTGGGGTCGGGCGTGGTGCTGGTGCCCACCGCCGTGTTGGTGATGTTGCCGCTGCTGGCGGTCACCGTGGCGTTGACCACCAGGGTCAGTGTCGCCCCCACTTGCAGGCTGGCCGTGGTCGCCCCCACGCTGGCCCCGGCGATGCTGGCCGTGCCGTTGTTGCCGCTGGCGCTGATCAGGCTCAGCCCGGCGCTCAGGATGTCGGTCAGCGTCACGTTGCTGGCCACCGAGGGACCCAGGTTGACCAGGGTCACCGTGTAGCTGATGGTCTGCCCTTGTGTGCCGCTGGTGCTGCTGGCCACCTTGGTCAGCGTCAGGTCCGCGCTGGTGGCCACCGGCGTGACCACCGTCACCGTGTTGGTGGGCGTGGGGTCGGGCGTGGTGCTGGTGCCCACCGCCGTGTTGGTGATGTTGCCGCTGCTGGCGGTCACCGTGGCGTTGACCACCAGGGTCAGTGTCGCCCCCACTTGCAGGCTGGCCGTGGTCGCCCCCACGCTGGCCCCGGCGATGCTGGCCGTGCCGTTGTTGCCGCTGGCGCTGATCAGGCTCAGCCCGGCGCTCAGGATGTCGGTCAGCGTCACGTTGCTGGCCACCGAGGGACCCAGGTTGACCAGGGTCACCGTGTAGCTGATGGTCTGCCCTTGTGTGCCGCTGGTGCTGCTGGCCACCTTGGTCAGCGTCAGGTCCGCGCTGGTGGCCACCGGCGTGACCACCGTCACCGTGTTGGTGGGCGTGGGGTCGGGCGTGGTGCTGGTGCCCACCGCCGTGTTGGTGATGTTGCCGCTGCTGGCGGTCACCGTGGCGTTGACCACCAGGGTCAGTGTCGCCCCACTTGCAGGCTGGCCGTGGTCGCCCCCACGCTGGCCCCGGCGATGCTGGCCGTGCCGTTGTTGCCGCTGGCGCTGATCAGGCTCAGCCCGGCGCTCAGGATGTCGGTCAGCGTCACGTTGCTGGCCACCGAGGGACCCAGGTTGACCAGGGTCACCGTGTAGCTGATGGTCTGCCCTTGTGTGCCGCTGGTGCTGCTGGCCACCTTGGTCAGCGTCAGGTCCGCGCTGGTGGCCACCGGCGTGACCACCGTCACCGTGTTGGTGGGCGTGGGGTCGGGCGTGGTGCTGGTGCCCACCGCCGTGTTGGTGATGTTGCCGCTGCTGGCGGTCACCGTGGCGTTGACCACCAGGGTCAGTGTCGCCCCCACTTGCAGGCTGGCCGTGGTCGCCCCCACGCTGGCCCCGGCGATGCTGGCCGTGCCGTTGTTGCCGCTGGCGCTGATCAGGCTCAGCCCGGCGCTCAGGATGTCGGTCAGCGTCACGTTGCTGGCCACCGAGGGACCCAGGTTGACCAGGGTCACCGTGTAGCTGATGGTCTGCCCTTGTGTGCCGCTGGTGCTGCTGGCCACCTTGGTCAGCGTCAGGTCCGCGCTGGTGGCCACCGGCGTGACCACCGTCACCGTGTTGGTGGGCGTGGGGTCGGGCGTGGTGCTGGTGCCCACCGCCGTGTTGGTGATGTTGCCGCTGCTGGCGGTCACCGTGGCGTTGACCACCAGGGTCAGTGTCGCCCCCACTTGCAGGCTGGCCGTGGTCGCCCCCACGCTGGCCCCGGCGATGCTGGCCGTGCCGTTGTTGCCGCTGGCGCTGATCAGGCTCAGCCCGGCGCTCAGGATGTCGGTCAGCGTCACGTTGCTGGCCACCGAGGGACCCAGGTTGACCAGGGTCACCGTGTAGCTGATGGTCTGCCCTTGTGTGCCGCTGGTGCTGCTGGCCACCTTGGTCAGCGTCAGGTCCGCGCTGGTGGCCACCGGCGTGACCACCGTCACCGTGTTGGTGGGCGTGGGGTCGGGCGTGGTGCTGGTGCCCACCGCCGTGTTGGTGATGTTGCCGCTGCTGGCGGTCACCGTGGCGTTGACCACCAGGGTCAGTGTCGCCCCCACTTGCAGGCTGGCCGTGGTCGCCCCCACGCTGGCCCCGGCGATGCTGGCCGTGCCGTTGTTGCCGCTGGCGCTGATCAGGCTCAGCCCGGCGCTCAGGATGTCGGTCAGCGTCACGTTGCTGGCCACCGAGGGACCCAGGTTGACCAGGGTCACCGTGTAGCTGATGGTCTGCCCTTGTGTGCCGCTGGTGCTGCTGGCCACCTTGGTCAGCGTCAGGTCCGCGCTGGTGGCCACCGGCGTGACCACCGTCACCGTGTTGGTGGGCGTGGGGTCGGGCGTGGTGCTGGTGCCCACCGCCGTGTTGGTGATGTTGCCGCTGCTGGCGGTCACCGTGGCGTTGACCACCAGGGTCAGTGTCGCCCCACTTGCAGGCTGGCCGTGGTCGCCCCCACGCTGGCCCCGGCGATGCTGGCCGTGCCGTTGTTGCCGCTGGCGCTGATCAGGCTCAGCCCGGCGCTCAGGATGTCGGTCAGCGTCACGTTGCTGGCCACCGAGGGACCCAGGTTGACCAGGGTCACCGTGTAGCTGATGGTCTGCCCTTGTGTGCCGCTGGTGCTGCTGGCCACCTTGGTCAGCGTCAGGTCCGCGCTGGTGGCCACCGGCGTGACCACCGTCACCGTGTTGGTGGGCGTGGGGTCGGGCGTGGTGCTGGTGCCCACCGCCGTGTTGGTGATGTTGCCGCTGCTGGCGGTCACCGTGGCGTTGACCACCAGGGTCAGTGTCGCCCCCACTTGCAGGCTGGCCGTGGTCGCCCCCACGCTGGCCCCGGCGATGCTGGCCGTGCCGTTGTTGCCGCTGGCGCTGATCAGGCTCAGCCCGGCGCTCAGGATGTCGGTCAGCGTCACGTTGCTGGCCACCGAGGGACCCAGGTTGACCAGGGTCACCGTGTAGCTGATGGTCTGCCCTTGTGTGCCGCTGGTGCTGCTGGCCACCTTGGTCAGCGTCAGGTCCGCGCTGGTGGCCACCGGCGTGACCACCGTCACCGTGTTGGTGGGCGTGGGGTCGGGCGTGGTGCTGGTGCCCACCGCCGTGTTGGTGATGTTGCCGCTGCTGGCGGTCACCGTGGCGTTGACCACCAGGGTCAGTGTCGCCCCCACTTGCAGGCTGGCCGTGGTCGCCCCCACGCTGGCCCCGGCGATGCTGGCCGTGCCGTTGTTGCCGCTGGCGCTGATCAGGCTCAGCCCGGCGCTCAGGATGTCGGTCAGCGTCACGTTGCTGGCCACCGAGGGACCCAGGTTGACCAGGGTCACCGTGTAGCTGATGGTCTGCCCTTGTGTGCCGCTGGTGCTGCTGGCCACCTTGGTCAGCGTCAGGTCCGCGCTGGTGGCCACCGGCGTGACCACCGTCACCGTGTTGGTGGGCGTGGGGTCGGGCGTGGTGCTGGTGCCCACCGCCGTGTTGGTGATGTTGCCGCTGCTGGCGGTCACCGTGGCGTTGACCACCAGGGTCAGTGTCGCCCCCACTTGCAGGCTGGCCGTGGTCGCCCCCACGCTGGCCCCGGCGATGCTGGCCGTGCCGTTGTTGCCGCTGGCGCTGATCAGGCTCAGCCCGGCGCTCAGGATGTCGGTCAGCGTCACGTTGCTGGCCACCGAGGGACCCAGGTTGACCAGGGTCACCGTGTAGCTGATGGTCTGCCCTTGTGTGCCGCTGGTGCTGCTGGCCACCTTGGTCAGCGTCAGGTCCGCGCTGGTGGCCACCGGCGTGACCACCGTCACCGTGTTGGTGGGCGTGGGGTCGGGCGTGGTGCTGGTGCCCACCGCCGTGTTGGTGATGTTGCCGCTGCTGGCGGTCACCGTGGCGTTGACCACCAGGGTCAGTGTCGCCCAACTTGCAGGCTGGCCGTGGTCGCCCCCACGCTGGCCCCGGCGATGCTGGCCGTGCCGTTGTTGCCGCTGGCGCTGATCAGGCTCAGCCCGGCGCTCAGGATGTCGGTCAGCGTCACGTTGCTGGCCACCGAGGGACCCAGGTTGACCAGGGTCACCGTGTAGCTGATGGTCTGCCCTTGTGTGCCGCTGGTGCTGCTGGCCACCTTGGTCAGCGTCAAATCAGCCACCAGCGCCACCGTCACCGTGGCCGTGCTGGTGTTGTTCCCCGGCACCGGGTCTGTCGTGCCCGTGGGCAAGCTCACCGTCGCCGTGTTGGTCAGCACCCCGCTGGCGCTGCCCAGCACGCTGACCTGCAGTGTCACCGTCACCCCACCGCCCGAGGGTATGGTCACCGAGCCCACCAGACTGCTGGTGCTGGTCACGAAGCTGGCCGTCGTGGCCAGCGCGCTGACCTGCGTGACCACGTTGGTGATCGTGCCCAGGCCCGCAGGCAGGTTGTCTGCAAAGCTCGCCCCAGTGGCCGTGCTGGGCCCGGCGTTGCTGATCACCAGGCTGTAGGTCAGTGTCCCGCCCGCGCTGGGCGTGAGGTTCCCAGCCGTCTTCACGATGCTCATATCAGCGCTAGAGGTGACAGTGTCTATGTCCCGCGCATAACAAACACCGGCAGTACAAGAAACAGACGGGTTGCTGTTGCTGACGGTCGCCGGCGGCGTGATAACAGCGGTATTCGTAACCCCAATCTGAGCAAACGCAGTTGAAGAGAAAAACGCAAAAACACCGGCCCATAACCACACGCGCACAACATGGCTATCAAGGAGAGTCGACAAAAAAAGTTGCGCCAACCTAAGCGCTGACAATAAACGCAAACTCTGAAGCCCCAACAAACAAGGTGACCGGGACACCTCTTAAAACTATCCTACGCGTCGAGTTTAGACTGTTGCCCTTATTTGTAACCAATTATTGCACGCAAAGTTACATCAATTGCCAAAAAAACGTGTGAAACGTCACGATTGAACGGCTTGGAGTGCTGAAGCGCAACAAGGACAAAACGCCACCGAATCGCACGCCAAAAAAAAGCCCACATCCGTGGGCCTTCTGCTATTGGTTGCGCGGGCAAGATTTGAACTTGCGACCTTTGGGTTATGAGCCCAACGAGCTACCAGGCTGCTCCACCGCGCGTCCGAATTGTACCTTACTCTGCCGTGTTGCCTTCTGGCAAAACCGCATCGCCGACATCAGGGCGATCCACCAATTCAACAATTGCCATGGGAGCGTTGTCGCCGACGCGAAAACCCATCTTGAGAATTCGGGTGTATCCGCCAGGTCGAGTTTTGAAGCGAGGGCCCAAGTCTGAAAAAAGCTTAGCGACACTGTCCCTGCTCCGAAGTCGGTCGAAAGCCAATCGCCGATTGGCCAAAGTCGACTCCTTGCTAAGCGTAATCAATGGCTCCACGACCCGGCGCAGTTCCTTTGCTTTGGGAACCGTGGTCTTGATAGCTTCGTGTTCAATCAACGAATTCATCATGTTGCGCAACATCGCAAGACGATGCTCACTCGTGCGATTAAGCTTTCGGAGTCCGTGTCCGTGACGCATGGTGCTTTCCTTTCAAATTTTTCGGGCGGCCGTATCAGGTACCGCCCGGTGCACACAGGTTAGATCAATCAGCGCTTGTCAAGACCGGCGGGGGGCCAGCTTTCGAGCTTCATGCCCAGCGTGAGCCCACGCGATGCAAGCACTTCCTTGATCTCATTAAGCGACTTCCGCCCCAGATTCGGAGTCTTCAGCAACTCGTTTTCCGTACGCTGAATCAAATCGCCAATGTAATAAATGTTCTCGGCCTTCAGGCAATTTGCAGAGCGAACGGTCAACTCAAGCTCATCCACGGGGCGCAACAAGATCGGATCAAAATTCTGGGATGCGCGCGCGACAGGAGCATCAAAGGCAGCCAGTTCGTTGCCCTCAAGCTGGGCGAACACCGCCAGTTGCTCAACCAGGATCTTCGCGCTCGCACGGACAGCGTCCTCTGCAGTCACGGCACCATTGGTCTCAATTTCCATGACCAGCTTGTCAAGGTCAGTGCGCTGCTCAACACGCGCGCTCTCCACCGTGTAGCTCACGCGCTTGACGGGAGAAAAGGAAGCGTCCAACACAATCCTACCAATGGATTTGGTAGGTTCGTCACCATACCGCCGCATGCTGCCGGGAACATAGCCACGTCCCTTTTCCACCTTGATCTGCATGTCAATCTTCCCGCCCTGGGAAAGAGAGGCGATAAGGTGCCCGGGATTGATGATTTCAACGTCGTGTGGCGTCTGGATATCGCCAGCCGTAACCAAGCCCTCGCCTTCCTTGCGGAGACTGAGAGTAACTTCATCGCGGTTGTGAAGCTTGAAAACCACGCCCTTGAGGTTGAGCAGAATGTTGACAACGTCCTCCTGCACCCCATCGACAGAAGAATACTCATGCAGGACGCCAGCGATCGTGACTTCCGTAGCGGAATAGCCGACCATTGATGAGAGCAACACGCGCCGCAAGGCGTTGCCAAGCGTATGTCCATAGCCACGCTCGAAAGGCTCCAGCGTGACCTTCGCCTTGTTGGCCGCAAGCTGTTCAACGTTAATGGTTTTCGGTTTAAGCAGATTCGTATGCATTCAGACTTCCTCTCAATACCCCCGGCTCGTTACACCGGTAAGGCTGGTGAAGCACCCAGACCGCGAGATCTCGCGGCTGGGAACAAAAAGACTCGGGCAGGCGCCAGGATCAACGGGAATAGAGCTCCACAATCAGGGACTCGTTGATATCGGCTGCGAATTCATCCCGATCAGGCACCTTCTTGAAAGTGCCTTCGGCCTTGTCGGCGCTGACATCCACCCAAGCAGGCAAACCGACTTGTTGAGCCAACTGCAAGGCCTCAAGCACGCGCACCTGCTTCTTGGACTTGTCACGCACGGCCACCACATCGCCCGTCTTCACCAAATAAGACGGGATGTTGACAGTCTGCCCATTGACCGTAATGGCCTTGTGCGACACCAGTTGCCGGGCTTCGGCGCGTGTCGACCCAAATCCCATCCGGTAAACAACATTGTCCAACCGCGACTCAAGGATGAACAGCAGATTGGCACCGGTATTGCCACGGCGGCGATCCGCTTCTTCGAAGTAACGGCGGAATTGACGCTCGAGAATGCCGTACATGCGCTTGACCTTCTGCTTCTCGCGCAGCTGCAGGCCGAAATCCGAGGTTCTCTGGCCGGAAGTCCGGCCATGCTGGCCCGGTTTTGAGTCGAATTTGGCCTTGTCCGCAATAGAGCGACGAGCGCTCTTGAGGAAAAGGTCTGTGCCTTCACGACGGGAGAGTTTGGCCTTGGGGCCGAGGTAACGTGCCACGTTGCTTCCTTTACATCATCTGCCGCAGCCATACACCGCGGGAGCCATCAGCACAAAACTGCTGGCAGTGGACTTGGTTGAAATAATTAAATGCGACGACGCTTCTGCGGGCGGCAGCCGTTGTGCGGCACCGGCGTGACGTCGGCAATCGAAGTGATGCGAATCCCCAAGGCAGCCAAGGCACGAACCGAGGACTCACGCCCTGGGCCCGGTCCCTTGATCTCGACATCGAGATTCTTGATGCCCTGCTCAATAGCCGCACGACCGGCCACTTCCGAGGCAACTTGCGCTGCGAACGGCGTGGATTTACGCGAGCCCTTGAAGCCCTGACCACCCGAAGAGGCCCAGGACAATGCGTTGCCCTGGCGATCGGTGATCGTGATGATTGTGTTGTTGAACGACGCATGAACATGCGCGACGCCGTCCGAGACGTTCTTGCGAACCTTCTTGCGCACGCGCTGTGCGGCATTGTTGGCGGGAGCTTTTGCCATGACGATTCTCTTTCCCGATTATTTCTTCAGTGCGGCCGCGGCCTTGCGCGGACCCTTGCGGGTGCGTGCATTCGTGCGAGTGCGTTGGCCACGGACCGGCAAGCCCCGGCGGTGACGGAATCCACGATAGCAACCGATATCCATCAGCCGCTTGATGTTCATCGTCGTCTCTCGACGAAGATCACCCTCGATCGTGAATTGTCCGATCTGATCGCGAATTTTTTCAAGATCTCCGTCCGTAAGATCCTTGACCTTCTTGGAGTAGGCGATGCCGCAAGCTTCGCAGATCTTGCGAGCCCGCGTGCGCCCGATGCCAAAGATTGCAGTCAGGCCAATTTCAGCGTGCTGATGCGGCGGAATGTTGATGCCAGCGATACGTGCCATATACGTCCTCAGTTACTCGTTCCGATCAGCCTTGGCGCTGCTTGTGGCGCGGATCCGTGCAGATGACGCGGACCACACCCTTGCGACGGATGATCTTGCAGTTGCGGCAGATTTTCTTGACCGAAGCCGAAACTCTCATTGCTCTCTCCTAATACCGCACCTACTTGGCACGGAAAACAATTCTTGCCCTTGACAGGTCATACGGCGTCAATTCCACCGTTACCTTGTCGCCCGGGAGGATCCGGATGTAGTGCATCCTCATCTTCCCCGATATATGCCCCAAGACCAGATGCCCGTTTTCCAGCTTTACCCGGAATGTCGCGTTCGGGAGGTTCTCGAGAACCTCCCCCTGCATCTGGATCACATCGTCCTTCGCCATCGAACTCAACCATTCAATGTCGTCTTGAAATTGGCTTTCTTCAACAGTGATTCATATTGCTGGGACATCATGTAGTTCTGCACCTGGGCCATGAAGTCCATGGTGACAACAACGATGATCAGCAAGGAAGTCCCACCAAAATAGAAGGGGACGTTGTATTTCAGGATCAGGAACTCCGGCAACAGGCAGACGAAAGTGATGTAAACCGCTCCCGCAAGCGTCAGCCGGACCAAAATCTTGTCGATATACCGGGCCGTTTGATCTCCCGGACGAATACCAGGGATAAACGCGCCACTCTTCTTGAGGTTGTCTGCCGTCTCACGGCTGTTGAAAACCAGCGCAGTATAGAAGAAGCAGAAGAAAACTATGGCGCTGGCATACAACAGCACATAGATCGGCTGCCCCGGGGTCAGCATGCCCGCGATGTCCTTGAGCCATCGCATGGCATCACCCGTACTGAACCAGCTGACCACCGTCGCCGGCAGAAGAATGATCGATGAGGCAAAGATCGGCGGAATCACCCCTGCCATGTTCAGCTTCAGGGGCAGATGGGAAGACTGCCCCCCGTAGACCTTGTTGCCGACCTGCCGACGGGCGTAGTTGACCAGGATTTTGCGCTGACCACGCTCAACGAATACGACAAAGTAAGTTACGAGAATGACCACTGCGACGATGAAGACAGCGGCAAGGATGCTCATTGCACCAGTACGGACGAGCTCCAGCAACCCACCGATCGCGCTGGGCAGGCCTGCAGCAATACCGGCAAAAATCAGGATGGAAATCCCGTTGCCCAGACCGCGCTCCGTTATTTGCTCACCCAACCACATCAGGAACATGGTCCCGGCAGTCAGGCTCACCACCGCAGTCATCCGGAAACCGAACCCAGGGCTCAATACCAAGCCAGCAGAGCCTTCCAGCGCCAACGCGATGCCGAGCGACTGAAAGACAGCAAGACCCAAGGTGCCATATCGCGTGTACTGGGTGATTTTCCGGCGACCGGCTTCGCCTTCCTTCTTGAGCTGTTCAAACGTGGGCACCACGTAGGTCAGCAACTGCATGATGATCGACGCCGAAATGTACGGCATGATCCCAAGCGCAAACACGGTGAACCGGGACAGGGCTCCGCCGGAGAACATGTTGAACAGGCTCAGGATGCCGCCCTGCTGGCCCTTGAACAGCTGCTGCAACTGGGCGGGGTCGATACCCGGCACAGGAATATGCGCACCGATCCGGTACACCACCAGCGCAAGCAGCAGGAAAACCAGTCGACGACGCAGGTCGCCGAACTTGCCGGTTTTCGCGATTTGAGCCGAACTGGTTGCCACTAGAAACTACTTTCCGTACCGATCAATCTCAGGCCAAGCTGCCGCCGGCAGCCTCGATGGCAGCCTTGGCACCTGCGGTCGCCCCAATGCCCGTCAGCTTGACGGCTTTGGTAAGCGCACCCGTCTTGACCACCTTGACCACCTTGGCCAATTCACCAACGAGTCCCGCTTGCTTCAGGGTCAGCAGATCCACCTCCGCCGCTCCAAGTTGTTCCAGGGTCGACAAGGTGATCTCGGCGTTGTACTTGAGCAAATGGGACTTGAAGCCGCGCTTGGGCAGACGCCGCTGCAGCGGCATCTGACCGCCTTCAAAGCCTACCTTGTGATAGCCACCGGAACGGGATTTCTGGCCCTTGTGGCCACGACCTGCGGTTTTGCCCAGGCCAGAACCGATACCACGGCCCACGCGACGCTTGGCGTGCTTAGCGCCTGCTGCCGGCTTGATGTTGTTGAGTTCCATCTTGGACCTTTAGAGCACTTTGACCAGATAGCTGATCTTGTTGATCATGCCGCGCACGGCCGGCGTGTCCTGCAGTTCGCTCACGCTGTTGAGCTTGCGCAGGCCCAGGCCACGGACGGTCGCGCGGTGCGACTCTTTCGTGCCGATTGGGCTGCGAACCAACTGGACCTTGACTGTTTGTTGGGTTGTCATTTCACGACTCCGTTCAGGCAAACAGTTCTTCAACCGATTTGCCGCGCTTGGACGCCACTTCCGAAGGGGTCGTGGAGTTCTTCAGTGCGTCAAACGTGGCGCGAACCATGTTGTAGGGATTGGTGGAACCATGGCTCTTGGCGACGATATCCGTGATGCCCATCACCTCGAAAACGGCGCGCATTGGGCCGCCGGCAATGATGCCCGTGCCCTTGGGGGCCGGCGCCATCATCACGCGCGCAGCGCCATGCTGACCAAACACGTTGTGGTGGATGGTGCCGTTCTTGAGCGACACCTTGGTCATGTTGCGCCGGGCCTCTTCCATGGCCTTTTGCACGGCAGCCGGCACTTCCTTGGACTTGCCCTTGCCCATGCCCACGCGGCCATCACCATCGCCGACGACGGTCAGAGCGGCGAAGCCGAGGATACGGCCGCCCTTCACCACCTTGGTCACGCGGTTCACCGCGATCATTTTTTCGCGCATCCCGTCTTCGGGACCGTCACCTTGCGTCTTAGCTTGAACTTTAGCCATGTCTGTATCCGTTAGAACTGAAGGCCGGCTTCACGAGCCGCGTCAGCCAGCGCCTTGACGCGGCCGTGATACGCAAAACCTGCGCGGTCGAATGCCACCTTGTCCACGCCAGCAGCCTTCGCTTTCTCGGCGATTCGCTTGCCGATGGCCTGGGCGGCGGCGGCATTGCCACCCTTGCCCGAGCCGCCGAGCGACTTGCGCACATCGGCCTCGGCCGTCGACGCAGTAGCCAACACCTTGGAGCCATCGCCAGAGATGACGCTGGCATAGATGTGCAGATTGGTGCGATTCACCGTCAGCCGCGCAACACCTTGCGTGGCGATGCGGATGCGGGTCTGGCGGGACCGGCGAAGACGCTGCTCTTTTTTGGTCAACATGATGCAGCTCCTTACTTCTTCTTGGTCTCTTTGATCGTGATCTTTTCATCCGCATAGCGGATGCCTTTGCCCTTGTAGGGCTCGGGGGGGCGGATGGCGCGAATCTCGGCTGCCACCTGGCCCACGCGCTGACGGTCAGCGCCCTTGATCACGATCTCCGTAGGTGCCGGGGTGGCCACCGTGATACCGGCGGGCATATCCTTGTTCACCGGATGCGAATAGCCGACTGTCAGGTTCAGCTTGGCGCCCTGGGCCTGCGCCTTGTAGCCCACGCCAACCAGAGACAGCTTCTTCTCGAAGCCCTTGGTCACACCGGTCACCATGTTGTTCACCAGCTGGCGCATGGTGCCGCTCATGGCGTTGGCTTCGCGGGAGTCGTTGGCCGGCTCAAAGCTGAGCTTGCCGTCCTTGCTCACGACCTTGACCAGCGCATTCTGGGACAGCGACAGCGAGCCGCCAGCACCCTTCACACTGATCTGGTCTTCCTTGACCGACACGTCGACACCAGCGGGGACGACGACAGGCATTTTTCCTACTCGGGACATATTCGGTTCCTTCCCTTTAGGCCACGTAGCAAAGCACTTCGCCACCGACGCCGGTCGCGCGCGCCTTGCGGTCGGTCATCACGCCCTTGGGGGTGGTGACGATTGCCACGCCCAGGCCGTTCATGACCTGGGGAATGGCGCCGACGCCCTTGTACACGCGCAAGCCAGGGCGGCTCACGCGCTCAATGCGCTCGATCACCGGGCGGCCAGCGTAATACTTCAGGGCAATTTCAAGCTCGGCCTTGCCGGCTTCGCTCTTGACCTGGAAGCTGTCGATGTAGCCTTCGTCCTTCAGCACTTGCGCAATGGCCACCTTCACTTTGGAAGAGGGCACCGACACAGACGGCTTGGCCACCATCTGTGCGTTGCGGATGCGCGTCAGCAGGTCGGCAATGGGATCACTCATGCTCATGTTGTGTCTCTCCTGCGCCGATTACCAGCTGGCCTTGACCACGCCCGGGATATCCCCGGCGAAGGCCATTTCACGGATCTTGGCGCGTGCCAGACCGAATTGGCGGAACGTGCCGCGCGGACGGCCCGTGATGCCACATCGATTGCGCTGACGCGTCGGGTTTGCGTTGCGGGGAATCTTCTGCAGGGCCACGCGGGCCGCTGCACGCTCTTCCGCGCTCTTTTTGGGGTCGTTGGACGCCGCCTTCAGTTCCGCGAGTTTCTTCGCGTACTTGGCAACCAGTTTGTCCCGCTTGAGCTCACGCTCGATCAAAGCCATTTTTGCCACGGGTCACCTCAGTTCTTGAAGGGGAAACGGAAGCCCGCCAGAAGTGCCTTGCACTCCTCGTCGTTCTTGGCCGTTGTGGTGATGCTGATATTGAGACCGCGCAAGGCATCGACCTTGTCGTACTCGATCTCGGGGAAAATGATCTGTTCCTTGACGCCGATGTTGTAGTTGCCACGGCCATCAAATGCGCGCCCGGAAATGCCGCGGAAATCGCGCACACGGGGCAGCGCCACGGTGACGAAGCGGTCCAGGAACTCGTACATGCGGACACCGCGCAAGGTGACCATGCAGCCAATCGCCTGGCCTTCGCGGATCTTGAAGCCGGCAATGGCTTTCTTGGCCTTGGTGACCACAGGCTTCTGGCCCGCGATCTTGGTCAGGTCGCCCACGGCGTTGTCCATGACCTTCTTGTCGGCCACAGCCTCCGAGACACCCATGTTCAGCGTGATCTTGGTCAGGCGCGGAACTTCCATCGGCGACTTGTAGCCGAACTTGGCCATCAGTTCCGGAGCCACTTTTTCGCGGTAGTGTTGTTGCAGTCGTGCCATGGTCATGCCACCTTGATTTCTTCGCCGCTGGACTTGAAGACGCGCACGCGCTTGTCACCAACGATCTTGATGCCCACACGGTCTGCCTTGCCCGTGACGGCATTGAAGATCGCCACGTTGGACTGGTGGATCGGCATGGCTTTTTCGACGATGCCGCCCGTGGTGCCCTTGAGCGGATTGGGTTTGGTGTGCTTCTTGACGAGGTTGATGCCCTCGACCAGCACATGGGAGTCGTCCTTGCGCAGCGACACCTTGCCGCGCTTGCCCTTGTCACGGCCGGCGAGCACGATGACTTCGTCGCCCTTGCGAATCTTGTTCATGTGGCGTCCCCTTACAGAACTTCAGGAGCCAGGGACACGATCTTCATGAACTTCTCGGTGCGCAGTTCGCGCGTGACGGGTCCGAAGATGCGGGTGCCGATGGGCTCCAGCTTGTTGTTGAGCAGCACGGCGGCATTGCCGTCGAACTTGACCAGAGAGCCATCACCACGGCGGATGCCCTTGGCGGTACGGACCACCACGGCGCTGTAGATCTCGCCCTTCTTGACGCGACCGCGCGGGGCGGCCTCCTTGATGCTCACCTTGATGACGTCGCCAACGCTGGCGTAGCGACGCTTGGAGCCGCCCAGCACCTTGATGCAAAGAACGGACTTCGCACCGGTGTTGTCGGCGACTTCGAGCCGGGATTCAGTCTGGATCATTTCAATGTGTTCCCAACTTGCACCGGAGGACTCTTGCAGCACAACACCGCAGAAGGCATCCAGTCAGTCTTGGGCCCGTCGTCCACGCCATGAACCACTCACGGCGCTTTCGCTGGGCAGATATGCACTTTTTCAAAGCGCAGCCCGCGATTATGGCACAGTGAAATTGCGCCGTCAACTGCACCCATGGTGCGGCGGTGTCTCAGTCCGGCAACCGCCGGTAGTGGCGCGCCAGATCAAGGAAGGCGGGCAACTGCGGATCATTGCCCGTCTCCTCGCTCAGCACGCCGGCCACCACCGGTCCCAGGTCTGCGGCCAGCGCCGCGTCCAGGAAAAGCAGGCGCGAACGTCGGGCCAGCACATCTTCTGCCGTCCGTGCGTATTCGTGACGGGCCGCAAACCGAACCATGGCCTCGGTCAGGCCACCGCCCAGTTCGTTGCCTGCGCCTGGCAGCTCTTCAATAAGTGTTTGCTCACTTCCGTAAGAGTGGCTGCCCGGTGGACTGCAGATTGGTGGATGGGCTTTACCGATGCCGGCCGCTCCCACCAGGAGCAAGTCAGTGGTCACTCCCGCCGTAACGCTCTGGAGCAGCTTCTTTTCAAAGCATTTCTCCAGAACATCCTCGGCCATGGCGCGATAGGTCGTCCATTTCCCACCCGTCACCGTGACGAGGCCGCTGCGACTGACCAGCACGGTGTGCTCGCGGCTCAGGCCCTTGGTGTTGTCGCCATCGTCATCCTGCGGTTTGACCAGCGGACGCAGGCCGACCCAGATGCTTTTGACGTCTTCCCGCTTCGGCGCTCTATATAGATAACGCGCAGACTCTCCCAGGATGAACGCCACCTCTTCCCTGAAAGCGTCGGGCTCGCGTCCCAGGTCGTGACGCGGCGTGTCGGTGGTGCCCAGGATCACCTTGCCCAGCCAGGGCACGCCAAACAGCACCCTGCCGTCGGCCGTCTTCGGGACCATCAGCGCATGGTCGCCGGGCAGGAATTCGCGGTCCACCACCAGATGCACGCCCTGGCTGGGCGCCACCATGGGTTTGACGGGCCGACCGACCGCCTCGCCGTCCTTCTGGCGGAATTCGTCCACCCAGACGCCCGCGGCATTCACCACGCAGCGCGCCTGGATGCGAAAGCTCCGGCCGGTTTCGCGGTCTTCGCAAGTCAGGCCCGTGACCTTGCCGCCTTCGTGGATCAGCCCCGTGGCGGCGCAGTAATTGACCAGCAGCGCCCCGCGGGTGGCGGCGGTGCGCGCCAGCGCGAGGGCGAGGCGCGCGTCGTCAAACTGGCCGTCCCAGTACTTCACGCCGCCCTTCAGTCCCTGCGGCTGGGCATTGGGCAACAGCTTGAGAGTGGCGTCGCGGCCCAGGAACTCGGTGGCGCCCAGCCCGGCCTTGCCGGCCAGCGCGTCGTACATCTTAAGGCCCACGCCATAAAACGGCGTCTCCCACAGCTTGTACGACGGCATCACGAAAGGCAGAGGCTGGGCCAGGTGCGGCGCGTTGTGCAGCAGCGTGGTGCGCTCGTGCAGCGCCTCGCGAACCAAGGCGATATTGCCCTGCGCCAGATAGCGCACGCCGCCGTGCACGAGTTTGGTGGCGCGCGATGAGGTGCCCTTTGCAAAGTCGTGGGACTCCACCAGCACCACACTGAAACCGCGTGCCGCCGCGTCCAGCGCCACGCCCAGGCCGGTGGCGCCGCCGCCGATGATGGCCAGGTCATAGTGCTTGGGTTGGGCGAGTCGCGCGATCAGGTCTTCGCGCCGGGTGGGCAGGGCGGGCTCGGTCATGCGCTCAATTGTCGGCCCAGGCTTTGGAGCGTTCAACCGCCTGGCGCCAGCGCGCGAGCTTGGCCCGCCGTTGGGCCGCGCCCAGCTGAGGCTCAAAGCGCCGGTCCACCTGCCACTGGGACGAAATTTCCGCCGCGTCCTGCCACAGCCCGGTGGCCAGACCAGCCAGGTAGGCCGCGCCCAGAGCCGTGGTCTCGGTGACTTTGGGCCGCACCACCGGCACGCCCAGGAAGTCGGCCTGCATCTGCATCAGCAGGTTGTTGCTGCAGGCCCCGCCATCCACACGCAGCTCCTTGAGGGCAATGCCGCTGTCGCGCGCCATGGCGTCAAACACGTCGGCCACCTGCAGCGCAATGGCTTCCAGCGCGGCGCGCGCAATGTGGGCACGGGTGGTGCCGCGGGTCATGCCCAGCAGGGTGCCGCGGGCGTAGCCGTCCCAGTCGGGCGCACCCAGGCCGGCGAAGGCTGGCACCAGATACACGTCACCGGTGTCGGGCACCAGGTTGGCAATCGCTTCCACCTCGGGCGCGGACTGGATCATCTGCAGGCCATCGCGCAGCCACTGGATGGTGGCGCCGGCCATGAACACGCCACCTTCCAGGCAGTAGGCCGTGCGACGCGGACCCGCAGGCCCCTGCCAGCCCACGGTGGTCAGCAGCTTGTTGCGGCTGGGCACTGCGGCAGTGCCGGTGTTCATCAGCATGAAGCAGCCGGTGCCATAGGTGTTCTTGGCCATGCCTGGCGCAAAGCAGGCCTGGCCGAACGTGGCGGCCTGCTGGTCGCCCGCCACACCTGCAATTGGCAGCGCCGCGCCCAGCACGTTGGCGTCGGTATGTCCGAGCACGCCGCTGGACGACACCACCTGCGGCAACACGCTGCGCGGGATATTGAACAGGCGAAGCAGCTCGTCGTCCCACTGCAGCGTGTGCAGGTTGAACAGCATGGTGCGCGAGGCGTTGCTCGCATCCGTGGCGTGCACCTTGCCGCCGGTGAGGTTCCAGATCAGCCAGCTGTCCACCGTACCGAAGGCCAGCTCCCCGCGCTCGGCCCGGGCGCGGGCGCCGGGCACATGGTCCAGCAGCCACTGCAGCTTGGTGGCCGAGAAGTAGGCGTCGATCACGAGGCCGGTTTTCTTCTGGATCAGGCCGGCCTTGCCCTGGAGGCGCAGCTCGTCGCAGCGCGGCGCGGTCCTGCGGTCCTGCCAGACGATGGCATTGGCCACGGGCTGGCCGGTGGCGCGCTCCCACAGCACGGTGGTTTCGCGCTGGTTGGTGATCGCAACGCACATCTCATCTGCTATGCTTTTTGTAGCGCGTCCATCAGCACCGACGGGGGCTGGAAGCACTTTTTCCATCAATTCCCGGGCGACGGCCGACTGCGAGGCCCAGATCTCGTTCGCGTCGTGCTCCACCCAGCCGGGCTGCGGGAAGATCTGGCGGAACTCCCGCTGCGCCACCGCCACGGCCTGGCCTGCGCGGTCGAACAGGATGGCACGCGAGCTGGTCGTGCCCTGGTCCAGTGCAAGAACATGTTTCATGGGCGATGAGCCTAACGCATGCCACTTTGAGCGAATAGACTGGAAACCATGAGTACCTCCTGCCTCACGCGACGCCAGTGGCTCGCCGCCGCGGTCGCTGCCGCTGCGGTGGCGGCCTGCGCGCCCGTGCGCCAGCCGGCTCGACCCGGCCGGCTGCGGCTGATCGGCGAGACCACACTGGCCCACCGGATGCAGTTCCGCGGCACGACCGTGGGTGGCCTGTCCGGGCTGGACTTTGACCCCGCCAGCGGCCTCTGGCGCGCGCTGAGCGATGACCGTTCCGACCCGGCCCCCGCGCGCTTTTACACCCTGCGCCTGCCGCTGGACGGCCAGCGCCTGGGCGCACCCGAGCTGCTGGACGTGGTCACGCTGCGCCAGAGCGGCGGCCAGCCCTTCCCCAACCGGCGCCAGGGCGGCGAAGTGCCGGACCCGGAAGCCCTGCGATTCGTGCCGGGGCGCAACACGCTTCTTTGGGCCAGCGAGGGCGATGCGCGCCTCGGTCTGGACCCTTTCGTCCATGAAATCGCGCTGGATGGCACCCACCGCCGTGCCTTGGCGCTGCCCACCCACTTGCGCATGCATGCCATGCCCGGCACCGGCCCGCGCGACAACCTCACCCTGGAAGGACTTGCGATGGCGCCCGGCGGCCAAAGCATCTGGGTGGCGATGGAAGCCGCCCTGCAGCAGGACGGCCCTGTGCCCACGCCCACCCAGGCCGGCGGGCCCTGTCGCTTCACGCAGCTGGACATGGACAGTGGCCTGCCGCTGCAACAGCGTGCCTACCTGCCCGATGCCATCCCGCGCGCCCCGCTGGTGCCCGGTACGTATGCGGACAACGGCGTGAGCGAGATCCTGATGCTGGACGACCATCAGATGCTGGTGCTGGAACGCGCCTATACAACCGGACTGGGCAATTCGCTGCGGTTGTACCAGGTGGATACGCGCTCCGGCAGCAACACGCTGGACCACGCCACCCTGTCGCCCGGAAACCACCAGCCCATGCCCAAGACACTGGTGGCGGATTTTTCGCAACTGGGCCTCTCCAGGCTGGACAACACCGAAGGCATGGCCTGGGGACCGACGCTGGCGGGCCGGGACGGCAAGCCGGGCAACCGCACGCTGGTGTGCGTGAGCGACGACAATTTCAACCCTGCCCAGGTCACGCAGTTCGTGGCCTTTGAATTCCTGGAAAGCCCATGAGCACAGACAACAGCGCCATCGCATTCATTGGCGGCGGCAACATGGCCAGCGCGATCATCGGCGGCTTGATCCGCACCGGGTTGCCCGCCAGCCAGATTGAAGTGGTCGAACCCTGGGACGAAGCCCGCACCCGGCTGCACAGCCAGTTTGGCGTCGCCGCGCAGGCCCAGGCGGGTTCGTCGCTCGCGCGCTGCGGACTGGTCGTGTGGGCGGTCAAGCCCCAGACCTTCCGGGACGCCGCCGCCCCGGTGCGCGCACATGCCGCGAACGCGCTGCACCTGAGCGTGGCCGCCGGCATCCGCAGCGACAGCATCGCGCAGTGGCTGGGCACGCAGCGCATCGTGCGCTCCATGCCCAACACGCCCGCGCTGGTGGGCAAGGGGATGACGGCCCTGTTCGCGCGCAACGCGGTTACCGCCAGCGACAAAGCCCGCGTGGAACAGGTGATCGCCACCACCGGCCAATACCTCTGGGTCAGCGCCGAAGAGCAGCTGGACGCGGTGACCGCGCTCTCGGGCTCGGGCCCGGCTTACGTGTTTTTCTTCCTTGAAGCCATGACGGCGGCGGGCGTCGAAATGGGCCTGACGCGAGAGCAGGCGCACCAGCTGGCCGTGGGCACGTTTGTCGGCGCTTCCGAGCTGGCCCGGGCGTCCGACGAGCCACCGGAGGTGCTGCGCCAGCGCGTCACGTCCAAGGGCGGCACCACCTACGCCGCCATCACCTCGATGGAGCACGACGGCGTGAACGCCCTGTTCATCAAGGCGCTGCACGCGGCGCGCCAGCGCGCCAGGGAGCTTGGTGACGAGTTCGGCGGGTAGCTGCCCGCGGGGTGAGTCAGGGCTGGATGCTCGTTCCTGTCACACGCCAAGGCTGTCTCAGGTTCAGGTGGTCAGGGAACTGTGCTGCGCTCGTGTCCCCCGGGCTGGCTGCGCCAGCCCTCCTCCTTTACCTCGCTTCGCACAATCCCCTGCCCACCTGATCCAGTGGAGTGAACCCGCTAGAACGGGGTGAAGTCCGGGTGGTGACGTACCTTGCACGCAGCGGGTTGGCGGCGATGGGTGCCCGCCGAAGCGAGGCAAAGGAGGAGGATTGGGCTCAGCCCAATCCGGGGGACACGAGCGCAGGCGGGTACACGTCGCCGTCAACCGGCGGGGAAACAAACCAGCCAAAGCTTTTTCAATCCAAAACTCTAGACCAGAGGCTTGAGCGCAAACCCCAGCACCATACCCGCGAACACGGTGAAGCCCAGCCAGTGGTTGAGGCGAAAGGCCCGAAAGCACCCATCGCGCGAACGCCCGCGGATCATCGTCCAGTGC
Source organism: Ramlibacter sp. (assembly GCA_016713005.1). Taxonomy (GTDB): domain Bacteria; phylum Pseudomonadota; class Gammaproteobacteria; order Burkholderiales; family Burkholderiaceae_C; genus JADJPY01. The sequence goes on along the minus strand of JADJPY010000011.1, from coordinate 461,878 downwards.
CAGACCGCCTGCGCTGCGGCCAGTCCAATTGCTATCAAAAATATAGCGGGCAACCCAGCATCCAAGAGGGCTGCAGCCCAAATCAGCAGGTAAATTGCGTAGAAGAGCATGATCGCGGGCACATCCCGGCGGCCCAGCGTGATGGCCGAGGTCTTCATGCCGATCTTCAGGTCGTCGTCCCGGTCCACCATCGCGTATTCGGTGTCGTAGGCCAGCACCCAGAACAGGTTGCCCGCCAGCAGCACCCAGGCCAGCGGCGGCACCTGCGACTGAACTGCGGCGAAGGCCATCGGGATGCCAAAGCTGAACGCCACACCCAGCACGGCCTGCGGCATTGACACGAGGCGCTTGGCATAGGGATACGCAATGGCGATGGCCAGCGCCGCAAACGACCAGGCGACCGTGACCAGATTGGTGGTGAGCACCAGTCCAAACGCGGCGAGCGCCAGCACTGAGCCCAGCGCCAGTGCCTCCTTCACCGACACCTTGCCGGCCGTTACCGGACGCTGCGCAGTGCGCTTCACATGCCGGTCGAACTCGCGGTCGGCGACATCGTTCACACAGCAGCCCGCGCTGCGCATCAGGATGGTGCCCAGCACGAACACCGCCAGCAGATGCCAGCCCGGCCAGCCGCCGGCGGCAACCCACAACGCGCTGAGGCTGGGCCACAGCAGCAGCAGCCAGCCCGCGGGGCGGTTCCAGCGGATCAGGTCCAGGTACAGCGCGAGCTTGTGGCGCAGCGGTTCGATGTTCACAGGCCCGGCCCAACGCCCCGCTCAGGACAGGCGCGTCACGCCCGGCAGCTCGCAGGCGTAGATCGCATTGCGCAGCGCCGCGATGGCTTCGTAGCGGGTAAAGCTGCGCCGCCAGGCCAGCACCACCCGGCGCGTGGGCGGCGCGCCCCCATGCTCGTCGGTGATGGGCAGGTAGCTGACAAAGGCGTCCTCGTCCTTGCGGCGGCGCTTGGGCGCCAGTGCTTCCTTGGGCACCGACAGGCGCGGCACCAGCGTGACGCCCATGCCGGCGGCCACCATGTGCTTGATGGTTTCAAGTGACGAGCCCTCGAAGCTCTTGCGGATGCCTTCGGCGTCGCTCGAGAATCGAGCGAACTCGGGGCACACCTCCAGCACGTGGTCACGAAAGCAGTGGCCGTTGCCCAGCAACAGCATGGTTTCCTTCTTGAGTGCTTCGGCGGTGATGGATTTCAGCCCGGCCAGCGGATGGTGGCTGGGCAGCGCCGCCATGAAAGGCTCGTCGTACAGCGCGGCCGTGGCCAGACCGGTGTCAGGGAATGGCTCGGCCAGGATGGCGCAATCGATCTCGCCGGTGCGCAGCATCTCCAGCAGCTTGACCGTGAAGTTCTCCTGCAGCATCAAAGGCATCTGCGGCGTGCGCGCGATCGCCTGGCGCACCAGGTCGGGCAGCAGATAGGGACCGATGGTGTAGATGATGCCCAGCTTGAGCGGGCCGGCCAGCGGATCCTTGCCACGCCGCGCGATCTCCTTGATGTTGGCGGCCTGCTCCAGAACGCTTTGCGCCTGGCGCACGATCTCCTCGCCCAGCGGGGTGACCGTGACCTCGTTGGCGCTGCGCTCGAACAGCTTGACCTGGAGCTCGTCTTCCAGCTTCTTGATCGCCACCGACAGCGTGGGCTGCGAGACAAAGCAGGCTTCGGCCGCATGGCCGAAGTGCTTCTCGCGGGCGACGGCAACGATGTAGCGGAGTTCGGTCAGGGTCATGTCGGGGGTGCGCGAAGATGTGTCTTCAGGCCTTGAGATACTCCGATTTTCCACCCAACCAGCGCGCCACATGTTGGCGGGCCAATTCGGGGTGGCTGTCCAGCATCTGCGCGGCGAGTTGCCGGGCCCACACCAGCAGTTCCGTGTCCGTGGCCAGGTCGGCAAAGCGCAGCAGCGGCGCGCCCGACTGGCGGGCCCCCAGGAACTCGCCGGGCCCGCGGATTTCCAGGTCACGCCGGGCAATCTCGAACCCGTCGTGCGTCTGCGCCATCGCCTTGAGCCGCTCACGGGCAGCCTCACCCAGGCGTGGCGCATCGCCCATGGAGTACAGCAGCACACAGGCCGAAGCGGCCGCACCCCGGCCCACACGCCCGCGCAGCTGGTGCAGCTGGCTCAGCCCGAAGCGCTCGGCATGCTCTATCACCATCAGCGACGCGTTGGGCACATCCACGCCCACCTCGATCACTGTTGTGCTCACGAGCACGCCCATCTGGCCGCCCGTAAACAGCGACATCACTGCCTTCTTCTCGGCTACCGGCATGCGCGAGTGCAACAGGCCGACCATGACATCCGTTGTGCCGCCGGCCAGCGCTGCGCTCAGCTCGGCATGTGTCGCGGTGGCATTGGTCAGGTCCATCGCCTCGCTTTCTTCAATAAGCGGGCAGACCCAGTACACCTGCCGCCCCTGGGCCAGCTGGGCGCGGATGCGCTCGATCACCTCGTCGCGCCGCTGGTCAGACACCACCTTGGTCACCACCGGCGTACGCCCCGGCGGCAGCTCGTCCAGTGTGGAGACGTCCAGGTCGGCGTAGTAGCTCATCGCCAGCGTGCGCGGGATCGGCGTGGCAGACATCATCAGCAAATGGGGTTCCCTGGCCCCCGATGGCCCGGCGTCCGCTCCTGTGCCCATCTTGCTGCGCAGCGCCAGTCGCTGGGCCACGCCAAAGCGGTGCTGCTCGTCGATGATGGCCAGGGCCAGGTTGCGGAACTGCACCTGTTCCTGGATCACGGCGTGCGTGCCCACCACCAGCGCCGCCTCGCCGCTTTCGATCAGGGCCAGCATCTCGCGGCGCTCCTTCTTTTTCTGGCTGCCAGTGAGCCAGGCCACGCGCTGTCCGCGCGGACTCAGCAGGGGTTCAAGCCAGCCGATGAGCTTGCGGAAATGCTGCTCCGCCAGGATTTCGGTGGGCGCCATCAGGGCGCATTGCCAGCCGGCATCAATGCCGATGGCCGCCGCCAGCGCGGCCACCACCGTCTTGCCCGAGCCCACGTCGCCCTGCAGCAGCCGGTGCATCGGCACAGGACGTGCCAGGTCGAGCGCGATTTCTTCGCCGACCCGGCGCTGTGCTGCGGTCAGCTGGAAAGGCAGCACGGCCAGCAACTGCGCATGCAAGCCACCCGGACGCGCCTGAAGAGCCGGGGCCTGGAGCCGGTCGCGCTCCCGCTTGCTTTGCAGCTGCGACAGCTGCTGCGCCAGCAGCTCCTCCGCCTTCAGGCGTTGCCAGGCAGGATGGCTTCGGTCCTCCAGTGTCTCCAGGGCGGTTTCGGGCCGCGGGTGGTGCAAAAATGATAGCGCCTCACGCAGATTCCATGCGGGCTGGTGGCCGATTTGGTACCCAAGGCCTGCCGGGAACGTCTCGGTCAGGTCGACCCGCTCCACGGCGGACTGCACGGCACGGCGCAAGTAGGCCTGGGGGAGCCCTGCCACTGTGGGGTACACCGGCGTCAGCGCCGTGGGCAGCTCGCCTCCCGCCGCACGAAACGACGGGTGCATCATGGTCCAGCCTGCAAAACCGCCCTTGAGTTCGCCCCGCACGCGCACCCGGTTGCCCACGGCCAGCGCCTTCTGCTGCGAGGGGTAGGAGTTGAAAAAGCGCAGCACACAGGTGTCGCTGCCATCGTCCACCGTCACCAGCAGCTGGCGACGCGGGCGGTAGGCAATTTCGCACGCGGTAACCGTGGCCTCGATCTGGACGGTGTCGCCCTCGCGCCCCGCGCCGCGCCCCATGTCCCGCAGCTTGACGATGCGCGTCTCGTCCTCGTAGCGCAGCGGCAGGTGCAGGGCCAGGTCGATGTCGCGCGTCAGGCCCATCTTGACGATGGCCTTTTGCGGCGCGGTCATCTCCTTCTTTTCGGGCATGGGACAATTTTGACGCACATGCGCACCTTCACCGTCAGCGATTTCGACTTCGCCCTTCCCCCGGAACTGATTGCCCAGCACCCCGCGGCCGAGCGCAGCGCGTCGCGCCTGCTGGACGCTACCCGTGCCCAGCCCGCGGACCGCGTGTTTCGCGAACTGCCCTCATTGCTGGACGCCGGCGACCTGCTGGTCTTCAATGACACCAAGGTCATCAAGGCACGGCTGTTCGGCGAAAAGCCGACCGGCGGCAAGGTGGAGTTGCTGGTCGAGCGCGTCTTGCAGGGGCCGCAGGGCGCCAACGAGGTCGTGGCCCATGTCAAGGTCAGCAAGAAGCCGCCTGTGGGCACCACGCTGCCCATGGCGGGCGGCTTCACGGCCACACTGCTTGGCCGCTGGCCCGACGAGGACGGCGCGCTGTTCCGCTTCGGTTTCAGCGAAGACGCCTATGCGGTGATGGAGCGCTGCGGCCATGTGCCGCTGCCGCCGTACATCACACACCTCGATTCGTCCGACGATGTCCAGCGCTACCAGACCGTGTTTGCACGCCACCCCGGCGCAGTGGCCGCGCCCACCGCGGCGCTGCATTTCGACGACGCGCTGCTGGCGGCGCTGGACGCGCGCGGCGTGCAACGGGCTGCCGTCACGCTGCATGTGGGTGCGGGCACATTCCAGCCGGTCAAGGCCGAGACCATTGAAGGCCCCCGCATGCAACGCGAGCGTTACGCCGTGCCCCCCGCCACGATCGACGCCATCCAGGCCTGCCGAGCGCGCGGCGGCCGCGTGGTGGCGGTGGGCACGACCACGGTGCGCACGCTGGAATCATGGGCCGCCACCGGCCGCACGTCGGGAGAAACCGCGATCTTCATCACGCCGGGATTCCGGTTCCAGGTGGTGGACCGTCTGGTCACCAACTTTCATTTGCCCAAAAGCACCCTGATGATGCTGGTGAGCGCGTTTGCGGGATACGACCCGGTAATGGCGCTGTACCGCCACGCCATCACACAGCGCTACCGCTTTTTCAGCTATGGCGACGCCATGCTGCTGGGCCGCGCGGACTGATCAGGCCGCAGCAGAAGCTTCCAGCCCCAGTCGAAGAGCAAACAGGCGATGTTCCAGCCGTTGCAGCGCGCTGGACCAGCCCATCGGGCCACTGGAGCGGGTCTCCACCACCGCGCTGCAGGTGTAGCGGGCAGGCCGGGTCGCAGAGTGAAAAGGATCCCGCAGCATCGCCAGACGTTCGTGCATGTCCGCCGCAGGCGGAGGCGCCAGCACCAGGCAACGACCGCGGCCCCAGGTCAGCACCAGTCCGCTGTCGGCAAAGGCCTCCTTGACCCGGCGACCAAACGCGGCTTGCACGTCCAGGATGTGCTGGGCGTCGGCCTCGTCCTCAATGGCTTGCCATTGGTCGACTTCCACCAGCGCCAGTACCTGATGCGTCGCCAGGTCAGCCGACTCGGGCTGGTGCAGCCGGCGGTTCAGCAACAGGGCGCCGGCGTGGAGCAGAGGCGCGCGGCTGCGCCCCAGGTGCGCCAGCGACCGCACCAGCACGCGGACCAGGCGACCCACCTCGTCCTGCGCAGCGGCGGAGACATGCACCGTCTCGCCCCGCAGCATGAAGCCCAGCAAACCGTCGGCAGCCAGCCGCAGCGGGCGGAACAGCCGCCACAGCACCCACAGGACGAGGGCCGTCGCCAGCAGCGTGGCCACCAGCGTCACCAGAAACACCCCCCACGGCGTCAGCCACTGGGGGCGCAGCGTCAGCACAGCGATCAGTACCAGCAACGGAACGTGGGTGGCCACAAAGGCGATCCCGAAAGTCTTGACCGCCACCGAGCGGTACCACTTCATTTCCGTCGCGGGCGCCTCAGACACTGGACACCACCCGCCCGTTGACGCCCTCAACACCGGCAATCCGCGCCAGCACGGCCTGGGCATCCTCGCGCGTGGCCAGCCCGGAAATGCGGACTTCGTGGCCGCCACCCTGCGCCACGCTCTGCGCCGGGTAGCCGGCTGCGCGCAAGCGCCCCGCCACACGCAGTGCTTCCCGCGAATCGCGCGTGCCCAGGGCCAGCACCTGCCAGCGGCCGCCCGTCAGGGCGACCCCTTTGCCGGGTGACAGCTCGGTAGAGCCCAGAAAAGTGGCCAGCTGCTGCGGGGTGGCGTTGCCCACGGGCTGTACCGGCTGCTGGAAGAAGCGTGCCCAGAACGCCGTGGGCTTGTCCAGCACCAGCGCGCCCTGGTCGCGGGTGTCCAGGTCGATGCGGCCCTCAAAGATGCAGGCGGCGTCGTGCGCAGCGTCGGTCATGGACCAGAAATCGGTGCCGCGGATGCCAATCGTGGCCGTGCGCAGCGTCACATTGATCTGGCGCTGGCCCACCGCCTTGGCCACCGCCGAGGTGGCAAAGCGGAAGAAGCCGTCAAACAGCGTCATCTCGGAGCGCACGGCCGTGCGGCCATCGGCGTCACCGACCTCCAGGCGCTGTACCCCCAGGCGGGTTTTTTCGCCCAGGCGGATCAGGCTGCCTTCGGGCAGACGCAGCACCAGGGCAGCGCCGGCGTCGGTTTGCACCTCTTGCGCCGTGCTGACGGTGTCGCCAGGGGCCAAAGGCCGCCGCTGGCCGCCTTCGGTGCTCCAGGCGGGCATCTGCACCGCCTCGACCACCATCGAACGCAGCGCCTGCGGGGCGCGACCCCGGATCATTTGCGCGCGGGCCGCCAGCGGCGTCAGGCCGGCCAGCACCAGGGCCTTGATCCCACTACTGAAAAGTACTCTGCGTTTCATGCTTGACGTCCTTTTTATTTACTTCGCCGCGGCAACCCATTTGCCGCTCCCATGGAAGCCTGCCAACTACGCGCGCCGAAGGGCCGCAGATGCACTAAAAAGTCACACCCAGACTACTTTACGGAGGCGGGAATCGCCCTGCGCGTTCAGGGACAATCCCGCCATGCTCCAGTTCGATCTGCACAAAACCGAAGGCCACGCCCGGCGCGGCACGCTCACGCTCAACCACGGTGTGGTGCAGACCCCCATCTTCATGCCCGTGGGCACCTATGGCACGGTCAAAGGCGTGATGCCACGCAGCCTGGAAGAAATGGGCGCGCAGATCATTCTGGGCAACACCTTTCACCTGTGGATGCGCCCGGGCCTTGACGTGATGGCCCAGTTTGGCGGCCTGCACCGGTTCGAGAACTGGCAGAAACCCATCCTGACCGACAGCGGCGGCTTCCAGGTGTGGAGCCTGGGCGAGATGCGCAAGATCAGCGAGGAGGGCGTGAAGTTCGCCTCCCCGGTGAACGGCGACAAGCTGTTTTTGACGCCCGAGATCAGCATGCAGATCCAGACCACGCTGAACAGCGACATCGTCATGCAGTTTGACGAATGCACGCCCTACGACGTGAAGGGCCACATCACCACCGAGCGCGAGGCGCGGCAATCGATGGAACTCAGCCTGCGCTGGGCGCAGCGCTGCAAGGCCGAGTTTGCCCGGCTGGAGAATCCCAACGCGCTGTTTGGCATCGTGCAGGGCGGCATGTTCGAGAACCTGCGCCAGGAGTCGCTGGACCAGCTGGTGGCCATGGACTTCCCCGGCTACGCCGTGGGCGGCGTGAGCGTGGGCGAGCCCAAGGACGAGATGCTGCGCATCATGGCGCACACGCCGCACCGCCTGCCTGCCCACAAGCCGCGCTACCTGATGGGCGTGGGCACGCCCGAAGACCTGGTGGAAGGCGTGGCCTGTGGTGTGGACATGTTTGACTGCGTGATGCCCACACGCAACGCGCGCAACGGCCACCTGTTCACCCGCTTTGGCGACCTGAAGATCCGCAACGCCCGCCACAAGAACGACGAGCGGCCGCTGGACGAAACCTGCAGCTGCTACACCTGCAAGGGCGGGACAACGCCCGCCGGTGCCGCGTCCGGCGGATTTTCACGCGCCTACCTGCACCACCTGGACCGCTGCGGCGAGATGCTGGGCCCCATGCTCACCACCATCCACAACCTGCACTACTACCTGAACCTGATGCAGGAAGTGCGCGACGCGCTGGACGCGGGCGACTTTGCGGGCTTCGCGCAGCAGTTCAAGCAGGATCGGGCGCGGGGGGTGTAGCACCGGCCCCCGCGCCGCAGGCGTGGCAGAACTTCGCGAACGCACTCTTGCGGGTACCGCACCGACCGCAATGGTCGTGCAGCCCGATGCCGCAGTGCGGACAAAAGTCAATCTTGTCGCTCTTCAGGTCCACCGGTCTCTCGCACCCCGGGCAGACACCCTTGGCCAGGCGGGCCAGCGCGGTGTCGTAACTCAACTCCTCACGGCGCTGTGCGTCGGGCAGTTGCTCGGCTGCCTTTTGACGCTCCAGATAGCGATTGAGCGCGATGATGGCGTAGCGACCCACCAGCACAGTGGCGATGATGCCCACGATGTAGCGCACGTAGCCGCCGTAGCTGGGCAGGTAGGGCACCAGCTCCACAAAGAAGGCAAATACTGCAAAGAAGATGAAGCCCCACACGAAAGGCCAGTACGTGCCCTGGCGCTTTTTGGCAAACAGCCAGCCTGCGGCCACCAGCAGCGGCAGCGTGAGCGCCAGCCGGTACAGGAAGACGCGCAACTCCACCTTGCGCTGCTCGGCGTTGAGCTTGTCGCGCGCGTCGCTTTCCAACTGGCTCAAGTCGCGGCGGGCACGGGCCTCGGCCTGGCGCGCATCCAGCGCAACCTGGTCCTGCTTTTCCACCGCAGCCTGAGCAGCGCGCTCGGCCTGCTTGAGCGCATCCAGCGCCCGGGTGCGGGCGACCAGCTCCGGGTCCTGCTCGGCCTGCTGGGTGGCGCGGCGCGTGGCCAGCCAGTTGTTGAACGTCTCGCGTGCGGCGTTCGAATCGCTGCGCGCCACCTGCAGCTTCAATCGCGCCTGGTCGACGGCGGTCTGCGACTCCTCGCTGGCCTGGCGGGCGGCCTTGATCTCCGCGCGCAGCTTGTCCGCCGTGGGGCGGTGCAGGAAATTGTCCAGCTCCAGGCGCTTTTCCACCCTGGGCAGGTCGCCCACCACGGTGCCACCCAGGCCGATCAGGAAGCTGGCGAACACCAGCGCCACCAGCCACAGGCCGCGGCGGAACCACTTTTCAGACAGGCGCAGGGCTTTGCTCATGTTTCACTTCTCGGTTTGCTATCGTTTTCATAGTAGGTCAGCAAGCATTGACGGGGGCCACAGGCCGAAATGGCCTTGAAAAGCCGCTACCGCAGGCTTGTGGTCACCGTCGCGCCGCCCAGACCGGCGCGCTGAAGCCAATTGAACACCGAATCCACCGTGACTGTCTCAATCCGGTCGCTGAAGCGCTTTTCCGGCGGGTGGTCATCAAACGCCACATTCGCCGCGCCCATGCGTCCACCAAGGCGGGCCAGCGGACCAACCTTTAGCACCGTGGGCCGGTAGCCCTTGAACATCAACCATGCCTGCGCGGCGTCCCGGCTGGTGATGCCGGGGTCCATGGCCAAGGCCAGCGTCTCCAGTGCCCACTGGTTGGACTGCTGGTACTGGCGACCCCAGGCGTAGCTGACGATGCTGTAGGGCTTGTGGTGCAGGCTGAAGGCGCGGCGCTCGTCCAGCAGCAGCGCCTTCAGCTTGCCCTGCACATCAGCGGCAGGTGTCACCCATGCGGCTTCATAGCGCCACAGGTCGTCCAGAAAGAACTCTCCCAGCCCCTGGCGGTACAGCGCTGCCTGGGCCGTGCCGCACTGGTTGAGCTTGTGCAGCACGCGCCAGCCCTCTGGCGTCTTCCAGGCAAGCCCCAGATGCGAGTAGCGAACGCCGTACTTGCCAAGGTCCTGCCCCGCACGGGCGAGCACCACCACCTGGGCGCCGCTGGCATCCAGCGCGTTCATCGTGCGCTCGGCCAGCGTCAGGCCGTTGGTGATGGTTAGGACCGTGGGTTTCCTCGCTTCGCAGTTGCGACCAGCCTGGACGGCGGGGGTGACCAGCAGCGTGACCGCAAGGACAAACAGTGAACAGGCGTTTTTCATCATGTGCCCTTCAGTAGGTGAGGCGTTCGTTGTGCAGCAGCGCTCGACCTATGGCGTTGGGGATGAACGCAATTGCCTCGCCGGCTGCACTGAGCACCAAGCCTGCACCGATCACGCTGACCGTTACACCCGTGCCGACGGCCAGCGACGCTGCGCCAGCGCCACGCCCGGACACTTCCACACTTACGCGCGCGCCGTCGGACGCTCGCTCCAGCACATAGACCGTGCCTTGCGCCGACACTTCCACGGCCTTGATGGTGAACACCGCGCCTGCGGCGCTCAGCACCAGCGGAGCAGCGCTGACAGCACCCACGCCAGCGACAGCCACCGACGCAACGCCCACAACAGACGCGACGGGCAGCATCGACAGTGCGATGGACACTTCACTCTGGCTGCGCACGGGACTGCTGGCCAGCGCACTGGCGGCCAACACGAAAGCAGCAATTCGGGTCTTGTTCATGTCGAGTTCCTCCATCACTGGTTATTGGGGTTCGGCAACGCGGGACGAGCGGCCTTGTAGTCGTGCCTCGCTCAGGTCGGCCTCGTGGCGGTCGCGCAGTGTCTTTGCCAACGTGAAGGTGCAGGTGATCAGGTACAGCCAGCTCACGCCCAGGAAGGCCTTGTAGGTTTCGTTGATCTCCATCCGCATCAACCCCCAGCCGGTCAGCGCCATGGCCAGGAAGAAGCCGGTCCAAACAACGACCTTGAACATGGGCGTATCGGCCGGACGGTTCTCCATGCGCGCCTTTTCGCTGTCCCGCACGAACTTGGCCAGCACGAAGGCCGCGGACAGGCAAAAGAAGTACCCCATGACCATGAAGGCTCGATCCAGATCCTTGCCCGGCAACCAGGCCAGGCCCACGCCACACAGGAACGCGGCAATGGCGAATGACACCCACACCTGGACTTGCCAGGCTTTGGAGTCGCGTTGAATAAGCACTTGCATGAAACCCTCTCAGGTTGTTGAACAGGACGCCAGTCTCGTCACCATGTTCATCACAGTCTCGAAAAATGATTCGAGAATTAAGCGGATCGACTTTAAGTACCTTCCTGTGATACCTATTCCTGAGAGATACTTTGCGGCGGCGAATCCAGCCCGGCAACAGAGGAGAACACCTTGGCACTACAAGTACATCGCCCTACAGGCGCTTTCATCGGGGCTTCCTGGGCCGCATTGCTGGTCGGCGCGATTACGTTCATGGTCGGTCTGTGGAACTCCAGCATGCAACTCAACGAGAAGGGCTACTACTTCACCGTGATCATGTACGGCCTGTTCGCCAGTGTCTCGTTGCAGAAATCCGTGCGGGACCGGATGGAAGGCATTCCAGTTACCGGCATCTACTTCGGCCTTTGCTGGTTGTCACTCGGCCTGTCGGTTTTGCTGTTGGCGGTCGGCTTGTGGAACTCGGCACTGACATCTAGCGAGAAGGGCTTCTTCGCCATGTCGTTCCTGCTGAGCCTGTTTGCGGCAGTGACGGTGCAAAAGAACGTACGGGACATTGCGCTGGCGGACGCGCAGTCCCCGCCCACAACACCTGAAGAAGACGCCTGAGCGAGCTGCTCCGTCAGGTTGAGCCGGACAGCAGGGTGGCCACGTCATCCTGGAGGACTTGAGGCGTCAGCCCAGCGGCTGGCCGGGCCTGCCCCACATTCAGCCCCACCCGGCTGAACGCCCCACGGCGGAACGGCCGCACCATCGCCACCTGCTCGCCCTTCACCTGCTCCACGCGGCTGAAGTAGCTGCCCCACAGATTGGTCAGTGCCATCGGGATCACGGGGGCTTCCACGCCGTCGGCCCGGGCGCGCTCCAGGATCTTCATGATGCCGGCCTTGAAGGGCTGCAGCTGCCCGTCCCTGGTGATGCCACCTTCGGGGAAGATGGCCAGCAGGTCACCGTCGCGCAGCACCTGGGCGGCGCGCTTGAACGCGGCCTCATAGACGACTGGATCTTCCTTCTGTGGCGCCACGGGGATGGCCTTGGCCAGCCTGAACAGCGCGCCCAGCACCGGCAGCCTGAAGATGCGGTGGTCCATCACGAAGTAGATGGGCCGCGGGCTGGCTGCCATCAGCAGCACGGCGTCGACAAAGCTCACGTGGTTGCAGGCCAGAATGGCCGCGCCCTGCACCGGGATGTGTTCGTCCCCCCGCACCTGGAAGCGGTACACGCAGCGTGACGCCACCCAGGCCACGAAGCGCAGCAAGTACTCGGGCACCAGCATGAAGATGTAGAACGCCACCACGGCATTGGCCAGGCCCACGAGCAGGAAGATCTGGGGGATGGTCATGCCCAACTTGAGCAGCACGCCGGCGATGACGCTGCTGCCGATCATGAACAGGGCGTTGAGGATGTTGTTGGCCGCAATGATGCGGGCACGGTGCGTGGGCTGGGCGCGCAGCTGGATCAGCGCATACATGGGCACGCTGTACAAACCGGCAAACAGGCTCAGCAGGGCCAGATCCGCCATCACGCGCCAGTGACCGGGCACCGCCAGAAACTGCGCCAGCGTGAACGTACCGGCAGGCGCGGCCAGCCCGCGGGAGGCAAAGTACAGGTCGATCGCGAACACGCTCATGCCGATGGCGCCCAGCGGCACCAGGCCGATTTCCACATGGCGGCGGCTCATAACCTCGCACAGCAGGGAGCCGGTGCCGATGCCGATGGAAAATACCACCAGCAACAGCGACGCCACCTGTTCATTGCCGTGCAGCACCTCCTTGGCGAAGCTGGGGAACTGGCTGAGGAACACCGCGCCAAAGAACCACATCCAGCTGATACCGAGCAGCGATCGGAACACCACCACGTTCTCATGCGCAAGCTTGAGATTGCGCACGGTTTCGGTGAACGGGTTCCAGTTGATCTTCAGGCCCGGGTCGGTGGCTGGTGACGCCGGGATGTAGTGCGACACCACCCGACCCAGGATGGCCACGCCCACGCAACTGAAGCCCACGTGGTGCGCGCCGATCTCCGGCACGGCGATGATCAGCCCGCCCGCCACATTGCCCAGCAGGATGGCCACAAACGTGCCCATCTCGACCATGCCGTTGCCACCGGTCAGTTCACGCTCGCTCAGGTGGTGGGGCAGGTAGGCAAATTTCACCGGGCCGAACAGCGTGGAATGCACGCCCATCAGAAAGGTGCAGCCCAGCAGGACGGGAATGTTGGCGCTGAAGAATCCCCACGCCGCCAGCGCCATGATGACGATCTCCAGCCGCTTCACAAAGATGATGAGCGTGCGCTTGTCGTACTTGTCGGCGAGCTGCCCGCTGGTGGCGCTGAAGAGCAGAAACGGCAGGATGAACAGTGCCCCGATCACCAGCCCCGCCATGGCCGGCGGCAGCCAGCCGATTTGCAGCTGGTACGTCACCATCACCGTGAAGGCGAACTTGAACAGGTTGTCGTTGGCTGCGCCGGAAAACTGCGTCCAGAAAAACGGCGCAAAGCGGCGCTGCCTGAGCAAGGCGAACTGGTTGGGATGCTCGCCGGTTGGCTGGGTGGTGTGGGTGGTCATGGCGCACTCCTCGTCTGCTGTTATGCGTTGACCGACAAGGTTTGTCGTGCAACTTTGGTTCTATCGCCTGCCGGATTCTGCCCGGATTTGGCGGCGTTTCTGAGTGAAAAAATCACCGGCAATGCCGCCAGGCTGGCCACCACATGCTTGAGCGTGTGGCCGGACACCATTTGCCCGGTCCACGCGAACACCGCGGGATCGGCCTGCTCAAACAGCTTGGCCACGGCATAGACCAGGATGATGCCGACCAACCGCACCGCCAGTGCGCCGTCCAGCGGCCGCACCGAGGCCAGCCACAGCATCAGGGCCATGCCACCGAACTGCAGCACCGCCCAATGCAACACATTGCCCGTGGCAGCCCAGACCTGGACGCTCAGCGGCCCGAGCACCAGAACCAGGGCCGCCAACACCATGCCAGCACGCGCGCTGATGCGGTCGGCCACGGCAAGCCCGATCAGGCCGGCAAAGGCGACCACCATGCCCAGGCGATCAACGGCCAGGCCCGCGTCGTCGGGTCGCCAGTGGTACCAGCTGGAGCACACGGCCGTGGCCACCAGGCCGAAAAAGAACAGGGCGGCGCAAGTTCGTTGAACGCGGCTGATTGCAGATACCCGCTTCAAACAGGACAGCCCCCAGAAGCCCATGAGCGCGAAAGGCAGGTTGCTCAGGACGTCCCAGGCGCAGGGGATGCCCCACAGTCCCCGCTGGTCGGCAAAGTGGTGGTGGTTTGCCGGCTGGGCGACGGCAGGCCCCAGCAGTGCCACCAGAATCAGTGTCAGGCAAATACCCAGAAGGGCCCATTCGGGCTTGGACGTCTTGAAGTTCACAGGCTGTCTCCGGTTGGTTCGGCGAAGTGTGATTGCGGCACTTCCTGAAAGCGGCTTTTTTCAATACAGTTCACTCATTTTGCACAAAAAGTATCTCTTGAAGATACCCGTACATGAGCACCACTGCCGATCTCATCACCACCCTCAAGAAGGAACTCAAGGCCGCGCAGATGACCTACGCCGATCTGGCGGAGGCACTGGACATGGCAGAGAGCAGTGTCAAGCGCATGCTGGCCAAAGGCGACATGCCGCTGTCGCGCATCGACGCCATCTGTCGGGCGCTGAAGCTGGACTTTGCCGAACTGGCGCGCCGTGTCGCCGATGCCCAGCCGCTGCTGATGGAGCTGACGCAAGAGCAGGAAAAAGCCGTGGTGGCCGACAAGAAGCTGTTGCTGGTGGCCATCTGTGTGCTGAGCCAATGGACGCTGGAGCAGATCGTCGCAAGCTACCGGTTGAGCGAGGCCGAAGGCATCAAGTACCTGGCCCAGCTGGACCGCATCGGCATCATCGAATTGCGCCCGCTCAACCGCTACCGGCTCAAGCTGGCCAAGGCCTTTCGCTGGCGGCCGCACGGCCCGGTGATGAACTACTTCCGCGACAACGCCCTGCTGGATTACTTCTCGGGCGGGTTTGACGGGCCGGGTGAAGGTGTTCTGCTGGTGCACGGCTCGGTGAGCCGGTCGCTGGCGCCGGGTTTCCTGGAGCGCATGCAACGGGTGGCCCAGGATTTCGCCCAGCAGCACCAGACGGATCAGAAGCTGGCCGAAAAGGACCGCGAAGGCTACACCCTGCTGCTGGCCATGCGCAGCTGGGAGTTCGGTGCGTTTGCTGCGTTGCGCCGTTGACAGAACGTAAAGGTCGGTAAAGCGGTCTCCCGGCGGATGCGGCCGCGCGTTAGCGGGTTGAGGAGTCGCATCATGAACAATGCAATTTTCCGGCTCGGGCTGTGCGCCCTGTTCGCCTGTGCGGGCACAGCGATGGCACAACCCGTGACCGACACCTCCGCCGAACACTGGCGGGCCGTCTCGCGCTTTGGTTACGGTCCAGCGGGCCTGCAGGCAGATGGCGTGCAGGGCAAGGCATGGGCCCTGCAACAGCTGCAAGTGGCCACGGCCGCCAGCCGCGCTGCACCACGCATGCCGGCGGAGCTGGCTTCTTTTGACGAGCCGCTCCCCACCTTGTTTGAAAAATTCCGGCGCGAACGCGAGATGCGCAGCCAGGGTCAGGACGAAACACGGTTCAGCCGCGAGGTGGCTCGCAAGGCCGCAGCCTGGCGACTGGCCGCCTGCAGCCGGGACGATGTGGAAAACCCCTTGCTGGCACGCATGACCGAGTTCTGGTTCAACCACCTCAACGTGTTCGCAGGCAAAGGCGCGGTGCGTCCCTTCGCCGGCCACTATGTGATCCACGCCATCCGCCCCCATGCGCTGGGCCGCTACGAGGACCTGCTGCTGGCCAGCGCGCGCCACCCGGCGATGCTGTTTTACCTGGATCAGGCGCGAAGCGTGGCCGACGGCTCGCCCATGCGCCCCGGCGCGGCGGGCAGCGGCGGGCAGCGCGCCCGTGGCCTCAACGAAAACTACGCCCGTGAACTGATGGAGCTTCACACGCTGGGCGTGAACGGCGGCTACACCCAGGCCGACGTGCGCGCGCTCGCGCGCATCCTCACCGGCTGGACGGTGGACCCGCGCAGCGATGGCGGCTTCCGCTTTGCGCCACGCCTGCACGACGACGGCACCAAGACGCTGCTGGGTCAGCATTTCGGGAATGCCGGCGTGCAAGAGGGCGAGGCAGCCATCCGGCTGCTGGCCCGGCATCCAGCGACCGCCCAACGCATCAGCCTGAGGCTGGCGCAATGGTTTGTGGCAGACCAGCCGCCCCCCGCGCTGGTGCAGCGCCTGGCACAGCGCTACAGCGCGACGCAGGGCGACATCGCGGCTGTGCTGCGGACACTCATCGAGTCACCCGAGACCTGGGCCACCGAATCGCGGCTGTTCAAGACACCGCTGGACTACACCTGCTCGGTGCTGGCGGCTGCGGGCGGCATCCAGGATGAACGCGGGCTCAACCAGGCGCTGGGCTTCCTCGCCAGCGCAGGCCAGCCGTTGCACGGCTGGCAAACCCCCGATGGCTACAAGACGGATTCCGCCACCTGGCTTTCGCCCGAGGCCCTGTCGCGCCGCGCCGACTTCGCCTTTGCCGTGGGCCGACGCCTGGACGACGCGCGGCCGCTGCAGCGCTGGTTGACACCCGCCACGCGCACGCGCATTGCGCAGGAAGCCCCCGCGCTGCAGGCGGGCCTGGCACTGGCCAGCCCCGAGTACATGTACAAGTAGAGAGCACCATGGCACACACAACCCTGATCCATCGCCGCCATGTGCTGGCCCTGCCCTGGGCCGCCGTGCTGGGAGCACCGCAGGCGCAAGCCCAGAACCGCTCGCAAGGTGCCGGTCGCTTCGTGCTGGTGTTCCTGCGAGGCGCCTACGACGGGCTTTCGGCGCTGGTGCCGCATGCCGACCCGCACTACCTCCAGCTGCGCCAGTCCATTGCCATCCCCGCGCCTGACGGCACGGCGCAAACCGCACTCAGGCTGGATAACACGTTTGGCCTGCACCCTGCCCTGGCCCCGCTGATGCCGCTGTGGCAACAGGGTGCGTTGGCATTTGTGCCGGCCACAGGCTTGCCGCGGGCGGTGCGCTCGCACTTCGAGGCGCAGCACTACTGGGAGATCGGCCAACCCGGCAAGACCAGCGAGGGCACAGGCTGGCTGAACACGCTGGCCGGTGGCAACGCGACGCCCCTGGCGCTGGGCGTGGGCGAAGCCAACCCCGAGATCCTGCGCGGCATCGCGCCCGTCAAGCTGGTGGCCCGTGGCCGCGCGGCCACACGCACCGGCGTGCTGGCCAACGACCGCGCGCGCGGCGCGCTGATGGACCTGTATGCCAACTCCGCCGCGCTGGGTCCGGCCTTCCAGCAGGGTGCGGGCAGCCGCATGGAAACGGCGCGCACGCTGGAGCAGGCCGGCATGGCGGAAAGCCCCGAGATGCAGGCCGCCAGCAACGGTGCGCCCAACGCCGCCGGACTGTTGCTGGACGCACAACACCTGGCAGCGCTGATGCGACAGGACCGCGCCTTGCGCATCGGGTTCCTCTCAGCTGGCGGCTGGGACACGCACGCCAGCCAGGGTGGCGTGACCGGCCAGCTGGCCAACAACCTGGGCAACCTGGCGCGGGCGCTGGTGGCGCTCAGGGCCGAGTTCTCGCAGCCCGACGACGTCATCGCGGTGGTCAGCGAATTCGGCCGCACCGCCGCCGAGAACGGCAGTCGCGGCACCGATCACGGCCACGGCAACGCCATGCTGCTCATGGGCAACCGCATTGCCGGAGGCCGTTGGCACGGCCTGTGGGAAGGTCTGGCGACCGGCCAACTCCATGAGCGGCGCGACCTGCCGGTGCTGCACGACTTCCGCGCTGTGCTGTCCCTGGTGCTGCGGGGCACCCAACGCACAACCGACGCGCAGCTGGCGGCGCTCTTTCCGGGCAATCCTTTTGCAGGCTCGGCGCTGACATCGGGCGACAACCGCGCTCTGGCGGGTCTGGTGCGAGCCTGACGCGACGGGTCCGGCTCAGTCGCCCACAAACACCGTCAGCACACCGGTGTAGCCGTACAGGTGGTGGCGGGCGATCTCACCGCCGGCAAAAAAACCGATCAGCGGCACGTCACCCAGGGCACGCCGCACGATCTGCAGCTCGGCGCTGTCACCCCCGAAATGCGGTCCGCCGCGGCCCGCGCAGCTGACATAGACCGCACCCGCTATGCGGCGTGCCGGATGCGGTGCGGACGTCACCTCGGGCGCCGCCAACGCATGGGCCAGCTCCAGCGGAAGGGACTCGGGCTCCAGTTCCTCGCGGATTTCCGCACAGATGCGAACCAGGTCGGCCCGCGCGGCTGGCATGTCGCGACGGCAGAACACCAGCTGTGTGCCCGCCTCGACCTGCTGCGCCACGGCCACGCCGCGGCGCGACGGGTCCAGCCCGATGATGTGGCGCACCACCACGTCAGCGCCGAAGTTGCCCGTGCGGTGCACGGCGTCGGTGGCCCCGCCGTCTCTCGGCTCCAGCAGACCCACCAGCGTGGCGCGCACCGCCTGAAGGGCCGACTGGGGCTGGTCCAGCGAAACAGAAAGATCGCGCAACATGACGTCCAGCGCAGGCCAGTGGTCCAGCTCCAGAACGACATGACCCTCGGCCGACGTGATCTCGCGCACGCCCGCCTCGCCCGCGCGCACCGGCTGGCACCCCTGCGTGACGCGCGAGACCAGCGCCACCCCGGGCCCGAAGGCCACACCGCTCAAGCCCCCGCTGAACACACCGCTGGCGCCGCCGTGGCCCTTGATGTTGCCGTTGCCACCCACCGCAAACTGCACCGCGCGGCCTCGGCTGGATGCAAGCCCGCCGAACAGGTACCCCGTATCGGTGCGGGCCGCCATCTCGGCGATCAGGCCGCCCACATCGTGGGTGGCGGCGTCGGCATGCACCAGCGCCGCCATCGGCTCAAAGCCACCCATCTCGGCCGCCGCCAGGGGCGCAACCCCTGAGAACACCCGGTACTGGTCGGCAGGTATGTCACACAGCATCACCGCCATGGCCGGTTCGTCGAAGTACTCCACGTTGGTGGCGGCGATGCCCACGCCCACCGTGCCCGCCCAGTCGGTGACCTCAGGCAGCTCTCCCCCCAGAAAATCCAGGATGGCCGCAGCGTCATCCGCGTAGTGGTCGGTGATGTACAGCAAGGCAAGCGTGGGCGCGCTGGCGTAGCCCGGCAGGCTCATCTGGGCGCGCAACTGCGCCAGCACCAGCCCGGCGGCCATGCGCCATTGAGGGTGGGTGGCGTGCCCACAGGGGAACAGGCGTGCGCTCATTCAGGAGGCCGTTCGCCGAACAAGGCGGCGCAAGGGTTCAGCGGCTGGCGGTACGCCGTTTTGCAGGTGCTTTTTTGGCCGCAGGCCTCACCGGCGCTGATTGAGACGCTACACTTTTTGTAGCAGCCTTGGCCACGCCCGCCGCCGTCTTGAAGGCTTCCTTGGCCAGGCCCGTGGCCATGTTGCGTGTGGTGTCCATGGCGGTCTGCTTCGCGGCGTCCTTCATGGCGCTGGCGGCGATCTGCTGGAACTGCTGCGTGAGCGACCCCCACCACTGCATCGGGTCGACCACACCGCCCGGGGCCGGCTTGCCGGACGAGGCCGCCTTCTTGGCGGCCGTGCGGCGCCGGGCCGCGCCGGCGGCGCCCGCCACGGCACCGGCGGCACCAGCGGCCGATTCGGTGACCTTTTGCACGCTGCCCATCACCGCGTCTGCGGCCTTGAGCTTGAAGGCGTTGGCCACGTCGCCCATGTTGAAGTTCATGCCCTTCAGGGTGGCCAGCGTCATCTTCTGCACTTCCAGGGCCTGGATGGTGGCCTTGAGCGCCGTGGCGTTCTGGTCCAGCCAGAACTGCACGGCCTTGAGTTCGTCGATGCGCTTGTCCAGCTCCTCGACGTTCAGCGTGGGCGCCACCCAGTTGCCCAGGTTGGGCATCTGCGGGATGCTTTGCGACGCACCCTTGGCCAGGTTCTGCAGGAAGTCGAAACCCGGCACAAACTTGCCGAAACCGAAGTTGGGGGTATCACTCACGGCATCTCCTGAGGGGTGGATCGTGAGGTACAGCTTACCCCAAGCCAGCACGGCCCGGGGCACCCGGCATCTCAGTGTTTGTGCGCATCCATCTTGCCGGCGGCACCCGCCTGCCCCGGCGCCTGGGCAGCCACCGGCACCTTGAGCTCCATCTTGCTTTCCACGCCCTTGGCGTCGCGGAACACCAGCGTCAGCGGGATGCTGCTGTCCTTGGGCAGGGGGGCCTTCAGGTCCATCAGCATCACGTGGTAGCCGCCGGGCTTGAGCTCCACGGCCTTGCCCGCGGGCAGGTCCAGCCCGGGGATGGCGCGCATCTTCATGACGTCGCCTTCCATCTTCATCTCGTGCACTTCGGTCACACCGGCCACCGGCGAGGCGGCGCCCACCAGCTTTGCGCCATCCTTGGCGGTGAGTTTCATGAAGGCGCCAGTGGCCTTCTGCCCGGGCACGGTGGCTCGCGCCCAGGCGCCCTGGACCTCTACGCCCTGGGCGTGGGCGGCAGAGAAGGCAACGGCAGCCAGAACGGCGAGGAATTTTGCAGACATGGGAATGCTCCTTGAAAAAGTAGTGAAAGAAAAAATACGTGGATTTACTTGCGCTGCGGCCTGGCTTCCAACGCGACTCGGGCCTTCTGCATGAATCCCGCAAACATGTCGGTCATCATTCGTCGGACCTTGGGCGGTGCCGAACGGGGCGTGCCTGAATTGAGTGGAGGCTTGGGCGCGTACTCCGCGAGCAACTGTACGGCTTGAGCATATTCGCGATCACGCAATTGCTCAACTATGGCCAGACCAAAATCCAGCCCCGCCGTGACGCCCGCACCAGTGATGCGGTTGCGATCCCGAACGACGCGGGCGTCCACCGGGGTCGCCCCGACCAGAGGCAACAGTTCGCGGGTCACCCAGTGCGACGTGGCACGGTAGCCCTCCAGAAGCCCTGCGGCGCCCAGCAACAGCGATCCGGTGCACACGCTGGTGACCAGCTTCGCCTGGGCGCCCCGCTCCGCCACAAAGTTGCGGGTGGCGTCGTCGCGGATCGCATTGAGCGTCCCCACCGACCCGCCAGGGACGAAGAGGATGTCAAGGACTTTCGGGCATTCATCAAACGTCATGTCGGGCACCACCACGACCCCGGTATCGCTCCTCACCGGGTCGCGTGAGCGGGCTACCAAACGCACCTGCGCGCCCATCAGGCTGGCAAACATGTATTGGGGGCCCATCAGGTCCAGCGCCGTGAATTCCGGATAGACCAGCATTCCGATCTGCTCCTTGCCCGTCCAGGACGCCGGCATCTGGCTCATGTCGTGCCCGGTCTCTTCATGGGCGCTGGTTGCCTTGCCCCCGGTCTGCGCCGTCGCCGGGCTGGAAAGAGCCGCCGCAAGGGCGGCGATCAAGCCCGCCTGAAAGTCTCTTCTTTGCATGTTGGCCTCAGAAGGCATAACTGGCCGTCAGCGAGATTTGCCGACGGGTCGCCGGAGTCACGTGGTTGCCGCCGAAGTAGGCCGATGGCTCGTAGTACTGCTTGTCCAGCAGGTTGCGCAGTGCCAGTTGATACCGCGCCCCGCCCGCCACGTACGAGAGCTGCGCATCCCAAACCGTCACGGCCGGCGTGAAGAACGCATTTGCCGAATTGCCCGGGAGTGCGGAATGATAGGTCGCGCCCAGGCCAGCCCCCAGGCCGCGCAGGGCACCGTCACGGAAGTCGTAGCGGAACGCAACGCGCGCAGATGTGCGGGCCACATTGAAGAGCTGGCTGCCCACGGCCAGTACGGTGTCCTGCGTCACTCGGGGGTTCTGGCGGGTGTAATGCCCGAACCAGGTCAAGGCCTTGCTGGCCTTGTAGTTCCAGTCGATGTCCACACCCGTCGAGCGTTGCTCGCCAGTCTGGATGGTCTGGCCAAAGTTGAGGGGATCAGCCACCGGTGCGTTGGTGCGGGTCAGGCTGAACAGGGCCACCGTGGCGTTCAGGCCCTCCGGATTGGTTGACCTGAAACCGATTTCGGTTTGCTTGGAGCCCTCGGGCTTGGGCGGCGTGGTGTAGATCCCGTTGGTCGGGATCGACATGCCTGCTCCATAGCCCACAAAAGCCGAGTACACCGGCGTGAACTCGTACACCGCACCAAGACGCGGAGTGAGTTTGCTGTTGGTGGTCGTGCTGTTGACCCCGAAATCCGGCCACAGGTTGCGGACCTTGATGGAAGTGTACCGGAGCGCACCCAGCAAATGCAGGTTGTTCCCCAGGGTCACACGGTCCTGCAGGAACAGTGCGCTGGAGGCGTAGGTGTTGTCCTGCGCGCCGGGCAGGTTGGGGACCGGAGCCACCCACACCGGAGGAACCGGGTTGGTGATGTCGAACAAGCCCAGGCCGCCCAGTGCGCCGGCCATGTACCCGTAGTCCGTCGTGCGGTCCACGTCAACGCCAAGCGCCAGCTTGTGCTTCACCCCTGCGAGGTCCGCCTGACCCTTGAGCGTGGCGCTCAAGGTTGTCGACTTCACCCTTTGCGTCAGGTTCAGTCCGGTCAGCAGGTAGAAGGGCCCCGGGTTCGGGAAGAAAAAGTCATCGGTGAAGACACCGTTCTGGTCAAGGACCGAGCTCGACTGGGCCAGCGCCACTTCGTACGACCAGTTCGCGCTGATCGGCTGCTTCCACTGCAGGTTCCATCCGTCCACCTTGCTGGAAGAGACGGGCTGGCCCGTGGCCGTGATGTTCAGGCTGCGCGGCAGGGTCCACAACGCGGGAAGAATGGTACCTTCCGGCGGCAAACCGCTGTAGTCAAGGTTTGACAGCCGTGAAAAGCGCATCTTCAGCAGCAACTCGCTTCCGCCGCCGGGACGAACCACCAGGCTCGGGAACAGCGATGACCGCTTGAAGAAGGCACCATTGGACTCGCTTCCGTTGTGCTGGGACTCACCGACAAGGCGCACCCCAACCGTCTCGTTGATGGGTTGGTTGAGGTCAAAGAAAACACCCCGCTCCGACCAGTTTCCCAGCCTGAAGCCGATTTCGCGCCGTGCGTTCGGCTCCGGCGACTTGGTCGTGATGGCAATTGCACCGCCCAGGAATCCAAGGCTGCCTGCCGTCTGGCCGCCGCCGCTGATGGCGGGGGCCGGGCCCTTGAGGACCTCAATGGACTCCACGTTCACGGTGGACTCCAGATTGGAGAAGTTGCTGGGCATGGCTTGCCCGTCAATCAGCGTGGCTGCATTGAAACCTCGCACCTTGAACTGGATGTTGTAGAAGTCCCTCAGGTCCACATGGCGCACGTTGCTGACGTTGCGCAATGCGTCCGTGACGGTCTGCGCGCCCTGGTCTTCGATCAGCTTGCGGGGCACGACGATCACGGACTGCGGCACCTGAACGATGGGCGCGGCATCGCGCGTGGCGGTGGTCCCGTTGGGCTGCACGTAGGACTCCCCCTCGCCCCGGATCTCCACTGTGGGAAGCGTTGGCGTCTGCGCATGCGCGCCCAGGCTCGCCACCGCCGCGGCGATGGCGCAAATTTTTGGAAGTGCTCGGTTCATGGAAGGCTTTCTTTTGAGGTTCAGGGGGAATGGGTTGAAAGAAGTGCGGTCAGCAGGTCAGCGCCACCGGTGAGTCAACTGCCCGATCGAAGGCGGTGCGATGGGCGCGCGGGCGGTAGGTCCTCGCAAGCTCCGGCATCAGTCTCTTGAGTTCACGGCACACGGTCTCCGGTGCGGCGTCCACGATTTGCGCCATGTCCCGCAATGGAGGCAACTGCTTGCGTTCAGGGGACAGCCCGGCATCCGCCTGGAATCTGGTCAGCAGGTGAACCAGATGCCCCACGCGTGCCGAAACCGGTCCATTGCGAAGCTGGACCATGTCATACGCCTGACGCTGGTGCTGGAGCAAGGCCGTACGCAGCGCAGCGTCTCGGGCCGTGTTGCCAAAAATGGGCTCCGGAACGGCCTGACTGTCGACAACCGCCGACGCGCTGCAGGAGTAGGGCTTGTCGCACAACACCTCGGCACCCAGCAGGTCTCCCGGCAGGGCGAGGTGCACCACGACAAGTGCGTCCCCGACTGCGCGCTCAAGGCGGAACGCCCCGCGCTGCACCCGCCAGACGGTACCGGTTGCACCGGCCCAGAGAAGGGTCTGGCTTCGTGGCACGTGCATCCCGACCGGGGCCGACGCACGGGTTCGGATCATGTTCATTCTGTTCTCCTGGGCACCCGGCAGGGGGCGCCGACATGCGATGAAACTGGCGCGTTGGAGCGCGCAAACTCAAGACAAAACAGCCTGGAGGCCACGTGGAATGGACTTCAAGCGCTATAACTTTGATAGCTCGTCAAGCGGGCGGTCCGCGCGCCGGCAACGCTGCGGCGGCATGAACAACAATTCGCACGGCCAGCAGCGAGCCACGCACCGCGACACCGGGGCAGCGGAACGTCGCCGGATGTCCGATAGCGGGTGGCGGGCTGTCCATCGCCAGGCACAGTGGGCAGTCCAGCAGGCCTGTGCCCGGACTTGCATCGCCGTCCATCACCAACTTCATCGCGCCGACACTGGAGCAAACCAGTTCGATGGACTTGGGATGGATCAGTGGCGAAACCATGGCCACGCCCAACGACAGCGCAAACCAGGCCAGCACCAGACCAACCCGCTGTGGCGTCGCCCGTGCTCTTGCCGCGTGGCGCGCCAGCGCCGGCAGCAAAGCCATCCAGCCAGACTTGGAGAGCCGTTGCATGTTCATCCGCCAATCACCGGCTCGGTGATGAAGCCGATCTTGCGCAGGCCCGCCTGTTGCGCCTGGGCCAGGGCCTCGGCCACTTTCTCGTAGCGCACGGCGCGGTCGCCGCGGATGTGCAGCTCGGGCTGGGGGTTCTTTCGCGCCTCGGCGGCCAGCAGCGCGGGCAGGGTCTTCGCGTCCACCTGCGCCTCGTTCCACCAGTACTGGCCCTGGGCGTCCACACTCAGGCGGATGGTCTCCGGCCTGGCGTCCTGGGGCTGGCTGGTCGCGCGCGGCAGATCCACGTTGACCGAATGCTTCATCACCGGCACGGTGATGATGAAGATGATCAGCAGCACCAGCATGACGTCCACCAGGGGCGTCATGTTGATCTCGTTCATCACCTCGTCGGTGTCGTCTTGAGTGCCGAATGCCATGTCAGGCTTTCTTCATGGGCACGACGTTGGCCCCATCCGGTGCAACACCCGGGGCCGAGACCCGTGCCCCGGTCACGAAGTAGGCATGCAGGTCGTGCGCGAAGCGGTTGAGCCGCGAGGACACACCCTTGTTGCCGCGCACCAGCGCGTTGTAGCCCAGCACGGCGGGGATGGCCACCGCCAGGCCCAGCGCCGTCATGATCAGCGCCTCGCCCACCGGGCCGGCCACCTTGTCGATGGTGGCCTGGCCGGCAACGCCAATGGCCATCAGGGCATGGTAGATGCCCCACACGGTGCCAAACAGGCCGACGAACGGTGCGGTGGAGCCCACCGAGGCCAGCAGCGCCAGGCCCGACTGCATCCGCGCGATGGACTCATCCAGCTGCGCGCGCAGGCTGCGCGTGATCCACTCACTGGCGTCCAGGCT
The DNA here is from genome assembly GCA_016713005.1 of Ramlibacter sp. Classification (GTDB taxonomy): domain Bacteria; phylum Pseudomonadota; class Gammaproteobacteria; order Burkholderiales; family Burkholderiaceae_C; genus JADJPY01. The sequence continues at coordinate 436,429 of JADJPY010000011.1, read as the reverse complement.
GTCGTGCAGCTGGGGCCTTGTGCTGGCGTCCCGGTGCAGCAGGTGGGCCATCGCGTCGCGACCCTGCAGCGCCAGCGCGCGAAACGGGTTCGGTGTGTCGTCGTTTCCCAGCTGGTCCAGCGCCGCGGCGAAGTCCGGCGCGTGCCAGAAGCCGCGCGCGGCGAGCGCCTGCTGGCCCAGGCGGCGCAGGTCCAGGGCCTTGAGCAGGATCACGATCCAGCTGGCCAGGGACATCACCAGCAGCACCACGAAGACGCCGCGGGTGACGACATCGCCCTGGCTCCAGACATTGAGCAGACCGAACTGTGCATTCATAGGTGTTCACCCCATACTGAAATTGAGAGGGACCAGCATTGGCATGGTCTCAGGGACGCCGCCCCGTTTGCCCGGTACAAACCGCCAGCGCATGACGGCCTCCATGGCAGCCCTGTCCAGCCGCTCGAAGCCGCTGGACTGGTGGATTTCGACCTTCTTGGGATTGCCGTCGGCGCCGATGAGCACGTTCAGCACCACGCGCCCCTGCTCGCCCTGCTGCATGCTCATGCGCGGATACGCGGGCTTGGGGTTGTTGAGGTAGGCCGCATCGCTGATGGGCAGCTCGATGCGGGGTGGCGCTGGGGGTGCGGGCGGCGCGGCCACGGCGACGGGTGCGGCGACGGGGGGCAGCGGCGCAGGTGGCGCCACCACGCCCGTGGGTGCATTGGGCGCGGGCGGGGCATCGGGCACGGCCAGGGGCATGGGGGCAGGGGGCAGTATGGGTTGCTGCTGGCGCGGCACGGATTTGGGAGACTCAGGGGCGGGCGGGGGCTGGGGCGTCACCTTTGGCTGGGGCGGTTCGACCATCTCGGAGACCAGGGCCACGGGCACGAAGACTTCCACGGCCCTGCGCAGCAGACCAGTCTGCAGCGCCCACAATGCGGCCACGTGCAGCAGCAGCACGCCGGTGACGATTGGAATCACCGGCGTCCCATGCGAGCCCTGTCCAGCCATTTGCATGTCGATCAATGCTAGTGGGCGTCGTGGCCAGCGGGAGCGGAAGGCAGCACCTCCAGCAGCGCGGCCGGGGCCTTGAGACCTTTGGCGGAAGTCCCGCTGGCGGGGATCTCCGACCAGTCCAGGGTGCCCTTCTCGCAGGTCTGCAGCACCTTGAACCACATCGCCGTTGCGGCCTCAGGCAGGCTGCCGCGCACCACGAACTCGTCGTAGTGCGCATCGGCCAGCCAGTGCTCGCGCGACTGTGCTGTCCAGGTCACTTCGACCACGTCCTCGGTCACCTCGCGGCCGTGGCTGGTGTAGGGCCGGGCAAGCTTTTCCTTGCGGATCGCGACTGTCCAGCCAGGGTGCGGCATGGGTTTGGCCCCGCGGAACCCGTTGGGCAATGTCACCCGCACAGTGTGTGTGGGCGATCCCTCACAGCCATGGCCCACGCGCAGCGTGGCGCGGTAACTGGTACCACCCAGCGCCACGGGCTGATCCAGAACCACATGGCCAAAAGCGGCCGTAGCCCCCGCCAGTATTGAGCATTTAGCTATGATTTTGATAGCATTCTTGATCATGATTGACTCCTTCAGAGATCCACCTTGACTTCGGCGGTGTAGCTGCGTTGCGGGTAGGGGTGGAAGTTCCAGAACTTGTAGTTGTTCAGGTTGTCGATGCCGAACGCCGCGCTGGTGGTCTTGCTGAACTGGTAGCGCACGCGCAGGTCCACGGTGAAGAACTTGCTCACGCCCTGGTAGGTGAAGCCGTTGACGTCCGCGTTGTTCAGCGTGCGGTACTGCTTGCCGCTGTAGCGCGCGCCCAGGCTGGTTGTAAGGCGCTCATCCCAGCGGTAGCTGCCCAGTGCCGAGGCACGCCAGCGAGGGATGTTGGGCTGCCATTTGCCCACGGTGTCGCCCGGCACCACCACAAAGCCGGCGTTCTCCTTGACGATCGAGTGCGCGTAGGTCGCGCTGGCGCCCAGGTCCAGGCCCTTCTTGATGACATCCGCGCCGTTGTAGGCCAGTTCCAGCCCGTTGGTCTTGATCAGGCCGACGTTTTGCACCCGGCTCACGTTCACCAGCCCCACGGGATCGAAGATCGTCTGCGAATACAGCGCGTCGCGCGTCTGCTCGCTGAAGAACGTCAAGCGCAGCAGGCCGTTGCCCAGGTCACGCTCGGCGCTGAGCTCGGTGGTCCAGGATTTCTCGGGCCTGAAGTTGGGGTCGTTGATGTACTGTGAGTTGGTGGTCGAAGTCGCGCCATACAGCTCGCCTACCGTGGGCATGCGCACCGCGCGGCCCACCGAGGCCTTGAGCACCGTGGCGGGCGTCCATTGCCACGACAGGGCCGCCTTGGGGGAGAAGAACGTCTCATTGCGCGTGGCGTGGGCGGTGTTGACCGGGGGCGCCGCACCCGGGATCTGGGTGTAGCCACCGCTGGCCGTCCAGTGCTCCAACCGCCCGCCCAGCACCGTCTTCCAGCCCGGGGCAAAGGCCCAGGCATCCTGGGCCCAGATGCTTTGCAGGCGGGTCTCGCCGCCCACGTTGCTGTTGAGCGCGCCGGCCGGGTCGGTGAGCCAGTTGCCGGCAATGGCCGAGGTGCGGTAGCGCAGCTGGTAGCTGTCTTGCTGCAGGCCGAAATCCACAATGTGGGCGCCCTTGATGCCCTGGGGCCGCCAGGTGCCGCGAACAGCCAGGTTGTTCCAGCCAGTGCCCTGCCCGTCAGCCAGCGTACCGGCGCCGCCAGTGGCCGCACCGGGCAGTGCGGTGGTGTTCTGCCGCTTCTGGTCCTGGCCATAGTCGTACACGCTGGCGGCCACTTCCCAATCCCAGGTGCCGCGGGTGTTCGTCTTGAGCGACAGGCCATGCATGGTGTGCTGCAGGCTTTCGTTGGAGAGCACAAAGTCGCTGGCCCTCAGCGCCTGGCCCCCGGTGAAGGCCACGCCGTTGATGTTGACCGGGCCGCTGTAAACGGGGTTGCCCAGCCCGTCGCGCAGGTAGGACACCGGCCGCCCCTCAGAGGTGTTTTGCCACAGGCCAAAGGTATAGGCCGCGCGCAGCGTGGGCGAAAAGTCCCAGGCCAGTTTGAGCTTGAGGTGGTCTTGCCTGGTGTGGTACTCGGTGCCGCTGCCCAGCACGAAGATGGGCGCATTGGCGTTGTTGCGGTCCGGTGCGGCGCCAGTCACCACGGTGCCCCCGGGGCCGGCCACGCCGGAACTCACCAGACGGGTGGCAAAGGTCAGGGGCTGGCCGTGACTGTCCGTGTGGTTGAAGTTGATGAACCAGGACAGGTCGCCCGACTTGTTGCCGGCCGACGCACTGGCCTGCCAGGACTTGTAGGTCTGGCTCGTGCCGTACATCTGGAACGGCTGCGCCACGTAACCGACCTTGCCATGCGCCTCGAACTTCGTGGGCATGCGCGTCACGTAGTCCACCACCGCGCCCACAGAATTGCCGGGGTAGGCGGCCGAGAACGGCCCGTACATCACGTCCACGCGCTCGATTTCCTCGGGCGTCACCAGCCCCCAGCGGGGCGGAAAGCTCAGCCCGCCGACGCCGTTGCCCAGGTAGTTGGACAGCAGGATGCCGTCGGCATAGACCGCCGAGCGCGCGCTGTTGCCCGTGCCCGAGGCCCGGCTGGACAGGATGGCGTGGTTGTAATCGCCGATGTAGCGCTTGCGCACCAGCAAGCTGGGGAAATACTTGAGCGCGTCCTCGCTGTCGGTGGCGTTGATCGACTGCTCGATCTGCTCGCGCGTGACACCTTCCATGGTGGTCGGGATCTGCGTGGGCAGCGAGGTGGGTTGCCCGCCAAAGACGGTGACGACCCCGAGTTCGCGCACGGGCGCGGTGGACTGGGCCGCGCCCAGCAAGGGAAACGCCATGGCCAGCGCCACGGCAAGACGGTTCTTCTTCAAGGGAAACTCCGAACAATCAGCCAAAACAGCCTGCAGCCCGCATGCAGCGGACATCAGGTGCTATGAATTTGATAGCTCAGAGAATGGGCGGCCCGCGCGCGGGCAAAGGTGCCGCCGTGCGCGCGGCAATGTGCGCCGCAGCCAGCGGTTGCAGCGCATGGGACAGGGGATGCGGGGGTTCGGCCTCATGCCGGTTGGCCAGGGGCGGGGCGCCCGAAATGGCGCACAAGGGGCAATCCAGCGTGTGGCCGGAGAGTTCCTTCACGCCGTCGTCGGTCTTGACCAGCACTTTCATGGCCCCGGCACTGGTACAGACCAGTTCCATCGCCACCGGATTCACCATCGGCGAGGCCACAGCCACGCCCAAGGACAACGCAAAGCACACCAGCACAAGGCGGGCGAGATGGCGGGCGGTGCGCAGGCGGTGCATGGAGCAGGATTATCTTCGAAGCCGCTAGAACCTGGGCGCGCGCCGCTCGCGCAGGCTGGCGACGCCCTCATGCACGTCGGGCCCGCCAAAGCCCATGAATTCCAGCGCCAGCGAGGTGTCAAACGCCGGGCCGGCCTGGCGCAGCCAGTTGTTCAGGCTGTACTTGGTCCAGCGGATGGCGGTCTGGCTGCCGCTGGCCAGCCTGTCGGCCAACTCATACGCCCTGGGCAGCAGTTCGTCGTCGTTCACCGCCAGCGACACCAGGCCGATGCGCTCGGCCTCCTCGCCGCTCACCGGCTCGCACAGCATCAGGTAGTACTTGGCCTTGGCCATGCCGCACAGCAGGGGCCAGACGATGGCCGCATGGTCGCCCGCCGCCACGCCCAGGCGGGTGTGGCCGTCCACGATCTTGGCGCTCTTGGCGGCAATCGAGATGTCGGCCAGCAGGCCAGCCACCAGCCCCGCGCCCACGGCCGGGCCATGCATGGCGCTGACGATGGGCTTGTCGCAATTGATGACGTTGTAGACCAGGTCGCGCGCTTCCTTCCAGACCCGGGTGCGAACCGCGAAGTCGCTGGCCATGTCCTGCACCAGGGCCAGGTCGCCGCCGCCCGAGAAGCCCATGCCCTCACCGCGCAACACGGCGCAGCGCACCGAATCGTCCGCGCTCACGTCGCGCCATATTTCGCACAGCTCCCAGTGGCCGTCGTGCCCTGCGGTGGGCAGTTTGCCGTTCTGCGCCTTCATCTGGATGTCCAGGACCGAATCGCCGGGTCCGCGGCGGCTGAGGTTGAAGGTCTTGTAGCGTGAGTAGTCCATGGTGTCTCCGTAAAACTGCGGCCTGCGCAGGATTGTCCACCGGGTCCGGCCCCTCCGTAGGGGCTTGACTTGCGTCAAAGCTGCGCCAGGGGTGAAAGCGCATGATGAACCCATACCCCAAGGAGATTGCATGGACAAGAAGCTCACCGCACCGTTCAAGGCCCAACTGCTCGCGCAGCGCGAAAGCCTGCTGCTCCAGCTGGCGACGCTGCGCGGCGGCAACATCGGGCGCGCCGAGGCGTCCGCCGAACATTTCGGCCATACCGAGGACTCCCGGGCGCAGGTGACCACCGAGCGGGAGCTGGAACTGGCGCTGGACGAACGGGAAACCGCAGAGCTGCAGGTCATCGAAGCGGCGCTGCAGCGCATTGAGGCCGGCACCTACGGGCTGTGCACCGAATGCGGCGTCGACATCGCGGCGCCCCGTCTGCATGCCGCCCCGGAAGCGCCCCGCTGCATCCAGTGCCAGGAAAAGGCCGAGCACGCCTGAGGGCGACGAGGCGTTCGATCCAATTCATTTCAACCCCGCAGAAATTCACACCATGACCACTTTTCATGCCGTCGTCTGGCTCGACCACTCCGAAGCCCATGTCCTGATGTTCGATCGCGAACACGTGGAGGCACAGCGCATCAAGTCGCGCAGCCACCACAAGCATCAGGGCAAGGACAAGCACGATCCGGCGTTCTTCCCGGCCATCGTGGCGGCGCTGGCCGGCACCCATGAAGTCCTGCTCACCGGACCAGGGGCCGCCCGCAACGAGTTGCGCGACTGGTGCACGGCACACCATCCGGCGGTGGCCAAAGCCATCGTCGACTCGATTGCGGCCGATCACCCCACCGACGGGCAGCTGGTGGCGCTGGCTCGCAAGTACTTTGCGCGCTTTGACAACATGGCGGCCGACCCGTCCACGCTCTGAACCTGCGGGCAAAGGGGCTGCTATCCTGAGCGGATGCGCAGTCTGTTTCACCTCGCGTTCAACGTCACCGACCTGAATGAGGCCCGCCGCTTTTACGGTGGCGTGCTGGGCTGCACGGAAGGTCGCAGCACCGACACCTGGGTGGACTTCGATTTTTTCGGCCACCAGATCTCGCTGCACCTCGGTGAGCCGTTTCGCACGGAACGCACCGGCCACGTGGGCGAGCATCTGGTGCCGATGCCGCATTTCGGCCTGATCCTGGAACTGCCCGACTGGCAGGCCATGGCGCAGCGCCTGCAGGCGGCAGACACAGGGTTCGTCCTGCCGCCCCAGAAGCGCTTTGCCGGGCAGCCCGGCGAGCAGTGGACGATGTTCTTTTGCGACCCGTTCGGCAACCCCGTCGAGGTCAAGGGATTTGCGTCGCTGGATACGGTGTACTCGGCATGAACAGCTACACCTTCGCCTCGGCAACCATCCTGCTGCTGCTGATCACCGACCCTTTCGGCAACATCCCCATCTTTGCCAACGCCCTGCGAGGGGTGGCGCCCGAGCGTCGCAGCCGCGTGATCCTGCGTGAAGTGCTGATTGCCTTCCTGTTGCTGCTCGCTTTCATGTTCGGTGGAGACGCCTTCCTTCGGCTCATGGGGCTGTCGGACCTTTCGCTGCAGATCGCCGGCGGCGTGGTGCTGATGCTGATTGCCCTGCGAATGATCTTTCCTCCCCCGGCGGCGCCGCAGCCCATGCCCTTGACCGAACCGCTGATCGTGCCGCTGGCCATTCCCGCACTGGCGGGTCCGTCCGCCATGGCCACGGTGATGCTGCTGGTCAGCCAGGCGCCCCAGCGTCGCATGGAGTGGGTGGCCGCCCTGAGTGTGACCATGCTGGTCTGCGCGGTGGTGCTGGTGCTGGCCGAGCGCATCCAGCGTGTGCTGGGCGACCGGCTGGTGGTGGCGTTCGAGCGCCTGATGGGCCTGATCCTGGTGGCCATCGCCGTCGAGATGCTGATCCGCGGCCTGAAAGTGCTGGCCCCGCAACTGGCGCGCTGAAGCCAGCCCCTCCCACAACGGATCGCACCGGCGGCCGCCGGTGCGGCGGGCTCAGGCCTTGGGCACAGCCTTCTGGTCGATGGCGCCAAACACGCTCTGGCCGTCCTTGCCCTTCATCTCGATGCGGATGGTGTCACCGAACTTCATGTAGTCGGTGGCGGGCTTGCCGTCCAGGATGGTCTCGATGGCGCGCTTCTCGGCGATGCAGCTGTAGCCCTTGACCCACTCCTTCTTGCCGTCCTTCTCGATGGCGCGGTTGCTCACCGTGCCACTGCCCACAATGGAGCCGGCGCGCACATTGCGCGTCTTGCAGATGTGGGCGATCAGCTGGCCGAAATGGAACGTCATCTCCTGGCCAGCGTCGCAAAGGCCCACGGTGCGCCCGTTCCACTGGCTCTGGATGGTCAGGTGCAGCTTGCCACCCTGCCAGGCGTCGCCCAGTTCGTCCAGCGTGACCGCCACCGGGCTGAAGGCGGTGGCCGGCTTGCTCTGGAAGAAGCCGAAGCCCTTGGCCAGCTCGGCGGGAATGAGCTGGCGCAGGCTCCAGTCGTTGGCCAGCATCACCAGCCGGATGCCGTCCAGCGCCTGCTCGGGCGTGCTGCCCATGGGCACGTCGCCGGTGACGACCGAGACTTCGGCCTCGAAGTCAATCCCGAACGCCTCGCTGGGGCAAGGCGCGTCGTCGCAGGGCCCCAGAAAGTCGTCGCTGCCGCCCTGGTACATCAGCGGTTCGGTGTAGTAGTTGGCCGGCACCTCGCTGTTGCGCGCCAGCCGAACCAGCTCCACATGGTTGATGTAGGCCGAGCCGTCGGCCCACTGGTAGGCGCGTGGCAGGGGCGCCATGCACATCCGCGGGTCAAACGGGAAGGCGTGCCGGGCCTTGCCGCTGTTGAGGGTCTCGTACAGGTCCTGCAGTTGCGGGGAGATGAAGTTCCAGTCGTCCAGCGCCTGCTGCAGCTTGCCCGCGATGCCGGTCGCATAATGCGCGGTGCTCAGGTCGCGGGACACGACAACGAGTTGCCCGTCGCGCGAGCCATCCTTGTAGGTAGCGAGTTTCATGGGGTGATTGTCTCCGGTCGGGGCTTGCGCTACAGTGCCAACAAGTTACGCATTGTTGAACGAATTTAACTAAACGAAATTGTACATGGCTTCCAAGGCGCGTGCAGGCATCCAGTCGGTCGAGGTGGGTTTTGCCCTGCTGGATGCGTTGGCGCATGCCAGCGGCCCGCTGATGTTGCGCGACCTGGCCGCGCTGGCCGGCATGAGCGCGGCCAAGGCGCACCGCTACCTGGTGAGCTTCCAGCGGCTGGGGCTGGTGGCCCAGGACAGCGCCACGACCCGCTACGACCTGGGACCTGGCGCACTCAAGCTGGGACTGGCCTCGCTGTCGCGCATGGACGCCGTACGAATGGCGCGCGAGCGCGTCGCGGCACTCAATGCGCAACTGGGCCACACACTGGCGCTGGCGGTCTGGGGCAACCACGGACCCACCATCGTTCACTGGGACGAATCGCCACAGGCGGTGACGGTCAACCTGCGGCTGGGGGACGTGATGCCCCTGCTGAGCTCGGCCACGGGGCGCTGCTTTGCGGCCTTCGTGCAGCGCGAAGGCAAGGTCGACCGCATGGCCGGCATGATCCGCGAAGAGATGGAGCGTGCCCGCAGGCTGGGCCGCACCGACGTGCCCTCCACCGCTGCGCAGGTCAAGGCCATGCTCGACGAAGTCCGCACCCGCGGCGCCGCACGGGTGGTGGACACCTTGCTGCCGGGCATCGTCGGGTTCTGCGCCCCGGTGTTCGACGCCGACGGGCACATGGTGCTGGGCATGGTGGCGCTCGGCTCGGCCGCCACGTTTGACGCGGACTGGGACGGCGCAGTGGACCGCTCGCTGCGCGCCGCGGCGGCCCAGCTCTCCAATGACCTGGGCTACACCGGCTGAGGCGCTCGTGGGCGCAGGTCCGCGACGGGGATGGGTCATTCCCCCGGGCGCACTGGCACTGCTGATTGCTATTGTTTTGATAGCGCACATCGCAGTATTGATGGGGGTCAGTGACGTTTTTTCTCTTCAAAGCGGGGCTGCGCCACCCGCCTTCCAGACCCGCCGGATCGAGCCCGGGCCCGTGGCGGCCGCCCCCCGGCTGCCGCCAGCCAAACCCCGGCAACCGGCGCGGCCCGCACCCCTTGCGCCGCCTGCGGCCGCCGCGCCGGCGGAACCACCTCCCGCCACGCCCCCTTCGCGGGCCGAGCCCTTGGCGACCGCGGTCGAGCCCGTCCCCGAGCCTGTTGTGGCGGAATCGCCCGCCGCCGAGTCGGCACAAACACGGGGCAACCGGCAGCAGGAGCCCCAGCTGGGCATTCCGGGTTCGGTCATGCTCCGCTACGACGTGCTGGCGCAGACGCGCGGACTGAGCTATTCGGCGAAGGCCGAACTGGCCTGGAGGCAAGATGGCACGGACTATGAGGCGCAACTGGAAGTCAGCGCACTGTTCCTGGGTTCGCGCCGGCAGACCAGCGTGGGCAAACTCACGTCCGCCGGGCTGGAGCCGGTGCGGTTCTCGGACCGTTCGCGCAGCGAGCGGGCCACGCATTTCCGCCGCGACATCGGGCGGATTACTTTCAGCGCCAATACCCCGTCAGCCCCACTGGAGCCAGGTGCACAGGACCAGCTGAGCGTGTTTCTGCAACTGGCCTCCCTGCTGCAGGGCAACCCCGCCCTGCACGCACCGGGCCAGCGGATATCGATCCAGACGGCGACGGCGCGCGATGCCGTTGCGTGGGAGTTCCAGGTCGAAAACGAGGAATCGCTGGTGCTTCCCCTGGGCACCCTGCACACACTCAAGCTGACCCGCCTGCCGATCCGCGACTTTGACCAGAAGATCGAGCTGTGGTTCGCCGCAGAGATCGGCTGGATGCCGGTGCGCATCCGCCTGGCCCAGGCGAACGGCGATTTTGTGGACCAGCAGTTGCGCGCAAGCGACAAACTCTGAGTGGCGGGGCGGCCGGCGAGCGACCGGACTGGCCTTGCGGGCCGTCAGCCTTGAAACTGGCTCGAACGTTGCTATGTGCAATGCCTATGTTTGAGGACATGCCCTCCATGCAAATGCTCTACGACTCCGAGTCCTTCGTGGTGGTCCACCTGGAGGCCGATCTGCCCGCGCCCGGTGCGCCAGGAGCCAATCTGCCGCGGCTGGCCCGCAACGGGTTCGAGATCGTGGACAAACGCTCCGGCAAGGAGGTGTACCTCGACGGTTCATGGGCAGAGCTGTTCCAGCAGCAGATCACCGCCTGGCAACAAAACACCCCCACTCAGGAAGAAGTGGAAGACACGCTCGAAGGCTACGCCGAACTGGCGCAGAACCCGGTCGTCCTGCACTGAAAGGGCCGGCTGCACCGGCTTGATGCAGATCAGCCAGGATTCAGGAAGACGCCGTCCAATACAGGGTGTCCTTGGAGCCCTGTTGTGAAGCACCTGATTCCCGGCCTGTTGGCCGCCCTGACTCTGCTGTTCCCCTTGCTCGCCCGCGCCACCAGCGACGGCGTATCGCCAGGCCAGATCCTGATCGGACAAAGCATCACGCTGCTGGGCGGCAAAAACGACTACGGCATGGCCGTGCAGGCGGGCGTGCAGACCTACCTGCAGGGCATCAACGCCCGCGGCGGCGTCCTGGGTCGCCAGATCGTCCTGAAGGTGCTGGACGACAACAACAAGGCAGCGGATGCCGAAGCCAATGCGCGCAAGCTGGTCGAACAGGACAAGGTGTTCATCCTGTTCGGCCCGATCGAAGGCGGGCCCTCCACCGCCGTGATGAAGGCCGCCGTAGACCTCAAGGTTCCGCTGTTTGGCCCCATGGCCGGGTCACCCACCTTGCGCCGCCCGCACCAGGCCCTGGTGTTTCCGGTCCGCGCGGAGCACCGCGAGGAGTTCCGTGCGCTGCTGGACTACACCCGAAAAACCGGCGGCACCCGCGTCGCCTTTGTCCGATCGGACTCCGAGACCGGTCAACAGCACCTGGAGAACGTGAAGCTGCTGTGCGCGCAGCTTGGCCTGACGCTGGCGCTGGACCTGCCCTTCAAGTCAGACATCACCGATGCCCAGATCGGGCAGATGGCGGATCAGATTGCCAATGGCAATGTGCAGGCGGTGTTCAACCACGGCGGGATCGGTGTCTACGAAAAGCTGATCCGGGCAGCGCGGGCAAAAGGCGTTCGCGGTGCGTTTCATGCCGTGAACTCCGGCTCGGCGCAAATGGCGCGGCATCTGGGGGATCTGGCGCATGGCATGGTGTTTTCACAGGTGGTGCCCAGCCCCTGGGACCGCAAGACGGCCATCACACGCGAGTACCAGGAGGCGTTCGCCCGGCAGCGGCCGGGAGAAGAGTTTTCGTACGGCAGCCTCGAGGGCTACCTGACCGCCAAGGCCTTGGTCCTCGCCCTGCAGCGCGCAGGCGCCAACCCGACGCGCGAAAGCTTTGTGGCTGGACTTCTGAACGGCAACCCGCTGGACCTGAGTGACCTGCGTGTGACCTACAGCCCGTCGGAGCACACCGGACTGAAGCTGGTGGATCTGGCCATCGTCACCCGCGAAGGCCGCTTCCGGCATTGAGCCACGGCGCCTGGCGCCGGTCATCCGTGGGCGCTAGGGCGCACCAGCCAATGGTAGACGGGCTCCGCCAGCACCAGCACCGCCACAAGCCGGCACACCTGGAACGCCGTCACCACGGGAACCCCTAGCTGCAACACCTTGGCGGTGATGGCCATTTCGGCGATGCCGCCGGGCGCGGTCCCCAGGATCATGGTGGCGGGATGCAAACCGGTGCCCCATGCCAGCATCGCGCCAAAACCGGCGCACAGGACGATCATCACTGCGGTGCCCAGGGCGACGCAGGCCAGCCACCGCGGTGCCGTGCGCAGGAACTCCGGGCGGAACCGCACACCCAGACTGACACCGATCACCAACTGGGCCGCATTGGTGAGCCACTGCGGAATGGCCGACAGCGATACATCCAGCATGGTCAGCACCATGCTCACCGACAGGGCGCCCATGAACCAGGGGTTGGCGCGGTCCAGGCGGTGCAACACCCCGATCCCCAATGCCGTCAGCCCAGCCAGCCACACCAGCCCCGGCCATGCCACGGCGCGCGGCCCCGGGGGCAACAGATCGATGCCCTGCAGGCCGCTGAAGCTGAAGGCGAACGGAATGGCCAGGGTGACGATGAGCAGCCGCAGGGTATGGGCCGCGGCAACCAGATCGGTGCGGGCGCCCTCGCGCTCGGCCAGCAGCGTCATCTCGGAGGCGCCGCCGATCGCACCGGCAAAGTAGGTGGTCGACCGCCTCAGGCCCGGCAGCGCTGCCCTGTTCATGCGCATGAGAAAAGCGGAGAACGCCAGGCCCAGCGAGAGTGCCCACAACACACCCAGGACAATCGCCCACCACAGGCTGCCCACGAGGGCCGTCACCTGCGGTGTGAAGTACAACCCCAGTGCGGCTCCGATGGACCAGTGGCCAGCGTTGCGCAGCGGGTCCCAGCTGGCCGTGGGCGCACCCAGAACCGACACGCCCGCCGTGGCCAACAGCGGCCCGATCATCCAGGGAATGGGTGTGCGCAACCACAGGCACACGACCGCGCCAGCCAGGGCCAGCAAAAGGGTGAGGGCAACTCGGAGGAAATGGGCGATGCGCATGAACAGGCCCTAGTATCGCGGCATGAACTGCCGACGTGCCTGCACACCTTTGATAGCCAGTCTGGCCCTGCTGGTGACCGCCTGCGCCAGTCCGGGCGCTGGTGATGCGCAGCGCCTGACCCTTCAACTCCAGCGCCTGCTGCCCGCTGACGTTGTGCTGCTGGGGGAGCAGCACGACGCCCCCGACCACCAACGTCTGCAGCGCGAGGCCGTCCTGGCGCTGGCAGCGCGCGGTCAGCTGGCAGCCCTGGCACTGGAGATGGCGGCGCAAGGCACTTCCACGCGCGGACTGGGCACTGGCGACAGCGAAGCCCTGGTGCGCGAGAGGCTGCACTGGAACGATGCGGCCTGGCCCTGGACGGCCTATGGACCCGTCGTGATGGCAGCCGTGCGTGCCGGCGTGCCGGTTTTCGGGGCCAACCTCCCACGGGAACAGATGGCCGATGCTATGAAAACAATAGCACTCGATCAAGCACTGGCGGGGGCTGCGGTCCAAAAACACCGTGAAAATATTGAACAAGGGCACTGCGGCCTGCTCCCGGCCAGCCAGATTGCCCCGATGGCACGCATCCAGATCGCGCGCGACATCGCCATGGCGCGCACGGTCGAGCAGGTGGCCCTCCCGGGCAAAACAGTGCTGCTCGTGGCTGGCGGCATGCATGTGCTGCGCGACCTGGGCGTGCCCCAGCACCTGCGGCCCGGGCTTGAGGCGCGGGTCCTGCTGCTGCGAGCAGGCGACTCGGGTCCACCGGCGCACGCCGATGCCATCCTGTCGACACCGGCACGACCCGCCGTGGATTACTGCGCTGGCTTGCGTGAACGGCTGCCGCCCACCCGGGCTCGCACACCTGGCTGACCGTTCAGGCGGCGCCTCGACGGCGCGCCATGTCGGCGCCCATGGCCGTCTGGTCTGCCGGGCCCAGCCAGCGGCGAGCTGCCGGATAGACAAGCTCTTCCTCAAGCGCGATGTGCGCCGGGTAACGTTGGGCAAACTGGTCCAGCACAGACCGTTGCGCGCCGTTAAACGTGGCGATCCCGCCTTCAGCCAGCTGTGTCAGCACACCGCGCGCCTGCGCCCAGTCCGCCACCATGGCCAGGTGATCGGCCTGCAACCGCTGTACGACGGATCGCTGGCGGGCATCGCCGTTCGCCAGCACCGGCGGGAACACGTGACGTTCCTCGTCCTCGTGGTGCGCTGGTGCCGCGAGATCAAAGTAGCGCATCACATCGCGCGCCGCCTGCCGGGCAGGTTCGCCAGCGTCCTGTTCATCGACGTGGGCGCGCAGACGCTGCAACAGGTCGAGCGTGCGCGTCACCCGTTCATGGCAGGCCTGCAGCATGTCAAACGGCAGGTCAAAGCCGGCGGCCGGGCCGGCCACAAGCGTGTTCAGACGCGCGGAGCCTTTCACGATCCCGCCGACCCGGGCGCCAGCGTGCTGACATAGGCGGATACAGCGGGCCGGATGCGGGCGGGTCGTCTTTGCGAAGCCGTGCCCAGGTTCACAAAACACAACGCCGCCTCGTTCACCGAGAGGCCGAAGAGCTGGCGCAAGCCATGGGACTGCAGCGCCTTCCCGCTGGTCAGCGCCGAGCCAAAACCCAGCGCGGTGGCCATCAGCAGCATGTTCTGGACGGCGCATCCCGCCGACAGCACGCGTTCATTCGGGGTGATGGACGGGTCATCGTCGCGGACCCGCACCACAGCGAGCAGCAACACGGGAGCACGAAAGGCCTTCTCGCGGGCCTGGGCAGCCTGTCCGGGCTGTGCAGCAGGGTCGCGCTCCATCAGCGACTGGGCGAATGCTTCGCCCAGGGCGCCGCGTGCTTCCTGCGGCACGATCACGAAGCGCCAGGGCAGCAGTTGCCCATGGTCGGGCGCAGCACCGGCAGCCCTGAGTATCTGGTCCAGCTGCGTGGCGTCGGGTCCTGGCGCCTGCAGCCGCTTGGGCAGTATGGTCTGGCGGGCGTGAATGAGTTCGCCGGCCAGCTGCGCCGCAGGGTTCATCCGCACACACCCACATGCCCGCACTGGGTGCAATAGTCACAGCCGTCCTTGCGGATCACGGCATGCGCGCCACACTCGGGACACTTGCGTCCTGCCATCACCGGTGGCTGTGTGTCGCCCGGCCGTTCTGGCGGCGCGGTCCCTGTCGAAACGCCTGCGGCCGTACCGGCGGCACGCCGCGCGATCAGGCCCTGGACCGCGAACGCCATGGCCGCCACCTCCGAGTCGTGCCACATGGGCACCTGTGTCCCGTCAGCCTTGGTGTAAGACCCCAGCCGCACCGGCCCGCGGTCCCAGACCACCTTGCGCATGTCACTGAGCGCGCGCTCCAGGAAGCCGCCGCGCGCGGCCAAAGAAAGCAGACGCATGCTGGAGGTGATCCACTGCTGCGACTCGCCGCTTTGGCCCACGGGCATGAAGAACTCGATCGCGCGCTCGCGAACACCCTTGCCATCCGCCGCAGGGACCGGCATGAAAGAAACCAGCAGGTACAGCGTCTTGTGGCCCTCCTGCGTCCAGTACTCGATCTTTTCGGCCACGGCCGGAAGCGCACCCTTGGGACGGCTTTCGATCACGGCACGCATCGGGTCCACTGCGGGGGCTGCTGGCAGGGCCGGGGCGTCGGTGGCGGCAGGGCCGGTTTCAAGCACCGCGCCCAGGATGGGGTTGGGCCGGTAGGTGGCCAGCCCCTTGAGCCCTGCCCGCCAGGCCTGCTGGTACAGGCCCTTGAAGTCCTCGTAGGGATAGTCCACCGGGACATTGACCGTCTTGGAAATCGACGTATCCACGAAGGGCTGCACCGCCTCCATCATCGCAATGTGGCTGTCTGCCGCCATCTCCAGCGCCGATACAAAGTAGTCGGGCAGCGCCTTGACATCGCCGCCCAGCGACCGGAACAGGCGCCAGGCGTGATCTTCCACCGTGTACTCGATGGTGCTGCCGTCCGACTCACGCTTGCGGCGCCGGTAGGTCCAGGAGAACGAGGGCTCGATGCCATTGGAGGCGTTGTCGGCGAAAGCCAGGCTCACCGTGCCAGTGGGTGCAACCGACAGCAGGTGGCTGTTGCGGATGCCGTGCTGGCGGATCGCCTCTTGCAGCGCCAGCGGAAGCCGGCTGGCAAACGTGCCCGCAGCAAGGTAGCCATCTGCGTCGAACTTCGGGAAGGCGCCCTTCTCCTGCGCCAGCGCCACCGATGCCGCGTAAGCCGCATCCCTGAGGCAGGTCGCGATTCGCGCGGCCATCTCGCGGCCCTCGGGTGCGTCGTACCGCAGGCACAGCATCGTGAGTGTGTTGCCCAGACCCGTAAAGCCCACCCCGATGCGGCGCTTGGCCGCAGATTCTTCGCGCTGCTGGGGAAGCGGCCAGAACGTGACGTCCAGCACATTGTCCAGGGCGCGGACCTGGGTCGTCACGGCCTGCTCAAACGCCGCAAAATCAAACGCCGCGACGCCGCCAAATCCGAACGGGTGCCGCACAAAGCGGGTCAGGATGATCGGTCCGAGGTCACAGCAGCCATAGGGGGGAAGAGGCTGCTCGCCACAGGGGTTGGTGGCGGCAATGGATTCGCAATAGCGCAGGTTGTTGTCCCGGTTGATCGGGTCGAGAAACAGGATGCCCGGCTCGGCGAAGTCATAGGCGGAGCGCATCACCGTATCCCACAGCGCCCGCGCGCGTACCGATTCGTAGGTCCACAGGCCGTCGTCGCGCTGGAAGGCGCCCCGCGCCAGCAAAGTCGCGCCGGGGCGCGCGCGGTGCACCAACTCCCAGTTGCCGTCCTCGTCCAGCGCCTTCATGAACGCGTCAGGCACGGCCACCGACACATTGAAGTTGTTCCAGCGTCCGGGCGTGCGCTTGGCCGTGATGAACTCGCGGACATCCGGATGGTCGATACGCAACACCCCCATTTGCGCCCCACGACGGGCGCCGGCGCTCTCCACCGTCGAGCAGGACTGGTCGAACACGTTGATGTAGCTGCATGGGCCTGATGCCATCGAAGCCGTGCCCTTGACTTCGGCCCCGCGCGGGCGGATGCGCGAAAAGTCATACCCGACGCCACCGCCACGGCGCATCGTCTCGGCGGCCTCGCGCAGGGCCTCATAGATGCCGGGGTAGCCCTCGTCGTCCACGCCCTGGATGCAGTCGCCGACGGGCTGGACAAAGCAGTTGATCAGGGTGGCCTGGATGCTGGTGCCGGCCGCGCTCATGATGCGCCCGGCACCGATGGCGCCCGCCTCAAGGTTGCTGAAGAACAGGTCTTCGTGGCGCGCACGTTCCCCTTCGGGTTCGACCGACGCCAATGCACGCGCGACCCTGCGGTACAGCTCCTCCACCGACGTCTCGCCATTCTTGAGGTACTTTTCTGCCAGCACATCGGCAGAGATCTGCTGGGTGGCAGCACCCTGGCGGCCCGGGGACAACGCATCTCGCTTCATGTCGTTCTTTCGGGTTGCAGGCCAGCAGGGGTGAGACTCCCCAGCAGCCATTGCATCAATTCAAGCACAGGGCGGATCTGCCCGCCAAATGGCAGCTTGCCGGCCCCACGGAAGAAAAGGCCACGCTGGACATCCCCTTCCAGCGCATGGCCAAGCTGCTGGTCAATGCAGAACTGCCCCATGGACGGATCACCGTCACGCAGCCCGCAGCGCGCAAGACAGTCGAAAGCCATGTTGCAGTAACGCTTGGGATGAGCGGCCAGCTTCAGACGCCCTTCCAGTCGCAGGTACTTGTCGAGCCAGGGTGTGCGGACTGCCCGTGCGGGCAAGCCTGCCACGCTGACAAACTCGACCAGATCTTCCTGACGCGCGCCCGCCAGAACGCGCTTGAAGGCCAAATCGGCATCGCACTCCCGTGTCACCGCAAATGCTGTGCCCAACTGCACTGCGGCCACCCCCTGCGCCTGCAGGCGCAGGATGTCATCGCGACACCCAATGCCGCCGGCGGCAATCAGCGGGATTTCATGCTCGATCCCCGCTTGCCGGAAGAAGTCCAGAACCTGTGGAATCACCACATCGAAATCGAACCGGGCATCAGCAAGATCGGTCAACTTGGATGCCCCAAGATGACCACCCGCCAATCGGGGGTGCTCGATGATGATTGCGTCGGGCAGCCGCCCCCGCTTCTCCCATTTGCGCACCACCAGTTGAACTCCGCGCGCATCGGAAAGTATTGGGACGAGCGCAGTGCGAGGGTGCTCTCGCGCCAGATCCGGCAAGTTCAGCGGCAAGCCAGCGCCCACCACGATGGCATCTGCCCCCGAAGCGAGGGATTGATGCACGTATTCCTCGTAACCACTCAGTGCCTTCATCACGTTGACGGCAACCAGGCCATGCCCGCGGGCGATGCCTTTCGCACGGCGGACTTCCCGGTCCAGCGCCTGGAGGTTGGCGGCGTCAATACGATCCCGGGCGTCCGGCTCCTTGTCCAGGTGGCGCGTCGCTTCGTACAGATCCGGATGGAGCCTTCGCAGGTCCACCGACGAAATCGTACCCATCGCACCCAGGCGTGCCACAGCACCGGCCAATCCGCCGGCAGATACCCCTACACCCATGCCCCCCTGTACAACAGGAAGAAGCTCCCGCCCACCAAGGCGCCAGGGCAAGAGCCCCGATTCGTGGCACAGCATCGCCAGGTCGGCGGCGACAGGCGATGCATCGTCTGTCAAGAGTTGTTGCGTCATGTTCCCCTTCGGATTGGCACAGGGCTGTGCCGGAACTGGAGGCTATCGCCGCAAGCAGGATCAGCCTTGTTTCGCATCAAGGACCAACGAGTTTGATCAATGGCCATTCAGCCGAATCGCAAAGGAATCCCTGTCCGGTCAAAGGGTATGTAGCCCTCAAACGTTCCCTGCCTGACCGCCTCGACCATGTGTTGAAGCGGCTTGCGCGCATCCTGGCTGCTGGGCATGCACCCTGCCGTGCCAGACAAGGCGGCGACAAAAGCAATCCGCCACTCCACTCCCATCGCTGAGGATTCGTCAACAAGGTCACTGAAATCGGTCAATTCGGACAGTGATTTGTCCACGCACATCACCGGCGCAAGCGAGCCGCCCTCCCCGGCCTCGAAGCGGACACGTTGTTCCGGGGTGCAGTCTTCGGGCAGCTGTACCCCGGCAAAAACAAACAGGAGTCGTTGTGGGTCCGGCTGCGCTCGTGCCACCTTCAGCAAATCGTCAAATGATGCAATTTCCATGGTCTTCCTCCATGCAAGCTCGGGTTTCACAATGGCACGGCCGCATCGCACATGCTTCAGGCAATGACCTGTCCGTCGTGCTCGACATACGGCTGATAGGGGCCGGTCCCGCTGTTGGAAGCCACAGAAGCGGGCAAGAAGCCGCCCTGGAGCGCATCAAACACATGGATCTCGCCGTCCTCAATGACGTAGTGCCAGCCATGAAGCGACAAGGCGCCGGCCTCCACCTGGCGCCGCACCATGGGATAACCCATCAGTCTCTCCAACTGCAGTACGACTGCACGCTGTTCCGTACGGCGTAACGCCTCCGGGCCCGGCTGTACGGGCAAAAGTGCTTCGCTGGCCAGCTTGAGCCAGGCATGCAATGCCACGGCCTCCTGGGGCGCACCCTCGTACGCGGCCCGAATGGCGCCGCAGTGAGAGTGGCCGCAGACAATGATCCGCTCCACACGAAGGTTCAGTACGGCAAACTCAATGGCTGCCATGGTGCCGTGCAGCCCATGCGAGCCATCATGCGGAGGGATGAAGGCGCCAACGTTGCGCACGATGAACAGTTCTCCCGGCCCTGCACCGGTCAGCAGGTATGGAACAACACGCGAATCCGAACACCCGATGAACAGGGTCTTGGGATGCTGCCCTTGCGCCACCAGGTCCTGAAAACGCTGCTGATGCAGGGGGAAATAGTCGGAATGGAAGCGCCGCAGCCGCGAGAGCAGGTCGTCAGCTGGCAGCTCGCTCTCGCTCATTGAACCAGCGGCGACTCCGCGCGGTCGAGCTCGACGCCTTCCACTCGCGCCCTCCCGGCGAGAAGCGTCATGTACTGGTGCAACGCACGGGCGCGCGACTGGGCGACCAGCTTCTGGCGGACATGCTCCCGCACCTGCTCCCACTCGAGTTGCCTGCCCTTGCGGCGCCCCAGTACCTCAACAATGTGAAAGCCGAAGCGCGTGTGGACAAGGCGTGGGTGGACTCCCATGCCCCATTGGGAATGCGTCTGGTGAAAAAGCTCATTTGCCAGTTCAGGCGCACAATCTTCCGGCTCGACCCACCCAAGGTCGCCATCCTGCGCACTGCTGGGGCAATTGGACAACTGGCGGGCCAATTGACCAAATCGGCCCAGTGGCACCTCCTTGCGGCTAAGCTCAAGCAAGGCAACCTCGGCGCGATTGGCCAGAGCGTGCACATTTACCCCCGGGGTGACCGCAAACAGGATATGCCGCAGGTGTACCGCCTGACCGGTCGTGTACTGTGACTTGTTGGCTTCGAAATGTCGTTTGCATTCCTCGTCGGAGGGGACGGCCGTAGCCACCACCGCGTCCAGCATCCGCTCTATGACCAGTTGCTCGTCAGGGTGCAGGGTTGGTGCAACACTGCCCCCACACTCCGGCAGCAGCCCGGCACCGACGGCCTCCTGCCGAAGCAGCTCCGTGTGGGCCAATTCCAGCAACTGCGCCGGCGCGGGACGCAGGCCGGGGCCGTGGAGAGCCATGCCATTGATGCGTGCCACCTCATCACCAGGCAGGGGGGCTGTTTCTCCTGCGCAGCCGCACGCATTGTGGCCGCACCCGGTCACCGTGGAAGTGCTCGCAAGCTTGACCATGATCCGCTCCTCTCAGGAGGTTCGGTGGAGAGGGCCCGTCGCCACTCCACTCTTGACGCCCAGCCGCCGGCTTCGGACAACCTGGTATGGGCGCACCAGATAGGCAAGCGTTCCAAAACCACTCCAGACATGAACAAGGCGGGAAAACGGAAACAGAAGGAATATCGTCATGCCCAGGACCATGTGTGCTTGGAAATGCCACTCTATGCCGGCCACCAGCGCGGCATTGGGCTGAAACAACACGATGCCCTGCAGGTATTCCGCCAGGCGCAGCATGGTGGTGGGTTCGGATACATGGTGATATGAGGATGGCAAGGTCGACAGGCCAATGACCAACTGCACCCAAAGGATGATCAGGATTGCAATGTCCGTCCGGTGGCTGGTCAGCCGGATGCGGGGATCGAAGAGGCGGCGATGCAGCAGCAGGCTCAAGCCAATGAAGCACAGCAAACCCGCCACGCCGCCCGCTACTACCGCCAACAATTGCTTTTGTGGAGCGGTCAGGACCACCTCATACAGCCAGTGCGGGGTCAGCTGTCCAAACAGGTGGCCAAAGAACAGAAACAGGATGCCGCCGTGAAACAGGTTGCTGCCCCACTTGAGTTGTCCCTTGCGCAGCAGCTGGGACGAGTCGCTCTTCCAGGTGTACTGGTCGCGGTCGAAGCGTGCCAGGCTACCCATCAAGAACACCGAGAGACAGATGTAGGGGTAGACAGCAAAGAGGAAGTTGTGCAGCGGGTTCATGCCTGCGATCCTTGGGAAGGTTGCGTTGACTTTCTGAGGAACCGAAT
Source organism: Ramlibacter sp. (assembly GCA_016713005.1). GTDB lineage: Bacteria > Pseudomonadota > Gammaproteobacteria > Burkholderiales > Burkholderiaceae_C > JADJPY01. Next base: position 415,056 of record JADJPY010000011.1, on the reverse strand, counting down.
CGGTTGCGGCTGGCCGGGATTGGCCTGTCCATCGGTCGAGCAACCACCGAACACCTCGGGCTCGGCCCAGCTCTCGTCCATCTCGGGTTCGGGCGCAATGGCTACTGCTTCGGCCTTTTCGCCCGCCAGCTCCAGCACAGCGGCCAGCACGCTGGCGTAGGGGCTCTTGCGACAGGCCAGCGCGCTGAAGATCACGCGCACGATGTGCGCGATCTCGCCCATGAACTCACGCGCCTTCTGCGGCGGCTGGGTGGAAGCGAATTCCAGCACCACCGGCAGGTAGTCCGGCAGCTCGCTGGGGCCGAGGAACAGCCCCGCTTTTTCGTAGGTCTGTACCAGGTCGATCATGGCCGGACCCCGGTCGCGCGAGTCGCCGTGCACGTGCTCGAACAGGTGCAGCGCGGTGCGGCGACCACGGTCGAACAGCTCGACGTACTCGGACTCGACGTCCAGCGCCGGCTGGGTGGCCAGGCGCCTGAGCAGGGCGTCGAGCTCGGCCAGCCGCGCGGCCGGCAAGGCCGCTTCGGTGCGCAGCGCCTGCCGCAGCTCGGCGGTGTGGGCGCGGAATGCCGCGTCGGGGTAACGCAGCAAGTACGCCAGCACGCGCAGCGTGAGGCGGGCCTGCGGAGGGGGGGAAGCAAACAAGTTCATCTCATGCTCCCAGCTTGATCGGGATGGTGCGCTTTTTCTCGCTGCCAAACAGACTCGTTTCGGTCTGACCTTCCGAGCAGCCGTTGCCAAAGCTGAAGCCGCAACCGCCCTTCACGTTGAAGGTGTTCTCGGCGTACTCGCGGTGCGTGGTCGGAATCACGAATCGGTCTTCGTAGTTCGCGATCGCCATGTAGCGGTACATCTCTTCTACCTCGCGGGCGGTCAGGCCCACCTGATCGAGTACGTCCTGATTGACCAGTCCGTCCACGTGTTTGGTGCGCTGGTAGGACCGCATGGCCAGCATGCGTTCGAGCGCGCGCACCACCGGGCCGGTGTCGCCGGCGGTCAGCAGGTTGGCCAGATACTTGACCGGGATGCGCAGCTGCGACACATCCGGGATCTCGCCGTTCTGGCTCAGCATGCCGGCGTTGGCCGAGGCGGTGATGGGCGAGAGCGGTGGCACGTACCAGACCATGGGCAGGGTGCGGTACTCCGGGTGCAGCGGCAGGGCCACCTTCCACTCCACCGCCATCTTGTAGACCGGGCTCTGGCGGGCCGCTGCCATCCAGGCGTCGGGGATGCCATCGATGCGGGCCTGCGCGATCACCTTGGGATCGTTCGGGTCCAGGAACAGATCGAGCTGGGCCTGGTATAGATCGATCTCGTTGGGCGTGCTCGCGGCCTCGGCGATGCGGTCGGCGTCGTACAACAGCACCCCCAGGTAGCGGATGCGGCCAACGCAGGTCTCGCTGCACACCGTCGGCTGACCTGCCTCAATGCGCGGGTAGCAGAAGATGCACTTCTCGGCCTTGCCGCTTTTCCAGTTGTAGTAGATCTTCTTGTAGGGGCAGCCGCTCACGCACATACGCCAGCCGAGGCACTTGTCCTGGTCGATCAGCACGATGCCGTCTTCCTCGCGCTTGTAGATCGAGCCCGAGGGGCACGAGGCCACACACGCCGGGTTCAGGCAATGCTCGCAAAGTCGCGGCAGGTACATCATGAAGGTGTTCTCGAACTGGCCCATCATGTCTTTCTGGACCTGCTCGAAACCGTCCATGTTCGCGTCTTTGCTGCGCTTGCTGAACTCGCCGCCGAGGATCTCTTCCCAGTTCGGGCCCCACTCGATCTTCTCCATGCGCTTGCCGGTGATCAGCGAACGCGGGCGGGCGGTGGGCGCGTGCTTCATCTCCGGCGCCGACTGCAGGTGGTCGTAGTCGAAGGTGAAGGGCTCGTAGTAGTCGTCGATCTGCGGCAGGTTGGGGTTGCTGAAGATCTTCATCAGCAGCGACCACTTTCCGCCCTGCTTGGGGACGATGGAGCCGTCGGCCCGTCGGACCCAGCCACCATTCCACTTTTCCTGGCTCTCCCATTCCTTGGGGTACCCGATTCCGGGTTTGGTCTCGACGTTGTTGAACCAGGCGTATTCCACCCCGGGTCGACTGGTCCAGACGTTCTTGCACGTTACCGAACAGGTGTGGCATCCAATGCACTTGTCCAGATTCAGCACCATTCCGATTTGTGCGCGAATTCTCATGATTGACTCCGAATAAAGGGCACCAGGCTCAAGGGTTCTCACCCTGTGACTGATAGGCGCGCACGAGGTGATCGTCCGCCGGTGTGTCGAGCCAGTCGACCTTGTCCATCTTGCGCACCACGACGAACTCGTCCCGGTTGGTACCTATCGTTCCGTAATAGTTGAAGCCGTAGCTCAGCTGCGCGTAGCCGCCGATCATGTGCGTCGGCTTGAGCACGATTCGGGTCACAGAGTTGTGGATGCCTCCACGCACGCCGGTAATCTCCGACCCCGGGGTATTGATGATCTTTTCCTGCGAGTGGTACATCATCACCATGCCGGGGTTGACGCGCTGGCTCACCACCGCGCGCGCCGCCACGGCGCCGTTGATGTTGAACAGCTCGACCCAGTCGTTATCCACGATGCCTGCGCGCTTCGCGTCTTCCTCGCTGAGCCAGATCACGGTGCCGCCGCGGTTGAGCGTGAGCATCATCAGGTTGTCGCTGTAGGTGGAGTGAATGCCCCACTTCTGGTGCGGCGTGATGAAGTTCAGCTGGATCTCTTTGTGGCCGTTGGGCCGGATGTTGTAGATGCCCTCTGTGGTCTTCAGGTCCACCGGCGGGCGATAGCTGCCGAATCCTTCACCGAAGGCGATCATCCAGGGGTGGTCCTGGTAGAACTGCTGGCGACCAGTGAGGGTGCGCCATGGGATGTATTCGTGCACGTTGGTGTAGCCGGCGTTGTAGCTCACCGTCTCACTCTCGATGCCGCTCCATGTGGGCGAGCTGATGATCTTTCTTGGCTGCGCCTGGATGTCGCGGAATCGGATCTTTTCGTCCTCGCGGTAGAGCGCAAGGTGGGTATGGTCGCGCCCGGTCTGCTTGCCCAGTGCTTCCCAGGCCTTCACGGCCACGTGGCCGTTGGTCTCGGGCGCGAGCTGCAGGATCACCTCGCAGGCGTCGATGTCGCTGACGATCTTCGGCATGCCTTGCGACACGCCCTCGTCCAGCGTCTTGCCGTTGAGCTGGCCGAGCTGCTCGACCTCGGTACCTGTCTTCCAGCCGATGCCCTTGCCGCCATTGCCCAGCTTGTCGAGCAGTGGCCCTAAGGCCGTGAAGCGCTTGAAGGTGTTGGGGTAGTCGCGCTCGACCACCGCAATCTGTGGCGCGGTCTTGCCGGGGATCAGGTCGCAATGGCCCTTCTTCCATTCCTTGACCTCAAAGGCCTGCGCCATTTCGCCGGGGGTGTCGTGCATGATTGGTGCCAACACCACTTCTCTTTCCACGCCGAGGTGGCCTACACAGACCTCGCTGAAGGCTTTGGCGAAACCCTTGTAAATCTCCCAGTCCGAACGCGCCTGCCACACCGGATCAACCGCCGCAGAGAGCGGGTGGATGAAGGGGTGCATGTCGCTGGTATTGAGGTCATTCTTCTCGTACCAACTCGCGGTCGGCAGCACGATGTCGGAATACAGGCAGGTCGTGCTCATGCGGAAGTCCAGCGTAACCAGCAGGTCCAGCTTGCCTTGCGGCGCATCCCTGTGCCACTTCACTTCGGCTGGCCTGGCATCGTCCTTGCCGAGATCTTTGCCTTGCACGCCGTTCTCGGTGCCCAGCAGATGCTTGCAGAAGTATTCATGACCCTTGCCGCTGGAACCCAGCAAGTTGGAGCGCCATACAAACATGTTGCGTGGCCAGTTCTGCGGCGCGTCGGGATCTTCGCAACTCATCTCCAGGGTTCCGTCCTTCAGCGCCTTGACCACATAGTCCTTGGCGTCCATGCCTGCGGCCTGCGCGTCGCGCACCACCTGCATCGGGTTCGTCTTGAGCTGCGGTGCACTGGGCAACCAGCCCATGCGCTCAGCTCGCACGTTGAAGTCGATCATGCTGCCGCTGAAGGCGGCCTTGTCGGCCGCGCTCAGCGTGGGCGAGACGATCTCTTTCATGCCGAGCTTCTCGTAGCGCCACTGGTCGGTGTGGGCGTAGAAGAAGCTGGTGCTGTTCATCTGGCGCGGCGGGCGCAGCCAGTCGGTGGCAAAGGCCAGCGGCACCCAGCCGGTCTGCGGACGCAGCTTTTCCTGGCCTACGTAGTGCGCCCAGCCACCGCCGCTCTGCCCGATACAGCCGCACATCATCAGCAGATTGATGACGCCGCGGTAGTTCATGTCGGCGTGGTACCAGTGGTTCATGGCTGCACCGATGATCACCATGGACTTTCCGTGCGTCCTGTCGGCGTTGTCGGCGAATTGGCGCGCCACGGTGATGACCTGGTCGCGCGGTACTCCGGTGATGCTTTCCTGCCAGGCCGGAGTATAGGCAGCGTTGTCGTCGAAGCTCTTGGCGCCACTGCCCAGACCGCGGTCGATGCCGTACTGTGCGACCTGCAGATCGAACACAGTGGCGACCATGGCGTAGCGCTCTTCACCCGCCTTGCCCAGTCTCAGGCGCACAGCAGGCACCTTGGCATGGTTGATTGCGCCGTTCTGCGCGTTGGCAGTGAAGTGGGGCGTCATGTTGCCCCCGAAATACGGAAAGCCCACGTCCACCACCTGGTGTTCCTGAGCGCCGTCCTCGATTACCGACAGCTTGAGCTTGACTTCGTTGCTTCCGCGCGCCTCTCTGGCCTCGAGGTTCCACTTGCCTTCGTCTTGGCGACCGGGCTCGCCCCACCGGAAGCCAATGGAGCCGTTGGGCAGCACCGCCTTGCCGTCGCTGTCAAACGCCACGGTCTTCCACTCGGGGTTGCTCTTCTGGCCCATCTTGCCGTTGAAGTCGCTGGCGCGCAAATAGCGATCAGGCACCATCGTCACCGTGCCATCCTCGAGAGAATGTTCCTTCAACATCACCAAGAGCGGCAGGTCGGTATACCGACGGGCATAGTCGTCGAAGTAGCTGCTGCGTTGTTTGCCGCCGTCAGGGAAATAGAACTCCTTGAGCGCGACGTGACCCATTGCCATGGCCAGTGCGGCATCGGTACCTTGCTTGGGGTGCAACCACTGATCGGACAGTTTGGCGACCTCCGAGTAGTCGGGTGTAACCGCCACTGTTTTGGCACCCTTGTAGCGAACCTCGGTAAAGAAGTGTGCGTCCGGCGTGCGTGTCTGGGGCACGTTGGAACCCCAGGCAATGATGTAGCTGCTGTTGTACCAGTCGGCAGACTCGGGCACGTCGGTTTGCTCTCCCCAGATTTGCGGACTGGCGGGGGGCAGGTCGCAGTACCAGTCGTAGAAGCTCATGCACACGCCACCAATGAGCGACAAGTAGCGCGAGCCGGCGGCGTAGCTCACCATGGACATGGCGGGGATGGGCGAGAAACCGATGATGCGGTCGGCACCGTGCTGCTTGATGGTGTAAACGTTGGCCGCAGCAATCAGCTGGTTGACCTCGTCCCAGGTGCTGCGCACAAAGCCGCCCATGCCACGCACCTGCTGGTAGTCTCGCCGGGCTTCGGGGTCTTGCTGTATCAGTGCCCAGGCGTCCACTGGGGTCTTGCTGACCTTGAGCGCCGCACGCCAGCGCTCCAGCAGGCGACCACGAACCATGGGGTACTTCACGCGGTTTGCGGAATAGAGGTACCAGCTGTATGACGCGCCGCGGGCACAGCCGCGCGGCTCGTGGTTGGGCATGTCCCAGCGCGTGCGCGGGTAGTCGGTCTGCTGGGTTTCCCAGGTGACGATGCCGCCTTTGACGTAGATCTTCCACGAGCAGCTGCCTGTGCAGTTCACGCCGTGGGTGCTGCGCACAATCTTGTCGTGGGCCCAGCGGTTACGGTAGCTGTCTTCCCAGGTGCGGTCTTCGTTGGTGGTCAGGCCATGGTTGCCCGAGAAGGCTTCCTTGGGCAGGGTGAAGTGGGTAAGGCGGTCGAGAAAGTGACTCATGAGGGTCTCCGGGAGATGGTGTCGTGGCTCGGCACCTGCGCCTGCTCAGGGGTTCCTGATCTCGGCGCCATTGCGCAGGTAGAACCACCAGTTCAGCACGAGGCACAGGGCGTAGAAGGCGGCAAAGCCGTACATCGCAAATTGCGGCGTACCGGCCTTGATCTGGGCGCCGATGACCACCGGCGCGATGAAGGCGCCATAGGCTGCCACGGCCGATGTCCAGCCCAGTACTGGGCCAGTCTGCTGGCGATCAAAAATTACACCAATGGTTCGGAAGGTGGAGCCATTGCCAATGCCGCTGGCAGCAAACAGCAGAACAAACAGCCACATAAACGTAGAGAAGTACTGCTCAGGGGTTGCCGAGCCATAGGCCTGCATCATCACGTAACCCACCGCACCCGAGGCCACCACCATCACCGCGGAGATCACTTGCGTCACGATGGAACCGCCCACCTTGTCGGAAATCCAACCACCTACAGGCCGGATCAGTGCACCCACAAAGGGACCGATCCACGCATAGGTAAGCGCAGAGGGAGCGTTGGGGTTTTTCAGGGTGTGCTGCATGGCGCCAGCGGCATCCGGTATGTGGCTGATGCCAAAAATCACGGTGATGGACAGCGGCAGGGCCATTGAGAAACCAATGAACGAGCCGAAGGTCACGATGTAGAGCAGCGTCAGAGACCAGGTGTGCTTGTTTTTGAAGATGGCGTACTGGTTGCCGATGTTGGCCTTCATTTCGCCAAAGGCGGCCAGCTTCATGATCAGCAGCACCGTCACGATGATCAGTGGCAAAGCCACCCACATGTTGAGCAGACCCAGGCCGGTGGGCGCTGGCAGGTAAAGGTAGAGGCCTGCTGCACCTACGATGCTAGTGAGTCCCCACAGATAGAGAATTTTTGCAAACGCAGCCAGCGTGCCGCCGTAATTGGGCGACAGGGTCAGCAAATTGTTCATGCCAAACCACGCGGCCACCACCAAGGGCAGTAGGATGGCGGCCCAGATGAATCCGGCGTTTTGAATGAATGTGGGCGTGCCTGCCACGATCTTGCCCAGAATCCAGCCGCTGTCCTTGAGCAGCACCATGGAGCCGCCGGCGGCCGTGCCAAACAATCCGATCGTCATGACCAACGGAATGAGCACCTGCATGGTGGTCACACCGAAGTTGCCCAACCCTGCATTCAGGCCCAAACCAGTGCCCTGCAGGCGCTTGGGGAAGAAGCTGGAGATGTTGGACATGGAGCAAGCGAAGTTTCCGCCACCGATGCCACTGAGAAAGGCACAGGCCTGAAACACCCACAATGGCGTGTTTTTGTCCTGCAGCGCGATGCCAGTCCAGATGGCCGGAATCATCAGCAACACCGACGTCAGAAAGATGGTGTTGCGTCCACCCGAAAGCTTGATGAAGAAGGACGCCGGGATGCGCAATGTGGCACCCATGAGGCCGGCTATCGCCGTCAAGCCAAACATGTCGGCAGGCTTGAACGGGAACCCCAAGTTGAGCATTTGCACTGTGATGATGCCCCACATACCCCAAACCGCGAAGCCGCACAGCAGCGCGGGCACTGAGATCAAGAGGTTCCTGTAGGCGATCTTCTTGCCGGTGCTTTCCCAGAACTGTTCGTCCTCGGGACGCCAATCCTGGATGTCGGCTCCAGACCTGATGTTTGTGGTGCTCATGGGCGTGTACCTGGCCGGTGAGGGCTCAGCTTTGCAGGGAAAAGGGTTTGGCATTGCTGCCCATAACTTCAGTGGTACGAACCTCGGTCCAGTACATCCAGATCAGGGACACCCAGACCACGCCGTACATTAACATGAAAGCGCTCGACCGGATGCCCGTGATGTCCATCAAGGCGCCAAACAGGATCGGCAGGACAAATCCACCCAGACCACCTGCGAGGCCAACGATTCCGCTGATCGCGCCGATGTTCTTCGGATAGTCGTCACTGATGTACTTGAAGACGCTCGCCTTGCCAAAGGCCCAGGCAATTCCCAGGACGAACATCAGGGCGGTGAACAGGTAGACATTGAGACCGATATGAAATGTTCTCGGGCCGTTCACCGTCAGAATCGTGAAGTCGGTCTGTGGGTAGGACAACAGGAACAGACAAATCCAGCTGACCCACATCACCCACCAGGTGACCTTGTGGGCTCCGTACTTATCTGACATCACGCCTCCGATGGCGCGCAATACGCCACCGGGCAGCGAGAAGCAGGCGGCCAGCAAAGCCGCCACACGGATATCCAGGCCAAACTCGCCTACGTAGTACTGGACCATCCACAACGAAAGCGCAACGTAGCCGCCAAACACGATGCTGTAGTACTGGCAATACTTGAGCACTTTGGGATCCTTGAGTCCCTTCAGCTGCTGCATGAAGCTCACGTTGCTGGGCACTAGGTGGGAAGGGTCGCTGTGGCTGAACAGCCAGAACAGGACAACCGTCCCGAGCATGATGGCTGCGTACACCTGCGGCACCATGGTCCATCCGAAGGCCACCAACAACACAGGAGCGACGAACTTGTTGACCGCCGCACCTGAGTTTCCCGCGCCATAAACGCCCATGGCCATGCCCTGACGGCTCTTGGGAAACCAGCGCGCCACGTACGGCGTCCCGACTGAGAACGATCCGCCGGCAAGCCCGACAAACAGGCCGATCACCAGAAAATGCCAATATGCGGTGGCGTAGCTCATTAGCCAGATCGCCGGCACTGTGAGTGCCATCAGTGCCGCCATTACGATGCGGCCGCCGTAGCGGTCGGTCCAGATTCCAAGCGGGACGCGCACCAGCGAACCTGTAAGGACCGGCGTCGCCATCAGCAGGCCAAACTGGGTTGAATTGAGGTCCAGTGCCTTCTTGATTGGTATGCCAATGACGCCAAACATCATCCAGACCATGAAGCACACGGTAAAAGCCAGCGTGCTGACGATCAGTACCGACCACGCATTGCGCGCGGCTTTCACCTCAGTGGTCATGTCTTTCTCCATGGGAATCCATGGATCGACTGTCAGGGGATTTGCTGCTCCTGAACATCCACCAGAAGAGCGGCTGGGGACTGCCGGAAGAACGACTCGGCTTTCGCTCCCCATCCTCCCAAAGAACTACAAACGCGGGAAACTGGCGAACACCTGATTTGGATCAACCCAGCCCGCAGCCGGCTGCGTACACCGCAGCCTGTACCCGGGAGACCAGATTCAGCTTGCGCAGGATATGCTGCACGTGGATCTTGACTGTGGTTTCGGCAATCGCCAGATCCCGGGCGATCACCTTGTTGCTGGCGCCCCGGGCGATGAGAACCAGAATTTCCTTCTCTCGCGCTGAAAGTGATGCAGCTTGCGGAGTGACCTGTACCGGCGCCGTCACAGGTGCCGAGCGTGCCCGGAACGCCGTCACGAGCTTTGACATCAACTCCGGGCTCACCACCGACTCGCCTTCCAGTACCTTGAGTATGGACTCGCTGAGATCCTCGGAATTGATGGTCTTCAGCAAGTAGCCGTCGGCGCCGCAATGAAGCGCCGCCGCCAGATCGGCCTCGTCCTCACTGACAGTCAGCATCAGGATGCGGGCGGCTGGAGCGACTTCCTTCAACCCGCCAATGCAATCGACGCCCCGTACGCCAGGGAGATGATTGTCCAAGAGTATCAAATCCGGCTGCTCCCGGCCGGCGCCGCGCAACGCCTCGCCAGCATCGCCCGCCTCTCCCACAACTTCGAACCGCGCGTCCTGCGCGAGCAGCGCTATCAGACCGCGCCTGAAAAGGGTATGGTCGTCCACCACCAGAAGTCGGGCCGGATTCATCGGATCCTCATGCGACAGTCCTGACTTCCATTCTGCGAAGCTCCTCCTCGCTGTCCGGCACGCGGGTGCCCTGGGAAACCGGATGCTCGGGAAGAGTCAATGTCACCGTCGTTCCATCACCTGGCACCGAGTGGATGGACACCTCAGCCCCGATCCGTTCGGCGCGCTCCCTCATGATCTTCATCCCGACGTGCGAGGTGTCATGATCCCGTGTGGAGTCGAATCCGTGTCCGTTGTCGTGCACGACGAACCGCCAGCCAGGGCCTTTCGTGACCTCCAGGCCGACGTGCGTCGCAGCCGCATGTTTGCGCACATTGGACAGCGCCTCCTGGATCACGTGCAGCACCTGAACCTGAACGTCAGCGGGCAGGGGCAAGCCATCTCCTCTAACCTCCAGGTGGGCTGGTAGGCCCGTCTGGTGCTGGAACTTCTGCAGCGTCTCCTGCAATGCAGGCTCCACGGCGTCTGTGTTCGTTCGGGTCCGGAAGTGGACAAGCAACTCACGTACATCGTTCACGCTCTCCCGCAAACCGGCATCCAGTTCCTCGATCACCTGGTCCACCCGCGCTGGCTGCGACTTCTGGACTGCCACTCGCAAAAGCTGCACCTGAATCTTGAGGAACGCCAGCGACTGTGCAATTGAGTCGTGCAGTTCCCTTGCGAGCAAGGCGCGCTCTTCCCCCACAGCCGCTTCGCGCTCCAGCGCCGCGGCCCGAAGGCCTTCCAGCGCACTGGCCAGATGGCTGGCCAGCGCGTCCAGCAATTCCGTCTCTTCCGGCGTCATCTGTACTGGCCCCTTGAAGAACAGGTTGAACTCGCCAAGTACCCTTTGCTGCAAACGGATCGGCACACTGACCACATGCTCAAATCCCGCCTTCGCGCAGTGAGGTTGAAGCTGTATGTCTGTTGCGCCAATGTGAATAACGCGCGTACGCGCGTCCGGCGCCAAGCTGCCACAGACGCATGCCCCGGCAAGCAAACTGCGCTCGGCTTCCAGCATCTCCTGCGGAAAACAATCCGTCGCCAGCATCAGATACCGCTGGTGGGCCTCATCTGACCAGCGCACAGCGGCGGCGTCCGCCCGGACGACCCCGCGTACTCTCATGGCGAAGCCTCGTGCGAGATCTTCAATGGTGCTGGCCTGTGCCAGGAAGGCACTGACTTCGTACAGTGCCTCAAGCCGCGCCCTCTGGGCCTCGATGCGCTGTGTCTTGGCTTCAACCCGCGCTTCCAGACTGGCGTACAGCGACTGAAGTGTGGCAGCCATCCGGTTGAAGCCCGCCGAAACCTGGCCGAACTCGTCGTTGGAATCAACATCAATTCGGGCGGCAAAGTTCCCGGACTCCACGTTCTTCAATCCCAGTTGCAATTGATCCAATGGACTTATGACGTAGTGGTACCCGGTATAGAGCATCACCACGGCGCCCCCGACCGCCAATGCCATCATCAGGAACTGAAACAGATTGAGGATGGCTGTCAGACGCGCCAACTGTTGCTCGATGTCCAGCACTAGGAGGTCGATCGCCTCCACAAACTCGCCAGCGGCGCGCTGCGACAGCGCTGACGACGGCTCCACCGCGCCCAACCACATGCCGCGCTGCTCCCTCCACAATGTCTCCACGCTGGCAAACCGGGTGTCCACCCGATCGTTCCACGGCACAAACAGCGGCCGCTGCGGATCACCACTTCGCAGGACAGCAAGGCTCTCATCGAACAATGCCACCAGAGCCCGCACGTCTTGTGGAGAGGACTGAGCCTGCACGGCACTGGCCAGCCTCCAGGTCTGCATTCGCATGCGCCCGGCCTCATTGACTGCGGCAGCGCCGCCCTCGAGCTTCCAGGTGACCCACAGTGTCAGGCCGATCGATGCCAGCGCCAGCACAAGAATTGCGCTGCCTACGGTGGCGAGCTTGGCCGTGAGGGTATGCCGGTGCAACATCAGGCCAGTCTAGGCCGCCTGCACCCCCAGGAATTGACTTGCATCAATTTCGCCGCATCACGCGTGCCGACGGATTGCATCCGCCAGCGTGTTGACCAGTTGGTCGATGTGGTGCTTTTCCACGATGTAGGGGCGGCGCAATCACCAGCACGTCACCCGCCGGCCGGACCAGCGCGCCGTGGTGGAAGCAGTCCAGGAAGATGTCGTATGCCCGCTTGCCCGGCAGTCCCGGCATGGGCGCCAGTTCGACCGCCGCCGCCAGACCCATGCTGCGGATGCCGATCACATTGGGCAGCCCTTTGAAGGTGCTGTGGAAGGCGTCGCCCAGCAGCCGACCCATCTGGCCTGCACGCTCGAACAGGTTTTCCTGGCGGAACAGGTCCAGCGTGGCAATCGCGGCAGCACAGGCCACCGGATGGCCGGAATAGGTATAGCCATGGAAGAACTCGATGACGTGCTCGGGCGCATCGGTTTTCATCATCGCGTCGTACAGCTTGTCGCGGCAGATCACCCCACCCAGCGGAATGACGCCATTGGTGACCGCCTTGGCGAAGTTCAGCATGTCGGGCACCACGCCGTAGAAATCCGCGCCGAAGTTGGTCCCCAGCCGTCCAAAGCCGGTGATCACTTCGTCAAAGATCAGCAGGATGCCGTGCTTGTCACAAATCTCCCTGAGCCGCTTCAGGTACCCCTGCGGCGGGAGATACCAGCCGGCGCTGCCGGCCACCGGTTCGACCATGATGGCCGCCACGTTCTCCGGCGAATGCAGCGGCAGGATGCGGTTCTCCAGCTCCAGCAGGATGTCCTCCTGCCAGACAGGCTCCTGGTGGTGGATGTAGGCATGGTTCACCGGGTCGTGGATGAAGCGCATGTGGTCCACCCGCGGCAGCAGCGAGGTCCCGAACACCTTGCGGTTGGCCGGAATCCCGCCCACGCTCATGCCGCCAAAGCCCACACCGTGGTAACCCTTCTCGCGGCCAATGAAGATGTTGCGGTGACCCTCGCCACGCGCCCGGTGGTAGGCCAGCGCCACCTTCATCGAGGTGTCCGCCGCCTCGCTGCCCGAGTTGCAGAACAGCACCTTGTTCAGGTCGCCCGGTGCCATGGCGGCAATCATCCCAGCGGCCTTGAACGCCTTGTCGTTGCTGGCCTGGAATGCGGTGGAATAGTCCAGCGTGTCCAGCTGCTTCTTGATGGCTTCGTTGATGGGTGCACGGCGGTGGCCCGCCCCGACGCACCAGAGGCTTGAGATGCCGTCAATGACCGTGCGGCCGTCGTGCGTCGTGAATTCCATGCCGTCTGCCGCCACAAAGATGCGCGGGTCCCTGGCAAAAGACCGGTTGGGCGTGAAGGGCAACCACTGGTTGTCCATGTTGAATTCTTTCCAGGCCATGAGGAATCTCCTGCGAGCGTCGGCAAAAGGGCATTTTGGCACTGTGCGCAGCGGGCGTCTTCTTCCCGGTCGCCTGCGGGCAGTCCTGCGACAATCGGGCCCGTATGAACCACGCCTACATCCTGACCCTGTCCTGCCCTGACCGGCCGGGCATCGTGCATGCCGTTTCGGGCTTCCTGCTCGAGCACGGCGGCAACATCGAGGAAGCCGCCCAGTACAACGACCAGGGCACCGGTCTGTTTTTCATGCGGGTGCAGTTCGCCTGCGACCAGCTGACCCACGACGACCTGCGCACGCGCCTGGGCTTTTTTGCCCAGCCGTTCGCCATGGACTGGAAGCTGCATTCCACACAGGAGCCCATGCGCACCGTGCTGCTGGTCAGCAAGGAAGGCCATTGCCTGAACGACCTGCTGTTCCGCTGGAAGACCAACCTGCTGCCGCTGGACATCCGCGCCATCATCAGCAACCACCGGGATTTCTACCAGCTGGCCGCCAGCTACAACGTGCCGTTCCACCACGTCCCGGTGTCCAAAGACAACAAGGCGCAGGCCGAGGCGCGCCAGCTGGAAATCATCGAGACAGAGGGCGCCGAGCTGGTGGTGCTGGCGCGCTACATGCAGATCCTCAGCGACGACCTGTGCCGACGCCTGGCCGGACGCGCCATCAACATCCACCACAGCATGCTGCCCAGCTTCAAGGGTGCCAAGCCCTACCACCAGGCGCATGACCGCGGCGTGAAGATCATTGGCGCCACCGCACACTACGTCACCGCCGACCTCGACGAGGGCCCGATCATCGAACAGGACGTGACCCGCGTGGACCACAAGGACACCGTGGAACACCTGGTTGCGCGCGGCAAGGACACCGAGAGCCGCGTGCTGGCGCGCGCCGTCAAGTGGCACAGCGAGCACAGGGTCCTGCTCAACGGCCACAAGACCGTCATATTCAAATGACCCTCCGAAGCCCCTGCGGTGGCCCGCGAAAAGACACGCTGACATGACGTCGCGCATCCCTCCCATACAGTGCCTGCTCACGTTCGAGACGCTGGCACGGTTGCGTTCGGTCACGCAGGCGGCTGAGGAGCTGCACGTCACGCCCAGCGCGGTCAGCCACCGCGTCAGGCAACTCGAACAGATCATCGGTACCAAGCTGTTCGGGCGGGCCGATTTCTCGCTGACGACCGAAGGCAGCGAGTATCTGGCCCAGGTGCGCGAGGGCCTGGCCGCCCTGCAGAAGTTCCCCGGCATGGGCGCCACGGTGGGCAAGCGCAAGCTCAAGCTGGCGGTGACACCCACATTCGCCCGCTCGATCCTGATGCCGCGGCTGCGCCAGTTCACCGAGGCCTACCCCGAGATCGACCTGACACTGCAGGTCAGCATCCCGCTGCTGGACGTGGTGGCCGAAGACGCAGACCTGACGATCCGCTTTGGCACCGGGCGCTATGCGGATGTGGAGCATGTCTGCCTGATGAAGGACGAGGTCACGCCGCTGGCTGCGCCCGCCTGGGTGCGCGAGCACGGCCCGTTTGACAGCGTGGAAGACCTGCGCGACATGCCGCTGCTGCGCAGCCCGCTGGAGCCCTGGCGCACCTGGTTTGCCGCCCATGATCTGGACTGGACAGAGCCGGTGGAAGGCTCCCAGTTCAATGACATCGGGCTGATGTGCGATGCCGCGGCCCAGGGTCTGGGCATTGCGCTGGTGCGGCTCAAGCTGGGCGCCCCCTGGCTGGAACAGGGCACGCTGGTGCGCCTGATGGACCGCTCCGTGCCCAGCCCCCATGCCCACTACCTGTGCTGGCGCACCGGCGCCATGGACCGCTGGGAATGCGCGGCGTTTGCCGACTGGCTGCGCAAGAGCGTGAGCTGATCAGCCGGGCTCGGCGCTGTTGGCCGGCACGAAAAACCTCGTCGACAATTCAGGCAGGCCCAGCTCCTGCAGCATGCCCGCCAGTTGCCGGGCAGCACGGCCACGCGCAACATCAGGATGGCGGCTGGCGATGATCAGCTCGTTCTTGAGGCTGTGCTCCCAGCCCACCAGTTCGGTCACGCTCACCTGATAGCCGTGCGCCTCCAGCTGCAGGCAGCGCAACACATTGGTGACCTGGCTGCCAAACTCGCGCGTGTGCAGGGGCCGGCGCCACAGCTCGGCCAGTGGCGCGCGCGAACCACCCAGCGCCTTGTGTCCGCGAAGCGAGGCGGCCACCTCCGCCTGGCAGCAGGGCACCAGCACCATGTGGTCTGCCCCCTTGCGCAGGCCAAAGGCAATCGCGTCGTCGGTGGCCGTGTCGCAGGCGTGCAGCGCCGTGACGATGTGAACGGGCGAAGGCAGGCCAGCGGCGTTTTCAGCCTGCGCCACCTCCATCGGCAGGAAATCCATGCCGGCAAAGCCGAACTGCGCCGCCAGCGCCGCCGACCGGGCCACCAGCTCGGCGCGCACCTCCACACCCACCACGCGCCCCTGCACGGTGCCGGAGCGGTACAGCCGGTCGTACAGGAGGAAGCCCAGGTAGGACTTGCCCGCGCCATGATCCACCAGGTTGACAGGGCCGCAGGCCGCGGCTGCACGAACCAGCGGCTCGATGAAATGCACCAGGTGGTCGACCTGCTTGAGCTTGCGCCGGCTGTCCTGGTTGATGCGCCCGTCGCGCGTGAGGATGTGCAAGGCCTGCAACAGGGCAACCGACTGGCCTGGGGCCAGATCGGTCGCCGGATCGACGACTGGAGGGGAAGGGCGGTGACGGGCCATGCCGCCATTGTTGCAGGGCGGCATTTCAGCGCCGGCTGCAAGAATTTTCACGCCAGGGCGGCGTGCGCCACGCTACAGTGGCAATCACGCTGCGGAGACTGCACATGAACGCCCCCACGACACCCGACGAATCCGGCTTGCTACAAAAAGCAGAGCGGATCAACGAGATCCTGCGCGGCCTGGAGGCCATTTTGCCCCAACATTCGCTGCTCCACAGCCGCGAAGACACCACGCCCTACGAATGCGACGGCCTGACCGCCTACCGCCAGCGCCCGCTGGCCGTCGCGCTCCCCGAAACCACCGACCAGGTCCAGGCCGTCCTGCGCGCCTGTCACGCCATGGGCGTGCCGGTGGTTGCACGCGGTGCGGGCACAGGCCTGTCCGGTGGCGCGATGCCGCACCGGGACGGGGTGACGCTGTCGCTCGCCCGCTTCAACCGCATCCTGGCCATGGATGCCTACAGCCGCACGGCGGTGGTGCAGTGCGGGGTGCGCAACCTGGCCATCAGCGAGGCCGCCGCACCGCTGGGCCTGTATTACGCACCCGACCCTTCCAGCCAGATCGCCTGCACCATCGGCGGCAACGTGGCTGAAAACTCCGGCGGCGTGCACTGCCTGAAGTACGGGCTGACGCTGCACAACGTGCTCAAGGTGCGCGGTTTCACCATTGAAGGCGAACCGGTTGAGTTCGGTGGCGATGCGCTGGACGCGCCGGGGCTGGACCTGCTGGCCGCAGTTGTGGGCAGCGAAGGCATGCTTTGCGTGATCACCGAAGTGACGGTGAAGCTGGTGCCCCGTCCCCAGCTGGCGCGGTGCATCATGGCCAGCTTTGACGACATCCGCAAGGCCGGCGACGCCGTGGCTGCGGTGATTGCCGCCGGCATCATCCCGGCCGGGCTGGAGATGCTGGACAAGCCGATGACGGCGGCCGTCGAGGACTATGTGCACGCCGGCTATGACCTCTCGGCCGAGGCCATCCTGCTGTGCGAGAGCGACGGCACGCCTGAGGAAGTCGAGGAAGAGATCGGTCGCATGAGCGCCGTCTTGCGCAACGCCGGCGCCACCGCGATTGCGGTGAGCCGCGACGAGGCCGAGCGCCTCAAGTTCTGGAGCGGCCGCAAGAACGCCTTCCCCGCCAGCGGGCGCATCAGCCCGGATTACATGTGCATGGACTCGACCATCCCGCGCAAGCGCCTGGCCGACATCCTGCTGGCCATCCAGCAGATGGAGAAGAAGTACCAGCTGCGTTGCGCCAACGTGTTCCACGCCGGCGACGGCAACCTGCACCCGCTGATCCTGTTTGACGCCAACGACCCCGACCAGCTGCACCGCTGCGAACAGTTTGGCGCCGACATCCTGGAAACCAGCGTGGCCATGGGCGGCACCGTCACGGGGGAACACGGCGTTGGCATCGAGAAGCTCAACAGCATGTGCGTGCAGTTCAGCGCCCAGGAGAACGAGCAGATGTTTGGCGTCAAGCGCGCATTCGATGCCAAGGGCCTGCTCAACCCGGGCAAAGTGATCCCGACGCTGAACCGCTGCGCCGAGTACGGGCGGATGCTGGTGCGCGGCGGGCAGATCGCGTACCCGGACCTGCCGCGCTTCTGACGCGGTGGTCTGTCGCCTCAGCCCAGCGCTTCGGCCGGCACGCCAAGACCGATCCGGTCCAGCGCCGCTTCCAGCTGCGCCACGGTGCGGTCGACATGGTGCCATTTCTCCAGGCCAAACAGGCCGATGCGGAAGGTCTTGAAGTCCGGACCCTCGTCGCACTGCAGCGGCACACCGGCGGCCGTCTGCAGGCCTTCGGCCAGGAACTTCTTGCTGGACTGGATCTCCGGGTCGGTGGTGTAACTGACCACAACGCCCGGCGCCTTGAAACCCGCAGCGGCCACACTGGGGATGCCACGGCCCTCAAACAGGGCCCGCACCTTGCGGCCCAGTTCGATCTGCTCCTGGCGCACCTTCTCAAATCCGTAGGCGCGCGTCTCCATCATCACCTCGCGAAGGCGCGTCAGCGCATCGGTGGGCATGGTGGCGTGGTACGCATGGCCGCCGCCCTCGTAGGTTTCCATGATCTGAAGCCACTTCTTCAAGTCACAGGCAAAGCTTGAGCTGGTGGTGCCCTCTATTGCCTGGCGGGCGCGCTCGCTGAGCATCACCATCGCGCAGCAGGGAGAACTGCTCCAGCCCTTTTGCGGGGCCGACACCAGCACGTCCACCCCTGTGGCCTGCATGTCCACCCACATGGCGCCTGAAGCAATGCAGTCCAGCACAAAGAGGCCGCCCACCTCATGCACCGCATCGGCCACGGCGCGCAGGTAATCGTCCGGCAGGATCATGCCGGCCGCGGTTTCCACATGCGGTGCAAAGACGACGGCGGGCTTTTCGGCGCGGATGGCGGCCTGCACCTCGGCGATCGGGGCGGGCACCCACGGAGCTTGCGCGCCCTCACCCGTCTTGCGGGCCTTGAGCACGGTGTGCGAGGCAGGGATCGCGCCCATCTCGAATATCTGCGTCCAGCGGTAGCTGAACCAGCCGTTGCGGATCACCATCACATGCTTGCCGCCGGCAAACTGGCGCGCCACGGATTCCATGCCGAACGTGCCGCTGCCGGGCACCAGCACGGCAGAACGTGCGTGGTACACCTCCTTCAGGATGCCGGAGATGTCTTTCATCACGCCCTGGAAGCTGCGGGACATGTGATTGAGCGCGCGGTCCGTGTAGACCACTGAAAATTCGAGCAGGCCGTCGGGGTCGACGTGGGGCAGAAGTCCGGGCATGTTGGCCTCCGGTGGGGTGTCTCACTAATGGGCCGGAGAGCTTAGCACGCAGGCGTCGTGCCCGCGGACACGACGGACAAGCTCACCACGCATCGATCGCCAGGCGGCCCGCGGGACTCTCCACCCGTGCCGAGGCCAGCCCGCGCGCAAGCCATCCCCGGGTTTGCGCCGGGTCAATCACGGCGTCGATCTCCAGTGTGGCCGCCAGGTTGACGGCCTGGCCGGATTCGTACTGCTTGGCCACCAGCTCCTGGTACAGCGCCTCGCGCGTGCCCGGCAGTGGCGGCTCCTGCCCCGCCGGACCCTGCGGCAAGGCTTCGAGTTCCTTGCGGTAGCCCAGCCGCACGGCGCCCTCCAGCCCCATGGCGCCAAACTCCCCGGTGGGCCAGGCCACGGTGAACGTGGGCGAATGAAAGCCGCCTGCGCACATGGCCATGGCGCCCAGCCCGTAGCCCTTGCGCAGCACCACACTGAAGAACGGCACGCGCAAATGGGCCGCTGCAATGAAAAGCCGGCTGACATGGCGCACCTGGGCCTTTTCTTCGATGTCAGGCCCCACCATGAAGCCCGGTGTGTCCACCAGGCTGACCAGCGGCAGCCCGTGCGCGTTGCACAGCTGCATGAAGCGGGCCGCCTTGTCGGCGGCATCGGCATCAATCGCGCCGCCCAGGTGTTGCGGGTTGTTGGCCAGGATGCCCACGGGACGCCCTTCGATGCGCGCCAGCACGGTGTGAATGCCCGCGCCAAAACCGGCGCGCAGCACCAATGCCGAGCCGGCGTCCGCGAGCCCATGCACCGCGGCCAGCGTGTCATAGACGCGCAGGCGGTTCTGGGGCACCACATCGCGCAGAGCCAGCGCGTCGGGCGCGGTCCATCCGGTGGTGCGGCCCTGGAAGAATCCCAGGTAATGTTTTGCGGCGGCCACGGCCTGCGCCTCGTCATCCACGAGCACGTCGATCACGCCGTTGGCATGCTGCACCGCCGCCGGCCCGATCTGCTCGGGTTTGTATGCGCCCAGGCCACCGCCCTCCACCATGGCCGGGCCGCCCATGCCGATGTTGCTGGAGCGGGTGGCGATCACCACGTCGCAGCAGCCCAGCAGCGCCGCATTGCCGGCAAAGCAGCGCCCCGCCACCACACCCAGCACCGGCACCTGGCCATTGAGGCGCGCGAAGCTGGCGAACGTCGTGACATGCAGCCCGGCGACGACGGCCGAGTCGGTGTCGCCTGGCCGCCCACCGCCACCTTCGGCAAACAGCACGACCGGCAGCCTGTGTTGCAGGGCCAGGCCCAGCATGCGGTCGGTCTTCTGGTGGTTGCGCATGCCCTGGGTGCCCGCCAGCACCGTGGCGTCGTAGGCCATCACCACCGCGCGGCTGTGCTCCGGCCCGAAAGCGCCGGCATTGATGCTGCCGATGCCGGTGACCATGCCGTCGGCCGGCGTGTTGCGCATCAGGTCTTCGGCGCTGCGGCGGCTGGCCTGGGCCGCCACGGCCAGGGCGCCGTATTCGCTGAAAGAACCGTCGTCGCACAGGTCGGCGATGTTTTCGCGCGCCGTGCGCAGGCCCAGGGCGTGGCGTTTGGCCACGGCGTCGGGGCGGCTGGCGTCCAGCGTGGGGGCGTGGCGATCAATCACCCGCTGCAGGTCGGCGCGCGGGCCACGGCCGCCCTGGGTAGCACCTTCGCCGGAATTTGGGGCGTTTTCGGGCTGTAGCCCCCGTGGAATATGGCTGACCTGCTCTGAAATCAATAGCAAATCGCCTTCTTCCACGCTGTCGCCTGCGGCAAACAGGTGCTCGCGCACCGTGCCTGGCGCCGGGGCACGCACCTCGTGCTCCATCTTCATCGCCTCCAGGATGACGACGATATCGCCGGCGTTCACCGTGTCGCCGGGCTGGACCAGCCACTGGACGATGCGGGCCTGCAGGGGGGAGCGCAATTCGGACATGGCCGCATTCTGTACGACGCCGCCACAGCGCGGCGTCATGGCTGCGACAGAGCGGGCGGCGCGCCCTGCCCGACAATCCGGCGACAACCCCGCCCGACGGCAGAACGCCTCCTGTCCACCTTTCATCCACGCCATGACCAACAACCCGCTGCCCCCGTTTCGCGCCATCGCCGACATGCTGCGCGAGCACGCCCGGGCCCGCCCCGGCGCTCCGGCCTTGCGCCAGGGCGCGCGCACCCTCAGCTGGGGTGAGCTCGATGCACTGATGGAACGCGTGGCCGCTGCCCTGCAGCGCGACGGCGTGCAACCCACGCAAAGCATCGCGCTGTGCGGCAGCAATTCACTGGCCTACGCGGTGCTGTTCCTGGGCGCGTTGCGTGCGGGCGTGGCGGTGGCGCCGCTGCAGGTGGGCGCGTTGCCCCAGCAGCTGGCCGGCATGGTCGCCGACGCCGGCGCAAAGCTGCTTTTCGCCGACAAGGGGCTGGACATCCCCGCCTCCGGTGTGCGGCGCCTCGACCTGGACACCGTCGATACCGCAACGTCCTGGCAGGGCTGGCTGGCACCCGAAGGCAAGCAGCCACAGCCGGTGGATACGCAGCCGCAGTGGCCGTTCAACATCATCTATTCGTCGGGCACCACGGGCACCCCCAAGGGCATCGTGCAGGCCCATGCCATGCGCTGGGCGCACGTGGCGCGCGCGGCGGCCGGTGGCTACGGGCCTGATTCGGTGGCGCTGATCGCCACCTCGCTGTGCTCCAACACCACCCTGGTCTGCGTGTTCCCTGCGCTGTCGGTGGGTGGCTGCGTGGTGCTGTCCGAGGGCCGCTTCGACCCGTCCGCATACCTGGCGCTGGCACAGCGGGTGCGCGCCACGCACGCCATGCTGGTGCCGGTGCAGTACCAGCGCCTGATGGCCCTGCCCGACTTTGACCGGTACGACCTCTCTTCCTTCGTCATGAAGTTCTGCACCAGCGCGCCCTTCCTGCGCCCGCTCAAGGCCGACGTGCTGGCGCGCTGGCCCGGCGGCCTGATCGAGTACTACGGCATGACCGAAGGCGGCGGCACCTGCATGCTGGAGGCGCACAACTTCCCCGACAAGCTGCACACGGTGGGCAAGCCGGCCGAGGGACACGACATCCGGCTCATCGACGAGGACGGCCGTGAGGTCGCGCCCGGCGAAGTGGGCGAGGTGGTCGGACGCTCGGTCTCGATGATGACGGGCTATCACAACCAGCCCGGCAAGACCCGCGAGGCCGAGTGGTTTGACGCAGAGGGCAACCGCTACATCCGCACCGGGGACGTCGGCCGGTTTGACACCGAGGGCTTCCTCACGCTGATGGACCGGCGCAAGGACATGGTCATCTCTGGCGGCTTCAACGTCTACCCCAGCGACCTGGAGGGCGTGCTGCGCGGCCACCCCGGCGTGGCCGACGTGGCCGTGGTGGGCGTGCCGTCCGCCGAATGGGGCGAAAGCCCGGTGGCGTTTGTGGTGCCCACAGCCGATGCGCCCGATGCCGCGGCACTGCGCGCCTGGGCCAACGAGCGCCTGGGCAAGTCGCAGCGCCTGGCCGACGTGCGCTATCTGGGCGAACTGCCCCGCAGCGACATCGGCAAGGTGCTCAAGCGGCAGCTGCGCGACGGGTACGCGCCGCAGAAGGCCTGATCGCACGCCCGACCGGCGGCCATACAGGCTCAGGCCAGCAGCGCCACGTTGCCGCCGGCCGCCGTGGTGTTGATGGTCAGGGTCTGCTCCGCGCAGAAGCGCACCAGGTAGTTCGGGCCGCCGGCCTTGGGGCCGGTGCCGCTGAGGCCCTCACCTCCAAACGGCTGCACGCCCACCACGGCGCCGATCATGTTGCGGTTGACGTACACGTCGCCCACATGGGCCCGTGCCGCCAGCGCCAGGGCACGGCTGTCGATGCGCGTCTGGATGCCCAGCGTCAGGCCGTAGCCCAGGGCGTTGATCTGGTCGATCACGGCCTGCGGATCGCCCGACCAGCGCACCACATGCAACACCGGCCCGAAGATCTCGGCGCGCATGTCGGCAATGCGATCAATTTCGAAAGCATGAGGCGCTATCAAATTTGTAGCATTACCATCAGTATCGGCGGGGGCCAGAATCACTTTTGCCTCTGAAAACAGGCGGTCCAGCTGGCGCCGGATGCCCGATGCCGCCCCGGCATCGATCACCGGTCCCAGGTCGGTGGACATCAGCGCCGGGTCACCCGTCACCAGCTCTTTGGCCGCGCCCCGGATCATTTCAATCACGCTGTCGGCGATGGCCACGTGCACGCACAGCAGCCGCAGGGCCGAGCAGCGCTGGCC
This sequence comes from Ramlibacter sp., assembly GCA_016713005.1. Lineage (GTDB taxonomy): Bacteria > Pseudomonadota > Gammaproteobacteria > Burkholderiales > Burkholderiaceae_C > JADJPY01. The sequence goes on along the minus strand of JADJPY010000011.1, from coordinate 392,092 downwards.
AGCCGAGCGGAAGGCGCTTTGCACCACCGCGTCGACCACCTGCTCGGGCAGGGCGGTGCTGTCCACCAGCATGGCGTTGATGCCACCGGTCTCGGCGATCAGCGGCACGATGGCGCCGTCCTTGTCGGCCAGCGCGCGCTGTATGCGTTTGGCCACCTGGGTCGAGCCGGTGAACACCACGCCCGCCACGCCCGGGGCCGCCACCAGCGCCGCCCCCACCGTCTCGCCCGGGCCGTGCAGCAGTTGCAGCGCGTCGGCGGGCACACCGGCGGCGTGCAACAGCTTCACTGCCTCCAGCGCCACACCGGGCGTCTGCTCGGCCGGCTTGGCCAGCACCGTGTTGCCGGTGGCCAGCGCCGCCGCCACCTGCCCCACAAAGATGGCCAGCGGGAAATTCCACGGGCTGATGGCCACCCAGGCGCCGCGCGCCGTCAGGCGCAGCTCGTTGGTTTCGCCGGTCGGGCCCGGCAAAGCCACAGGCCGCATGATGCGCTCGGCCTCGTTGGCGTAGTAGCGCAGGAAGTCCACCGCCTCGCGCACCTCGGCCACGGTGTCGCCCCAGGTCTTGAAGGCCTCCCTGACCAGCAGCGCGCAAAAGCGCGGCAGGTCGGTTTCGAGCGCGTCCGCGGCGCTGCGCAGGATGGCGGCGCGATGTGCCACCGGCGTGCGGCTCCACGCAGGAGCGGCCGCCACCGCGCGGGCCACTGCCGCGGCGGCTTGCGCGGGTGTCGCTTCAGTCAGGGCGGGGACGTTCACGCTGCCCAGGGCCGCCAGCAGCGGCGCGCGCATGGCGGGCACGGTCAGGTCCAGTCCCAGGCTGTTCCTGCGCGACGGGCCATACAGGTCGGGCGGCAGCGGCAATGACGACAGCGGGTCCAGACGCAGCGGCGAGACCAGCAGTTCGTCCATGCCCACCGACTCATCGGCCAGCTGGTGCACAAACGAGGAATTGGCGCCGTTCTCCAGCAGACGGCGCACCAGGTAGGCCAGCAGGTCGCGGTGCTGCCCCACCGGGGCATAGACGCGGCAGTTGATCAGCGGGTTCTTCAGCACCTCGCGGTAAATGCCCTCGCCCATGCCGTGCAGGCGCTGCAGCTCAAATCCTGGACCTGACCCGGCGCCGGGCTGCCCCAAGCCGGGTTGCGCCCCCTCGGGGGGCAGCGACCCGCGCAGCGGCGGAACGTGGGGGCCAAAGGTTCGGGAGGCCATCTGCAGGATCGCCGCGATCGTGCCCGCGTTGTGCGTTGCAAACTGCGGGTAGATCACGTCGCCAGCATCCAGCAGCGCACGGGCGCAGGCCAGGTAGCTCACGTCGGTGTGGTGCTTGTGGGTGAACACCGGGTAGGCGGGGATGCCCAGTTCCTGCGCGTGCTTGATCTCGGCGTCCCAGTACGCTCCTTTGACCAGCCGGCACATGAAGCGCAGGCGGTACTTGCGTGCGATGCCGGCCACATGGGCAACCAGCTCCAGGGCGCGGGTCTGGTACGCCTGCAGCGCCAGGCCAAAGCCCTGCCAGTGCGGATGCGCCTGCGCCACCTGCGCCGCCAGCGCCTCGAACACGTCCAGCGAGATTTCGAGTCGTTCGACTTCCTCGGCGTCAATGGTCAGGTTGATGTTGGCGCGGGCGGCCTGTTCGCACAGCGTCCAGACGCGGGGCACCAGTTCGGCCAGCACGCGCTCGCGTTGCGCGTCCTCGTAGCGCGGGTGGAGCGCACTGAGCTTGATGGATATCCCGTCGTTTTGGGCCACAGCCCCCGTGGAATCTGCCTGAGTAGCTATCGTTTTGATAGCGCTCTGGTAGCTGGCCAGGTAGCGCTGCGCGTCCGCCGCAGTGCGCGCGCCCTCGCCCAGCATGTCGTAGCTGAAGCTGAGATTGCCGGTGCGCCGCCGAGCCGCAGCCGCTTCGTCCATGGCTTCGCCAATGGTCTGGCCCAGCACAAACTGGCGGCCCAGCAGCTGCACCGCGCGCAGGGTGGCGGCCACCACCGCTCGCGCGCCCAGGCGGGCCACCAGGCCAGGCGTCTGGTCGGCCTGGTCGGGCAGGAACTTCTTGGACAGGGCAATCGCGCTGGACGACAGGCGCGCCAGCGCGCCGTCACCGGCACCCTCAAAGTCGGCGCGGCCCAGCTGGTCGGCGGTGAGTGCAATTGCGGTTTCGGCATCGGGCACGCGCAGCAGGGCCTCGGCCAGGCGCATCAGGGCCAGGCCTTCGGCGCTGGAAATCGGGTATTCCTTGAGCAGACTCTCCATCGCCCAGAACGGCGGCGGGTTCTCGCGCACCGCCTGCACCCAGGGCCGGGCGGCCTGGGCGGCGGCGGCCCAGTCGAGCGCGCCCTGGAGCGAGTGCAGGCGGTCGCTCACGGTGTCGGCTTCGGGGCGGTAGGGGAAGGGGAGGCGTTGCGTGGGGCTCATGGCGGGGTGTTGCGAAATGCTGGATGCCCCAATGGTGGGTTGTTCGATGGTGAGTTTCACGCTAAATTCAGCCAGTAAACCGAATAATTCACTATCAATGACCGAATCACTGGCCGAAATCGACCGGATCGACCTCAAGATCCTGAATGCCCTGCAGCACGACGGGCGCCTGTCCAACCTGAAACTGGCCGAGGCCGTGGCGCTGTCGCCCACCGCCGTGTTGGCGCGGGTGCAACGCCTCACGCGCGACGGCTACATCCTGGGCTACGAGGCACGGCTCAACCCGTTGAAGCTGGGTCACGGCATGCTCGTGTTCGTCGAAGTGCTGCTGGACCGCACCACACCCAATGTGTTCGAGCAGTTCAAGGCCGCCGTGCAGGTGCGCGACGAGATCATGGAATGCCACATGGTGGCCGGCGGTTTTGACTACCTGCTCAAGACCCGCATGGCCGACATGGCCGCCTACCGGGACTTTGCAGGCACGGTGCTGTGGCAATTGCCCGGCGTGCGCGAGACCCGCACCTATGCGGTGATGGAAGAAGTCAAGCACCTCACGCGCCTGCCCCTGCCGGCTGGCGTGGCCTGAACGTGGTCGCGATCACCGGCGGCCCGCTGGAGCTGCCTGACGTCACGCTGTGCGCAGTGGATACCCGCACACCAGCGCTGGCGCTGCGCGCGCTGCGCCGGTCCATGGAGGCCATCCGCTTTGGCGAGGTCGTGCTGGTCACCACACCAGACACCGTGCTGCCCGTGCGCGACTTGCAGGGCGTGCGGCGCGTCCCGATTGCCGCGCTGTCTTCGATCGAGGCGTACTCCCTGTACATGCTGCGCGAATTGCTTCCCCATGTTCACACCAGCCATGTGCTGGTGACCCAGTGGGACGGCCATGTGATCCACCCCAAGGCCTGGGAGCCTGGCTTCCTGTCGTACGACTACATCGGTGCGCCCTGGTATTGGGACAGGGAGCCCATGGTGGGCAACGGCGGCTTCTCGCTGCGCTCTCGCCGCCTGCTGCAGGCCCTGCAGGTCCTGCCGGCCAGCGAGCCCCACCCGGAGGACGTCCGCATCTGCCTGGACCACCGCACCGCGCTGGAGCGCGACCACGCCCTGAGGTTTGCGCCGGTGGATGTGGCCACGCGCTTTTCCTACGAGAGCGGGCCGCACCCCGGCACCACATTCGGCTTCCACGGCATCGGCGCCTGGGCCGATGTGTTGCAGGCACCCGAAGTGGATGCGCTGGTGCGCACAGTGCCGGCGCAGCTCCTTGGTGGTGACCTGGGCCTGCACCTGGCACGCCGCCTCATGCGGCAGGGCGCGCTGCACCACCTGCTCATCACCCACCGCCTGCTCGCCCGCCGGTTTCTGGCGGGCGAAATAGGCGCCGAACCACGACGGCTGTGGTGGCGCTGCATCAGGGCCACATGGATGGCGCTCCTGTCGGTGCTGAGCGCAAAATGGCGAGGCCGCCCGCCTTCCGGCGGGGGCACCTGAACACCGGAGGATTCCATGAAACGCTGCCTGTCCCTCGCATCGCTGGTCGCATCCGGCGCCTGCCTCGCCAGCCTGCCCCTGCAGGCCCAGACGCTCAAGCCCGGCCTCTGGGAAATGAGCACGAAGATGCAAAGTGCCAGCGGCCAGATGGAGAGCCAGATGGCGCAGGCGCAGAAACAGATGGCCGCACTGCCACCCGAGCAGCGCAAGATGATGGAAGAGATGATGGCGCGCCAGGGCGTCAAGATGGGAGGCCCCACCCCCGGCGGCGGCATGACCGTCAAGGTCTGTCTGACCAAGGAGATGGTGGAGCGCAACGAGGTGCCCGCCCAGCAGGGCGACTGCAAGACCACCACCCAGCCGCGCAGCGGCAACTCGATGAAGATGTCGTTCGTCTGCACCAACCCCGCGTCCAGCGGTGAAGGCCAGGTGACTTTTGTCAGCCCCGAGGCCTACACCTCGAAGATGAACGTCAACACCACGGTGCAGGGTCGCCCGGAAAAGATGGCGATCGACGCCAACGGGAAGTGGCTGGCGGCCGATTGCGGCAATGTCCGGCCGCTGGCCATGCCCAAGAAGTAGGACGCAACGCGTCGCGACCGGCGCTTCAGCTTGCAGCGGGCCTGGCCCGCGAACCAAAGATGGCCGTACCCACCCGCACCATCGTGCTGCCGGCGTGGATCGCCGCCTCCAGATCGGCCGTCATGCCCATGGACAGGGTGTCCATCTCCAGGCCCGCGGCGCGCAGCGCATCAAACAGCGCGCGCGTCTGCCGGTGAACGGCCAGTTGCGCTGCAGGGTCGCTGGCCGGCTCGGGGATGGACATCAGGCCGCGCAGCTTGAGCCGGGGAAGCAGGGCCACCGCCCGGGCAAGGTCCGCCGCCTGTGCCGGCTCCACGCCCGCCTTGTTGGGGCCGGCATCCATGTTGACCTGCAGGCACACCTGCAGCGGCGGCAAGCCGTTCGGGCGCTGCTCGCTCAGCCTCTGTGCCACCTTGACGCGGTCCACGCTGTGCACCCAGTCAAAGTGGGTCGCCACCAGGCGTGTCTTGTTGCTCTGAACGGGCCCGATGCAATGCCACTCGGCGTCCAGCCCGTCCAGCGCGGCCATTTTCTCCACCGCCTCCTGGATGTAGTTCTCGCCAAACGCGCGCTGCCCCGCGGCGTGTGCTTCGCGCACGGCATCGGGGCCAAACGTCTTGGACACCGCCAGCAGGCGCACCGATCCTGGCGCGCGGCCTGCCGCCGCGCACGCGACATCGATACGGGTACTCACACTCTGGAGGTTGTCTCGAATCGTGGTCATAATCTGCCGCAAGCGTAAACCAAACTTCCCGGGGGATTCGTGGACATAACCCAGCTCCTTGCCTTCAGCGTCAAGAACAAGGCATCCGACCTTCACCTCTCAGCCGGGCTTCCGCCCATGATCCGCGTGCACGGCGACGTGCGCCGCATCAACGTGGATGCGCTGGACCACAAGGCGGTCCATGCCATGGTGTACGACATCATGAACGACGGCCAGCGCAAGCAGTACGAGGAGTTCCTCGAGTGCGACTTCTCTTTCGAGATCGAGGGCCTGGCGCGCTTTCGCGTCAACGCGTTCAACCAGAACCGCGGCGCGGCGGCCGTGTTCCGGACCATTCCGTCCAAGATCCTGACGCTGGAGCAGCTCAATGCGCCCAAGATCTTTGGCGACCTGGCCCTCAAGCCCCGCGGGCTGGTGCTGGTGACGGGCCCCACCGGCTCGGGCAAGTCCACCACGCTCGCGGCGATGGTGAACTTCCTCAACGAGACGGAATACGGCCACATCCTGACGGTGGAAGACCCGATCGAGTTTGTGCACGAATCCAAGAAGTGCCTGATCAACCAGCGCGAAGTCGGCCCGATGACGCTGAGCTTTGCCGCGGCGCTCAAGTCCGCCCTGCGCGAAGACCCCGACGCCATCCTGGTGGGCGAAATGCGCGACCTGGAAACCATCCGCCTGGCCATGACCGCGGCCGAAACGGGCCACCTGGTCTTTGGCACGCTGCACACGTCCAGCGCGGCCAAAACAGTCGACCGGATCATTGACGTGTTCCCGGCGGAAGAAAAGGAAATGGTGCGTGCGATGCTCTCCGAGTCGCTGCAGGCGGTGATCTCACAGACGCTGTGCAAGACCAAGGACGGCGCCGGCCGGGTGGCCGCCCACGAGATCATGCTGGGCACCTCGGCCATCCGCAACCTGATCCGCGAAGCCAAGATCGCGCAGATGTACTCCGCCATCCAGACCGGCAACAACTTCGGCATGCAGACGCTCGACCAGAACCTGGCCGACCTGGTCAAGCGCAACCTGATCAGCCCCGCAGAAGCCCGCGGCAAGGCCAAGATCCCCGAGAACTTCCCAGGCTGAAGAAATTAAGGAGGTGCTCTCATGGAGCGCGATCAGGCAACAAAATTCATCAACGACCTGCTCAAGCTGATGATCAGCCGCAACGGGTCGGACCTGTTCATCACCGGTGACTTCCCGCCCGCCATCAAGGTCGACGGCAAGGTCACCAAGGTCTCGCCACAACCCCTGAACGCCGGTCACACGCTGGCGCTGGCGCGCTCGATCATGAGCGACAAGCAGGCCGCCGAGTTCGAGCGCACCAAAGAGTGCAACTTTGCCGTGGCGCCCCCCGGCATCGGTCGCTTCCGGGTCAACGCCTTCATCCAGCAGGGCAAGGTCGGCATGGTGATGCGGGTGATTCCGCAGATCCTGCCCACAATTGACGGGCTGGGCGTGCCGCAGGTGCTCAAGGAGGTGGTCATGGCCAAGCGCGGCCTCACCATCCTGGTGGGCGCCACCGGCTCGGGCAAGTCAACCACGCTGGCCGCCATGATCGACTGGCGCAACGAGAACTCGTTTGGCCACATCATCACCATCGAGGACCCGGTCGAATTTGTCCACCCGCACAAGAACTGCGTGATCACGCAGCGCGAAGTGGGGCTGGACACCGACAGCTGGGAAGCCGCGCTCAAGAACACCCTGCGCCAGGCGCCCGACGTGATCCTGATGGGCGAAATCCGCGACCGCGAGACCATGGAGCACGCCATCGCCTTCGCCGAAACCGGCCACCTGTGCATGGCCACACTGCACGCCAACAGCGCCAACCAGGCGCTGGACCGCGTGATCAACTTCTTCCCCGAAGAGCGGCGCGCGCAGCTGCTGATGGACCTGTCGCTCAACCTCAAGGGCATGATCTCGCAGCGCCTGATCCCCAAGCAGGACGGCAAGGGCCGCCAGGCCGCGGTGGAGATCCTGCTGAACACGCCACTGATCTCGGACCTGATCTTCAAGGGCGAAGTCTCCGAGATCAAGGAAATCATGAAGAAGAGCCGCAACCTGGGCATGCAGACGTTTGACCAGGCGCTGTTCGACCTGTTCGAGAACAACCAGATCACCTACGAAGACGCCCTGCGCAACGCAGACTCCGTCAACGACCTGCGCCTGCAGATCAAACTCAACAGCCAGCGCGCCAAGTCGCAGGACCTGGCCGCCGGCACCGAAAGCCTTTCCATCGTATGAGCAGCACCAACCCCAAAACCTACGAACCCACATCCCCGCGCAAGGTCGCTTTCCTGGGCATGGGCGTCATGGGCTATCCCATGGCGGGGCACCTGGCGCTGGCCGGGCACCAGGTCACGGTCTACAACCGCAGCGCGGCCAAGGCCCAGGCCTGGGTGGCCGAATTCGGCGGCGCCGCAGCGGCCACCCCGCGTGAAGCCGCCGCGCAGGCCGACATCGTGTTCAGCTGCGTCGGCAACGACGACGACCTGCGCTCGGTCACGCTCGGTCCCGACGGGGCCTTCGCCAGCATGAAGCCCGGCGCCATTTTTGTGGACCACACCACCGCCTCGGCCGATGTGGCGCGCGAGCTCTTCAAGGTCGCCCAGGGGCTGGGGCTGGCGTTTGTGGATGCGCCCGTCTCCGGCGGTCAGGCCGGCGCACAGAACGGCATGCTCACCGTGATGTGCGGCGGCGACGCACCGGCGTTTGACGCGGCCAAGCCTGTGGCCATGGCGTTTTCGCGGGCGTTCACGCTGATGGGGCCGGCCGGTGCCGGCCAGTTGACCAAGATGGTCAACCAGATCTGCATCGCCGGGCTGGTGCAGGGGCTGGCCGAGGCCATCGCCTTTGGCGACCGCGCCGGCCTGGACGTCAACCTGGTGCTGGACGTGATCGGCAAGGGCGCCGCCCAGAGCTGGCAGCTGGACAACCGCGGCAAGACCATGGTGGCCGACAAGTTCGACTTCGGCTTTGCCGTGGACTGGATGCGCAAGGACCTGGGCCTGGTGCTGGACGAGGCGCGCCGCAACGGGGCGCGCCTGCCGGTGACGGCGCTGGTGGACCAGTTCTACGCCGACGTGCAGCGCATGGGCGGCAACCGCTGGGACACCTCCAGCCTGATCCGCCGCCTGAAGTAACGGCCGCAGCCCGCGGCCCCAAGCACCCTCACCCGCCTGCGCGGGCGCCGCGTCAGGGGGCCCCGCGCGTCAGGGACGTGTGGGGCCGCTCGCGCCGGGAGCGGGCTTGGGCGGCTGGGTCTGCAGGCGCTGCAGCTCATCCTCAGAGATGATCTCAAAGGCGCGCACGACCTTCTGCACGCCGCTGACCGAGCGCGCCACCTCGGTGCCGCGGGTTGCCTCGCGCTGCGTCACCACGCCCATCAGGTACACGACCCCGCGCTCCGTGACCACCTTGAACGAATTGGCAAACAGGTCCTTGGCGTCCACCATCAGCGCCTTGACCTTGCCCGTGATCAGCGCATCCGACGAGCGCGAGGTCAGCGACGTGTTGCCCGACACGCCCAGCTCGTTGATGATGGAGCGCACGTTGTCCACCCGCGAGACCACCTGTTCGACCAGCGCCTTGTCCTGCGGCGTGGGGACTTCGCCGGTGAGCAGCACCACGCGGTTGTAGCTGGTGGCGTTGACGTGCACCCGCTCGCCCAGGTTCTGGCGGATGCGGCTCGCGGCACGCAACTCGATGCCTTCGTCTTCCAGCTGCGCGCCCGACGTGCGCCGGTCGGTGGCGACAAGCGCGCCGCCCACCGCCGCGCCACCCACGATCAGGGGCGCGCAGGCGCTGAGCAACGTGGCCGCGAGCGCGGGCACGACGAGGAGCACCAGGGAATGGCGGCGGGATGGTGTGGTCATGTGGATGATTCCTGTTCTCCGAGTAACTGGCAGTCCACGCCATCGCACAGGCAGTGCAGTGCGAGGATGTGGACCTCCTGGATGCGTGACGTGCGCTCGTGGGGCACACAGATGTGCACGTCGGTCTCGCGCAGCATTTCGCCCAGCGGCCCGCCGCCGCGGCCGGTGAGGGCCACCACGGTCATGTCGCGCGCATGGGCGGCTTCGACCGCGGCAATGACGTTGGCCGAGCGCCCGCTGGTCGAGATCGCCAGCAGCACGTCGCCCGCCTGCCCCAGCGCGCGCACCTGGCGGGCAAAGACATCGGTGAAGCTGTAGTCGTTGGCCACCGCGGTCAGGATGGAGGTGTCGGTGGTCAGGGCCAGCGCGCCCAGCTCGGGGCGCTCGCGCTCGAAGCGGCCCACAAACTCCGCGCTGAAATGCTGGGCGTCGGCCGCCGAGCCGCCGTTGCCGCAGGCCAGCACCTTGCCGCCGCTGGTGACGCAGGCCAGCAGGGCCTGCACGCCTTGGGCAATAGGGCCGCTCAAGGCTTGCGCCGCCTGGTATTTCAGGTCGGCGCTGTCAATGAAATGCTGCTGGATCCGCAACTCAAGCATGGTCAGTGATGATACCTGCCACGGGCGGGCACACGGCAAGCCGATGTACGCCTCAGCCCGCCCCCGAGGCGTCAAAGGCGCCGCGAATCCACTGGATGGCATCGGCCTCGACCGCCACCACGTCAAAGCGGCAGGGCGGTGGCTCGGGCAGGCGCATCAGGTAGTGGCGCGCGGCAAAGATGATCCGCCGCCGCTTGGTGATGCCCACGCTGGCCGCCGCGCCGCCGTGGCTGGCACCCGCGCGCTTGCGCACCTCGACAAACACCAGCGTGCCGTCGGGCTCGCGCACAATTAGGTCGATCTCGCCGCCGCCGCGCCCCGGCGTCCGATAATTGCGGGCCAGCACGCGCAGGCCGGCGGCCTCCAGGTGGCGTGACGCGGCGGCCTCGGCCGCATCGCCTGCCTGCTTGGTGGTGGGCTTGGTGGTCGGCCGCCCGGTCGGCGGTTTGTTGTGGAAGGGACCCATTGAGCGCTTCTTTTGCCTCCGCTGTGCCGGCGGCGCACGACGCAGCCGGCTCGCAGGATTATCCGCAAGCCACGCTGTACCTGGTGGCCACGCCCATCGGCAATCTGGCCGACATCACCCTGCGCGCGCTGCACGTGCTGACGCTGGTGGACGCGGTGGCCTGCGAGGACACCCGCCACACCCAGGGCCTGCTGCGCAGCTACGGCATCGAGCGGCCCCTGCTGGCCCTGCACCAGCACAACGAGCAGGCCATGGCCCAGACCATCGTGCAGCGGCTGGCGCAGGGCGAGCGCATCGCCTACGTGAGCGACGCCGGCACCCCCGCCATCAGCGACCCCGGCGCGCGCCTGGTGGCCAGCGTGCGCGCCGCCGGCCTGCGCGCCATGCCCCTGCCCGGGGCCAGCAGCGTCACCACCGCGGTGTGTGCCGCGGGCCTGGCGGATGAAGGCGGCTTTGTCTTCCAGGGCTTTTTGCCGGCCCGCCCGGCGCAGCGCGACCAGGCCCTGCAGGTGCTGGCCGGCGAGCCGCGCGCCGTGGTGCTGCTGGAAGCGCCGCACCGCATCAAGCCGCTGGCCCAGGCCCTGGCCGTGCTGGGGCCGCGCCCGGTGACGCTGGCGCGCGAGCTGACCAAGCAGTTTGAGCAGGTGGTGACGCTGCCCGCCGAAGGCCTGGGCGCCTGGCTGGCCGCCGACCCGCAGCGCGAGCGCGGCGAGTTTGTCTTGGTGGTGCACCCCGCCCCGCAGGCGCCGCAAGCCGGCGAGCCCCTGCGCGTGCTGGGCCTGCTGCTGCAGGAACTGCCGGTGAAGACCGCCGTGAAGCTGGCCGCGCAGATCACCGGCGCGCCGCGCAACGAACTGTACGAACAGGCCCTGACGCTGAAGCAGGACGCACCCGACGCCCCGCCCCCATGACCCCCACGATCGACTCCGCCCACCTGCCGCCACCACCGGGGCAGCTTGTCCCGTTGCACCAGCTGCACGCCTGGACCGCCGCCATCCTGCAGGGCGCCGGCTGCACCCCGGCCGAAGCCGCCACCGCCGCCGACAACCTGATGCAGGCCGAAGCCACGGGCCACACATCCCACGGCGTGGTGCTGCTGCCATCCATTTGCGACAACTTGCTGCAGCGGCGGATACAGCCCGGCCGCGCCGCGCAAACCGTGGTCGACAACGGCGCTTTCCTGGTGCTGGACGCCGGGGCCTGCTTTGGCATGGTGCAGGCCTGGCACGCCATGGCCCGGGGCATAGAGCGTGCAGGCGCCAGCGGGCTGTGCCTGCTGGGCCTGCGCAACGCCAGCCATGTGGGCCGCCTGGGCCACTATGCCGAGCAGGCCTGCGCGGCCGGGCTGGTGGCCATCATGTTTGCCAGCACGCAGGGCCGCGCCGCGCGCGTGGCGCCCACGGGCAGCACGCAGGGCCGGCTTTCCAGCAACCCGGCGTGCATCGCCGTGCCGCGCGGCGACGCGCCCGCCGTGGTGATGGACTTTGCCACCTCGGCCACCACCATCGGCGGCGCACGCGTGGCCCAGCTGCAGCACCAGGCGCTGGGGCCCGGGCGGCTGCTGGACGCCGAAGGCCTGCCCACACGCGAGCCGCACTGGGCGCTGCAGCAGCCGCTGGGGGCGCTGCTGCCCGCCGGCGAGCACAAGGGCGCCGGGCTGGGCCTGATGTGCGAGATCTTGGCCGGCGTGCTACTGGGCGCGGACACGCCGGTGCACCCGCCCCCGGCCGGCACGCCGCCGCGCCCCGGCACCGTCAACAGCTATATGGCCGTGCTGATCGACCCCGCGCGGCTGGGCGAGCCGGCCGAGATGAACCGCCAGCTCGACGAGCTGCTGCGCTGGTATGGCAGCGCCGCCCCGCTGCACCCGGCCGCGCCGGTGCGCTACCCCGGCCAGCGCGCCGCCGGCCAGCGCGCCCGGTCTGCGGAGCAGGGCGTCCTGCTGGCCGAAGCCATTTACGCGCAACTGCGTGCACTGGGTGAGCGCCTTGCGCCGGGGCATGCGGCGCCCTGAGGCAGGCCAAAACGCTATGGTTTTTATAGCGGGTCAGCAAGCGTGGACGGGGGCTGGAGGCCGATTTGGCACACATTTTTGCCGCCAGGGGGCGATGGGCAGCAAAATTGGCCTGCGAGTCGGGCCTGGTGGCCGATTTATTGACGGAGATAGGCGACTGGGATGAAGAAATCTTCAAACAGATCAAGTACTTGCGCGCCCGCGGCCGGGCGGGATATCCGACTGGTGCCGGGTTATTCGACTCGTCTATATTGAGTTAGGCCTCATCGGGAAGCATATTTGTGATCGTCGTATTCGATACCAACATCTGGCTCTCTGAACTGGGGCTGCGCTCGCCGACCGCGGCAGCCGTTCGCTTCTTCCTTAAGCACAGCGGAGCGCGCGTTGCCATTCCTGAAGTTGTTCGTCTTGAGGTCGAGCAGAACCTCACCTCTCGACTGCTTGAGCACATCGACGACATCCGCAAGGCACATCGTCAGCTTCTAACCGCTTTTGGAAAACTACGCGAAGTAGTCCTACCAAGCGAGGAAGATGTGCGCCAGAAGGTGCCGGAGCTCTTCAACTCCCTGCAGGTTGAGCGCATCGACGTTCCCTTCTCGTTAGAGGCTGCGCGAAGCTCTCTTTTAAAAACGATCCTGAAGCAGCCGCCGAGCCACCAGAGCCAACAATTCAAAGATGGCGTGATCTGGGCAGATTGCATTTCGCTGCTAGCTCAGGACGATGTAGTTCTTGTCACTGCCGACAAGGCTTTCTATCACGAGCAAACCTATGCCAAGGGCCTGAGTCAATCACTGCAACGAGAAGTTCAGGAACTTCAAAGAACTATCCGCGTGCTACCCGCAATCGCGGATCTGCTCGACGCCCTCAAGGCACCCATTGAGATCGATCCAGATGCGCTTCAAGCAGCGTTCATCGCCGAGTTCAGCAAGAGCGTTCTTGGCTCGCTAGAACGACACGGCTTCACCCTGGGAGAGCGCTCGTCCTGCACCTACAAGGTCTACGCGACAGAGGACCCGACAGTTCTGTTCCTTGATTTCGCGATGGAAATTCAGTGCATAGATGCTCGCGGTGACGGCAGGACTGAAGCGGCATTGCACCTCAAGGGCGACGGGTCGTTTCTCCCGGAGACGAAGGCGTTTAGGAATCTACGGAACTTTGGCGAGCACCTTAAATTTCAAATGCCCGACGGGACTAAAGGCGAGATGCGTAACGCAGTCATATACGCCCAAGGAACAGTGATCGGACACAAAGAGGTCTCAAGTGTCGTCCGCTACGCACTCTCGTGAATGAGGCCTAACCCCTCGCTCAACCTGACGCGCTACGGCAGCCAACGCTTGGCCGCTCGAGGCGCCAGTGGCATCATGCCTTCGGCGGCCAAGCGTCGTCCGCCTCTGCGCGTAGTTTAGCTCGAACGTAGGCCTCTCCATGGAAAAGTCAAATGAATCCACTGAGAAGTATGCTGCCATGCAAAGGCAAGGCGCATCGCCGACAGAAGTATTCAAAGCATGCAAGCGAGATGGCCACAAGAACTGGGAGTGCCAAGTTTTGCTCATGGGGCTGTTTGAGATGACTCTCGATGAAACAAGGCCTATATCTCATGAGGAGCATCAGAGCCTTGCCGAGCTTGCAATGAGGTTGCGCCGCGTTACTGAGCGCCCCCCGTCCATGTGCAAGGAACTGTTGGAGCCACTATCCAACGAAGCGCGCATTGCCTACGTTGAGCACGTCGAGGCAACCAATACGACCATTTTCATTGATCCAATCGAGCTCGCCCCTCCAGTTCGAGAGCACCTCAAGATGCTCCGCATCGAAGCAGAAAAACTGCATGCAGAAGGCGCCTTTGGCTCTGGCATGGGGTGTGGTGGGCGAATCAACGCTTGGATCAAGTTAGAAATGAAGGTGCGGCACCAAATCGACTGGAGAACACCTTGGGAAATGAACCCAGGCTGCGCATTCGACTGACATGGCAGGCAAGATGCACTCAACCGTTTCATCAAATTTCACCAGCCTAACTGGGCGGTCAAGCGGACGCCAACACAGGCCATGCCTTCGGCATTTTCATGGCCTGTGTTGGTGCCCTACGCACCTTCGGTGCTCCGGCGCCGCTTACCTTGGGCGCTAGGCGTTATGAAACACCACTCCGCCGATGCCATCACGCAAGTTCCACGCTTGGTGCGTCAACTCTACGAAGTCGTCGGCGAGTTTGAGGCGCTGTTCCGCCATACAAAAAAGAAGTTCACGCCCGATGGCCACTTAGTAGGAAGCATCGGAGAAGTCGTAGCAGCATACATGTATGACCTCGTTCTGCATCCGAACTCGAAGCAACTTCACGATGCCGAAACACACGACGGAAAGCAGATTCAGATAAAGGCGACTCAAGGAACCAAGAAGGTGGCGCTTCGCGGAAAACCAGACCACCTCATCGTGCTGCAACTCACAAAGTCCGGCGAGGCATTAGAAGTATTCAATGGACCGGGAGAGTTGGTATGGGAACACTGCGGCGAGCGGCAAGATAACGGGCAAAGCTCAATCTCTCTGTCAAAGCTCCGAGCGCTCATGAGTCAAGTCCCAGCGTCACTGCAGGTCGCGCGTGCAAAACATGGCGCCTAGCGCCTTGGTCGAGCGAACACACTCTTTCGGCACCACTCCCCCTGATGCAACTCAAACCTCAAACCGGAGTCCCAATTGACCACTCCCTCTGTCACCAGACGTTTCCTCGCCGGCTGGGCCGACATGGACTGGAACTCACACATGGCCAACACCGCCTACTTGAACAAGGTGGTCGACGCACGCGTTCTGGCCCTGGCAGAGAAAGGCTTTCCGCTGGAGGAGTTTGTCCGCCTTCGACTTGGCGTTGTCATCATGAAGGATGAGCTTGAGTACAAGCGGGAAGTCAAATGGATGGAAGAGATCGACATCACGTTCTCGCTCGCGGGGCTCGCACCAGATGGCAGCCGCTTCAAGGTTCAGAACGAGGTGCGCCGTACAAATGGAGAACTTGCCGCCCGCATCTCCAGCACAGGCGGCTTCATGGACCTTGACGCGCGAAAGCTCGTGGCGCCGCCACCAGCCGTTCTTGAAGCCTATCGATCCCTTCCGCGTACGCAAGACTACGTTGAACTTCCTTCAAGTGTGAAGCCCAGGCCCTGAGTGGCGGCGCCCCTTGCGCACCACCGCCACCCTCCTGGCCATCGCCCTGCTGCTCTACGGCGCGGCCTGCCTCGCGCTGCTCGCCTTCCAGCGCTCGCTGATCTATTTCCCGCAGCCAGCCTCGTTTGGCTCGGGTTCCACGCAGATCAGCCTGTCTGTGCCGGATGCGCAGCTGGTGGTTTCGGTGCGGCCGCAGCTGGGGCCCAAGGCGCTGATCTACTTTGGGGGCAATGCGGAGGATGTCTCGGCCAACCTGGGCGGGCTGGCCAGCGCTTTCCCGGAGCACGCCATCTACCTCATGCACTACCGCGGGTACGGGGGCAGCACGGGCAAGCCGACCGAGGCCGCGCTGCACGCCGATGCGCTGGCACTGTTTGACAAGGTGCGCCAGGCGCATGCCGAAATCGCCGTGGTGGGGCGCAGCCTGGGTTCGGGCGTGGCCATCCGCCTGGCCAGCCAGCGGCCCGCCGCGCGCCTGGCCCTGGTGACGCCGTACCACAGCATCCAGGAGATCGCGGCGCAGCAGTTCCCCGTCTTCCCCGTGCGCTGGCTGCTGGTGGACAAGTTCGAGTCGTGGCGCCACGCGCCCGCCATCCACGTGCCCACGCTGCTGCTGGCCGCCGAGTTTGACGAAGTCATCCCCCGCGCCAGCACGCAGGGACTGCACGCCGCCTTTGCCCCGGGCGTCGCGTCGCTCGTGGTGGTGCCGCGTGCGGGGCACAACACGATTTCCAACTCGCCGCAGTACTGGGCTGGGCTGCGGGGGGCGTTGTAGTTTCGACCTGTTTTGCTCTGTTTTGCTATGGTTTTTATAGTGGGTTAGCTAGCAGTGACGGGGGCTTCGGGCTGATTTGGCATATAAACTGGCCGCTGACAGGCTTTTTCATGGATTTGTTTCTTCGCGCCTTCGTCGACTGCGCTGACGCGCAAACCGCTGCGGGACTTCAGCAAAAGCTTTGCGCGGCCTTGGTGGCCTGGGCCTCTGCGGAGCCGCTGCTCGCCGAGCGGTACTGGAAGATGCCCGAGCTGTTTGAGCTGACGTTCCGCCTCACCCCTGCGGGCCCTGGGGCGTTTGACGGCATCGTTGCCTGCGCACCCGGCGGCTGGCACCATGTCAGCGACGAGACGTACCGGTCTTCGGTATGGAACCGCTCGGCCGGGTCGTCCTTCCTGGCGCCAGAGCTTGCCTGGGCAGAATTGCAGCAGTTTGAGCCAGCGCCCTGATGGGTCGTCTGATCCCAACTTTCACCCACTCTCCGACCATGAACACCCTCCACTCCCTCTTTGCCCAAAAGGCCTGGGCCAACAACGAGCTGTACAACGCGCTGGCCGCTGTCACCGATGAGCAGCACGCCGCGGCTGTGCACACCGCGACGCGCACGCTCAACCACATCTATGTGGTGGACCGCATCTTCCGGGCTCACTTGCTTGGGGAGCCGCACGGCTACACGGCCACCAACACAGACGCCACGCCGGAGCTGGGTGAACTGCAGTTCGCTGTGGCCGAGACGGATGGCTGGTTCGTCAACTACGCGTCCGCCATCACCCCGGGCCAGCTGGGCGAGCGGATCGCCTTCCGCTTTACCGACGGTGACACCGGCACGATGACGCGGGAGGAGATGCTCCTTCACGTCATCACCCATGGCGCCTACCACCGGGGCAACGTCGGCCAGGTGCTCAAGTCCATCTCCGTCGTGCCGCCGCGAGACCTGTACACCAAGTTCCTGCACGTCACCGAGCCGTCGCGCAGGCAGGTCTCACTCTAGGTTGCTATTGTTTTTATAGCGGGTTAGCCAGTACTGGCGGGGGCTGGAGGCCGATTTGGCTTGCAAATCGGCTGTGGAGTCGCCCTATAGCTTGACGCCCGGGTTGGGCAGCACGCCCTTGAGCTGCGGCACATTGGGCTTGCGGGCCGACACGCGTCCGCCGCGGGCTTTGAGCCACTGCTCCACCACATCCCACACCTTGGGGGCGCCGGGCACGTTGCGCGCTTCCTCGGCCACGGGGGCCCAGCCGGCCACCTTGTATTTGCGATCGGCTTCGATGGGCTTGCCGCCCAGGCGCATGTCGTCAATTCGTTTGCCCATGCCGGCCAGCGGGTTGCAGCTGTATTGCAGGCCGCCCACGCGCACCATGTCGCCGCCCTGCTGGTAGTACGGGTCGGGGTTGAAGAGGTTGTCGCACACGTCTTCCAGGATGGTCTTGATGGTCTCGCCGGTCATCTCGGTCACCGTGGCGTACGAGTAGGTGGTCGCGGTCATGTCCATCAGCCATTCGCGGGTGATGGCCTGGCCGGGCAACAGGCTGGTGCCCCAGCGGAAGCCGGGCGAGAAGGCGATGTCGGCGCCCTGCACCTGCATCAGCGCGTCCAGCAGCAGCTGGTCGCCCGTGCCATTGAAGTTGCCGCGGCGGTACAGCGTGCCTTCGGTCACGGCCAGCTTTTCGGCCAGCTTGGCCTCGTACGGCGCGCGGATTCTGGTGATGAGGGCGTCCATCTCGCGGTCCGCCGGCAGCATGTTGGCAAACACGGGCAGCAGCTTGTAGCGGAAGTCCGCCACCTTGCGGTCGCGCACCTCAAAGTCCAGCACGCCCAGAAACTTGCTGTTGGAGCCGGCGTTGGTGACGATGGTCTGGCCGCCCTTGTTGGCAACGATGCTGGCCACGGGCATGCCGTCGTGCGTGTGGCCGCCCAGGATGGCGTCGATGCCGGTGACGCGCGTGGCCATCTTCAGGTCCACGTCCATGCCGTTGTGGCTGAGCACGACGACGACCTGCGCGCCCTTGCCCCGCGCCTCGTCCACCACCTTCTGCATGTTGTCGTCCTGGATGCCGAAGGCCCAGTCGGCCACCATGTAGCGGGGGTTGGCGATGGGCGTGTAGGGGAAGGCCTGGCCCACGATGGCGCAGGGCACGCCATTGATCTCGCGGATCACATAGGGCGCAAAGACCGGGTCGCCAAAGTCGTTGGTCTTGACGTTTTGCGCCACAAAGTCGACCTTGCCCTTGAAGTCCTTCTCCAGGATCTCCTTGACGCGCTCCATGCCCAGGGTGAACTCCCAGTGACCCGTCATCACGTCCACGCCCAGCAGCTTGCAGGCGTCCACCATGTCCTGCCCGTTGGTCCACAGCGCCGTGCCCGAGCCCTGCCAGGTGTCGCCGCCGTCCAGCAGCAGCGCGCCGGGTCGGCTGGCTTTCATGCGCTTGACCAGCGTAGCCAGGTGCGCAAAGCCGCCCACCTTGCCGTAGCGGCGCGCAGCGGTTTCAAAGTCCAGATAAGTGAGCGCATGCGCACTGGCCGTGCCAGGCCGCACGCCAGCCACCTTGAGCATGTGCTCGCCCACCAGGTGCGGGAGCTTGCCGCTCATGGAGCCCACGCCCAGGTTGACGCTGGGCTCGCGGAAGTGGATGGGCCGCAGCTGGGCGTGGCAGTCCGTCATGTGCAAAAAAGACACCTGCCCGAAGCGCGGGATGTCGTACAGGCCGCGGGACGCCGTTTGCGCATCCGCCTGCGCCCAGGTGCCCAGGCCCATGCCGGCCACCGAGCCCGCACCCAGCACCTGGAACAACTCACGTTTGGTTAAATTCATAATTAAGCAACGACTAATTTATTGTGCAGAAAAACGGCCCGGAAGCCCGGGCCTGGTCTTGAGCCGCCTATTTGTTGACGGGCGACTGCGGGTCCAGCAGCAGCGCCATGACATGCTTGATCTGCTGTTCGCTCAACACGCCCATGTGGCCGGCGCGCGGCATGTTGGAGCAGGCGTTGTACGCCTTGGCGTTGTAGATCTTGCCCCAGGTGTAGTCCACGATGGCCTTGGAGCCGGGGCTGGCGGGGTCGGTCACGCCGCGCAGCTTGCCGTAGTTGTACAGGCTGGGGCCGATGGTGCCAAACGAGATTTCCTTGGGGTCGATCTGGTGGCAGTTGTAGCAGTTGCCGCCGTTGACGGTCTGTGCGTTGTCGGTCCAAGTCTCGCCACGGCCGCTCTGGGCAATGCGCTCGCCTTCTTTCCAGTCGCCCAGGTATTTGCCGTCGGCGGGCCACTTGATCTTCTTCATCTCGGCGGCCTCCAGGGCTTCGGCCGTCTTCTTGTCCAGCGGCTTGCCGCTCACGTCGGCGGCGTTGCAGGCCTTGAGGGTGTCGTCGATGTGGGTGATGCGCTCGACCTTGGCAATGCCTTTGGTGCGGAAGGCCGACTTGACCAGTCCGTCCGTCATCTTGTCCAGCTCGGCAGACGAGGGCACGGTGGCGCAGCCCACCACGGCCAGCGCGGTGGCCCCGGCGAGTGCGGCGAGGGATTTCTTCATGCTGTGACTCCTGATGGGTTGCGGCTTCAGCGCTTGACGGTGGGAACGGCCGACGCGGCACCCTTGGCGTTGACGCCCAGGTACACGCTGAGCGCGGCCAGCGCATCGCTGCCAAAGGCGGGCTCGGGGAAGCGCTGCTGGCGGTAGCAGTCGTTCAGGCGCAATTGCATGCTCCACATCTGGCCGTTGGACACGCGGTAGGCCGGCCATGCGGCAAAGCCGATGCCGTCGCCCGGGTTCTTGGTCAGCACGGGCAAGTCCTGCAGGCGGATGCGCTTGCCTTCCTCGCCGTGGCAGGACGCGCAGGAGAAGTCGTGCGTGCCGCCGCGCTGGAAGAACATGCGCTTGCCCACCTCGTAGTAGGCGCGCTCGGTCTCGTGGCTCTGGGGCAGGTTGAACTTCATGCCCTTGGACTGGGTCGCCACATAGGTGGCCAAGGCGGTGACGTTGGCCATCTCGCCGCGCCCGAAAGGCGTCTTGGAGATCTCGGCGCCATTGAAGCCCTGCAGGGTTTCCATGCAGATGACGAGCCGCATCTCCAGATCCTGCACCTTCTTGGTGTCGGCAAAGTAGCGGGGCAGTTCGACAAAAGCGCCCTTGAGCACGCCGGGGCCCTTGCCCAGATCGCACTGTTCGAGCGACGCGTTCTTGGGACCGCGTTTTTTCTTCCAGAGGTCCTCGCCCTTGGCCTCGAACAGCTCCGCAGGGTTGCCGTCGGCCAGCATGGCGCGGTATTCCTCGATCGACTGCGTGGCGGATTTCTGCGCCATTGCAGTCGTGGCGGCCAGGATGCCCAGCGCCAGGGTGGTCAATGCTTTTGTCGTCCTCATGGTTTCCTCTTGGTTCGGGAATCTTCAGGCCGGCGCCGCCCACCGCGGGCGCCGGAAAGCGGGAGGCAGGGCCTCAGGTGACGGTGGCTTCGTCGGTGCGCGACTCACCCTTGTTGTCTTTCCAGGTCACCACGATCTTGTCGCCGGCCTTGGCGCCCTTGACGGTGAACTGGAGGAAAGGGTTCTTGGATACGGCCGGGCCCCATTCGGCCACCAGCACGGTCTTGCCGTTGAGTGCCGCGGTGACGTCGGTGATGTGCCACGCGGGGATGGTCTTGCCGGCGGCGTCCTTGCGCTGGCCGGTTTCCATTTCGTGGCTCATGAGGATGCGGACGGTGGCATTGCTGCCGGAGGCTTGTGCGCGGATGCGCATCGGATCTGCCATGGTGGAACTCCTGTGTATCTTGAAAAAACTCAGCCGCCGCAGCCGCCCAGCGTGACCTTGACTTCCTTCTTGGCGTACAGGGCCTTGCCGTCATTGGTGATCGCAATGGCGTACACGTCGGAGGACTGGCCCATCTTTGCGCGGGTGGAGAAGTTGGACTCCACGGCGTCGTTGGTGTTGAACATGGCCACCAGCGCGCTGGGGTTCTTTTCGACCAGCAGCAGCAGGTGCTTGACGCCGGCCAGCGTGGTGGACACGCCCAGCGGCACCACGGCGCCGTTTTCGGCAATGTCCGGGCCCTGGATGCTGACGTCCTTGCTTTCGACCGGTGCGCCGCCGCCGAACGCCTTGGCGGCATCGGCCACGGTCTTGGCGTCAAACGCGGCCTTGTTGAAGGCGAAGGCGGCTTGCGGGAAAAGGCCGGTCGAGGCCAACAGGCCGGCGACGACGGCGCTTTGCTTGAGTGTCTCGCGACGGGTTTGCATGCTCATGCTCCTTTGATTAAGCCAATACTAAATAACAACTTCCCATGTCCTATCGGGAGTATCCCTGCGGTCACTTGGGTGCTCCGGCTGCCAGCCAGTTGGCGATGGCCCTGGCGTCAGCGTCTCCCAGGCTCTGCGGCGGCATGGGGATCGCACCCCACACTCCAGAGCCACCAGACTTGATTTTGCCCGCGAGGTAGTCCCCCTTGCCGGAGTGCTTCTTTGCAATGTCCGCCCAGCTGGGCCCCACGAGCTTGCTCGCGGGCGCATGGCACGCGGTGCAGGTGTGTTTTTGTGTAAGTGCCTGCGCTGCCTTGCTGTCGACACCGGCCGCAGCCGGGCGTGCGGTGTCCGGGGTGGGCGCGGGCGCTGCGGCCGGCGCGGGGGCGGCAGCCACCACCGCTGGCGCAGCGGTTGCACCACCGCCCTTGACTTCGGGCCGGCTGGTGTCGGCCCCGCGCTGGGCCCCGATGTCGCGATTTTGTTGTGCCAGATTGCCGTGCGCGTTTCGCGCGAAATCAGGCAGCAGGGATGAGACCCGAGGACTTACTGCGCAGTCCTTCATGCAGGCCGTGCCCTGCACGTCCGGCTTGCGGTTTGCATTGAACTCGCTGCCCGGCCACATGGAGTGGGCCAGTGTCATGCCGTTGCGGTTGGGCATGCGGGCCTGCACCTCGCGGATGTTCTGGTCAGACAGCGTGAAGTTGTCTGGCACGATCCCGCCCAGATTGAGCAAGAAGGCCGTCACCGAGTACACCTCTTCGACCGTCAGCGACTTGGGCTGTGTCCAGGGCATGGCGCGGTTGATGTAGTCCCACAGGGTGGAGAGACTGGACACTTTCATCAGCGTGGTGCGCGCAGGGTAGGCAACGTCCTTGAGCCGTGCGACGTTGCCCGACTTGATGTCGGCCGCGGTGGTGCCGCCCACCAGCGGGCTGAACACCTGGTTGGACTCGCCAAAGATGCCGTGACAGGAGGCGCACTTGCTTTCCCACACGTCCTGGCCTTTTGCGACCGTGCCGGAACCCGCAGGCAGGCCCTTGAAATCGGGCCGCACATCGATGTCCCATGCGGCGACTTCCTTTTGCGTGGCGTCGCGGCCAATGTTGGGGTAGGCCGGCTTGCCCTGCGCCAGCGCGTGGCCGGCGGTCAGCGCCGCCAGGGCAAGGATGAGTTCAGGAAACCTGGACATTTTTCACCTCGCCGTTATCTTGCACCAGCCATGACTGGATCGCGTTGTTGTGGTAGATCGAGCGCGTGCCGCGCACCGCACGCAACTGTGTGTAGTTGGGCTGCACGTGGCCTGTTTCGTCGGTGGCGCGGCTCTGGATGATGGCGGGTCGCCCGTCCCATATCCAGTCGATGTTGAAGCGTGTCAGGCATTTGCTGAGCACCGGGGTCTCCAGGCGCGCGGGGCGCCAGTTGCGGCCCCCGTCCACGGAAACGTCGACCTTGCGGACCTTGCCGCGACCCGACCAGGCAAGGCCAGTCACGTTGTAGAAGCCCTTGTCCAGCAGCACCTGGCCGCCAGACGGCGTGGTCACCACGCTCTTGACTTCCTGGATGCTGGAGTACTGGCGATGCTGGCCATCCGGCATCAGGTCGATGTAGTGCACCGCTTCGTCCTTGGTCGCCCAGGGCTGGTCGCCCACCTCCAGGCGCCGCAGGTATTTGACCCAGCTGACGCCCTGGACACCCGGCACCACCAGACGCAGGGGGTAGCCGTTTTCCGGCCGCAACATCTCGCCGTTCTGGCCGAACGCGACCAGGACTTCGCCGGAGCGGATCAGGCTCATCGGGATGGTGCGGGTCATGGAGGAGCCGTCCGCACCCTCGGCCAGCACGAACTTGCCGGCCTTGAGGTCGGCACCGGCCATCTCCAGCAGGGTGATCAGCGGTACGCCAGTGAACTCGCTGCACGAAATCATGCCGTGCGAGTACTGGGCGGTTGGGACCGCGACGTTGCCCCACTCCATGCCGGTGTTGGCGCCGCATTCGATGAAGTGAAAGCGCGACACGGAGGGCAGCCGCATGATCTCGTCCATGGTGAAGACCTTGGGCGACTTGACCATGCCGTTGATCATGAGCCGGTGCTTGGACGGGTCGATGTCCCACCACCCCTGGTGGTGCCGCTCGAAATGCAGTCCGCTGGGCGTGACGATGCCAAACAGCGATTGCAGCGGCGCGAACGAAACAGACGACTGGGTGGTCTGCGTCAGGCCGGGGCTTTGGCGCCGCTGCACATTGGCCTCAAACTTTGAGGGCTTGCCGTAGCCGTCGGTGACCACGGGTTGGCCCAGCCCACGGGTGTGTTCCGGCAGGGTCAGGATGTTGGGGTCGCCGCCCTCGGTCGGGACAGGATTGACCTGTGCCAATGCGGCGGGCACGGCCGCACCGGCCGCGGCGGCCGCAAACGCATTGCGGATGAAATCCCGCCGGCCGCGCTTGCCCTCGGCAAAGACGGTGCGTATGCCTTCACGGTCCAGAAAGTTTTCGGGCGCCTTGCGCAGGCGCCCGGAAGCGGCGGGGTGGTCGGGTTTCACAGTGGCTCCTCATCAGGCACGCGCAGCAGGCAGCGCGGGCGCTGGTTTCTTTATATGATCATGTACTAATATAAAGGATCGCAGGTCAGCCTGACTCAGGGTTTACACGGGGTCCGGGCTTACTTGAACTTGTAGTGGTCGCGGTTGAGCACGGCGGCGATGGCCGTGACTTCCTCGGGAAACAGCCCGAGGTTGAGCTCGGTGTTGCACTGCTCAACCATGCCGCGCAGGGCACCGGCGGTGCCGATGCGGCCGGCGGGCCGGTAGATGGCGCTGCCATCCCCACCCACCTTCTTCTGGTGGCAGGCAGCGCATTTGCTCTCGACGATCAACCGCTCGCCCAGCTTCAGGTCGGCGCCGCGGAACTCGGGCGGCCCCTGCTGGGCAACGGCGGCTCCCGCTGCAAGGCAGACGAGCACACAGGCGGCGCGCAACCCGGCGTGAATTGGCATGGCAGGTCTCCGGAAAACAGGCGGCCAGTGTGGCACGGATGCCCGGGCCGGGAAAGCAACGTGCCGGCCTCAGCCCCGCACAATCTTGCGCGCCTGTCGCACGCGCTCTTCCAGGTACGCGCCGTAGAAGTCGGGCAGGTATGCGCCGGTCAGGCGCGGCGCAATCTCGCGTCCCCCAGGGCCGAAGAAAAGCACGGTGGGCGCGATGGAGATCCGCCAGTTGCGCGTCAGCGCGTCGTGTGTGGTGGCAACCCCGGTGAAATCGCTCACCGGGCTGTTGGAGCGCAGATCGACCTGCACCACGGCCAGGCGCTGTTCATCGCGCATCGGGCCGATGTAGCTGTCGCGAGCGTCCCGGCAAAACGGGCAACCCTCGAGACTGACCATCACCACCAGCGGCTCGCCCGCAGCCAGGGCGCTGCCAAGCTCGCTGCGCAGAGCGGTTGAGCGCGCCAACACCACCCGGCCGGAGGCTGTGGCCAGCCCGGCATGGCCCAGCAGCAGGCTGCCCGCCAGCCCCGCCAGAAGCCGGCGGCGCATGGGATGGCGGGTGGCTGAGGAAAGGGCATCCATGGGCGTTGGAGTCTTCACGGGCTCTCGCGTTCCATCAGCAGATAGGTGTTGTACGCGTTCATGCGGTTGGCCAGCCGGAACAACGGCAGGCCCTCGAACGCAGACCAGTCGGCTGCCTTGTAGGCTTCATCGAAGGGGTCGAGGTTTTTGGCGGCTGTACCCATCACCTTGCGCAGGTACGCCAGGTAGTCCCGCGTGAGCTGCATGTCCTTGCGCGCCTCGGTGGACACCGGGCCATGCCCCGGCACGATGACCGCCGTGTCAAATGACAGCAGGGTGTCCAGCGCGCGCATCCACTGGCGGCTGTCGGCCTGCCCCACAAACGGGATGCGGTTGCGAAAAACCAGGTCGCCTGCGAACAACAATCGCTCCTGGGGCAAATACACCACCAGGTCTTCCGGCGTATGCGACGGGCCCACGGGCCGGATCACCAGCCGCAAGCCGCCCAGCACCAGTTCGCGTTCGCCACTGATCCATTCATCTGCCTCGACCAGGCGGGTGGCGCCGTCAATCCAGGGCGCCAGTTCGGTCCGGGAGGCCTCCAGCCGCAGCCGCGCAGTGTCCGAATGCAGGTACTCGCGCGCCGCCTGGTGCGCCAAGATCCTTGCTCCGGCCGCCTTGAATGCCTGCAACCCGTAGATGTGGTCGGCGTGGTAGTGCGTCACGATCACGTGCGTCACCGGCTTGTCCGTCACTTTCGCGATTTCGGCAAGAAGGCGCTGCGCCAGTGCCGGTGAGCCGAGCGCGTCGATGACCACCACCCCAGCGGGCGTGACGACAAAGCCGGCGTTGGAAATGAAATTCTGGTTCTGCGGCGAACCCAGCGCCGACAGCCCTTCGACAACCCATGCCGACGCGGACACCTGGCGGGGCACCAGCGCCGGCGCCTGGGCCAACGCCAGGCTGGCCGTCAACACGCCTGCCAGCGCCACCAGAGGCCTTGCCCATCGGGCCATGGTTCGACCGAAAAAAGTCATCCTGTCTCCGTAGCGCACCCGGCGCGGTTGCAGATGGTGGCCCCCTGAAGCCGCCGTCTCCTTGACGTTAGTCAATGCTGCGGGCGTTTCAGCGCCTACCATCAATATAAGCGATTTCTTAATTAAGGACGACATGGATACCGCAAGACTGCTGGAGCGCGCAGGTGAGCCGGTGGTACTGGCCACGGGCGGCCTGGTCATCGGTGCGCTGTTCGGATTTTTTGCCCAGCGTTCGCGTTTTTGCCTGCGCGCCGCAGTCGTCGAGTTCTGGCGCGGCCAGCCGGGTGAAAAATTGGCCGTGTGGCTGCTGGCCTTCTCCGCCGCCGTGGTGGGGGTGCAGGCCCTGAGCCTGGCCGGCTGGATGGATGCGAGCCAGGCACGCCAGATCGCCGCCCGGGGCAGCCTGTCGGGCGCGCTGATTGGCGGACTGATTTTTGGGGCCGGCATGATCCTGACGCGGGGTTGCGCCAGCCGTCTTCTGGTGCTGAGCGCCAACGGGAACCTGCGCGCCCTGCTCTCGGGCCTGATCTTTGCCGTGACGGCGCAGGCGTCGCTGTCCGGTGCGCTGGCCCCCTTGCGCCTGCACATCAGCCAGTGGTGGGTGGTCGAAGGTGGCGCGCCGCGCGACCTGCTGGCCGTCACGGGTGCAGGCCACTGGGGCGGCCTTGCCTT
This sequence comes from Ramlibacter sp., assembly GCA_016713005.1. Taxonomy (GTDB): domain Bacteria; phylum Pseudomonadota; class Gammaproteobacteria; order Burkholderiales; family Burkholderiaceae_C; genus JADJPY01. The sequence continues at coordinate 365,563 of JADJPY010000011.1, read as the reverse complement.
TGGCATCGTCTGGCTCGCCGCTGCCATCTGGTTTGGACGGCGCAGCCACGGTACTGCCTGGAAATGGTGGGGGGGCCTGGGGACCGGGCTCGCAATCGCCGCCGGATGGTGGTTCACCTGGCTGGTTTCGGCGAGTTCGTTCCAGGTTGTTCCGGTCCAGGGTCTGACGTTCAGCGGGCCGTCGGCCGAGTGGCTCATGCGGGTGCTCTCCTCGCCCGCGCCCGCCATGGGCTTTGACTTTGGCCTGCTGCCCGGCGTGGTGCTGGGATCGTTCCTGGGTGCGCTGCTCGGCGGCGACTGGAAGCTCGAAGGCTTTGGCGACGGATACAGCATGCGCCGCTACATCGCGGGCGCTGTGCTCATGGGCTTTGGCGCCATGCTGGCGGGCGGTTGCGCGGTGGGCGCAGGCGTGACAGGCGGCGCCGTGTTCGCGCTCACGGCCTGGCTGTCGCTTTCGGGCATGTGGGCTGGCGCCGGGCTGGCCGACTGGCTCATGGACCGACCGCGCCGACCCGTGCCTTCGACTGGACAGCAGACTGCGGGAGTGTCGGCGATGGCGCCCTGACCCCTACAACGACTACTTGCCGCTCAGGTACTCCGCCACGGCCGCCATTTCCAGCGGCGTGAGCTTGCCGGCGATGGTGTGCATCACGGTGTTGTCATTGGTGCGCTCTCGCTTGCTGAACAACTTGAGCTGAGCCTCGGTGTACACCGCAAACTGGCTGGCCAGGCGCGGCAAGGCCGCCGTACCCAGTGCGTCCGGCCCGTGGCAGCTGGCGCACGAGGGCACACCGCTGAACTTGTTGCCGCTGTGATAGATGTAGCGGCCCACCGCGGCAAGGCCGGGGTCCTTGGGCGGTTCGGCCTGCAGGGTCTGCTTTTCGAAGTACTTGCCGATCGCCACCATTTCGTCGGGCTTGAGTGTGGCCACCATGCCTGCCATGGCGGAACTCTTGCGCTTGCCGGACTTGAAGTTTTCCAGCTGCTTGGCAATGTATTCCCAATGTTGCCCCGCAAGGCGCGGGAACTGTTCGCTGGAGGACTCGCCCTCCGCGCCGTGACAGACAAAACACACACCCGAGACGATCTTCTTGGCGCGTGCTTCGTCCGCCTGCGCATGCGTGGCGCCTGCCCAAGCCATCAAGGTGCCCAGCGCCACCAAAGCCCGCGTCGCCTTTGCGATCTGCTTCATGCCTTTTCCGTTCGTGCTTCGTTCAAGAAAAGGGCCGCCAGCCTTGCGGATGGCGGCCCTGCAATAGACCCGTCAGGCCAGCGCGTCGGCCCAGATGTTGCGGGCCCATGCCATGGCATATCGCCCTTCCAGTTCATTGGCAGCACTGGAAACGCCGCCAGAGCCCGGGACCGTGAGCATGGTTTTCTGCGCCTCGTCGTAACGGTGCACGCTGGCCACATGGACCACATCCTCATCACTCACAAAGCTGTAGCAGGTGTTGTTGTAGATGGGCAAGGCGTTGACCGTCTTGCCGGTGAGCAATGCCACCACGGCCGCGGCACAGGTCTTGGCATGCTGGTTGGCCATGTGCCCCGACTTCGGCATCAACGGCGCCACCTGGATGGCGTCGCCGATCACATGGACGTTCTTGGCCGCTTTGGATTCAAACGTGAGCCAGTCCACTTCACACCAGCGCTTGTTGGCCGTGGCCAGGCCAGTCTTGACCGCGATGTCGCCAGCGCGCATTGACGGAATGACGTTGAGCACGCTGGCCTTGAGGTCGTCGTTGAACTCGAACTTCAGGGTGTTGGTGGCGGCATCCACATCCACCGCCTTGTGCTTGCCGCGGTACTCGACGATGCCCTTGTAGCGATCGGTCCAGGCCTTCTTGAACAGAGGCCCCTTGGACGTCACGTCGTCATTCGCGTCCACGATGATGACCTTGCTCTTGGGCTTGGCCTTGCTGAAGTAGTGCGCCACCTGGCAGGCGCGCTCGTACGGGCCAGGCGGGCAACGATACGGCGCCATCGGGATCGACAGCACATACACGCCGCCATCGGGCATTGCTTCGAGCTGGCGACGCAGCGCCACCGTCTGCGCGCCCGCCTTCCAGCTGTGCAGGACCTTGTCCTGGGCGCCGGGCTTGGCCATGCCGGGAAGCGTCTCCCACATGAAGTCCACGCCAGGCGACACGATCACGCGGTCGTAGGGCAGTTCGCCGCCGCCGGCGAGCCTGACGATGCGCTTTTCCACATCAATGGCCGTGACCATGTCCCGCACCATCTTGACGCCGTGGCGCCTGGACAGGTTGTCGTAGGGCGTGGTGATGTCGGCCATGGTCTTGCTTCCGCCGAGCACCAGGTTGGAGATCGGGCAGGAAATGAAGGAAGCGCTGGGCTCAACCAGAGTCACATCCAGCGAATGGTCGGACCACATGCGCAGGTACTTGGCCGCAGTGGCTCCACCGTAGCCCCCGCCGATCACCACAACCTTGGGGCCCGATCCGCCAGGCGTTGCGCATCCGGCCACCAGCGCGGCTCCACCGAGCGCAGCCAGCGCGCCAGAGGACTGTACAAATTGACGACGTTTCATCATGGCTTGCTCCCCTTCACTTCTTCTGCGCGGCAAAGTAGCCGGCAATGGCGCTGATCTGCTCGTCCGAGTAACCCTTGGCGAGCTGGTGCATGACGGTTGCCGGCTTGCGTCCGTTCTTGAAGTCCAGCATCTTGGCAATGATGTCTTCCTTCTTCATCCCGGCCAGGGACTCGTTGCCCGACTGGGCCACGCCATTGGTGCCATGGCAATTGGCGCAGGCGGCGGCCCAGCTGCGCACCTGCAAAGCGTCCTGCGCCTGGGCGGCGGACGCCACGAACATCAGCGCGGTGAGTCCCAGCGCGCAGTGAAAGGTTTTCATCTCAGCTCCTTGTAGGTCATCCATCCAAATGCCCGGTCAGCGGGACGGCCGCCAACCGCAGTGTCATGGTACGTCGCACGGGAACACCGTCCAAAGACGCCTTTTCCATATTGAAAGGCGGCCCATCTATATCGCTGACAACTTATATAGGATTATTGAGTCCCCGGCCCGGCAAGTCCCCCGGTATAAACCCGCGCCCGTCGGGCGGCACTCTGTCAGTGCCCGGTCAGGACCGCGCGCTAGCGACCAACGTCGGACTCGATGGCGATTTGTGTGCAAACAGCGCGGCAGAGGGTCACCACGCGGTCATTGATGATGCGGTAGTAGATCTGCACACCCTCCCGCCGCTTGCCCAGAACCCCGGCCTGGTAGAGGGTGTTGAGGTGCTGCGACATGTTGGGCTGCGTGGTCCGGATCTCGCCCAGCAGTTCGCCCACGTTCTTCTCGCCATTGCACAGGCTGCTGATGATCTTCAGGCGCATGGGCGCAGACATGACACGGAACACCTCCGCCGCAAGCTCAAAAACCTCATCCGACTCGATCGGAGGCGCGTCGACAACACGTGAAGGTGATTTGGCCATGCGGGCGGCGGCTGGGAAGCCCCTTTGTTCAGTACCCGCAAATATACGTGGATTCCGAACCCTCTGGTTCGCGAACGGGCTGGATGAAATGGGGTGACAGGGGTGACTGGCGCGGCTGGCGGGGATCGAACCCACGACCCTTGGCTTCGGAGGCCAATACTCTATCCACTGAGCTACAGCCGCGCTGGGTTTGCAGGCGCTATTGTAGGGGGTTCCTCAATGCCGGACGGCTATAATCGGCGGTTCGATTTCAAGCCACGCACGAGAGCATTCATGAGTGATACGCACGAAGAAGCCCACACCGGCCCGGTCAAGAACCCCGCGCAGCTGCTTTGGGCCAGCATCGCTGCCTTCGTGGTTCCGGTGTTCATCATCATTGGCCTCGTTTACTACGTGGTGTCGGATGCCAAGCCTGCGGGTTCGAATCAGGCCGACGCCATGGCGCTGGGCGGCGTGACGGAGCAGGCTCGCGAGAAGGCTCTGGCCGGACGCATCCAGAAAGTTGGCGCCGTCGAGATCCGCGACGCCAACCGTGCCCTGAAGGCCGGAGAAGAGGTGTACAAGGCCCAATGCGCTGCATGCCACGCAGCAGGCGCAGCCGGCGCACCCAAGTTCGGCGACGCTGGCGCATGGGCTGCGCGCATCAAGACGGGGTATGACGCCCTGCTCAACTCGGCGCTCAAGGGCAAAGGCGCCATGGGCGCGCAGGCCGGTGGCGACTTCGAGGAACTGGAGATCGCGCGTGCCGTGGTGTACCTGGCCAACAATGGCGGTGCCAAGTTCGCCGAACCCAAGGCGCCGACACCCGCAGCTGGCGCGTCCGCCGCGCAGACAGCCGCCAAGTAAACAAGGCCTGCCTTGCGCAAAAAGGCCGGCAATTGCCGGCCTTTTTGCTGGGCGGGCCGCAGGGCTCAGCGGAGCTTTGTGCGCGGCTGCGCGGCCGGGCTGGTGACATAGCCGTGGCGGACCGGCAACTCTGCCGCAATCGCGGCCTTGGCCTGCAAACGGCCGTCTTCAATGGCCTGGGCAATGTGCACCACGTCCTGGGTGTGGACAAGGCCGAAGCCGAGATCGGTGGCCAGGTAGACCAGACCTTCCTCGTCGACGTTGCAGGACAGCAGCCGCGCGGCTTGCCCGGTGTGCGCAGCGATCTGCATGCCAGCTCCAACCCGCCAGATGAGTGGCGTGCGCTCCAGTTCCACATAGACACGCTGCGGGCCGTTCTGGAAGTACCAGCAGCCACGCTCGTCGTGTTCGTAGTTGCGCTGGATGAAATCGACCAGCTTTTCATGGCGCAGCAGCGAGCCCTTCGCCCCTGGCACACCGCTGGCGAACCCGCCAATCGCCTGCACCCGGTCGTCGCGCATGTACCAGTTGCCGCGCGCGTCCAGCCCCAGCCACGCATAGCAGTGGGGCACGTTGGGCCACTTGACCAGCGCCGCCTTGACGATGTCGTCCATGCCCTATTGTGGCGCGGCCACGCCGGCCTGCATGGCCAGCCACCCTCCCACGGCGTCGGGCATGGTGCGCACATGGCCGGGCACGGGCCCGTGGGGAAATCCCACATGGCCGCCGTGCGCGGGCTGCCACAGCGTCACCTGCTCCCCCACCTCATGGCCCTGAGGAAGGCTCCAGGCCGGCACAAACGGATCGTTGCGGGCATTGACCACCAGCGCGGGGATGCGGATGCGATGCAGGTGCGGCTTCGCCGAGGCGCGCGCCCAGTAGTCCTCTGTGCTCTTGAAACCGTGCAGCGGCGCGGTGAACACGTTGTCGAACTCATACAGGTCACGCGCGGCCAGCAATGCCTCGCGGTCGAACAGTCCGGGGTGCTGGGCCAGCTTCTGCAGCGCCTTGGGTTTCATGGTGTTGAGGAACATGCGCGTGTACACCAGCCGGTTGAAACCGCGCCCGATGGCCCAGCCGCCAGCGGCCAGATCGATGGGTGAGCACACGCTGGCCACGGCGTTGGCGGTCGCTGCCGCCGTCGCGCCGGCTTCGCCCGCCCAGCGCATGAGGGCATTGCCGCCCAGGGAGACGCCCACAGCCAGCAGCGGCCCGGTGTGGCGCGCGCGCAGCCGGGCCAGGATCCAGCCGATCTCCTCATGGTCGCCGGAGTGGTAGGCACGTGGCCCGCGGTTGAGTTCGCCGCTGCAGCCACGGAAATGCGGCACGGCGAATTTCATGCCCTTCTCGTGGGCAAAGTCGGCGAACGCCTCCGAGTAGTGGCTGCGTGACGATCCCTCCAGCCCATGGAACAGCACGAGCAGCGGCACACCCGCACCACCGGGGGTGGCTCGCGCCGTACCAGCGGCTGCACCACCCGCAGACGACTCGAGGAAGTCGACGTCAATGAAATCGCCATCTGGCGTATCCCAGCGCTCGCGCCGGTACACAGGGTGCGGCCCGAACACGCGGCGCGACCACAGGGCCGGCCAGATGGTCTGCAGGTTGCCACCGGGCAGCCACCAGGGTGCTACATAATTCATAGCATACCAACTAGTATGGACGGGGCTTACGGCCTGTTTTTGACCATAAAGCCGCGCTGAACCGTTCAGTGCAGGACGGCCGGCGCGCTGCCGGCCTCCTGCATCTCGCGCGGTGTGCCCGGGCTGGCGTGGTGCGCCACCAGACGCCAGCCCTGCGCTGTCTTGTGGTACACGTTGGTCGCGATCACCCAGGCCTGCTGAGGCCCCTCGGGGGTCAGCACGTCGATCCGCTCCAGTACGTTGTGCACCGCGCTGGCCAACGATTCGACCTTGCGCACGCGCTCCGGGCGCGCCTGGATCGTGCCGTTGGCAAACATGCCGTCAAACGTCGCGCGGATGGCCGCCGTACCCACAACGCGAGGCCCGCCAGGGTGCACGCAGACGATCTCGTCCTCGTCTGCCCAGCAGGCCATCAGGCGTTCAATGTCTCCCGATTGAAGCGCCTCATAGAACGCAGCTTCAATATCGTCTGCGGTGCCGCCGACATGGGCGGCGCTGGGTTTGGCTCGGGGCATGGCGAATGGCTGGAGGAGTTCAACCGGATTGTGCCGTGCTTCGCGCGGGGACAGGCCCGACGCGGCCATGCAGCCATTCGCGGACCACCGCTTCGCCACCCTGTTGCGAAGCCTGCCAGACGGTCTGCGGAGAGGCAATGTGGATGCCCGCCGGCGCCTCGCGCAGGGCAGAAGCCAGCATCCGGGCCACGGAAACGGCGCGCACCGGCTGCTCCGACTGCGGCACCATGAAGCGCAGGACGCCCAGCATCGCCTGGGCCAGCCGCGCCAGCCCGGTAGAACCCACGGACGCCGGCTTGCGGGCGCTGCGAAGAATCAGGACGCGCTTGAAACCCAGCGCGGCAACGGCATGCTCGTCCAGACTGGCCAACCCGCGCTTGAGTGCCTCGGGCAGGCGACCCTGGTCGTGCGGCGCCACAACGGCGAGCGTATGTGCCCCGCAGCGGTGGAGCCATGCCGCCACCTCCGGGAGTTGCGCAGGCTGAGGCACCCACAGGGCACGCTCGCGGCCATGGAACAGGCGTGGAGGGTCAAACAACACCAGGCCGATATCCACGGGCTGCAGCGGCCAGCCGGCCGGGTCTTCGTCCGGCACCTGCCAGGGCACAACACCCCGCAGACCTGCCGTCATCGGCTCGCGGGCCAGCACGACCGTCGCATGCGCGGTCGCACCGCCCGCCAGCAGCCGCACCACCTCCGCCCCCAGAGCACCCGTGGCACCCGCCACCAGGAGCCGCGGCGCCGCCTTGGCGAGAGGCGCCGCTGGCCGTGTGGCGGCGCGCAGGGCCTGCACCGGATCGACCGTCATGCCGCCCCTGCCAAGCCGGGCACCGACCGCGCCCTGATGTCCATGAAAAAAGCCCCGGTCTCGCGAACGGGGCTTTCTGTGAGGCTGGAATGCTTCACTTCTTCTGGCGGTATTTGCGCAACGCGGCAATCTGCGCGGCCATGACGGCCAGCTCGGACTGCGCGCGTGCGATGTCCAGTTCGCCCTTGGCGTTCTTCAGCGCCTCTTCGGCGGCAGCCTTGGCTGCGTTGGCCTTCTCGTCGTCCAGGTCCTTGCCGCGAATGGCGGTGTCGGACAACACGGTCACGCAGTCGGGCTGCACTTCCAGGATGCCCCCGGCCACGAAGACGAATTCCTCGCTGCCGTCGGCCATCTCGATCCGCACCGAACCCGGCCGGATGCGGGTAATCAGCGGTGTGTGGCGCGGATAGATGCCCAGTTCGCCGGCTTCTCCGGGGAGGGCCACGAACCTGGCCTCACCCGAGAAGATCGATTCCTCGGCACTGACAACATCAACGTGGATGGTGCTCATGGGTTAGACCTTTTTGGCCTTCTCGAAGGCTTCGTCGATCGTGCCGACCATGTAGAAAGCCTGCTCGGGCAAATGATCGCATTCGCCGGCGGTGATCATCTTGAAGCCGCGGATGGTTTCCGACAGGGGCACGTACTTGCCGGGCGAGCCGGTAAACACTTCGGCCACGTGGAACGGCTGGCTCAGGAAGCGCTGGATCTTGCGGGCGCGGGCCACGGCCAGCTTGTCCTCAGGGGCCAGTTCGTCCATGCCCAGGATGGCGATGATGTCGCGCAGTTCCTTGTAGCGCTGCAGCGTGCCCTGCACGGCTCGGGCCGTGTTGTAGTGGTCTTCACCCACGACCAGCGGGTCCAGCTGGCGGCTGGTTGAGTCCAGCGGGTCCACGGCGGGGTAGATGCCCAGCGCCGCGATGTCACGGCTCAGCACCACGGTGGAGTCCAGGTGGGCGAAGGTTGTGGCGGGGGACGGATCGGTCAAGTCGTCGGCAGGCACGTAAACAGCCTGGATGGACGTGATCGAGCCAACCTTGGTGGAGGTGATGCGTTCCTGCAGGCGGCCCATTTCCTCAGCCAGCGTCGGCTGGTAACCCACGGCAGAAGGCATGCGGCCCAGCAGCGCGGACACTTCGGTGCCGGCCAGCGTGTAGCGGTAGATGTTGTCCACGAAGAACAGCACGTCGCGGCCTTCGTCGCGGAAGGATTCGGCGATCGTCAGGCCGGTCAGCGCCACGCGCAGGCGGTTGCCCGGGGGCTCGTTCATCTGGCCGTACACCATGGCCACTTTCGATTCGGCCAGGTTGTCCAGCTTCACCACGCCGGATTCGGCCATCTCGTGATAGAAGTCGTTGCCTTCGCGGGTACGCTCGCCCACACCGGCAAACACCGACAGACCCGAGTGCGCCTTGGCGATGTTGTTGATCAGCTCCATCATGTTCACGGTCTTGCCCACGCCTGCACCGCCGAACAGGCCCACCTTGCCGCCCTTGGCGAACGGGCACACCAGGTCGATCACCTTGATGCCGGTTTCCAGCAGCTCCTGGGAGGGGCTCAGTTCGTCGTAGGCCGGGGCCTTGCGGTGGATCGAGGCCGACAGCTCGGAGGAGACCGGACCACGCTCATCGATCGGGTTGCCCAGCACGTCCATGATGCGGCCCAGCGTGGCCTTGCCCACCGGTACCGTGATCGGGTTGTTGGTGTTGTAGACCATGTTGCCGCGGCGCAAGCCGTCGGACGAACCCAGCGCAATGGTGCGCACGATGCCGTCGCCCAGCTGCTGCTGCACTTCCAGCGTCAGCGCCGTGCCCTCCATCTTGAGCGCGTCGTAGACGTGGGCATCTGGTCGCGCGGGAATTCCACGTCCACCACCGCGCCGATACATTGAACAATCTTGCCTTGCACTTGAGCCATTTTTTGCTCCAATCAAATAAATCTGTGAATCTCGAACCGGGTCACGTCGCAGCGATCAGACCGCCGCCGCACCGGCAACGATCTCAGAAAGCTCTTTCGTGATCGCCGCCTGGCGTGTCTTGTTGTAGACCAGCTTGAGCTCGCCGATCACGTTGCCGGCGTTGTCGGTCGCGGACTTCATGGCCACCATGCGCGCCGACTGTTCGGACGCCATGTTCTCGGCCACGGCCTGGTACACCAGGGCCTCCACGTAACGAAGCAGCAGGTCGTCGATCACGGTTTGCGCATCGGGCTCGTAGATGTAATCCCAGCCGTGCTGGGTGCCGCTGGCGCTGGACTCGGCCTGCATCTTTGCGGCCGACAGCGGCAGCAACTGCTCGACCACCGGCTCCTGCTTCATGGTGTTGATGAAGCGCGTGTAGCTCAGGTACACCGCACTCACCTTGCCTTCAGCATAGGCGTCGAGCAGCACCTTCACGGGCCCGATCAGCTTGTCCAGGTGGGGCGTGTCGCCCAGCTGGGTGACGTGCGACACCACCTTGGCGCCGATCCGGTTGAGAAAACCCAGCCCCTTGTTGCCGATGGCCACCGCATGCGACTCCAGGCCGGCGGACTGGGCCTCGCGCAGTTTGGTCGTCACGGCACGCAGCACGTTGGTGTTCATGCCGCCGCACAGCCCCTTGTCCGTCGTCACCACGATGAAGCCGGCCGCCTTGGCGTCGTTGGTCTTCATGAAGGCATGCGTGTACTCGGGGTTGGCCTTGCCGAGGTTGGCCGCTATGTTGCGCACCTTGTCGCTGTACGGCCGGGCCGAACGCATGCGCTCCTGCGCCTTGCGCATCTTGGACGCGGCCACCATTTCCATGGCCTTGGTGATCTTCTTGGTGTTCTCCACCGATTTGATCTTGCCGCGAATCTCTTTTCCTGCAGCCACGGTTGGCTCCTTAGTGAGATTTAGGCGAAGGTCTTCTTGAACGCGCCGATGGCGGCGGTCAGTTCGGCTTCGGCGTCCTTGTCCATGGCCTTGTCGGCTTCCAGCTTGGCCAGCAGGCCGGCGTGCTTGTCCTTGAGCCATGCGTGCAGGCCGTGCTCGAACGACAGCACCTTCTTGACGTCGATGTCGTCCAGGTAGCCCTTGTTCACGGCAAACAGCGTGGCGCCCATCAGGCTGATGGACAGCGGCGAGTACTGGGCCTGCTTGAGCAGCTCGGTCACGCGGGCACCGCGGTCCAGCTGCTTGCGGGTGGCTTCGTCCAGGTCGGATGCGAACTGCGCGAACGCAGCCAGTTCCCGGTACTGGGCCAGGTCGGTACGGATGCCGCCGGAGAGGTTCTTGACCAGCTTGGTCTGGGCGGCGCCGCCGACGCGCGACACCGAGATGCCGGCGTTGATGGCGGGTCGGACACCGGCGTTGAACAGGCTGGTTTCCAGGAAGATCTGGCCGTCGGTGATCGAGATCACGTTGGTCGGCACGAAAGCCGACACGTCGCCGGCCTGCGTTTCAATGATCGGCAGCGCGGTCAGCGAGCCGGTCTTGCCCTTGACTTCGCCCTTGGTGAAGGCTTCCACGTAGTCGGCGTTGACGCGCGCGGCGCGCTCCAGCAGGCGGCTGTGGAGGTAGAACACGTCGCCGGGGTAGGCTTCGCGGCCTGGCGGGCGGCGCAGAAGCAGCGACACCTGGCGGTAGGCAACGGCCTGCTTGGACAGGTCGTCATAAACGATCAGCGCATCCTGGCCGCGATCGCGGAAGTATTCGCCCATGGTGCAGCCAGAATAGGCCGACACGTATTGCATGGCGGCGGACTCGGACGCGGAAGCGGCGACGACGATCGTGTACTCCATCGCGCCAGCCTGCTCGAGCGCGCGAACCACGTTCTTGATCGACGAAGCCTTCTGGCCGATCGCGACGTACACGCAGGTCATGTTCTGACCCTTCTGGTTGATGATCGCGTCGATCGCCACCGCTGTCTTGCCGGTCTGGCGGTCACCGATGATCAGCTCGCGCTGGCCACGGCCGATGGGCACCATGGAGTCAATCGACTTCAGGCCGGTCTGCATCGGCTGGCTCACCGACTGGCGCGCGATCACGCCTGGGGCAACCTTCTCGATCACGTCGGTCATCTTGGCATTGATGGGGCCCTTGCCGTCGATCGGCTGGCCCAGCGCGTTGACCACGCGACCAATCAGCTCGGGGCCGACCGGCACTTCCAGGATGCGGCCCGTGCACTTGACGGTGTCGCCTTCGGAAATGTGCTCGTATTCGCCCAGAATCACGGAGCCGACCGAGTCGCGCTCCAGGTTCAGGGCCAGGCCGAAAGTGGGGGTGCCGTCGGCGGTGGGCGGGAATTCCAGCATTTCGCCGGCCATCACGTCCGACAGGCCGTGAATGCGGCAGATGCCGTCGGCCACCGAAATCACGGTGCCCTGATTGCGGATGTTGGCGCTGGTGGACAGCCCCTCGATACGGCTCTTGATGAGTTCGGAGATCTCTGCGGGATTGAGTTGCATGACTCTTTCCTTCTTTCGTTCAATGGGCTGGTCCGCTCACGCGGTCAGCGCGACTTTCATTTGTTCCAGGCGGGCCTTGACAGAGGTGTCGAGCACCTCGTCGCCGACCACCACGCGAATGCCGCCTATCAGCGCGGCGTCAAGCTGCACCGAGACGTTGAGCTTGCGCCCGAACCGCTTCTCCAGGGTGACCGACAGGTCGGCCAGCGCTGCGCCGTCAATGGGGAACGCGCTGTAGACCACCGCATCCGACGAGCCGCGCCGCGAATTCACCAGCACGCGAAACTGGGCGGCAATCTCGGGCAGTGCGGCGAGCCGGCCGTTCTCGATCACGGCGCGCAGGAAGTTCTGCGCAGCAGCCGGCAGCGGCTGCTTGAGCACACCCGCGATGACGTCGTACACCTGCGCGGCACTGACCTTGGGGTTCTCGGCCAGCTGCAGCAGCTGCGCGTTGCCCGCGACGGCGGCCAGCGGCTCAAGCCACGCGGCGGCACCGTCCAGATCGGCCTGGGCCGACTTGAACAGGGCGTCTGCGTACGGACGTGCGATGGTGGCGAGTTCGGCCATGGCGTCCCCTTACAGTTCGGCCTTGAGGCGGCCAAGCAGGTCGGCGTGCACGCCGGCGTTGACTTCCTTGCGGAGAATCTGCTCGGCGCCCTTGACGGCCAGTGCAGCGACCTGCTCGCGCAGGGCTTCACGGGCTTTCACAGCCTGCTGGTCTGCCTCGATACGGGCTGCGGCCACGATCTTGTTGCCTTCTTCCGTGGCGCGGGTCTTGGCTTCCTCGATGATGGCCTGGGCGCGGCGCTCGGCATCGGCCAGGCGCTGGGCCGTCTCGTTGCGCGACTTGGCCAGCTCGGCTTCCACTTTCTGGTTGGCGGCAGACAGTTCGGACTTGGCCTTGTCGGCGGCGGCCAGGCCGTCGGCGATCTTTGCAGCGCGCTCGTCGAGCGCGCTGGCAATGGGAGGCCACACGAACTTCATCGTGAACCCGACCAGGGCCAGGAACACGATCATCTGAATGATGAGGGTACCGGTAATGCTCACTTTTTCATCCTTCACCCCGCGACGGACCCGTCGCAGGGAATGACGTTTATCGCAGGATGCTTACTTGGGCAGGTTGGCGATCTGGGCCAGGAAAGGGTTGGCGGTGGCGAACCACAGCGCGATACCGGTGCCGATAATGAAAGCGGCGTCGATCAGGCCGGCCAGCAGGAACATCTTGGTCTGCAGTTCGCCCATCAGCTCGGGCTGGCGTGCGGCGGACTCAAGGTACTTGCTGCCCATGATGCCGATGCCGATACAGGCGCCGACAGCGCCCAGGCCGATGATCAGGCCGGCGGCCAGTGCGACAAAGCTGATAACTTGCATGATGACTCCTAAAGGTCTTGGTTAACGAGAGAAAAAACAGTGAAACGGATCGGGTTCAGTGGGCGTCGTGGGCCTGGCCCAGGTACACCAGCGCCAGCATCATGAACACAAACGCCTGCAGCGTGATGATGATCAGGTGGAATGCCGCCCAGACGAAACCGGCAATGACATGGCCAATGGCCAGGCCGATGCCCGTGGCCGACAGCGACCAGGCGCCGCCCATCAGGGCGATCAGCAGGAAGATCAGTTCGCCAGCGTACATGTTGCCGAACAGCCGCATGCCATGCGAGACGGTCTTGGCAACGAATTCGATGATCTGCATGGCAAAGTTGAACGGCCACAGCAGCGGGTGTGCACCAAAGGGCGCAGTGATCAGCTCATGGGCCCAGCCGCCAAGGCCCTTGATCTTGATGTTGTAGAACAGGCAGACCAGCAGCACGGACACCGACAGGCCCATGGTGATGGAGAGGTCGGCCGTGGGCACAACGCGCAGGTAGGCGTGGTGCGGGTCGTGGCCGGCAGCGCCATAGATCTTCTCCCAGATGAGGGGAAGCAGGTCCACCGGCAGCAGGTCCATGGCGTTCAGCAGGAAGATCCAGACAAACACCACCAGCGCGAGAGGCGCCACCAGCTTGCGGCTTTGCGCGTTGTGAATGATGCCCTTGGCCTGGGTGTCCACCATTTCAACCAGGATTTCGACCGCGGCCTGGAACCGGCCCGGCACACCCGAGGTGGCCTTGCGCGCCGCCAGCCACAGGACCCAGCAACCCAGCACGCCAAGCGTGATCGAGAAGAACAGGGAGTCGAAATTGAAAACGGAAAAGTCAACGACGGCCTTGGCCTTCTGGTTCTGAAGGTGCGTCAGGTGGTGAATGATGTATTCACCGGCGGTTGGTCCGTGTTCAGCAGCCATCTCGTTACCTGTCAATCCGTTTGTTTGTCTTGCCGGGGGCGAACGCCATCGCCACCCAGTACACCTTCATCGTCAGCACCAGCCCCGCCAGCAAGGCCGGCCAACTGAGCGCATCCACAAGCCCCGGCGCGGCGAACAGCATCGCCAGCGTCAAGACCAGCTTGACCATTTCCCACAGAAAGAACCCGATGACCGCGGTCCCAGGGTTCAAGGAGGCGAAACGCCCGGTCAGTCCCCGTGCAAACACGGCCGCTGGCAGCACCACCGCCAACGCGCCGTAACCGGCGGACCAACCCACGTCTTGCCTGCCGGTGATGCCCCAGGCGGCCAACGCCACCACAAGCCCCACCACAACCTGGCCCGCCACCACCCACCACGGGGACACCGGGGGGTTTTGTTCACGCAGCCGGCGCGCCTCTTCGGCGGTCAGCGGCTTGAATGTGTCGGACTCAGCCTCTTCGGATTGCCGACCGGGAGCGATTGTTTTCATCTGAAATTACGCCGCGGTTACAAACCGGAAACTTCTGCAAAGCCGCTGATTATAAGTAAAAACCCGCAGCATTCAGCCAGCTTTTTTTGCCGACCTGCACCAAGGCCCCAGGTAAAAGGTGTTTTGCATTCAGCAGCACAATCGCCGGTCGGCCCGCCCCGCAGCGACAATCACGCCATGACCACCCCGCTTCCCGCCCTGCCCTGTTACCTCAATGGCGAGTACACCGCCCTGCCCGACGCCAGGATCAGCGTCATGGACCGCGGGTTCATCTTTGGCGACGGCATCTATGAAGTGGTGCCGGCCTATGGCGGACGACCGTTCCGGTTTGCCGAACACATGGCCCGACTGGACCGCAGCCTGGCCGAGCTGCGCATGCGCAACCCGTTGTCGCGTCCGGAATGGCTGGAAACTGCTACAAAATTAATAGCTAATCTTTCAGCATTCACGGGGGCTGCGGCCGAAAACACCGATCAACTGGTGTATATCCAGATCACCCGCGGGGTGGCCCTGCGCGACCATGTGATGCCCACGGACATCACCCCCACCGTGTTTGCCATGGCCAGCGTGATGAAGCCTCCGTCCGCAAAGGACCGCACGCAGGGTGTGGCCTGCGTCACCGCCGATGATTTCCGCTGGCAAAAGGCCCATATCAAGACGACCAGCCTGCTGGGCGCGGTATTTGCCCGCCAGATCAGCGCCGATACCGGCGCCACCGAAACCGTGATGTTCCGCGACGGCTTCCTCAGCGAGGCTGCCGCCAGCAATGTCTGGGTTGTCAAGGGCGGGGTGGTCATGGGCCCGCCCAGGGACCACCTGGTGCTGGAGGGCATCCGCTACGGCCTGATCGAACAGCTGTGTCGCGATGCCGGCGTCCCGTTTGAGTTGCGCCGGGTCACCCGTGCCGAGGTTCTGGCCGCCGACGAACTGTTGCTTTCGTCCGCCACCAAGGAGGTGCTGCCCGTCACCACGCTGGACGGCCGCCCGGTTGGAAACGGCCAGCCAGGCCCAATCTATGCCTTGCTGCACGCCGGCTACCAGGCGGCCAAACTGAAACCATGACCCCCACGCCGCCCCCCAATCCGCCCGGCACACCGACCGTCGATACGCGGCGCGACTCCCTGATTGACTATCCCTCGCGCTTCCCCGTCAAGGTCATGGGCGCCAAGGTGGACGGCTTCGTGCACGCCTTGACCCAGATCGCACGCCAGTTCGACCCGGCGTTTGATGCCGCCACCATCGAGTTGCGCGACAGCTCCCGCGGCAACTACCTGGGCGTCACCCTCACCATCAACGCCACCAGCCGCGAGCAGCTGGACGAGCTGTACAGAACGCTGTCCACGCACCCGATGGTCAAGGTCGTGCTGTAGCCCGGCGGAAGCTGTCTTAAGAAAATTTCTGGCCGATTTCTTTCATAAGGCAACCGCCTTTTCCCGCTTGTGAAAGTCGCTCGCAGCGCCTTGGCAAGCTCGGGCATGCTTTTCGGCCCTTTCAAATTGCGTATAATCATCCATCCCAAGGGTGTATGTAAATTTGAAAGTCGACTTTCTCACCGCCAAGGACAAAGAGCTCTTCGAGAGCGCTCGACAGCTCACCAAGGCTTACGGCACTCCTGCCGCCAAGCGCGTGGGGCAGCGGCTGGACGATTTGGACGCCGCGCAGTCGATGGAAGACATGCGCCACCTGCCCGGCCATTGGGAAGAACTCAAGAATGAACGCCTCGGGGAGTTTTCTGCCCGGCTGCATGGCGGACTCCGCCTCATCGTGAAGCCCCAGAAGCAACCCCCGCCAGTCAAACCCGACGGAGGCCTGGACTGGCGGGCCATTGACAGTATCTATATCGTTGAAGTGGTGGACTACCATGAATGAACTGAACCTCAGCTACCGGCCGGCAAGCGTGTCGCCGCCCGGCGACACGCTTGCCGAGCTCATTGAAGAGCGCGGAATCGCGCAGGCCGAACTGGCACGGCGCATGGGCCGGCCACTCAACGCCATCAACGAAATCGTCCTGGGCGGCAAGGAAATTACCGAGGACACGGCACTGGAACTGGAGCGCGTGCTGGGCACGCCCGCACACTTCTGGCTGGCTCGCGAGTCCCGGTACCGGGAATACCTGGCCCGCCAGCGGGACGCAGGCCGAGCCGGGGGCCGGCTCGATTGGCTGGATTTGCTCCCCCTCAAGCAGTTGCAAGAGGCAGGCCACTTGCCCGCAGGTCGCCTGACCCCCGCATTCAAAGCCTCGCTGATTGAGCCAGCGCTGCGGTTTTTTGGGGTTGCCTCGCCCGAGGGCTGGCAAGAACAATATGGGCGGGTACAGGCTGCGTTTCGCCGCGCCAACCCCACCAAGCAAACCGACAACGCGGCCATTACCGCCTGGCTGCGGCTGGGCGAACTGGAAGCCATCAAGGTCGATCTGCCCGCCTACAACGCCAAGACCCTGGAGGACAGCATCCCCGCCATGCGTGCGCTGACGACGCAGCCCCCCACAGAAATCGGCAGCGGCCTCATCAGCCTGTGTGCCAAGGCTGGCGTCTTGCTGGCCTTTGTACCGCCGTTTCCGGGTACCCATGTCAGCGGGGTTGCCCGTTGGCTGGCCGATCGCCCCTTGATTCAATTGTCGCTTTTAGGCAAGTGGAACGACGTTTTCTGGTTCAGCTTTTTCCATGAAGTCGCCCACATCCTCAAGCACCCCAAGCGCGCCGTGTTTCTGGACGACGCAAGCTCGGGCGTTGCCGCAGAAAGCCGCGAGGAAAAAGAGGCCAACCAGTTCGCCGCCGATGTGTTGATCCCGCCTGCCGCCAAAAAGAGGCTTGCAGGCATCGACCCGTCCGAGCTCGCCATCAAAGCCTTTGCACAAGGCATTGAGATCCACCCCGGCATCGTTGTCGGCAACCTGCAGTACCTGGGCATCGTCCCCTACGCCAGCCCGCTCACCCGCCTCAAGGCCCGGTACGAGCTGAAGACAAACTGAGCCCATGCCCACCCTTGACTGGCTCAACCGCCCGGACGCCTTCACCACGGCGGGCCGGGTGCCCTATCGCCTGCTGGAGCCCGTCTCCCGCCATGGCGGCCCGGCTGCAGACAATTTGCTGATCCAGGGCGACAACCTCGAAGCCCTGAAAGCGCTGCTGCCCTTCTACCGCGGGCAGGTCAAATGCATCTTCATCGACCCGCCGTACAACACCAAGAGTGCTTTCGAGCACTACGACGACAACCTGGAGCACGCCCAGTGGCTCAGCATGATGCTGCCGCGCCTGCAACTGCTGCGCGAGTTGCTTCGGGAGGACGGATCGATCTGGGTGACCATCGACGACAACGAGGGGCACTACCTCAAGGTCTTGATGGATGAGGTGTTTGGGCGAGGGAATTTTGTCGACACCGTCATATGGCAAAAGGCCGACTCACCGCGTAACTCTGCAAGGCAGTTTTCTTCCGACCATGACTACATGTATGTGTATTCAAGAGCGCCAGATTGGATTCCCACCAAGCTCGCCCGCACGGAAGAGGCCAATTCCATCTACGCCAACCCTGACAACGACGAACGAGGTCCCTGGCTTCCCGGTGATCCGTATGCGAACAAGCCATATTCACGGGGCCAATACACCATGGTGGGCCCCAGCGGTCGAACGTTTGCACCGCCGCCAGGTCGTTTTTGGCGAGTCTCGGAGGATCGCCTGCGAGAACTGGACGCCGATGGGCGCGTTTGGTGGGGCCCGACAGGTGAAGCAAGGCCGAGCATCAAGCGCTACTTAACAGAGGTCGGCAATCTCGTTCCTCGGACTTTTTGGAGCAAGGATGATGTGGGTAGCAACCGAACCTCCAAAAATGAGATGCGGGCGCTCTTCCCAGAAGCCACGTCATTCACTACGCCCAAACCTGAGCGGCTCTTGCAACGGATTATGGAAATCGCCACAGGTGCAAACGATCTCGTCCTCGACAGCTTCCTAGGCTCTGGCACCACCGCCGCCGTCGCCCACAAGATGGGCCGTCGCTGGATCGGCATCGAGATGGGCGAGCACGCTGCCACGCACTGCCTGCCGCGGCTGCAGAAGGTGGTGGACGGCGAGCCGGGCGGCATCAGCCAGGCGGTGGGCTGGAAGGGCGGTGGGGGCTTCCGCTTCCTGCGGCTTGGGCAGACCGTGTTTGACGATGGGGGCCACATCAACCCGGCCGTGCGCTTTGCCACGCTGGCTGCCTTTGTCTGGCAGCAGGAGACGGGCACGGCTTTTGACCCCGCCCAGGCTATGGCTGGCACGCCACACCTGGGCGTTTGCTATGAAATTGATAGTGGGTCAGGTCCATCCGACGGGGGCTACAGCCCGATTTCGCCTGTAAAACGCCCCCGGTTCGCCTGCTACCTGCTGTTCAACGGCATCCTGCGCGACAAACGCCCCGCCAGCGGCAATGTGCTGACGCATGCCGTGCTGGACGCTCTGCTGGCGCTGCACGCCACCACGGCCGAGCCTGCTGCCAAGCTGGTGGTGTACGGCGAGGCCTGCCGACTGGGCGCCGCCCGGCTGGAGCAGGCAGGGGTGACTTTTCGCCATATTCCCTACGACGTGAGGGCGCGATGACCGGTTTGACCCTGAAGCACTACCAGCAGGCTGCCCTGGACGCGCTGGGCGCTTTTGCCCGCGCCGCACAGATCAAGGGCCCGGCTTTGGCGTTTGGCGAGCTAGCGGGCCGCCCCTACACGGCCGAGCCGTTTGGCGCGGTGCCCTGCGTGTGCCTGCGCATCCCCACGGGGGGCGGCAAGACGGTCATGGCGGCGCATGCCGTGGGGCTGCTGGCGCGAGAGTGGCGGGCGACGGACGCCCCGGTCGCCGTCTGGCTGGTGCCCAGCGACACCATCCGCAGCCAGACGCTGAGGGCGTTGCAAACGCCTGGCCACCCCTACCGTGAGGCGCTGGCGGCGCAATATGGCGCGGGTCTGAAAGTCTGCGCCCTGGAAGAGGTGGCACAGATCGCCCCGCCCGACTGGGGGCGTCAGGCCGTGGTGGTGGTGGCCACGATCCAGAGCTTCCGGATCGAGGAGACCGGGCAACGCAATGTGTACAGCTTCTCCGAGAGCTTTGAGCCGCACTTCAAGGGCGCGACCGAGCGGGACTTGCGACGACTGCAGCCTCTGCCAGACGCCCTGGTCACGGCCGAAGAGGCTGCAACCGATGGCAAAGGCGTCCTCAAGGGTTTTGTGGGCCAACCCCGCTGGAGCCTGGCCAACTGGCTGGCGCTGCACGAGCCGCTGTTGATCGTGGACGAGGCCCACAACGCCAAGACGGACAAGAGCTTTACGGCTCTAAAGCGGCTGAACCCCAGCGCCATCCTGGAACTGACCGCCACGCCCATCCCGGGCAAGACCAATGTGGTGTACCACGTGAGCGCGCAGGAGCTGGCGGCAGAAAGCATGATCAAGCTGCCGATCGCGCTGGCGGAGCACCCGCAAGGCTGGCAACAGGCGGTGTTTGCCGCGGTGCAGAGCCAGCGCGCCCTGGAGGCCGAGGCACTCAAGGACGAAGCAGCCGGGTTCGGCTACGTGCGCCCGATCGTGCTGTTTCAGGCCCAGAACGCCAACGATGAAGTCCCGCCCGAGGCCTTGCGATTGCATTTGCTGAACGAGCTGCACATCCCCCCGGAGCAGATTGCCGTGGCCACGGGCGACACGCGCGAACTGGAGGGGCTGGACCTGAGCGCCCGAACCAGTGCCGTGCGCTTTGTCATCACGGTGCAGGCATTGCGCGAAGGCTGGGATTGCCCGTTTGCCTACGTGCTTTGCTCCCTGCAAAAGCTGAGCAGTGCGACAGCGGTGGAGCAGTTATTGGGGCGCGTGCTGCGCATGCCCTACGCCAGCCCCCGTGGGCGCGCTGCGCTCAACCGCGCCTACGCCCATGTGTGCGAGGCAGAGTTCTCCAGTGCAGCACACGAGCTGGCTGACCGGCTGATCAACCAGATGGGATTTGAGGCACTGGACGTCGCTTCGATGCTGGTCCAGCAGTCATCACTGCCACTTTTTGATGGAAATCAGCCTCAAACCCCCATCAAATCTAGCGGTATTGCTACTAATTTCATAGCAATACCGCCCTCCCCCGAACTGGCTTCGGCGCCTGGTGTACAGATCCAGACCATCGCTGGCGAGGATCAGGTCGTTGTGACGGGCCACATCGGCGACGAGCTGGCGGCGCTGATGCTGGCCGAAGTGCGCGGCGCCAAGAAGCAGGAGCAGGTGCGCGAAAAGGTGGCCCAGCACAACGCGCTGGTCGCCGCGCAGGAGTCGCCCGCGGCGCGCGGAGAGCGGTTTGCCCCGCTGCCCACGCTGGGCTACCGCAGCGATGCGCAAGGCAAGCTGTGGCCACTGGAGCGTGAGGCGGTCCTAGAGACGGTCGAGCTGGACCTTCTGTCACCGGAGGCCATTGATTTGCAGGGCTTCCAGGTGACACAGCAATCCCCCACCTTCGAAATAGACGTCAAAGTAGGTGCCGCGGGTGCCCGGGTCGAGCTTCGCCAGGCCGATGCTGGCCAGATTGCCTTTGACTACGGATCAACGACGATCACGCCACAGGATTTGGTGCGATGGCTGGATCAATCGCTTTTCAAGAAGCTGCCCGAACTGACGCAGGGGCAGCGCATGGCCTGGTTTTCCGCTGTGATCAACCGCCTGCTAAACGAAAAAGGTGTCGCGCTGGTCGTTCTGGCCCAGATGCGGTTTCGCCTGGCGCAAGACCTGGAGTCCAAGGCGGCGGACCTTCGCAGCCAAGCGGCCAAAGCGCAGTTTCGCCAACTGGTTCTGCAAGAGGCCTGGATCATCGAGCCCGACTGGGAGCACCCCCACGTGTTCGAGGCGGGCAGGTACCCGGCGCCCGTGGGATCGCGTTACACAGGTCGTTACCGCTTTGGCAAGCACTACTTCCCCGTGCTGGCGGACCTAAAGAGCGATGGACAGGAATTTCTCTGTGCCCAAATGATCGACAGCCACCCCAAAGTGGACAAGTGGGTGCGCAACCTGGACACCGCACCCTGCGGATTTGCCTTGCCAACGTCACGGGGCCGCTTTTATCCGGATTTCGTGGCGCAACTAAAGGACGGGCGAGTTGCGGTCATCGAGTTCAAGGGAGCACATCTTGCCAACGACCCCTATGAGATTGAAAAACGGCAAATTGGTGAACTCTGGGCCCGAAACAGCGAAGGGCGCGCGTTGTTCGGCTGGGCCATGATGGAACGTAGTGGGCTGAGCCTCTCGCAGCAGTTGGACCAACTGTTCTCCTGAGCATGGACACTCGTTTCATTGGCCAAGTGGACTACGTGGCGAACTACTCCTCCATGCAGCGGTTCACCGCCGCCCGGACCGCCGAAACACCCGACGCGCTCTGGATCTGCGAGCACCCCGGTGTCTACACCCAGGGCCTGGCGGGCAAGCCGGACCACGTGCTGGACGCGGGCACGATTCCGGTCGTGCCCACCGACCGCGGTGGCCAGGTCACCTACCACGGCCCCGGGCAGGTGGTGGCCTATCCGCTGCTGGACCTGCGCCGCGCGGGCTATTTCGTCAAGGAGTACGTCTACCGGCTGGAGGAAGCCGTGATCCGCACGCTGGCGCAGTTTGGTGTCACCGGCCACCGCGTGCGCGGCGCCCCCGGCATCTACGTGCGCACCGCCGATCCGGGCAGCCACGCCCGCTTGCCAGAGGGCTTTGGCGCCCAGCAATTGGGGTCTGACCCCAATTTCGGGAAGATCGCCGCCCTCGGCATCAAGGTGAGCCGTCACTGCACGTACCACGGACTGGCGCTGAACGTGGCCATGGACCTGGAACCCTTCTCGCGGATCAACCCCTGCGGCTACCCCGGGCTGCAGACCGTGGACCTTTCTACAATCGGGGTTTCCGTCACATGGAACGAAGCGGCGGCAGTCCTGGGCCAACAGCTCGGCCGGCTGCTCGAACCCGCCGCCCACACCGCATGAGCAATTCCGACACCGTCCGCGAAGCCCAGTCCCGGGACAACTACGACCCCTCGGCCAAACAGAAGGCTGCGGCCAAGCTGTCGCGCATCCCCGTCAAGGTGGTGCCTGGAGAAATCCTCAAGAAGCCCGAGTGGATCCGCGTCAAGGCGGGCTCCCCGACCACGCGCTTCTACGAGATCAAGGACGTGCTGCGCCAGAACAACCTGGTGACGGTGTGCGAGGAAGCCTCCTGCCCCAACATCGGTGAATGCTTTGGCAAGGGCACGGCCACCTTCATGATCATGGGCGACAAGTGCACGCGGCGCTGCCCATTCTGTGATGTGGGCCATGGCCGCCCCGACCCGCTGGACGTGAACGAGCCCGACAACCTGGCCAAAACGATTGCGCAGCTCAAGCTGAAGTACGTGGTGATCACCAGCGTGGACCGTGACGACCTGCGCGACGGCGGCGCCGGACATTTTGTCGCCTGCATCGAGAAAACCCGGGCGCTTTCACCCGCCACCCAGATCGAGGTGCTGGTCCCGGACTTCCGTGGCCGGGACGACCGCGCCCTCGAGATCCTCAAGGCCGCGCCGCCGGACGTGATGAACCACAACCTGGAGACCATCCCGCGCCTGTACAAGGAAGCGCGTCCAGGCAGCGACTACCAGTTCAGCCTGAACCTGCTCAAGAAGTTCAAGGCGCTGTTCCCCTCCATCCCCACCAAGAGTGGCCTGATGGTCGGCCTGGGCGAGACGGACGAGGAAATCCTGCAGGTGATGCGCGACATGCGCGAGCACGGCATCAACATGCTGACCATCGGCCAGTACCTGGCGCCCAGCACCAGCCACCTGCCGGTGCGCCGCTATGTGCACCCGGACACTTTCCGGATGTTCGAAGCCGAGGCCTACAAGATGGGCTTCACCCACGCGGCCGTCGGCGCAATGGTGCGCAGCTCCTACCACGCCGACCAGCAGGCGCATTCCGCACTGGCAGCGGGAGCGCAGGGCTGAAGCCGCTGCCTGCCAGCTCAGGGCTGGGGCGTCATGGCCTCCCAGGCCGCCATCGCCTCGGCCGCATACATCAATGCCGGCCCGCCCCCCATGTAGACACAGACGGTCAGCATCTCTTCCAGTTCGGCTCGGGTACACCCCAGGCGCACCAGCGCTTTCACATGAAATCCAATGCAACCCGAGCAATGCTGGGTGATTCCAATGGCCAGGGCAATCAGTTCCTTGTGGCGCGCGCTGACGGCCCCTTCGGCCATTGCGGCCTTGGCCAGCTGGCCAAAACCGGTCATCGCGTCGGGTTGCGCCCGCCGCAGCGGCCCCAGTTGCTCATTGATGGTGTGCATCAGCCCGCCATGGTCGAAAGTGCTCATCTGCTCTCCTTGGGAATTGGTTCACGGGGGACAGCCCGTTGAAAGCCACCTTGCTGGCGCTGGGCGCCATCGCCCTGTGGTCCACCCTTGCGGCCCTGTCGGTGTCGCTCACGCATGTGCCGCCTTTCCTGCTCACCGGGCTGGCCCTGCTGGTGGGCAGTGTCGTGTCACTGCCACTGGCCCGCTTTGACCTCCGTCAATGGCGGGTGCCCCCCGCCACCCTGGCACTGGGCGTGTACGGGTTGTTCGGATTCCACTTCCTGCTGTTCATTGCACTGCGCCATGCGCCGCCGGTGCAGGCCAACCTGGTCAACTACCTGTGGCCACTGGGCATCGTGCTGATGGCACCCCTCTTTCTGCCCGGCGTTCGCCTGAGCGCGGCGCATGTGATGGCGGCGTTCATGGGATTTGCCGGTGCGGCGCTTGCCATCACCGGAGGGCAGGCGTTGGCCGGGCCGTTCGCCTGGGGATACCTTCCCGCGCTGGGCTCGGCTTTTGTGTGGGCCAGTTACTCGCTGATGACGCAGCGTGTCGCGCCATTCCCAACGGCGGCCATCGGCGTGTTTGCGCTGGTCTCCGGGCTGGCCTCGCTCGCGTGCCACGCCCTGCTTGAGGAAGCCGTGGGCCTGGGCGCGCGCGACCTTGCGCTGATCGGGGTGATGGGCCTGGGCCCGCTGGGCGCCGCGTTCTACCTGTGGGACGCCGCACTCAAGCGGGGGGACGCCCGCCAGATCGGACTGCTGAGCTTCCTGACGCCCCTGCTGTCCACCGTGCTGCTGCTGGCGTTGCGGGGTGAACGACCAGGCTGGCCCGTGGTCACCGCCGCCGTGCTGATCATCGGCGCAGCCGCTGTCGGCCGGCTTGGCGGACACGCCAGATAACCCGGTTTGCTATAATTTTTATAGCGAACTTTCTTTTATGGACGGGGGCTACAGCCCTGTTCAAGTCCCAAGCAGTGTCTTGGACGGGTCCTCGGCTTCCAGGACATGCTGCGCCCAGGTGGCGAGCTTGGCCGTATCCGAGCGCAGCACCTCCTGCTTGACGGCCAGGATCTGCGCGGGGTGCATCGAAAAGCTGCGCAGACCCAGACCCAGCAACAACCGGGTGAAGGCGACGTCGCCCGCCATCTCGCCGCACACGCTCACACCCTTGCCCTGGGCCTGGCAGGCAGCGATGGTGTCGGCCACCAGCTTCAGCACGGCCGGGTGCAGCGGGTCGTACAAATGGGCCACGGATTCGTCGGTGCGGTCAATCGCCAGCGTGTACTGGATCAGGTCGTTGGTGCCGATGGAGAGAAAGTCGAAATACTTGAGGAACACCTTCAGCGACAGCGCCGCAGCAGGTATTTCGATCATCGCCCCCAGCTTGACCGGCCCGTACGCCTGACCCCGGTTGTCCAGTTCCGCGCGCGCAAAGTCCACCAGCGACAGGGTCTGTCGGATCTCGCTGGCGTGCGCCAGCATGGGGATCAGCAGATGGACCTGCCCGTGCGCGGCCGCGCGCAGGATGGCACGCAGCTGGGTCAGGAACATCGACGGGTCCGCCAGGCTCCATCGAATGGCGCGCAGTCCCAGCGCGGGATTGAGGTGGGTACCGTCGCGCACCGAGCGGTCCAGCGGCTTGTCGGCGCCCACATCCACCGTGCGGATGGTTACCGGCAGGCCCTGCATGCCGTCGACGGCGCGCTTGTAGGCCTGGTATTGCTCTTCCTCCCCGGGCAAGTCGCCCTGGCGCCCCATGAACAGGAACTCGCTGCGGAACAGGCCCACCCCCACAGCGCCCGCTTTCAGGGCGGCCGGAGCGTCTTCTGGCATCTCGATGTTGGCCAGCAGCTCGATCTTGCGGCCGTCCAGCGTCACCGCCGGCGTGTGCCGCAGGCGCTGCAACCGCTCGCGCTCCAGTTCGGCCTGGCGCTGCTTGAAGCCGTACTCGGCCAGGATGATCGGGGACGGGTCCACGATCATCACGCCGGCGTCGCCGTCGATGATGACCCAGTCGTCCTGGCGCACCAGCTGGGAGGCCGCGCGCGCGCCCACCACAGCCGGGATGTCCATGCTGCGCGCCACGATCGCGGTGTGCGAGGTCTTGCCTCCGACGTCGGTCACAAAGCCGGCGAACACGCTTTTCTTGAACTGCAGCATGTCCGCGGGCGACAGGTCGTGCGCCACCAGCACCAGCGGCACATCCACGGTGTCGTCCAGCAGCAAGTCCTGCTGGCGCCGGCGTGCCGGCGGCGGTGCCGCCACAGGCGAGGCCGCACCCTTCATGTAGCGCAGGATGCGCTCGACCACCTGCTCCAGGTCGGCCTTGCGCTCGCGCAGGTACTCATCCTCCATCTCGTCAAACTGGCGCGCGATCACCTCCAGCTGGGTGGTCAGCGCCCATTCGGCGTTGTACAGGCGGTCGGTTACCCAGTGCTTGACGCCGGAGGTCAGCATCTCGTCCTGCAGCAGCATCAGGTGCACGTCCAGCAATGCCGTCAGCTCCGGCGGCGCGTCCCGCGGCATCTCGTGCTGGAGGCGATGCAGTTCGTCCACCACCGCGTTTCGGGCAGCGCGCACGCGGCCGATCTCGGCCTCCACCTGGCTCGCTTCGACGAAGTAGTGCGCCACATCCACCCGGCTCGAGGCGATCAGCACCGCCCGGCCAATGGCAATGCCACGGGCAACGGCCAGACCGTGGACGGAGAAAGTCATTCGCCCTCGCCAAACTTGTCCTGGATCAGCGCCAGCAGGGCGTCCAGGGCTTCCTGCTCGCGATCGCCGGAGGTCTCGAGCACGACTTCGGCGCCGATGCCGGCGGCCAGCATCATCACGCCCATGATGCTTTTGGCATTGACGCGCCGCTCGCCGCGGCTCATCCAGACTTCACACGGGAAGCTTCCGGCCAGCTTGGTCAGCTTGGCCGAGGCGCGGGCGTGCAAGCCCAGCTTATTGCTGATGGTCGTGGTGGCTTTGATCATGCTTTCTTCGAGTCTGGTTCTGCGGCGCGGTGATTGCCACCTGCATCACGCCCTGGGTGCCGCCGGCCAGCGCCCGTGAGACCAGCGCGTCCAGCGATTCATGGCGGTAGCTGACGGTGCGCAGCAGCATGGGCAGGTTGACACCGGTGATCAGGCGCGAGTTCACGCCATCCACCAGCTTCTGCGCCACATTGCACGGCGTGGCGCCAAAGATGTCGGTCAACACCAGCGTCTGTGGCGTACCCAACTGTCCCATCAGCGCGCGCGCGGCCGCAAGCGTTTCCTCGGGCGGCGTGTTGGGCTGCACATCCAGCGCGGCCACGCCGCCGGCGCAGTCGGGGAACACGTGCAGCGCGCACAGGCGCAGCGCATGGGCCAGCGGGGCATGGGCAATGATGAGGATGCTGTTGTTCATGGGGTCCCGGCAACGGCGGCTTGCTGCGCTGCATTATGGCGCCCTGCCAGCACGAAATAGAGCCACGAAGCGGTGCAGCACGCCAGGAAAGCCGCCATCGCGCCCCGGTACGCCGCCAGTTCTGCCAGCCCCAGGCTGCGAAGACCATCGACCATCAGGCCGATGCCCCACTGCACGACGAAGACCCCGACAAATATCACCAGGTTGTAGGCGGACAGCGCACGGCCGGCCAGCGCAGCCGGGAAGGCCATCGCCACTGCGGGCTGGGCCAGCGAGACGAACGTACATGATATGCAAAACAAGGCCCAGGCCCACGTCGTTGCTAGTGGTCCAGCTATGATTATGATAGCAAGCAGCAGCAGGCTCAAGGGCAGGCCCCGGCCAATCAACCGGTCCACGCCGATGCCCCGGCGCGCCAGCCAGGGGGTGGCGAAGCCCCAGCCCCAGAAGGTGAACAGCATGGACAGGTTGATCCAGAACAGCCCTCCAGCCGCCTGTGCAGGGCTGAAGCCGGCCACCTTCACCAGCCACGGGCCGGCCCAGAGCGTTTGCATCGCCACCAGTCCGCCATAGCTGAAGAAACCGAGCGGCACCAGGCGACGAAAGTACGGGTGACGCCAGATGGCTCCGTACCCGGGCGCGGGGCCACCTGCCGCGGCAGCGGGCGTCTCCCAGCGGGGGACCAGCCAGGCGATGGTCAGCATCGCCACGACCAGCAGAACAGCCAGCCCGAGGAACAGCACGCGCCAGCCCGTCACAGGGAGCAGCCATTGCACGGGCAGCGTGGACGCCAGCATGCCCAGCGAGCCCGTCATCAGCATCCATGAATTGGCACGCAGCTGGGCATCCGGCGTGAGCCAGCGGCGGTATCCGGTCAGGGGCGCCATCAGGCAGGCGCTGACGCCCACGCCTGTGAGCACACGGGCCAGCAACAGTCCGGCAAAGCTTCCCGCTGCGGCGAAGGCGCCGCACCCGATCACCGCCACCACCAGGAACCCGAGGATCACACGGCGTGGCCCGTGCCGGTCCAGCCAGGTGCCCAGAGGCAGTTGGGTCAATGAAAAGCCCAGGAAGTACCCCCCCGCGAGCAGGCCCAGATCCCGCGCGGACAGCGAAAACTCGTCCACAAGCGTGGGCGACAGGGTCGCGGTGATAGCGCGCACCAGCGCCGAGAAAAAATACGCGAACGCGAACGCCAGGAACACGGCCACTGCGCGTCGTCGGGGCAACAAGGGCATGCGGCTTATTGTGCCTGCTGGACCGGGCGAGCGGCGGTCGGCTTCAGGACCCAAAGCGCGCGAAGATGGTCCCGGAACGACGGATACAGCACATCGTTGGCGTAGGCCGTGACGTGGTCGTGGTCATGGAACAGGGGCTTTCCATCCTGAAACGCGTGGCAGGGGTCCAGGGGGCACAGATGCGGCGCCGGATCCCACACCGATACGTTGGGAAGGTTCGCCTTGACCCTGTCCATCTGTTCCAGGACCGGCGCCCTGAAACGGAGGAATTTCTCGCGACCGACCTCAAATCCTTTGGAGCAGGCGGGGTTCATGCGGTTGAACCAGTCCGAGCAGCGATGGGCCTGCGAAAGAAATATCGGCTTGGGTGCTTCGAAGACCACGCGGGCACCGGCGCGCGCCATGGGCTCCAGACTGCGCTGTGCCTCTTCGAGGGCCGCCGTCATGGCGGGCTGCCTCACAGATGAGCGAAGGTCTTCGTCATAGTTTCGGGGAGTGCGCAGCGAAGGCAGGAAGAGTATGTCGCCAGGACGCGCCTTCAATTGGATGTCCTGCAGCATGCCATCGAAAAACGGCTGACAGTTCTGCCCGACCCTGGAACCCGACCCTGTGAGATGCGCAAAGGAGCAGCCGAATTCGTAATACATGTGGACGGTGTAACCGTGCTCAGCCACAAGACGCGTCACCATTCTTGTGTAGGCAACGCTGTGGGAGTTGCCCGTGACAAAAATCCGGGGGACTGCGCCTGAAACCTCACACTCCCCGGGCACATAGGTTGACCTGCGGCCTTGGGCGGTAAGGCCTTGCTGCTCTCGGACAATCTTGCACGGCCCCGAGTTGCCTTCACGGGCGTAAGTCCGGTAAGGGTTCCAGACCTCACAGTCTGTCGTCACGCTCATGGAGAGCACATGTCTGGCCTCGTGAATGCCAAGCCCCAGCAACGACGCCAGTGCCACGCTGGCCACGCCGGCCAGAATCACCCTCACGGGTCGGCCGGCCGACAGGCGGCGCCGCAATGGCAATTCGACCCAGCGATAGGAGGCAAGTGCCAACGCAAACGACATCGCAAGTGCTGTCAGTTTCAGTGGCAGGGTATCCAGTCCACAGGTCCAGCGGAACAGGACGAAGACCGGCCAGTGCCACAGGTACAGCGAGTACGACCACCTGCCCGTCGCCACCAGTGCCCGCTGCTCCAGCCAAGTGCGCCTTGCCGCACCAGAGACCACTGCATCCAGAAGGCCCAACGTACAGGCAACGGGCAGCAACGCCCAGGGAATGGGGAAGCGGCTGGAATCCGAGAAGGCGAAGCTGGCCGCCAGGCCGCCCATGCACAGCAGCAGCTGCGCGTCCTTGAATCGCGAATCCGCGACGATTCTGCGTGTCTGGTGGTGTTGGAAGAGGAGCGCACCCGCCGCCAGTTCCCAAACGCGACTGAGCACCGAGAAATAGGCGACTTTCGGATCGGCCAGACTCAGGTAGACACTGCAGGCGAGGGAAGCGAACGCCAGCACCGCCAGGAAAGCGGCGGCAACGCGTCCCCGCCAGTCGGGCCACCGGCCGCGACTCAGCCAGAGGAAAAACAGGATCGGAAACAGCAGGTAAAACTGCTCTTCGACGCCCAACGACCAGGTGTGGGTGAACGGATTGAACTCGGGTCCTGCGGAGAAGTAGTCCTCACCGGACCGCATCAGCGCCAGATTCGCAAAACCCCAGTACGCGAGCGCCACGGTGTCGCGGTTGAATCGCCCTTCCCACGAGGCGGGAACCAGCATGGCCTCCAGGAGACTGGTGACCAGCAGGCACACCAGCAATGCGGGAACGATCCGGCCCACCCGGCGTGCATAGAAAGAGGCCAGGAAACTCCCTGGCCCCAGATCCCGGACACCAACCATGGCGTGGCTGATCACGTACCCGGATATGACGAAAAAGACATCGACCCCCACAAAGCCGCCCGACAGCCAGCCATGGTCGGCGTGGTAGGCGATGACCGCCAATACCGCCAACCCCCGAAGGGCATCAATCCCCGGGAAATGCACTTGTGCCACCCTCATGGAAACCGCAGGCCTTCGAGGAAGGTCTCTGTCGATTCCCGAGCCGCAGCCGGCTGCTTTGCCGGGCCCAGCACCATCGCCTGATACACCACTAGCCCCTGCGCAAACCAGACCGCATCGACCTGAACCGCTTCTCCCCCTGCTTTCACCAGCTGGCCTCCCGAGCGTTGCGCCACGGCCGGTGCGCCCCCGCCCGCTGAGCGCACCAGCGACGTGCCTGCAGTCGGTGCGCGCATTCCCGCGGACGTGGCGGCCCGCCATTGCGCAATGACCTCAGGCCCCTGCGACACATCGTTTACACGGACATGCGCAACCGCAAACGTCTGACCTCCGGCCTCGCAGCCGGCCATGGCGATCTCCCTGGCCACCCCTCCCAGAGGCACCGTCCGGACGGCACGGTCGGGCTTGCAGGGCAGCATCGCGCGCAACGGCGCCGGATCGAGCGACACCTCGCGCCAGTTGTAGACGGGCGAGCAGCCGGGAAGCAGCCCGGCCGCCAGAATCGCGAGGGTCGCCAGGCAGGCGGAATGCGGGCGCGAGGACATCACCGGATTATCGGTTTGGCCGACAATGCGGCCATGAACTCACTCGACGGCATTCGCGTTCTTGACTTGTCCCGCGTGCTTGCCGGACCCTGGTGCACACAGACGCTGGCCGACCTGGGCGCGGACGTGATCAAGATCGAGCGGCCGGGCACTGGCGACGACACGCGGACCTGGGGCCCGCCCTTTCTGCAAGACGCCGAGGGCAACGACACCACCGAGGCCGCCTACTACCTGGGCACCAACCGCAACAAGCGCTCCGTCACCTGCGACATTGCGCGCCCTGAAGGACAGGCGCTGCTGCGCGAGCTGGTGGCGCATTGCCACGTGTTCGTGGAAAACTTCAAGGTCGGTGACATGGCCAGGTACGGGCTGGACTTCGCCTCATTGCGCCAGCTCAACCCCAGGCTTGTGTATTGCAGCATCACCGGATTCGGCCAGACCGGGCCCTATCGGGCGCGGGCCGGGTATGACTACGCGATACAGGGCATGGGTGGCCTGATGAGCGTGACGGGCGAACGCGACAACCTGGGCGGCGGCCCGCAAAAAGTGGGCGTGGCGGTGGCCGACCTGTTCACCGGCATGTACGCCACGGTGGCCATCCTGGCTGCGCTGCGCCACGCCGAGCGCACGGGTGAGGGCCAGCACATCGACATGGCGCTGCTGGACACACAGGTCGCCATGCTGGCCAATCTGGGCGCCAACTACCTCGTCAGCGGCCATGCGCCGGGCCGCGCCGGCAACGCGCACCAGAACATCGTGCCGTACCAGGTGTTTGAAGTGGCGCCCGCCGGTTATGCCGCGAGCGCGCCAGGCGCAGGTGCGACACGGGATCACCTGATCCTTGCGGTGGGCAACGACAGCCAGTTTGCCAAGTTCTGCGAAGTGGCTGGCCGCCCCGAACTGGCCAGCGATCCACGCTATGCACGAAACCAGGACCGGGTGCGCAACCGCGCCGTCCTGGTCCCCCTGCTGGAGGTCGTCATGAAATCCAGGACGAAGGCCGACTGGCTGGCCGCATTGGAAGCCGCCAAAGTGCCGTGCGGCGCCATAAACACCCTGGCCGAAGTGTTTGCCGACCCGCAGGTTCAACAGCGCGGCATGGTGAATGAGTGGGCGCATCCACTGCGGGACGGCCTTCGGCTGGTGGCCAGCCCGATGAAGCTGGGCGCAACGCCCGTGCGCACCGACCTGCCGCCACCCCGGCTGGGCCAGCACACCGCGCAGGTGCTGCAGGAGCTGCTGGGTTGCAGCCCGCAATCGCTTGAGCAACTCGCCAGGGATGGGGTCATTTGATGGCCAATTTCCTGCTCGTTCATGGCGCCTGGCACGGCGCGTGGTGCTGGCGCGACGTAACGCGAGCGCTCGTGCTGGCGGGACACCGAGCCCACGCGGTCACACTCACCGGCGTGGGCGAGCGGTCGCACCTGATGAGCCCGCTGATTACGCTGGAAACCCATATCCAGGACGTGCTGGGCGCGCTGGACGCCGAAGAACTGGCCCCTGCGGTGCTGGTGGTCCATTCATATGCCGGAATGCTGGGCACGGCTGTTGCCGACCGGCGGTCCGCAGACTTGTCCCATCTTGTGTATGTCGATGCCGTGGTGCCTCGTCCGGGCGAGAGCTGGAGCAGCACTCACGCCGCCGCCACGCGCGAAGCCCGGCTGGCCGCAGCAGCGGCCTCCCCAGACTACAGCTTTCCTGCCCCGGATCCAGTGGTGTTTGGCCTCGCGGATGAGGACCATGCGTGGGTAACGCGGCACCAGACCCCGCACCCTGGCCACACCTATCAGGCGACGCTGGACTTTGACCCGGAGCGCGTCGCCATCACGCCACGCACCTTTGTCAGCTGCACCATGCCGACGCTGGGCACCATCGACGCCATCCGCCCCCGCGTGGTGGATCCCAAGTTCTGGGGTGGCAGTTGGCTGCCAGGATCGCGCGTCATCGAATTGCCCACCGGGCACGACCCCATGGTCAGCGCGCCGCAGGCGCTCACGCGCATACTTCTGGACTGCATCTGATCGTCGGGGCAACGAAGATTCGGCAGCCTCACGCCGCGCAGCCCCGGCGCTTCAGCGCAAGGCGCCGAACACCTTCTTGAGGATGCTGCTGCCCGCGCCGATCGGGTCCTTGCGGATCTTTTTCTCCTCCTCGCCGATCACGAGGTAGAGGCCGTCCAGAGTCTTGCCGGTCACATACTTCTGGATGTTGGCGTCTTCCTTCTTGACCAGCCCCATCCCCGCCGCCTTGCCGGCCACCGCGTTGTACTTCTGTGCCAGGCCCACTTTTTCGGTGGCCCGCCCGACCACCGGAAGAAATTTTTCGCCCAATGGCTTGCGTGTCTTCTCGGCAAAGAAGCCGGTAACCGAAGTCTCGCCCCCTGTGAGTATCTTCTTGGCATCGCTCACACTCATGTTCTTGACCGCCCCCACCAGCAAGTCCTTGCCCATGGGGATCGCGGTTTCCGCCGCCCGGTTCATCGACGTCACCAGTTCATCAATCCGCTTGCCCTGGCCCAGGGTCTTGAGCAACTTGGCTGCGTCGTCCAGAAATCCCGGGAGCGGGATGCGAACTTTTGCGTTGCCCAGGAATCCATCCGTCTTCCCCAGGAGGCCAACGGCCGCCAACGCGCCTTTTTCAAGCGCGGCCTTCAGCCCCTGGGACGCTTCCTTGTCGGTCAGGTCGGCCAGCGCAATGGCGTGGGCTTGTTGCCAGGCCGACAGGATGAGCAGCCCCATGGCGGCCGAAGAAGCGGAATTAAACTGGCGACGATCCATGGAATGCTCCACAAGATGAAACGATCTGTACATGTTGCCGCAGTGGCGGTGGTTTTGGCAATCGGTGCCGCAGCCTACCTCGGATCGCGGCCCCAGGATGCGCCGCAATCGACGTTTGTGTTGCTGGATGGCTCCAGCCGTACGACGTCGGACCTCAGGGGCAAGGTCATGCTGGTCAATTTCTGGGCCACCAGTTGCGTGACTTGCGTGGCTGAGATGCCCAAGCTCGTGGCGACGCATGAGCAGTTCAAGGACCGCGGCTACCAGACGGTGGCGGTGGCGATGAGCTACGACCCGCCCAGTTATGTCGTCAACTTCGCGCAAACGCGCAAGCTGCCTTTCCAGGTGGCGATAGACAACACCGGCGCGGTCGCAAAGGCATGGGGTGAGGTCACCCTCACACCCACGACCTACCTGGTCAACAAGCGGGGAGAAATCGTCAAGCGCTACGTCGGCGAGCCCGACTTCAAAGAGCTGCACCGGCTGATCGAACAGTTGCTGGCGGATAGCTAGGGCACGACGCCCTGTACGACTTCATGCCGTCGTACAGGGCGGAGTCTGCAGGCCGGGCGGACATTCGCCGCCGTGCAGCATCGATCAGTTCTTCTGGAAATCGTCGTGGCAGGCCTTGCACGTGCCTGCCGTCGGCCCGAACGCGGCCTTAATATTGTCGAGATTTCCGGTCTTGGCTGCAGCAG
The DNA here is from genome assembly GCA_016713005.1 of Ramlibacter sp. GTDB lineage: Bacteria > Pseudomonadota > Gammaproteobacteria > Burkholderiales > Burkholderiaceae_C > JADJPY01. Next base: position 331,105 of record JADJPY010000011.1, on the reverse strand, counting down.
CCAGCTTCGCTGTTTCGGCTTGAAGTTTGTCGGAGGCTGCCTTGAACTTTGCCTGTTCGGTCCAGACCTCGGGTTTGGCACGAGTTTCCCCCTTGTCGCTGCCAGCCACGGCAAATGCGCTCCAAGGCAGCGTGGAGATCATTGCAAGAACATCGGCATGACGTACGGCTGCTTGGGCATCATAGGGAACTCGCCCGTTGGCCATTGCCCCCAAGGCGCTGACGTGTGCGGCCTGCAAAGTCATCACGCTCTTGCGGTACTTGATGGCGTCTTCGGGCTTCTGGAAGCTCTGTGCGGAGGCCGGTGCGGCAAGCACAGCAGCCGAAAGCGCGAGTGCGAGCGTGGCGATCTTCTTCATTGTGATTTCCTCTCGGGGTTGGACAGAAAAGTTCTGAGCAGGGTTTCCCGTAAAAGTTCTGCGGGAACTAAACTCCTCAGGAAAACACCTAGGCGGAACGCTTCCAAACCTGAACTTACGGAGTTTTCACATGCAGCATCGTATCCGCGTCTGGGATTTGCCGACCCGGGTGTTTCATTGGGCCCTTGCGCTGGCCGTGATTGCACTCATCGTTACCGGCAAGGTTGGCGGCGAGGCAACGTTCTGGCACGCCCGGCTGGGTCATGTGGTGCTGGCGCTGCTGGTTTTCCGGCTGGTATGGGGCTTGGTGGGAGGGCGATGGTCACGCTTTGCTGCATTCTTATACGCGCCGGGCACTGTGGTCCGCTACCTCAAGGGAGACAGCCGTCCGGAGCACACCATTGGCCACAACCCCTTGGGCGCGGGTTCCGTCTTTGCGGTCTTGACCATCCTGGCAGTGCAGGTGGCCACCGGACTGATGAGCGACGACGAGATCGCCTTTGCAGGGCCCCTGGCGAAATTTGTGCCTGGCTCCGTGGTCAGCCAGGCAACCACATGGCATCGCAGTTGGGGCCAGTGGCTGCTGATCGCCCTGGTGGTGCTGCACGTGGCTGCCATCCTGTATTACCTCTGGAAGAAAAGGGAAAACCTGATTGCCCCGATGCTGCATGGCGACAAACTCAGCGCACATCCCCTGCCACCGTCGCGGGACGACGTGGCCACTCGGGTGGCGGCTCTGGTCCTGCTTGCAATTGGCGCAGCTTTGGCGGTGTGGGTGTACCGATTGGGATAGCGCGGCCTCGTCCAGGCCGTCGGGCCGTCGTCGCCTGCTAGAGTGACGGACCCTCCGGATTTGCCGCCCGTCCGTCATGCCCGCCCCAGCCATCCGCATCCTCACGCCATCAGGCGACCAGGATTTCGCCGAAGTCCGGCGCATCTTTCAGGAATACGCCGCCCAATTGGCGGTGGACCTGTGTTTCCAGAACTTCGAATTGGAGCTCGCCGGCTTGCCAGGCGACTATGCCGGGCCTCGCGGCGCCCTTTTTCTGGCCTGGGTTGACGGTGAAGTCGCGGGCTGCTGTGCAATGCGCCCGCTCGACACGGTGGACTACCCCAACGCCTGCGAAATGAAACGGCTGTACGTACGCAATGCATTCCGGCGCTTCGGACTGGGGCGACAGCTCGCCGAAGCTGTTCTCGATCATGCCCGCGCTGTGGGCTACAGCAGTGTCCTGCTGGACACCCTGGACGACATGGAAGCAGCCCGGTCACTGTATGAGGATCTGGGCTTTGAAGAGATTCCGCCGTACTACCACAACCCGATCCCGGGTGCGCACTACCTCAAGGCCGATTTATAAGCAAAATCGGCCTGTAGGCCGCATGGGAGCTCGCTGATCCGCTACCTTTTTTGTAGCAGATTTGGCTTCAGCCCTTCGCCTGAGCCAGGATCGTGGCGGCGTCGCTGACCTCGAACTTGCCCGGGGCCTCGATGTTCAGCGTGGCGACCTTGCCGTCCTTCACCAGCATCGAGTAGCGCGTGCTGCGCAGGCCCATGCCGCGGCCGGTCAGGTCCAGCGTAAGTCCGGTTGCCCTGGTGAAATCAGCGCTGCCGTCGGCCAGCATGCGCACCTTTGTACCCGTCTTCTGGTCGCGCGCCCATGCGCCCATCACGAAGGCGTCATTCACGCTGACGCACCAGATCTCGTCAACACCGGCGGCCTTCAGGTCGTCGAACTTCTCGACGTAACCTGGCACGTGCTTGGCCGAGCAGGTGGGTGTGAATGCGCCGGGCAGGGCGAACAGCGCGATCGTCTTCCCGGCGGCAGCCTTGGACACATCAACGGCGTTGGGGCCGATGCTGCAGCCGTTGCCTTCCACCTCCGAGTATTCCATCAGGGTGGCTGTGGGCAGGGTGTCTCCGACTTTGATCATGTGGGCTCCAGTAAAAGCAAAACGGCCCACATTGTGAGCCGTTTTTGCCAATCCTGCAGGCAGGCTGCAGGGGAGACCCGTCAGACCGCGATGGCCTTTTCGACCAGGCGGGTGGCCACCCAGTTCTTGGTCTTGGAAATCGGCTTGCTCTCGGTGATCTCGATCACGTCGCCGGTGTGGTACTCGCCCTTTTCGTCATGGGCGTGGTACTTGCTCGACTTGGCAACGATCTTGCCGTAGAGCTCGTGCTTGACACGGCGCTCGACCAGGACCGTCACGGTCTTGGCGCGCTTGTCGCTCACCACCTTGCCAATCAAGGTGCGCTTGAGGGATGTTTTGGCTTCCGTCATGGTGCTTCCTTACTTGGCGGCCTGCTTTTCAGCAAGGATGGTTTTGGCACGGGCAATCGCGCGGCGCGTGACGCGCAGCTGGGCCGTGTTGTTGAGTTGTTGCGTGGCCTTCTGCATGCGCAGGCCGAAATGGGCCTTTTGCAGTTCCTTGACCTCGGTCTGGAGACCGGCAACGTCTTTTTGGCGCAGTTCAGCAGTTTTCATGTCTGTGATCTCCTGATTACGCGCCGAGCATGCGGGTGACAAACGTCGTGCGCAGCGGCAGTTTGGCGGCGGCCAGACGGAACGCCTCGCGGGCCAGCTCTTCCGGCACACCCACGATTTCGTACAGCACCTTGCCCGGCTGGATCTCGGCGACGTAGTACTCGGGGTTGCCCTTGCCGTTGCCCATGCGGACTTCGGCCGGCTTCTGCGAAATCGGCTTGTCCGGGAACACACGGATCCAGATGCGGCCGCCGCGCTTGACGTGACGGGAAATCGCGCGGCGCGCGGCTTCTATCTGGCGCGCCGTCAGGCGCCCGCGGTCGGTGGACTTCAGGCCGAAATCACCAAATGCCACCGAGTTGCCCCGGGTGGCGATGCCGGTGTTGCGGCCCTTCTGCTCTTTGCGGTACTTGCGGCGAGCGGGTTGCTGCATGTTTATTCTCCTTTACCGTCGGCAGCGGGAGCAGCCGGCGCGGCAACCTTGCGGACGCGCTTAACGGTAGTTTTCGGTGCATCGGCACCTGACGTTGCTTCTGCGGGCTTGTCGCTGCCGTCAACCGGCGCAACATTGCCCGCACCAGCTGCGGGGCGGCGGGTGGCGGGACCACGGCGGTCGCCGGCCGGGCGGTCACCCGGGCGGGCGTCGCGACGCGGGCCGCGGGGGCGGCGCTCTTCGTCCGGACGCGGCGTTTCCACGGCGGGCGCATCGTTGCGGCCCAGCGTATCGCCCTTGTAGACCCAGACCTTGACGCCGATGACGCCATACGTGGTCTTGGCTTCGGAGAAGCCGTAATCAATGTCGGCGCGCAGGGTGTGAAGCGGAACGCGGCCTTCGCGGTACCACTCTGTGCGGGCGATCTCGATTCCGTTCAGACGGCCGGCGGACATGATCTTGATGCCCTGGGCGCCCAGACGCATCGCGTTCTGCATCGCGCGCTTCATGGCGCGGCGGAACATGATGCGCTTTTCGAGCTGCTGGGTGATCGAGTCGGCAATCAGCTGGGCATCGATTTCGGGCTTGCGCACTTCTTCGATGTTCACTGCCACCGGCACGCCCAGGCGCTTGCCGAGTTCTTTCTTGAGGGCTTCGATGTCTTCGCCCTTCTTGCCGATCACCACACCCGGGCGTGCCGAGAAAATGGTGATGCGGGCGTTCTTGGCGGGGCGCTCGATCAGGACGCGCGATACAGCGGCGTTCTTGAGTTTCGCCTTGAGGTACTCGCGCACCTTGATGTCTTCGGCCAGCATGCCGGCGAAGTCACGGTTGCTTGCGTACCAGCGGCTGGCCCAGTTGCGGCTCACCGACAGGCGGAAGCCGGTAGGATGGATTTTCTGTCCCATGTTTCTTCCAGGCCCTGTTAGTTGCCGACCGTCACGTACACATGGCACGTGGGCTTGCTGATGCGGTTGCCGCGGCCTTTGGCGCGTGCGGTAAAGCGCTTGAGCGTGGCGCCCTGCTCGACGTAGATGGTCTTGACCTTCAGTTCGTCGATATCGGCACCGTCGTTGTGCTCGGCGTTGGCGATTGCCGACTCCAGCACTTTCTTGACGATTCCGGCGGCTTTTTTCTGCGTGAAATTGAGGATGTCCAGCGCCTGATCAACCTTCTTGCCGCGGATGAGATCCGCGACGAGCCGACCCTTGTCGACCGAGAGACGGACGCCCCTGAGGACTGCACGTGTTTCCATGGTCATTCCTTACTTCTTCTGGACTTTCTTGTCCGCCGGGTGACCCTTGAAGGTGCGCGTCAGGGCGAATTCGCCCAGCTTGTGGCCCACCATCTGGTCGGTGATATAGACCGGCACGTGCTGCTTGCCGTTGTGCACGGCGATCGTCAGCCCGATGAACTCGGGCAGGATCATGGAGCGGCGCGACCAGGTCTTGATCGGCTTCTTGTCCTTGGTGGTCACGGCCTTGTCGGCCTTGGCTACCAGGTGATAGTCAACAAACGGACCCTTTTTGAGAGAGCGAGTCATCTGTTACCCCTTACTTCTTGCGACGCGACACGATCATGACCTGCGTGCGCTTGTTGTTACGGGTGCGGTAACCCTTGGTCAGGTTACCCCACGGATCGACGGCATGGCGGCCTTCGCCGGTCTTGCCTTCGCCACCACCGTGCGGGTGGTCGACCGGGTTCATCGCCACGCCGCGCACGGTCGGGCGGATGCCCATCCAGCGCTTGACACCGGCCTTGCCCAACTGGCGAAGGCTGTGCTCTTCGTTGGCGACTTCGCCGATCGTGGCACGGCACTCGATGTGGATCTTGCGCACTTCGCCGGAACGCATCCGGACCTGGGCGTAGGTGCCTTCGCGTGCCAGAAGCGTCGCCGACGCGCCGGCTGAGCGCGCGATCTGCGCGCCCTTGCCGGGCTGCAGCTCGATGCAGTGAATCGTCGAGCCCACCGGGATGTTGCGGATTGGCAGCGTGTTGCCGGCACGGATAGGGGCCTCGGCGCCGCTCACCAGAGATGCGCCGACTTCCAGGCCACGCGGGGCGATGATGTAGCGACGCTCGCCGTCGGCGTAACACACCAGCGCGATGTGGGCCGTGCGGTTCGGGTCGTACTCGACGCGCTCGACCTTGCAGGTGATGCCGTCCTTGTTGCGCAGGAAGTCCACCACACGGTAGTGGTGCTTGTGTCCACCGCCCTTGTGGCGGGTGGTGATGTGGCCGTTGTTGTTGCGGCCCGACTTCTGGTGCTGGGGTTCCAGCAGCGGCGCGTGAGGTGCACCCTTGTACAGGTGGTCACGCGAGACCTTGACCACGGCGCGCTGGCCGGGGCTGGTCGGTTTCATCTTGATGACTGCCATGATTTACGCGGCCTCCCCGGAGAGGTTCAGCTCCTGACCCGGCTTGAGCGTCACATAGGCCTTGCGCACGTTGTCGCGGCGGCCCACGGAGCGTCCGAAGCGCTTGGTCTTGCCCTTGGTATTGACCACTGAAACGCCCTTGACTTCGACCTTGAACATCAGTTCAACAGCGGCCTTGATCTCCGGCTTGGTGGCGTCCTGCAGCACCTTGAATGTGACGGCGTTGGTCTTGTCCGCGATCTGCGTGGCCTTTTCGGACACGATCGGGGCGACCAGCACCTGCATCAGGCGGCCTTCGTCGAACTTGCGTTGTTCGGGGGTGGGGTTCACGCGGCTCATGCGAACATCTCCTTGAGCTTGTCGATGGCACCCTTGGTGACCAGCACCTTCTTGTAGTGCACCAGCGACAGCGGATCGGCGTAACGCGGCTCAACGACGAGCACGTTCACCAGGTTGCGCGAAGCCAGGTACAGGTTCTCGTCCACTTCCTCGGCGATGACCAGCACCGACTCGAGGTTCATGGCCTTGAAGCGCGCGGCCAGCTGCTTGGTCTTGGGCGAATCCACCTTCATGGAGTCGACCACGGCCAAGCGGCCTTCCCGGGCCAGCTGCGAGAAGATGGACGCCATGCCCGCGCGGTACATCTTCTTGTTGATCTTCTGGGTGAAGTTTTCTTCCGGGCTGTTCGGGAAGATCCGGCCACCGCCGCGCCACAGCGGCGACGACGTCATACCGGCACGGGCGCGGCCCGTTCCCTTTTGCTTGAAAGGCTTCTTGGTCGAGTGCTTGACCTGCTCGCGGTCCTTCTGGGCGCGCGTGCCCTGACGGGCATTGGCCCGGAAGGCGACGACGATCTGGTGGACCAGGTCTTCGTTGTATTCACGGCCAAACACGGTCTCGGGGGCGTCGTATTTCGACGCGGCCTGGCCTTGTTCGTTCAGGAGTTCGAGTTGCATTACTTCGCTCCCTTCGCGTCACCCTGCGGGCGGGCCTTCACGGCCGGGCGCACGGTGACAAAACCACCCTTGGAGCCCGGCACGGCGCCTCGGATCAGCAGCAGCTGGCGGGCTTCGTCGATGCGGATCACATCAAGGTTCTGCGTGGTCACGGTGTCGTCACCCAGATGGCCGGACATCCGCTTGCCGGGGAACACACGGCCAGGGTCCTGCGCCATCGAGATGGAGCCGGGGACATTGTGGGAACGGCTGTTGCCGTGCGAAGCGCGCTGCGAACTGAAATGGTGACGCTTGATCGTGCCGGTAAAGCCCTTGCCGATCGTCGTGCCCTGGACATCCACCTTCTGGCCAACGGCAAACACGGCCGTCACCGGAACAGCTGCGCCGGCCTTGTACTGCGCAGCAGTATCGGCGGTCACGCGGAATTCCTGGATGATTTCTCCGGCTTCAACACCCGCCTTGGCGAGGTGGCCGGCCTGCGGCTTGGTCACACGCGACGCCTTGCGCGAACCGAACGTCACCTGCAAGGCGACATAGCCGTCGTTCTCTTGGGTTTTGACCTGGGTCACACGGTTGTTGGACACATCCACCACCGTGACGGGCACTGCATCCCCGTCATCGGTGAACAGACGCATCATGCCCACCTTGCGGCCCAGCAACCCGAGGGAGTTGCTCAGACTCATTTGTTTCTCCAATACTTCCACCGCTGCCACTTCAATTGGCGCCAGCGTTTTGACGTGAAAGAAGGTTGATATCCCGCCAACTCAATGGCGGCTTTTCCCCACCCAAATCGGGCAGAGCCTAAAATTATAACGCGGACTGCCCTTGCAGGCAAGTCCGCGTCGGCTCGAAGGACCGAAAGTCCTTATTGCAGCTTGATTTCCACGTCCACGCCGGCCGGCAGGTCGAGCTTCATGAGCGCGTCCACGGTCTTGTCGGTGGGATCGACGATGTCCATCAGGCGTTGATGGGTACGGATTTCGAACTGGTCACGGCTCGTTTTGTTGACGTGCGGCGAGCGCAGGATGTCAAAGCGCTTCATGCGGGTCGGCAGGGGCACCGGGCCCTTGACGATGGCGCCCGTGCGCTTGGCGGTGTCAACAATCTCGGCGGCCGACTGGTCGATCAGCTTGTAGTCAAACGCCTTGAGGCGGATGCGGATTTTCTGTTTGGTAGACATGACTGTTTACTCCAGGATTTTTGCCACGACGCCGGAGCCGACGGTTTTGCCGCCCTCGCGGATGGCAAAGCGCAGGCCTTCCTGCATGGCGATGGGGTTGATCAGCTTCACGGTGATGCTGACGTTGTCCCCGGGCATGACCATTTCCTTGTCCGCGGGCAGCTCGATCGCACCGGTCACGTCCGTCGTGCGGAAGTAAAACTGCGGGCGGTAGTTGTTGAAGAACGGCGTGTGGCGCCCCCCTTCGTCCTTGCTCAGCACGTACACCTCGGCGGTGAAGTGCGTGTGCGGCTTGATGGAGCCGGGCTTGCACAGCACCTGGCCGCGCTCGACTTCCTCGCGCTTGGTGCCGCGCAGCAGGATGCCCACGTTGTCGCCCGCCTGGCCCTGGTCCAGCAGCTTCCTGAACATCTCCACGCCGGTGCAGGTGGTCTTTTGCGTGGCCTTGATGCCCACGATCTCGATTTCCTCGCCGACCTTGACGATGCCGCGCTCCACGCGACCCGTCACCACCGTGCCGCGGCCCGAGATGGAGAAGACGTCTTCCACAGGCATCAGGAAGGCACCATCAATGGCGCGCTCGGGCGTGGGGAAGTAGCTGTCCATGGCGTCGGCCAGCTTCATGATGGCCTGCTCGCCCAGGGGACCCTTGTCGCCTTCCATGGCCAGCTTGGCGCTGCCGTGGATGATGGGGGTGTCGTCACCGGGGAAGTCGTACTTGGAGAGGAGCTCGCGCACTTCCATTTCGACCAGCTCCAGCAGCTCGGCATCGTCCACCATGTCGCACTTGTTCAGGAAGACGATGATGTGGGGCACGCCCACCTGGCGGGCCAGCAGGATGTGCTCGCGGGTCTGGGGCATGGGGCCGTCTGCAGCAGAACACACCAGGATGGCGCCGTCCATCTGGGCCGCGCCGGTGATCATGTTCTTCACATAGTCGGCGTGGCCGGGGCAGTCCACGTGGGCATAGTGCCGGTTGGCAGTTTCGTATTCGACGTGGGCGGTGTTGATCGTGATGCCGCGCGCCTTCTCTTCCGGGGCCGCGTCAATCTGGTCGTACGCCTTGGCTTCTCCGCCAAACTTGGCCGACAGCACCGTGGTGATGGCCGCCGTCAGCGTCGTCTTGCCATGGTCCACGTGACCAATCGTGCCCACGTTCACGTGCGGCTTGGTACGCTCAAATTTTCCTTTTGCCATTTTCTCTTCTCCAAAGAACATGCCCGTGTGGGGTTTAACGTCTGCATCACATCACTGATCCCGCCGCACGGGCACGGCGGGGTGTGTGATCGCAGACAGATCAATCGGCCCGCATCCCCACCTGCGCAGGGACAACAAGCCGCTTCAGCTCGTTACTTTGCGCGGGCGGTCACGATGGCCTCGGCCACATTGCGCGGAGCTTCGGCGTAATGCTTGAACTCCATCGTGTACGTGGCACGGCCCTGCGACATCGAACGCAGCGTCGTCGAATAGCCGAACATCTCGGACAGGGGCACTTCGGCCTTGATAGCCTTGCCGCCACCAACCATGTCTTCCATGCCCTGCACCATGCCGCGGCGGGACGACAGGTCGCCCATCACGTTGCCGGCGTAGTCTTCCGGGGTTTCCACTTCGACGGCCATCATCGGCTCCAGGATCACCGGGCTGGCCTTGCGGGCGCCTTCCTTGAAGCCAAAGATTGCGGCCATCTTGAACGCGAGTTCGTTCGAGTCCACGTCGTGGTACGAACCGAAGTGCAGCGTGACCTTGACGTCCACCACCGGGTAACCGGCCAGCACGCCCTGCGTGACGGCTTCGTTGATGCCCTTTTCGACCGCGGGAATGAACTCGCGCGGCACCACACCGCCCTTGATCGCGTCGACGAACTCGATGCCCTTGCCCGGCTCGTTCGGCTCGATCTTGAGCACAACGTGACCGTACTGGCCCTTGCCGCCGGACTGGCGCACAAACTTGCCTTCCGCGTCTTCCACCGTCTTGCGGATGGTTTCGCGGTAAGCCACCTGGGGCTTGCCCACATTGGCTTCCACGCCGAACTCGCGCTTCATGCGGTCGACGATGATTTCCAGGTGCAGCTCGCCCATGCCGGCGATGATGGTCTGGCCGGACTCCTCGTCGGTACGCACGCGGAACGACGGGTCTTCCTGGGCCAGGCGGCTGAGCGCAATACCCATCTTCTCCTGGTCGGCCTTGGTCTTTGGCTCCACGGCCTGTGCGATCACGGGCTCGGGGAACACCATGCGCTCGAGCATGACGATGGACGACGGATCGCACAGGGTTTCGCCCGTGGTCACATCCTTGAGGCCCACGCAGGCAGCAATGTCGCCGGCGCGGATTTCGTCCACTTCCAGTCGGTTGTTTGCGTGCATCTGCACGATACGGCCGATGCGCTCCTTCTTGCCGCGGATCGGGTTGTAGACGCTGTCGCCCTTGGTGAGCACGCCAGAATAGACGCGCACAAAGGTCAGCTGTCCGACAAACGGGTCGGTCATCAGCTTGAATGCCAGCGCAGAGAATTTCTCGCTGTCGTCGGCCTTGCGGCTGGTTTCCTTTTCGTCTTCGTCCGTGCCCTTCACCGGCGGGATGTCAACCGGCGATGGCATGAGTTCGATCACGGCGTCCAGCATGCGCTGCACACCCTTGTTCTTGAAGGCGGTGCCGCACAGCATCGGCTGGATTTCGCCGGCGATGGTGCGGGTGCGCAGACCCTGGGTGATCTCGTCTTCCGACAGATCGCCTTCTTCCAGGTACTTGTTCATCAGCTCTTCGCTGGCTTCGGCCGCGGCCTCAACCATCTTCTCGCGCCATTCCTTGGCGGAAGCCACCAGATCGGCCGGGATTTCCTCGAAGGTGAACTTCATGCCCTGCGACGCCTCGTCCCAGATGATGGCTTTCATCTTGCGCAGGTCAACCACGCCGGTGAAGTTTTCCTCGGCGCCGATCGGGATGACGATCGGGACCGGGTTGGCCTTCAGGCGCAGGCGCATCTGGTCATAGACCTTGAAGAAGTTGGCGCCGGTCCGGTCCATCTTGTTGACAAACGCGAGACGGGGCACGCGGTACTTGTTGGCCTGGCGCCAGACGGTCTCCGACTGGGGCTGCACGCCACCCACGGCGCAGTACACCATGCAGGCACCGTCCAGCACGCGCATGGAACGCTCCACCTCGATGGTGAAGTCCACGTGGCCGGGGGTATCGATGATGTTGATGCGGTGCTCGGGGAAGGACAGGTCCATCCCCTTCCAGAAACAGGTGGTCGCAGCGGACGTGATCGTGATGCCACGCTCCTGCTCCTGTTCCATCCAGTCCATGGTGGCCGCGCCGTCGTGCACTTCGCCGATCTTGTGGTTCACACCGGTGTAAAAAAGGATGCGCTCGGTGGTCGTGGTCTTGCCGGCGTCGATGTGAGCCGAAATACCAATGTTGCGATAGCGCTCGATAGGCGTCTTGCGGGCCATGATGTTCTTTCGTTAAACGGGACAGGCCCGCTCGTGGCGGGCCCGCACTCCAGATGGGGACGGTTCTTAGAAGCGGAAGTGGCTGAAAGCCTTGTTGGCTTCGGCCATGCGGTGAACTTCGTCACGCTTCTTCATGGCGCCGCCACGACCTTCGGTGGCTTCCATCAGCTCGTTGGCCAGGCGCAGGGCCATGGACTTTTCGCCGCGCTTGCGGGCGGCTTCCTTGATCCAGCGCATCGACAGCGCCAGTCGGCGCACCGGACGCACTTCAACCGGCACCTGGTAGTTGGCACCACCCACGCGGCGGGACTTGACTTCCACCATGGGCTTGACATTGTTGATGGCCATCGTGAAGGCTTCCACCGGGTCCTTGCCCGGGTTCTTCTTCTCGATGAAGTCGAGGGCACCATAGATGATGCGCTCGGCGACGGCCTTCTTGCCGCCTTCCATGATCACGTTCATGAACTTGGAGAGCTCGACATTGCCGAACTTGGGATCCGGCAGGATTTCACGTTTAGGGACTTCGCGACGACGTGGCATTTTTCACCTCTTTGCTTCAGTTGATATCCGGACGTCCTGTTATCCAGACACCCCGCAGATCCATCAGGAACCTGCACTTACTCGACCCTTGTTCAGGGCCACTACGCCGGATCAGCCCGTCAAAGCCGGACCCGGCACCTTTGATTGCGAAAGCCTCAGGCCTTCTTGGGGCGCTTGGCGCCGTACTTGGAACGCGACTGCTTGCGGTCTTTCACGCCTTGCAGGTCCAGCGAGCCACGCACGATGTGGTAACGCACACCGGGCAGATCCTTGACACGACCGCCACGAACCAGCACCACGCTGTGTTCCTGCAGGTTGTGGCCTTCACCGCCGATGTAGGAAATGACTTCAAAGCCGTTGGTCAAACGGACCTTGGCAACTTTGCGAAGCGCCGAGTTCGGCTTCTTCGGCGTCGTGGTGTACACGCGGGTACACACGCCGCGACGCTGCGGCGAGTTCTGCATCGCGGGGCTTTTCGACTTGGTCGTTTCGACCTCGCGCCCCTGACGCACCAGTTGGTTGATGGTTGGCATTGAAAAAAACGTCCCTAAACGTCTGAAAACAGATGGGCCGCGCATGCACGGCTCACGAAAATCTCTCCCACTCCAATTGCGGGAAAGCCTTCTAGTATATCCGCTCAGGCTGTTTGCCGCAATGCGGCATATATGAATGTCAGTTACCGCTCACTTGCAACGCGGATTCCGTTCGCCGCGTCAGCGCACCCACAGGCGCACCGCGTCCCAGGCCCTGCCGAAAATGCCCGCCGAATCCACGCCCTCCAGCGCCACCAGCGGCACATCGCGCAGCGCCGTCTGGTTGACGCTGATTTTCAGCGTGGCGATCGCCTGGCCCTTGGCCAGCGGAGCCACCAGCGGCTCGGGGCGCGCGACCTGCGATGTGATCCTGGCACCCGAACCCGCGGGGACGGCCACGACAATCGCCTCCGGCCTGCCCAGTCGCACCACACCCTGACGGCCCTTCCAGACCGCCGGCGTGGCCGCTGCCTGCCCTGCGTCAAACAGCTTCACCGCCTCCCAGGCGGTGTATCCCCAGTTCAGCAGCTTCTGGGACTCACTGGCGCGGGCGTTCTCGCTGGCCGCGCCCAGGACGACGGACAGCAGGCGCCGCGTGCCCGGGGCGGGTGCAGGCGCGCCCGCGGCGACGGCCGGAGCCAGGTTTGCATACTCGCGCCGGGCAGTCGCAATCAGGCAGTAGCCCGCCGCATCGGTGTGCCCGGTCTTGAGGCCATCCACAGTCGGGTCACGGAACAACAGCAGGTTGCGGTTGGTGTCGTTGGCCGCAGGCGTGCCCTCGTAGCGGTACTTGCGGATGGCGTAGTAGTGAAGGTATTGCGGAAAGTCCGCCATCAACCGCGTGGCCAGCGTGCCCAGGTCCCGGGCCGTGGTGCTGTGGCCGGTTTCCGTCAGCCCCTCGGGATTGCGGTATTTCGTCGCCGGCATGCCCAGAATGCGTGCCTGTTCGTTCATCAACTGCACGAACCGCTCCACCGAGCCTGCGACGCCTTCGGCCAGCGCCACGGTGGCGTCGTTGCCCGACTGCACGATCATTCCCTTGATGAGGTCCTCGACCGGCACCTTCATTTTCGGGTCGATGAACATCCGCGAGCCCGGCATCTTCCATGCCCGCTCGCTCACCGGCAGCGTCTGGGCCAGATCCAGCTTCTTCGCGCGCAGCGCATCGAACACCAGGTACGCCGTCATCAGCTTTGTCAGCGACGCAGGTTCCACGGCCAGGTCGGGCTCGTGCGCGGCCAGCACCTGGTTGGCCGTGACGTCCAGCAGCAGGAAGCTGCGGGCGGCGATTTCGGGGGGTTGGGGAATCTGGGCCGCACAGGCCAGCGAGACAAAAAGGCAGGCGCCGGCCAGCAGGGCGCGGGCCCGCAGTGTGAACAGGTTCATTCGGTTGCAGCAGACAGGTGGCGGACCACCAAGGATTTCAGAAGCGGCAATTGTCCGTGAAAGAAGTGGCCTCCCCCGGGGATGACCATGACGGGCAGCACCTGGGGTCGCGCCCAGTCCATCACCGATGACAAGGGCACGGTGTCGTCGGACTCGCCATGAATCACCAGCGTGCGCGAATGCCAGGCCTGCGGCACCGGCGGCACTTCGAAGCGCGAAGCCGCCGTGCCCACCAGCACCGCCTTGGCCACGTCACGCACGCCCTCCAGCCGCGCCAGCGCGTGTGCCGTCACGAAGGCGCCGAACGAGAACCCGGCCAGGGCCAGCGGCCCCTGCGGCGCCAGCGCCTGCACCAGCGCCAGCAGGTCATCGGCTTCGCCTTTCCCGGCGTCATGCACGCCGGTGGAAGCCCCCACGCCGCGGAAATTGAAGCGCAGCGACGTCCAGCCGCACTGCACAAACGCACGCGCCAGCGTCTGCACGACCTTGTTGTCCATGGTGCCGCCAAACAGCGGGTGCGGGTGCGCGATGACCGCCGTGCCAATCGCTGGCTGCGCCGGGTCGTCCTGTGCCACCTCGATAGCGCCGGCCCCGGCGGCCAGCGTCCAACGGCGGGTCTGGGGATTCATCGACGCGTACTCAGCGGCCCACGTCCGCCGGGGTGACCAGGCGCTCGACCACCTTGCCGTGGCGAAGGTGCGACTCGACGATTTCGTCGATGTCGTGCTCATCCACATAGGTGTACCAGACGGCCTCCGGGTAGACCACCGCAATCGGCCCGCCGGCGCAGCGGTCCAGGCAGCCCGCCTTGTTGACACGCACCTTGCCTGCGCCCAGCAGGCCCGCCGCCTTGGCCTGGGACTTGCACCGGTCAAACGCGGCCTGTGCGTTGTGGTCGGCGCAACAGGCCTCGCCGTTGTTGCGCTGGTTCAGGCAGAAAAAAATGTGCCGCTGGTAGTACGAAGCCGTGGGTTGGGTCATGACCGGATTGTATTTTCGCGCTCGCGGCGCGACAGCCAGACCAGCGCATGGGCCAGCACGGCGTAAGGCCACAACCACCCCAGCCACTGCCCCAGCCCGTGAAAGCGGATGAAGCGGCCCTGCTCCCAGACCTGCAGCGTCAACGCGAAGTACGGGTCGGGCGGCGCACGGTTCAGCAGGCTGAGCTGCACCGCCAGCATCAGCAGCAGCAGGGCCAAGCAGGCCCGTCGGGGCACCAGCACCGCCAGCAGCGCCACGATCAGCCCCACCGTGAGGCCGGTGCGCGCCGGCAGATTCAGCCAGCCCCAGGCGTGGGCCGGACCGTAGCTCAGCGCGGCCGAGAGCACCGTCACGCCCACAGCGGCCGCACCGATGAAAACGAGCAGCCCGAGGCGACGCATCGGATGCCGGATGACCGAAAAGCCCAGCAGGCAGGGCAGCAGCAGCCCCATGGCCACACACAAGGCTTCAGCCAGGGGCCCCAGCGGCTGAAGCTCGATTTGCCGCACGGGCAGCCAGTCCAGGAAGGGCGTGCCCACCAACGCCTGGGCCAGGGAGGCTTCGAGCCGCTCATAGACCTGGCCCAGGCCCAGTGGCACCGCCGCCGGGAACAGCAGGGCCGGCGGCCACAGGGCCAGCAACACGATGGCGCCGCGGGCGTCCGGCGTGAACCAGCGCTCTCGCACTCGCGCCCAACTCGCCAGTGCACCCATGCGCTCGAGCAGCAAGGCGCTGACCGCTCCCAGCCAGCCCCCCGCCAGGTTGAGTGCGAAATCCACGGTAGAGGGGACGCGGGCCGGCAGGTAGGTCTGCAGCGACTCCATGGCCAGCGACAGCAGGCCGGCGCCCAGTGTGGCCAGCATCACGGCGCCGCGCCCGCGCCCCGAACGCAGCGCGCCCAATGTCAGCAGGAACCCCAGTGGCCCATACCCCACCAGATTGGAGACCACATCAAAGCCCGTCCAGTAGCGGGGCAGTGGCGCCGTGAGGAAAGCCCAGAACGGGATGCCCTGGTCGCGCCAGCCCTCAAACGGGTACAGGCTCGCGTAGACCACCAGCGCCGCGTAGACCAGCGCCAGCGGCCACGCGGCGGTCTTGTGCATCAGAACGGCTTGACCACGACCAGCACCACGGCCGCCAGCAACAACAGCACGGGCACTTCGTTGAACCAGCGGTACCAGACATGTCCGGCCTGGTTGGCGCCCTGCTCAAACCGCCGAAGCAGCCGCGCGCAACCGTGGTGGTAGCCCACCGCAAGGACCACCACCGCCAGCTTGGCTTGCATCCAGCCGTTGCCGGGGCCCCGGCCTATGCCGTAGCCCAGCCACAGCCACAGGCCAAAACCCAGGGCTGGAACAGACAGCAGGGTGGTGAAGCGAAGCAGCTTGCGCGCCATCAGCAGCAGGCGGTCACGCTCGGCCACGGAGCCGGCTGGCACCATGGCCAGGTTCACAAAAATGCGCGGCAGGTAGAACAGACCGGCGAACCAGCTGGCCACGAACACGATGTGAAGAGACTTGACCCAGAGCATCGGCGCAGTGTAGCCGCGGGCAAAAAAAACCCCAGCACAGGGCCGGGGCAGGAAGCCTTTTTGCTGTCACACATCAAGGCACCCGCTCAGGGAGGAAAAGCGGGAGGTGGCGAACCACCCGCCGCTAATTTAACAAAGGGGGCCACCGGTTTCAAGCAAGACACTGTGGACCCAAACAGGCCTGTGTGTCGCGCATGCGACACGCCAGTTGCAACCCATTCAATTCCCGGCCCGCCGCCCCGCGGACACGACGGGGGCGCCTCATGGTGCACAATTTTCAGGATGAACCCCCCTGCCGCCTTCCCCGCCGCACGCCCCCGCCGCCTGCGCCGCGACGATTTCACCCGCAACCTGGTGCGCGAGCACGCGGTCACGGCCAACGACCTGATCTACCCCGTCTTTGTGCTGGACGGCCAGGGGCGGCGCGAGGCCGTGGCCTCCATGCCAGGGGTGGAGCGACTCAGCCTGGACCTGCTGCTGCCCGTGGCCGAACACTGCGTGCGGCTTGGCATCCCGGCGATGGCGCTGTTCCCGGTGATTGACCCCTCGCTCAAGGACCCGAACGGCCGCGAGGCCCTCAACCCCAAAGGCCTGGTGCCCACCGTGGTGCGGGCGCTCAAAAAAGAGTTTCCCGCCCTGGGCGTGATGACCGACGTGGCGCTGGACCCTTTCACCAGCCACGGCCAGGACGGCTTGCTGGACGACACGGGCTACATCCTCAACGACGAAACCGTGGCCGTGCTGGTGCAGCAGGCGCTGGTGCAGGCCGAGGCCGGCGTGGACATCGTGGCGCCCAGCGACATGATGGACGGGCGGATAGGAGCGATTCGAGCAGCGCTCGAATCGAGCGGCGCGATCCACACAAGAATCATGGCCTACAGCGCCAAGTACGCCAGCGCCTTCTACGGCCCTTTCCGCGACGCGGTGGGCTCGGCCGGCAACCTGGGCAAGAGCAACAAGAAGGTCTACCAGATGGACCCGGGCAACACCGACGAAGCCCTGCGCGAGGTGGCGATGGACATCGCCGAGGGCGCCGACATGGTGATGGTCAAGCCCGGCATGCCCTACCTGGACATCGTGCGGCGCGTGAAGGACGAGTTCCGCGTGCCCACCTTTGCCTACCAGGTGAGCGGCGAATACGCCATGCTCAAGGCCGCCGCCGCGAACGGCTGGCTGGACCACGACGCGGTGATGATGGAAAGCCTGCTGGCCTTCAAACGCGCGGGCGCCGACGGCGTGCTGACCTACTTTGCCGTGGCTGCCGCCGAACTGCTACAAAAACGATAGCGGCTCAACAAGTACCCGCGGGGGCTACAGGCCAATTTGACCCATAAAAAAGGCCACGGACATGCAGATCATCGAGTTCACCGCCGACAGCCTGCGTTTTGCCGACGCGCTGCCCACGCAGGCGCCCGCGGACGGCTTTGTCTGGGTGCACCTGGACCGCCAGGAACTGGCCCAGGCGCTGCCGCAGCTGCAGCAGGCCGCGCTGCAGCTGGGCGGTTCGGCCCTGCTGGAGCTGCACGCCAAGGACCTGTCCAGCGCCGCCCACCCGTCGCACTACGACTACACCTCGGTCTACGACCTGGTGATCTTCCGCCGCCTGGCCACCCAGGCCGAGACCGGCGCCGAAGCCGAGCAGGAGGCCGCCGTCGAGGCCTACCACGGCCAGCTGGCCAGCGCCCCGCGCGAGAAAACCAAGGGCGGCCTGCCCGCCTTCAACCGAATCGGCTCGCGCGCGGTGGGCTTTGCCATTTTTGACCGGCTGCTCATCAGCGTGCACCCGCGCGGCTGCTTTGCGGCCAAAAGCTTTATCGAGCGCTTTCTGGCGGACGCCAAGTTCAGCGTGGATGCTGTGGCAGCGCGCAACCGCATCCCCGTCAACCCCGCCGACCTGGTGCTGCGCATGGTCAACGCCATGGTGGACAGCTACCTGGACTTGCGCCGCGAGCTGACGCGCCAGCTGGAGCACTGGCAGGCCGAGCTGCTCAAACCCAACGCGCGATTCAACAACTGGGGCGCGCTGATGACGGCGCGCGGCCAGTTGCATGTGCTGGAAGACCTGTGCGACGAGCAGCGCGACGCCATGCAGGAGTGGCTGGACAGCCTGCGTGAGCAACCGATGTCAACCCTGAGCGCAGACACCCGGCTGGCCCAGGCGCAGCAGGACCAGCTGATGGCCCGCGCGCGCGACGTGATCGAGCACATCGAACGCGTGGTGCACCACGCCCGCCGGCTGGAGCAATCGGCCGAGACGGTGGTGCAGATCCATTTCAGCGCGCAGAGCAACCGCACCAACGACATCATGCGCACGCTCACCGCGCTGACGGCCATCTTCTTGCCGCTGAACCTCATCGCGGGGATCTTTGGCATGAACTTCGAGTTTTTGCCGCTGATCCACTGGCAAAACGGCTTCTGGTGGGCCATGGGCTCCATGGTGGCCACGGCCGCCGTGCTGGGCGTGATCTTCTGGCGCAAGCGCTACCTGGCCCGCACGGGCCGCTAGCCCAAACCCTGCCTAGACGAAAGGCGGCGCCAGCTGCTCGTTGGCCAGCACGCGCTGCACCGCGGGGCGCGCCAGCATGCGCTGCAGGTACGGCCCCAAGTGCGGGCGCTCGCGGGCGGGCACGGCGGGCGAGCCGGGCGCCGCCGAGAAATTGCGCGTCCAGCGACACAAGGTGAACACGTAGGCGTCCAGCGCCGAATGCCCCGCGCCCATAAACCACGGGCCGCCGTGGCTGGCCAGGTGCGCGTCCAGCTGGTCGAGCATGCCGCCCACCTTGCGCTGCGCGTTGGCCTTGAGCTCGGCCGCGGCGGCGGTGTTGCCCTCGTCCACCCAGCGCTCGCTGTAGAAATAGACCATCAGCGTGGCCTGCAGCGTGTTGGTAAGCCACATCAGCCATTTGTAGAACTGCGCGCGGGCCGCCGTGCCCAGCGCCGGCACCAGAGCGGCCTGGGGGTGCGTGTCCGCCAGGTGCAGCGCGATGGCCGCCGTCTCGTACAGCACCAGGTCGCCATCCGTCAGCACCGGGATCAGCCCGTTGGGGTTGAGCGCCAGGTAGGCCGGCGTCTTGTGCGCGTCCGACATGCGGTCCACCAGCACGCGCTGGTAGGGCGCGCCGATTTCTTCAAGCAGGATGTGCGGCACCATCGCCGCGGTGCTGGGGTAGTAGTGGAGGTGGATCATGTGGGCAATTCTTGCTGCTTGTGGTGGTGTGCCGGGCAATCAATCCGGCCCGCGTCTGAAGAGCGCACGTAGCGCGACTGGCAACCAGATACAGGCAAGGCCGGCCGCAATCCACAGAGGCACGGTGATCAGCGGATTCAACTTGTTCGAGTTGAACGCGTAGCCCATGGTGATCAGCAGCGCTGCGGGGGCGCTGGCCACCAGCCAAAGGACACTGAGGACCTTGACCGGGCGGCGAACACTCTTGCCTGAAAACAGGCAATAGATGGAAGACAGCCGGCCAGGACCAAGCGGCAGCAGGAAATCATGGCGAAGCCGTGCTGACACCGGACACGACTTCGGCGTCCAGCGCTTCACTTGAAAGGAGTTTGGTCAAGTTGTTCACTTCAGGCTCGCCGAGGTGTTTGTGTGCAAATAGGCTATTGAGGGTGGTTTAGCGTGCAAGGTAAGCGGACCCGCCAGATTCGCTGGCGCAGGTCCGCTTGACGGCAGGGTTAAAGCGCAGCGGAGAGAACATGACCCACTCCCTTGGTACCGCCTTCCCACACCGTGAACTCAGCGCCTTCAGGGAAGTGCTGCTGAGCCTCTGGCAAGAGCAACTGGACGGTTGCTCGGAAGGACTCGCCTGGCGTTGGCGCTCCGTCAAACATCAACCGCGCTGACCAATGCTCGGTTGTTGATACCGAGGACTGTTCGCCATTCGCCGGCCGCCAAAGGTCCGACGCGCCCGCCCTGCTCTGCAGGTAGCAGTTGAATCTCGACCGCGAAGTGTTGGGCCATGTGCTTTAACGTAACGTATGCCGCAGATTCTGCGTCTCAGTTTGACTGCTGCGGGATAAACCGGACATGAAAAACTCCCAGAACCGGCTTGTACATCGGCTTCGCGCCGCCGCTTCCAGCCACCCCGGCCTCAAGGCGCCTTCACCCCAAACAACCCCGCCGCATTCTCCCAGCCGATCTTGCGGGCCACGTCGGGCGGCAGGTCGCCCAGCCAGGTGCGGTAGCCCTGCATCAGGTCGTCGTAGTACATCCAGCGCTGGTTGACCCAGGTGTCCGAGCCGATGACAAAGCGGTTGGGGTACTTCAGCAGCAGGGCGCGCCACTCGGGGCAGAGCTTGCCACCGTCGCACGTCAGGCCGGGGCGGTACGACAGCTCGCCCATCAGCAGCGGGTAGCGGGCAAACAGCTCGTCCACGCGCGCGGCGGGCACGCCGCCGATACCGGTGTGGGCCCAGATCAGGCGCGTCCTCTGCCCTTTTGACGGCGGGTGCGCCATCAGCAGGTCGATGGCCGCGTCGTCCACATGGGCCAGGATGGCGAGGTTTTTTTCCTCGGCGTACACCATGAGCTTTTTGGCCACGGGGCCGTTGGCGTTGGCGCTGTCGTACAGGTGGAACTCGCCAATCCCGCGGAAAGGCCCGCCCGCGGTGCCGCGCGCATGCTCGGCCACCACCATGTCGTAGATGGTCTCGTCGCGGAACCAGTTGGTGTAGTCGTCGCGGTTGCGGTACAGGCGGATGAAGGGCACCACGGTGACGCCGGCGGCGCGCGTCTGGGGCGAGGCGGCCAGCGCCTTGGTGCCGTCGTTGGGCCGGCTGTTGGCGATGATGGCCTTGACGCCGTTGCGCTGCATGCGCGCCAGCACGTCGGCCAGCGGGTGCGGGCCGCTGTTGGCGGCCTGGGGCTGGCCAAAGGCTTCCTCGTTGTAGTGCAGGTGGGCGTCAAACAGCGGGCCGCGGTAGTCGGCGGCCTGCACCGCACCGGCAAACGCTATCAAAATAATAGCGGCCCATCCAATACTGGCGGGGGCCAGAGGCCAAAAACACCCGCAAAATCGACGCAGGGGCCAGCCGGGCGCCATCATCACGCCCCGCTGCCCAGATGCTGCGCAAAGAAGGCCAGCGTGCGCTGGCGCGCCAGCGCGGCGGCGGCGGCGTCCCACGAGGCGCGCTCGTTGCAGTTGAAGCCGTGGTTGGCGGCGTAAACATGTGTCTCCACCTCGGGGTGGGCGGCGCGGAAGGCGGCCACCGTGTCCATGGGGATCCAGTGGTCCTGGTCGCCAAAGTGGGCCATCACCGGCACGCGCGGCTTGCGGGCAATCTCCTCGGGCGTGGTGACGCCACCGCCGTAGTACGGCGCGGCGGCGCTCAGGCCCGACAGCAGGCAGGCGGAGCGCCAGGTCAGCAGCCCGCCCCAGCAGTAGCCCACGATGCCCACCTTGCCGCCCTGCGCGGCGTGGGTGATGGCGGCCTGGATGTCCTGCAGTACGCCGGGGGCGGGCAGCGCCTCGACGGCGCCCTTGAGGGCGAAGCCCGCGCCCATGTCCTCTTGCGTGTAGCCCAGGTCCACCCCCGACTTGACGCGGTGGAAGGTGGACGGCGCCACGGCCAGGTAGCCCTCGGCGGCATAGCTGTCGGCCACGGCCCGGATGTGGGCGTTGACGCCAAAGATCTCCTGCACCACCACCACGCCGCCCTTGGGCAGCACGGGGGGTTGCGCCACATAGGCGGGAAAGGCGTGGCCGTCGGCGGCCCGGAGTTCGATGAAGGCACCCATGGGGTTTGCTCCTGGTTGTAGTGTGTGGCGGTCAGAAAGGCGGAAAAAGCGGGGCCGGGGCTGTTGTAATGGGGTCTTGGGCCGGCGCGGGGCATTGTCACCGCGTTGGCCGTACTGTTGCAGGAGACGGGTTTTGGAGCAAGTGGTCCTGATCACGGGTGGCAGCCGCGGCATCGGCGCAGCCACCGCCCTGCTGGCGGCACGCCAGGGGTACGCGGTGGCGGTCAACTACGCAGCCCAGGCGGGCGCGGCTGACGCGGTGGTGCAGTCCATCCGCGCCGCGGGCGGCCGGGCCATCGCCGTGCAGGCCGATGTGGCGCAGGAAGACCAGGTGCTGCAGATGTTTGCGCGGGTGGACGCCGAGCTGGGTCTTCTCACGGCGCTGGTCAACAACGCCGGCGTGGTGGACATGACGGCCCGCGTGGACGAGATGAGCATGGCGCGCCTGCGGCGCATGTTTGACATCAACGTGATCGGCTCTTTCCTGTGCGCGCGGGAGGCGGTGCGCCGCATGAGCACGCGCCACGGGGGCAAAGGCGGCGCCATCGTCAATGTGTCCAGCGCAGCGTCGCGCCTGGGCTCGCCGGGGCAGTACGTGGACTACGCCGCGGCCAAGGGTGCGATCGACGTGATGACGGTGGGGCTGGCCAAGGAGGTGGCCGCCGAGGGCATCCGCGTCAACGCGGTGCGCCCGGGGCTGATCGAGACCGACATCCATGCCTCGGGCGGCCTGCCCGACCGTGTGCGCGACCTGGCCCACCTGGTGCCCATGCAGCGCGGCGGCTCGGCCGAAGAGGTGGCACAGGCCATCGTCTGGCTGCTGTCGCCCCACGCCAGCTACACCACCATGTCGCTGGTGGATGTGTCGGGGGGGCGCTGAGGCATGGACTTCAAGCCACTGATCACGCTGCTGGCCATCGTCAACCCGCTGGCCTGCGTGCCGTTTTTCATCCACTACACGCAGGATTTCTCGTTTGCGCAGCGCCAGCGCACGGTGTGGATCTCGTCATTCAGCGCGTTCGCGGTGATCGCCGCCAGTGCGCTGATGGGGCTCAAGATCCTGGAGTTCTTCAGCATCTCGCTGGCCAGCTTCCAGGTGGGCGGTGGGCTGTTGCTGCTGATCAGCGCGCTGAGCATGCTCAACGCCCAGCCGGCCGAGGCGCGCTCCAACGCCGCCGAGATGCAGGACGCCGCGGCGCGCGCCTCCATCGCTGTGGTGCCGCTGACCATCCCGCTGCTGACGGGGCCGGCCACCATGTCCACCGTGGTGATCTACGCCGACAAGGCGAAGAACTTCTGGCAGCTGGCCACGCTGGTGGGGTATGGCGTGGTGATCGCGCTGGCCACGGCGCTGTGCTTCTCGCTGGCGCAGCCCATCGCACGGGTGCTGGGCAAGACGGGCATCAACGTGATGACCCGGCTGATGGGGCTGATCCTGGCGGCACTGGCCGTCGAGGTGATGGCCGACGGGCTGGTCAAGCTGTTTCCGGCGCTGGCGCGCTGAGACCGGGCCTGCGGGTGAGCTCAGGCGCTGCCGTGCGTCGGCCGGAGGCCAATCCGCCAAGTATTCCCTTAAAAGTCTGAATACAAATTGTCACATTTGGTGCGCTGCAAGGTACATTGCGCACCCATGTACGCCCGCATCGCCGCGCCCTTGAAGCGCATCGCTTTGCTGCTGTGTGCGGCCCTTCACCTGGGGGCGCAGGCGCAGACCTGCGCCGTGCCGCAGAACAACGGCACGGACGTGACGACCAGCGCCGGGCAGGTGGTCAACGGCTACTTCACGCCCGCCAACGGCACCTATTCGGCCGGCAGCAGCGGCTCGATCAGCCTGAGCGGCGGGCGCGGCTCCACCACCTGGGTGACGGGCGACCTGGCGCTCATCATCCAGATGCAGTGCGTGGACCTGAACCGGGACGAGGCCGACACCTATGGCGACGGCGTGGCCGGGCGGCCGGGCGCGGGCTACCTGGAGACGGGCAGTTCGGACTGCAAGGTGGGGCGCTACGAGTATGTGCCTGCCGGCGTCGGCACATCGGGCAGCAGCTTCGTGCCCGGTGCCGCGCTGCAATACACCTACGTGCAGGCCAACCCCACGTCCACCGCGCCGCGGCGCAGCTTCCAGGTGGTGCGGGTGCCCCAGTACGGCAACCTGACGCTGGGCGGTCAGCTCAACGCGCTGGCGTGGGACGGGCTCAACGGCGGCGTGATGGCGCTGGACGTGGCCAGGACGCTGGCCTTTGGCGGCAACACCATCAATGCGGCGGCCATGGGTTTCCGCGGGGGCGGCGGCCGCGAAAGCACCGCCGACGGCAACAATCCCTACCGCCACCGCGAAGCCACCAGCGTCTCGCACGCGGCCAAGGCCGAAGGCATCGCCGGCACGCCGCGCTATGTGTGGACGGACGACTCGCCGTTTGACCGCGCCAGCATCGCGGGCACCTGGAGCGACCTCTCCGCCCAGGCCTATGTGGGCTACCCGGGCACGGGCACCACGGCGGACTTTGATTTCGCACGGGGCGCGCCAGGCAACGCCGGTGGTGGTGGCCAGTACTACACGGGCGGGTACCACAACGGCGGCGGCGGCGGCGGCGGCAATGGCGGAGCCGGGGGGCGCGGCGCGTTCGGCTGGCGGGCGGCGGGCTGGGCCACGGTGCTGAGCGACTATTCCAACATCGAAACCGAGACCGGCCAGCACCTGGCCGCGTTTGGCGGGTCGGCTTTTGGTGGCGCGGGCGTGGCGCGCGTGGTGATGGGCGGAGGCGGCGGCGCCGGGGACCACAACGGCAACTCCGGCACGCTGACCGAGGCGCGCGGGCGGACCAGCGGCGCCACAGGCGGGGGCGTGGTGCTGATCCGCGCGGGCGCCCTGAGTGGCAGCGGCACCATTGACGCACGCGGCGGCGACGGCAACGACAACCCGCTCAACGATGCGTCGGGCGCGGGCGCTGCAGGCGGCAGCGTGGTGCTGGTCAGCCCCAACTGGAGCAGCGGCTCGCTCAGCCTTGATGTGCGTGGCGGCCGCGGCGGGGACTCCTGGCTGGGCGGGGGCTCGGCCCACAGTGGTGGTGGTGGCGGCGGTGGCGGCGTGATCGTGCGCACCGGCGGGGTGTCTGCCAGCATTGGCGGCGGCAGCAACGGCATCACCAACACGGCGGACGCGCCGCCCGGCGGCGTGGACCATGGCGCCCTGCCGGGCAACCCGGGTGTGAACCTGCTGATCACCGAGGCCAGCGACCCGGTGACCAATTCGGGCTACCGCTGCCTGCCCCAGACCGACCTGTCCATCACCAAGGTGGGCAGCACCAGCACGGCTTCGGTCGGGCAGACCGTCAACTTCACCCTGACCGTGGGCAACACCGGGCCGCAGCAGGCCACGGCGGCCACGGTGCTGGACACGTTGTCCACGGGCCTGGGCACGCTCACCTTCATCAGCGCCAGCGGCAGCAATGGCGCCACCACGCTGACGGCCAGCAGCATCACCGGGGGCAACACCTTCAATGGCACGGTCACCATCCCGGCCGGCCAGACGCTGACGCTGGTGCTGCGCGCCACAGCCGCCTCGGACGGGCTGCGCACCAACACGGCCCAGGTGAGCCCCCCCGCCAACGCGGCCGACCCCAACCTGTCCAACAACACCGCCAGCGCCACGCTGGTGGTGGGTTCGCGCGCCGACCTGTCTGCCGCGAAGGCCGTCAACACACCGACGCTGGCGCTGGGCGGGACCACCACGTTCACCCTGACGTACGCCAACCTGGGGCCCGACACGGCCACGGGGGCAAACGTCACCGACACCCTGCCCCTGCAAATGGGCACGCTGACGTTCGTCTCGGCCTCCGGCGCTGCCGGTGCCACCCTGACGTCGTCGTCGGTGACGGGCAACACCTTCAACGGGACGGTCACCCTGCCCGCCAGCAGCACGCTGACGGTGGTGTTGCGGGCCGTCGCGGGCACGACCGCCGTGGTCATCAACACCACCACCATCGCGCCACCGGCGACCGTCACGGACGCGAACCCGTCCAACAACATGGGTACGGCCCAGGTGGCCATCGGCCCTCAAGCCGACCTGAGCATCACCAAGTCGGCCACCCCCGCGGTGGTGAACCAGGACCAGACCACGACCTTCACGGTGACGGTGGTCAACGCCGGGCCGAACGCCGCCACGGGCGCGACCGTCAACGACACGCTTCCGTCGGGGCTCTCGGGCATGACGCTCACGGGCGTGACCACCGCGGGTGGCGGCACGCTGACGCTGAGCGCGACATCGTCGTCGCAGTTCAACGGCACCCTGACGCTGCCGGCGGGCAGCACGGTGAGCCTGAGCCTGCGTGCCATCGCGGGCGGTGTGGGCGTGCAGGTCAACAACGCATCGGTCACTGCGCCGGCCAGCGTGATCGACACCAACCCGGCCAACAACACCGCGCAGGCAACCGTCACCATTCCCCTGCCCGCCAACCTGCAGGTGGACAAGACCAACGGGGTCTCCGCGTTGGGCTCGGGCAACACCACCAGCTACACGATCACGGTCTCCAACCTGGGGCCCAACGCAGCCGACGGAAGCACGCTGGCGGATGCGGCCGTTGCGGGCCTGAGCTGCACGTCGGTGACCTGTGCCGGCGCCACGGGCGGCGCCATCTGCCCGGGAAGCCCCGCCATCGCCGCCTTGCAGGGCGCGGGCCTGACCCTGTCGACCTTGCCCGCCAATTCGACCTTGACCTTTGTCGTCACCTGCACGGTGACGGCGACCGGTCTGCCCTAGGCGAGAAGCCCCCTTCGCCTACTTGTACTTGGGTTCGCTGGCGCCGGGCAGCAGCATGTAGTCCGTCAATGGCGGCAGGGCCTGCGGCTCGCGCGAATAGACCAGGCAATACGGCTGCCCGTCCACGCGGTGCGCGTAGGCGTGGATCTGAGACCAGCCGAGCTGGCCGCCGTTGAAGAGGCGCATCACGTCCTCATGGAAGGGGTGGCAGGCGTAGTTTTCCATCAGGACCACATGGTTGCGGGCCAGCCGGAACATGTTGGACAGCGCCACCAGGTGGCTGACCGCGGTGTTGATGTGCATGATCACCGCCTGCGAATACACCAGGTCGGACACTTCCCATTGCGAGGACCAGGGCATGGTCATGTCGCGCACCGACACCAGGGGGGCAATGTCGGGATTGCGCTGGGCCAGCAGCGCCAGCTGTCCTTCGGAGCGGTCCACACCGCTGAGCTTGATGCCGGGGTAAATGCTGCGCAGGTTGGCCAGGTGGTCACCGCCACCGCAGCCGATCTCCAGAACGCTGGCGGGCTTGAGCAGGCCCACCAGCTCGTACACCGCACGGAAGTTGGGATGCAGCCTGGCCGTGCCGCAGTCCAGCGTGCCACTCGCCTCGTCGAAACGCACATCCGCGCCAACGCGCAGCGTGCGCGTGCGCGCCATGCGCTCGAGTTGCGGGCCGTACTTGTCGCGGGTGTAGGTTTCCCAGTTGAAGTCGTCGCCAAAGTAGCGCTTGCGGCCTGCGCCGAAGAGGTTGCGCAGCCTGCGTTGCAGTTCAAGTCCCATGTTCCGTGCCTTCGTTCATGTTCGGGCCATGTCGCCCCGGTTGGCCGCGTGTCGCGGCACCGAGACTGTACCGGGTCCGGGGACGCTGGCCGCGGCGCCGGCGAAAAAATGGGACAAATTGGCCTGCAGCCACCGCCGGTGCTCGCTGAGCAGCTATTCTTTTGTAGCACCCGGACGAGCTGGTTGCTGGTGTTGCGCAGCCGCTGGGCCAACAGCTGGGTGATCTTGACCAGCAGCTTGGCCCCCACGGCGGGGTGGTCCTGGATCAGGCCGGCGATGGCCGAGCGGGTCAGCACACCGGCCTCGACAGGCTCGATGGCGGCGCAGGTGGCGTAGCGCGGCTCGCCGTCCAGCATCGACATCTCGCCGATGGCTGCGCCCGGACGCAGCACCGCCAGGCGGGACGCGACACCCTGCGGGGTGCGCCGGGTCACGTCAACCGTGCCCCTGAGCAGCAGCAGCATCCAGTCGCCGGTATCACCCTCGGCGATCAACACCTGGCCCGCACCGGCACGCACGCGCAGCATGGCGTCGCCCAGGGTATCGGTCTGCTCGGGCGTGAAGTTCTCCAGCAGGGCCGCCTCGTGCAGGAGCTGCACGCCAGCGGCGGACAGGCGTTCGCAGCGCCCCAATACCTCCAGGCCGCGGGCCTGCATCACCTGTTCGATCGGCGCATGGGCAAGGATGGCCATGGGGTTGAAGGCGATGCCGGTCAGCGTGGCACGGGCGTCTGAGCCAGCCAGCGGGCGACCTCTTCGACCGCTGCGTCGGCGCAGGCCGTGAGTGCGCGCACCCCGCCCGGTGCGTCGGGCGTGGACGCCTCGCGCTGCACGACAACCTCCCGCTGTGCCACCAGCTGGCCTGTGCCGGTGCGGGTGTCGAGCAAGGTGGCGCGCAGCCGCAGCAAGCCGGCGCTGCGCTGGGGTGACTCGAACACGTGGGTGAATTCCTCCAGCTCCAGGCGCAGCGTCAACGCGGCCGGCGCGTCGCCGCCCGAGAGCACGGCGCGGCCCACACCCAGGCCCTCGCGGACTCTCTGGCGCAGCAGGGCCGCCGGGGGCATGCTCCAGCGTGCCTGTGCGTAGGGACGCAGCTGCTGCGCATCCGCATAGGCCAGACGGTAGAGCATGGCAGTGCCGTCAAATGCGCCTGCGGCCTCGACCTCGGGGAGCACCAGCGCAGGCAGGGGCGCCTGGCGTGTGGCCGGCCGGCTGGCCGTGGCGCCAGGGCCAAAGTCGTACACGGCCGGACGCTGCGGCTTGTCCGGGGCGATGGCGCAGCCGCAGAGCATGCCCAGCGCGATTGCCAAGGCCGCGATGGCGCCAGCGGGCCGGACCACGAAGGCGCCCAACGGGCCTGGTTTGATGCTGCTCATGGCCGTCCCCCGGCAACCGGGGCCGTGAATCCGGATTCGCCGGGACCGGGCGGCATGGGCCCGGACCCGTACAGCAGGGCCTGCGGGTTGTCGCCCAGATGGCTGGCCACCCGCGCCGTCTGGCGCGCGGTGCGCGACACATCGTCTGCCGCGCGGTCCATGCGCGGCAGCGTGGTGGCGTTGAGTGCGCGCGCGCTGGCAGCCACCGCGTCGCTGCTCTGGCCCACGCGGTCCAGCGTGCCGCCGCGCTCGTTGAGCGTGCGCGCGGTCTTGCCAAACTCGGCCGCCACCTGCGAGACCTCCGTGGACGCCGTTTGCAGGCTGGCCAGGGTCTTGTCGGCCTGCGCGGCGAGCGCCGGCACGGCAGCCAGCGCCGGGTCCAGGCGTTGCGCCACCACGCCGTCCAGCGAGGTGGCCAGCTTGGACATCCCGGCGGCGGCCTGGCCAAACTGCTGCACGGTGTTGGCCAGCAGCTTCTGGTTCTCCGGGGCCAGCAGCAGGTTGACGCGCCGCGTCACCTCCTCGACCTGCACCAGCAGGTCCCCGCTGCGGTCGGTCAGGCGGCTCAGCAGGCTGGGGCGCAAGGGCAGGCGCTGCACGCCATCCGGCCCGGGGGGCAGGGCCTTGTTGGCGGGGTCGTCGTCCAGCTGGACAAAGGCCAGGCCGGTGACGCCCTGGTAGCCCAGGGTGGCAAACGTGGTGGGGCTGATCGGCGCCTCTTCGTCCACCGACATGCGCACCAGCACATTGCCCCGGACCTTGCGGTCGAATTCGATGGCCTGGACCTGCCCCACGGCGATGCCGCGGTAACGCACCCTGGCCTGGGGCTGCAGGCCGCTGACGGCCTCATGCGTGGAGAACTCGACCACCCGCTTGACCCCCGCGTCACGGGTCAGCCAGATCGCCAGCGCAACCAGCAAGGCGGCCACCACCAGCACGAACGTGCCGGCCGCCAGAGCATGAGACTTGTTTTCCATACAGACTCCTTTCTACACCGTGAACGGATACTCCCGCAGGAGCTCCATGGCCCGCTGCCCGCGTTCACCCAGGAAGAACTCGTGGATGAACGGGTGCGGATATGCAATCACCTCGCGCGGCGGGCCGGACACCACCACCCGCTGGTCGGCCAGCACCGCGATGCGGGTGCTCAGCTCGTACAGGGTGTCCAGGTCGTGCGTGACCATCACCACCGTGAGCCCCAGCTCATGGTGCAGCGAGCGCAGCAGCGCACAGAAGCTGTCCGAGCTGTCGGGATCCAGCCCCGCCGTGGGTTCATCCAGCAGCAGCAGCGGCGGATCCATGATCAGCGCGCGGGCCAGCGCCACACGCTTGATCATGCCCCCGGACAGGTCGGAGGGCATCTTGTGGGCGTGCGCGACGTCCAGCCCGACCATGCGCAGCTTGAGCAGCGCGGCGTCCTGGATCAGCGGCTCGGGCAGCGTACCCAGCTCGCGCAACGGGAAGGCAATGTTGTCCAGCACGCTGAAGGCCGAGAACAGCGCGCCGCGCTGGAACAACATGCCGATGCGCGCGGCAGCGCCCTTTTCGGTGAGCTGGGAAACGGGCTGGCCCAGCACCGTGACGCGCCCGCGCGCCGGGATCTCCAGCCCCAGGATCTGGCGCAGCAGCGTGGTCTTGCCGGTGCCAGAGCCGCCCACCAGGGAGAGCATTTCGCCGCGCTCGATCGTGAGGTTGAGGTCCTTGTGGATCACGAACTCGCTGCCGGGCGTGCGAAACACCGTCCACAGGCCCTTGATCTCGACCACGGCGTCGCCGTCGAACCGGGAAAGGCCGCTGGAGTCGGGTGCGTCGGTGTCCATGGCTCAGATGCCCACGTTCTTGAAGACCACCGCGAACAGCGCATCCACGAGGATCACCACGGTGATCGAGGTCACCACCGAGGCCGTGGTGCCCTGGCCCAGGCTCTCGGTATTGGGCTTCACGCGCAACCCGAAGTGGCAGCCGATCAGGGCGATGAGCACACCGAACACCACCGACTTGGACAGCGCCAGCGTCAGGTTGGCCACGTCCACGGCCTTGGGCAACGCATTCATGAAGAAGCCGGGCGTGATGCCCAGCGCCAGGTCGGCCGCGAGCATGCCGCCGGCCAGCGCCATCAGCGTGGTCCAGACGCTGATGAGCGGCATCACCACGGCCAGCGCCAGCGCGCGCGGCATCACCAGGCGAAAGCCGTGCGGAATGCCCATGACGCGCATGGCGTCCAGCTCTTCGGTGACGCGCATCACGCCGATCTGCGCTGTAATCGCCGAACCCGAACGCCCTGCCAGCAGCACCGCGGCCAGCACCGGACCCAGTTCGCGGATCAGCGACAGGCCAAGGATGTCCACGATGAACGCGTCGGCGCCGAACTGGCGCAACTGCTGCGAGGTGAGGTAAGCCAGCACCACGCCGATCAGGAACCCCACCAGGGCCGTGATCGGCATGGCGGTAGCTCCAATCTGGTACAGGTGCCCCGAGATATCCCGCCAGGGGCCTTCGCGCGGGATGCGAACGAGCCGCACCAGATCCAGCATCAACTGCCCCACGAGACGCACCAGGTCGCGCAGGTGCCCCAGCATGCGCAGCACAAAGCCGCCCAGCGCCAGGAACTGTCCCAGCCATCCCGTCGCGGGCGTGGCCGGCGGATCCACCGTCAGCTGGGCAACCCGGTCCAGCACGGCCCGCTGGCCGGGCATGGACTGGAGTTGCGCCGGCCACTGGCGCCGCCAGCTGTTCCACAGCAGCAGTGCGCCCAGGTGATCAAGCCGTTCGACCAGCCGCAGGTCCCATGCGGCCGGCCCCTGCGCAGCGGACTGATCCAGCGCCGACGATACCGATGCCCAGGTGGCGGGCACGGACAGCTGCGCCACCGTCCAGCGTCCGAGCACCTGCACGGCGGCGCCCTGCGGGCCGTCCGTGCGGAGAATGCGGGGCTGGGAATGTTCCATGGACCTGACGTCGTCACCGGCAAACTGGCCGGACGGGTCATCGTAGCGTCTGCAGGGTGGCTTGCCCATCATTGCGGGCGCCGCCTCCCTCAAACACGGGAGGCGTGGTGTGGCGCGGCAGTGACACAGCCCCTTCCGCAGGCCCGGTATAAAGCCCGGAACGACTCAGTGAAGGAGACTCCATGAGCCAGGAATCCAACGCGCAGCCAGAGCTGGCCGTCGAGCGGCGCGGGGCCGTGCTGTGGCTCACCATCCAGCGCGAAGAGCGGCGCAACGCCATGAGCCATGGCGTGCTGGCAGCCATGGGGGAAGCGCTGGAGGGCGCCCAAGGTGACCGCAGCGTGCGCGCCATCGTGATCACCGGCGCGGGCCAGCGCGCTTTTTGCGCCGGTGCGGACCTGCAGAACGCCCAGGCCTTCACCACCGACTATTCCGAGCCCTATGGCCATCTCGCGCGGCTGCTTCGGGCGGCCAGGGCCAGCAACCTGCCGCTGATCGCCCGCGTCAATGGCGCCTGCATGGCCGGCGGCATGGGCCTGCTGGCGATGTGCGACATGGCCGTGGCGGCGCGCCACGCGGTGTTCGGCCTGCCTGAGGTCAAGGTGGGGGTGTTCCCGGCGCAGGTGCTGTCGGTGCTGCAGCACCTGATTCCGCGCCGCCGGCTCGCCGAGATGTGCCTCACCGGCGAGCCACTGACCTCGGCGCAGGCGCTCGAATACGGTCTGGTGAACTACGTGGACGATGATCTGGACGGCAAGCTGCAGTGGCTGCTGGACCGCCTGCTGGACAAGTCGCCCGCGGCCATCCGCCGCGGCCTGTACACCATGAAGCGCATCGAATCCATGGCCTTTGAGGAAAGCATGTCGTTCACCGAGAGCCAGATCGCCCTGTTCACCCTGACCGACGATGCGCGCGAGGGGCAGAAGGCCTTCCAGGAAAAGCGCACCCCGCATTGGAAGGAAGACTGATGGACAAGGATGTGGTCCGCATCGGCGGCGCCTCGGGTTTCTGGGGGGACAGCAGCGTGGGGGCGCCCCAGCTGGTCGCGCACGGTGACATCGACTTCCTGGTGTTCGATTACCTGGCCGAACTCACCATGTCGATTCTGGCAGCGGCGCGCTCCAAGAACCCGGATCTGGGTTACGCGACCGACTTTGTCACGGTAACGATGAAATCCGTGTTGCGCGAAGTGATGGCCCGCAATATCCGCGTGGTCACCAACGCCGGGGGAGTCAATCCGCAGGCCTGCGCACGAGCGCTGGCCGCGCTGGCGGCCGAGCAGGGGCAGTCGCTGCGCATCGCGGTCGTCACGGGGGACGATGTGACACACCTGTTGCCCGCGCTGCGCGACGAAGGCGTGCGCGAGCTGCAAAGCGGCGCAGCCCTGCCGGAGCGGGTGTTGACGGCGAATGCCTACCTGGGCGCATTGCCGGTGAAGCGCGCGCTCGACGAGGGCGCGCAGGTCGTCATCACCGGGCGCTGTGTGGACAGCGCCGTGACACTGGGCACGCTGATGCACGCCTTCGGCTGGGCAGCCGATGCGTACGACCTGCTGGCCCAGGGCAGCCTGGCCGGGCACATCATCGAATGCGGCTGCCAGGCCACCGGAGGGCTGCACACCGACTGGGAGTCGGTGCCGGACTGGCCACACATCGGTTATCCGGTGATCGAATGCCACCGCGACGGCTCGTTCGTGGCCACCAAACCCGCCGGCACCGGAGGCCTGGTGAACACCGCAGTGATCGCCGAGCAGATGCTGTATGAGATCGGCGACCCGCAGCGCTACCTGCTGCCGGACGTGACCTGCGACTTCACCCGCGTCACGCTGGAAGAGGCGGGTGAGCACCGCGTTTCGGTGCGCGGCGCGCGTGGCCTGGCACCAGGGCCGGCGTACAAGGTCTCTTCGACCTACCTGGATGGTTTCCGCTGCACGGCGCAGCTCACGGTTGTGGGCATCGCGGCGGCGGCCAAGGCGCGGCGAACGGGCGAAGCCATCCTGACGCGCACCCGCGAGCTTTTCGCGCAGCTCGGACTGGGCGACTACAGCCGCACCCACATCGAGGTGCTGGGCAGCGAGGCCGGCAACTTCGGGCCCCATGCGCGCACGGCGGATGTGCGCGAAGTGGTGCTGCATCTGGCGGTGATGCATCCGCAAAAGGCGGCGCTGGAGGTGTTTGCGCGCGAAATCGCCCCGGCGGGCACCAGCTGGTCGCCTGGCACCACCGGGGCTGCCGGGCGGCCGTCGCCCTCACCTTGCATCCGGCAATTTGCCTTCTTGCTGGACAAGTCGCGTCTGGCGCCTGAGGTGCAGATGGACGGGCAGGTGTGGCCGGTGGCGGTTCCCGTGGACGGCACGCTGGCAATGCCCACGGCAGACGGGGCATCTGCGGTGGCGCCGCCCGCGCCCGATCTGTCCGCTCAGGCGGTCGTCGAAGTCCCCCTGGTGCGGCTGGCCTTTGCCCGCAGCGGCGACAAGGGCGACAGTTCCAACATCGGCGTGATTGCGCGCCGCGCGGAATGGCTTCCATTGCTGCGCGCCACGCTGACCGAGGAGCGCGTGGCCGGCTGGCTGGCGCATCTGGTGAAGGGTTCTGTCACCCGCTTTGACGTGCCAGGCATCCACGCGATGAACTTCCTGTGCACCCAGGCGCTGGACGGTGGCGGCATGGGCAGCCTGCGCAACGACCCCCTGGGCAAGGGCATGGCGCAGATCCTGCTCAATTTGCCGGTGCGCGTGCCCCAGGCGTGGGGGCTGCACCAACCGGGCGAGCCGGCGGCGAACAGGCCGTGAAGCCATAGCGCTCGCAAAACGGATGCCCCACGATGGGCAGCCACGCCGGGATCCGGTAGAACTGGCGCGCCACCTCGGCCAGCACTTGCCGACGGTACACCTCGAAGCGGAATCCGGTGCCATCCACGGCGTAGAAGCGCACGCCGTAAATCTCGTGCGGGGTTACCGTTACGCGCTCGAAATAGGGCTCGAACTCCTCCGCGCGCACCGGCTGCGGCGAGAAGATCCGCATCGGGCGGCCGTCGAAGCTGCGGAAATCCACGCTGAGGTCGTCCTGGCGCGCATGGTGGCGCGCCACGCCAAACACCGGCACATACCGGTGGTGGAAGTAGGTGAACATTGCCGCGGGGGTGTAGGTGCGCGCCATCAGCACGGCGCCGGGGGGCAAGTCTTTCTCCAGAGCCCGGGTCACCGACTCGGCATGACGCAGGAACACGATCTTGTCGTACAGCGCTGTGCGCTGCCACCAGCCCAGTGGCGCGGCCACCAGGCACAGGACAACCAGCAAATGGGGCAAGCCCAGCCAGGCGGTCCAGCGCAAGCTGCGGCGCAGCGACGCCGGATCCACACGCAGGGATGCCCACAGCACGAACAGCGGCACAAAGCCCAGCACCCAATGCAACCCGACGCTGCGCCGCATGGCCAGCAGGGCGAACACCGCCATCGGAAACAGCCAGAGCACGGCCACCACCCGTGAGGCAGCGGGCCCCACCGCAGGCTGCGGGCGGCGCACCGCCTGCCACAGCAGCCAGGGCGTCAACAGATACGCTGCCATGGCCAGGTAGATCAACCAGGTCGACAGCGCCCACTGGCTGCCCTCGTTGCGGTTGAAAAAATTGAACATGATGTTGGGCCAGCCATGGGTGGCGTTGAACACAAGGTTCAGCGCAATCGACGGCAGGGCCAGAAGGAACATCAGCGGCAATGCCCACCAATGCGCCCGACGCCAACCCAGGATGTAGACCGCGTACGCCAGCCCCAGCAGCGCCGCGAAATACTTGGACAGGAAGGCCAGGCCCACCAGCACGCCGGCCAGTGCGTACCAGGCTGGCGCCCGCCCCCCTTGCTGGGCGCGCAGGAAGGCATAGACCGACGCGGCCATGAACACGATCAGCGGGGTGTCGGTGGTCACCAGCACGAACATCCAGCTCCAGGGCAAGGCAAGATAAATCGCCCCGGCCAGCCAGGCCCTCGCCTCGTCGGCCGCCGGCAGCGTGCGGCGCGCCAGGTCGACGATGCCCAGCGCGATGAGGCTTGTGGTCAGCAGGGTGGCGCTGCGAAGGACGGCAGGATGTTCGCCCAGACGCCACAGCACGGCCAGCCACCAGCCCACCATGGGCGGGTGGTCCGAGTAGCCCCAATCCGGCCACATGCCCCACAGCAGGAAAAAAGCCTCATCACCGGTCAGAGGCACCACGGCGGCGAGCACGGCCTTGAGCAGCAGCGTGCCCCAGAACATCCACCCGAACAGTCGGCGGGCTTCGGCGGCAGACCAGTTCATGCCAGGGAATTCCGCAATGGCTTCAGGCGTCCGCGGCGAGCAGCGCCACGCCCACAACGATCAGTCCGCACCCGGCGGCGCGCAGCCACGAAAACGGCTCGCCCAGCCAGCCAACGCCGATGAGCAGGGTCAGCACAAAACCCAGGCTGACCAGCGGGTAGGCCACGCTCACGTCCAGCCGCGACAGCACCCACAGCCAGAGCACGGCACTCAGGCCATACAGCACCAGACCGGCCCAGACGCCGGGCGTGGTGAGCGCGCGCTGATAGGTGGCCAAGGCGCCGTCGGTGGCGCTTGGTTTCATCGCCAGCTTGAGAACCACCTGCGCCGCCGCAGACAGCAGCACGCACAACAGGGCCAGGCCCAGGGCCATCGCTTTCATCACAACCCCCTTGCGGCCAGCAGGCCGAGCACGCCCATCAAGAACAGCACCAGCCAGCTGATGCGGTCGCGCAGGGCAAACTGGAGCGGGTCTTCGCCGTGGAGCTCGCGCCGGCCCGCGCGCAACCACATGCGCATGATCCACAACAGCAGCAACGGGGCCACACCCCACAGCCACTGCGGCTGCGCATACAGCTGGCGCACATTGGCGCTGTCGATGTACAGCGCCAGCACCAGCACCGCCAGGAAGCCGCTGGCCAGACCCATGCCGCGCAGGGTGGGCAGATCGGTGGTCTGGTAGCCGCGGCCCGGCGTGTGCGTGGCCTCAACCAGCTTCATCTCTTCCAGCTCGGCGCAGCGCTTGACCAGCGCCAGGCTGAGGAACAGGAAGAGCGAGATGGCCAGCAACCAGTTGGACAACACCACCCCCGCCACCACCGCACCGGCCACGATGCGCAGCGTGTACAGCCCCGACAACACCAGGACATCGACGAGCGCAATGCGCTTCCAGGACACCGAATACGCGAGCGTGACCAGGCAATACACCACCAGCAATCCGGCAAACCGCCCCGACAGCAGCACCGCCAGCGCCAGCCCGGCCACCAGCATCGCGCCGGACAGGCCGACGGCCAGCGGCACCTGCAGGGCACCCGCGGCGAGCGGCCGGTGGCGCTTGTGTTCGTGCTGGCGGTCGTTGGGCAGATCCAGCAAATCGTTGACCAGGTAGGTGGCCGAGGCGCATAGCCCGAATGCCATGAACGCCAGCAGCATCTGCAACCAGGCCTGCACGCCCAGCTGGTGCGACGCCAGCAGCGGCACGAACAGCAGCGCATTCTTGGCCCACTGGGTGACGCGCACCGCCTTGAACAGCATGCGCAGACTCAGGCCCGGCGCGTCAAACACGCGGGCCTGTGGATGCTGGCGCGCGAGCGCACGCCAAACGCCAGGCGGCGCATCCACGGCGATCGCCTGCGCGCTGGCGGACCACACCGGCAGGTCGTCGGTGCTGTTGCCGGCATACGCAAATGCGGGCCAGCCCTGTTGG
Organism: Ramlibacter sp.; assembly: GCA_016713005.1. GTDB lineage: Bacteria > Pseudomonadota > Gammaproteobacteria > Burkholderiales > Burkholderiaceae_C > JADJPY01. The sequence goes on along the minus strand of JADJPY010000011.1, from coordinate 293,562 downwards.
GAGGCGTGCCGGACGATTGCATCCCGCTTGGCTTCGCGGCTGAGGTTGTGCACCTGCCCGCCCGCATTGCTGGCCAGCACGGCGTCAAACAGCCCCAGGTGGTCGGCCACGGCACGTGCCACCCGTTCGTCGGCCGCGCTGGCCAGCACCAGCGGACGATGTTCGCTGCGGGCTTCGCGCAGCCATTGCAGGAACGGCTGGTGGTACACAAGGGTGTCCGGCGGTGGCACACAGGCGTCGGCCACCCGCTGCTTGAAGCCGGCCTTGCCCAGACGCAGCCAGCCCAACATGCGCAACAGGTTCGGCGGATTGCTGCGAACGAGAGCGAGCATCGACTCGTGCAACGTGTCTCCGCGGCACAGGGTTCCGTCCAGGTCGACGTACAGGGGCAGCGGATCGGTGTCAGGCATGGGGTGTGCCGATTCTAGGTCGCCACGTGGTTCCCGCACTTGGCGGATACTTCCGGGTGGGTTGCCCTGACGGCGCCGTCAGGCGCCCTGGGGGTCACGGTTACTTTCGCAGCTATTCATTGGGGACTGGTCATGGGCATTGCAGAGATTGGGCATTTCATCGACGGGCAGGTTCGCGGATCGCTGGCCACGCCGGCCCGCACCCAACCTGTCTACAACCCCGCAATCGGTCGGGAGCGTGCGAAGGTGGCCCTGGGCAGCGCCGCCGATGTGGACGCCGCCGTGGCGTCCGCGCAGGCTGCATTTCGCGCCTGGGCCGACACCCCCCCGATCCGGCGCGCGCGGGTGTTGTTCAAGTTCCTGGAGCTGCTCAACCAGCACAAGGACGATCTGGCCAGGATCATCACCGCCGAGCACGGCAAGGTATTCACCGACGCCCAGGGCGAAGTCAGCCGGGGCATCGACATCGTCGAGTTTGCCTGCGGCATCCCCCAGCTCCTCAAGGGCGACTTCACCGACCAGGTCTCCACCGGCATCGACAACTGGACGCTGCGCCAGCCCCTGGGCGTGGTGGCGGGCATCACCCCGTTCAATTTCCCCGTGATGGTGCCCATGTGGATGTATCCCCTGGCCATTGCGGCAGGCAACACCTTTGTGCTCAAGCCCAGCCCCATCGACCCCAGCGCCAGCCTGATGATGGCCGACCTGCTCAAGCGCGCGGGCCTGCCAGACGGCGTGTTCAACGTGGTGCAGGGCGACAAGGAAGCCGTGGACGCCCTGCTGGTGCATCCGGATGTGAAGGCAGTCAGCTTCGTCGGCTCCACGCCGATTGCCAATTACATCTACGAAACCGGCGCCCGCCATGGCAAGCGTGTGCAGGCGCTGGGTGGCGCCAAGAACCACATGGTGGTGATGCCGGACGCCGACCTGGAGCAGGCGGTGGACGCGCTGATCGGCTCGGCCTATGGCTCCGCGGGGGAGCGCTGCATGGCCATCTCGGTGGCGGTGCTGGTGGGCGACGTGGCAGACCGCGTGATGCCCGCGCTGGCGCAACGCACCCGGGAACTCAAGGTGCTGGACGGCGCCAACCTGGCTGCGGAGATGGGCCCGATCGTGACGCGCGCGGCGCACGAGCGCATCAGCGGCTACATCGGGCTGGGGGTGACCGAGGGTGCCCAGCTGGTGGTGGACGGACGGGGCTTCCTCGGCGCTTCGGCGGGCCAAGGCTGCGAGGAAGGGTTCTGGCTGGGAGGGACGCTGTTTGACCACGTCAGGCCGGAGATGCGGATTTACCGCGAAGAGATCTTCGGGCCGGTGCTGGCCTGTGTGCGGGTGCCTGACCTGGCCAGCGCGGTGCAGTTGGTCAATGAGCACGAGTTTGGCAACGGGGTGAGCTGCTTCACGCGCGACGGCAATGTGGCGCGCGAGTTCTCCCGGCGCATCCAGGTGGGGATGGTGGGGATCAACGTGCCGATCCCCGTGCCGATGGCCTGGCAGGGGTTTGGGGGCTGGAAGAGAAGCCTGTTTGGCGACATGCACGCCTACGGCGAGGAGGGCGTGCGCTTCTACACAAAGCAGAAATCCATCATGCAGCGCTGGCCCGAGAGCACCCCCAAGGGGGCCGAGTTCGTCATGCCCACGGCGAAGTGACCATGACCCCCACGCTTGTCACTTCGTGTACTTCGCTGCCCCCTATGGGGGCCCAGTCGCCTTGGGGCGGCCCGGTGGCGACTGAGGCAGTCCCATGAGCAACACCCACTTCGACTACATCATCATCGGCGGCGGCACCGCTGGCTGCCTCCTGGCCAACCGGCTGTCTGCCGACCCGTCCCGGCATGTCCTGCTGATCGAGGCGGGCCGGGCGGACGACTACCACTGGATCCACATCCCTGTCGGTTACCTCTACTGCATCGGCAACCCGCGCACGGACTGGCTGTACACCACGCAACCCGACGCCGGACTGAACGGACGCTCACTGCGCTACCCGCGGGGCAAGACACTGGGCGGCTGCAGCAGCATCAACGGCATGATCTACATGCGCGGCCAGGCGCGTGACTACGACGGGTGGGCCCAGGCCACGGCAGACAGCCGCTGGCGCTGGGAGCATTGCCTGGCGGACTTCAAGGCGCACGAGAGTCACTACAAACTTGATAGCACTCCAGCCAATACTGGCGGGGGCTCAGGCCCAGTTTCACCCCAAGAACCCGGCGGATGGGGTGCTTTCCATGGCCGCGGCGGCGAGTGGCGCGTGGAGAAACAGCGCCTTCGCTGGGACATCCTGGACGCGTTCGCGCAGGCCGCCCAGCAGGCAGGCATCCCGGCAACGGACGACTTCAACCGCGGAAACAACGAAGGCGTGGGCTATTTCGAAGTCAACCAGAAGAGCGGGTTGCGCTGGAACACGGCCAAGGCCTTTCTGCGCCCCACCTGCTACGGGCGGCCCAATTTCGAGATGTGGACATCGGCGCAGGTCAGCCGCCTGATGCTGGAAACCGGACCCGACGGCGCGCAGCGCTGCACCGGCGTGCAGGTCTGGAACGGACAGGAAATGATCCAGGCCACGGCGGAACGCGAAGTGATCCTCAGCGCGGGCAGCATCGGCACGCCGCAGATCCTGCAGCTTTCCGGCATCGGGCCGCCGGGGTTGTTGCAAGAGCATGGCGTGCCGGTGGCGGCCGACCTGCCAGGCGTCGGCGCCAATCTTCAGGACCACCTGCAGATCCGGGCGGTGTTCAAGATCCAGGGGGCGCCCACCTTGAACACGCTGGCCAACTCGACCTGGGGCAAGGCCCGCATCGCGCTTGAATACGCGCTCAAGCGCAGCGGGCCGATGAGTATGGCGCCCTCGCAGCTGGGCGCGTTCACCCGCAGCTCGCCCGACCAGCCCTGGCCGAACATCGAGTACCACGTGCAACCGCTGAGCCTGGACGCCTTTGGCGAACCGTTGCACACCTTTCCCGCGTTCACGGCCAGTGTGTGCAATCTCAATCCCACCAGCCGCGGCACGGTGCAGATCCGCAGCAACCGCTTCGAGGACGCTCCGGCCATCTCGCCCAACTACCTGAGCACGCCCGAGGACCGCAAGGTCGCCGCGGACTCGTTGCGCGTGACCCGGCGCATCGCGGCCCAGCCGGCGCTGGCGAAGTACCAGCCCCAGGAGTGGAAGCCCGGCGTGCAGTTCGACACCGACGAGGAGCTGGCACGTCTGGCTGGCGACATCGCGACCACGATCTTCCATCCGGTGGGCACCACCCGCATGGGCGCCGACGGCGACGCCATGGCGGTGGTGGACAGCGAGTTGCGGGTGCGCGACGGTCGCGGCGGGCGCATTGGCGGGCTGCGGGTGGTGGACGCCGGCGTGATGCCCAGCATCACCAGCGGCAACACCAACAGCCCGACCCTGATGATCGCCGAGAAGGCAGCCCGCTGGATCAACCCGCGCTGAACGCTCGGCCTCAGCGCAGGCCGCCGACATAACGCGGCGCATTCGGGTCGCGCCGGCGCCGCACGACCTGCCCCAGTTCATCCACGAATGTGGATTCTGCGAAGCCCGACTCGGCGAACGCGGATTCCGAAAAATCGGCCGGGGCTGGCGCCGACGCCTGGGCTGGCACGGGTGCCTGCGCGGGGGCGGCGGGACGCAGGCTTTCCGACCAGGCGGCCAGCGGCGCGGGCGCAGACGCAGCAGCGCGCTCGCGCAGCACCTGGGCCAGCGGCTGGCGCGGTGCCTTCATCGGTTCGGCCATGGCCGCTTCGAGCTTGTCGGCCCAGATCGCCAGGTCGGTGTGGCCGTCTTCCCTGGCCTTGCCCCGGGTGAAGCGCACGATCTCGGTGGCGTACTCGACGTTCGCGGCCATCCACTCGGGATCGGTCACCCGCCCGGTCTTGCGCCGCAGCAGGACATGCAGGTGGGCCGCAATGGCCAGTCGTTCGCCTGGGGTCATGTTGGGTGCCCTCTAGGTGCCGATGCGCTCACGGTGCTGCGCGATGTCCATGCCCGCAAGCTCGGACTGCTCGTCAACCCGCAGGCCTGTGATGAGCTGGGTCACGCCCAGAAGCAGCGCGCTCATGAATACGCTGTACAGCAACACCGCGCCGACGCCAATGAGCTGGGTGACCACGCTGGCGTCCAGCCCGCTGATGGTTTTGGTGGCGAACACGCCTGTCAGGATCGAACCGACGATGCCGCCGATGCCGTGCACACCAAAGACATCCAGCGAGTCGTCGGCGCCCAGAAGGCGCTTGAGGCCCGTTGCGCCCCAGTAGCAGGCCAGCCCCGCGATGCCTCCGATGAGGAACGCCGAACCCGGTGTCACAAAGCCCGCGGCCGGCGTGATCGCCACCAGGCCCGCCACCACGCCCGAGCACAGCCCCAGCAGGGAGGGCCTGCGGCGCCATATCCATTCGCCCAGCATCCAGGCGATGGCGCCGGCAGCGGCAGCAATATGAGTGACCGCCATCGCCAGGCCGGCCCGACCATCCGAGGCCACGGCCGAGCCGGCATTGAAGCCAAACCAGCCAACCCACAACAGGCCCGCACCCGCCATGGTCAGCCCCAGGTTGAAGGGCTCGAAAGCCTCACGTCCATACCCACGGCGCGGCCCCAGAAAGTAGGCGCAAACCAGACCGGCGGCACCGGCGTTGATGTGGACCACCGAACCGCCAGCGAAGTCGAGCGCACCCATCTGCGCCAGCCAGCCGCCGGGCTCCCAGACCCAGTGCGCCACGGGGGCGTAGACAAACAGGGACCACAGGCCGACGAACCACAGCATGGCCGAGAACTTCATGCGCTCGACAAAGGCGCCCACGATCAGGGCGGCCGTGATGATCGCAAACGTGAGCTGGAACATCGCGTACACCGACTCCGGAATGTTGGGCGCCACGTGGCTCACCGCCACCTTGCCCGACTCCTTGAGGTAGTCCAGTCCGGCGAACCACATCCGGTCGGTGCCCCCAATCAGGCCATTGCCGGGCGTGAAGGCAAGCGAGTAGCCGGCGGCAAACCACAACAGGCTCACCAGGGCTGCAATTGCCACCACGGCGGCCATGGTGTTGATCACGTTCTTCTTGCGCACCATGCCACCGTAGAACAGGGCGATGCCAGGAAGCGTCATCAGCAGCACCAGCGCTGTGGAGGTCATCATCCAGCCCGTGTCGGCCGCGTTCAGGCTGTCCTGCGCCACCAGGCCCGGGCGGCTGGGCGGCGCTGGTGGCTTGGGTGCTGGCGCTGCAGGCATCTGGGCAACCGGGGCCGCAGCTGCGACCGGCTCGGGGACAGGAGCCACGACAGGGGTGGCCGTCGCAGGAACCACTGCGGCTGGACCCGACGCCCCGGACGCGGGTGTGCCCGATGGTGTCTGGGCACCCGCAGAAGCACTCCACGCCAGTGCCGCAAAACACGCCATGAGTCGCCAACGCTTGACCGGGTACATGCTGACGTCCTTTTTGATGCTTTGCTGCGGTGCGGCCGCATGATTCGTGCCAGCCCGTTTCGGAGTCCATCCGTCTTAACCTGGTGTCAAAGGGGCGCAGCGGGTTAGCCCTAGTGCACCAACGCGGGGCAAGCCGCTACATTGCGTGCACTCGCAACCGGCGGCCAAGGCCGCGCAGGCGGGGTCCGAGGAGACAAGAGCAAGACGACAGAATTCGAACAGGCAGCCCGCAACCGGGCTGCACCTGACCCGGGAACTCACACAAGGCGCCGCGATCCGGCGCCTTTCTTTTTTACTGCACGACAATCCCTGCATGGAATTGCTGTTCGTCTCGCTGGCCTCGGCCCTGGCCGGCTTTGTGGACTCCATCGTGGGAGGCGGCGGGCTGGTCCTGGTGCCCGCACTGTTTGCGGCCTTCCCCACCACCCACCCGGCCACGCTGTTTGGCATCAACAAGAGTGCCTCGGTCTGGGGCACCGCGTTGGCCACGGTGCAGTACAGCCGGCGGGTCCAGCTGCGCTGGCATGCCCTGTGGCCTGCGGCGGCGGCCGGATTTGCGGGCTCTTTCGCCGGAGCCTGGGTGGTGACGGTCATCTCGCCGGAGTTCCTGCGCCGCCTGCTTCCCTTCGTGTTGCTGGCCGTGCTGGTGTACACGCTGGCGCGCAAGGATCTCGGCCGGGAACATGCGCCGCGTCTCGAAGGGCACCGCGAAATGCTGGCGGCCAGCGCCATCGGCGCCGTGATCGGGTTTTACGACGGCTTTTTCGGACCGGGGACGGGGAGCTTCTTCGTCTTCCTTTTCGTGCGGCTGCTGGGGTACGACTTTCTCAACGCGTCAGCGTCCGCCAAGCTGCTCAACACCGCCACCAATCTGGCGGCGCTGTTGCTTTTTGCGGTCAAGGGCCATGTGTGGTGGCACTTCGCGCTGGCGCTGGCGCTGGCCAACATCGCTGGCAGCCTGCTGGGCACCCACCTGGCGCTCAAGCACGGCGCGGGCTTTGTCCGCAACGTGTTCATTGTCGTGGTCAGCGCACTGATCCTGAAAACCGGCTACGACGCGTTCCTGCGGGCCTGAGCAGCGGGCCCGGCAATTTGCTATTGTTTTAATAGCAAACGAGCAAGCTCCCATGCGGGCCAATGGCACTTTTGATCAACAAAATCAGGGAGAGGTGACCGGGGTAGAGGGTGCTGGCTGTCCCGCAGGCGGCCACGACACTTCTGCCGCCTGGCGCGGCTTGCCCAGCGGCGCAGCGGCCAGGCCTTTTTGCACTGCGGCCAGGTCCTCCTCGCTGGGGTACTGGGACAACAGCCAGTAGTCAAACACACGCCTGGCAATGGGCGCCGCATGCGCTGCACCAAAGCCCGCGTTCTCCACCACCACCGCCAGCGCAATGGTGGGCGCCTCGGCCGGGGCAAACGCCATGTACAGGGCATGGTCGCGCTGGTGCTCCTCCAGCTTGGAGGCGTTGTACTTGTCCTTTTGCCCGATGGTGACCGCCTGCGCCGTCCCGGTCTTGCCGCCAGAAAGGTAGCCCGCGCCGGCGAACACCCGCGCCGATGTGCCCTCCTGGGTCACCCCCACCAGCGCCTTGCGGATCACGGCGACATGCTCGGGCTTGTATCCCAGGTCCTGCGGTTCGGGCGGTGCCACAGGCGAGCGTGCGCCGCTGGCGGCGTCCTGCGTGGCAATCACCAGCCGCGGGCGGTGCTTGATGCCGTTGTTGGCCACGATGGCCGTCGCCTGCGCGAGTTGCAGCATGGTGAAGGTGTTGTAGCCCTGGCCGATGCCCAGCGAAATGGTCTCGCCGGCGTACCACTTCTTCTGCTCCGGCCGCTTGTAGGCGTTGCGCTTCCACTCCTGGCTGGGCAACACACCGCGCAACTCGCCCTGGATGTCGATGCCGGTGATCTGGCCAAAGCCCAGGGGCTTCATGAAGTCGTGCATCAGGTCCACACCCATCTCGTTGGCCAGTGTGTAGTAGTACACGTTGCTCGACTTGACGATGCTCTGGTGCATGTCCACAGGCCCAAGGCCGTGGTCCCCATGGCTGCGGAACACATGGCCGCCAAAGTTCCAGCTGCCCGAGTCATTGATGACCGTGGTCGCCGAACGCTTGCCGGTTTGCAGCGCCGCCAGCGCCATGAACGGCTTGTAGGTGGAGCCCGGTGGGTAGGTGCCCCGCAGGGCACGGTTGAGCAACGGCTTCTCGATCGACTCATTGAGCATCTGCCAGCTCTCGCTGTCGATGCCATCCACAAACAGGTTGGGGTCGAAGGTGGGCTTGCTGACAAACGCCAGCACCTCGCCGGTGCGGGGGTCCAGCGCAACCAGCGCGCCACGCCGGTCGCCAAACAGGTCTTCCACCAGCTTTTGCAGCTTGATGTCCACCGACAGCACCACGGTGTTGCCCGGGGTCGGCGGGGTGCTGTGCAGCTTGCGCACCGCGCGGCCGCCAGCGGACGTCTCCACCTGCTCCACACCGGTGGTGCCATGCAGCTGCTCCTCGAACGCCTGCTCCACACCCAGCTTGCCGATGTACTCGGTGCCCCGGTAATTGCCCGCCTCGTCGACTTCCTCGATGCGTTCCTTCTCGGCGCGGTTGATGCGTCCGATGTACCCCACGACATGACTGGCCAGTTCGCCCCAGGGATAGTTGCGGAACAGCCGGGCCTTGATGTCCACGCCGGGGAAACGGTAGCGCTGGGCAGCGAAGCGCGCCACTTCGGCGTCGGTCAGCCGCGTGCGGATGGGCAGGGACTCAAAGCTCTTGGACTCCTCCATCAGCTTGCGGAACCGCCTTTTGTCGCGCGGATGGATGTCCACAATCTGGGAGAGTTCGTCGATGGTGGCATCCAGGTCGCGCACGCGTGAAGGCGTGATCTCCAGCGTGTAGGCCGAATAGTTGGTGGCCAGCACGATGCCGTTGCGGTCCAGGATCAGGCCCCGGTTGGGCACGATCGGCACGATGGCCGTGCGGTTGCCCTCGGCCTGCGCGTCCAGGTCCTCGTGTCGCACCACCTGCAGGTACACCAGCCGCGCGATCAGCAGCCCGAAAGCCAGGAGCACCACGATGCTGGCCACCAGCACGCGCAGCCGGAACCGCGAGAGGTCGGCCTCGACGTTCCTGAGTTCGGTCACAAGGTCCCCCCTCGAGACGGGGATGTTTCGCCGCCGGGCCGCCCCAAGGCGAAACGCGGCCCCCGCGGGGGGCAGGGAACCACACGCAGAGGGCGACCGTGGGGGCTGCTCATAGTGGCCGGTTCTCGTCCGGATCGTGTGCGCGGCGCTGCGGCGCCAGCAGCAACACCGAAGCCACGGGCCACAGCGCCGCTTCGAGAACGGGCGCCAGCAGCATCCCCCAACCCGGGAACGCCCCGCCCGACAGCAGGCGGATGGCCAGCTCGAGCGCATGGGCCGCAGCAAAAAGCGGCAACACATGCAAAGCCTGTGAGGGCACCGTGAACCACAGCAGGCGACGGTGGATGGTGATCGCCAGGTAACTCAACGCGGTGTAGGCCCAGGCATGCTGGCCCAGCAGCGCGCCCTGGTGCACATCCATGAAAAGGCCGAACATGAAGGCCACCCCCACCCCCACGCGCAACGGCTGGTGCACGTTCCAGAACACCAGCGCCAGCGCCAGCAGGTCCGGGAGCCAAGGCGCCCGACCGCCAAGACTCATGGCGGCGACCATGTTGCAGATCATCGCCAGCATCAGGCTGAACCAGATGAACAGGGGGTTCGCCGGCAGCAACAGCGGCTGGCCCGGACGCATGATCATCTGCGGCCCCCTCCCTTGCGCGGGCCGGCATTTGCAGGCACGTCGTCCACCGGGCGCGCGGGCAACTGGCCAGCCACCGGCTGCAACACCATCACGTGCAGGGCGCCCCGGGCGTTGGAACGCGGCTCACAGGTGATGCGTGCAAAGGCCGAGTCCGCGCGGCGCTCGATGCGCTTGACCTGTGCCACCGGCAAGCCCGGGGGATACACCCCGTCAACCCCGCTGGTCGTGAGGAGGTCGCCCTCCTTGACATCGGCATTGGCGGCCATGAAGCGCAGCTCCAGCCCGCCACCCAGCGTCACCGGATCGCCAAACGCCACGCTGCGCGCACCCGTTCGCGTGTTGAGCACCGGGATCGCCTGGTCGGCGTCAACGACCAGCGTCACTTCGCTCACGAAAGGGTAGACACGCGTGACCTGCCCCAGCACGCCCGACTCGTCGATGACCGCAGAGCCGGGGGCGACGCCATGTGTCAGCCCGCGGTCGATCACCAGCTTTCGGGTGTAGGGGTCGGCCGCGTCGTACAGCACCTGGGCGGCCTGCGAAGGAACCGTGATCTGCTCGCGCAAGGCCAGCAGCTTGCGAAGGCGCGCATTCTCCAGCGCGAGCTGCTCCACCTGGTTGGCGCGTGCCGACTGGTCGGCCAGACGCGCGCGCGCGGCCACTTCGCTGGCTTGCGCAACCTGCAGGTCCTGAAAATAGCCCAGGCCGTGGCGCGCCATCAGCACCGGCCGCATTGCCAGCCACTGGACGGGGTACAGCACAGCCGCCACCGCGGCACGCAGGGGCTGCGTGAGGTGAAAGCGCGCATCGGCCACCATGAGGAACAGCGCGAGAGCGCTGAAGAACATGACACGGGACAGGGCCGAAGGCCCCTGCTTGAAAAAGGGTGGCGGGCTCCTGTCCAGCGTACCGAGCGGCATCGCTGCGTGTCCCGGCCTTATTCGCTGGTGAAGATGGAGCCCAGGCGCTCCATGCGTTCCAGCGCTATGCCGCAACCCCGCACCACGCAGGTCAGCGGGTCTTCGGCCACCAGCACCGGCAGGCCGGTTTCCTCGGCCAGCAGGCGGTCGAGGTCGCGCAGCAGCGCGCCACCGCCGGTGAGCATCATGCCGCGCTCGGCAATGTCGGCGCCCAGCTCCGGAGGGGTGTGTTCCAGCGCGTTTTTCACGGCGCTCACGATGTTGTTGAGCGGATCGGTCAGCGCCTCGAGGATTTCATTGCTGGAAATCGTGAACGAGCGCGGCACGCCTTCGGACAGGTTGCGCCCGCGCACTTCCATTTCCTTGACCTCGCTGCCCGGGAAGGCCGAGCCGATGTTCTTCTTGATCGCTTCGGCCGTGGGCTCGCCGATCAGCATGCCGTAGTTGCGGCGGATATAGCTGATGATGGCCTCGTCGAACTTGTCGCCGCCGACGCGCACGCTGCCCTTGTAGACCATGCCACCCAGCGAGATGACGCCCACCTCGGTGGTGCCGCCGCCGATGTCCACCACCATCGAGCCGCTGGCCTCGCTGACCGGCAGGCCGGCGCCGATGGCAGCGGCCATGGGTTCCTCGATGAGGTACACCTCCGACGCCCCGGCACCGAGCGCCGATTCGCGGATCGCGCGACGCTCCACCTGGGTGGAGCCGCAGGGCACGCAGATGATGATGCGCGGCGAGGGCTTCAGGACGGACCGCGGATGGACCATCTTGATGAACTGCTTGAGCATCTGCTCGGTGACGGTGAAGTCGGCGATCACGCCGTCCTTCATCGGGCGGATGGCCTCGATGTTGCCGGGCACCTTGCCCAGCATGGCCTTGGCTTCGTGGCCCACGGCCTGGATGGTCTTCTTGCCTTGCGGGCCACCTTCGTGGCGGATGGCGACCACCGACGGCTCGTCCAGAACGATGCCGCGGTCGCGAACGAAAATCAGGGTGTTGGCGGTGCCAAGGTCAATCGCCAGGTCGGTGGAAAAGTACCGACGGAACGCTCCAAACATCACAGTCCTCTCGGGTGCCGCCAGCACTTCGGCAGACGGTCACCATGTCACTTCAGGTCAAAACAGGGGCAATGGCGTGTTTTCGGGGGGCTTTTCCTGTGAAATAACGCGCTTTTCGCAGCAGCCGCACCAAAGGCGGGATAATACCCCATCCCCTGTGAATAACTTGGCCGGCCGCCCCTGAAAAGAGGCCTTTACAACCGGTTTCGACCTTCTGTGTTTGCCCCATGTCCCTGACTCTCCCCGACATCGAGCGCATTGCCAGCCTGGCCCGGCTGGAACTGCCCATGGCCCACCGTGAACGACTGCTGGGCCAGATCAACGGCTTTTTCGACATCGTCGAGCAGATGCGCGCGGTGGACACCTCCGGCATCGAGCCGCTGGCCCATCCGGTGGCGGCGATCCAGGAGGTGGCCCTGCGCCTGCGTGAAGACCAGGTGAGCGAACCGGATCAGCGCGAAGCCAACCAGCGCAGCGCGCCTGCGGTGGAGCGCGGCCTGTTTCTTGTGCCCAAAGTCATCGAGTAAGCCATGAGCGACGCACTGCATGACCTGGGCGTGGCAAGGATCGCCGCGAAGCTGCGGGCCCGCGAGGTGTCGGCCGTGGAGGCCGCACAGCATTTCCTGTTGCGCATGAAGGCGCACGACGCGCTGGGGGCTTTCCTGGCCACCGACGAGGACGTGACGCTGGAGCAGGCGCGCGCCGCGGACAGGCGCATCGCAGCGGGGGACACGGCTGCCCTGCTGGGCGTGCCGATTGCGCACAAGGACATTTTTGTCACGAAAGACTTCGCCAGCACCGCCGGCTCGAAGATGCTGGCGGGCTACCGCTCGCCGTTTGACGCCACCGTTGTGGCCCGACTCGGGCCAGGCGTGCCAGGGGGCGCGCCCGGCGCTGGCGCGGTGACACTGGGCAAACTCAATTGCGACGAGTTCGCGATGGGCTCATCGAACGAAAACTCCGCCTTCGCGCCGGTGCGCAACCCCTGGGATGCATCGCGCATCCCGGGCGGCTCCTCGGGCGGCAGTGCGGTGGCGGTGGCAGCACGCCTGGCGCCGGCCGTGACGGGCACCGACACCGGCGGCTCGATCCGCCAACCCGCCAGCTTCTGCGGCATCACCGGCATCAAGCCCACCTACGGCCGTGCGTCGCGCTACGGCATGATCGCCTTCGCATCCAGCCTGGACCAGGCAGGGCCGATGGCCCGCAGCGCGGAGGACTGTGCGCTGCTGCTCAGCGCCATGTGCGGGCCGGATGCCGACCGCGACTCAACCTCGCTGGACATGCCTGCTGAGGATTTTTCGCGTTCGCTGAATGATCTGGTCGAAGGCCTGCGCATCGGCATCCCGAAGGAATTCTTCGGCGAAGGCCTCTCAGCGGATGTGCGTGCCGCAGTGGACGGGGCGTTGAAGCAGTACGAAAAACTGGGCGCGAAGCTGGTACCGATCTCGCTGCCGCGCACCGAACTGTCGATCCCGGTGTACTACATCATCGCGCCCGCGGAGGCCAGCTCCAACCTGAGCCGTTTTGACGGCGTGAAGTTCGGTCACCGCGCGAAGGATTTCATCGACCCGGCGTCCAAGCTCAGCGCGCTGGAGCAGATGTACCGGCGCACCCGCGCCGAAGGCTTTGGTGACGAGGTCCAGCGCCGGATCATGATCGGCACTTATGTGCTGAGCCACGGCTACTACGACGCCTACTACCTGCAGGCGCAGAAGATCCGCCGCATGATTGCCGACGACTTCCAGCAGGCCTTCAAGGTGTGCGATGTGATCGCCGGTCCGGTGGCGCCCACCGTGGCCTGGAAGATGGGCGAACACGGCAACGACCCGCTGGCCGACTATCTGGCCGACATCTTCACGCTGCCTGCGTCGCTCGCCGGCCTGCCGGGCATGAGCGTGCCGGCCGGCTTTGGTGAAGGCGGCATGCCAGTGGGCCTGCAACTTATCGGCAACTACTTCCAGGAATCGCGCCTGCTCAATGCCGCGCACCGGCTGCAGCAGGCCACCGACTTTCACCTCCGCGCTCCGGAGGGCGTGTTGTGAGCCCCCACGCTCCTCACTTCGTGTACTCGCTGCCCCCCATGGTGGCTGGCCTCCCTTGGGGCGGCCCTGCGGGAGTCCCTTCATGACAACCAAATTGATCCAGGGCTATGAAGTCGTCATCGGCTTCGAGACGCACGCCCAGCTGTCCACTCAAAGCAAGATATTCAGCCGCGCCGCCACGGCCTTTGGTGCCGAGCCCAACACGCAGGCCTGCGCGGTGGACCTGGCGCTGCCCGGCACGCTGCCGGTGATGAACCGAGGCGCGGTCGAACGCGCCATCGAGTTCGGCCTGGCGGTCAACGCGACCATCGCGCCGCGCAGCGTTTTTGCGCGCAAGAACTACTTCTACCCGGACTTGCCCAAGGGCTACCAGATCAGCCAGTTTGAAATTCCGGTGGTGCAGGGTGGCTCGGTCGAGTTCCTGCTCGGGGAAGAGAAGAAAAGCGTGCGCCTGGTGCGCGCCCACCTGGAGGAAGACGCCGGCAAGTCGCTGCACGAGGACTTCGTTGGCCAAAGCGGCATTGACCTGAACCGCGCCGGCACGCCGCTGCTGGAGATCGTGACCGAGCCCGACATGCGCTCGTCCGACGAGGCCGTGGCCTACGCGAAAGAGCTGCACAAGATCGTCACCTGGATCGGCATCTGCGACGGCAACATGCAGGAGGGAAGCTTCCGCTGCGACGCCAATGTCTCGGTGCGCAGGCCCGGCGCGCCGCTGGGCACCCGCCGCGAGATCAAGAACCTGAACAGCTTCAAGTTCATGCAGCAGGCGATTGACTTTGAAATCCGCTGGCAGATCGAACAGATCGAAGACGGCCACGCGATCCAGCAAGCCACCGTGCTGTTCGACCCCGACACCGGTGAAACCCGCGCCATGCGGACCAAGGAAGACGCGGCCGACTACCGGTACTTCCCCGACCCCGACCTGCCGCCGCTGGTGATTGCCCCCGATTGGGTGGAGCGGGTGCGCAGCGAGATGGCCGAGCTGCCGCGCGTGATGGCGGCACGCTTTGTCGCGGACTACGGCCTGCCCGAATACGACGCGACAACGCTCACGCAGAGCAAGGCCATGGCGGCCTACTTCGAGGCGACGGCCAAAGCCAGCGGCCAGCCCAAGCTGGCCAGCAACTGGGTGATGGGCGAAGTGTCGCGCCGCTTGAATGCGCAGGACATCGGCATTGGAGCGGCACCGGTCGGCCCCGCTCAGCTCGCAGCACTGATCGCGCGCATCGCCGACGACACGGTGTCCAACAATGCGGCGCGCCAGGTGTTTGATGCGCTGTGGTCGGGCGATGCAAGCGACGTGGACGCCGTGATCGAAGCCAAGGGCCTGAAGCAGATGAACGACAGCGGTGCGCTGGAAAAGATCATCGACGACATCATTGCGGCCAACCCGGACAACGTGGCCCAGTTCAAGGCCGGCAAGGACAAGGCCTTCAACGCGCTGGTTGGCCAGGCGATGAAGGCGACCAAGGGCAAGGGCAACCCGCAGCAGGTCAGCGAGCTGCTGCGCAAGAAACTTCAGTAGGCAGGATTGCTATTGTTTTTATAGCGGTTCATCCATATCCGGCGGGGGCTGGAGGCCTATTTCTTGCCTGAAGCCGCCCCCTGGGGCTGCACTCCGGCGCCCTGGATGGCCCACAGCTGGCGAAGCTTGCCCAGTTCTTCGTCAAAACGCCGGTTGACGCGGTCTTTTTCCGACTCCTGGTCAACGATGAAGCGCTTTTGCACCGCAAGGCTCTGCTCGTTGTCATCAATCTGCCGGCGCAGCAGCGCCGGTGCACGGGACGGATCCTTCTTGTAGAACTCGAATTCGGTGTCAATGGCCTTGCGTTGCTGGCCCAGCTCCACCATGCGGCGACGGGCCGCGGCAATGACCTGGTCCACCTGCAGCAGGGAATCGGCGCGCTCGCGGTCGTGCGCCTCCTTGTTGGGGTAGCGGGCAAGCAGCACACGGTCGCGGCGCTTCTCCTCGGCCAGCCGGGCCTGCTCTTCAGCGGCCACGCGCTCACGCTCCTCGGCCGCAGCCCGCTCGGCCGCGGTCAGGTTGGGGCCGATCTTCTGCTTGACGGTGCCACTGGGGTTGAGCTGCTTTTGCTCACGGTCCACGCAATCTGCAATCGGCCGGTCCGAGGTCAACCGGCGGCCCTGCTTGTCCACGCAGGTAAAGATGCCCTGCGCTGCCGCCTGGCCCACAAGGCCGGCGAAAAGCAATCCCGAGACGACAGTACTGGTCCTGATCACACAGCCCTTTCTCAACCCGCGCCGTAGCGGGCACGGTACGTGGCGACGCGCGCATGGTGCGCACCCAGTTCCGCGCCGCCAGCGGATTCCAGATACTGAAGCAAATCCGAAAGCCGTGCAATCGCGCATACCTGAAGACCAAGCTGCTCGCGGACATATTGCACGGCGCTGTAGTCGACGTCGGCACCGTTTTCGGTGGCTTTTTCCTGCCGGTCCAGCGCAATCGCCACCGCATGCGGGGTGGCGCCAGCCGCCCGGATGATGGCAATGGATTCTCGCGCGGCCGTGCCCGCAGACATCACGTCGTCCACGATCAGCACCCGGCCCTGGACCGGGGCGCCGACCAGGGTCCCGCCCTCACCATGGTCCTTGGCCTCCTTGCGGTTGTAGGCAAATGGAACATTGCGACCGAGCCGCGCCAGCTCGACGGCGACGGCAGCCACCAGGGGAATGCCCTTGTAGGCGGGCCCGAAGAGCATGTCAAACGCGATGCCGCTGGCCAGGATGCGCCGTGCATAGAATTCCGCAAGACGCCCGAGCTTGGCTCCATCGTCAAACAGGCCGGCATTGAAGAAATAGGGGCTGAGCCGCCCCGCCTTGGTCTTGAACTCGCCAAAGCGCAACACGCCTGAGTCGACCGAGAATTGCACAAAGTCCTGGGCCAGCCCGTCCAGCTCCGCATCAACCGACATGGGGATTTCCTTGTTCAAACTGACCAGCCTCAACCTCAACGGCATCCGTTCCGCCACCAGCAAGGGGGTGGAAAACTGGCTCGCCAAGCATGAGCCGGATTGTATTTGCGTGCAGGAAGTCAAGGCACAGGCGCCGGATGTGAGCGGACGCTTCGAGGAACTGGCAGGCCTGCGCGGCCATTTCCACTTTGCCGAGAAAAAAGGCTATTCCGGCGTGGCCGTCTACACGCGACACGAGCCCAGCGATGTCGTGGTCGGCTGGGGCTCGCCCGAATTTGACGCAGAGGGACGCTATGTGGAGCTCCGGTTTGACCGGCCCGGGCGCAAACTCTCATTGATCAGCGCGTACTTTCCCAGCGGGTCGTCGGGGGAGGAGCGCCAGCAGGCCAAGTTCCGCTTTCTGGCCGGCTTCGAGCCGCACCTGCGCGCACTGAAGAAGAAGCGCGAGTTCATCCTGTGCGGCGACGTCAACATCGCGCACAAGGAACAGGACCTGAAGAACTGGCGCAGCAACCAGAAGAACAGCGGGTTCCTGCCGGAAGAGCGCGCCTGGATGACCCACCTGCTGGACCACACCGGGCTGGTGGACGTCTACCGCCAGCTGCAACCCACCGCCACCGACACCGCCTACACCTGGTGGAGCAACCGCGGACAGGCCTACACCAACAACGTGGGCTGGCGGCTGGACTACCACCTGGCCACGCCAGCGCTGGCTGCCCTGGCCCGGCGCGAGGCGATCTACAAGGCCGAGAAGTTCTCGGACCACGCGCCCATCACCATCGACTACGAGATGAGCCTCTGATGCTGCACTACCAGACCGTCCCCGTCACCCCTTTCCAGCAGAACTGCTCCATCGTCTGGGACGACCAGACGATGCGCGGCGCGATCATCGACCCGGGGGGCGACCTGGATGTGCTGCTGGACACCTGCCAGCAACTGGGTGTCACGCTGGAGCAGATCTGGATGACGCACGCGCACATCGACCATGCCGGCGGCACCGCGGAGCTGGCCACGAGACTTGGACTGCCCATCATCGGCCCGCACCCGGGCGACCAGTTCTGGATTGATGGCCTGCCCCAACAGGGCGCGATGTTCGGCTTTCCCCACAGCGAAGCCTTCACCCCCACCCGCTGGCTGGCCGACGGCGACACCGTGACGCTGGGCGCGCACACGCTCAACGTGCGCCACTGTCCCGGTCACACACCGGGCCACGTGGTGTTCCATTCGCCGGAGCTGGGTCGGGCCTTCGTCGGGGACGTGCTGTTTGCCGGCTCGATCGGCCGCACCGACTTCCCACAGGGCAACCATGAGCAGCTGATTGCCAGCATCACGCAACGTCTGTGGCCGATGGGAGACGACACCGTGTTCATCCCGGGCCACGGACCGGAGAGCACCTTCGGCCGCGAGCGGCGAAGCAACCCGTATGTGGGCGGGACCTGAGCCGGACTAGACTCGGCGTGCCTTGTCGTACAGGGCTTTGACTTTGGGCACGTTGGCCTGCAGCTGCTGGATGCGCTGCGGTCCGCTGGGGTGCGTCGACAGGAACGCCGGCCCTCCGCTGCCACCCGATGCGGCGGTCATCTTCTTCCACAGGCTGACGCTGGCGTCGGGCAGGTAGGCGCCGCGCGCGGCGATCTCCAGGCCCACCAGGTCGGCCTCGGACTCATCGGAGCGGCTGAACTTGAGGGTCAGCAGCTGGGTGCCGATATTGGCCGCTGCATCGCCGGCATTGCCCAATCCCAAAAGCTGGGCGCCCAGTCGCAGGCCGATGTTGGTGGCCTGGCTCTTGGCGAGCCGCTCGCGGGCGTGCTCGCGCAAGGCGTGTGCCATTTCGTGGCCCATGATCATGGCGGCCTCGTCGTCGGTCAGCTTGAGCTGGTCCAGGATGCCGGTGTAAAAGGCAATCTTGCCGCCCGGCATGCACCAGGCGTTGATCTGCTTGCTGGCGATCAGGTTGACCTGCCAGCGCCACTGCGCAGCGCGCGGGTTCCACTGCGTCGCAAACGGGATGAGCTTGCGCGCAATCGCGTGCAGGCGCGCGAGCTGCGGGTCACCTTCGGAGCGCAAAACATTTTTGGCGCGGGCGTCAGAAATCACCTTGGCGTACTGTTGCGCAGCGGAGTTCTCCAGCGCCTCGGCCGGCACCAGCTTGCGAATGGCCTCCGGCTTGCCCACATCCACCTGGGCCAGCGCCGGGGTGGCGGCCGCAGCGGCCGACGCGAGCAGAAACCCGCGCCGGCTGGACCAGGCGGACGATTTGGCGAAGCAGAGCATGCACATGCCGCAATAATAGGCCCAGCCGCTCTCGCGTTGACACTTCCCTTTCATCCTGCACACCACCGTGACCGATTCCACACCCGCCAGCCCTGCCACACCGCGCTGGCGCGACGCATGGGCGGCGTATCTGGAGCCGGCGAGCCTGCGCATGCTGGCGCTGGGCTTCTCGGCGGGGTTGCCGCTGCTGCTGGTGCTGGGCACGCTGAGTTTTCGCCTGCGCGAGGCAGGCATTGACCGCAGCACCATCGGGCACCTGAGCTGGGTGGGCCTGGCCTACGGCTTCAAATGGGTGTGGGCACCGCTGGTGGATCGCCTGCCCATCCCTGTGCTGACGCGCCTGCTGGGGCGTCGACGCAGCTGGCTGCTGGTGGCGCAGGCCACCATCGTGGCCGGACTGGTGGGCATGGCGCTTTCAGACCCGCGCCACGCCCTGACGGCCATCACCTGGTGCGCCATCCTGGTGGCGTTTGCCTCCTCCACACAGGACATCGCGCTGGATGCCTACCGCATCGAGTCGGCCGGCACCGAACGCCAGGCGGCGCTGGCCGCGACCTACCAGACGGGCTACCGCATGGCCATGATCTGGGCCGGTGCCGGCGTGCTCTGGATTGCCGCACGCGCCGAGGTGGCCTCGGTGGCGAACTACCAGCACGGCGCCTGGCAGATGGCCTATCTGGTGATGGCCGCCTCCATGGCGGTGGGCGTGCTCACCGTGCTGTTCTCGCCGGAGCCTGCGGCTCGCGCGCTGCCGCCGGCCCGCGATGCGGCCGACTGGCTGCGCAGCGCGCTGGTCGAACCGTTTGCCGATTTCCTGCGCCGGCACGGGCTTCATGCGGTGCTGATCCTTTCGCTGATCGCGGTGTACCGCATCAGCGACATCGTGATGGGCATCATGGCCAACCCGTTCTACGTGGACATGGGGTACACCAAGGACGAGGTGGCCACCGTGACCAAGGTCTACGGCGTCATCATGACGCTGGCGGGGGCCTTTGTCGGTGGCGTGCTGTCCATGCGCCTGGGTGTCCTGCGCGTGCTGATGCTGGGCGCAGCGCTGTCGGCGGGCACCAACCTGCTGTTCGCCTGGCTGGCAGGGCACGGCCACGATGTCGTGGCGCTCGTGCTGGTGGTTTCCGCAGACAACCTGTCTTCGGGCATCGCGTCGGCGGCGTTCATCGCGTACCTGTCCTCGCTGACGAACATCAGCTATTCCGCCACGCAGTACGCCCTGTTCACCTCCCTGATGCAGCTGGCCCCCAAGATCGTGGCCGGCTTCTCCGGTGATTTCGTCAACGCCTTCGGCTACAGCCACTTCTTTGTGGCCACGGCGATGCTCGGGCTGCCAGTGCTGCTGCTGGTGTACCTGGTGACGCGCTACGTGCCGTCCAACCGGCACCCCTGACCCGCCTGGGCGGCTCAGGTCACCGGCGCGCCGCTGGTCGTCAGCAGCTCGCCAAGTTCCGACGCCCGCACCTTGCCCAACGCGGTGCGTGGCAAGGCGTCCAGGCGTACCCAGCGGCGGGGTTGCTTGTACCGGGCCAGACGGTCGCGCAGGTGCGCGCGCAGCGTTTGCTCCCAATTTGATAGCGGATCAGGTCCATCTGACGGGGGCTGGAGGCCATTTTGATGCCTCAAAACGACGAAAGCGACCGGAATCTGCCCCCAGGTGATGTCTGGCTGGCCGATGACGGCACACTCCGCCACCCAGGGGTGCGATGCCAGCGCATTCTCGACTTCGGCGGGGTAGATGTTTTCGCCGCCCGAGATGATCAGCTCGCGGGCGCGGCCCACGATGGTGTAGCTGCCGTCTGCGGCGCACCGGGCCAGGTCGCCGCTGTGGAACCAACCGTCTGCATCCACCGCAGGCAGCTGTGGCCAGTAGTGGCTGACGACCTGCGGGGCGCGTACCCACAATTCGCCGACCCCGTCGGCGCGAACGTCCGCCAGCCGTGCCTCCACGGCCAAAGCAGGCCAGCCACATGAGCCCACATGGTCCAGCGCCCTGTCAGCCGGCAACGCCAGCGAGAACGGCCCGGTTTCCGTCGCGCCGTAGACATTGCACACCGGCACGCCGCGGGCATGGAACGCCTGCACCAGCGCCTCGGGCAGGATGCTGGAGCCCGCCCAGACGGCGCGCAGGCTGGTGAGGTCGGTCGCCGGCCACCCCGGATGGTCCAGCAGCGCCTTCATCACTGCCGGGACCAGCAGCGTGAGCGTCGGGCGCCGCTCGGCCAGCGTCTGCAGCGTGGCCGTGGCATCAAAGCGCGAATGCAGCTGCACGGTCGCACCCACCCGAAGGGCCGGCAGCGTCTGGATGCACAGGCCGCCCACGTGAAACAGGGGCAACACCGTCAGCACACGGTCTTGCGATGTAAGGTTGTGGGCCTGGATTGCAGCGGCCATGTTGGCCATCAGATTGGCCTGCGTGTGGACCGCACCCTTGGGGCGCCCTGTCGTGCCCGAGGTGTAGACCAGCAGTGCCGGGTCACCAGCGGCACCGGCCGATGGGGCAGCGGCCGTGCTCGACTCTTCGCCAAGCGATTCGATCGGATAGGCCGGCCGTGCCGTGACGGCGGCCAGTGCGCTGGCCGGCTCACCAAAGGCTGCGTCGTGCAGCAGGCACACCGGCGCGCAGTCGTCCAGCACGGATTGCCATTCAACCGGAGCCAGACGCACGTTCAGCGGCACCAGCATGGCACCCAGGCGGCACAGGGCAAACAGCAGGACCAACTGGTCCAGGTGGTTCAGTCCGAGGTAGGCGACCCGGTCACCCGCCGCCACCCCCCATTTGCCAACAAGTGATCGCGCGGCGGCGTCCGTGCGGCGCTCCAACTCGCGCCAGGTGCAGTCCCGGCCCCCAAAGTGCACGGCGACCGCCTCGGGGCGGGCGGCCGAGTGATGCGCAGGGATGTCGCCGGGCAACAGGGGGTGATCCATTTACTTTACTTTACCGCTGGTTCAAACCCCTGGCGGGAACAGCGCGCACCATGCACCGATGAACCACGCGCCCTACACTGCAGACATGACCCAACAGCTGCTGATGATCGAAGACGACGCGCGCCTTGCACAGATGGTCGCGGACTACCTGGGCCAGTCGGGTTTTGCGGTCGATACGGCCGGCCAGGGAAATGAAGGGTTGGTGAAGCTCGGTGCAGGCGTGCCCGACCTGGTCATCCTCGACCTGATGCTGCCCGACATGGATGGCCTGGAAGTCTGCCGCCGCATCCGTGCCATGCCCGGGGACACCGCGCGCGTGCCGGTGCTGATGCTGACCGCGAAAGGCGACCCCATGGACCGCATCATCGGCCTGGAGCTGGGTGCCGACGACTACCTGCCCAAGCCTTTTGAGCCGCGGGAGCTGTTGGCCCGCATCCGTGCCATCCTGCGACGGCGCGCCGACGGCACCCAGCCAAGCGGCAGCAGTCGCCTCAGGTTCGGCTCGCTGGAGATTGACCGCGACGCACGCTCGGTGTCTGTGGCCGGAGCTGCCTGTGAGCTCACGGCGTACCAGTTTGACCTGTTGCTGGCGCTGGCCGAGCGGGCCGGCCGGGTGTTGACGCGCGACCAGATCATGGAGGCCGTGCGGGGGCGCGAGCTGGATGCGTTTGACCGATCCATTGACGTGCACATGGGACGCATCCGCGCCGCCATCGAAAGCGACGTGAAGAACCCGAAACGGATCCTGACGGTGCGCGGCGTGGGCTACGTGTTCGCCAAGCAGCAGGACTGAAGCGGAGCGCACATGGGCCTGAACCTGCTGGGCGCCTTCTCACGCCGGTTGTACCTGCGCATCTGGCTCGCCGTGCTGGGCAGCGTCGTGGTGCTGACGTTTGCTGTCGGGTGGGCCTGGCGCGTGGCTGTGGAATACAACACCCCGCCACCGACCCCGCCTACCCCCCGTGAAGTGACCGTGCGCAATGCGCAGGGCGACGTGATCGGAACGGGCCAGGTGAGGCCCCGGCGGGAACCCGGCCAGCCTGTGACGTTTGCGGTGACGCTGAGTGACGGGCAATTGCTGCAGCTGGAGCTTGCGCCCCGGCCGCGGCGTATGCCTGAAGGACGGGCGGACGGCATGCCCCCTGGACCGCGAGCTGGAGGAGACATCCCCTGGGTGCCTCCATGGGCACGCCCGCCCTATGGCTTTCTGTGGATGTTGGCGATCGTCGGGCTGGCCGTGGCGTTTGGCGTGTATCCGGTCATACGCAGACTCACCTTGCGACTGGAAGCCCTGCAACGCGGCGTGCAGCGCTGGGGCGACGGCGACCTCTCGGTGCGGGTGTACGACGACGGACAGGACGAAGTGGCCGATCTGTCGCGGCGGTTCAACGCGGCGGCGCAACACATCGAGTTGTTGCTTGCATCGCAGCGCAGCCTGCTGGAGTCGCAAAAGTCGCTCCTGGCCAACGCATCACACGAGTTGCGTTCACCCCTGGCGCGCATCCGGATGGGTCTGGAGCTGATGGGTACGCAGCCGGCCCCCGGTCTGCGGGATGAGCTTGCGCGCAACATTGGTGAACTGGATCAGCTGATCGGCGAGATTTTGCTCGCCAGTCGGCTTGACGCACGCGAGGCCGACCTTGGAAGCGTGGAGCCGCTGGATCTGTCGGGGCTGGCCGCAGAAGAATGTGCGCGCGTCGGAGCCACCCTGAGCCTGCCCGATGGCGACCCTGTGGTGGTGGTGAACGGTGTGGCAAAACTGATGCGGCGCCTGATACGCAATCTGCTCGAAAACGCCCGGCGCCACGGCGATGGTGGGATCGATGTCGTCCTGACGCGGTCGCCCGGGCAGATCAGTCTTGCCGTCAGCGACCACGGGCCCGGGGTGCCCCAGGATCAACGTGAGCGGATTTTTGAGCCGTTTTACCGTCTGCCTGGGGCGAGCGAGCGCGAAGGCGGTGTCGGGCTTGGTCTGGCGCTGGTCAAGTCGATCGCCGAGCGCCATGGCGGGCAAGTGCGTTGCGTCGATCGGGCTGGCGGGGGTGCGTCATTTGTCGTCACACTTCCAGGCACCGCCTGATCGCACGGCCTCGATTGATCGGACTTTCAAATTGTCACAATTTGCCGGCGTATTGAGGCTCCTGAACGTGAATTAGTTGCAGGGTCTCCCCCAATTGGGGGATGCGGGTCACCGCAGGTATCCCCTACAGTTCGTGCTCAAGCTGTCACATACATCGGGGATTCGAGCCGGAACAACGGCCGCTTCAGGATTCAGGTCTCCCAACGACGTCCTTCCAAGGACTTTCAAAGCCACCGCAAGGTGGCTTTTTTTTACCTTCGCAATGCCGCCATCCAGGCCTGCCACCTGCGGCGCCCCCGAAACCAGGGACGGCGCACTTCGCGCAGAAGCCTGCCTGCCAGCGGCTCCCTGCGGGCAGCCCGCAGTGTGGTTCCACCAAGCTGGTCGCTGATCTCGAGGACGAGGTCCGGCGTCGCCACCAGAATGTCCACACCTGTGTCCCAGGTGCGCTGCAGGGCCACATCAATGGGCTCGTAAAACCGGGCTGTGGCTTGCAGCAGTCGATGGGCGGCGGCCCTGTTCAGCATCTGGGCCTGTGTCCCAAGGGGCGCGAGCGTGGGCCGGACCAGCCGGTGCCCCTGGCCGAGATCGCGCAGCGTGCGTCCTGATGCGTGGTGACGCGCGTACAGCTTGACCATGCAGGGGCCTGCGGCGTCCAGATACTCTGCGATGGCGTCCAGCACCACCTGGGGCGGCGAGGAGAAAGCCACATCGTCCTCCAGAATGACCAGGTGCGTGGCCTGCCCGCTGGCAAGGAATTCAGCCCAGGCCTTGCGATGCGAAAGGAAGCAGCCTATTTCCCCGCGCTTGAGCGGGGCGAAATAGGCACGGCGATTGGCCTCAAGGTCATAGACGCCAGCAATATCGCCGGGGTCCAGTGCACCGGCATCGACCGCTGGAAGTCGCGCAAAGGCAAGACCCACCCCGGCCAGGTTGGTCACCATGGCTTCCAGGCGCTGGGGCGAACGATCCAGGTTCACCACCCGCACCTGGATACCCGGTCTCACTGGAATCCCCTCGGATGGGCCAATTGCCATCGCCAGGTCGACTCACACATGTCGGCCAGATCGTGCCTGGGCTTCCAGCCCAGGTGGATGACCGCCCGAGCCGGGTCGGCCCAGAACGCGTCAATGTCGCCAGCACGCCGGGGGCCAATTTCGTGCGGCACGCGTACGCGATTGGTGGCTTCGAACGCGGCAAGCAGTTCCCTAACCGATGTGCCCTGGCCTGTACCGAGATTGAAAGCGTGGAAGCCCGCAGCCGTGGCGCTGTACGACAGCGCTTCCAGGTGGCCACTCGCCAGGTCCATCACATGCAGGTAGTCACGGACGCAGGTTCCATCCCGGGTGGCATAGTCGTCACCAAAGATTGTCAGCCTGTCCCGCAGTCCGGCGGCCACTTGGGCAATGAATGGCATCAGGTTGTTGGGTGTGCCGCGCGGATCTTCACCCAGCTCCGCGCTGGCATGTGCTCCCACGGGATTGAAGTAGCGCAGCGCCACGATGGACCAGTCGCCGCTGGAGTGGCACAGGTCGCGCAGCATGCGCTCCGCATGAAGCTTGCTGTGTCCATAGGGACTGGACGGTCTTGTGGGGTGCGTTTCCGTGTAGGGAAGGAAGTCTGGCACACCGTAAACCGTGGCGCTGCTGCTGAAAATGAGGCGCCTCGCACCCGTTGCCTCCATGGCATGCAGCAGCGAAAGTGTGCCCCCGACATTGTTGCTGTAGTAGGCCAGCGGAGACTGGACAGATTCCCCGACGGCCTTGAGGCCCGCAAGGTGGATCACCACGTCGACGCTGCGCGCCTGCATCACCGACACAAGCCCGGTGGTATCGCGGATGTCCATCTGTGTGAAGTTGAGAGTCCGGCCCGTGACGGACTGAACCGCATCCATGGAACGGGCGCTGCTGTTGCAGAGGTTGTCCACCACCGTGACTTGATGCCCTGCCTCCAGCAAGGCAACGCAGACATGGCTGCCGATATACCCCGCGCCGCCGGTGACCAGAACGTTCAACACGCAGCTTCGGGCTTGATGCGCCAGCTCTCCCAGACAAACTCATAGCACCAGAGCTCATCATGGGTCTTGGCCAGTTCACGGCGGATGGCGTCACGAAACGCTGCGGCCCCCGGAACGAAATCGTGAAACTGGACCTGGATGTTGGCAATGCGTGCAATCAGGCCGGCGTCAATCAATGCGGGCAGGAGTTCGTACTCGCCGCCTTCGATATTGATCTTGATGAGGTCCACACGGTCGATCTGCAGTTCCTTCCAGACCCCTGCCACAGCCCGGACGTCAACAACTGGGCCGGATGGCGCGCCTTGGTGAGCGCGAAAGAAACTGGACGCGTCGTCCTGCTGGGAGATCATCAACTGGCCGTCAGTGGCGCCCAACCCATACGGCAGGACAGTGACGCGGGGCTCCCCCGCAAACCGCTCCTTGCTGCTGGCAGCAAACCCCGGCATGGGTTCAAACACCAGCACTTTGGCCCCGTACCGGCTCACCACGTCGGCGGCAAAGTCTCCCTGGTAACCCCCTACATCCAGCACGAGGCTGCCGGGGCCCAGCGGGTAGTCCATCCGCAGTGTCGAATCGCCGCGATCCCGCTTCCAGGCTTTGACGGCAAGCAGGAAGGGATCCTTCAGGACTTCGCGGCGATAGAGCTTGCGAAGCGGCCGGACCACGTGCTTCTGGAGAAACTGGATGGGCATGGCTGGAATTCGCGGCTCAGAGACTGCGCAATGCGTCGATCGCATCCGGGATCGGATAGTGGTGGTTCCCGACGAACAATCCGTGGGTATCGACACGCTCGGCATTGTGCAGGCTGGAGTGCACCTCCGAGTCAAAGTAGCGCACGACTTCGTTCTTCGCGAAATTGCCGGCAACGATGGGGCGGCATTCGAAGCCAAGTCCGGTGAGCTTCGCGACGAGTTGCTTGCGCGTCATCGAGGACCCCGGCCGGATGACCAGACTGAATCCGAACCAGCTGCTCTCGCCGGTCTCGCGCTGGATCATCAATTCGGGATGCCCGGCCATGGCCGCCTGGAAGAGCGCGCCATTGCGCCGCCTCTCCGAGATCAGGCCCGGCAGGCGGCGCACCTGCTCAACACCGATGGCGCCCGACATTTCGAGTGGGCGTACGTTGTACCCCGGCAAGACAAAACGGAACGACTCCTCAAACGGGTCGTCACTCTTGGTCCCGCATACGAGGTTGTGCTTGGGCAGGTGCCTCGTCCAGCCGTGCGCGCGCAACGACAGCAGGATGTGGTGCAACTCGTCATCGTCGGTGACCACCATTCCGCCCTCCATCGTCGAGATGTGGTGCGAAAAGAAGGCACTGAAGCTGCCCATGACCCCGAAAGTCCCGGCCTGCCTTCCCTGGAACGTCGCCCCCATGGATTCGCAGTTGTCTTCAATCAGGACGATGCGCCGGTCTGCCACGATTTCCCGGATGCGGCCAAAATCGTTGGGGTTGCCCAGGAGGTTGACGGCCATGATGACCCGCGTGCGGTCAGTTACCGCAGCTGCAAGCTGCTCCAGGTCGTAGTTGAGTGTTTCCAGGTCGACATCAACGAACTTGATGCGAAGACCGTATTGATAGAGCGGATAGTAAGTCGTGCTCCAGGAAACCGCCGGGACGATGACTTCGTCCCCGCGCTCGAGTTTCAGTTTGCTGTTGCGTGTGTAGAAGAGCGCCCCGACCATCAGCAGATTGGCGGATGAACCCGAGTTCACCATGACGCAGTGGCGGCTGCCGCAGTAGCGGGCAAAGTCCTCCTCGAACCTTGCCACGCGCGGGCCCATGGTGAACATGCCCGAATCCATGACGGACAACATCGCGTCCTTCTCTTCGGGGCCCCAGGAACTGGTTGCCAGGGGAAAGCGGGCATTCATGTCGCGCAGGTTTCCAGGTAGTGTTGGTAGGTAAGGGTCAACCCCTCTTCAAGCGATGTCTGCGGTTGCCAGCCCCATACAGATTGTCTGCGGGTACTCACCAGCTTCTGGCGCATCCCCACTGGCTTGTCCAGGGCATGTACAAAGCGCCCATTCCAGCCGACCACACGGGCAACTGCTTCATAGTATTCATTGATGCTGTGGTCGGTGCCGGGACCGAGATTCATGAGATCGGGTGCCGGCTTGTCTTCGCTGACGTGCCGGGCAATGGCATCGGCCACGTCGCCAGCGTACATGAACTCGCGCCGGGCTGTTCCGTCGCCCCAGATCTCCACGGTCTGCGCGCCGCTCTGCCGGGCCACGTGAACCTTGTGAATGATCGCGGGAACAAGATGAGAGTTGCGCGGATCGAAACTGTCATGGCGCCCGTACAGATTGCAGGGAATCACGGTCTGGTACCGCCGAGAAGGGTCTTCACGCCGGATGTAATCGCACAAGCGTGCAGTGACGATCTTTGCAAGCGCGTACCCTTCATTGGTCGGCTCAAGTTCTCCGGCCAGAACCAGTTCCTCGACCAGCGGATTGGGCGCGGCGCGTGGATACATGCAGGAGCTGCCCAGATTCAACAGGCGCGGCACCCCGGCCGCATGGGCGGCCAGCACAATGTTCTGCCCCATCTGGATATTGGCGACAAGGAAATTGACAGGCTGGGCCATGTTGGCCTGGATTCCGCCCACCAATCCGGCCGCGTGCACCACGACATCCGGTCTTAGTTCCCGGACAAAGCTCGCCGTGCTGGCCGCATCAAGCAAATCCAGCTCCGCGTGAGTCGGGGCATGAAGATCCCATCCTGAAGCTGTCGGGTGCTCTCGCACATTGCGCCCCACCATTCCGGAGCCGCCCGTGAGCAGAACCTTGAGTCGCGCCATGACTAGCGACCCTGCGCCACGGTCAGATTGAACCCGGCCGCTTTCAACGTGGCATGCCGGCGCGCCTGGTCCAGATCGTGGGCCACCATTTCGGCCACCATGTCGTCCAGGGTGATCTCGGGCACCCACCCAAGCCTGTCCCGCGCTTTCGCGGCCGAACCCAGCAAGGTCTCCACTTCCGTCGGCCTGAAGTAGCGGGGATCCACGCGCAGGATGATCTGTCCGGGCCTAAGGGATGGCGCACTGTCGCCTTCGATCGACTCGACGCGTGCGACTTCTTCGGTACCGTGCCCCTCAAAGGCGAGGACGATGCCCAACCTGGCCGCGGCCTTGCGGACAAAGTCACGCACGGAGCATTGCACGCCGGTCGCGATCACATAGTCCTCGGGCTCGGTTTGCTGCAACATCAGCCATTGCATCCGCACATAGTCTCTTGCGTGACCCCAGTCGCGCAGGGCGTCCATGTTTCCCAGGTAGAGGCACGGCTCCAGCCCCTGCGCGATATTGGCAAGCCCGCGCGTCACCTTGCGCGTGATAAACGTTTCGCCGCGGCGAGGGCTCTCGTGGTTGAAAAGGATCCCATTGCAGGCGTAGATGCCGTAGGCTTCGCGATAGTTCACCGTGATCCAGTAGGCGTACAGCTTCGCCACTGCATATGGGCTGCGCGGGTAGAACGGCGTGGTCTCCTTCTGGGGCGTTTCCTGCACAAGGCCGTAGAGTTCTGATGTCGACGCCTGGTAAAAGCGCGTCTTCTTCTCCATCCCCAGAATGCGGATGGCTTCAAGCAACCTCAAGGCGCCCAGACCGTCCACATCTGCGGTGTACTCGGGGCTTTCAAAGCTCACGGCGACATGGCTCTGGGCGCCCAGGTTGTAGATTTCGTCAGGCTGGGTCTGCTGCACGATCCGCACCAGATTGCTGGTATCGGACAGGTCTCCGTAGTGCAGGCTGAGCCTGGGGTGGTCCACATGAGGGTCCTGGAATATGTGGTCTATGCGTTCGGTATTGAACAGGCTGGAGCGCCGCTTGATCCCGTGGACTTCATATCCCTTGGCGAGCAGGAAGTCTGCGAGATAGGCGCCGTCCTGGCCGGTGATGCCGGTGATCAGGGCCGTTTTCTGTGCCATGTTCAGGCCCTTCCGTAGTTGTCTTCAAAACGCACAATGTCGTCCTCGCCGAGGTACTCCCCGGACTGGATTTCGATCACCTCCAACAGAGTCGCTCCCGGGTTCTCCAGACGGTGCCTCTCGCCCAGGGGAATGTAGGTGGACTGGTTGCGTTCAAGGTCAAACACACGCTCGCCACAAGTCACACGAGCTGTCCCTGCCACCACTATCCAGTGCTCGGCCCGGCGGTGATGCAGTTGCAACGACAATCGCCCCCCTGGCTTGACCGTGAGCCGCTTCACCTGGAAATGATGTCCTACGTCGAGGCTGTCATAGCTGCCCCAGGGCCGGGACACATGCCGGTGCGCCGTGGCCTGAGGCACTCCGGCCGCCAGCAAGAGATCGACAACCTGTCGAACCTGCTCGGCGTGGCTGGCGTCCGCGACAAGCAGCGCGTCCTGTGAGTCAATCACAAGCAGGTCACTGACCCCAAGCGCCACCACGGGGCGCTGCGGAGCGTGTATATAGGTGTTCCTGGACTCCACGCAGAAACCGTTGCCGTGCACGCGATTTCCCTCGGCATCCGCTGCGGTCAGCCCTGCCACGGCGTTCCAGCTTCCCACGTCGCTCCAGGCGCCTTCGAACGGCACTACAGCCACATCGCGGGAATGCTCCATCACTGCGTAGTCAATGCTTTGTGATCGCGCGCGCTCGAACGCTTCCTTGCCAAGTCGCACAAAATTGCCATCGGCTCGCTGCGTACTCACTGCAACGCGACAAGCCTCCAGGATGTCGGGCGCATGCGTGGCCAACGCCTCCATCAAGATATCCCGACGGGCAAGAAAGACCCCTGCGTTCCAGAAATGTCCGCCTTGAAGCATGATCTTCTCTGCGGCTTCCCGATCAGGCTTTTCCACAAACAGATCGACCGCCCTGGCCGGCGCAAGGCCAGCGAGCACCTGCCCGGCACGGATGTAGCCATAGGCTGTGCTCGGAAACGTTGGCACGACGCCAAAAGTGACGATGTGGCCGGCCAAGGCGCTGGCCATCCCCTCATTGATGGTGCGGGCGAACGCTGCTGCGTCCGGAATGTGGTGATCAGCCGGCAAAAACAGCATGCAGGCGTTGGTGTCGGCGTACAGGCAGGCTGCAGCCATTGCGGCCGCCGTATTTCGTCCCACAGGCTCCAGCAAAACCCGCGCGTCCACTCCAGCGGCCTCGACAGCCTCCTGGACCAGGAATCGATGGGCTTCACTGGCGACCAGCAGCATCGAAGGGCTGATCAGCCGCGCGCGTTCCAGGGTCAGTTGCAGGAGACTCTTTCCGTCGACGAGCGGCACAAACTGCTTGGGCAGATCGCGCCGGGAAAGCGGCCACAAGCGGGTCCCGGACCCACCCGAAAGAATGACCGGAAGAATTTGGGGATCGCTCATGATGCGGCCCCAACTGCGCGACGCGGAGGGATCATCTGCGGATTATCGCAAGGTCTTCGGAAATGGCCGTCGCCACCGACACGGCGAAGCACTCGTCTGTGAAGGGTCGCACAGCTTCGCTGCCCAGAAACTCCCGCATGGCGGCCTGCATGCGCAGATACTCCTCCTCCCCAATTCCCGCCAAATGCGACCAGAGGGCTTCGTGACTGGCAAATTGCCTTCTGTCAACAAAGCAGGCCATCGGGATCGTGTTCCCAATGTCCAGCGGACCCCAGTACACCGGCACGCATCCGGCAAAGAAACAGTCAAACATTTTCTCCGTGATGTAGCCCGGGAAATCTCGAACGTTCTCGTAGCAGATCGCGAACCGCGTTCGGCGCATGACTTCCCGTTTGGAGCGGGCAAGTCCGCGCCAGCTCGGAAACGCCGGGACGCCGCGCACGCGGTTGCCCACAGCGGTCAGCCAACGGAGGGCACGTCCTCGCATCCCCTTGGCGCTCGCAGGGCGATCCCACCCGGGGCCGAAGAGGTCGAAATCCTCTGGCTTGTGGGACTCAAACCAGCGGATGGTCCTCACACGCTCACCATAGAGGCCACGACCATCATCGCGCCCGATGGACTTGTTCCCGGCGATCAGGCAGGCAAAGCGGTCCCGCGCCGCAAGACCATCCAGCTCTGGCAGCACAACAGTATTGGGGAATGCAATTGGCAGAAACCGCTGTCCATCCTGCCAGTCTTCGCGCCAGGTAAACACCTTCCGGTAGCGCTCCAGATGCGCCCTGTCCCCGTTGATCGGCTTGATGTGCGGCGTCTCCAGCAGCAACACATAGGAAGCCGGATGTCGCAATGCACGCCGGGCGTTCAGGTGCAGCTCGAAATCGGCCACCACTCCCCTGGCCTGAAGCACGTCAGGTGTATGCAGTTCGACGCCGCGAGCGAGGAACGCGTCGCGCAGCTTCACATACGGCAAGTACGCGTCGTCCCGGTTGCCCGGATCAGCGAGATCGAAGATCCGGTCGCCCAACATTCCGCTGGATACCAAGGCCCCACGCAAAAGGCTCATTTTTCAAGCCCCGTGCGTTTGTCAAGCAACAACCAACCCTCGGGCCATCTGTCGGCATTGTCCATGCCAGGCTCATCAAACCAGGGGCTTGGCGCAATCACCACTTTTCCAGGCGATACATTCAGCCAGCCGGCCCACCAGCTGAAGGTGCTGTTGGCGATGATCTGGTGACGACAACCAGCCATCAGCATCAGGTCGTGCTCCGGCCTGAATGTTGGACGGGAAATGAACTCGGTACCAGCCGGGAGCTGGAGGTTGTGGCGCACCCAGTCCGGATCATCGGAAAAAACCCTGAAAACGGCGCGCGGCACGCGCCGCACCATCTGCGACATCGCCTGGTTGTAGTACTCGGCAGTGCACAGCCCGTGACGCCGCAGCGCGTCGGGGCTGTGTGCATAGTCTCCGCGCCTGACATGCAAGGCCACCGAGTCCCCACGACCGGGATCCGCAAACTCGTTGAGCAATTGCTCGGCCTCCTTTGGCCAGGGGGTATCCAGCACAAATTCTTCGCGCAGAGTCGGGGCCACGTCCTGGAAGTACCGCCAGGATTGCCAGAATCCGGACAGGAGCATCCCGGCCTGGACATCCCGAATCGACGGGTCATAGCCCATGCCGCGTTCATGAAAGAACCCCCAAAGCGGCCGGATCTGCCGGCGCAGCGCGCGAGACACACGCCACTTGATTTCTGGAAATGCGGAGTGCACCGCTGCGTCGGCCGTGCGCCCCCGCAGGCGGAACGCATCCAGTGCGAAGCCACTGTGTTGCTGGCGTCGCTGCAGGTACCGGTCGTCCACAAGCAATTCCACGCCCAGTCGATGTGCAGTCGCACGGCCCACGGCGTACTGGAACATCTGGTTGCCCAGCCCTCCCATCAGCCTGACGCAAATCGCTCTGTCCCTGTTCACGCAGCGATTCCGTCCGCAGCCCACAGATCGCGGTAGACCCGCTCAATGCCATGTGCCTCCGCCTCGACTGAAAACCGGGATACGGCGCGATCCCGCCCCTTGTGCCCCATTGCGTCGGCGAGGGGCGGGTCTGCGAGAAGCAATCTGACTGCCTGCGCCAGCGCCGCAAAGTCACCGACCTCCACCAGATGTCCGGATTCGCCCGGCTCAATCATCGCTTCGAATGCGCCCGTGCGACTTGCGACCACCGGGCACCCACAGGCCATCGCTTCAATCACTGTCAAGCCGTACCCCTCATACAGCGGGCACGCGACGACCACGCTCATGGCCTGATACCAGCGCGGCATCAGTTCGGGTGCAACTTCGCCAGCCCACACGAAGCGTTCAACGAGGTTGGCACGTTCAATCTCTTCCTTGAGTCCTTTGACGAAGGCGGCATCGCCGGGCTGGCACAGTCCGACGATGACCGCTGTCGCCCCAGGGAATTCGGGCAACAGGTTCAGCATGGCCCGCACGAACAGGTGCACACCTTTTTCTTCCCGCACACGACCAAAAGTCCCGATCCCGAAGCTCCCTGGCAAACCGAGGGCCCGCCACGCCCGATTGCGCGAGGCTGGCGGCCTGAACAGGTCCACCGGAACACCATGTCCCACCACCGCAGCAGCATTGGGTACCAAACGGGCTGCGGCTTCGGTCGTGGCAATGACACGATCCATGCGTCCGATCATCCTGCGCGGAATCCAGGAATGCAGGCGGATGGCCGCTGATGTGAAGACCAGCCGGATGGGCAGGCGCAGGAGATCGCGCAACAGCAGACCCAACAGCATTTCGTGATTCCGCCGCACGTGCCAGAGTCTGGGCCTGCCGTCCGGCAGTCCACGCCGGCACAACCGCACGGCTTCGGTCAGGGACAGAAAACGGAAGCTGCCGGGAGTCTCTCGGCTTGCCCGCTCCGCGCCCGCCAGCGGGGTCCCCACGTAGCCGATGGGCAGGGAACGCGCCTGCACCGGCAACAGGGCATTGACTGTGCCGGAGACGCCCGTAAAGCGCCGCTTCAGGCAGGTCACGATGACCTCCGGGTCTTGGGACTGGGCCGGGGACATGTTCAGGCCGGCATGCCCGGAATCAGTGTCCGTGCCCGACTGACTCGCCAGCCTTGAGCCGGTACACCGTGCCACAGTATGGGCACTTGGCTTCGCCGGTACGCGCCACGTCCAGGTACACCTTGGGATGGGTATTCCAGAGCTTCATGTCGGCCTTGGGGCTGGGGCAATGCACCCCGCCTTGAGGGTTCAGGTCCTTGGCCAAAAGTTCAACGGCTGAGTTGCTCATGTTCAGACCTTGCTCAGCCAATGGGCGTACTTGGGGTTGCGTCCATTGACGATGTCAAAGAATGCCGCCTGGATCTTCTCGGTGACCGGTCCGCGCGAACCACTGCCCAGTTCCACACGGTCCAGTTCGCGGATGGGCGTGACTTCCGCCGCCGTGCCGGTAAAGAACGCTTCATCGGCGATATAGACCTCGTCCCGGGTGATGCGCTTTTGCACGATCTCCAGGCCCAGGTCCTTTGCGATATGGAACACGGTATTGCGCGTGATCCCGTTCAGGGCACCGGCAGACAGGTCGGGGGTGTAGATCACACCGTTCTTGATGACGAAAATGTTCTCGCCAGCGCCCTCGCTCACAAAACCACTGCTGTCCAGCAACAGCGCTTCGTCGTATCCGTCGTCCAGAGCCTCCATGTTTGCGAGGATGGAATTGGTGTAATTGCTCACCGCCTTGGCCTGCGTCATGGTGATGTTGACATGGTGGCGCGTGTAGCTGCTGGTCTTTACCCGGATGCCGCGGCGCATGCCCTCTTCACCCAGGTAAGCACCCCAGGCCCATGCCGCGACCATCAGGTGGATGGTGTTGCCCTTGGGGGACACCCCCAGCTTTTGCGATCCAATCCATGTCAGGGGACGCAGGTAGCAACTCTCCAGCTTGTTCTCGCGCACGACAGTTTTCTGGGCCTCATTCACCTCGTCTTTGGTAAACGGGATCTTCATGCGCAGGATCTTGGCACTGTTGAACAGCCGCTCGGTGTGTTCTTCCAGCCGGAAGATGGCCGTTCCGTTGACCGTGTTGTAGGCACGCACGCCTTCAAACGCGCCGCAGCCGTAGTGCAGGGTGTGGGTCAGCACATGGATCTTGGCATCACGCCAATCGACCAGCTGACCGTCCATCCAGATCTTGCCGTCGCGATCGGCCATGGAGGGAACTGCGCTCATGAAATGTCCTTTGGGGTCGGGTTGCCTGGAACCGGTGATTTTAAGGCCCGGGTACCGGCGTCTCTTCGTCGCCAACAGGCGGGCGGAACAGCTCCCATTTCACCAGCCTGCCGTTGCGGAACTCACATGTGACATGCGACTCCGCGGCATCCGTCCAGCGGAACACTTCCGGCTGCTCATCCTTTGGGGACAGCAGTTCACCCAGCGCCCGCGTCAAGGCGATCACATGCAGCAGGGTGACACCGGTCCGCAACCTGGCGTTCAGCATCACGGCGCTGCCGACAAACCCGATGGGCCGGTCCGCTGCACGCTTGAGCGCCTGCATCATTCGCGTGAAGTGCAGCAGGATCCACATCACGATGCCGCCGGAGACGATGGCGACGCCAGGCCACCCATAGGCCCGGTAAGCGGCAGCTACAAGTGCCACGCCTGCGGCCGGGACCAAGATCTTCAGATAGTTCATTCCGGGTTGTCCTGTCCTGCTGTTTCAGCCCAGTCCCCTCGCCACATCCAGCGCTTCCTCTATGCGATCAACCGCGTGGATCGTCAGCCCTTCGAGATCCTTGCCGGCTTTTTTGGGGGCGTTGGCCTTGGGCACCACCGCCACGCTGAAGCCCAGCTTGGCCGCCTCGCGCAAGCGCTCCTGGCCTCGCGGCGCGGGTCGGACTTCGCCCGCGAGCCCCACTTCGCCAAATGCCACGAATCCTTTGGGCAACGCCTTGCCCCGCAGCGAAGAAGTGATTGCCAACATCACTGCCAAGTCCGCCGCAGGCTCGCTGATCCGCACGCCGCCCACGGCGTTGACAAACACGTCCTGGTCCATGCAGGCCACACCGGCGTGGCGATGCAATACAGCCAGCAACATGGCGAGCCGGTCCCGGTCCAGACCCACGCTCAGTCGCCGGGGGCTCGGGCCACCGCTGTCCACGAGCGCCTGGATCTCCACCAGCATCGGGCGGGTGCCTTCCAGCGTCACCAGCACACAACTGCCCGGTACCGGCTCGGCATGCTGGCTCAGAAAGATGGCGCTGGGGTTGGCCACACCCTTGAGGCCCTTTTCGGTCATGGCGAACACACCGATCTCGTTGACCGCGCCAAAGCGGTTCTTGATCGCGCGGATCAACCGAAAGCTCGAGTGCGTGTCACCTTCGAAATACAGGACGGTGTCCACCATGTGTTCCAGCACCCGCGGCCCTGCCAGCGCCCCTTCCTTGGTCACGTGCCCGACCAGCACCACGCAGGGGCCACCTGATTTTGCGGCCCGGGTGAGGTGCGCCGCGCATTCGCGGACCTGGGCCACCGACCCGGGGGCGGAGGTCAGCTGGTCGGAATAGATGGTCTGGATGGAATCGATGACCGCGATCGCGGGCTGCGCCGCCGCGATGGTGGCCAGTATTTTTTCGAGCTGCGTTTCGGCAAGGACCTTCACCTGGCTGTTGTCCAACCCAAGTCGGCGCGAGCGCAACGCCACTTGCGCGCCGGACTCCTCGCCGGTGACGTACAAAGCGGGGACGTTCACTCGTTGCAAGCCGTCCAGGGCCTGCAACAGCAAGGTTGACTTGCCAATGCCAGGATCGCCACCAATCAGTACCACGCCACCCTCGACCATGCCACCACCCAGCACCCGGTCCAGCTCGTCTATGCCGGTGGGGGTGCGCTCAAAGTCGCTGGCTTCAATATCCGCCAGCGCGGTCAGTTCTGATGCCCTGGCCAGGGAGGCAAAGCGGTTGCGGGCCGGCGCGGTATTCCCGGAGACGACCTCGACCATCGTGTTCCAGGCCTCGCAATGGGGACATTGCCCCAGCCATCGCGGGCTGGTGCCGCCACATTCGGTACAGGTGAAGCTGGTCTTTTCCTTGGCCATGAGAGTGCCGACTATAGCGGGGCAAGGGTAAGTACCGAGGCCGGGATTTGGCGAAGCCGCGGAATTCATTTAATATATTAATTAATTCATGATCAAGCCCTTTGTCCATCGCAACCTGCCCCGCCTGCTGCTTCAGGCGCGCGAATCCGTCATGGCCCATACGCGCCCCGGCCTGCGCGAACATGGCCTCTCTGACCAGCAATGGCGCGTGTTGCGCGTGCTGGGCGAACACGGCACGGTGGAGACGGGTCGTGTGGCTCGCGAGGCCTTCATCCTGGGGCCAAGCCTGACCGGCGTGCTGGCACGCATGGAACGGGACGGCCTGATTCGCCGCGAGCGGGACCCGCAGGACCAGCGGCGCTCGGTGGTGGAAGCCACCGCCCGCGGCCTGAAGCTGGTGGAGAAGCTCTCCCGCACCATCGAGGCGCACTACGACTGGATGGAGCAGTCGCTGGGAAAGCAGAAACTGGCGCAGTTGTATCAGCTGCTCGACGAAGTCATCGAACTGGAGCAGCCCTGATGCAGTTCCTGCCCTTCGGGACCGTCTACGGCACGTTGCTGAATTTCCGCGGCGAACTGGATCTGCTCGGCGCGCAGATGCATCAGCCCCCGTACAAGGCACCGCCTGTCGCGCCCGTCCTGTACGTGAAGACCGCCAACACCTGGACTGCGCATGGGCGACCGATTGCCCTGCCCGCGCGGGTGCCTGAAGTGGAAGTCGGAGCCACCATCGGGATGATCATGGGCGGACCGAATGCGGTCGCCAGCTATGTGCTGCTCAACGACCTCTGCATTCCCCATGCGAGTTTCTTCCGGCCACCGGTGAGGTTCCGCTGCGTCGACGGTTTCCTGGGCGTGGGCGCCACCCCCGTCGTGGCGTCTCCCACAGTTGACCCCGGACTGTTCACACTCAGGGTCAGCATCAAC
This sequence comes from Ramlibacter sp., assembly GCA_016713005.1. Taxonomy (GTDB): domain Bacteria; phylum Pseudomonadota; class Gammaproteobacteria; order Burkholderiales; family Burkholderiaceae_C; genus JADJPY01. Next base: position 255,296 of record JADJPY010000011.1, on the reverse strand, counting down.
GGCCAGACCCGCCAGCACATGAACTTTTCCGGACTGGTCCGGGACGCCCACAGGCTGTTGGCCGACGTCAGTGACTTCATGACCCTTCGCGCTGGCGACGTGCTCACCCTGGGCAGCGACACCGGTCGCCCGCTTGCGCGGGCCGGTGACCGGATCGACATCCACGTGACGGGCTTCGAGACCCTGTCCAACACCCTCATCGCGGAGGCACCGTGAAACGCGCCAGAATCCTGCACAACGGCGTGGCCCGCGACGCCACCGAATCCGGTGGCCTGCTGGTGCTGGAAGACGGCACCCGTGTTCCCCACGATCAAGCGGTCTGGCTCCCCCCCCTCAAGCCCACCGTGCGGCCCCGCACCATCCTGGCACTCGGCCTGAACTACGCCGACCACGCGAAGGAGCTTGAATTCAAGGCGCCCGAGGTGCCGCTGGTGTTCATCAAGGGCGAAGGCACACTGATCGGCCACCGCCAGAAGACACACCGGCCCAAGGACGTGAAGTTCATGCACTACGAGTGCGAACTGACCGTGGTCATCGGGAGAACGGCCAAACGCGTGAAGCGCGACGACGCGCACGACTTCATTGCCGGCTACACCGTGGCCAACGACTACGCCATCCGCGACTACCTGGAAAACTGGTACCGCCCCAACCTGCGCGTGAAGAACCGCGACACCTGCACGCCGCTGGGCCCCTGGCTGGTGGATGCGCAAGACATAGCCAACCCGCAGGCGCTGGCCCTGCAGACCACTGTGAATGGCAAGGTCACACAAAGCGGCAACACCCGGGACATGATTTTTGACGTGCCCTTCCTCATCGAGTACTTCAGCAGCTTCATGACGCTGCAGCCCGGCGACCTGATCCTCACCGGCACGCCCGACGGTGTGGTGGATTGCCAGCCGGGAGACGTCGTCGTCACGTCCATCGAGAGCGTGGGCGAGCTCATCAACACCATTGAATGACCATGCAACAAGTCCAGCACCTCATCAACGGCCAGGCTGTGCCCAGCGCCAGCTACTTTGAAACCATCAACCCCGCCACGCAGGACGTGCTGGCCGAGGTGGCCGCGGGCGGCGAAGCGGAAGTGAATGCCGCCGTGGCTGCCGCGAAGGCCGCCTTCCCGAAATGGGCCGGCCTGCCGGCGCCGCAGCGCGCCAGACTCATCCGCAAGCTGGGCGACCTGATCGCCGCCCATGTGCCGGAGATCGCACAGACCGAGACCAACGACTGTGGCCAGGTGATCGCGCAGACCGGCAAGCAGCTGATCCCGCGCGCCGCCGACAACTTCTACTACTTCGCCGAGATGTGCACCCGGGTCGATGGCCACACCTACCCTACGGAAACACACCTGAACTACACGCTGTTCCACCCGGTGGGCGTGTGCGCGCTGATCAGCCCGTGGAATGTGCCGTTCATGACAGGCACCTGGAAAGTGGCACCTTGCCTGGCTTTTGGCAACACGGCGGTACTCAAGATGAGCGAGCTGAGCCCGCTCACCGCCGCGCGCCTGGGCGAGCTGGCGCTGGAAGCCGGCATCCCGCCCGGCGTGCTGAATATCGTGCACGGCTATGGCAAGGACGCTGGCGAACCGCTGGTGGCGCACCCGGACGTGCGGGCCATCTCGTTCACCGGCTCCACCGCCACCGGCAACCGCATCGTCAAGACCGCGGGCCTGAAGAAGTTCAGCATGGAGCTGGGCGGCAAGAGCCCGTTCGTGATTTTTGAAGATGCCGACCTGGACCGCGCGCTGGACGCGGCCGTGTTCATGATCTTCAGCAACAACGGCGAGCGATGCACCGCGGGCAGCCGCATCCTGGTGCAGCAGAGCATTTATGCCGACTTCTGCGCAAAGTTTGTGGAGCGCGCCAAACGCATCACGGTGGGCGATCCGCTGGATGAAAAAACCATCATCGGCCCGATGGTGAGCCAGGGCCACCTGGCCAAGGTCCGCAGCTACATTGAGCTCGGCCCCAAAGAGGGTGCCACGCTGCTGTGCGGCGGGCTGGGCCAGGCTGACCTGCCGGACCGTGTGAAGAAGGGCAACTACGTGCTGCCCACGGTGTTTGCCGATGTGGACAACCGCATGCGCATCGCGCAGGAAGAAATATTTGGCCCCGTCGCCTGCCTGATTCCGTTCAAGGACGAGGCGGACGCCATTGCCAAGGCCAACGACATCCAGTACGGCCTGAGCAGCTATGTCTGGACCGAGAACATCGGCCGCGCCCACCGTGTCGCGGCGGCCGTGGAGGCCGGCATGTGCTTTGTCAACAGCCAGAACGTGCGCGACCTGCGCCAGCCGTTTGGCGGCACCAAGGCATCCGGCACGGGGCGTGAGGGCGGCACCTGGAGTTACGAAGTGTTCTGCGAGCCCAAGAACGTGGCGGTGTCGCTGGGGTCGCACCATATTCCGCATTGGGGAGCCTGACCATGGGCAAACTGGCACTCGCAGCCAAAATCACCCATGTCCCGTCGATGTATCTCAGCGAGCTGGACGGCCCGCGCAAAGGGACACGGCAGGACGCGATTGACGGTCACCTGGAGATTGACCGGCGCTGCCGCGCTGCCGGGGTGGACACGATCGTGGTGTTCGACACGCACTGGCTCGTCAACGCCAACTACCACATCAACTGCGCGCCGCACTTCAAGGGCCTGTACACCAGCAACGAGTTGCCGCACTTCATCAGCAACATGGGCTTTGAGTTTCCGGGCAACCCGGCGCTGGGCCAACTGCTGGCGAAAGTCTGCAACGCCCACGGCGTGGAAACACTGGCGCACGACGCCACCACGCTCAACCCCGAGTACGGCACGCTGGTGCCCATGCGCTACATGAACACCGACCAGCACTACAAGGTGGTCTCGGTCTCCGCGCTGTGCCAGGCGCATTACCTGAACGACAGCGCGCGGCTGGGCTGGGCCATCCGCCGCGCGATCGAGGACGAGTACGACGGCACGGTGGCCGTCTTTGCCAGCGGCTCGCTGTCGCACCGGTTTGCGCAGAACGGGCTGGCGCCGGAGTACGCGTTCAGGATCTGGAGCCCGTTTCTGGAACAACTCGACCGTCATGTGGTGCGCATGTGGGAGCAGGCCGAGTGGAAGGACTTCTGCACCATGCTGCCGGAGTACGCAGCCAAGGGCCATGGCGAGGGGTTCATGCACGACACGGCGATGCTGCTGGGGGCCCTGGGCTGGTCGGAATACGATGGCGGCGTCGAGGTTGTCACGCCCTATTTCGGCGCGTCGGGCACGGGACAGATCAACGCCATCTTCCCGGTGACACCTCAAAGCGGTGCGGCGATACCCCCGGCGCAGGCTTCGTCGGCCCTGGGCTACACCAACATTGCGCAACGCCTCTGAAGACCGAAGATGCCCCACCTCGTCATCCTCTACACCCCCAACCTGGACGCCGCAACGGACATGACGGCGCTGTGCCGGACCCTGGCCGACGCCATGCTGGCGGTGCGGGACGACGACGGCCGGCAGGTGTTCCCCACCGGCGGCACGCGTGTGCTGGCCTATCCGGCCGCACACTTTGCCGTGGCGGACGGAAAGCAGGACTATGCCTTCGTATATCTCAACCTGCGGATGGCCAATGGCCGCTCAGACGCTACAAAAAAGAGAGCGGGTGACGCAATACTGGCGGGAGCTACAGCCCATTTTTCCTCCCTGATGCAGAGCCGGCTGATTGGCATCACCGCACAGGTGGACGAAAGCCCCGGCCAGGTGTTTGACGGCAAGCACAGCAATCTGCATCCACTGTTCCAGAAGTCCTGACCATGCTTGATTCATCCACCATCCAGCAACTCGCCGCCGAGCTGGACCAGAGCGAACGCAGCCGCGTCCAAGTCGAGCATTTTTCCAAACGCCACCCGGGCATGACGATTGAAGACGGTTACGCCATCTCGCGCGCCTGGGTGGCCATGAAGATCGCCGCCGGCCGCACCGTGCGCGGGCACAAGATCGGCCTGACCTCGCGCGCCATGCAGATCAGCAGCCAGATTGACGAGCCCGACTACGGCACGCTGCTGGACGACATGTTCTTTGCGCCGGGCGACGTTCCCTGCGCGCGCTTCATTGCGCCGCGGGTCGAAGTGGAGCTGGCCTTCGTGCTGAAGAAGAAGCTGGAAGGCACCAGGATCAGCATCGACGATGTGCTGGACGCCACGGATTGCGTGACGCCGGCGATCGAGATCATTGACGCGCGCATCGAGCAGTTTGACCGCCACACCAAGGTCATGCGCAAGGTCTTCGACACCATTTCCGACAACGCGGCCAACGCCGGCATCGTGCTGGGCGGGCGCAAGGTGTTGCCCCGCGCGGTGGACCTGCCCTGGTGCGGCGCCATCCTGCGGCAAAACGGCGCTGTGGAAGAGACCGGCCTGGCGGCCGGCGTGCAGGGCCACCCGGCTGTCGGTGTGGCCTGGCTTGCGCAGAAGCTGGCGCCCTGGGGCGAGTGCCTGCAGGCGGGCGAAGTGGTGCTGGCTGGCTCTTTCACCCGACCGGTGGCGGCCCGGCCTGGCGACGTATTCGATGCCGACTACGGTCCGCTGGGCCGTTTTGAGTTCACATTTGTCTGAGGCGCTCACATGCACACACCCGTCAATCCGTTCAAGCAGGCCCTGGCCGAAAAGCGCGCACAAATCGGCCTGTGGCTCGGCCTGGCCAGCCCCTACAGCACCGAGATCTGCGCCGGCGCGGGGTTTGACTGGCTGCTGATCGACGGCGAACACGCGCCCAACGACCTGGGCAGCATCCTGGCGCAACTGCAGGTGGTCGCGGCGTATCCGGCTTCGCACCCCATCGCACGCGTTCCCATGGGGCACGGGCATGTCGGTGAAGCCCTGATCAAGCAGTATCTGGACCTGGGCGTGCAGACGCTGCTGGTGCCCATGGTGGACACCCCGGCGCAGGCGTCCACGCTGGTGCGCGCCATGCGGTACCCGCAGGCCGACGGCGGGGGCGGCGTGCGCGGCATGGGCGGGGCACGCGCGTCGCGCTGGGGCCGCTACCCCAACTATGCGCACGAGGCCAATGCCCAGGTCTGCCTGCTGGTCCAGGCCGAGACCCAGACCGCGCTGGACAACCTGGACGCCATTGCCGCCACGGAGGGCGTCGATGGCATCTTTATCGGCCCGGCCGACCTGTCGGCCTCGATGGGCCATGTGGCCAATCCCGGCCATCCCCAGGTGCAGGCTGCCATTGCCGATGCCATCGCCCGGATCAACCGCGCGGGCAAGGCGGCCGGCATCCTCTCGCCCGATGAAGCCACCGCCCGCCGGTACCTGGAACTTGGCGCAACGTTTGTGGCGGTTGGTCTGGACACCAACCTTCTGGTCCGGGCCACCAGCGCGCTGGCCGCGAAGTTCAGGGCCGGCGACGCCGCAGCCGTGACCACCGGCAAAACCTATTGAACGGAACTGACCATGAACGCGATTCCCCAGCCCTCCAGCCGCATGCATCCGGACGAATGGAAGGCGCGCGTCCAGCTCGCCGCGTGCTACCGCGTGTTCGTCCTTCTGGGCTGGACCGAGATGATCTACAACCACATCACGGTGCGCCTGCCCGATAGCGTGACCGGGGGGGACAAGCAGTTCCTGATCAACCCGTTCGGTCTGCACTACAGCGAAGTCACCGCCAGCAACCTGCTGAAAATCGACGTCCGCGGCAACAAGCTGGACGCCAACCCCTGGCCGGTCAACCCCGCAGGCTTCACCATCCACGGCACCATTCACGACCATGTGCCTGGCGCGCACTGCGTGATGCACACCCACACCACGGCCGGCATCGCCGTGGCCTGCACCCAGGGCGGGCTCGCGCAGAACAACTTCTATTCCGCCCAGCTCCACGACATGGTGGCGTACCACGACTTCGAAGGCATCACCGTGCACGCCGAGGAGGCCCCCCGCCTGCTGGCCAGCATGGGCAACAAGCCCTTGCTGATCCTGCGCAACCACGGCCTGTTGTCGCATGCAGCCACTTTGCCGCTCGCCTTCGTCCAGCTGTGGACCCTGCAGCGGGCCTGCGAGATCCAGCTGGCCCAGGCCGCATTGGGGCCTTGCATTCCCGTGCCCGAGGCGGTGGCGCACAAGACCACGGTGGATTCACTGCAGTTTGACGCCAGCTTTGGTGCCGGGCAGGATGTGTTCGACGCACTCGTCCGGCAGGTCGACCGGCTCGACGACAGCTATAAAAAGTAGAGCATTACAGGAAGAATTGACGGGGCCCAGCGGCCATTTTGATCATGAAAATCTGCATCTACGGCGCCGGCGCCATCGGCGGATGGCTTGGGGTGCGGCTGGCCCGCTCGGGCCACGCCGTGAGTGTGGTGGCGCGCGGCGACACCCTGGCCACCTTGCGCCAGCACGGGCTGAGGCTGCAGACGCCCGCCCCTCCCGCGGCCGGTGAAGCCCAACGGACGGAGGTCCTTGGCGCACCGGTTCTGGCGAGCGCGGATCCGGCGGAGCTGGGCGTGCAGGATCTGGTCATCGTCTCGGTCAAGGCGCCCGCCATGGCGCGGGTGGCGCTGGCGATTGCCCCGCTGCTGGGGCCGCACACGATGGTGCTGACCGCGATGAACGGTGTGCCCTGGTGGTTCTTCGAGGGATTCGGCGGCAATTTCGCCGGCACGCGGCTCAAGGCGGTGGACCCGGACGGCGCCATCGCCCGCGCCATACCCGGCCACCAGATCATTGGCTGCGTGGTTCATGCAAGCTGTTCCCTCAACAGCCCGGGATTCGTCAGGCAGCACTTTGGCAACAAGCTCATCATCGGCGAGCCGTCTGGCGAGAAAACCGAGCGTGTGCGTCATCTTGTCGAACTGCTCGGGCAGGCAGGGCTGGAGGCCGTTTTGTCCGACCAGATCCAGAAGGACGCCTGGTACAAGCTGTGGGGCAACATGACAGTCAACCCGGTGAGCGCCATGACCGGCGCCACCACCGACCTGATCCTGAACGACGAGCTGGTGCGCGGCTTCATCTCCAGCGTGATGCTGGAGGCGCGTGAGATCGGCGCGCGCATCGGCATCCCGATCGACCAGCAACCCGAAGACCGGCACCAGGTCACACGCAAGCTGGGCGCGTTCAAGACGTCCATGCTGCAGGATGTGGAGGCCGGCAAGGCCGTGGAGCTGGATGCGCTGGTGACGGTGGTCAAGGAACTGGGCGAATTGACGCAGGTGCCCACGCCCTACACCGACGCGCTGCTGGGCCTGGCCCGCCTGCACGCCCGCATGCGCGGGCTGTACTGACATGACCACCAGGCTTGTCACTTCGTGCGCTGCGCTGCCCCCCGTGGGGGCTCTCGGGTCCCGGGGCGGCCGGGCGGCCCTCGGATGAGCCCGCCCCGCGCGCTCAGCGCCACCGCCTTCGCCACCCTGTTGCTCATCGCCCTGATGATGGGCGCCAACCATGTGGCGGCGCGCATCGCCTTCAACCACGGGGTGGACGTGGCCACTGCGGTGGTGTTCCGCAGCACCGTCACGGCGCTGGTCGTCGTAACGCTGCTGGCCCTCCAGCGGGTTCGGGTCGTCTTCAGCGCGCGGCACAAGCGTTACCTGCCGGCCATCGGCCTGCTCGTGGGCGTGCAGAGCCTGTGCCTGTACTCCGCCGTGGCGCGGCTGCCGGTCGCGCTTGCCCTGCTGGCCTTCAACACCTACCCGTTGTGGACGGCGCTGTGGGCCTGGGTGGTGTACCGCCAGCGACCCGAGCGGGCGATGGTGATCGCCATGCCGGTCATCCTGGCCGGGCTGGCGCTTGCACTGGACGTGCTGGGCGCCGCCTCGGGCCTCGGCGCGGCCGGCCAGTGGGGTCGCATTGGCGCCGGCGTGGCCTTTGCGCTGGCGGCGGCCGGCACCTTCGGCCTGGCGCTGGTGCTCACACAGCACGAGGCCGGCGACCTGGACGGCCGCGTGCGCACCGGCACCACCATGGCCATGGCCGGCCTGGTGGCACTGGCCACCATCGGCGTCCAGGGCGGCTTTCACCTGCCCAACGCACCCGCGGGCTGGGGAGGGCTGGTGGCGCTCACTTTCCTGTACGGTACGGCCTTCACCATCATGTTCACGGTGCTGCCCAGGCTCGGCGTGGTGGGCAACTCGGCGATCATGAACGTGGAGCCGGTGTTCGCGCTGGTGCTGGCCTGGCTGATCCTGGGGCAGGCCATTGCGCCCGTGCAGGTGGTCGGCGCGCTGGTGGTGGTCGGCGCAGTGATGGCGCTGGGCCTGCGCAAGCGCTAGCCACGCGCGCCGCCCTGCGTCAGGCTTACTTCAGCCCCTCCCACCACTTGCGGTTCACCCTGGCTTTGCCCAGCGTGAGCACCTCGCCGATTTCCGGCGTGGCCAGCGCGACGCCTTTTTCCTGCGCCAGCGCCGCCACGCGCTCCAGCGGCTCGCGCCAGCCATGGAAGGCCAGGTCAAACGTGCTGTTGTGCACCAGGTACAAGGTGCGGGCGCCCAGGTCCTGGAAAGCCTGCACGGTTTCCTCGGGCGCCATGTGCACGCTGGGCCAGTAGCTGTCGTAGGCCCCGTTTTCCATCAGCGCGATGTCCATCGGGCCAAGCTTCTGTCCGATCGCCTTGAAGCCCGGAAAGTAGCCCGTGTCGCCGCTGTAGAAAATGCGTTCGCTGCCACTGCGGATCACCCACGACGCCCACAGGGTCCGGTTGCGGTCGCCCAGCGTACGGCCCGAAAAATGCTGCGCCGGGGTGGCCGTCAGGGTCACTTCGCCCCAGGGCCGTTCGTCCCACCAGTCCATCTCCACGATCCGGTCGGCGGGAACGCCGTGGCCGGTGAGGCGCTCACCCACGCCCAGCGGCACAAAGTAGCGCTGCACCCTGTCCTTCAGGGCCTCAATGGTGGGCACATCCAGGTGGTCGTAGTGGTCATGCGACAGGATGAGGCCTTCGATGGGCGGGAGATCCGCCAGCACCACCGGCGGCTCGTGAAAACGCTTCGGGCCCGCCCAGCTGACGGGCGAGGCGCGGGGGCCGAACACCGGGTCGATCAACCACCACTTGCCGCGCAGCTTGAGCAGGTGCGACGAGTGGCCAAGCCGGATGATGTGGTTGGCCGCAGGGTCCAGTGCCTCCAGCGTCGCGCGGTCCAGCCGGCGCACGGGCACCGGGTCCACGGGCACCGTGCCCTGCTTTTTCTCGAGCAGCAGGCGCATCCAGATTTCCCACGACGAGCGGTGGGCCTTGGCTTGCGGGTTGGGCGGGTTGCGGAACTCGCACCGCTGCGCGTCGAACTGCGGCGAACTGGCATGGCGCGGATCACACTGTTGCGACGCGGCGTCGCTGGCCATCAGCACACCAAATATCGGCACCAGGCAGGCGTGGGAGATGCGTGACATGGGTTCCTTGGGCGAACAATTGTGCAAACGCCGAGCATGCGTTGCGACTGTTAGCCGGCCGTGAGCCGGCCCGGCAGGTGCGTCACGCCTCGACCACCACCGGCACACGCGGCGCCAGCGCACACATCAGCTCGTAGCCGACGGTGCCGGCCGCGTGCGCCACCTCGTCAATCGACAGCACGGCGCCGCTGGATGCCTGACCCCACAACGTCACTTCGCTGCCCATGCCCGCCTCCGGGGCCGGCGACAGGTCCACCGTGATCATGTCCATGCTGACGCGGCCCACCAGGCGGGTGCGAACCCCGCCCACCAGCACCGGCGTGCCCGTGGTGCAGTGGCGCGGGTAGCCGTCTGCGTACCCGCAGGCGACGATGCCAATGCGCAGGGGGGCGTCGGCCGTGAAACTGGAGCCATAGCCCACCGTGTCGCCGGGTTGGAGCTGTTGCACGCCGATCAGGCGGCTCGCCAGCGTCATGGCGCCCTTGAGCCCCCAATGCACAGCGCTGTGTTCGGGGTAGTCTGGCGCGCTGCCATAGATCGCAATGCCGGGGCGCACCCAATCCGCAGCCACGCGGACCTCGCCGCCTTCGCCACGCACGTTGGCGCCGGGCGCGTGGCGCAAGGCGGCGGCGCTGTTGCTCAGGGACCGCTCGCCGGGCAGGTCTTGCGTGGCGTGGGCAAACGCAGCCACCTGATGGGCAATGCCACGGGGGCCGTCGGCGTCACTGAAATGGGTCATCAGCGAAATTTCGTCCACCTGCGGCAGGGCGTTGAGGCGCGTCCATGCGGTGCGGTAGCGCTGCGGCGCAAAGCCAAGGCGGTTCATGCCCGAGTTCATCTTGAGGAACACCCGGTGCGGCTGGTGCGTCTTGTGCGTGGCCAGCATGTCGATCTGCTCGTCGCAATGCACCACGTGCCACAGGTTCAGGCGCGAGCACAGCTCCAGGTCGCGCGGCTCAAACGCGCCTTCCAGCAGCAATATGGGCCCGCGCCAGCCCAGCGCGCGCACGCGCTCGGCCTCTGCCAGGTCCAGCAGCGCAAAGCCGTCCGCACCCCGCAGGCCTTCGAACACGCGCTCGATGCCATGACCGTAGGCATTTGCCTTGACCACACCCCAGACACGGGCGTCCGGCACGGCGGCGCGCACGCGCGCCAGGTTGTGCCGCAGGGTCTGGGTGTGGATGGTGGCAAGGATGGGACGGGGCATGCGCGCGATTTTGGCACCGGCGGCCATGCTATAACCAGCGCGAGTCAGGAGACAGCTCTGAATTACAAAACCATCAGGCGCGCTGATGGGCCGCCGGCAGGACACCCCACCCCATGAAGCGTGGTTTCTACACCATCATGGCGGCGCAGTTTTTCTCGTCGCTGGCCGACAACGCCCTGTTTGTGGCCGCCGTGGAACTGATGCGTGCCGGTGGTGCGCCCGAGTGGCAACGCGCCGCGCTGGTGCCCATGTTCGCGCTGTTCTATGTGGTTCTGGCGCCCTTTGTGGGTGCCTTTGCCGACGCCCGGCCCAAGGGCAATGTCATGTTCCTCAGCAACGCCATCAAGGTGGTGGGCTGCCTGATGATGCTGTTTGGCGTGCACCCGCTGCTGGCCTACGCCATCGTGGGCCTGGGAGCGGCGGCGTATTCCCCTGCCAAGTACGGCATCCTCACCGAGCTGCTGCCCGCGTCGCAGCTGGTCAAGGCCAACGGCTGGATTGAAGGCCTGACCATCGCCTCGATCATCCTGGGTGTGCTGCTGGGCGGCCAGCTGGTGGGTCCCCTGATCGCACAGCGCATGCTCAGTGTGGACCTGCCGTTCTTTGACACCGGCATCGACACCCCGCCCGAGGCCGCCATCTTCGTGCTGATCTTCGTGTACGCCCTGGCCGCCTGGTTCAACACCCGCATCCCGCACACCGGCGTTGAGATGCGCCCCATGCGGGCACGCACCGACTGGAGCATCGCGCGCAACCTGCTGGCGCTGCTGCCCGATTTCTGGAGCTGCAACAGCCGGCTGTGGCGCGACAAGCTCGGCCAGATCTCGCTGGCCACGACCACGCTGTTTTGGGGCGTCAGCGGCAACCTGCGCTACATCGTGCTGGCCTGGGCTGCGGCGGCGCTGGGCTACAGCACCACGCAGGCGTCGTCACTGGTCGGGGTGGTGGCCATAGGCACGGCCGTCGGCGCGGTGGTGGCCTCCGCCCGGATGAAGCTGGACCACGCCACCTCTGTCATCCCGCTGGGCATCGGCATGGGGATGCTGGTCATCCTGCTGAACTTCATCGACAACGTCTGGGTGGCGGCGCCTTTCCTTGTGCTGCTGGGCGGCCTGGGCGGCTTCCTGGTGGTGCCAATGAACGCCCTGCTGCAGCACCGCGGGCACAACCTGATGGGCGCGGGCCGCTCCATCGCCGTGCAGAACTTCAACGAGCAGGCCTGCATCCTTGGCCTGGGCGCGTTCTACAGCCTGTCCACCGGCCTGGGCCTGTCCGCGTTTGGCGCCATCACCGTGTTCGGCGTGGTGGTGGGCGGCATGATGTGGCTGATCAAGCGCTGGCATGCCTACAACCACGTGCACCACCGCGAAGAACTGGCGCGCCTGCTGCACATCGCGCGCAACGACAACCTGCACGGCTGAACGGGCGGGTTGTCAGGCCTTGCGCCGCTCCCGGTGCGGGGCCGCGTGAGGCTCCAGCTGGTCGATCAGGTCGCCCAGCGCTTCCAGGTCCACCGGCTGGACGAAGCTGGCCTCGCATCCGGCCAGCCGCGCGCGCAGCCGCTCGAAGGCGCCCCCCACCCGGCCCATCGCCACCACCTTGCCCGACGGCGCACCCCGTGCGCGCTGGCGCTGGCGCAGCGAGCGGCAGTGGCCGTAGCCGCCGCCTTCGAGCGAGGTGTCCACCAGCACAAAGGCGAAGTCCTGCGCCCCGGCCAGCTCCAGCGCATCCTGGCCGTTGCGCGCGCGCACCACCGCATAGCCGCGCTGCGTCAACATCCGCTCGATGCGCCGGGCATCGATATCGCTGTCGTCCACCAGCAGGATGCTGTCGCCGGTCGGCGCAGCTGCGGGCGCTGCCGCCGGCGCGCCAATACCCAGAAAGCTGTTGGTGCTTTCAAAGGCCTGGTCCCCTGCCCCGGCGGGTGCCTGCGCTGCAGCCGGCGCAGCCTGCTGCGGTTCAGCAGCGCCGACCGCATCGGCCCGCGCTGCCCGGAACGCCTGCAATTCCGCGTCCGCAATGCCGCCCGCCGCCCAGGGCTGGGCTGCAGCCGGGCGCTTGCGCGGCGCCGAAGGCATCGCCAGGTCGTCTGAACCCATGGGCTGCGTGGCCGCGAAGCCGTTGTCGGCGTCCATGTCGTCCAGCGAGGCGGGCTCAGTAGCGGCGTACGCAGCAGAGGCTGCCGCAGTGGCGGGGGCCGGGGCCGCGGCGACCATCGGTCGGGTGGCCTCCCACACCGGGGGCGCCTCCTGGGCCTCTGATTTGTCCATTGGCAGCGCCATCGGCTGTGTGCTCTGCGCCGCGTCGTTGCCCGCTCGTGCCGCGGGCGCCTTGTCGTCGTAGTCGCCCAACAGGTACTCGACCGCGCGCAGCACGCCGGGCAGCCGAACCGGTCGCGCCTCGTAGGCCAGGTTGGGGTATTCGTCGCTTGCACCGATCAGCAGCACCTGCGAGCGCAGGCGCAAGGCCCGCAGCTGGTGCAGCATGGGTGTGTTGGCCCCGTCGGCGATGATGATGTCGGCCTGCTGGGGCAGGGCCACCACTTCGTAACCCGGGTCGGTGCGAACGGCAAACCGGAAAAACGTGCTCAGGGAGGTGGCTTCGGTTTCGGCGAAACCGACGATGGCTATCTTGCGCGGAGAATTCATCCCCCGATCTTGCAGCCCCGGGCGCGGCCCGTGAAGGCACGCGCAGCACAAATCCCTGGCCAGCAGGGGTAATGCGTACCGGCGCGGCGCCGTTGCAACAGCCATGCGATAGTTCACACCGTCACTCAGGAACCTTTTTATGACAACCGTCTACGACTTCGACGCGCAGGACATCGGCGGCAAGACCGTCAAGCTGTCGCGCTTCAAGGGCAAGGCCCTGCTGATCGTCAACACCGCCAGCGCCTGCGGCTTCACGCCGCAGTTTGGCGGGCTGGAAGCGTTGCACCAGGCCTATGGCAAGAAGGGCCTGGTGGTGCTGGGCTTCCCGTGCAACCAGTTCGGCGCGCAGGACCCCGGCGCCAACGACGAGATCGCCAGCTTCTGCCAGGTCAACTACGGCGTCACCTTCCCGATGATGGGCAAGATCGACGTCAACGGCGCGCAGGCCCATCCGCTGTACGAATGGCTGACCCGCGAGGCCCCCGGCCTGCTGGGCAGCACCGTCATCAAGTGGAACTTCACCAAGTTCCTGGTCGGCAAGGACGGGCTGGTGATCAAACGCTACGCGCCGCAGGACACCCCTGAGAGCCTGGCGAAGGACATCGAGGCCGCGCTCGCGGCGTGAGGCCGCATTGCAGCCAGAAATTCAGATGTTTTAGGGCCTCAGCCCCCGCCAGTGCTTGCTGACCCGCTATCAAATTGATAGTACACGCCGTGCACGCCGCCCGGGTGCAGGCCCACGCCGGCGCGCTTCCAGCGGGCCTGGGGCGCGCCGGTGCCGCCAAAGAGCGCGACACCGCTGCCCAGCACGACCGGGATGGTGGTGACCACCAGCTCGTCCAGGCAACCCGCGGCGAGGAACTGGCCGGCCACATCGCCGCCGCCCACCAGCCACACCCGTTGCAAGCCCATCGCCTGCCACTGCGCGCGCAGGTCCTGCGGCGTCTGCTGCGTGAAGCGCACGCCAGTCGGGTCGTCCGCGCCGCCGGCCTGCGTGCGGCTGAGCACCCAGGCCGGGCGCGTGCCATAGGGCCAGTCGCCCATTGATCGCACCACCGACCAGGTCTTGCGGCCCATGACCAGGCCGTCGATGGTGGCCAGGAAATCCTTGTAGCCGTAGTCGTTGTCGGGCCGCTCGAAGGCGTGCAGCCAGTCCAGCCCGCCCTGCGGACCGGCGATGAAGCCGTCCAGCGAGGCCGCCACGTAATAGACGACGCGTGTCATGCGCGCTCCTTCCATGCGGCGTCGCCGCCGGCGGCCTCGTAGCGCTGGCGCTCCAGGCGCAACATGTCCGCCAGCGTGCAGCCCGGCTCATGCGCAAAGCGCTGTGACAGCGTGGTGAGCTGCTCGACGCGGTCGATGCGGAAGCTGCGGAAATCGCGCCGCACCTCGCACCAGGCCGCCAGCGTCCAGACCTTGCCCCAGTAAAAGCAGCCCAGCGGCCGCACCACCCGCGTGCTGCGCACGTCGGCCACGTCGCGGTACACGATGGACACCTTGTGCTGCGACTGCGCCGCCTCGCGCAGCGCCTGCAGCTTGCCGCTGACGGCGGGCGAAGGCCCCACGGCCGGGGCGATGAGCGCCAGGCTCTCGGCGGCGGCGCGCACATCGGCCGGCAGGATGGACATGACCCGCGCCAGCGCCGCCTCGCCCGCGCTGGCCAGGCCCGGGTCCAGCCACTGTTGCGCGATGCGCACCGCCGCCACCAAGGCGCGCGCCTCGTCGGTGGAGAACATCAGTGGCGGCAGGTCAAAGCCCTTGCCCAGCCGGTAACCGACGCCGGCCTCGCCCTCCAGCGGCACGCCCTGGTGCTGCAGATCGGCCACGTCGCGGTAGATGGTGCGCTCGGACACCTCGAGCCGCTGCGCCAGCCAGGCGGCGGTCGTCAGCCGCCGGCCGCGGACAAGCTGGACGATCTGGAACAGGCGGCTGGCACGGTGCATCGGGCGGGCGGGGCAGGACAGGGGCTGTCAGTATGCGCCCGGGCTGCTGACAACTGGATGTCAGGAGGCCTCAGTCCGCCAGCGCCTCGTCCAGCAGCTCCACCCAGTGCTTGACCGGCGTGGCGCAGCCGCTTTGCAGGTGGCTGATGCAGCCGATGTTGGCGCTGGCAATCACCTCGGGCTGCAGCTGGTGCAGGTGGCCGAGCTTGCGGTCGCGCAGCTGCGTCGCAATGTCCGGGTTGAGCACGCTGTAGGTGCCGGCCGAGCCGCAGCACAGGTGCGGCTCGTTCACCGACGCGCGGATCTGGAAGCCCAGCTCGGCCAGGTGACGCTCGACGCCGCCCTTGAGCTGCTGGCCGTGCTGCAGCGTGCACGGCGGGTGATAGGCCACCAGCCCGGCGCGCGCGGCCACCCGCTCGCGCAGCAGCGGCACCAGCTCGGGCAGCAGCTCGCTCAGGTCTTTGGTGAGCGCGCTGATGCGCGCAGCCTTGGCCGCGTAGGCCGCATCGTGACGCAGGATGTGGCCGTACTCCTTGACGGTGACGCCGCAGCCCGAGGCGTTCATCACGATGGCCTCCACACCGCTTGCGCCGTCCGCAGGCGCCACATGGGGCCACCAGGCGTCGATATTGGCGCGCATCTGGGCCATGCCGCCGTCCTGGTCGTTCAGGTGGAACTTGACGGCGCCACAGCAGCCGGCGTTGCCGGCCACCACCGTCTGGATGCCTGCGGCGTCCAGCACGCGGGCGGTGGCGCTGTTGATGTTGGGCATCATCGCGGGCTGCACGCAGCCGGCCAGCATCAGCACCTTGCGCGCATGGCTGCGGGTGGGCCAGGCACCGGCGTCCTGGCGCGGCGGCACCTTGGCCTTGAGCGATGCAGGCAGCAAACCGCGCACGCTTTGCCCCAACGCCATGGCCGGGCCGAACAGCGGCGAAGGCAGCCCCTCCTTGAGCGCCCAGCGCAGGGCGCGCTCGCCCGCCGGGCGGCCCACCTTCTGGTCCACGATCTTGCGGCCGATGTCCACCAGGTGGCCGTACTGCACGCCGCTGGGGCAGGTGCTCTCGCAGTTGCGGCAGGTCAGGCAGCGGTCCAGGTGCAGCTGCGTCTTGCGGGTGGGCGTTTCGCCCTCCAGCACCTGCTTCATCAGGTAGATGCGCCCGCGCGGGCCGTCCAGCTCGTCGCCCAGCAACTGGTAGGTGGGGCAGGTGGCGGTACAAAAGCCGCAGTGCACGCACTTGCGCAGGATGGCTTCGGCCTCGATGCCGTCGGGCGTGTTCTGGAACTCGGGGGCGAGGTTGGTTTGCATGGTGTGGGCTCCCCGTCAGGCCTGCGCGACCAGCCGCCCGGGGTTGAAAATCCCCGCCGGGTCGAACTCGCGTTTTAGCTCGCGGTGGATCCGGTCCAGCGGCGGTTTCAGGGCATCAAATCGGGCTGTAGCCCCCGTGGATGCTGGTTGGTTAGCTATAAAAAGTGTAGCGTGCCCGCCTGCCGCAGCGGCCGCGGCGCGCAAGCGCTGCGCGGCCTGCGCATCGCCCGCGTCGGCCCAGACCCAGCGCTGGGCACCCAGCCAGTCAATCAGGGTGTCGCCCACGCCCAGGGGCGGCGCCACCTGCGGCACCGAAAGGCGCCACAGGTCCTGCCCGCGGGCAAAGCCGTCGGAAAACCAGGGCAGGCGCAGGTCGCGCGCCGCCGTCCAGTCCGCCGTGGTGGCGGGCGAGTCGACGCGTTCGCCGCCCGCCTCACGCAGCATGCGCTCGCAGGCGGCCTGCACCGCCGCCACCGCGCCACGCAGGCGCAGGTACAGCACGGGCTGGCCGGCGTCCACCACCCAGGAGCTGGCGTTCAGCGGCAGCGGCTGGCCGGCCCACTGGTTGAGCCGGCGGATGGCCGTGGCCTCGTCCATGTCAAAGCGCAGCGTGGCTTCGGCCGGCGCCACCGGCAGCACCTTGAGGCTGACCTCGGTGATCAGGCCCAGCGTGCCCAGTGAGCCGCACATCAGGCGCGACACGTCGTAGCCGGCCACGTTCTTCATGACCTGGCCGCCAAAGGTCAGCGGCTCGGCCCGGCCGTTGATCATCGAGAGGCCCAGCACATAGTCGCGCACCGCACCCACGGTGGCGCGCGCGGGGCCGGACAGGCCGGCGGCAACCATGCCACCCACGGTCGCTTCGCTCCCCGCAGCGCCGCCGTAGTGCGGTGGCTCGAACGGCAGGCACTGGCCTTTTTCGGCCAGCACGGCCTCCAGTTCGGCCAGGGGCGTGCCTGCGCGCACGGTGACCACCAGCTCGCTGGGCTCATAGCTGGTGATGCCGGCCAGCGGCGCCGTCTCCAGCAGTTCGCCTTGCAGCGACTCGCCAAAGAAATCCTTGGTGCCGCCGCCACGGAAGCGCAGCGGGGTGCCGCTGGCCGCGGCGGCGCGGATGCGGTCGATGAAGGGGCTCAGGGTCGGGTCCATGGCCGCCATGTTACGGGCGTGCGGCGGCGGCGTCGCCTGAAATTTATGAACAGCTCAGCTGGTTTTTTTTGGCGCGCGGGCGGTTTTGAGCAACACGGAGAGGTCAAACCAGACCTCCCGCTCGGCGCCGGCGGTGTCGCGCACCCGCCAGACGTCAAAGCTCGCACCGGGGGTGGTGACGCTGCGTTTGCCCAGTGGCCGCAGCCGGCCGTCCTGCGCCAGCAGCCAGCCTTCTGCCTCGCTGGCCAGCACCAGGCGCAGGGCGCTGGCGGCGCGGGCGCCGTCGCCGCTGGCGGTGATGTCGGCCACCAGGGCCACGGCAAACGCCTGGTGGTGGTTGCGCAACTCGCGGTCGTGGCGTGCGTCGGCAATGGCTGCCAGCAGCAGGTGGGCCTTGATAAAGGGCAGCTCGGCCAGGGGCCCGTACTTCTGCAGGGCGGCCAGGGCCAGCACGGCTTCGTCGGCCTGGCCGTCGCGCCAGTGGCGTTCGGCCCGGCCCAGGGCTTCGGCAAAGTCGGCTTCCACCCGGTACAGGCCGCTGCCGAGCTCGCGCAGTGCGGCGCGGGCGCGCTGCGCCCGCGGCTGCACCAGCGGCGCGCGCTCTTGCACGCTCAGCTGCGCATGCGCGCGCTGCGGCAGCATCAGCCCCGCGCTGCTGGCGACAAGCGTGAGCGACACAACAGCCAGGCGCATCGATCCGGAAAGGCTCATGGCTGGAACTTCATGGCTGGAAGAAGTTGACGGGCAGGCCCGGCACGTCCACGCGCAGCGACAGCACGCTGCCCGACAGCGGCCAGGCGGCCAGCTCGGCGGCGCTGCGGTGGTGGCGCGCGGTCGTCAGGTACAGGGTGCGCAGGTCGTCGCCGCCGAAACAGGGCATGGTGGGGCATTGCGCCGGCACGGCGATGTCGCGCAGCACCTCGCCCGCGGGCGACAGCTGCAGCAGGCGCGCGCCCTCATACATCGCCACCCAGTAGTTGCCCGCCTGGTCCACGGCCGCGCCATCGGGCCGCCCGCCGTAGGGCAGCCCCTGGCCGGGTGCCCAGCCTGCGGGCTTGGCGTCAAAGCGGGCGAACCCGCGCTCGCGCGACACCGCGCCGGTGGCGCTGTCAAAGTCCCAGGCACGCACACGGTGGCCTGCCGTGTCGGCCCAATACAGCGTGCGTGCGTCGGGCGACCAGGCCAGGCCGTTGGCCGCCAGCACGCCGTCCAGCACCGGATGCATGGCGCTGCCAGCCAGGCGGTACAGGCCTGCCAGCGGCGCGTCACGCGCGTCCACGTAGCTGCCGGCCCAGAAGCGGCCCTGCGGATCGCATTTGCCGTCGTTGAAGCGCAGGCGGGCCGCGTCAAACGGCGCAGCGGCCAGCCGCGCCAGCGGGCCCTCCCAGCTGCGCGCGCGGTACACACCATCACGCAGGGCCATGACCAGCCCGCCGCCCTGCACCGGGGCAATGCAGCCCGGCTCCTGGGGCAGGTTCCACCGCTCCACCGTGCCCATGAAGACGTTGCACCGGCACACCGCACGCCCGGGGATGTCCACCCAGTACAGGGACAGCTCCTGCGGGTGCCAGAACGGCGACTCCGCCAGCGCGCCGGCATCGGGCACCACCACCTGCCAGCTCAACGGGCGCGCTCCACGGTGATCGTCATGGAGGCGCTGAAAGAAGCCCCGGGCTGCAGCACCTGCACACCCAGCGCCTGCGCGTCCTCGCCGGCGGCATGGCGGTTGAGCGCATCGTTGACGTGGCTGACCGGCTCCACCGCGATGAAGTCCCGCTGCGGATCGGTGAACACCACCAGCCGCTGCAGCCTGGAGGCCAGCTGCGTGTGCAGCCGCGCGTCTCGCAGGTGCACGATGCCATCCCAGCCGTCGTAGCAGTGGTCCACCACCAGCGCGGCGCAGTCGGCGTCCAGCCCGGTGCTGCCGGCGCGGTGCGTCGGCAGCTTGTCGTCGCCCATCTCCCAGCGCCCGGTGGCGTTGAAGGCAATGTGGCTGCCCGCGCGCTTGACAAGGTAGGGGTGCCAGCCCAGGCCGGCGGGCGCGGGCGTGGCCGACTGGTTGGTGATGCTCAGCGTGAGTTCGAGGGCGGTTTCCGACAGCTTCAGGGTCTGCGAGCAGTCAAAGGCAAACGGCCAGGACGCGTCGGGCCGGTGCTCAAACGCCAGCATGGCAAATTGCGCGTCGGCCTCCAGCACCGCCCAGGGGCGCTGCCAGCCCACGCCATGGATGGCGTGCGGCTCGTCGGCGCGGTGGCGCACCAGCGGGTGGCTGGTGCCCTGCCACTGCAATGTGGCGTGCGCCACGCGGTTGGAAAACGGCACCAGCGGATAACAGGCCGACTGCCGCACCGTGTCCAGCTGCGCCGCAGGGGTGGAGCGCAACACCGGCTCGCCGTCCAGCCAGAGGCCGGCCAGGCAGCCGCCGAGCTCGGGGCGCAGCTCGCAGCGCAGGCCGCCGGCCTGGAGCACGGGGTGGTGGGGTGAGGTCATGCGCACAGTCTCCTGCGTTGATTGTGCACCGGGCGTCCACCCAAAAAAAACGGCCCGCCGAGCCAGAGGCTCTGCGGGCCGAACATCCAAAGGAGATTCTTGCTTGCTCTTGTGTGAACCCGTGGATCAGCGGTTGTAGGCGGTTTCGCCGTGGCTGCTGATGTCCAGGCCTTCGCGCTCTTCTTCTTCGCTCACCCGAAGACCGATCACGAGGTCGACAATCTTGTAGGCAATGAACGCCACCACCGCGGACCAGATCACCGTGGTCAGCACGGCCTGGAGCTGGATCCAGACCTGGGCGCCGATGCCGGGGAAGTCGGCGGGGTCGCCGCACTTGTTGGTGACGTAGTTGCAGATGCCGGTGCCGCCCAGGGAGGGCGATGCGAACACGCCGGTCAGCAGCGCGCCGATGATGCCGCCCACGCCGTGGACGCCGAAGACGTCCAGTGCGTCGTCAGCACCCAGCATGCGCTTGAGGCCGTTGACACCCCACAGGCAGACGAAGCCGGCCACCAGGCCGATCACGACCGCGCCGACCGGGCCGACAAAGCCGCAGGCCGGGGTGATCGCCACCAGGCCGGCGACGGCGCCGGACGCAGCGCCCAGCATCGAGGCCTTGCCCTTGGCCAGCGCCTCGCCGGTGATCCAGGCCAGTGTGGCGGCGGCCGTGGCCACCAGCGTGTTGATGAAGGCCAGGGCGGCGAAACCGTTGGCTTCCAGAGCGGAGCCGGCGTTGAAACCGAACCAGCCCACCCACAGCATGGCCGCACCGATCATGGTCATCGTCAGGCTGTGTGGCGCCATCGATTCCTTGCCGTAGCCGATGCGTTTGCCGATCACCAGGGCGGCCACCAGACCGGCGATACCGGCGTTGATGTGCACCACGGTGCCGCCGGCGAAGTCCAGCGCGCCCTTGCCCCACAGCCAGCCGGCCGCGGCCGTGACTTTCTCAAGCGAGGCGGCGTCGGTGATGGCGTCCGGGCCGGCCCAGTACCACACCATGTGGGCGATCGGCAGGTAGCTGAAAGTGAACCACAGCACGCAGAACAGCAACACGGCAGAGAACTTGATGCGCTCGGCAAAGGCACCCACGATCAGCGCGCAGGTGATGGCGGCAAACGTGGCCTGGAAGGCGATGAACGTCAGCTCCGGAATCACCACACCCTTGCTGAAGGTGGCGGCCACAGAATCAGGCGTCACACCCTTGAGGAACAGCTTGTCCAGCGTGCCGATGAACGCACCGTCGCCACCAAAAGCCAGCGTGTAGCCGTACACCAGCCACAGCACATAGATCAGCGAGCTGACGACGAACACCTGCATCAGGACCGACAGCATGTTCTTGCTGCGCACCAGGCCACCGTAGAACAGGGCCAGGCCGGGGATGGTCATGAAGATCACCAGGGCGGTGGCCATGGTCATCCAGGCGGTGTCGCCCTTGTTGGGGACAGGAGCCGGTGCGGCGGCAGCGGCGGGTGCCGCGGCCGGGGCTGCGGCGGGAGCGGCAGCGGACGCAGCGGCTTCGGCCGGCTTGGCTTCAGAGGCAGCGGCAGAAGCCGCGGGCGCTGCGGCAGGCGTCTGGGCCACGGCCACGGCCGTGCCCAGCATCAGGCCCAGGCCAAGGGCCACGGAGGCGAGTAGTTTTTTCATGTTGTTCTCTCTGCGGGTTAGAGGGCTTCTTTGCCGGTCTCGCCGGTGCGGATGCGGACCACCTGCTCCAGGTCGTACACAAAAATCTTGCCGTCGCCGATCTTGCCGGTGCGGGCAGCGCCCTCGACCGACTCGATCACGCGCTCGACCAGGTCGTCGGCCACGGCGGCCTCGATCTTGACCTTGGGCAGGAAGTCGACGACGTACTCGGCGCCGCGGTACAGCTCCGTGTGGCCCTTCTGGCGGCCGAAGCCCTTGACTTCGGTGACCGTGATGCCCTGCACGCCGATGCCGGACAGCGCTTCACGCACTTCGTCGAGCTTGAACGGTTTGATGATGGCCGTTACGAGTTTCATGGGTTCTCCTCAGTGAGCCGGTGCTCAGAAGTTGTACTTGACGCCGAGCACCAGGCCGGCCTTGCCGGTGAACTTGCCTGCGGGGGTGACATACAGCGTCTTGTTGGCGTCCGTGCCAACCAGGGCTGCGCTCACCACGACGCCGCTGAAGTCCTTGGACACCGTCACGGAGTAGTCGGTGTAGGAGAGGGGACTGTTGGCAGCACCAGCGACTTTCTGATAGCCGATGTGCGGCACGACCGACACACCACCCACATCAAAGGTGGCGGACACGTCGAAGTAGCCGCTGCCCTTGCTGGCGCCGAAGCCGAACAGGTTGGTCAGGGAGTGCGAGTACTTGCCGGTCACGGGGCCGTAGGTCACAGCGCCGTAGAGTTCCGTCGTGTTGACCGACACGGCGAAGTTTTCCTTCGGGTACTGGTAGCGCAGCAGGCCGACGTCATACGTCACGCCCTTGGCGATCTCGCCCTTGTAGCCGCCGTACAGGTCCAGCTCCAGCGGGCCGTCGCCGCCGGGGATGTCCTTGAGCCAGCGGATGGTGGACGCCCAGGCGCCCAGATAGAAGCCACTCTTGTGGGAGAAGTCCACACCGCCCTGCGCTGCGGGCAGCAGGCGGGACTGGGAGATGCCACGGTAGCGGTAGTCGGTCACGGCGCCCACGTTGAAGGCGAAGGTGTAGTCCGGCTCCGGAGCCTTTTGCTGGGCCGACACGGCGGTCGCGAGGAGGAGGCCGGCAGCGGCGACGGGAAGCATCTTGAAGTTCATGAATTTCTCCGGTTTGGATGGAAGTGAAGAAAGCTTGCAAATTCACGGTAAGCATGGAGCGTGCCATCGCGGCTACACTGTATTTATTGCCAGTGTGTACACGGGCAATCGGCCCGATCCGTTGTCCTTGAGGCCCCGGAACCGCTGAAATGCATCGTTTTAGTGCGCCGGATGTTTACTTTGGCGTACAAGAACTTAAAACGCACCGAATTGAGGAGGAAAGCATGTCTGGCTTCGCAATGGTGCGCAGTCGCGCCCTTTTGGGTCTTGAGGCTCCGGCCGTCACGGTCGAGGTCCACCTGGCCAACGGCTTGCCGGGCTTTACCCTGGTGGGCTTGGCCGACACCGAAGTCAAGGAGGCCCGCGAACGGGTTCGCTCCGCCCTGCAAAACGCGGGCCTGAGCTTCCCCAACAACAAGCGCATCACCGTCAACCTGGCGCCCGCCGACCTGCCCAAGGATTCCGGCCGGTTTGATTTGCCCATTGCCCTGGGCATCCTTGCGGCCAGCGGGCAGGTCGACCTGGCGGCACTGGACCGCTGCGAGTTTGCCGGCGAGCTCTCGCTGGCAGGCGACCTGCGGCCGGTGCGCGGCGCTCTGGCCATGAGCCTGGCCGTACACCGCGCCGGCGGTGACCGCAGCCTGGTGCTGCCGGCAGACAGCGCCCAGGAGGCGGCGCTGGTGCCCGATGCAAAGGTGTTTCGCGCCACCCACCTCAATGATGTGGTCGCGGCGTTTGCGCCGGCCGGCGCCACAGCCGAGCCGGGCCCGGGCTGGGCGCGGGTGCAATCACAACCGGTGCTGGCCGCGCCGGACTACGCCGATCTGGCCGACGTCAAGGGCCAGGCCGCGGCGCGCCGTGCGCTGGAGATCGCCGCCGCGGGCGGCCACAGCCTGCTGATGGTGGGCCCGCCCGGCTCGGGCAAGAGCATGCTGGCGCAGCGCTTCGCCGGCTTGCTGCCGCCCATGGACACCTCCGAGGCGCTGGAGAGCGCGGCGCTTTCCAGCCTGGCGGGGCGCTTCCAGCTGGCCCACTGGGGTCAGCGGCCGACCTGTGCGCCGCACCACTCCGCCAGCGCGGTGGCGCTGGTGGGCGGTGGCTCGCCGCCGCGCCCCGGCGAAATCTCGCTGGCGCACCATGGCGTGCTCTTCCTGGACGAGCTGCCCGAGTTCCCCCGCGCCGCGCTGGAGGCCCTGCGCGAGCCGCTGGAAAACGGCCACATCACCATCGCGCGGGCCACCCGGCGCGCGGAGTTTCCGGCGCGCTTCCAGCTGGTGGCGGCCATGAACCCCTGCCCCTGCGGCCACCTGGGCTCGTCGCTGCGCGCCTGCCGCTGCACACCCGACCAGGTGGCGCGCTACCAGGGCCGGCTCAGCGGCCCGTTGCTGGACCGCATCGACCTGCATGTGGAGGTGCCCGCCGTCGCGCCGCAGGATCTGCTGGGCACGCCCTCAGGCGAGGCCAGCGGGCCGGTGCGCGAACGGGTCGCACACGCCCGCAGCCGCGCGATGGCGCGCCAGGGCTGCATGAACCACGCGCTGGCCGGCCAGGCGCTGCAGGACCAGGCGGGTCTGGACGCACCGGCCGCAGCGTTCCTCAACAAGGCCGCGGCGCGGCTGGGCTGGTCGGCCCGCGGGACGCACCGCACGCTGCGCGTGGCACGCACCATCGCCGACCTGGCCGGCGCAGCGGCGGTGGGCGCGGCCCATGTGGCCGAGGCCGTGCAGTACCGCCGCGTGCTGCGCAGCGAGGCCTGAGTCGCCACCGGGGCATGGGAAAATCGCCCCATGCCGTCCCACGCCCCCGCCCACGCCCCGCACGACCGGGCGATGGTGCTGTGGCTGTCGGTGGGGCAGCTCATCACCTGGGGCAGCGTGTTCTACACATTTGCCCTGCTCATGGAGCCGGTGGAGCGCGAGCTCGGCCTCACACGCGCGCAGTCTTCGCTGGCGTTCAGCCTGGCGCTGCTGGCCGAGGGCCTGCTGGCCTACCCAGTGGGCCGCTGGATCGACCGCGGCCATGAACGCGCGGTCATGTCGGGCGGCTCCGCGCTGGTGGCGGCTTGCCTGCTGGCGCACAGTTTCATCACCTCGCTGGCCGGTTTCTACGCCGTGTGGCTGGGGCTGGGCGTGGCCATGGCCTGCACGCTGTACAGCCCGGCGTTTGCCGTGGTCACCCGCCGCTACCCCGAGGGCTTTCGCCGCGCCATCATCACGCTGACTTTCCTGGGCGGGCTGGCCAGCACGGTGTTCATCCCGCTGTCGGCCGGGCTGATCCACGCCCTGGGCTGGCGCCACGCGCTGTGGGCGCTGGCCGCCCTGCAGCTGCTGGTGTGCGTGCCGCTGCACGCGCTGCTGCTGCGTGGCGCGCCGGGCCGTGCCATGCCAACAGCCGGCTCACCAGTCGACGCCCCCGCCGCGCGGGCGCAGTCCGAACTGGGCCGGCAGCTGCGCAGCGCGCCGTTCCTGTTCATCGGGGTGTTTGTGGTGCTGATGATGGCGGTGACCTCCGCCCTGCCCGCCCACATGATCAGCCTGCTGCGCGAAAGCGGCCTCTCAGAGGCCTGGGTGCTCATCATCCCCGCCAGCATCGGCGTGATCCAGGTGCTGGGGAGGCTGCTGCTGTTCCTGCTGGAGCACCGGTTTGACGTGCACCTGGCCAACCGGCTGATCCCCTGCCTGATCCCGCTGGGGCTGGCCGCGCTGCTGGCGGGCGGCGGGCATGGTCCGGCCGCGGTGGTGTTCGTGCTGCTGTACGGGCTGGGCAACGGCATGCTGACCATCGTCAAGGGCACGGCCATTGCGCAGTATGTGGGCCGCGAGCACGTGGCCTCGCTCAACGGCGCTCTGGGCCTGCCCTCGGCGCTGGGCCGGGCGCTGGCTCCGCTGGCCATGGGCCTGCTGTGGAGCGCGGAGCGGGGTTACACGACGGGCCTGTGGATGCTGCTGGTGGCCAGCATCGTGGCCATGGCGGCGCTGCTGGCCGCCCAGCACCACGCGCGCCGGGCCACCCGCCACCCGCATTGAGGTGCGCCCCGCCGTGCGGCGGGGCACGGCTTCAGGGCTGCTTGGTCAGCTTGCCTGCGTCGGCCTTGACCACATTGCCCACCACCCAGACCGGCTTGGCGTCCTGGTCGAAGGTCTTGACGGTGCCGTCCTTCATCTTGACCTTGGTGGCCCAGACCTTCTTGCTGGTCATGTGCTTCTGGATCTCGTTGCCCACCACGGCGCCGCCCACCGCGCCGCCCACAGTGGCCACGGTCTTGCCGTCGCCCTTGCCGATGCTGCTGCCCAGCAGGCCGCCGGCGACTGCGCCGCCGACCATGCCGACCGCGCCGCCCTTGCCCTTGCGCTTGACATAAGCCACCGCCTCAACAACCCCGCAGGTGTCGCACAGCATGGCCACCTGCGCCTTGGACAGCACGGCAGGCTTGGTCATGGCAGAGGGGTTGGGCATGGTGGTGGTTGCCGGAGCGGGGGTCGTCTGGGCCGACACGGCGCCAACGGAGCAGGCCGTCAGGGCTGCGAGCAAGAACTTGTTCATGGATGTCTCCTGGGGATGTACCGCCCCTCAACGCGCCGCCGGGCCACAAGGCTGACACGGCGGGGGAAGTCCCGGGGGGCAGCGACTCCGGGGCAGCAGCGTCAGAACCGGGGGCGGCTCAAGGGTTGGCGCGCTGGCTGCGCTGGCGCGCCGCCGGCTTGGTGCCCGCCGGCAAGGCCGTGGCCTGGCCGGGGCGCTGGGCTGGGCCCATGTCCATAAACACCGGCGGCAAGGGCTCGGCCGGCCCCATGGTGATGTGGACCAGCGCAGCGCCCAGCGCGGCAAGCACCACAACGAACGCCACAGCCGCCGCACGCGCCAGACTGGTGCCTGCGGGGGCCTGTTCTGCGGGAGAAGATGCACTCATGTTGGCCACCTCCGGGGGTTGCCCGGGCTGCATGCAAGTCCCAGGCCCGACGCCAGCGGGCGTCAGAACCTCAACGATAGCGGCCGCAGTGCAAACGACTCTGTGCGCTGTGTAACACCCGCGTAAAGTCCGTCGCCGGTTGCCGTGCCCGGTGCCGCGCTGACCGTGCCGCGCTACAGGTTGGGCGCCAGCAGGCGCTGCAGCGCGCTGGCGGGCTCACCGCGGCGCGCGGCCAGGTCCTGGAGCTGGTCTTCGCCGATCTTGCCCACGTTGAAGTACGTGCTTTGCGGGTGCGCCAGGTAAAAGCCGCTCACGCTGGCCGCGGGCGTCATGGCCAGGCTTTCGGTCAGGCCCATGCCGATGTCCTCGCCCTGGAGCAGGCGGAACAGGTCGCGCTTGACGCTGTGGTCCGGGCAGGCCGGGTAGCCCGGCGCGGGGCGGATGCCGCGGTATTTCTCGGCGATCAGCTCCTCGTTGCTCAACCCTTCGTCGGCGGCGTAGCCCCACAGGTCGGTGCGCACGCGGTGGTGCAGGGCCTCGGCAAACGCCTCGGCCAGCCGGTCGGCCAGCGCCTTGAGCATGATGGCGGAATAGTCGTCATGGTCGTCCATGAAGTACTTTTCCTTCTTCTCGACGCCCAGGCCCGCCGTCACGGCGAACACGCCCACGTAGTCGGCCAGGCCCGACGGCTTGCCCGTGCCATCAAGTTTGGGCGCCACAAAGTCGGCCAGGCAGCGGCTGGGGCGCAGGACTTTTTTGCCGTCCGGGCCCTCAATGGCCTGCTTCTCGGCTTGCTGGCGCAGGCCGTACCACGTCATGGCCACCTGGCTGCGCGATTCATCGGTGTACAGCTCGATGTCGTCGTCGTTGACACTGTTGGCCGGGTACAGGCCCACCACGCCGCTGGCGGTGAGCCAGCGCCCCTCCACCAGCCGCTGCAGCATGCGCTTGCCGTCGCTGAATACGCGCTGCGCCTCGCTGCCCACCACCTCGTCCTTCAGGATGGCGGGGAACGGGCCCGCCAGGTCCCAGGTCTGGAAGAACGGGCCCCAGTCGATGTATTTGGCCAGCTCGGCCAGGTCAAAGTTCTTGAACACCCGCCGGCCGACGAAGCGCGGCACCGGCGGCTGGTACGCCGCCCAGTCCACCGGCGTCTTGTTGGCGCGGGCTTTTGCCAGCGGCCACAGCGGCACCTGCTTCTTGTTGGCGTGCTGCTGGCGCACCTTGTCGTAGTCGGCGTTGACTTCGGCGATGTACTTTGCGGCCTGGTCGCTCAGCAGGCCCTGCGCCACGCTCACGCTGCGCGAGGCGTCGGGCACATAGACCACCGGGCCTTCGTAGTGCGGCGCGATCTTGACGGCCGTGTGCACGCGGCTGGTGGTGGCGCCGCCGATCAGCAGCGGGATCTTGCGGATGCGGAAATGGTCGTCCTTCTGCATCTCGGCCGCCACGTACTGCATCTCTTCCAGACTGGGCGTGATCAGGCCAGAGAGGCCCACGATGTCCGCGCCCTCGACCTTGGCCCGGGCCAGGATCTCGTGGCAAGGGACCATCACACCCATGTTGACCACTTCAAAGTTGTTGCACTGCAAGACCACCGTGACGATGTTCTTGCCGATGTCGTGCACGTCGCCCTTGACGGTGGCGATGATGATCTTGCCCTTGGCCTTGACGTCCTCGCCCGCAGCGGCCTGCTGCTTTTTCTCTTCTTCGATGTAGGGGATCAGGTGGGCCACGGCCTGCTTCATCACGCGCGCGCTCTTGACCACCTGGGGCAGGAACATCTTGCCCTGGCCGAACAGGTCGCCCACGATGTTCATGCCGTCCATCAGCGGGCCTTCGATCACGTGCAGCGGGCGCCCGCCTTTGGCCAGCACCGCCTGGTAGGCCTCTTCGGTGTCGGTGGTGATGAAGTCCGTGATGCCGTGCACCAGCGCGTGGCTCAGGCGCAGCTCCACCGTGCCGGCGCGCCACTCGTTGCGCTTGCTGTCGTCCTTGGCGCCGCTCTTGGCGCTCTCGGCAATCTCCACCAGGCGTTCGCCCGCATCGGCCCGGCGGTTGAGCACCACGTCCTCCACCCGCTCCCGCAGCTCGGGCTCCAGGTCGTCGTACACGCCCACCATGCCCGCGTTGACGATGCCCATGTCCATGCCGGCTTGAATGGCGTGGTACAGGAACACGGTGTGGATGGCCTCGCGCACCGGGTCGTTGCCGCGGAAGCTGAACGACACGTTGCTCACGCCACCACTCACCTTGGCGCCCGGCAGGTTGGCCTTGATCCAGCGCGTGGCGTTGATGAAGTCCACCGCGTAGTTGTTGTGCTCCTCGATGCCGGTGGCGATGGCAAAGATGTTGGGGTCGAAGATGATGTCCTCGGGGGCGAAATCCACCTCGTCCACCAGGATGCGGTAGGCGCGCTCGCAGATCTCGACCTTGCGCTCAAACGTGTCGGCCTGGCCTTTCTCGTCAAACGCCATCACCACGGCGGCCGCGCCGTAGCGCCTGACCAGCCGCGCCTGGCGTTTGAACTCCTCCACGCCCTCTTTCATGCTGATGGAGTTGACGATGCCCTTGCCCTGGATGCAGCGCAGGCCGGCCTCGATCACGCTCCACTTGGAGCTGTCCACCATGATGGGCACGCGGGCGATGTCGGGCTCGCTGGCGATCAGGTTCAAAAAGCGCACCATCGCGGCCTGGCTGTCCAGCATGGCCTCGTCCATGTTGATGTCGATCACCTGGGCGCCGTTTTCGACCTGCTGGCGCGCCACGGCCAGGGCTTCCTCGTACTGGCCGTTGAGGATCATCCGGGCAAAGGCCCGGGAGCCGGTGACGTTGGTGCGCTCGCCGATGTTGACAAAGCGGGCGCTGGGCGCGGCGCCCCCGGGCGTGTCTGCCGCGGGCGGCACGCCAATGAGCACGGGCTCCAGGCCCGACAGCTTGAGAGGGGGAACAACAACCGCATCCGACATGGCTCACCTTGCTGGCAATGGAAGGTGAGCGTCGTTGGGGTGGCCACCACACGCGGCCCCGGGCCCCAAGCCTGACCGGCCTGCTGTGGAAACAGGCCCGCTGCAACGCTCCTTGGGGTACCATGATTTTAGTGGACTCCCCCGCGAAAGCCGCCCATGCTCGAAAAACTCTTTGGCCGATCCAAGCCGGCTGACCCCCCCGATTCGGTGCTGACCGGTGAGCGCCTGCGCGCCGTGGAGGGCTCGGCCAGCGCCGAAATGGCCGCCCAGTACCTGTGCGCCCCCACCGCGCTGATGCAGTTCACCATGGACGAGGCGCTGTTCGTGGTGAGCTACATGGCGCCGCGCAAGATCCCCATGGGCACCACCTTCATCCGCGAGGGCGACAAGCGCGACACCGGCTTCATGCTGCTGGTGCTGGACGGCGAGGTGACCGTGGAAAACGTGGTCGTGAGCCGCACCTCACCCGTGACGGTGACGGTGCTGGGCCCGGGCAGCCTGATCGGCGAGATGGGCCTGCTGGACGGCGAGCCGCGCTCGGCCTCGTGCACCGCCAGCACCGACGTGCGCTGCGCCACCCTGACGCGCGACGCGCTGGAGAAGCTGATCGACGAGAACCCCCAGATCGGCGCCAAGCTGATGATGGCCGTCTCGCTGCGCATCGCCGAGCGGCTGCGCGACAGCGCCGACAAGCTCAAGATGTACGCCCAGCTCACCCAGGCCATGCAGCAGGAAATCGACCGGCTGATGCCCACGTGATGCCTTGCGGGTCAGACCACCATTCAGGACAGTGATCTGGCCGGAGACCGCAACCTCGAACGAAATGGTGCTCTGAACCCAACCGTTCAGGCAGCTTCTTTGTAAAAGTACTCGCGCTGCGTCGACCGCGCCGCCAGCGGCCGCACCGCGCTGCCAATGGCGGCGATGTGCTCGGGCGTGGTGCCGCAGCAGCCCCCGACGATGTTGACCAGGCCTTGCTCGGCAAACTCGCGCAGCAGCCGGCTGGTGACTTCGGGCGTCTCGTCAAAGCCGGTGTCGCTCATCGGGTTGGGCAGGCCGGCGTTGGGGTAGCAGCTGATGAAGGTGTCGCCCGCCACGCGGGCCAGCTCCTGGATGTAGGGGCGCATCAGCGCCGCGCCCAGCGCGCAGTTCAGGCCCACGGCCAGCGGGCGGGCGTGGCGCACGCTGTGCCAGAAGGCCGTGACCGTCTGGCCCGACAGGATGCGCCCCGAGGCGTCGGTCACCGTGCCGCTGATGATCACCGGCAGGCGCTCGCCGGTGGCGTCGAACACCTCCTCAATGGCGAACAGCGCCGCCTTGGCGTTGAGCGTGTCAAAGATCGTCTCCACCAGCAGCAGGTCGGCGCCGCCGTCCAGCAGGCCGCGCGCCTGCTCGTGGTACGAGGCGCGCAGCTCCTCAAACTGCACGTTGCGCGCGCCGGGGTCGTTCACATCCGGGCTGATGCTGGCCGTCTTGGGCGTGGGGCCCAAGGCGCCCGCCACAAAGCGGGGGTGGTCGGGCGTGCTGAAGCTGTCGCAGGCGGCGCGGGCGATGCGGGCTGCGGCCACGTTCATCTCGTAGGCCAGATCGGCCATGTCGTAGTCGGCCTGGGCCACGCGGGTGGCGCCAAAGGTGTTGGTCTCCACGATGTCGGCCCCGGCGGCGAGGTAGGCCTCGTGGATGTCCTGGATGACGCGCGGCTGCGTCAGGTTGAGCAGATCACCGTTGTTGCGGACGTCGCGCGGGTGCTCGGCAAAGCGCTGGCCGCGGTAGTCGGCCTCGCCCAGGCGAAGGCGCTGCGTCATGGTGCCCATGGCGCCGTCCAGGATGGCGATGCGCTGGCCCAGGATGCCGGGCAGGGCCTGCCCCCGCGTGTAAACAAAGGGTTTCATGCGCCGAATTTTAGGGGTCCAACGGAATCCCCAGACAATAGAGGGCATGAAACACCTGCAGCCCAAAGAGGCTTGGGCCCTGCTCCAGCAACACCCGGAAACCCTGTTTGTCGACGTCCGCATGGAAATCGAGTCGCTCTATGTGGGGCGGCCGCCCGGCGTGGTCAACATCCCCTGGTACGAGTACCCCGACCTGACGCCCAACAGCGGCGACTTTGTCTCCGCCGTGGAGCGCGAGGCCGGCGACAAGGCGCGCCCGGTGCTGCTGATCTGCCGCAGCGGCCAGCGCACCGTGGACGCCGGCCATGCGCTGGAGGCCGCCGGCTTTGCCAGCGTGGCCCACGTGGTGCACGGCTTTGAGGGCGACCTGAACGACACCTTCCACCGCTCCAGCCTCAACGGCTGGCGGCACGACGCCCTGCCCTGGGAACAGATGTGAGCCGGTTTTGCATGCCAAATCGGCCTGTAGCCCCCGCCAGTGCTTGCTGACCCGCTATAAAAACCATAGCGTTTTGACCGACCCCCGCTCCATCCTGAGCGCCGTTTTTGGCTACGAGGCCTTTCGCGGCCCGCAGGCCGCCATCATCGACCACGTCACCGCCGGGGGCGACGCCCTGGTGCTGATGCCCACGGGCGGCGGCAAAAGCCTGTGCTACCAGATACCCGCCATTGCGCGCCAGGCGGCGGGCCACGGCATCACCGTGGTGGTCTCCCCGCTGATCGCGCTGATGCACGACCAGGTGGGCGCCCTGCACGAGGCGGGGGTGGAGGCGGCTTTCCTCAACTCCACCCTGAGCGGCGAAGAGGCCAACGCGGTAGAGAAACGCCTGCTGCGCGGCGACATCACCCTGCTGTACGCCGCGCCTGAGCGGGTGACCACGCCGCGCTTTCTGGCGCAGCTGGACTCCCTGCACGAGCGCGGGCAACTGAGCCTGTTTGCCATTGACGAGGCGCACTGCGTGAGCCAGTGGGGGCACGACTTCCGGCCCGAGTACCGCGCGCTCACCGTGCTGCACGAGCGCTACCCCGGCGTGCCGCGCATGGCGCTCACCGCCACGGCGGATGACATCACCCGCGCCGACATCGTGGAGCGGCTGCAGCTGGAGGGCGCCCGCCAGTTTGTGAGCAGCTTTGACCGGCCCAACATCCGCTACGCCATCGTCGAGAAGAAAGACCCGACGCTGCAACTGCTGCGGTTTATCGAGCGGGAGCACGCGGGCGATGCGGGCATCGTGTACTGCCAGTCGCGCCGGCGGGTGGAAGAGCTGGCGCAGACGCTGGTGGACGCCGGCATACCCGCGCTGCCCTACCACGCGGGGCTGGACGCCGCGGTGCGCCAGGCCAACCAGGACCGCTTTCTGCGCGAAGACGGCATCGTGATGACGGCCACGATTGCCTTTGGCATGGGCATCGACAAGCCCGACGTGCGCTTTGTCGCGCATGTGGACATGCCCAAGAACATCGAGGGCTACTACCAGGAAACCGGCCGCGCCGGCCGCGACGGCCTGCCCGCCGACGCCTGGATGGCCTACGGCCTGCAGGACGTGGTGAACCAGCGCCGCATGATCGACGAGAGCCCCGCGGGCGAGGACTTCAAGCAGGTGATGCGCGGCAAACTGGACGCGCTGCTTTCATTGTCTGAAGCCGTGGACTGCCGGCGCGTGCGCCTCCTTGGGTATTTCGGGGAGGTCTACGAAGCACCTCCACCCCCTGGGGCCACATGCGGCAACTGCGACAACTGCCTGAGCCCGCCGCAGGTGTGGGACGGCACGGACGCCGCGCGCAAGCTGCTTTCGACCATCTACCGCGTGCAGCAGCACAGCGGCATCAGCTTTGGCGCGGGCCACATCATGGACATCCTGCGCGGCAAACCCACCGAGAAGGTGACGCAGTTTGGGCATGAGCAGTTGAGCACCTTTGGCCTGGGCGCCGCGTTTAGCGAGGCGCAGCTGCGCGGCGTGCTGCGCCAGCTGATCGCCACCGGCGCGCTGGCCGTGGATGCGCAGGCCTTCAACACCCTGAAGCTGACCGACGGCTCGCGCGCCGTGCTCAAGGGCGAGCAGGCGGTGATGCTGCGCGAATCCCTCCCCACGGCGGCAGGCGGCGGGCGGGCGGTGGCGGGCGGCAAGGCACGGCGCGGCAAGCCCGCGCCCAAGGCATCGGCCGTGGCCGCCACGCTGACCGACGAGGGCCAGCGCCGCTTTGCCGCGCTGAAAGCCTGGCGCGCCGAAGTGGCGCGAGAGCACAACCTGCCGGCGTATGTGATCTTTCACGACGCCCCCCCGGCCCCCTCCCCCCCCCCCCCCCCCGCCCCCGGGCCTGCCCCCAAGGGCATCGGGCGCCAGGCGCCAGGAGCTGGAATCCTACGGGCCTGAAGTATTGCGCGTTTCGCTATCACTTTGATAGGTACTGTGTGGCCCTGCAAAACCTTGCCAGCCCGCATGAACATTGAGTTTGCTGGGTATACCCGGTGCACCGGAACTCCTGCAAGACGTTGAATTGGGAGTTGATTTCTGGGAGATTTGACGGATGCCTGAGCCGTGTGACACGCCCGACTTCTTTCGCACCCGGCTGGCCCAGACGATTGATTTGCGCCACCCCTTGGCCGTGCTGGCCAGCCGTCTGCCCTGGGCTCAGATTGAGAAAAGTCTTGCTCCTTGCTTTGCCCAACGCGCACGCGATCAACGGGATGGACCGATGCTGGCTGAAGGTTCAGCATCGGTGATGCTCTGCATGCGGTGCTGTGCGCGACGGGCTACAACATCCGCTGGTTGTTGCGTGCCGTGGTGCGCCTGGGGCTCAAGGCCCTTAACTTGTGCCTGCTCGGGTTGAACGCCATCTTTTTCGGCCATCGCCAGCTGCTTCAGACTCGACTCAATGGCCGATGTGGCGCATGTCCTAAGGGCTTGCGTGAATTTTTGCAGGGCCGACGAAGTCAGCTCAAGTTTTGACTCACCATCACGTCCCACCTTTCGCGCCACGCCCAACTGTTTTAGGATCATGGGACAATACGCGCGAAGATGCACTATCGACCTGAGAATCAAGCAAACACAAAATTCCCTGTAATTTGGCCAAGTTCAATGCATGAGGATTTATTAATAACGGACCGGCATCGGGATCCTTTGTCATCATTTCACTGGTTTCGATGTTTCGTTTCAGAACCGCAGCCGCATCTGGCATTGCTTTGAAGTGATTGAGTGAATACTCAAACGAGTCATAGTAGCGCTGAGTCCATTGCGCGCGCTTGCTCTCGGGTTCGCCTTTCATTACGACTTCAACTGATCCCGATATGTATCGCTCTTTGAAGGGCGTGCAATGTGGCTGCGCTTGCGCGCAGATCGGTACAAGGGTCACAGAGACTAGTAGCCCCAAAGCAAAAGATGCGTTTTTTCGCATTGATTTCATCACCCTACCACCACCCGGACTTGAATTACACCCTTTTTCATACTGTTTCATCTTCTGTGACTTTGGTAATGTCGACCACTGCATCAGATGGCAAACCTTTTGACCACAATGCAGCGGAGTTGTTTTTAAGAAGAGTGCAGTCTACGGCAAAAGGCATATGCGAGTTGTGGTCATCGCCACGTTGGATAGATGAGAGAACGGGTTGGCCAGAGCTTCATGTTGGTTCACCCACCCGGCGCGCCGCGGCCGACAGATTTAGCGTCGTCAGGTCTTTGAGCCGCACCATTGCCACGCATACCGGAGGCGTTGACTAGGCGTACGTCTTTCTTGTCGACGCGAGGTGCTCTGCCTACCAACCCAAACTTAAAGCCCGCGATGTATGCGACGGCATCGTCACCGGGATCAGGCGTCGATGTCCAAGACGCATTCCATGCACCCCCAGTGACTGCCCAGCATGTTTTTGAATTGGGGGCAATCTGACTAGCCTCTTCTTTAGTCATCAAGCGCCATGCACCCGTACTGAAGTTTTGCATGGCACCCTCTCAGGTGTAGCCTGTGCGGGTACCTGTGCAGGCACTGCCAGTCCAGCTTTCCCCCACGCGCAGCTTCGCATCTGCAAGCCGCTTGAAGGTTCCGTCATGGTGCCATCGCCGTTATCACGCAAGTTACAAGCGTGCGCCGCGACAGTTACCAGCAAAAAGCAAACCAAAAAGCTGGCAGAAACTACGCCTCTTGTAAGCAGCCGATAGCTGTGCGGTTGCCATTGCTGTCCCCGGCATCAGTTATGACAGCGGGCTTCAATACCCTTGCCGACAACAAACTCTGCATCTACTGGCGTGGCAGGTGCTTTGCAGGCAAACCAATACACCATCTCAGTGTTGCGGTTGTGCGCGGCGACTGATCGCCTACTGTCGGGCGTGTGCAGTCCAAACTGTTGTTTTTCGCAATCGAAATCGGCCGACCAGTTGAAGCCCCTGAATGGTGCGGGGCTTGTAATTGCACGTCGTGAAATTGACTTTATATCCACAGGTATTTTTGAACGCCCCAAAGTTACCCGAGCCTGCCTGGTCAATGACAACGCACTCATGCGCCTGCGCCGCAGGGTCATTGGTCTTGCGCTTGCCTTGGCGCTGCTGGTCGGCGCGGGCTTGACTTTGTTGGGCGTTCTGCTGGGCTTGTTGGGCGGACTGTTGGCCTTGTTGGGATCGTTGTTGAAGGGTTTGCGCTTGCGTGTCGCCCTCTGTACTTGCGCGAGTTGTAGGCTTACTTGCTTCACCACTCAAAAGCGACTCGGCATCACCGCCAAATGCGCAAATTCGCATCAAATAATGTGCTTGGGTAAGGCTGGTGTCCAGCCCTTTTTTTGGATCAGTTGAGCGCACAAATTTGTAATCATTAATATACTGGTTCACGTATCGTTGGGCTTCAGCCGTTCCCCTAAGCTTGGCATCAGACTGGATTTGACGCTCAAGTCCACTTCTAATTTCCGCTGGTGTCTGAATCAACTTCATTCCTGGTTTGGGCTTAATGGTTTCTGCAAGAACCTTATCTGCGTATTTTTCGCAAATTGCAAATGTTGCTTGATGCATACAAGCCAACGACAGTGTCACTGCGAAAACTCTCAACCATTTCTTCATAAACACGCATCCAACAAGTTGGCGCTTTTGACTCAACGAGTCAGCATGGGGAGGGTTAAACATGGCCACTAATGGTTTGACAATTATTAGATCTGTGTATATGTATCTTGTTGAAAGCATCATTTAACCCTCGCCCAGTATTGAGCTGCGTTACTACCAGAGTCACGTTTCAAACCAACAATCGGCAGTCCGCTGATTTGTTCTGCACGGGCGTCCAGAGGAATAACGTTGTTTGTTTTGGCGGAATTCGACAATTGCGTTTTGCCAATAAATTGCGCCATCGATCCATCGGGTTTGATGCGCCAATGCAGGGCATCCGGTCCTAATATTTTGGGAATCACCTTGGGCCCAATGGGCATGCAAATGGCTGTGACGCAAATGTCTTTGGGCTTGCGCTTGGGTTTCAGCTTCGGGTCACAAGGCGCTCCATCGCACAAGATTGGCCGTGCAGTAAACAGTGTTTTCTCAATGGCGAGGCCGGTTTGTCCTTGAGTGGGACTTGCCCAAAAACAGGCTCCGTCGCCACCGCGTTTTTCCCTTGGGCGGATGGGTGGGGCAATGCGACCAGCGCCATGCCGATGACTGGCATTAAATTCTTCAAGTGACACTCCTGCGACCTGAAAAAAGTTTGTATTGTGTGCCGTGCTGCACGCCATCCACCGGGTACCACGCCTAGAGCACGGCGTTGGATTGGTTCCCACCGAGCACCAACACGTATTGCCCGGCACATCTGGCAGCAGGTCAGGGATCACTGTGACGGTGAACATCGGGTCTCTTCTTTATGGAGTTGGCCAATTCACTCTGCTCTGAATGCAGCCGCAAACCGATTCGGTCGATTTTACATACGCCAAACCTCAGAAGGCACCTCATGTTTGTGTGATGACGGAAAAAGCGGATTCGACACGCGAATGGGTCCTCAAATGTGACGCCAATAGAAAACTGACCGACTGGGGTTGTGGCCAAAAGACTTGAGCCACTTGGAGGTAGTTCGTCTACCAGAACGGAGGTCCAAATCGTACCGCGCTTGCTAGACGCCTCTTCTGAGGTGTAACGGCCGTGAGGCAAGAGCCAGGGTTTCCAAGCCCGAGAGTTGCGCAAGGCGCTATTACATTGATAGCGCCTTGCGGAGCATTGGCGAGGGCTGGAGGCTAATTTACTGCAAAAACCCCATCTGCCGCGCCTCCCGCACCTCCGGCTTGATGCGGTGCTCGGCTTCCAGCTGGTCCATGAACTCCGCCGAGCTGAACTCGGCCGCCAATATGTCCACCTGCCGCTTGACGGCGGCAAAGTCGCCGGGGCACAGCTGCTCCAGCCGGGCCAGCCGGGTGCACAGCTCGGGCGTCAAACAAAGGGCGCGGAGTCTGATGTTGGAACATCGCTGATGCATGGGACTCGCGGCTTTCCTTGCGGTTCAAGGTATTGGACAAGCGCCGCAAAGCCTCGGTCATTTCCTTCAGTTTGTGAGCTTCACGCTCCACTTTCTCGCGCTGCTCATTCACCAGTCGACGTTCTTCGGCTTAACGTTGCAACTCTACCGGCGGAACTGCGCCACGGCCTCTGGTTTTGGGGTCATCGACGCCAGCGCGGTTCTCGGAGGCAGTAGTCACGGCGGGCGAAGTACCTGTGCCAGTAAACCATTGATCAATAACGGAATCATCTCCCTGTTTCCATTTACGAACCAAGGTTTTTAGTGTTGCCGCGTCACCTGCTGGTTTTTTTAGTCGGCCCGCTAAAGCATTGGCCTGATCAATCATCGAGAGAAAACGCTCCATTTCTACTGGCGTAGCCTCTCGGTTCAAATATTCAATCATTTGAGCACCATTATTTGGATCCACAACGGAAATCATCGCCCCTTTGCGACCAAGTACAAAGTTAATGCCACTCAAATACCCTTGGACGTGAGCTCTGTAAACGAAAGCACGATCTTGACTTCTTTCCAATCCGAACAACCAAATACCTTCTGCCAGGCCATTTTTGCAACGACCTTCGGCACGAAAGGCAGTGATAGTTATATTGGGGTCCGGTCTTTGTTCAATGAAAATAGTGCACCCGTTCGACGTAACCAAAGGCACATCATATTTACCAGCGAACGAGATGGATGAATAGCCCACTAGAAGCATTGCACACAACGAAAAACAATATCGAGCCATGCGATTTGCCCATTTTTCACTAGGCACCGCCGCACGCAAAAAGTGAATTGATTGAACCATAACAAAACCCCGTAAGTTTCCAGCCTGCTAATTCTTGGATTTGTCTACAAACCGCTTCACCGCAGCACTACAACCATCCTTCAGCTGATTCACAGTCAATCCGCCCAGCACCTGCCAACTAAAACCAATAGCGCGTTGGTTCAACTGCTGCAACACTTCACCCAAGGTTGGAAAATTGGCGGGGATTTTGAATTTCTCCGACTCAGCCGTTGAAGGCTGTTGGCTGCACCACGCCTGCGCCTGCTCTATGCGCCCTACCTCAGACAGCTTGTTCGAGCCTTTCGCCCCTGTTTTGCCCGGAAACACCCCCACCAAATAGATGGCCTGTACCAGCGAACGCCCGGCGACCAAAAGCATGAGTGACATCACACCAAGCAAGATACGTGTTTGCTTGTAGCAGAGTGTTATTTGCGGATTTAATTATGACAGCGGGCTTCAATACCCTTGCCGACAACAAACTCTGCATCTACTGGCGTGGCAGGTGCTTTGCAGGCAAACCAATACACCATCTCAGTGTTGCGGTTGTGCGCGGCGACTGATCGCCCGCTGTCGGGCGTGTGCAGTCCAAACTGTTGCTTTTCGCAATTGAAGTCGGCCGACCAGTTGAAGCCCCCCTGAATGGTGCGGGGCTTGTAATTGCACGTCGTGAAATTGACTTTATACCCACAGGTATTTTTGAACGCGCCAAAGTTGCCCGAGCCGGCCTGGTCAATAGCAACGCACTCATGCGCCTGCGCCGCCGGGTCATTGGTTTTGCGCTTGCCTTGGCGCTGCTGGTCTGCGCGGGCTTGACTTTGTTGGGCGTTCTGCTGGGCTTGTTGGGATTGTTGTTGGGCGGTTTGCTGAGATTGTTGGGATTGCTGGTTGGCTTGGCTTTGATTGGTACGTTGACCTCCACCTTGATCACCAATCGCCGTTGGTCCACCACTTGCAGCTTTTAATAGGCATAGCTTCGCCAATGCGTAAGCCACGTCCGAATTCTTTACGTCTTGGCTTTTCAAGGAACGTTGAGCATCAGATAGCTCACTAGATACAGTTTCTAGCCATCTTTTTCTTTCTGCTAGATCCATACGGGCAAAATAGGTCCCAAATTCAAGAAACTCTTTGCGCCGCCCTGCATTTACTTGTTCAATAGAGTTGACGCGCATACCGGCACTCCTCGCTCTTTCTATACTTGGCCGAGTGATGACTGCAGCGGCCTCCACTGCATTTTCGATTTCAGCCTCACATGCACCCCAAGCGCTTGAAAAGAAGGAAAATATAAATACTTGGATTGCTATCTGAATTATTTTTCGAATCATCATTTAACCTTCACCCAGTATTGAGCTGCGTTACTACCAGAGTCACGTTTCAAACCAACAATCGGCAGTCCGCTGATTTGTTCTGCACGGGCGTCCAGAGGAATAACGTTGTTTGTTTTGGCGGAATTCGACAATTGCGTTTTGCCAATAAATTGCGCCATCGATCCATCGGGTTTGATGCGCCAATGCAGGGCATCCGGTCCTAATATTTTGGGAATCACCTTGGGCCCAATGGGCATGCAAATGGCTGTGACGCAAATGTCTTTGGGCTTGCGCTGGGTTTCAGCTTCGGGTCTCAAGGCGCTCCATCGCACAAGATTGGCCGTGCAGTAAACAGTGTTTTCTCAATGGCGAGGCCGGTTTGTCCTTGAGTGGGACTTGCCCAAAAACAGGCTCCGTCGCCACCGCGTTTTTCCCTTGGGCGGATGGGTGGGGCAATGCGACCAGCGCCATGCCGATGACTGGCATTAAATTCTTCAAGTGACACTCCTGCGACCTGAAAAAAGTTTGTATTGATGGCCGTGCTGCACGCCATCCACCGGGTACCACGCCTAGAGCACGGCGTTGGATTGGTTCCCACCGAGCACCAACACGTATTGCCCGGCACATCTGGCAGCAGGTCAGGGATCACTGTGACGGTGAACATCGGGTCTCTTCTTTATGGAGTTGGCCAATTCACTCTGCTCTGAATGCAGCCGCAAACCGATTCGGTCGATTTTACATACGCCAAACCTCAGAAGGCACCTCATGTTTGTGTGATGACGGAAAAAGCGGATTCGACACGCGAATGGGTCCTCAAATGTGACGCCAATAGAAAACTGACCGACTGGGGTTGTGGCCAAAAGACTTGAGCCACTTGGAGGTAGTTCGTCTACCAGAACGGAGGTCCAAATCGTACCGCGCTTGCTAGACGCCTCTTCTGAGGTGTAACGGCCATGAGGCAAGAGCCAGGGGTTTCCAAGCCCAGAGAGTTGCGCAAGGCGCTATTACATTGATAGCGCCTTGCGGAGCATTGGCGAGGGCTGGAGGCTAATTTACTGCAAAAACCCCATCTGCCGCGCCTCCCGCACCTCCGGCTTGATGCGGTGCTCGGCTTCCAGCTGGTCCATAAACTCCACCGCGCTGAACTCGGCCGCCAATATGTCCACCTGCCGCTTGACGGCGGCAAAGTCGCCGGGGCACAGCTGCTCCAGCCGGGCCAGCCGGGTGCACAGCTCGGGCGTCAGCAGCGTGGCGTCGCCGGCCAGTGCCTCGGCGGTAAACATGCGCTCGCGCTGCGCAGCCGTCAGCGGCAAGAACTTGATCTTGAAGGTAAACCGGCGCAGCGCCGCCTGGTCTATGCGGTCCAGCAGGTTGGTGGTGCACACAAAGATGCCGTTAAAGCGCTCCATGCCCTGCAGCATCTCGTTGACTTCGGTCACCTCATAGGTGCGCTGCGCGCCGCGCCTGTCCTGCAAGAAGCTGTCGGCCTCGTCCAGCAGGAGCACGGCTTTCTCGGCCTCTGCCTCGCGGAACATGGCGGCCATGTTTTGCTCGGTCTCGCCCACGTATTTGCTCATCAAGTCACTGGCCTGCTTGATGATCAGCGGGCGCTCCAGCGCGCGGGCAATGTGCTCGGCCAGCGCCGTCTTGCCGGTGCCGGGCGCGCCATAAAAGCACAGCGTGCCGTGGCCGCGCGCTTTTAGGGCGTCCACGATGCGCGGCACCTCAAAGCGCGTCTCTACGTTCAGCATGCCCAGGTCGTAGGTGGTGACGCTGCGCCGCTCGCCCGCGCCCTGGCTGCGGTTGCCCAGGACCTGGTCGGCGTTGCGCAGCTGGCGGCTCCTATCAGCGCCTCCACCGCGGGCACGTCTGTCGGCATGCCTTGCGCGGCGGGCTCGGTGGCCAGCCCCGGCGCGGGCTCTGCGGCCAGGCCGGCAAAGCGCACCGCCGTGCGTATCTGCGCGGGCGTCAGGCCCTTGCGCTCGGTCAGGCGCGCCACAAAGGCGTCGCTCACGGCCACGCCCTCCAGCGTGCGGCGCACCAGCTGCTCGCGCGCGCCGGGGGCGGGCTCTTCAGCTCCGGTGGTAGGCAAAGCGGCGGCGGAAAGCCGGGTCAATCTGCTCGATGCGGTTGGTCACCCGCAGCGTGGGCACGGGGTTGGTCTCCAAGGGATCTGGTTGACCCGGCCGTGCCGCTCACGCTGCCGCTGGCGGGCGCGGCTACCTGCTCGGCTCGCGCCATCAGCTGGGCTGCCTCGCTGGATATGGGCGGGAAGACGTCTTCCACCTCGTCAAACAGCAGGGCGGCCTGGGCGCTGCCCTTCAAAAACACCTGCGCGATTTGCAGGGATCGGTAGCGGTCGCGCCCGCTTAAAGAGTTGCCGTCGCGGTCGGCGTACTCCACCTCGTACAGCTCCAGCCCGGCGGCCTGCGCCACCACCTTGGCCAGCTCGGTCTTGCCGGTGCCGGGCGGCCCGTAGAGCAGGATGTTGACGCCCGGCTCCTTGCGCGCCACGGCATTGCGCAGCAGCGCGCTGAGCATGCGCGCGTCGTCCTGCGCAAAGGCAAAGTCGTCCAGCGTCAGCGTGCTCTTGGCCGAAGGGCGGGTAAACACCGCCATGAGCTCGCTCTCGTCGCGGTACTCGCGCATCAGCACGGGGGGCAGCTTCTCGCTGACCTTCATCAGGTCAGCAGGTCGGTGATGTTGTGTTCGGAGATCAGGTTCTCCACCAGGCCAATGCGCTCCAGGCGCGAGCCCGCGCGCAGCGCCTCGCCCACCTCTGCGGGGCTGACGCCGGCAATGTCGGCAATGGCGGCGTAGGCCTCGGGGGCGTTGTTGACCTTGAACTCCACCAGGATGCTGCGCAAGTCCCGCTGGTAGCGCGCCAGCGTGCCATAGAGCAGCAGGGCGCGCTCGGCCTTGTTGAGCTGCAGCAGGCCCGAGAGCGCGTCGATGTTTTTCTCTACCAGCGTGCTGTGCTTCTTGAGGGCGCTGGTCAGCCAC
Source organism: Ramlibacter sp. (assembly GCA_016713005.1). GTDB lineage: Bacteria > Pseudomonadota > Gammaproteobacteria > Burkholderiales > Burkholderiaceae_C > JADJPY01. Next base: position 212,132 of record JADJPY010000011.1, on the reverse strand, counting down.
TCGCAGGTCACCGGTCAGCACGGCCAGCAGGTCTTTGGGGGCGTCTTTGGCGTGTTCGTCCAGGTAAAGAACAGCGTGCCTTCTTCATACGGGCCGCGCCACACGCCGTGGCGCTCCGGGAAAGCGCGTGCGCCAAGCGCCTCGTGGCCGCGCCAGAACTCGTTGTCTCGCCAGCTCCGGCCCAAAAACTCGCGCAGGCGGGCCAGCGCGGGTGCCGGCCACACCAGGTGGCGCCCGGCCAACGAGAGCAGGCCGTTCAGGTCGCGCCGCACATTGAACTTGCCGCCCTGCTTGGCCGCCAGCGTCAGCACAAAGTGCGAGCACATCAGGTCCAGCACCGGCGCGTCCGTGAGCCCGGGGGAAGGCAGCAGCTGCAACTCGGCCGAACGTCTGACCATCGACAACCTCCAGCAGGAAGAAATCCTCAGGGCTTGAAGCACGATAACGCAGCTTGATGCGTCATGGAAGACATGCATTGTTAGAAAACCGCCACAGCACTCAGGTTTTTCGTTTCACAATCGCCCGATGGTGGAACTGGACGACATTCGCCGCGCTGCGGCATGGCTGCAGGGGCCAGGTGCTGGACACGCCCTGTGTGGAATCGCGCACGCTCTCGCAGCTGACGGGGCGCGCATCTTTCTCAAGTTTGAGAACCTGCAGTTCACGGCTTCTTTCAAGGAGCGCGGCGCCTGCAACAAGCTCACGCAGCTGGTAGGCAGCACCGGTTCACGCCCCGGCGTGGTCGCCATGAGCGCGGGCAACCATGCGCGGGGTGTGGCTTATCACGCGCAGCGCCTGGGCCCTGCGCGCGGTGATCGTGATGCCGCGCTTTACGCCGGGCGTCAAGATCGAGCGCACCCGCGGCTTGGTGCCGAGGTGGTGTTGCACGGCGACACGCTGGAGGAAGCCCGTGGCCACGCGCTGGCGCTGGCCGCCGCGCAGGGCCTGACCTTTGTGCACCCCTACGACGACGAGGCCGTGGCCGCAGGCCAGGGCACGCTGGGGCTGGAGATGATGCGGGCCGTGCCCGACCTGGACACGCTGGTGATCGCCGTGGGCGGCGGCGGGCTGATCGCGGGCATTGCCGCGGCGGCGCGCGCGCTTCAACCCGGGATAAGATCGTGGGCGTGCAGACGGCGCGCTTCCCCGCGATGTTCAACGCCATCAAGGGCGACGCAGCACCCGCAGGGCTGAGCTCCATCGCCGAAGGCATTGCCGTGGGCACGCCGGGCGCCATCACCCGCGAGGCGGTGGCGCGGCTGGTGGACGACCTGCTGCTGGTGGACGAAGGCGACATCGAGCAGGCCATCGTGATGCTGCTGGAGATCGAGAAGACCCTGGTCGAGGGCGCGGGCGCCGCCGGGCTGGCCGCGCTGCTGCGCCACCCGCAGCGGTTTCAGGGTCGCACGGTGGGCCTGGTGCTGTGCGGCGGCGCATTGACCCGCTGCTGCTGGCGGCCATCATCGAGCGCGGCATGGTGCGGGCCGGCCGGCTGGCGCGCATCCGTGTCGGCGCGCGCGACCACCCGGGGGTGCTGGCGCGCATCACCGCGGTGGTGGCCGAGGCGGGCGCCAACATCGACGAGGTGCACCACCAGCGCGCGTTTTCCGCGCTGTCGGCACAGAACGTGGACATCGAGCTGGTGATCCAGACGCGCGGGCGGGATCACCTGGCCCGCAGTGCAGGAAGCCCTGGTGGCCGCCGGATTCCAATGTGAGGAGCAAAAGTGACCGCTGACGTGACCGACGCTGACACGCTACAGGCCGCGCTGGCCGAGTACTTTGCCCCTGGGTGCAGGCGCTGGGCCTGCAGGTGGAGGCGTTTAGCACCGAAAGTGTGACCCTGCGCCTGCCGCGGAACGAACAGCTCAGCCGCGTGGGCGGCATGCTGTGCCCGCGGCCATGATGGCCGCGGCCGACACGGCCATGGTGCTGGCGCGATCAACCACTTTGGGGAGTTCCGCCCCTGCACTACGGTGCAGCTCAACAGCAGCTTCTTGAAGCCGCTTTCCGGGCAGGACGCCCTGGTGCAGGCGCGCGTGGTGCGCGCGGGCAAAGCGCTGGCGTTTGGCGAGATTGACTTTGCGCGGCGCCAGCGACGGCAAAAGCGTCAGCCGCGCCAGCACCACCTACGCGCTGCTGTAGCGCGCGCCGCGCGGCTGGCGCCCGCGGGTGCGTCAGTTCCAGCCGATGACGTCAAAGCCCTTGTCGGCCAGGCGGCGCTGCGCAAACTGGCGGTACACCGCGTTGGGCCTGTCCTGGAAGGCGCCGCTGACGGCGCCCATCGAGCCGCCGATGGCCGCGCCGGCCACGCCGGCCCGCACCGTACCGCCCAGCCCGTGGCCGGACACGGCCGCGCCCACCGCCGTGCCCACGCCCACCGTGGCGGCGCCCCGGCCGCCGATCGGGCGACGGCGTTGTTCTTCGTCCGGCGTCAGGCCGGCCTGCGTGGCCTTGACGATGCAGGAGGACACCTCGCCCTTGGCCTGCACGTCGCCCACGCGGTTGTAGTGGGCGTTGGGTACAGCACCGGCTGGGCAGAGGGGCTGTTGGGTGCCGGTGGAGGCACAGCCGGCCAGCAGGGCGGCGGACCGCAACGGGGCGGCGAGGGGAGGCGGTCTTCTTGATCATGGTGTGGCGCGGGTTTCCCGCAGTGAAACAGTCGTTTCACTCTAACGCGGGGACGTGTCGCTTCGCCGACCTGTTTGGTAAAGCCCCGGTGAAGGTAAAATCGCGGCAACCGAAATCCCGATTGCAAGGAAGCGCACCATGTCTGACCACCACGAGCCCGCAACGGCCAGCCAGGACCCGATCGAAGCCATCACCCCCATGATCCCGATCGTGCTGCCGGTGGTGGGTGGCCTGCTGATCTTCCTGCTGGCCTTCATCGCCGTGGCGATGGCCTGATACAGCGGCCCCTCCGCTCCAAAACCCCCTCGACGCCGCCGCAGGCAACTGCAGCGGCGTTTTCTTTGTTGCACCGTTCGCGCGCGGCCTGCGGCGCCTCTGGCGCGTGCATAACCTCATGCAGGTTTTGCATGGAAGAAGGGCTGGTCGGCAGGATGGTTACGGGCCGGTTTCATAAAATCGACATCCCTTTCAGCCCCATTCCATGAGCCCTGCGCGCCAGGCCTCCTGAAATCAGGTTTTCAACTTAGGGCGACCGGATGAACTCTCCCGTGATGCAGGTGCTGAACTTGCGCGCGCCGTCCTATGTCAAGAACGCCAGGCTCATTTCCTGGGTGGCGGACATGGCCGCCCTGTGCAAGCCCGACACCATTACTGGTGCGACGGCTCGCAGGAAGAGTACGACCGCCTGTGCCAACAACTGGTGGACGCTGGCACGTTCAAAAAGCTCAACCCCTCCAAGCGCCCCAACAGCTTCCTGGCCTGCTCCGACCCGTCGGACGTGGCCCGTGTGGAAGACCGCACCTTCATCTGCTCGGCCGCCAAGGAAGACGCCGGCCCCACCAACAACTGGATGGACCCGGCGCAGATGCGCGCCACGCTGCAGCCGCTGTTTGACGGCTGCATGAAGGGCCGCACCATGTATGTGGTGCCGTTCTCGATGGGCCCGCTGGGCTCGCACATCTCGCACATCGGCATCGAGCTGACCGACAGCGCCTACGTCGCGGTGAGCATGAAGATCATGACGCGCATGGGCCGCGCCGTGTACGACGTGATCGGCGCCGATGGCGAATTCGTGCCCTGCATGCACACCGTGGGCGCGCCGCTGGCCGCCGGCCAGAAGGACGAAACCAGCTGGCCCTGCAACCCCAAGACCAAGTACATCGTGCACTACCCCGAGACGCGCGAGATCTGGTCGTACGGCTCCGGCTACGGCGGCAACGCGCTGCTGGGCAAGAAGTGCTTTGCGCTGCGCATCGCCTCCAACATGGGCCGCGAGCAGGGCTGGCTGGCCGAGCACATGCTGATCCTGGGCGTGACCACGCCCGCAGGCAAGAAGTACCACGTCGCGGCAGCCTTCCCCAGTGCCTGTGGCAAGACCAACTTCTCGATGATGGTGCCGCCCAAGCGCCTTCGATGGCTGGAAGGTCACGACGATCGGTGACGACATCGCCTGGGTCAAGCCCCACGCCGATGGCCGCATGTCGCGATCAACCCCGAGGCGGGCTATTTCGGCGTGGCCCCGGGCACCAACACCCTGACCAACCCCAACTGCATGGCCAGCCTGGGCCGCGACGTGATCTTCACCAACGTGGCGCTGACCGACGACGGCGACGTGTGGTGGGAAGGCATGGAAAAGGACGCCGGCAAGACGCCCGCGCACCTGATCGACTGGCAGGGCAAGGACTGGACGCCCGAAGACGGCAAGGCTGGCCGCAAGGCGGCGCACCCCAATGCCCGCTTCACCGTGGCCGCCACCAACAACCCGGCGCTGGACCCGGCCTGGGACGACCCGGCGGGCGTGCCGATCGATGCCTTCATCTTTGGCGGCCGCCGCTCCACCACCGTGCCGCTGGTGACCGAGGCGCGCAACTGGACCGAAGGCGTGTACATGGCCGCCACCATGGGCAGCGAGACCACCGCCGCGGCCTTTGGCGCGCAGGGCGTGGTGCGCCGCGACCCGTTTGCGATGCTGCCGTTCTGCGGCTACAACATGAGCGACTATTTCCAGCACTGGCTGGACATGGAGCCCCGGCTCAAGGGCCAGGGCGCGACGCTGCCGCGCATTTTCTGCGTCAACTGGTTCCGCAAGGACGCGGACGGCAAGTTCGTCTGGCCGGGCTACGGCGAGAACATGCGCGTGCTCAAGTGGATGATTGACCGCATTGAAGGCGGCGCTCAGGGCGAACAGACGCTGTTTGGCGTTGCGCCGGCGTATGGCGAGCTCAACTGGGACGGGCTGGCGTTCAGCGCCGAGCAGTTCCGCACGGTGACCAGCATTGACACGGCCGCCTGGACCGAAGAGCTCAAGCTGCACGACGAGCTGTTCAAGCAGCTGGAGCACCACCTGCCGCGCGCGCTCCTGGAGACCAAGGCCGGCATCGAGAAGCGCCTGGCGGCCTGAACCCGGCCACTGCCGCTGTCAAAGCCGCAGCCACTGCGCGAGGCGCCACAAAAAAAGCCACCCGGGGGGTGGCTTTTTTCATGCCTGCGGGGCAGGGCTTACATGGAGAGCATGTAGCGCTTGTGCGGGGGCAGGTGCATCTCGGCCACGCGGCGCCAGTCGTTGTCGGCCAGGGCTTCGTCGGCGTCGACGGCCGGCAGGCCGGTCTTGGCCACCGGTGCCGGCGTTGCGGCGGGCGACAGTGCTTCGCTGGCGGCTTCGCTGCGCAGCATGGCGGCCTGCAGGTCGGCCATGACGCGGGGGTCGTTGCTGGCCACAGCCCACAGCCGTGCGTCGGCGCGGCGGCGGGCCGAGGCGGCGGCCCATTCGTTGCCCAGGGCGATCACGTTGCGCGAGAAGCGCCGCGCAGTACCGGCAAACATGGCCAGCACCGAGAAGGCGATCGCCCACATCACGATCCAGGCGGCCATCAGGTGGCCGTCGGCCCAGGTGGACATCACCTGGTCGGCCACCACCAGCATGGCGGAGACCACAGCCGCCAGCAGGAAGGCGGCAAGGCCCTTGGCGCTGTCAAAACGGGTGGCGGCCGTGCGCAGGTTGCCAGCGGCTCGCTCGAAGCGCGCAACACCGGGGTGCTCGGTCGGCATCTCAACGTGGACAAAACTGGTCATGGCGGACTCCTTTGAATGGATGCCCAGATATTAGGGTTCACCCTGATATTTTCCAAATTTAGATTTGTGATGGTTATCATTCACGGGAATGATGACAAGAATGCCCAATTTCCGCACGCTGGACCTGAACCTGCTGCGGATCTTCGATGCGGTGATGACCGAGCGCAGCCTGACGCGCGCCGCGCGCACCCTGTCGCTGACGCAGCCGGCGGTGAGCAACGCCCTGCGCCGGTTGCGCGAGGCGCTGGGCGACGACCTGGTGCGCCGCAACGGCTTTGGCGTGGAGCCGACGCCGCGCGCCCTGGCGCTGTGGCCCGCGGTGAGCGAATCCCTGCGCCAGCTGGAGGCGTCGCTCGCGCCCGGCGATTTCACCGCCTCGAAGGCGCAGGACACGTTCGTGCTGGCCATGGCGGACGCCACCGCCGCCGAGCTGATCCCCGGCCTGATCGACATCCTGGAGGGCGACGCGCCGGGGGTGTCGATGCGGGTGGTGCCGCTGACCACGCGCGACCCGCGCCGATTGCTGGACGACGGCGGGGCGGACCTGGCGGTGGGGTATTTCCCCGCCGTGCTGGCCGACCTGTCGGCCCAGGCACAGGCCGGCCAGGTGGTGACGTTCGCGCACGAGCGGCAGTACGACGGCGAATACGTGTGTGTGATGCGCCAGGGCCACCCGCTGGCGCGGGGGCCGATGAGCGTGGCCCGCTACTGCGCGGCGCGCCACCTGCTGGTGAGCTTTTCGGGGCGGCCGTTCGGCTTCATCGACGAGGCGCTGGCCTCGATCGGGCGGACGCGGCGGGTGGTGCTGACGGTGAACCAGTTCTTCACCGCCGGGCGGGTGGTGGCGCACTCGGACTTGCTGACGGTGCTGCCGCGCCACTTTGTGGGCGTCACCGGCATGGCGGACGAGCTGGTGCTGCGCCCGCTGCCGTTTGACGTGCCCACCGTCCATGTGGACTCGCTGTGGCACCGGCGCCGCGAGCGCGAGCCCGCGCACGCGTGGCTGCGCCTGGCGGTGCAGGCGGCTGCCAAGCGGGCTTTCGCCAAACCGCTATCGATTTGATAGCGGGTCAATCAACAGGGACGGGGGCTGGAGGCCGATTTGACCCCAAAACCAGGGCGCAGGCAGGCCCTGGGTGCTTTCAGCGCGCGACGCTGAGCCAGGCGCTGGCGGCCAGGCGGAGTTCTTCGGCCTGGTGCGGGTCCAGCCCGGCCAGGGCGTCGGCGCTTTCCATCAGGGCGCGCGCGGGGCTGATGCCGGCTTCGGCCGGGGCGGCGGCGCGGCTGGAAGAGAACATCTGGGTCAGGGAGGCAAACAGGCTGAACATGGTGTGTGCGCCGATCAAAAGGGGGCGCCGAGTTGCAATGTCTGCAGGTTAAGGGTTTTCCCTAGTTTTTCAAGCCTTCATCATGCGCAGGCGGCATAACCCCAGCCAAGGCTTGTATAGATACGGCATTTAGACTCGCCTCATGAAAATCCAGCTGTTGTCTGACCTGCACCTCGAGGCCGATCCGGCGCTTCGACTTGCGCCCAACCCGGGGGCCGACCTGCTGGTGCTGGCGGGGGATATCGGCTCCTACCAGCGCGGCTCCCGCCTGGAGGGCGACGACTTCGGGCTGGAGCGCTTCGCCCCGGCGCTGGGCTGGCCGGTCCCGGTGCTGTACGTGCCGGGCAACCACGAGTTCGACGGCCTGGACCACGACGCCACGCTGGCGCGGCTCCAAGCCACCTGCGACCGGCTGGGCATCACCTGGCTGGAGCGGCGCAGCCTTGTGCTGCAGGGCGTGCGCTTCGTCGGCAGCACGCTGTGGGCCGACTTTGACGCTTTTGCCGAACCGGGGCCGGGCCATCTGGCGGCCAACCTCAAGCGGCGCGAAAAGGCGTTTCGCGCCGCCAACCATTACCTGAGCCGCCACCACAGCCTGCGCGGTGGCCAGCCCATGCTGGCACAGGACGTGCGCGAGCTGGGTCTGGCCGCGCAGGCCTGGCTGCGCGAGGCGCTGGCGCAGCCGCACGACGGCCCCACGGTGGTGGTGACGCATTTCGCGCCCAGCCTGCGCAGCGCCGACCCGCGCTACGGCCGGACGCCGGGGACGGCGGGTTTTTGCAACGCACTGGACGCCCTGCTGGACCACGCCGATGTGTGGCTGCACGGCCACCTGCACTGCCCCAGCGACTACCGGCACGCGCGGCCCGCAGTTGCGGGTGCCGAGCCCCGCAGCTGCCGGGTTGTGGCCAACCCGCTGGGCTATGCCAGCAAATCCGAGCAGGAGGGCTTTTGCCCCGGATTGCTGGTCGAAATTGGCACCTGACCCCCGCCAATACTGGTTGGAATGCTACTGAATTGATAGCAACCCGCGCCCGGCCAGCGGCGCGATTTGATTTGCGTCAAGCCGCGGGGCACCCGCGCCACTACACTGCAAGTTACCCCACAAGGAGACGCACATGAATATCCTGCTCGCAGTCGACGGCAGCAAGTTCACCAAGAAGATGCTGGCTTACCTGACCACGCATCCCGAACTGTTTGGCACCGCCAACGAATACACGGTGTTCACGGCCCAGCCGGTGCTGCCGCCGCGGGCGCGCGCCGCCGTGGGCGCCGACGTCGTCAAGAACTACTACGAGGAAGAGGCCGAAAAGGTGCTCGCCCCGGTGTGCAAGTTCCTGATGCGCCATGGCATTGACGCGAAGAGCGTGCACAGGGTGGGCCCGCCCGGCGAAGCCATCTCCAAGTACGCCGACGCTGGCAAGTTCGACCTGGTGGTGATGGGCTCCCATGGCCACGGCACCATCGTCAACCTGGTGATGGGCTCTGTGGCCACGCAGGTGCTGGCGCACTGCGGCGTGCCGGTGTTGCTGGTTCGCTGAACCGGCGCCCGAAAGGCTAGGCCGCTCGGGCGGCCAGTCCGTCAAAACAGGTGCTCAGCACCAGCTCGACGATTTCGTCGTCGCTGTGCTGGCCCCCCATCTTGAGGAACTCCAGCACCGGGTCGCAGGCCCGGGCATACAGCGTGTACAGCACGGCAATGGCGGGCAGCTTCGGGTTGACCGCGCCGTCGGCCTGGGCCTGCTCGATCCAGCCGCCGATGCGGTCGCTTACCTCCATGAGCGCGTCCATGTAGTCGCGGTTGCCCAGCAGGGTGGCGCGCAAGGACGAGTTCTGGCTGGGCAGCGACGGCATTTCGCCCGCCAGCTGCAGCTGCATCGTCCAGCGCGCGGTGGCGCGCAGCTTCTGCAGCGCCGAGTCGGCCGGGTTGACCTGCTCCAGGAACGCGACGGCGCGGCGCATGGCGCGCACCATCGCCGCCGCGGCCAGGTCTTCCTTGCTGGGGAAATGCTTGTACAGGCTGGCCTTGGCAATGCCCACGGCGGCCGCCACTTCGTCCACCGTCATGGCGTCAAAGCCCTTCTCGGCCAGCAGGCGGTTGACGCCGGCAATGATGGCGTCCTCGCGCGCGGCGAGCATTTGCTGCTTGAAGGAGATCCGGGGTGCGGTGGCCGTCGTCATGGCGCAATTTTAGCCTTGCGCGTCGCGTTTCGGTCGGGCCGTATGTTTTGTGACTGGCGAGTTCAGGTCATCGGCTCGGACGACGGCAGGGCGGCCGGCATGGAATCGACGACAAAGATCGTCTTGCGGTTGTCGGGCGGCGCGCCCTTGAGCAAGCCGTCCAGACGCTCGATCACTTCGTCCGGTGTCTCGCCATGCGCGGGCACCAGCGCCACCGCCACCTTGGGCCGCACCGCCAGCCCCTGGGGCATGCGCGAGAACGGCATGATCAGCCGCGCCAGCACCTTGGAGCCCAGCGCCGCGCCACGGTCGGTGGGCACCGGCCCCTCGATCAGGATGCCAAAGCGCGCATCGCCCAGGCGCGCCACGGTGTCCACATCGCGCACCAGGGAAGTCAGCCGACCGCCCAGGCGCAGCAGCACCTCCAGCACGGCCTTGCGGCCGAATTCCTCGCGCAGGCGGTGCATGTTGGTGAAGTCCACCAGCACCACCGCGGACTGGTGGTCAAAGCGCGCCGATCGCTCGATGAGGGTGCGCAGGCGGTGGGCGAACACGTCGTCGTTGACCAGGCCGGTGAGGGGGTCGACCTGGTCGAGTTGCGTGAGGCGGCGGCGGTAGTCGCGGCGCTCCTGGCTGCGCAGGATCAGCAGGAAGAACAGCGCCGGCAGCGTGACCGCCAGCGCCAGCTGCATGCCGTGCTGGGTCAGGAAGCCCAGCGGCAGCCACTCCATGGAACGCGCCACCGGGAACGGCAGGGCCGCAACCATGGGCGAAAACGCCAGCAGCAACCAGCGGGCAAAGCGGTCGCCGTGGTACCAGGACCAGGCCATGCCCGCCACGCTGGCCAGCGACAGCGTGCCGATGGCAGCGAGGGACACCTCCAGCCGCCGCGGGCTGCCCAGCACGCCCGCCGCCGCGGCCGCTGCCAGTGCAGAAACCGCCAGGGCGCAGAACAGGCCGAACGCCCACGCCGAGCGGGCGCGCAGCGACACCGTCAGCGCGACAAACACCACCAGCGGCGCCAGGCTGAGCACCGGCAGCACGTATTCGGCCGCGTCGTTCCACACCGGATCGTTGGGCCACAGGTGCAGGCCCGCGACGCCGACCCAGCTGGCCACGGTGGCCATCACCAGCAGGGCAAACAGGCCGAACCAGAAGTAGGCGATGTCGCGCATCACCAGCGCGCTGACCCAGCCGAAGATCACCACCATGGCCAGCAGGCCGAAGTAGATGCCGTGCAGCAGGGAGATGCGCTGCTGCTCCGCACTGAGATGGCTCTCGCTGACGAACTGCAGCGGCGTTGAAAAGCTGTTGCTGGCCTCGATGCGCAGGGCGTAGTAGCTGGCGTCGGCGGCGGACACGGCCAGCGGCAGGATCGGGTACAGGTGCGGCAGCGGCCAGTCGGCCACGGCCACGCGGTCGCCCGCAGACTGCTGCGACCAGCCGCGCTCCTGGCGCGTGTACAGCGTGACCCGGTCCAGCCCGGCGTTGGGCAGCTTGAGGTACCAGCGCTCGGCGTCGGGCGCGGCCGGGACGCTGAAGCGGATCCACAGCACCTGGCCGGGCTTGAGCGGGTAGATGCCGCGCGCCAGCGTGGGGCGTTGCGCATCGGCGCCAAGCCGCAGCACCTGCTGCAGCGTTGCGCTGCCGGTGGTGTCGACCCAGTAGTCGCCCCAGTCCGCCAGCGCCACCGGCTGTCGCGCCGCGTCCAGGTCCAGCACGGTGCGCGCACCGGCCCCGCCGCCTGCAAGAAGCAGCAACACGACGACCATGGCGGCACGCAGTGCGGAATACATCGGCCAACGACGCAGGTGGTTCTGCGTCCCATTGGACACCCGGCTCAGTGCGTCGTCAATGCGGCCGCGGCCGCCCCGGTGAGCGCGCCCGTCAGGGCGTCCAGCACGTCGGATTCCAGGTTCCAGCAGTGCCAGTACAGCTGGATGGGCAGTGCATGTTGCGCCGCCACATTGACCAGCGCGCCCTGCTGCAGCAGGCCACGCGCCAGCAGCTCGGGCACCACGCTGACACCCCAGCCGGCCAGCACCGCGCGCACCTGGCCCTCGGAGCTGGGCACAAACAGCTGGGTGAGCGACACGCGCTTGAGGCCGAACGCGCGCGCGGCGAACTCGGTCTGCATGTCGTCCTTGCGGTTGAAGGCGATGAACGGGACGGAGCGGAAGTTGTGCGGCGTCAGGCCATCGCGCAGATGGGCGCGGGCATAGGCCGGCTCGGCCACGGCCACGTAGTCCATGGCGCCCAGCGGCACCACCTTGCAGCCGCGCAGCGCCTGCCGCAGCGTGGTCACGCAGCCCAGTACCTGGCCCTCGCGCAGCCACTCCTGGGTGAAGTCCTGGTCGTCAGCGATGATCTCCAGCGGCAGGCCCTGGCGTGCCAGCGTGTTCAGCGCAGGCAGCGCCCAGGTGGCGATGCTGTCGGCGTTGATGGCGATGGAGATGCGCTCTTCCTCGCGGGTGCCGCCGGTGGAACTGGGCGCCAGCTCCTTGAGGTCGCGCTCCAGGCCGGCGCGCAGCAGGCGCATCTGCTTGGTGTGCTTGAGCAGCAGCTGCCCGGCGGCGGTGGGCTTGAGCGGGCGGCTGCGCACGATGAGCACGGTGCCCACCTGGGCCTCCAGCGCGCGCAGGCGCTGGGACACCGCCGACTGGGTGATCGACAGCCTCTGAGCGGCGCGCTCGAAGCCGCCCTCTTCGACAATGGCCGCCAGGCATTCCAGCGCATCGGGGTCAAAGGTACTCATATAAGTTCACCTGATGAATCGGCAGACAGTTTAATTTTTCTTTTATCCGGCGGCAACTTCCGCGACACTCCCGCCCATGCACATCCTCATCCTCGGCGCCGGCGTCATCGGCACCTGCACCGCCTGGCACCTGCTCGAGCGCGGCCATGACGTCACCGTCGTGGAGCGCCAGAGCGGCGCGGCCCTGGAAACCAGCTTTGCCAACGCCGGGCAGATTTCGGTGAGCTACTGCGAGCCCTGGGCCAACCGCGATGCGCCGGCCAAGCTGCTCAAGTGGATGTTCCGCAACGACGCGCCGCTGCTGTTCCGCCCCCACATGGACTGGCAGCAATGGCGCTGGGGCATGCAATTCCTGAGCCAGTGCCACGATGCGGCCTTTGAACGCAATGTGGCCCAGCTGGTGGCCCTGGGCGCCTACAGCCACGCCGCGCTCAAGGCGGTGGTGGGTGCTACAGGCCTGGAGTACCACCGCCTGGAGCGCGGCATTGCGCACTACTTCACCGACCAGGCCGCCTTTGACGCCGCCGCGGGCGCGGCGCGGCTGATGCAGCGCTTTGGCGTGGACCGCCGCGTGGTCAGCCGCGACGAGCTGCTGCGCATCGAACCGGCATTCGCGGCGTTTGGCGCGCACATCGTGGGCGGCACCTACACCGCCAGCGACGAGAGCGGCGACGCCTGCGCATTCACCCAGGGCCTGGCGCGCCTGTGCGCGGCGCGCGGCGCCACGTTCCTGTACGGCCACGCCATCGAGCGGCTGCAGACCGTGGGCGGGGGCATCGGCCCGGTGGCGGTGCGCAACACCGCGAGCGGCGAATCCCGCAGCCTGCGCGCGGACGCGGTCGTGGTGGCCTGCGGCTCCTACAGCGCCGGATTGCTGCGCGGCGTGGGCGTGGACCTGCCGATCTACCCAGGCAAGGGCTACAGCGCCACGTTCCGGCTGCTGCGCCCGCAGGACGCGCCCTCGGTCTCCACCATCGACGACCAGGTGAAATGTGCGTTCACGCGCCTGGGCAACGAGCTGCGCGTCGCAGGTACGATTGAGCTCAATGGCTACGACCTCTCCCTGGACACGCCGCTGGCGCGCGCGCGCTGCCGCATGCTGGCGCAGCGCGTCGAGCAGGTGCTGCCCGGCGTGTGCGACACGCGCGACGCGGCCGACGGCGGCAACCCGCGCTACTGGTGCGGCCTGCGGCCTGCCACGCCCACCAACATCCCCTACATCGGCCGCACCCGCGTGCGCGGCTTGTGGGTCAATGCCGGGCACGGGACGCTGGGCTGGACGCACGGCGCGGGCTCTGGCCTGGCCATTGCCGAGTTGCTCAGCGGCGAGCGGCCCGGCATGGACTTTCGCTTTCTCGGCGACTGAACCCGCGGCGACAGTCCGCCCGCCGCCCCGCGCATGGCGTTGACTTTCGTCAGCGCCGCCAGCGCGAACTACGGCCGCTGCCTGTTCCAGCTGCTGCGCAGCGCCGAACGCACCGGCGTGCACCAGGGGCACCCATGGGTGGTCTACGACCTGGGCCTGGACGACGCGCAGCGTGCGCACCTGGCGACGCGATTTGCCTGGGTGCAGGTGCGCCAATTCGATTTCACCGCCTACCCGCCGCATGTGGCGCAGCTGGCGCATTCCTATGCCTGGAAGCCCGCGCTGATCCACGAACTGGTGAACGAGGGCGTCGGACCCCTGCTTTGGCTGGACGCCGCGACGCTGCTGCATCAGGTGCCCGCAGAGGTACTGGCCGAGCTGGCCGACAGCGGCGTCTATGTGCTGCGCGGACAGACGGCCGTGGGCCTGCACTGCGATCCGCTCACCCTGGCGCGACTGGCGCCGCCACCGTCCATCGTGGACGCGCCGGAGTACGCGGCCGGCGTGATCGGGCTGGATGCGCAACGCCCGGGTGTCCGCGCGCTGGTGCAGCAGTGGTTTGACTGGTGCATGGACCCGGCGCTGATCTGCCCGCGCCACCCGCGGTTGCCAAGGCACAAACCCGAGCAGTCGCTGCTCACCCTGGCGCTGCGCCAGGCCGAGCACCGGGGCGAGCGGGCGCCTCAGACGCGCGAGATCGACATCTCCTCCTGGCGCCCGGTGCGCTGGATGTCGTCGCGCCACAAGATCCCGTCTTCGCTTCCAATCTGGCAGGAGCCCCTGTTGCGGGCCTGGACGCGGGTGTACAAGTGGCTGGACCGGATGTGGCTGCGCGCGGATGCGCTGGACAACCGATATCTGGGCGGCTGGCGCCGGTTCGGCAACGAGCATTTCACCGTAACCGTGGGGCGCCGCGGCAGCGCCAAGGGCACCGTGCTGCGCGCGCCCTGGACCAGTTACTGGGCGGACCCGTTCGTGTTCGAGCACGCGGGTCAGGCCTGGGTGCTGTTGGAGGACTTCCGCTACACCGACGGCCTGGGCCACCTGCTGGCGGTGCCGCTGGACGACGGCTTGCGCGCCGGTGCAGAGGCTGTAGCGATCGACACCGGCCAGGTGCACACATCGTTCCCGTTTGTGTTCGAGCACGATGGCGCTGTCTGGATGCTGCCCGAGACCTGTGGCCGGCGCAGCCTGGACCTGTACCGGTTTGACAATTTTCCCCATGGCCCGCGGCTGGTTCAGCGGCTGCTGTACGACGTGAACGTGGCGGACTCCGTGCTGTTCCGGCACGGGGCGCGGTGGTGGCTGATGACCTCGTTGTTCGAACCCCCGCGACACAACCGCACCCTGGCGCTGTATCACAGCGAACAGGGGCCGACGGGGCCCTGGTTGCCCCACCCGGTCAATGCGCAGGGCCTGTTTGCCAAGCGCCGCTTTTCCTATGGACGATGCGCCGGCCCGCCCGTGCAGGACGGTGACACGCTGCTGCGCCCCATCCATGCCAATGAACACTACTACGGCGAGAAGATCGAGTGGCGCCGCATCACCCGGCTGGACGAGCACCATTTCGAGGAAGAGCCCGCCGGGCCGCCTGCCGACCTGGCCCACGCGCCCAACGGGGCGGACATGCACCACGTGAGCCTGAGCGCGCACCTGTGGGCCACGGACACGCGCGACCGGCTGCACGCCCGCCAGGCGCTGCGGCGCGTTTGGGCCCGGCTGACCGGAGGCCAGCCATGAGCGGGCACCTGGTTGCTGCCTATCACCACGAAGTGCCCGTTTTGCAGGGGCTCTTTGGCGCGCTTGCCCAGCTCACCCCCCTGCGCAGCGTGGAGCCGGCCTGGCGATTGCCTCCGGGCACCGGCGGGCAGCCCGACCTGTGCATGCCCACAACCGGGCTGGGCCAGCTGTTGCGCGGGCGCCGGCTGACCCGCCTGTTCCAGGGTGCCAGCGGCTTCATTGGCACCCGGCCTGACCAGATCCGCTGGCAGCGCCAGACCGGCGCCATGCCTCTCTGGTACCACGTGGCCGACGACTACCGCACCTACAACCGTGACTGGGAGGCCGCGGACCTGGCGTTGCTGCGCCAGGCGCGCCAGGTGTTCGCCGTCTCGCGCGCGCTGGCGCACAGCCTGTGCGAGCGCGCGGGGCTGCCGCCAGAGCGCGTCACCGTGCTGCCCAACGCGGTCGCCCGCGGCCACCTGCCGGCGCAGGTACCGGCTGTGCGGCCACTGGACGGACGGCGGCCGGTGGCGGGCGTGCTTGGCCGTGTGTCCAGCCGTCTGCGGCTGGACTGGCTGGGCCATGTCGTGGAGCACACGCCGTGGCTGGACTGGGTGTTCGGCGGCGATGTGGAGCGTGGCGAGCTGTTGCCGCAAGACCGGCCGGCACTGGAACTCCTGATGCGGCATCCCCGCTGCCGCTTCACCGGCCGACTGGGCTACGCCGCCCTTGAGGAACTGGCAACGACGCTGGACGTGGCCGTGCTGCCGTACTCCGGGCGCAGCACCAACCCGCTGGGCAGCCCTGTGCGCCTGTTCGTGCACCTGCCGCTTGGGGCGCCCATTCTGGCGACGCCGGGGTGCCTGCAGTTGGAAGAGTTCACTCCCCTGGTGACGATGTGCCGTGAGCCGCAGGGTATGGTCCAGCGGCTGGAGTGGCTGCGCGCGCGCGGCTTTGACGACGGCCTGCGCGAGCAACGCTGGATCACCGCCCACCGCCACACCTGGGACGTGCGCGCCAACACCTTGCTGGCAGCGCTGGGGCGCTAGGCCAAGCCTCAGGGCGCCGAGGCCACCATCTTCTTGCGCTGCACGATGAGGTTGCGTTTGGCGTCCTCGGGGTAGGCAAACGTCACCGCACCGGCGCGCACCTTGCCCATCACCAGCATATTCTGCGTGATGGCGTCCTTGTCTTCGCGCGTGAACGGGCGCTCATAGGTGGCCACCACGCCGTAGTACACGCGCGGGATGTTCTCCAGCGCGGCCTTGACCGCCGGGCCGTTGAGCTGGCCGTCGCGGATGCCGAACAGCGCGTACGCGAGCAGGTAGGTCGCGTCGTAGGACTGGGCCGCGGCCATCGGCACGGCGATGCGCTGCTTGAACTTGCGCGAGTACGCGCTCAGGAACGAGGAGCGCCGCTCGTTGCTGGGCTCGGCGATGAAGGTCTGCGCCATCAGCGCGCCGTCGGCCGCCTCTTTCGCGCCGTTGATGAAGAACGGGAACGACAGCGGCCAGGCGCCCACCTGCGGCACATTCCACTTGAGGTCGCGTCGGCCATTGGCGATGGCCGCGTTCTCCGGGCCCACGGTGTAGCTGAACACGACGTTGGCGCCGGCCTCGCGCGCCGCCTTGAGCTGCTCGCGCACGTCCTTGACGCCCAGGGGAAAGCGCGCCACGTACACCGCCTTGAGGTTCTTGGCGGCCAGCGCCGCTTCCACGTCCTTCAGGCCCGCCTCGCCGTAGCCGGTGGTGTCGGCAAAGATCGCCACATTGGTCCAGCCGCGTTTCACGATGTCGTCCACCACGAAGGGCGCCTGGATCGCGTCCTTGGCCGAGGTGCGGAAGATGTAGCTCTCCGGCCCGGGGAATTTCGATGTCAGCGGCGTGCCGGTGGAGCACGGCACGATCAGGGGCACCTTGCCCGTCTGGTACACGTCCAGCGCCTTCATCGCCACACCGGTGTTGCAAAAGCCGATGGTGGCGACCACGCCCGCGGCGGCCAGCTCCTGCGAACCCTTGAGGCCCACATCCGGATTGCCCTGGTCGTCCTTGACCACGAGCACGAGGGGGCGCCCCAGGTACCCGCCCACGGCGTTGATCTCTTCGACCGCCAGCTGGATGCCGTGCAGCATCGGGTTGCCGAAGTCGGACGACGGCCCGCTGAAGGGCCCGATCACGCCGAGCTTGACGGCGTTGGCGGGGACAGCCGCGGCAGCGGGTTGGGCGGGAGCCGCTGTCTGCGCCCCGGCCGGCGATGCGGCAAACAGGGCGATCAGCCCCACCGCCGCGAACAAGCGTGATTGCAGTTGTCGCATGGTGCACCTCTTGTGAAAGTGCCGCGACTGTAGGTTCGGGGCACAGTGTGGCTCTGGCGGTTTTCCCTGATTTGGTGCAGCCCTGTCAGCACGGCGTCAGCCTGACCGTCAAGTGCTGGCACGCCGGATTGCTATTGTTTTCATAGCGGCAAAGCCAGCACTGACGGGGGCTACAGCCCGAGTTTGCCCTCAAATTTCGTTTGCGGCGGCATCCGGCAGTGTCAGGCTTCTGCCAGCCTTCCGCCAGCGTGCGGGGAGTGTCAGTCGATCTTGAGGCCCCGCAGCTTGGCGTCCTCCGGCGGGTAGCGCAACCCCAGCGACTTGAGCTTGTCGCGCACCAGCGTGGCGATCATGAGGTTGCGGTGGGTTTTTGAGTCGGCTGGCACCACCGTCCAGGGCGCCCAGGGCGTGCTGGTCGCGCCCAGCAAGGCCTCATACGCGGCCTGGTACTGCGCCCACTGCTTGCGCACCTCCAGGTCACCCAGACTGAACTTCCAGTGCTTGGTGACGTCGTCCACGCGCTCCTGCAGGCGCACGCGTTGTTCATCCTGGCTGATGTGCAGCATGAACTTCATCACCACCGTGCCGGTCTCGGCCAGCAGCCGCTCGAAATCGTTGATGTGCGCCATGCGCTGGCGCGTCTGATCGGGGGTGATCCAGCCATTGACCACCGGCACCAGCACGTCCTCGTAGTGGCTGCGGTTGAAGATCATCACCTCACCCGCGCCCGGCACCTGCTGGTGGATGCGCCACAGGAAATCGTGCGCGCGCTCGGCTTCAGTGGGCGCTTTCCAGCCCACGGTGTGCACGCCCAGTGCACTGGTGCGGCTGAATACGCCGCGGATGGTGCCGTCCTTGCCGGAAGTGTCGGTGCCCTGCAGCACCACCAGCAGCTTGAAGCGGCGGTCCGCGTAGAACAGGTCCTGCAGGCCATCGAGTTCCTGCGCGATGGCCTCCACCGCGGCCTTGTCCCGGACCTTGTCCCCGCTGGAAAACGGCTTGGCGCCAGGTGGGCATTTGTCCAGGGCAAAGGGCTTGCCCTTGCCTTCGCTAGAGGGTTGCCAGTCTTTGAGGTTGGCGCTGCTGGTTTCCTGCTTGCCATTGGTCATGGTGGCTCCGGTCGTTGCAAGGTTCAGGATACAGCGCCACAGGCCGCCCCGATAATCGCGGCTTGCCAGCCACCCAACCCGCCCCACCGCTGCGCGTGCTGTCCGTCATCCCGCCGATGACGCAGCTGAACACGCCCTACCCGTCCACCGCCTACCTCACCGGCTTCCTGCGCTCGCGCGGCGTCAGCGCGGTGCAGGAAGACCTGGCGCTGGCGCTGGTGCTGCGATTGCTGTCGCCCGACGGCCTGCGCGCGGTGGCCGCCTGCGTGGAGGCGCTGCCCCGCAAGAAGCACAGCCCGGCGGTGCAGGCCTTTGCGGCACAGCAGGCGCGCTACCTGGCCACCATTGCACCGGTCATTGCCTTCCTGCAAGGGCGCGACGCCACGCTGGCGCACCGCATCGTGGGTCGCCACTACCTGCCGGAAGGCCCGCGATTCGAGTCGCTGGACGTGTATGTGGACGACGGCAGCGGCGACCCGCTGGGCTGGGCCTTTGGCTCGCTGGGCATCCAGGACCGCGCGCGGCACCTGGCCACGCTGTACCTGAACGATCTGGCCGACGTGCTGCGCGACGCGGTGGACCCGCGCTTCGAGTTTGTGCGGTATGCCGAATCGCTGGCCGGCAGCCAGCCCACCTTCGACCCGCTGGCCGATGCGCTGGCCGCGCCCCCCAACCTGGTGGACGACACGCTGGAAGCGCTGACGCTGGAGGCCGTCGCGCGCCATGCACCCACGGTGGTGTTGCTGTCGGCGCCGTTCCCCGGCGCGGTGTATGCGGCGTTTCGCATCGCACAGACCATCAAGGCGCGGCACCCGCACATCACCACCGTGCTGGGCGGCGGCTTTGTGAACACCGAGCTGCGCGAGCTGGCCGAGCCGCGCGTGTTTGACCACATTGACTACGTGACGCTGGACACTGGCGAGCGCCCGCTGCTGGCGCTGCTGGAGCATCTGCAGGGCCGGCGCGGGCGGCAGCGGCTGGTGCGCACTTTTGTGCGCGAAGCCGGCAGCGATGGCGAAACGGCCACCGTGCGCTACATCAACATGGCCGAGCCCGACGTGGCGTTTGCCGAGGTGGGCACGCCCACCTGGGACGGCCTGCCGCTGGACAAATACCTGTCGCTGCTGGACATGCTCAACCCCATGCACCGGCTGTGGAGCGACGGGCGCTGGAACAAGCTCACGGTGGCGCATGGCTGCTACTGGAAGAAGTGCAGCTTTTGCGACGTGAGCCTGGACTACATCAGCCGCTACGAGGGCGCGTCGGCCACCGTGCTGGCCGACCGCATTGATGCGATCGTGCGCGAGACGGGGCAGACCGGCTTCCATTTTGTGGACGAAGCCGCGCCACCCAAGGCCCTGAAGGCGCTGGCGCAGGAGCTGATCGCGCGCGACACCGGCATCTCGTGGTGGGGCAACATCCGTTTTGAAAAGTCTTTCAGCCCCGAGCTGTGCCAGCTGCTGGCCGACAGCGGCTGCATTGCCATATCGGGCGGGCTCGAAGTCGCGTCCGACCGGCTGCTGACGCTGATGAAAAAGGGCGTGAGCGTGGACCAGGTGGCGCGCGTGACCCGTGCCTTCAGCGACGCGGGCATCCTGGTGCACGCCTACCTGATGTACGGATTCCCCACGCAGACGGTGCAGGACACGGTGGACGCGCTGGAGTATGTGCGGCAACTGTTTGAAAACGGCTGCATCCAGAGCGGCTTCTTCCACCGCTTTGCCTGCACCGTGCATTCACCGGTGGGCCAGAACCCGCAAGACTACGGCGTGACGCTGCAGCCACTGCCCCCGGGCGGCTTCGCCAGGAACGACATCGCGTTCCATGACCCCACCGGCGTGGACCACGACGCGCTGGGGGGCGCGCTCAAGAAAGCCATCTACAACTACATGCACGGCATCGGGCTGGAAGAAGACGTGCGCAGCTGGTTCCCGTTCAAGGTGCCCAAAACCACCGTGGCGAAGAGCCGGATTGAGCGGGCGTTGCGTTCGGCGGTTTGACGGGGACGGGACTGCTCGCCAACGTTGTCTTGGGATCATGCGGGCAGGGGACTGTGCTGCGCTCGTGTCCCCCGGGCTGGCTGCGCCAGCCCTCCTCCTTTACCTCGCTTCGCACAATCCCCTGCCCACCTGATCCAGTGGGGTGAGTCTCACTCGAAGAGGGTGAGTCCGAACAGTCGTGCACCACCACGCAGCGGGTCGGCGGTGATGGGTGCCCGCCGAAGCGAGGTAAAGGAGGAGGATTGGGCGCAGCCCAATCCGGGGGACACGAGCGCAGGCGGGTACACGTCGCCGTCAACCCGCGGGGCCACCGGGTAGCGGGACAGCGATGACCAGAAGAACGAGAGCGGAGGAACTCAGACGTCCAGCAGTTCCCACACTTTCGCCGCCGTCAGCGGCATCTGCAGGCCCGGCGCCTTGTCCGCCCTGCCACCACGCGCCAAAGCATCCGCCACCGCGTTCACGACGCTCGGCGTGGCGCCGATGGTGCCGAGTTCGCCCACGCCCTTCACGCCCAGCGGGTTGTTCTTGCAGGGGGTGGACTCGTCCATTTCGGTCACGAAGTCGCAGGCCATGTTGTCGGCGCGCGGGGCGGCATAGTCCATCAGGCTGCCGGTCACGGGCTGGCCGGTGTCGGCGTCGTAGACCATGTGCTCATGCAGCGCCTGGCCGATGCCCTGCAGCGCGCCGCCATCCAGCTGGCCGCGCACGATCATCGGGTTCACCACGCGGCCCACATCGTTGACGCTGCTGTAGCGCACCACCTGCACTTCGCCCGTGGCGGGGTCGATCTCCACCTCGCTGATGTGGCAGCCGTTGGGCCAGGTGGGGCCGTTCACGGCGCTGGTGCTGTCCATGTGGATCACGCCTCCCGCCTGTTTGCCCGCCAGCGCGAACAGGTCGATGCCCACATCCGTGCCCTTGACCGTGAAGCGGCCGGTTGCGTAGGCGATGTCTTCGGCCGCGGCCTCCAACTCTTGGGCGGCGAGGTGCCGTGCATGGTCGATCGTGCGCTCGGAGCCCACGCGCATGGCGGAGCCGCCGGTGAAGAGGGACCTGGAGCCCGCGCTGCCAAACCCGTCGCCACGATCGGTGTCGCCCAGGATCACCTTGACGCGCTCGATGGGCACGCCAAACACGTCCACCACCAGCTGCGCCAGCGTGGTGGCAATGCCCTGGCCCATCTGGTTGACGGCGGAGAAGACTTCGATCGTGCCGTCGGCCTTCACGTCCACTGTGACGCGCTCTTCAAACACGTTGCCGCCGGTCCACTCCAGAAAGGTGGCGATGCCCAGGCCCCGCAACCTGCCGCGCGCCTTGCTCTGCGCGGCCCGCGCTTCAAAACCGGCCCAGTCGGCCAGCCCCAGGCCCTGGTCCATGACCTTTTCAAACTGGCCGGTGTCGTAGGTCTGGCCCATGGCGTTCTTGTAGGGCATCTGCTCCGGGCGGATGAAGTTGCGGCGGCGCAGCGCGATGCGGTCCATGCCAGTCTGGCGCGCGGCCTCGTCCATCAGCCGCTCCATGATGAAGATCGCCTCGGGCCGGCCCGCGCCCCGGTAGGCGCTGGTGGGCGCGGTGTTGGTGAGCACCGCCTTGAAGTGGAAGTCGATGGTCTGGATGTCGTACACGCTGGTCTGCACCCAGGGGCCGATCATCAACTGGATGGCCACGCCGGTGGGAATGGCGTAGGCCCCCACGTTGGCCAGTGAGCGCAGGCGCAGGCCCAGAATCTTGCCGTCGGCGGCCAGCGCCAGTTCGGCCTGCGTCTGCAGGTCCCGGCCATGGGCAGAGGTAAGGAAGTCCTCGCTGCGGTCGGCAATCCACTTCACAGGGCGCTGCAGGTGGTGCGCGGCCCATGCCACGGCGGCGTCCTCCGGGTAGATGCCGGTCTTCATGCCAAAGCCGCCGCCCACGTCGCCCACCGTCACCCGCACCTTGTCGCGCGGCAGGCCCAGGATGTCGTTGCACAACGCGTTCTTGACGCCACTGGGCATCTGGCTGCTCATGCGCAGCGTGAGACGGCCGTCTTCCGCAATCCACGCCAGCACCGAACGCGGCTCGATGGTCAGCGCGACCACGCGCTGGTTGTGGATGTCGAGCCGGACCACATGCGCCGCGCCGGCAAAAGCAGCTGCGGTGGCGGCCTCGTTGCCATGGCGCATCTCGGCGGTGATGTTGTCGGGCGCTTCATCGCACAGTGCAGGCGCGCCGGCGGCGGTGGCGTCCTCGGCCGTCACCACATGAGGCAGCTCCTCGTAGTCCACGAACACGGCCTCGGCCGCGTCGCGCGCCTGCTGCACCGTCTGGGCCACCACCAGGGCCACGGCCTCGCCCACGTAGCGCACGCGCTCGTGCGCCAGCACGCGCCGCGCAGGCGTGGCGCCCGGTGCACCGCCCGCGCGCTTGAAGTTGGGGCTGTGGGGAATGGGCTTGACGCCCGCGGCCACCAGCTCTGCGCCCGTGACCACCGCCACCACGCCGGGCATGTCCTTGGCGGCCGCCGTGTCGATGCCGGCAATGCGCGCATGCGGATAGAGCGAGCGCACAAAGCACAGGCGCAGCTCGCCCGCAGGGGTGATGTCGTCGGCGTATTGGCCGCTGCCCTTGAGCAGGGCTTCGTCTTCCAGGCGCTTGACGGCCTGGCCGCTGCCAAAGCGGGCCGGGATGTCCAGGGTGTTGGTGGTCATGGTGAAAATCCTCCAGCGGAAGAGTCTCGCTGATTTGGAGGTTCTGTGCAGAGGGGAGGGTGCTTGGCCGGGTCAACGTTTGCTTTGGGTGCCTGCAATGGCGGACGCCGTCTGGCGATTTACCATCGAACTTTGTCAACTGAGGACACCGTCATGAATCGACGCGAGAGTTTGATGACATTGGCCGTGCTCGGGGGCGGGGGCATGACTGGCTGTGCCGTGAGTCAATCCACTGACCCGCGTATGGCCATTGACGACGGGATGGCCGAGATTACCCCCGTGTACATCGTGACCTACACCGAAGGTCAGCCGACGGCATTTGTACGGGCCGACTTCCTTCTTTTTGATGCCAATAAGGAAGTTCAGTTGCGGGCTGATGGTGTGATCAAGGTGAACGGCATACAGCTCGGCCGTGATCCGAAAGAACTGGTTTCTTACATAGGGAACATCCCTGTCAGCGAGACGTTCACGTTTGAATTGACGCGCCAGACGGGGCGTGTGACCCAACACAGCTTCTCGCTGCCGCAGTTGGAGATCGTGAACTTGCCTCGTCAGTATCTGGGTCGAGAGCCCATACGTGCGGTCGTCAGATCAGCGCCCATCCCAAAAGGCGTGATGGAAGACAAATATCGCATGACTGTTTTTGGTCGATTTGGTGAATCCCGACTTCTGGGAAAGTTGACGGGAGGGTCAGAACTGATATTCGAAGCTGGACAGCATTCAGCTTCGCCGCCCGGTCGATATCGTGCGGACATCTACCGACAGCAACGTACCGCACTCAAGGATATCTCGAATTCGAAGACTGGCTGGGCAGTCCTTTCTCATATTCAAGAGTTCCTGATTGATGTTCCGGAGCAATGAAATCTGGTTGCTCACCATTCAACACCTCTCCCTGTTCGCTATTGATTTTGTAGTGGATCAACAAGCACCCATGCGGGCTAAAGCCTGATTTCTCTTAAATTTCGCCCAGGGCCACCTCGAGCAGCCGATGAAAGTGGTGAATGCCGCTTTCATGCTGCGCGGCGTAGCGGCCCGGGCTGCGCCCGGACCTCATCCTTTACCTCGCTTCGGCGGGTACCCATCACCGCCAACCCGCTGCGTGTGTGGTGCGCGACAGTTCGAATTTCCCCTCTTGGAGTGAGACTCACCCCACTGGATCAGGTGGGCAGGGGATTGTGCGAAGCGAGGTAAAGGAGGAGGGCTGGCGCAGCCCGCCCGGGGGACACGAGCGCAGCACAGTCCCATGCCCGCATGATCCCGAAGAAGCGTTGACGCGAAAAGCGGGCGAGCGCAGGTGTTCCCGGTCGCCTTTAGATTTCGCCCAGCGCCGCCTTGAGCAGCCGATGAAAGTGGTGAATGCCGCTTTCGTGCTGCGCGGCATAGCGCCCGGGGCGCCACAGGCGTGCGCGCAGTCCAAGCTGCACAGCCTGCATCACGGCGGCGTCTTCGTCCTGCACGCGCTGCAGGTCGCCACCGGCGCCCTGGCCCAGCAGGGCTTCGTCCCACACCAGGCTGCGGAACTGCACCGTGGTGCGCTCGGGCGACTCGGGCAGCACCACATTGACCGAGATGCCCCACGGGTAGATGTTGAGCATCAGGTTGGGAAACAGCCACCAGTAGTACGCGGCCACACGCAGCCCGGCGTCGGGCCCGTCCGTCGGCGGGGCAAACGCCACCTCGCCCTCGCGCGCCAGCGCCAGCTGCAGGCAGGCACCGGGGAACAGCTCGTAGCGGTAGTGCCCCATGTCGATGGCGGTGTTGAGCCCCGGGTGGATGAAGGGAATGTGCAGCCCGTCCAGGTAGTTCTCCACCACCACGGCCCAGTGCGCCTGGACGACATGGTCGGCATCGCGCGCGGGCGCGGGCCGCAGCGCCTGCAGGCCGGGCAGGGCCCCACAGCGCTGCTCCACGGGGGCCAGCCAGTCGGCCAGCGGCGTGGCGGGCGAAAGCGAGGCAAAGCCCTGGCCGGCCCAGGTGCCAAAGGCGGGTTGCGGCAGGTGATCGGTGGGCGCGGGAAAGCCGTCCTGCGCAGTGAACCCGGGGCTGGCCTGCACGGTGCCGTCCAGCCCGAAACGGCGGCCGTGGTAGCCGCAGCGGATGTGCGGCGCGCTGCAGGGCGCGGCCACCAGCAGGTTGGCGCGGTGGGTGCACACGTTGGACAGGCAGCGCAGCGTGCCCTGCGCGTCGCGGGCCAGCAGCAGCGGCTCGTCCAGGCTGCCCGGCAGCAGGGTGCGTGGCGCCAGCGTCTGCGTCGCGGCCACCTCGCCCAGGTGGCCCAGCCACTGCCAGCTGGGCACAAAGACGCGCTCCCGCGCCAGGGTCCAGGCGGCGTCGCTGCGGTAGAACGCCGCGCCCGGCGCGGTGTCGGTGCGGATGTCGCCGCAAGATGGCGCGCTCATGGCGGGTGCGCGCTCAGGGCTGTCGCGGCGGGCGCGCCGCCGGGGCGGCGACGCGCTCGCTCATCCAGCGAAGCAGGTCGATCCACATCTGGCGCATCTCGCTGTCCAGCGGGGTGCGCAGCGCGTTGGGCAGCTCCACGGTGACGACGGGCACGCCCTTGTGCACGCCGCCGTAGTTGCCCAGCGAGCCGGGGAAGATGCCCACCTGGTCCAGGTACAGGCGGCCCAGCTTGCTGGGCGGCACCGACGGGCCGTCAAAGTCCAGAACGCCGTAGGGCGCATGGATGCTGACGATGAGCTGCGGCCGGAATTCCTGGATCTGCTCGTGCACAAAGCGCGTCTCGGGCTCGCTCAGCGGCTTGGGGCCGGGCCAGCGGCGCGGGTCGCGGCGCACGCGCTTCTCCCAGTAGTGGGCGGCGTCGCGCTCCCAGTTGGGCGTGGGGAAATTGCGGTTCAGGTCCACGCCGTTGGCGTTGACGCGCCGAGGCGGCCGCGCCAGCAGCCCGTCGGGGTTAAGGGCGGGGATGAAGCGCCAGTGCACGGGCTGGGGCATGGCCACCAGCGGGTCCTGCGCCAGGCGGATCCAGTGCAGCGCCACCGAGGTGGACGACAGCTCGTCGCCATGGATGCCGCCGATCACCAGCACACGCAGCTGGGCGTCGTCGGTCTGGATGTCGCGCACGTAGATGGGCTCGCCGCGCACCGAGCGCGCCCCCGAGGGCAGCAACCGTGCGGATTCGCACAGCGCGGGCTGCACATTCGGGAGTTTGGCAACAAATTGCCCACAAGGCCCCGTGGAATGGACCTGACCCGCTACAAAAAGCATAGCGACCGAGGCAAGAAAGGCGTTCAGGCGGATCATTCGTCGCGCTCGCCGGTCTCGTACAGCGTCTCGCGGCCCATGCGGTCCAGCACGAGCTCGGCCGTCCAGGGCAGCATCAGTGAGCCGCAGCGGCTGTCCCGGTACAGGCGCTCCAGCGGCAGGTGCTTCATCATCCCCTGGCCGCCGCAGGTGCGGATGGCGAGGCGGCAGATGTCGTTGGCGCCTTCCATCACGCTGTAGTGCGCCGCATACAGGCGCATCTTCGCGTCCTTGGTGGGGTTCGGCCTGGCCTCGGCGATGGCGCGTGTGAACAGGCTGCGCATGGCCTCCAGCTGGATGCGCATCTGAGCCACGGCGATCTGCTTGGTGGGGTACATGCGGCGCTTGACAGGGGGCTCGCCTTCCACCTCGCCACGCAGGTACTTCACGGTGAAGTCGTATGCCGCATTGGCCAGCCCCAGGTAGGTGGGCGACAGGGTGAAGAACATCGCCGGCCAGGTCTGCGCGCCCTTGAAGTAAATGCCGCGCGGCATGAGCTGCTCGTCGTCTGCGACAAACACGTCCTTGAACAGAAGGTTGCGGCTCACCGTGCCGCGCATGCCCAGCGGGTTCCAGTCGCCGTGGATGGAGAACCCCTGCGCCGTGGCGGGCACGCTGATGTACAGCGTGTCGCGCGGGTCGGGCGTCTTGCCCTCCACGTCCTCGGTACACAGGATGCCGTAGTAGTGGGCCGCGCCGGCCAGGCTGGCGAAGATCTTGCGGCCGTTGATGAGCCAGCCGCCCTCCACTTTCTTCGCGGTGGTGCCAAACGGCGCGCGGCCGGCGGCGGCGGCGCTGCCCTCGCTGAAGGGCTGGGCGTAGATGGCGCCGTCGTTGACGATGCGGGCAAAGTGCAGCTCTCGCCGGCGGGCATGCTCGGCGCGCTCGGCGTCGGTCATGGGGATGCCGTCGGCCAGCACGCCCGTCCACATGGTGGAGCAGATGTGCATGTTCCACGTCAGCGCCGTGGTGCCGCAGAAGCGGCCGATCTCTGCGGCCACCATCATGTAGGTGGGGTAGTCGGCGCCCAGGCCGCCTGCGGCCTCGGGCACGCACAGGCGCAGGAAGCCGGCCTCGCGCAGGTCGTCGTAGTTGGCATGCGGGAAGGCGGCCGCCTCGTCCCACTGCGCAGCGCGCGCGGCAAAGCGGTCGCGCCCCAGCGCATGGGCCTGTGCCAGCAGCGCACGCTGCTTGCCGGTGAGGGGCATGTCGCCCACGGCGGGGGTGAAGTCCAGCGTGTCGGTGAGGGTGCGGGTGTTCATGGGCAGGTGTCTTTCATCAGGGTCGTTCGATACGGCCGCCCAGCGACTCCAGCACGCCCAGCCAGAAGGCCGTGCGCTCGGCATAGGCGTCCGGTCAAGGTGCCGGAGTTGGACTTCCGCTCAGGTGAGCTCATCGGGCAGGTTGAGGAAGTTCAGCAGTGCGCCGTCAAAGTCTTCCGGTGCCTCCAGCGGCTGCAGGTGGCCCACACCCTTGAGCTCCAGGTAGGTGCTGCCGGGGATGGCGTCGGCCATGCGCTTCATCACCGAGGGTGGCGCGGTGCGGTCGAACTCGCCGGCCAGCACCAGCGTGGGCACGCGGATGCGGGCCAGGTCGGCGCCGCGGTCAAACGTGACCAGTGCCTCCAGCGCGCGGCGATAGGTGCCCGGCGGGATCTGGCTCATGCAATGGATGGCCAGCGCCACGCCTTCGGGCAGGGCGCCGGGGCCGATCATCTGCGGCACGAGCTTTTGCGCCAGGTCGGCCATGGTCTGGCCGGCGTCCAGCGGCGCGGTGCGCTGGTTGACGAACTCGCGCTGGAAGGTGTCGGACACGCTGCCATCGGGCCGCCGGCCAAAGGCGGGCGAGGTGCCGCACAGCACCAGCCGGCGCACCAGTTCGGGCCGGCGTGCCACCACCTCCTGCGCGACCATGCCGCCCATGCTGTGGCCCACGAGCACGACGCCTGCGCGCGTTGGGGAAGTGCGGCGGCGCTCAATGTCGTCACGCGCCATCAGCGCCTCGATCAGGCGAATGCAGGCTTCGGCCAGACCCTTGAAGGTGTAGGGCTCGATCGGCGCGCTGTGTCCATAGCCGGGCATGTCCCAGGCCACGGCGCGGTAGCCTGAGCCCGCCAGTGTCTCCACCTGAGGCGCAAAGGCCAGGTGTCCGCCGCCGATGCCGTGCAGCATCAGGACGACCTCGCCACTGCCCAGGGCTGTAAAGGCGGGGATCATCGCCGCGGCCTCATTCGACCAGAACGCCAGCGTCCACCACCGTGGTGCCGTCCAGCCGCACGGTGCAGCCGCGCAGCGGCAGGTCGAAGTGGCCGCGCGTGTGGCGGCGCGCCACTTCGTTGGCGCCCGTGCTGTAGAGGAAGTTGCCGGCAAAGGCGCGCAGCTCGGTGCCATTGAAGTCGCGCTTGTCGTACAGCGCCATGCTGTCCCAGCGCGCCGCATGGTTCAGCCCGTAGCCCACGTGCGAGACAGCGTAGGCCTCGCGGTCACCGGGCCGGCTTGCCCAGGCGGCGATGTGGCTGCGCATCAGGTCGGCGTCCACGCCGGCGCCCTCGATCCGGGTGATGTAGTCGTCTTCGATGGTCAGCACCACCTGGCGCTCCAGGTAGCGCTTGAAGGTCAGGTTGACGTCGCCCTCGGCCAGCACCAGCCGGCCGTTGACGCTGCCGGCTGCGGGAAACGCCAGCGCCAGCCCGCCGGGCCAGTGCGTCATGGTGCCGGGGCGGGTGGTGTAGCCCCAGTTGCCGCCCACGGTCGCGCCTTCCAGCGAGATGCGCAGCTCCGTGCCTGCGGCCGAGCTGACCTGCATGCTGCGGGTGGCGCGCAGGCGCTTCACATGCGCCTTGACGCGCGCCTCGGTGGCGTCGTCAGGGAGCAGGCGGGCCAGCGCCTCGGGGTGCTCGTTGCTCACGTACAGCACACGGGCCCCGCCCTTGAGGATCGCCGGCAGCTCGGGGGCGTGCATCAGGCCCTCAACCGTGCAGTCCAGCACCAGCGTGCTGGCGGCCAGCGCGGCGATCACGGGCGCTATGTTATTGATAGCGGGTGACGCTCCCGTGGAGCGGGCTACCGGCCAATTTGCCTCTGAAACCGTGGGCAGGACGAGGCTGAACGACTGCGCCCCGGTGCGGGCTGCGGCCAGGCGCGCCAGCTCCAGCAGGACGGGGCGGCTCTGTGTCTCGCCCAGGATCGCGATGGTGTCGCCGGGCTGGACAGCGCAGCGGCGCAGCACCGCCTCAAACGCGTCGATCCAGCCGGGTTCGGTTCTTTCCTGCAACATGGTTGTTCCGTGGTTGGGCTGATTATTCATGAATTTTCATGTAAATTCCACTTCCATGACGCCCGTCAAGGCCCGCCCCCCCGCTTTCTCGCAGCACGAGTTCCGTGCCGCCCTGGGCATGTTCGCCACCGGCGTGACCATCGTCACCGCGCGCAACGCCGCCGGTGGCCTGGTGGGGCTGACAGCGAACTCGTTCAATTCGGTGTCGCTGGCGCCGCCCCTGGTGCTGTGGAGCCTGTCGCGCCAGGCCGGCTCGATGGCGGCGTTCAGCACCGGCTCGCACTACGCGATCAACATCCTGGCTGCAGACCAGAAGCTGCTGGCCGACCGCTTTGCCCTGCGCGGTGCAGACCGCTTTGCCGATGTGGTGTTCACCGAAGGCGCGGGCGGCGCCCCGCTGCTGGCCAGGCGCCGCCGCCACGTTTGAGTGCTTCAACCGCAGCCGCTACGAAGAGGGCGACCACGTCATCTTTGTCGGCGAGGTCGAGCGCTGCACCCACCGCGACGGCGCGTCACCGCTGCTCTTCCATGGCGGGCGCTACTACACCGAGCATCCGCTTTGAATACCCCCGCCAGCCATGAGCGCCGCCGGGCCGCCCCAAGGCGCGAGGGCCCCCTCGGGGGGCAGCGAACCACGCGCAGCGGGGAGCGTGGGGGCGCGCGCTTCGTGGATGGTTATCTGGGCTACCTGCTGGGCCAGGCCAACCATGCGCTGTTCAAGGACTTCGAGCCCGCGGTGCGCGCCGCCGGTCTCAGTGGCATCGAGTGGCGCGTGCTGGCCGTGCTGCACGACAGCGAGCCGCTGGCGGTCAGCCAGCTGGCGCTGGACGTGCTGAGCAAACAGCCCACCGTGACCAAACTCGTGCAGCGCATGGCCGATCAGGGCTGGGTGGCGCTGCAGGCCTGTCCCACCGACCAGCGCCGCACGCTGGTGGCGGCCACCCCGGCCGGCAAGCGGCTGGTGCGGCCTTTGGTGGAACAGGCGCGGCAACATGAAGCCCGCCTTCTGCGCTCACTGGGCGCCACGGACAAGACGGCCTTGCGCGCGCTGCTGGGAAAGCTCACCCACGGCGCCTGAGGCGCAGAAGGCGGCATTCGCGCCATCTGGATACCATGCCCACATGACCGAACGCAAGACCCACCTGGATGGCCTGGCCGTATCCCTGCTGCTCGCCTGTTGCCTCTTCTGGGGTTTCCAGCAGATCCTGATCAAGACCACCGTGGCCGAAGTGCCGCCGCTGTGGCAGGCGTCGCTGCGCATGCTGGGGGCCACGGCGCTGCTGTGGGGCTGGTGCCAGCTGCGCGGCGTCAAGCTGTTCGAGCGCGACGGCTCGCTGCGGGCGGGCTGCTGGCCGGCGTGCTGTTCGCGGCAGAGTTCTGCTGCATCTACCTGGGGCTGATGAACACCACGGCCTCGCGTCTCACGGTGTTCCTGTACACGTCGCCTTTTGTGGTGGCGCTGCTGCTGCCGCGCTTTGTGCCATCGGAGCGCATGCGCCCGGTGCAATGGCTGGGGCTGGCGATTGCGTTTGCGGCGGTGGCCGTGGCTTTCAGCGAAGGCTTCATGCGCGGCTCCACCAGCCGCCAGTTGCAGGGCGACGCGCTGGCGCTGGCGGCCGGCACCTTGTGGGGCCTGACGACGCTGGTGATCCGCGCCAGCGCGATGAGCCGCATCAGCGCCGAGAAGACCCTGTTCTACCAGGTGGGCGTGACCACGCTGGTCGCGCCCGTGCTGTCGCTGGCGCTGGGCGAAACCTGGGGCCTGGCGTACTCCACCCAGGCCTGGGTGTCGATTGGCCTGCAGACGGCCGTGGGCGCGTTTGCCAGCTACCTCACCTGGATGTGGCTGCTGCGGCACTACCCGGCCACGCAAATGAGCTCGTTCACCTTTCTCACGCCGCT
The DNA here is from genome assembly GCA_016713005.1 of Ramlibacter sp. Classification (GTDB taxonomy): domain Bacteria; phylum Pseudomonadota; class Gammaproteobacteria; order Burkholderiales; family Burkholderiaceae_C; genus JADJPY01. Next base: position 180,529 of record JADJPY010000011.1, on the reverse strand, counting down.
GTTCGCGCTGGTGCTGGGCGTGGCGCTGCTGGGGGAACCGCTGACGCTGCAGCTGGTGCTGGCGCTGGCGGGCGTGGCCGTAGGCATCGTGCTGGTCAACCGGCGCTGAGGCGCCTGCGCACTCAGCGGTGCGTGCCCAGCGTCGGCGGTGCGAACACGCCCACGGACAGCAATATGGCCTGCACCAGCGCCTGGCGCACCGAAGCCCGGCCCACGCGCGCGGCCTCGGCATCACCGTCGGCGCCGATGTACAGGTAGTCCTGGTCGGTCAGCTGGATGACGCGCACCGCCGGATTCTTTTGACGCAGGACGGCCAGCAGGGCCAGCAGGTCCGGATGGTCGGGCGGGCCGCCGTTGACGATGGCTTCGGCCACGAAGTGGCGCGACAGGTCCTCGGCCTCGCGTGGCGAGGCGAAGGCCTCCACCCGCATGCCCGCCTCGTGCAGGGTCTGGCGGATGATGAGGCGCAGCCCGGCGTCGGCTTCCACCACGACCACATGGCATCCTCCGGCCGTGGCGCCGGTGTCCAGCACAGGCCTGGGCGATTCGCTCAGCGTCATGCCGGCCGCGGCGACTTCTTCCACCGCCGCTGCAAAGCGGAGCAAGAGCGTGGCGCTGTCGCCCGTGAGCATGCGCTGGGGGTCCAGCATCTGCCCCTGCGCAACCATGCGAAACAGCAGCCACTGCAGATCGTTGAATTCGGACTCTGCTGCGCCCGTGCCTCGTGTGGGCCTGGCGTGCAGCTCTCGCACACCAAACAGCAGCACGGGGTTGAGCGTGCCGGCGGCAAACACCACCCGGACCTGCACCAGCCGGCCCCGGGCCGTGGCCCAGTCCAGGCCCAGTTCCAGCAACAGGTCCAGCACCGCCGGATCCATCCACAGCTTCACGCCATGCAGCTCGGTCGTCACGATGCAGCCACGCCGCGTGGCCCGGGTGCGCACGCCAGCCACGGCCGACTTGACGGCCTCGTCCAGCGCAATGCTTTCGCGGGCAGGCAGATAGTCGCCCCCCAGGATGCGGGCCGCCCGCTGGGCCTGCAAGCCAGTGACCTGCAACTCCAGCAGTTGCGTTCTTGCGTCCGCCAGTTCCAGCGCGCCGGGGTGCCGCTCAATCAGCGCCAGGACGCGCTCGGCCGTTGCGGTGGCCTCTTCGGCCAGCCGCGCCAGCATGAAGGGCGGCACTTGGGGCAGCTGGGCATCCACAACCAGGACTTCGGGCTGTGCGGCGGCGTCCTTCGACGGCTTGTCGTCCTCGATCAGTTTTCTGGATCCGCCTTTGAGCGACATGGGGGCTCCTGTGGGCCGCCGACCCGGCACGGGGGTCGACAGTTCCATTCCACAGGATTGCGGTGTCGGGCGTCTTGACGGCGGTCAAGACTTGCTGTGGGCCTCTCCCGAAGCGCGCTGCCTGGCCAGCGCCACATACCAGTCCAGGCACGCCGGATTGGCCATGGCGTCCTTGTTGACCACCTTGTCGATCGGTTGCCCGAGCAACAGCTTCTTGACCGGCAGCTCCTGTTTCTTGCCAGTCAGCGTGCGCGGGATCTCGTCCACCTGGAAGATGTCGTTGGGGATGAAGCGCGGGCTCAGCGCGGTGCGGATGGCGTCGTTCAGGCGGGACCGCATGGGCGTGTCCAGCACCACGCCAGGGCGCAACACCACGAACAGCGGCATGTAGCTTTCGCGGCCGAGGTACTCCAGGTCCACCACCATCGAGTCCAGCACCTCGGGCAGGGCCTCCACCGCGCTGTACAGCTCGCTGGTGCCCATGCGCAAGCCATGGCGGTTGATGGTGGCGTCGCTGCGGCCGTAGATCGTGCAGCCCCCGTCGGGGCCGATCTTCAGCCAGTCCCCATGGCGCCAGACCGGGCCGCGTCCGCCGCGCCGGCCGTGCCCGTCGGGGTACATGTCAAAGTAGCTCGACAGGTATCTTCGGTTGCCTTCGTCGCCCCAGAAATACAGCGGCATCGACGGGATGGGCTGCGTGCAGACCAGCTCGCCCACTTCGTTCTGCACAGGCTCACCCTGCTCGTTCCAGGCCTCGACGGAACAACCCAGCAAGCGGCACTGCATCTGCCCCGGGACCTGGGGCAACTCCCGGTTGCCGCCAATGAAGGCCCCGGCGAAGTCCGTGCCCCCGCTGATGTTGCACCACCAGATATCGCCCCCACGCTCCCCCATTTCATGTGGGTCGCTGCCCCCGGTGGGGGCCTTCGCACCTTGGGGCGGCCCGGCGGTGCTCAAACCTGTGCGCTCGTCGCCTCTGAGCTTTCGGAATTGCTGCGTGCCCCAGTTCTGCACTTCTGCTGGCAGCGGCGAACCCGTGGTGCCCAGCGCCCGCACGGTCTTGAGGCCCGGCAGCGTTGAGAGATCGACACCGGCCTTCATGCAGTTGGTGAAAAAGGCCGCGCCCGCGCCGAAAAAGGTGACCCCGAGGTCTGCGCCGAAGCGCCACAGCGTGGTCCAGTCGGGCCTGTCTTTCGAGCCACCCGGGTTGCCGTCGTAGATGCAGCAGGTGGTGCCGTTGAGCAGGCCGCTCATCTGCGCGTTCCACATCACCCAGCCCGTGGAGCTGTACCAGTGGTAGCGCTCGCCCCAGGAGTTGGGGTGGTAGCTGCAGCCGACATCGTTGTGCAGGATCTTGAGCGCCAGCGCCACGATGACGGTGCCGCCGTGGCCGTGCACGATGGGTTTGGGCAGGCCGGTGGTGCCGCTGGAGTACACAATCCACAGCGGATGGTCAAACGGCAGCCAAACGGGCTCATACGCCGCAGTTTGGGCATCATTTCGGGCTGTAGCCCCCGCCAGTGTTGACTGGCTAGCTATTATTTTTATAGCACTTTGGGGTGCGCCGATGTTCTCCAGCATCACCAGGTGCTGCACGCCAGGGAGCTGGGCGCACAGCTCGGCCACCACGCCTGTGCGGTCAAAGTCGCGCCCACCGTAGGTGACGCCGTCGCAGGCGATCAGCATCTTCGGCCCGATCTGGCGGAAGCGGTCCAGCACCGCCGCCGTGCCCATGTCGGGGGCGCAGATGCTCCACACGCCGCCCAGGCTGGCCACGGCCAGGAAGGCCACCATCGCTTCGGGCACGTTGGGCAGGTAGGCCGCCACCCGGTCGCCCGGCTGCAAGCCGCGCTCGCGCAGGTGCAGGGCCAGCGAGGCCACCTGGCGGCGCAGCTCGGGCCAGCTGAGCTCGCGGTGCGCGCCGCGCTCGTTGCGGCTGATCAGGGCGGGCAGGCCAGCGGCAGCGGCAGCGTCCACATGCCGGAACACCTGGTGCACGTAGTTCACCTGCGCGCCGGGGAACCACCGTGCGCCCGGCATGACGTTGTCGGCCAGCGCGGCGCTGTGCGGTGTGGGCGAGCGCAGGTCGAAGTAGTCCCAGATGCTCTGCCAGAAGGCGTCGAGATCGGTGACCGACCAGCGCCACAGCGCGTCGTAGGAATCAAAGGACAGGCCACGCTGCTCGCGCAGCCAGCGCTGGTAGAGGGTGATCTGGGGCAGGTGGGGCGCAGCGTTCATGCCAATAGACTAGCAGCCCGCCTGACGGGGCACCAGCCTGCGCGCGGCAGCAACCCGGCTTGCACCACCCGGGCGTTGCCCCTAGCATGCAGGGACTTCAACTCCCCTGGAGCCGGTCATGGGCATGATTGATTGGGCCGAAAGGCCAGCCGAGGTGCTGCAGCAAGGCGGCGTGATTGGCCCCGACGAGCGCCTGCCCTGGCCGCAGACCGCGGCCATGGGCGTGCAGCATGTGATCGCCATGTTCGGCGCCACGGTGCTGGCCCCCATCCTCATGGGCTTTGACCCGAACATCGCCATTTTGATGAGCGGTGTGGGCACGCTGATCTTCTTTTTCATCACCGGCGGCAAGGTGCCCAGCTACCTGGGCTCGAGCTTTGCCTTCATTGGCGTGGTGATCGCCGCCACCGCGTATGCGGGCAAGGGGCCCAACGCCAACATCGGCGTCGCTTTGGGCGGCATCATTGCCTGCGGCGCGCTGTACACGCTCATCGGCGTGGTGGTGCAGGCGGTGGGCACGGGCTGGATCGAGCGCTTCATGCCGCCGGTGGTCACCGGCGCGGTGGTGGCCGTGATCGGCCTGAACCTGGCGGGCATCCCCATCAAGAACATGGCGGCCAGCAACTTCGACAGCTGGATGCAGGTGGTGACCTTCACCAGCGTGGGCCTGGTGGCGGTGCTCACACGCGGCATGGTGCAGCGGCTGCTGATCCTGGTGGGGCTGATCGTGGCGAGCGTCATCTACGCCGTGCTCACCAACGGCCTGGGACTGGGCAAGCCAATGGACCTGTCGGGCATTGCCAGCGCGGCCTGGTTTGGCGCGCCGGCTTTTGCGGCGCCGGTGTTCAGCGCCAGCGCCATGCTGCTGATTGCGCCGGTGGCCATCATCCTGGTGGCCGAGAACCTGGGCCACATCAAGGCCGTGACCGCCATGACCGGCAAGAACCTGGACCAGTACATGGGCCGGGCGTTCATTGGCGACGGCGTGGCCACCATGGTCAGCGGCGCCTCGGGCGGCACCGGTGTGACCACCTACGCCGAGAACATCGGCGTGATGGCCGCCACCAAGATCTATTCCACCGCCATCTTTGTGGTGGCCGCCGTGATCGCCGTGGTGCTGGGCTTCAGCCCCAAGTTTGGCGCGGTGATCCAGGCCATTCCGCTGCCGGTGATGGGCGGCGTGAGCATTGTGGTGTTCGGCCTGATCGCTGTGGCCGGCGCCAAGATCTGGGTCGACAACAAGGTGGATTTTTCCGACAACAAGAACCTGGTCGTCGCGGCCGTGACGCTGGTGCTGGGCACGGGTGACTTCACGCTCAAGTTCGGGGGCTTTGCGCTCGGAGGCATCGGCACTGCAACGTTTGGGGCGATCCTGCTGTACGCTCTGCTGAACCGAAAACCCTGACAGGACAGCCACTGTGCGCATCTGGAAAAAACCCGTTTCCGTCGAGGAACTCACGTCCATACATTCGGAGACCGCCGTCGCCCAGTTGGGTATCGAGTTCCTTGAGGTCGGCGACGACTTCATCCGCGCCAGGGTGCCGGTGGACACACGCACGCGCCAGCCCTATGGCCTGTTGCACGGCGGCGTGAGTGTCGTGCTGGCCGAGACACTGGGCTCGTGCGGCGCGGCCTATGCCTGCCCCGAAGGCCAGCGCGCCGTGGGCCTGGACATCAACGCCAACCACCTGCGCGGCGCCACCAGTGGCTGGGTGACCGGCGTGGCCCGCCCGGTGCATATGGGGCGCACCACGCATGTCTGGCAGATCGACATGAGCGACGATGCAGGGCGCCTGACCTGCGTCTCGCGCATCACCATGGCGATCCTGACGGACCGCTGAGGCTCCCCCGGCCTGCGCGCCGGCGGCCGCCATGCGGATTAATACCGTTGGCACGCCGGGGGCGCGTGGTTGAATCGGGGGGTGAGCGGGACGTCGTTGAAATACATGAGGGCCCTCAAGGCCCTGTGCCTGGCTGGTGTTCTGTCGCTGGCCGGCGTTCCAGCGCATGCCGTCATTGATGTCAACAAGGCGTTCTCGCCGATCAACCTGGATGTGGGGCAGACCTCCACCCTGGTGATCACGCTGTTCAACTCCAACACCATCGATGCCACGGCCACCGGCCTGACCGACACCCTGCCAGCGGGCCTGACTCTGGGCAGCCTGCTGTCCAATTCCTGCGGCGGCACCGCCTCCACCGCCAGTGGCACGCTGACCCTGGTGGGCGGCACCATTCCCGCCGCCACGGGCTCGGGCAACGGCAGCTGTTCGGTCTCGGCCGTGGTCACCGCCGCCAGCCCCGGCAGCCATGTCAACACCATCCTGGCCACCGACGTCACCTCCAGCGAGGGCAACGCGCTGGCCAACACGCAGGCCACCATCACGGTGGACCCGCTCAGCCCGGTCACGGGCACCAAGGCTGTGCCGGTGAGCAACGTGCTGCACGGGGGGGGCACGCGCAGCTACGTGATCACGCTGAACAACGTCAACTCCATCGCCCTCACGGGTGTGGGGTTCACCGACACGCTGCCGGCGCAATTGCGCATCGGGGCTGGCGGCATCCTCTCCACATCCTGCGCCGGCACCCTGCTGGATCTGGGCGGCGGCGCGATCGCCGACGGTGACACCGGCATCCGCCTCACCGGCGGCACCATTGCTGCCAATGCCAGCTGTTCCATCAGCTTTGAAGTCCGCCCCACCAGCGACGCGGCTTCCATCAGCGCAAACGTGACCAACAGCATCCCGGCCAACGGGGTCACCACCACGCAGGGCATCCGCAACAGCCTGGCCATCAGCGGCGCGATTGCGATGCGCAGCGGCGGCGCGGTGACCAAGGCGTTCCTGCCCACCACCATCCAGGAGGGCGGGCTGTCCACGCTGACCCTGACCCTGACCAACCGCAACCTCTCCACCGCCACGGCGGTGGACTTCACCGACGCGATGCCCGCGGGCGTCACGGTGGCCAACCTCGTCAGCAACACCTGCGGGGGCACGCTGAATGCCTTGCCCGATACCTCTGTCGTGCTCACCGGCGGCATCATCCCGCCAGCGACCCTGCCCAACTCCACCAATGTGGGCACCTGCCTGATCCGTGTGCGCGTCACTTCCGCCACCGCCGGCAGCTACGCCAACGCCATTGCTGCGGGCAGTTTTGGTGCCGTGCCCATCAACTACCCCGCCACCACGGCCACCCTGGTGGTGCTGACGCCCTCGCCCGTATCGGTGGCCAAGGCCTTCAACCCGGCCACCACCGTGCAGACCGGCACCAGCCTGCTGACCATCACGCTGTCCAATTCCGGGGGCATCCCGGCGGCCATCACCAATTTCACCGACAACCTGCTCACCATGGGCAACCTGGCGGTGCGCATCGCGGCCTCACCCGCACCGTCCACCACCTGCGGCGGCACGCTGACCGCCACCGCCGGCACCACCACCATCTCGCTCACCGGAGGCGCCATACCGGCCGCGACCAGCTGCCAGATCACCGTGCCTGTGCAAGCCGAGGCCAACGGACTGACGGGCGCGCGCACCAACACGCTGCCACCGGACAGCCTGGTCACCCCCGTGGGCAACAACGAAAACACCGCCACCGCCGCGCTGACCATCAACAATGCGCTGACGCTGGCCAAGGCGTTCTTCCCCGCCACCATCGCGCCCTCGGGCATCTCCAGGCTGACGGTCACCATCACCCACGCCAACGGCGCGTTGCCGTTCACCAGCCTGGCACTGACCGACAACCTGCCCGCCACCCATACCGTGGCGGCCACACCCAACGTGTTCAGCAACTGCGGCGGCACGGTCACGGCCAACCCCGGCTCGTCCACCTTCTCGTTGACGGGTGGCAGCCTTCCCGCCGGTGCCAGCAGCTGTGTGGTCGCGGTGGATGTCCAGGCGCCGGGTGGCACGGGCGCCAGCACCAATACGCTGCCAGCCAACACGGCGGCCACCACCGCCGAGGGCGTGGTCAACCGCGCCGCGGCCACTGCGGTCCTGACGCGCAGCACCACCGGCACGCCGGTCACGCTGAACAAGTCCTTCGTGCCCACCAGCATCAATGGCGGCGGCCTGTCGCTGCTGACCATCTCGCTGGCCAACAACAACGCCGGTGCGCTCAACCTGACCAACGTGGCCCTCACCGACACGTTCCCGCTGGGCATGGTCGTGGCCTCGCCCGCCAATGCGGCCTTCACCGGCGCGGGCTGCACGGCCGGCACCATCACCGCCACGCCGAACACCGATTTCGTCACGCTGTCGGGCGCCACGGTCAATGCCAATTCGGTGTGTGAACTCACGCTGCAGGTCACGGGACTGCGCGACGGCAACCTGGTCAACAGCATCCCCACCGGCTCGCTCACCAGCGCGCAAAGTGTCAGCAACAACAACACCCCCGCGGCCACGCTGACCGTGCTGCGCAATGTGGGCATTGGCAAGGTGTTCTCCCCGGCGGTGATCCAGTCCGGCGGCACCAGCACGTTGCTGGTCACGGTGATCAACTCCAACGACATCGACCGCAACGGCACGGTCACCAACACCTTCACCGACAACCTGCCTGCGGGCGTGACCCTGGCGTCGGCCGCCAGCACCAACAGCTGCGGCGGCTCGGTGACCGATGGCACCGGCGGTGCGCTCAACGCGGGGGACACCTCGATTCGGCTCAATGGCGGCTTCTTCCCGACCTACTCGCTGTGCACGCTGTCGGTGGTGGTCACCGCCGCCGCCGGCAGCTACACCAACACCATCGCCGCCGGCGCGATGACCACGGTGGAGGGCAGCACCAACCCCGACCCGGCCAGCGCGGTGCTGACGGTCCTGCAGCCACCCACCATCACCAAGGCGTTTGCACCGACCTCGGTGGGCATCGGGCAGAACAGCACGCTGAGCTTCACCCTCACCAACCCCAACAGCGCGGCGTTGCTGCCAGGTGGCCTGACGGGCGCGACGTTTGCCGACACACTGCCCGCGGGCGTGACGGTCACGCTCAGCGGCAGTGCCAGCGGCTCCTGCGCGGGCGTGGCGGGCAACCTGCTGGCGGCCGGCGCCACCTCGCTCAACCTGACCGGCCTGACGATCCCCGCTGCCGGCTCATGCACCGTGACGCTGCTGGTCAACGCCGGCGCCGCGGGCACCTACCCCAATGCGAGTTCGGGCGTGAGCACCGCGCTGACCCCGGTGGCCGGCACCGGCTCGAACACCGCCACGCTCACCGTGCTGGCTGCGCCCACGCTGGGCAAGACCTTCAGCCCCACCAGCATCACCAGCGGTGGCACCGGCACCGCCGTGCTGACGCTGACCCTGGCCAATACCAACGCCGTGTCGGCCAGCCTGTCCAACCCCGCCTTCACCGACGTCTTCCCCGTCACCCCCGGCGCCATGCGGGTGGCCACGCCACTGACGGTCACCAACGGCTGCGGCGGCACGCTGGTGGACAGCGGCAATGGCGCCCTGGCGGCCAACGACGTGGGCATCCGCTACAACAACGGCAGCATTCCGGCTGCCGGCACCTGCACCCTCAGCGTGGTGGTCCTTGCACCGGCGTCCGGCATCTACCTCAACACCACGACCGCGCTGAACACGATCAACGCCGGGAGTGCGCCGGCGGCCACCGCGTCGTTCACCGTCGTGCCCACGGCCAACCTGCAGGTCACCAAGGACAACGGCACGGGCAGCGTCGTGGCCGGGCAGACCACGGCCTACACCATCACGGTCAGCAACCTCGGGCCCGCGTCGGGCAACGGCACCACGCTGGTGGATGCTGCGGTGACCGGACTGAGCTGCACCGGCTTGACATGTTCGGCCGCGGGCGGCGCGGCTTGCCCGGCGGGCAGCCTGGATGTGCCCACGCTGCAGGCAGGCGGCTACGTCATTCCCACGCTGCCAGCGGGCAGCTCGGTGAGCTTCGTGCTCACCTGCGACGTCACCGCCAGCGGGCTGTAGAGCCTTTCGCCGGGATTTTCGGGGTGTTTTTGGCCGCCAGCCCCCGTGGGTGCTCGCTGACCCGCTATCATTCTTATAGCAAACTGGTCAGTCGCCGCCAGCACGGCTCATGCGCTCGCTCTTCCAGTACACGTCGTCCCCGCCGTTCATGCGGTTGAGCACGCGGGCCAGCACAAACATCAGGTCGCTGAGGCGGTTGAGGTACTGGCGTGGCGCATCACGCAGCGGCCCGGCCTGGCCCAGCGCCACCACGGCCCGCTCGGCCCGGCGCGCCACCGTGCGGCAGACATGGGCCGCCGCGGCCGCCCGCGTGCCCGCCGGCAGGATGAACTCCTGCAGCCGGGGCAGCTGTTCGTTGTAGTGCGCCAGCGCCTCGTCCAGCTGCAGCACGGCCTCGGGCTTGAGCAGCTCGTAGCCGGGGATGGACAGCTCGCCACCCAGGTTGAACAGCTGGTGCTGGATCTCCACGAGCAGCTCGCGCACGCCGGGGGCCATCTCCTCGCACAACAGCACACCGATGTGGGAGTTGAGCTCGTCCACGTCGCCCATGGCGTGCACCCGCAGGTGGTCCTTGGACACCCGGGAGTTGTCGCCAAGGCCGGTGGTGCCGTCGTCGCCGGTGCGGGTGGCGATTTGCGTCAGGCGATTGCCCATGGGGTTTCCTTTCTGCCTCAATCGGCATTGTGCGGCAAGACGGATAAGCCTTTTGCCTGTCTTGCCCGCGCGCCGCGCCGGGGCTATCGTCCCCGCGCAGGAGACACAAGCATGCTGGATACAGTGATTCGTGGCGCCACCGTGGTGGATGGCAGCGGCAACGCGCCGTTCACCGGCGATGTGGGCATCAGGGACAGTCGCATTGCCGAAGTGGGTGGCAAGCTCGGCGCGGCAAGGCGCGAGATCGATGCGCGAGGCGCCATCGTCACGCCCGGCTGGGTGGATGTGCACACGCACTACGACGGCCAGGTCACCTGGGACCCCTACCTTTCGCCGTCCAGCCAGCATGGCGTGACCACGGCGGTGATGGGCAACTGCGGCGTGGGCTTTGCGCCGGTCAAGCCAGACCGGCGCGAGTGGCTGATCAGCGTGATGGAGGGCGTGGAAGACATTCCCGGTACGGTGCTCAGCGAAGGCATCCAGTGGGCCTGGGAGAGCTTCCCCGAATACCTGGACGCACTGGCCGCCAAACCGCGCGCGCTGGATGTGGGCGCGCAGGTGCCGCACAGCGCCGTGCGCACTTACGTGATGGGCGAGCGGGGCGTGACGCACGACGAGGCCACGGCCGATGACATCCGCGCCATGTGCGCCATCGTGGGCGAGGGGCTGAAGGCCGGGGCGCTGGGCTTTTCGACCAGCCGCACGCTGATCCACAAGTACCAGCAGCACAAGTACCCGCCGGGCACTTTCTCGTCGCCCGAGGAAATACTGGGCATCGCCAAGGCAATGAAGGCTGCGGGCCACGGCGTGTTCCAGATGACCAGCAACCATGTGGGCATGGAAGGCGAGCTGTGGTGGCTGACCCAGATTGCCAAAGACAACAACCTGCCCGTGGCCTTTGCGCTGGTGCAGACCGACCAGACGCCCGACACCTGGAAGCGCCTGCTGGCGCACCTGGACGGCACCCACGCGCAGGGCGTGCCGCTGTACGGCAGCATCAGCGGCCGGGCCACCAGCATGGTGATGGGCTTTGAAGGCTCGCTGCACCCGTTTGTGCTCAGCCCGCTTTGGCAGCAGATCGCGCCGCTGCCGTGGGAACAGAAGCTCGCGAGGCTGCGCGATCCGCAGGTGCGCGCCACGCTGACCAACATGAAAGTGGTGGAGATGGCGGCGCAGGTCAACCAGGAGGCGGCCTTTTTCCTGCGGGGCATGGCGCGGCTGTTTGTCTTGCGGGCCAATGCCCAGGGCAGCGTGGACTACGAGCCGCTGCTGGGCGACAGCGTGGTGGCGCTGGCGCAAAAGACCGGTGGCAATCCGCTGGAAATTGCCTACGACGCGATGCTGGCCAACGAAGGTCCCACCGGCGCGCGCAACGACGGCAAGGGCTTGCTGTACTTTCCGGTGTTCAACTACAGCTACGGAGACCTGTCGCAGATCCACACGGAGTTGCAGCACCCGCGCACCATGATGAGCCTGGCCGACGGCGGCGCCCATGTGGGCTATGTGTGTGATGTGTCCATGCCCACGTTCATGCTCACGCACTGGGCGCGGGACCGCGCGCGCGGCCCCAGGCTCCCGCTTGAACTGCTGGTGAAGAAGCAGACCCGCGACACCGCGCTGGTGTACGGGCTGAATGACCGCGGACTGCTGGCGCCGGGGATGAAGGCCGATGTCAACATCATCGACTTTGACCGTCTGCAGCTGGATTTGCCGCACTTCGTCTTTGACCTGCCCGCGGGCGGCCGCAGGCTCACGCAGGCGGCAACGGGTTACGTCGCCACGCTGGTCGCTGGCGAGGCGATCTTCGAGCAGGGCCAGCCCACGGGGGCAATGCCAGGGCGGCTGGTGCGCGGGCCACAACAGGCTTAAACTGGCCGACCCCTGGAGACAAGCCGATGAACGCCCCCACCCAAGTCGCCCACCTCGTCCCGGAAATCCACGCGCGCGAGGTGCCTGCAGCACTCATCGACGCGCTCAAGGCCCGCTTCGGCGCGAATTGCTCCACGGCGATGGTGGTGCGCGAACAGCACGGCCGGGACGAGTCCTCCTTTGCCGCACCGCCCCCGGCCGCGGTGGTGTTTGCCGAAAGCACCGCCGACGTGGCCGATGCCGTCAGGCTGGCCGGCCAGTACAGCGTGCCGGTCATCCCGTTTGGCGTGGGCTCCTCGCTCGAAGGGCACCTGCTGGCCGTGCAGGGTGGCATCAGCATCGACGTGGGCCGCATGAACAAGGTGCTGAGCATCAACGCCGAAGACCTGACGGTGACGGTGCAAGCCGGCGTGACGCGCAAGGCGCTGAACGAAGAAATCAAGAGCACCGGCCTGTTCTTCCCGATCGACCCGGGCGCGGACGCCACGATTGGCGGCATGAGCGCCACGCGCGCCAGCGGCACCAACGCCGTGCGCTACGGCACCATGCGCGAGAACGTGCTGGGGCTGGAGGTGGTCACGGCCAGCGGCGAGGTCATCCGCACCGGCACCCGCGCCAAGAAATCATCCGCCGGCTACGACCTGACGCGCCTGATGGTGGGCAGTGAGGGCACGCTGGGCGTGATCACCGAGATCACGCTTCGCATCTATCCGCTGCCCGAAGCGATCTCGGCGGCGATCTGCTCGTTCCCCAGCATCGAGGCGGCGGTGCGCACCACCATCCAGATCATCCAGCTGGGCATCCCGATTGCCCGCGTGGAGCTGATTGACGCCAACACGGTGCGCATGGTCAACGCATACGCCAAACTGGGCCTGCGCGAGGAACCCCTGCTGCTGATGGAGTTCCACGGCTCACCCGCCGGTGTGAAGGAGCAGGCCGAGACGGTGCAGGACATCGCCAGCGAGTTCGGCGGCAACGCCTTCGAATGGGCGGTCACGCCCGAAGAGCGCACCCGGTTGTGGACGGCGCGGCACAACGCCTACTTTGCCGCGATCCAGTCACGCCCCGGCTGCCGCGCCATCAGCACCGACACCTGCGTGCCGATCAGCCGCCTGGCCGATTGCCTGCTGGACTCCGTGGCCGAGGCCGATGCCAGTGGCATCCCGTACTTTCTGGTGGGCCATGTGGGTGACGGCAACTTCCACTTCGGCTACCTGATCGACCCCGACAGCGCCGAAGAGCGCGCCAAGGCGGAGGTGCTCAATCACGAGCTCGTGTCGCGCGCGCTGCGGCTGGAGGGCACCTGCACCGGCGAGCACGGCGTGGGCCTGCACAAGATGGATTTCCTGGTGACCGAGGCCGGCGCAGGCGCGGTGGACATGATGCGCACCATCAAGCGCGCGCTGGATCCGCAGAACATCATGAACCCGGGCAAGATCTTCACCCTGTGACCGGCACCTCGGGTGCTACTGTTTTTATAGCGGGTCATCCAATACCCGCGGGGGCTGTGGCCCGATTTGGCATAAAAAACCGGCCAAGGCCGGTCAGGCACCCGCCGATACCCGGCGAGGCACCACCACTCAGCGCTGGATGTCGCTCATCTTGCAGCCCTTGGACAGGAAGAGCTGCGTGAGGTGATCCTTGCGGCCCTGGGCCTGCTGGCCCAGCGCGACCTGCTCGGGGCTGGGCTGCGCGGGCTGGGGTGCCGCAACAGGTTGCGCCTGTTGCTGGGTCGCCGCCTGGGCGATCTGGCCGAACAGGCCGCCAAGCCCGCCACCAAAGCCGCCACCGAAACCGCCAAAGCCACTGCGGCTGCCGGCGTTGTTGAGCGCCTGCTGCGCCACGGCGCCGACGACGGCTGCGCCCACGCCCGGCTGCGCGTTCGGGTCGGCAGGGGCCGCAGCGGCCGGGGCGGCCGGCTGGGTGGCGCGCGCGATCACGCCGTCCATCTGCGCGATCTCGCCATAGATCTGCTGGCAGCTGAGGTCGTTGTCGGTCATCTTCATGCGCTCAATGGATTGCGCGTGGCCAGCGGTGCAGGCCAGGGCCGCCAGCGTGGCAGCGAATGTGAGTTTGAGGGATGCGGTCACGGGTGATTTCCTGGGAAAGTTGAACAGGTCAGGACAGGCCTGATTTTATTTCTGGACGTCCGACAGCTTGCAGCCGCGGGAGAGGAACATCTGGGTGAGGTGGTCCTTGCGTGCCTGCGCCTGGGCAGCCAGCGCTCCGCCGGAAGGGGCTGCCGGTGCCACAGCCACCGGTGCCGGCGCCACGGGCTGTGGCACAGCAGCCGGCTGCTGCTGTTGGGCCAGGCCTCCCATGAGGGCGCCAAACATGCCGGCGCCGCTGTTGCCGCCGCCACGACCCTGCATCGCCGCACCAAAAGCCCCGAGCAGACCTGCAGCCGGGGCGGCGGGCGCGGCGGGCGCCGCAGCGGGCGCGCCCTGGTTCGCCAGGTGCGCCTGCCCCTGGGCCAGGATGCCCATGGCGACCTGCGGAGTGTTGCCACCGGCGGCGGCGGACAACGGCCGCTGGCCGGCCGCAATGGATTGCTGGTCCTGCTGGGCACGCAATGCCGTCCCCACGGGATAACCGGCACGGGCGGCACCGACCTGCATTGCAGCGGCGATCTGCGCATCGCTGTAGCCCGCTGCTCGGGCGCGCGCCACCGAAGCCTGCACTTTGGGGTCGCTCATCAGGGCGGCCGGCACACCGATCTGGTTGGGCATCAGGCCCTGGGGCACCACCGCCTGCGCGGCCGCCGGTGCGGCGCCAGGTACGGGCAGGTTGCCAAACAGGGAGGCCAGACCATCGGGTACGGCGGCCGGCGGGGGGGCTGCCGCAACCGCTGCACTGCCGGAGCGGATGATGCCGTCCATCTGCTCGGCCTCCAGATAGATCTGGCTGCAGGTCAGGTCGTTGTCGGTGAGCTTGACACGGTCAATGGTCTGGGCAGACACCGAAAGCGGTGCCGCCAGCACCGCGCACAGCGCGCCAATAGCAGAAATCGCCAGCGGTTTTTGGATGAAACGGGGGCTTTTCATGGGAGTTCTCCAAAGCTGATCGCAGCTTAGTCCCTCAAAGCCTGCACCGCAGCCCCCTGTTTCGGGGGGTACGGGGGTCAGCGTCGGACCAGCGTCCCCATGGCAGCTTCGAGTTCACGCTTGCGCTGCTCCAAGGCGGCGAGCTTCTTCTCTTTTTCGGCCTGGCCGGCCGGGTCGGGCTTGCTGCCCCTGTCCATCTTGTTTTGCAGCTCCACGTTCTGCATGTCGGCCTGGATGCCGTTCAGGTCGCGCTTGAGCTGGTCGTGCCGGGCCTGCGTGATCTGGCGCGTCCTCAAGGCATCCGCCAGCGCCTGGTTCTGCTTGCTCAATTCGGTCTGCGAGGCCTGGATGCGCTTTTCCATGCGCTCGATCTCGCGCTCACGGTTGAGCTGCTCGTCTGTCAGCCGCGTGTTGGTGGCCTTGGCTGCCGCCAGTTGCTGGTTGGCTGCGGCCTTTTGCTGGTCAATCGTGCCGCCGGCACGGGTGGCCTCCTTGGCCTCCATGTAGGTGCCGCAACCGGCCAGCCCTGCGCTGGCGACGAGCACCAGACCCAGATATGCGCGTGAACTCATGAACATCTCCTCGTCAATCAGGCCTTGGACACTGCCAGCGCACGGCTGTAGTCGCTGATGTTGCGCTCCAGCTGCGCGATCTGGCGGTCGGTCTTCGCAATCTCGGCGTCCAGGTTGCGACGGTTGTTGGGGTCATTGGTCATGCGTTGCCCCGCCTGCGAATACTGGGTGCGGGTCTCACGGGCCTTTTCCAGCGCCTTGTTCAGGGTGGCGATGTTGTTTTCCTCGCGCTTGCGGGCTTCCTCGGCCTGGCGTGCCGACATCTTGCCCGCTGCCAGATCCGTCCTGAGCGACGCCAGACGCTGCTGGCCTTCGCGCAGCACCACGTCGGAGGTGGCGATCATCTGCTCAAGGCGCGCATTGTCCTGTTGCAGGTCGGCCACGGCCGACTGGAGGGCGCGCACTTCGTTGTTGCCGGCTTGCTGCTTCTTGGCGGTGGCATAGCCGTCCACGCCGCCCAGCACGCCACCAGCCACCGCACCGACCAGCACGCCCTGCTGGATCTGCCGGCGGTTGCCACCGCTCAATGCAGCCAGCAGGCCGCCGGCAACGGCCCCCATGGCCGCGCCGGTGACCACGCCACCGAAGACCGTCTTGTTGAAGCGCGACTCGTCTTCACGAAGCTGCTTCTCGGCCGGCGTCATCTGGGTGGAAGCCTGCGGAGCGGATGTGGTTCCGCCAGACGCCGTTGGCGATGCGCCGGAGGTCTTGCAACCTGTCGTGGAGACGATCATCGCGCAGGCCAGCAGGCCCACGCAGGTGCGCTTGAGGGTGATTGAGGAAGCCATGCTGTTGCTCCGGAAAATAAAGTGGGCGCTCAGGCCCGGGACACGGCGAGGGCGCGGCTGTACTCGCTGAGGTTGCGCTCGAGCTGGGCAATCTGGCGGTCGGTCCTCGCGATTTCGGCATCCAGATTGCGCCCGGCATTCGGGTTGCCCTGGGCCAGCTGCTGGGAGGCCTTGGCGTACTCCGAACGGGTTTCGCGCGCCTTCTCCAGCGCCTTGTTCAGCACCGCGATGTTGTTCTCCTCGCGCTTGCGGGCGTCTTCGGCCTGCTTGGCGTTTACCTTGCCCGCCGTCAGGTCAGACTTGATGGAAGCAAGGCGCTGCTGGCCTTCCTTGAGGACCAGGTCCGAGCTGGCAATCATTTGCTCAAGGCGGGCGTTGTCCTGCTGGATATCAACCACCGCAGCCTCGATCGCCCGTACCTGCTGTTGGCCGGCTTGCTGCATCTTCGCCGTGGCGTAGCCATCCATGCCACCCGCAATGCCACCAGCAACCGCGCCCGCAATTGCGCCGCGTTGCATGTCGCGTGAATTGCCGCCCATCAAACCGGCAAAGAGTGCGCCGGCGACGGCGCCCATGACGGCCCCGGTCGCGACACCGCCAATGACCGTATTGCGGAATTTCGTTTCGTCCTCGCGCAACTGTCGCTCGGCCGGTGTCAGGTTGGCCGTATCGCCGCCCATCAACGGGCCCATGGTTTCACAGCCGGTGGTGGAAACCACCATGGCCAGGGCCAGGCAATACACCCCAATGCGCTTTGTGATCGTGCTCATCATTTCTTTCCTTTGTTTGTGTCCACTCTCGCCAGGTCACCCAACAAGGCGGCTTTTTCGATTGGCTTGCCGTTGCGCGCACTCTGGCTGAACCGGACCACCAAATCCACAAGCGGGCCGTAGTCTGGAACAGCCCTGGCTTCAAACTCACGCTTGAGGATTTCGCCTTGGGAAGTGATGGTGGGCGTCGGATAATCTAATCCGATTTGTTTCAGAGTGTCAATCACATAATTCAGGGTTGCGTCGAGGTTGGCCTTACCCGAAGCCACATCTTCAGCAATCATTTTCCGGGAAGCTTTTGCTTGATTGCCTTCGGCGACTCCAGCCTCTTGAGCATGTCCTCCTGGCGCGCCGCCTTTGGTTCCTGGTCTTCCATGACCTTTTTCGAGCCAGATAGGCCCCTACCCGGATCTCGCTCTTGGCCGAACGGTCACGCTGTTCATTGCGGGCCTGGATGTTGGCCTTGATGACCGTTCCCACACCTTCGATGCGGGCTTTCAGGCCGGGGTCATTGGCCGCCTTGGCCAGGGCCTCGACTTCCTTGACCGGGTCTGCCAGCGCCTGGCCGGCGGAACCGGGCGCTGCCTGCGCCAGATTGGTCCAGAGCCCGCGAATGGCCTGCAAGCGTGGCTGACTGGGCAGAGAAGCAGGCACCACCACCAGTCGGAAACCGGTGGCCTTGTCGCGACGCTCGCCGCTCTTGTCGACGGGCGCATATTCGGTGCGGGCGGCCGCGCGGATATCGGCCAGCGCCGTGCGGAAATCCCCACCCTTGATGGTGTAGCCCCCGGCTTGCCCGTGCAGCCGCGAGTGCTTGTTCAGCCGGAACGCATCGAGCACGAACTCCCCCGCGTTGCCCAGCACATCGTGCAGCCCCAGCGGGTTGGGCTTGAGCAGCCCGATGGCGTTGAGCTCGTTGTTGGACGAATCGGTGCCGGCGTACCAGACATGGCGCTGCGGGCCGTCGGGCATGGGGTAGGCCGGTTGCTCGAACACCGCATCGGGCACGGCAATGCCGCCGCGCGCAGCGAACTCCCACTCGGCTTCGGTCGGCAGCCGCGCGAAGCCGGGCGACCCGTCCTCGGCCGGCAATGCGGCACCCGCGTTCTTGGCCAACCAATCAGAGTAGCGCGCGGCATACCCCACCGCCTCGGCCCAGGTGACGGCCGTCTTGGGCATGCGGCCCTCGTCGTTGGCGGCCGGGCAATTGCCAGCCAGCGCATCGAACTGCAACCTGGTGATTTCGTACTTGCCAATCAGGTAGAAGCGCTGGCTCTTCTGTTTGGTGTCGGTGAAGCCGCCACCCACGTACTCGCTGCGGGTGTTTTCCGAATAGGCGAAGCGCTGGTCTGCATTGCCCAGCTGGACACGCCGGTCGTCCAGCGCATCGGCTCCGGGCACGTTGACGCGCCTGAACGCCATGGAGCCGCCACAGGGCATGGGCAAGACGACGTCGTCGGGCTTGGCCTGGGGGTTGAACAGGTTGGCCGGCCACTTGGCCTGGGCCAGCGCGGCCCCCGCCAGTCCGAAGCCCGCTGCAGCCAGGGCCAGGGCCCGCAGGCGCGCTGGCCGCCGCGATTCAGTTGTCACGCAATACATCTGCTGCCTCCACGTTAGACGCACGCCAGCCCCCCAACAGGGCTGGCACGATCGACATCACGAGCACGGCCACGACACCGAGGGCGAATCCCTGCGGGCCCAGCGCCACCGCCGCCTCGTCCGAGCTCAAGTATCTTGCAAAGTAGGCGTTGATCGCGCCAGCCGCACCAAGGTAAACCCCGAAGGCCAACAACGCGCCAAGCAGCGCTGTGGCTGACGCCGCAAGGCAAGGCAAGGCCATCAGCCAGCCCCGGCCGTGGCCGACCAGTTGCAGCAGGGCGTACTCGCGCCGCTTGCGCTGCACTGCGGAAATTTGCATCGCGATCAACGCCACCCCGGCCCCGGCGCCGGCTATCACCGCCACCATGGCGAGCACCGCGCGCAGGTTGCGCTGCAGCCCCAGCGTGCTGGCGATCTCGCGGGCCCGGGTATAGACCGAAATGCCCTCCGCCTCCATGCGGGCGGCGAGACCGGCAACCTCCTGTATGGAGGGCGCATAGGCCCGGAAACGTGGATAAACCCCGCTTCGGGGCGCTTCGCCATTGCCCTGCGGCCCCAGGCGCACCACAGTGTTGCCGTCGCGCCACGACTGGATGTCCTCCAGCAGCGCCAGCCCGCACAGCGCAGCGGTGCCGTCTTGTTGGGTGACGGGCAGAACGGCGGCCACCACCAGGGGCAGCGCGGCCCGCTCAACGGTGCCGCCACGCTCGCGCTCCAGTGCCAGAGTCACCGTCTGGCCGGCGACCACGCGCAACTGCTGGGCGGCACGCCGTGTCAACAGCAGGCGCCCGTCCGGCGGCGGGGAGACGCCGGCCAGCAGCGGGTCCCCCGGTGCGGTGGGTTGCAAGTCCACCCGCACCGGCGCGGGCGCGCCGTCTGCGAACAGGTCGACCTGGCTGGCGATGGAACGGGTTTCGGGCATCACGAACGCCACGCCGGGCCAGTCCGCCACGCGACGGAACCAGTCGGCGTCAAAGCGATGGCTGCCCGTGGTCTCGGGCAGCACCTGCAGCATGGCCGGGTCCCTGTTCTGCCGCTCGATCAGGGTGCCGATCACCCCGCGTTCCAGGCCCCACAGCGTCCACAGCGGCGCCAGCGTCGCGGCCAGAACGCAGGCGGCGCAGAACGCCAGCCAGCGCTCGTACCAAAGGTCGCGCAGCGTCAAACGCAACAGGTGGGTGATCGAGGCGGGCCAGGACGTCATTGGGGCGACTCCAGGCGCATCGTGCTTCCGTCCAGCGTGCAGCGCGCCAGGCCGATGCCATGGTCACGCAACAGCGGCAAGTCGTGGCTGACCACCATCAGCGCGGCGCCGGATTCGTGGGTCAGCCTCTGCAGCAGTTGCAGCGCCTGCGGGGCATGCTCGACCCCGACCGATGCGGTCGGTTCGTCCGCAAAGACCAGCGCGGGACGGTGGGCGAGGGCACGCGCGATCGCCACACGCTGGCGCTGGCCGATCGAAAGCTGCCCGGGCAGGCGGTGGCGCAAGCCGGCCAGACCCAGCGCGTCCAGCAGCTGCGCCGCCCAGTCTTCATCCGGCCGCCCCAGCAGTCGCTGGGAAAGCAACACGTTGTCCCACACGGGCAGGCTGGGCAGCAGGCCACCTGTTTGCAGCACCACGCCAATGGCTCGCGCACGCAGGCGGGTACAGGCGGCGGCACCTCCGCGCTGCCACAGGGCCATGACGTCTTCGCCCTGGATTTCGAAACGGCGTGCCGCCTGCGGGCGGCGCAACATTGCAAAGAGGTCGATCAGTGTGCTCTTGCCGCAGCCCGAGGGGCCCACCACGCCAAGGGATTGCGCAGGCTCCAGCACGAAGTGGTCCACCTCAAGGCCGAAGGCAGCACCCGCGTCTCCGCCATCGGCCTGGCGCCGGTAGCTCAGTCCCTCGACAAGCAGGCTGGGCATGCGGCGCACGGTCTCACGGCAAGGCGTCGATCGGCACCGGGTAGACACGGTCGCCGTCGCCGGCGGCCGGATTGAGCTTGACCCAGCGGTCCACGTCGTCGTGGAAACGCTGGTACAGCGCGATCTTGGACTTGATGCCGTCCAGGATGGCCTGCGACTGGCCCACGCCCATGTTGGTCCAGGCATCGAAGTCGATTGACATCAACTGGCTCTGGTAGGGCAATCCGTCCAGGTACTCGCCCATCAGGCCAGCCTGTTCCAGGTTCTTGGCTTGACCCTGGCCAAGGCGGGAAGGATCGCGCCCCATGGCCACGGCAGCGCTGCGCAGCTGGTTGAAAAAGCTGCCCGGGTCGAGCTGGGCCTTCTCGCCCGCCTCCACCAGACGGCGCAGGGTGTTCTGCAGGTCCGACAACTGGTTCTTGGTCAACAGGACGCGCACGGTGAAACTGGGAATCTCGCGGTTCTTGACGTCGCGGTCGCTGGCCCAGCTTTCGTACATGGGCGGAGACTTGACGCCCTGCTGGCGGCCCAGGTAAGACAGCACCATGGCGCGGCCCACGGCATCCACGCTGTCCTGCACGGCATCGCCCTTGCCGGCCTGCGGTGCGGCCAACGCCTTCTCTGGCGACTTGACCTGCTCCACCAGGGCCTTGGCCATTTTCTTGACGTCACCCTCGAACTTGGCCGGATCGCCCGCTTCCACCGGGAAGTACAGCGCGCCCTTGCCGGGCCATGCCGTGAGGCGCTTGAACTGCGCCTCGGCGATGGCGTGGTCCTTCTGGCCCTCGGCGGTCTTCAGGTGCATGGCGTAGATCGCCACGCCGCGCTCCTGTGCATGGGTGCGCATCTGGTCGGTGGACATGCGGGTGGAGGCAAACTGCGAATTGCCCTCACGCGCGCTGGCGTCGGTGATGTAGACGATGTAGCGGCCGCCAAAGTTGTTCCAGTTGATCTTGCGCAGCGCCTCGTCCAGGCCGGCGTAAGCATCCTCGGCGTACGCCCGGGTCGAATTTTTTGTGGCCTTGACCTTGCCAATGGCTGCGAGGAACTGGTCCTTGTTGGTGGTCTGGTTCGGGTCGGCGAACACGCGAGAGAGGTATTCCATGCCCGGGGTCTTGCCCGGATCGTCCTGGAAGGCCACCACACCGAAACGGATGCGGTTGCCGACCTTGCCCTCTTCAGCCTGGCGCAACACCTCTTCCATGGCCTGGCGGGTGCGGTCGATGTAGGGCTGCATCGACGAGCTGGCATCGATGACGAACACCACGGCCGAATTGAAGTTGGAAATGCCGGAGTCGCCCGCCGGGGCCGGCGGTGGCGCGGCGGTGGGCGCGTCCTGGGTGATGGATGCCACCTTGACCATGCGGGTGCGGTGACCGGACTTGAGCAGGGTCGAGCTGGCCTCCAGCACGGGCAGCAGGTAGAACTGCTTTTGCAGGTCAACGAACTTCTCGGGTTCGGCCGCGATCACCGGGTTGTTGGGTCCCAGCGTGCCTTTGGCCGTGATTTCCTTGGCGATGCGCTGGCTCTCGGTGGCAGCGTTGTCGGCGTTCACAAAGGTGGTGAGCGCATTGCGGTCGCGGAAGAACAGCACACGCTCCCGGTTGGTCGGCGGCGCAAACGCCAGCGTGATGCTGTGGCGCCATGGCACGGTGTCGGCCTCGCGCAGATAGCCTTCGGTCTTGCCCTGCGAACCCGCTCCCACCAGCAGCCAGGTCGCGCCGCCCTCGGTGACGCGCTCGTAGACGAAGAAGGCGGTGAAGGGCGCAGCCGCCTTGCCCGCGGGCCCACCAGGCTTCGGGGCAAGCCCGGCGCCAGGGCGCGTGAGCACACGCTGGAACAGCGTCTTCTTGCCTTCGATCAGCAACGGTGATTTCGCCTGGCCGAACACCAGCGACGGACCGAAACTGGCCGCGCCGCCCGCAAGGGCCACCCATTGACGACGGGTCAAGCGCATGTTTACTCCTGATTTGATAGCGGGTCAGCCAATATCCACGCGGGCTACTGGCCGATTTCCTTCTTGGCGAGGGCGTTGCCCTGTTCGGCGGACTTGCGCAGCCAGCCCACGGCCTGATCCTCGGCATTGGGTTCGTCCGTGCGGCCCTTCTTGAGCGCCATGCCGTAACGGTACTGCGCCTCGGCGTTACCCGCTTCGGCGGCCTGCTTGTACCAGCGCGCCGCTTCCAGCGGGTTGGCTGCCGGGAGCGGGCTCTTTTCCTTGGACCACAGATCGGGGTCATAGAAGGTGCCCATGGATATGGCGGCAGCGGCATCGCCCTTTTCGCCGGCATACTTGTAGAGCAGGAACTGCCCGTCCAGGAGCTGGCCCGCCTTGGCGAGCTCGTCGGCCTTGGCCTTGGCGGCTGCCACGTCCGGCCCGCCAGCGATGAACTTGCGAACCGACTCAAGCGATTCGCTGGTCGGCTTGGCATCTGCGACGACAGGGCCTGCTGGCGGCGGCCGCAGCAGCCACCAGGCGACGCCCGCGGCCAGCGCGACGACGACAGCGGCCAATGCCATCCACATGCCCTTGCCCTTGGGTTTCTCGTCGGCCTTCTGGTCTCCGCTACCGGTTTCGGACTGTGTTTCGACCTCGACGGGAACCTCCGCCGGCGGCTCTTCAGGAGGCGCGGCCTCGACAACTGGCTCCACGGGTGGCGCCACCGGAGGAGCCTGCGGGGGTGGAGGGGGCGGTGGGGGCGCCGTCATTGGTCCGCTGGGGTCG
This sequence comes from Ramlibacter sp., assembly GCA_016713005.1. GTDB lineage: Bacteria > Pseudomonadota > Gammaproteobacteria > Burkholderiales > Burkholderiaceae_C > JADJPY01. The sequence continues at coordinate 157,140 of JADJPY010000011.1, read as the reverse complement.
GGCGGCGGTGTCCAGCCCTCAGGCGGCGCGGAAGGGCGACGCATCGTGGCGGGACCGGTAAACCGCTCTTCGATCTCCACACCGGTGAGCGCGTCGCGCACCAGCAGCTTGTACGGCTGGTTGGCGCGCAGGTGGTAGGTCACGCCATAGTCGATTTCAAGCCAGACCGCACCGGCTTCGCGACGTGGCTGCAACGGGCGAAAGCGGTAGACCGCCGTGGTCCAGGGGTCCTTGGGATTGCGCGGATCCAGGTACCGCTCCACCGTGCCGTATTGCAGGATGGCCAGCTCCAGCGTCTCCGCGACCGGGAACTGGGACACTGCACCGCCGGAGATCTGCAGCGCAGCGGTTCCGGAAGCATGCGAAGGGGTCTGGACGAGGCGCGTGGGCATGACAGCTGGGAAAGGGGTGGACGGTCTGGATGTTAGCGGATGCGCGCTCAGCCGACCGTGAGGGTCGCAGCAGGCGCGATCTCCGTCATGATGACGCCCAGAGCGCGGTTGTCGTCTTCGTTGATCTCACGGCCGCCCGAGAAGCTGACGTTGTCCAGCCCCATCTGCAGCAATGCGGCGCCCCAGCCCATGAAGTACTCGTTGTTCAGCGCCGCCGGCCTGTTGCCCAGGGCAGGCAATGCGCCTCGGGCCGGCACCGGCGGGGCGGCGAAAGCGTGGGCACCCTTGACGGCGGGACGCTCGGCCTCAGGCAGATCGCCAAAGCCAAGGTACGCCACGAAATCGTTGACGACGATGGAGGCGATGCTGGCGCCGCGGTCGGCCACCTCGTCCCAGCGCACATTGGCGGCCACCAGCTGTGAGCGGACCTGCTCGGCAATGCGTTCCACCAGCTGGTGGCGGTGGGCTGCAGTGACGAGCTCGTTGCCCAGATCCCCGGCCAGCTGGGCATCCATGCCCAGCGCAACCAGCGCATGCGCTTCGGTCGAGAGCCCACGCACCCGCTCGGTCCAAAGGTTCAGCACCTGGGTGGCGAACAAATGGGAGCGGTCCCGCGTCTGGACCGCCGGCGCTGGCGCAGCCGCCTTCTTGGGCTGATCGCCTCCGGCCGGCGCGTCCCAGGGGTCATCCCAAGGGTCCACTTCGGCGGCAGGAGAGTGCGAGGCCTCCGCCGCAATGGGCTCGATCTTCAGGTTGGCCACGTTCAGGAAGGCTGCCCGAACGTCGGCGTCGGGCAACTTGATTCGCGAGAGGAACTGCGTGAAGTTCACAAACCCGCGGTCGCTGCAGGCCTTGAACAGGCGCCGGCGCAGGCTCACCAGCGCTTCCTCTTTCTCCTTGCGGGAGGCATCCCCGTCGGAGCGGTAGAAACGCTTGAGCCGCTCCCTAAGCTGCACAGCTTGATCCACCAGCCGTCCGGTCAGCTGGCGTGTCTTCAGCGCCGGAGACAACACACGCTCCAGGTTGTCCACCAGATAGGCCACACCGCCGTCGTTCAGGGCCATCGCCGAATCCCAGGCCAGCGCGGCATCGCGGATGTGCTTGCGGGCCTTCTCGCCCTCCAGCATGCCGGAGCGGTTGGTCGCCAAGCGGTCGCGCGCCTGCGCGGCAATGCCCGTCTCACGCCGCTCCTCGCCGTCGCCACCGTACTCGAACACGCCGTCAAGCGGGAATTCGGGGTTGCGCAGGAAGAAGGTGTTGTCAAAGGGTTTGCCGTCCCAGTCCTGGAGCCAGTCCTCCTGCTTGTACAGCTGGTACATCGAAGCTTCGAGTCGGGTGTCAATGCGGTTGCGCAGCGACTCGGGCGTATCGCCGGGCTTGGGCATCAGCTCGATGTCGAACTTGGTGAGGACAAAAAACAGTGCACAGGAAAGCTGGCTGCGTGCATGGGAGGACTCCCCGTGCGTCTGCGCCACCCAGTGGCGAACCAGCGAGCTCAGGTCCTTCACCTCGGCGTTGCTCGGCGGCATGCACAGCAGCATGCAGGTCAGCTCCCGCTCCTCGGTGTACCGCTGGAACAGGTAGGAAACCTTGCCGCGACGCACCATGTTGCGTATGCACTCGGCTCGCTTGTCTGTTTCGTTTGGGAGATCACGCATCTGTTCGCGCGAGCGGGCACCGGGGAAGTCGAGCAAATCGGTGTGCTCAAAAAAGCCCCAGGGCTGGTCGGCCATGACGATGCGCAGTTCGGCAACCAGCGCACAAAGCGTGGCACGCGGAATCTCCACCGCCCGGCCATCCTTGCCGGCGGCATCGATGGGCAATACCTTGAGCAGGTCCTTCTGGTCTTCCGGTGTGCCCAGATGGTCCTTCAGGATGTCCACATCAATGATGCTGTGGGCGCGCGGAATCAGGCAGTCAATCATGGCGCGGGCGTTCGCCGCGTGCCCCAGACGATCCAGCGACGCCAGCATCAGCGAGAAGATGTCGGTGATGTCCTTGCCCTTCTTCCAGCCCCACAAAAGGCTATACAACTCCGTCCGCTGTGGCGTTGCGAGCCTGTGGCCAAAGCGCGTAAGGGCGTCCCAGTAGCCGGCGCGCGACAGTGGGCCAATAGAGGTGAAATAGTTCGCTTTGAAGTATTCGCCGATATCAAACATCAGGATTTCGTCCAGATGCTGCACTTCGGCTCCGGCCGTCGGCTCCAGGCGCTTGATCACCTCCCGGATGTCGTCCTCGGAGGGCAAGCCCAACTCGCGGGTGTGCTGGTCAAAGTCGGACAGGAAACTGTTGCCCATGATCTTGACCAGATCGGTTTCTGTCAGAAGGCGCAACTCAACGGGGAACGCGCTGTCGGTCGCGCCCTTGACGATCGTGAAACGAGTCACCAGGCCGGTCGCTTCCTTGCCACCCTCGGGGTTGATTTCCTGGATGAAATTTCGGGTGGTGCCGGCAAAGTCCACCAGCAGGGGCTTGCCCTTGCTCTTGCCCAGAACGGACACAAGGTAGGACTTGCCCGCCTGGCTGGGGCCGAACACGCCGGCACTGTTGCGCCGGCCTGACGAGGCCGCCAGCTTGCGCGAGAGGTTCTCCGCCCGGCGCGTCGTCTCGACCAGCGATTGCTGCTCGGTCGCCACCGAAGTCGCCGTCTCGGCAAGTCGATTCACCCAGCTCCGGGCTTCGGAACTGGCATGCCCGAGCTTCTGGGCCGCTTCACGCAGTTTTTGCTGTGTTTGTTCAATCATGAATCAACTCCCCAGCAGGATGCCGGTGTCCAGCCAATACCCCTGGCTCTGGCTGATGGTCTGCAGGCGAAGGCGCAACTGGTCGTTGGGCACACGGGTGCCGCCCCGGTCCTCGATGCGGTAGATGGCAAGCCCCGGGTTGTCCATGTATTCCTCGCCCGTCAACTTGTTGACCAGCTTCTTGCCGGCGCGGCTGATGGTGACGCGCAGCGGCGTCTTGGGATTGAGCTTGCGGGCGCTTTCCGGGTTGGCGTAGTCAATGCTGTACAGGCGGGTTGCGGGCCACCAGTCCACTTCGAGCTGGCGGAACCCCAGCGGCATCGGCCCGCGGAACTCGAACGGGTTCTCGGGAAGGTTGTAGTCGGGGTTGTCCAGGTCGAGATCGGTATAGAACTCATCGGCCTTGAGCAGGCGGTTGGACTGGTCAAGCTTGCCGAAGTAGCGTGCCGTCGACTTTGGCCGCAGCTCATTGGAGCGGAAGTTGAAGTTCTGCAACTGGCCGTTGCCCAGCAGGCAGATCATGGCGCCGACGGCCGCGGTCGTCTTGGGGTCGCCCACCGTGGCGCGATAGTCCCTGAACGGATACCAGCGGCCCACGCGGAACTGGTGCAGCGACACGATCCGGTGCGACGGGATCGCACCGCTTTCCTCGAGGATCTGGCGCACTGCGGGCAGGCGGGATGTGCGCCCGGACAGGATCAACACATCGCAGCGGTAGCGCTGGACCACCTCGCCCAGTGCCTGCAGCATCTCACTGAACACGCTGCGAATGGTGAGGTCGATTTCGACCGGATTGATTTCGAACTCGATATCCTGGATGCGGAAGTCGCGAACGCCCTGCTTGGCCAGCTCGGCATTGACATAGGCCAGCAAGTCCGCCGTGGGCATCGAGTCCGCGTTGAAAAAGTCCGTGAACTTGCGCGTGAACGACTCCACCGGCTGCAACGGGTCGTAGGTCTCGTATTCCTGCAGCAGGCCCAGAGCGATCGGCGCGGCAATCTGCGTGGCGAACTGCTGGCGGCGCACCAGCTCGATGGCCTTCATGTCGCCGCGGTCGCCGCCGATCAGGTGGTACAGGGCCGAGTCCGCACGCTCGCCCAGACCGAGGTCGCGCAGCTTGCGCTTGATCGGTTCAACCACGTGCTCGCGCACCACCCGCAACAGGGCATCGTCCCCGGCGAGGTTGAAGCCTTCGCGGAACTCCTGCTCCGGAATCAGGGTGACGTTTGCGCCGCTTCCCTCCACCGCCACCGAGGTCACGACCAGATCGGTTGTGCCTCCGCCCAGATCGATGGTGGCCAGGCGCAGGCGGCTGGAGGCTTGCGGATCATGCCGGTTGGCCGGATGGCGCACGGTGTCGAAGAACGTCCTCGCGTCCCCGGAGTGGTTGAGCGCGACCTGGCTGTACAGGTACACCGCCTGCGTGGCCGTGGCTTCGTCCCACTGCAGGATCACCTCGGGGCCGGTATCGTCCTTGTCGGCATGTGTGCGGCCTTCCAGGGTATAGGCCATGCGCGAAGTGCCGTCGTCGTTGTAGACCATGTGCGCCAGCCCGAGCGAGAGGTAGGCCAGGTCGCAGGCCGACTCAGCCTGTTGCGTGAGGATGTGCCGCTCCGCCAGCGGCATCGCCGTAGGCATGGTCAGGATGATCCGTCGCAGGCGCCTTGGCAGCTCGGAGTTGGCCGGACGCCTCAGGCGCAGCATCGGCGAATTCATCATCGAGATGGCCTGGACAAATATTTCGGCCAGTGCGAACGCCGTCAGGTTGCGACGCGAATACAGGGCACGGATGGCAGGGAATCCCTTGTCCGGGTCCAGATCAAGCAGGTGCTTGTCAATCCGGTGCAGCGGCTCACCCTGGTCATTGACCAGCGTGGTGAATGCCACACCGGTGGCAAAGCCGGACTGCTCCTGGCTGCCGGAGGCGCTGTTGAAGCGCCAGGAATCCGCACGGGCGTCCTCGTCCCACAGGTAGCGCTTCGGGCTGGACAGGCCGGACGCGCCTTCCGTGCCGGAGCGCCTTGCCGCAAGCCGGGCGGCTTCCACGCCGACGCGCACGACAGTCGGCCAGCCAAATGCCTCGGCGCGGCCGCTGCGGATCGAAAGGTGGTCGCGCCCGAACTGCGCCCGTGCAAACTCGAACCGGCTGGGAAACGGGTCCGAGTACACCTGCTCCGCGCGGCTCAAGTCCCGCAACTGGAGCGTGACCGCCTTGGTGATGTCCACACCCAGCTGCTCCGGATCGGACTCGATGAGCAGGCCACAGCTGCGCGAGTTTCCCAGGTCGAGCACCAGATCCACGTCGATCGGCGGAGTCCGGGGTTCGGATACGCGGTCGACCAGTTTGAATGACGGGACGATGTCCAGGCTGAACAACAGGTCCACAAACGCACGGTAACGGGCCACATGCTCGTTGGACCCTTGCATCTGGTCGTGGATCTCGTCATTGGAGAGTGGCCGGAAATTGAACTGCCGACGGCGCTTCTCTTCAGCCTCAAGCATTTCCTTGAACAGCTCAAGACACCAATCCTTGACCCAAGTTTCGGAGTAGTACCAGTCAATGCTGTCCTTGTGGCTAGGAAGGGCGAATTCGCGGCCGGTCCGGGCGTCCATGGGCGAAGGCGCGAGATAGGCCTCGCTCTCGATGAAATCGATCAGCGCGGTGTCAACCGCGATCACCAGCCGGTACGCGTTGCCGTCGGCGTCCGGCTCGTCAAGCTTGGCCAGATAGGCGCGCGCCCAGTTGGTTGGCCCACGAAAGAACCCCTGGGATTCCCGGCGCAGGAATGGCACGGGAACCCATACCCTGTCGAACATCTGCACGATGGACTTGACGTCCACCGCATACGACTCGACCCCGCGGGTCTCTTCGTCCCCACGGCGCACGCACGGCGGGATCTTTTCGTTGTTCAGCGTCGTGCGCGGGTCAAAAAAGCCCCACTCCTTGGGCGCCGGCGATTGCTTGTCGAGCGAAAAGCCGAAATCCAGGAACTGGACGCCCGTGCGCGGGATGAGCGGCACCACCTTGTCAAATTTCAGAAGTTCGTTCAGAGCCATTGCTTGTCCTGTTCTGGATCCAGTGTATCCAAAGGTTTTTCCGTCCACATCCCCTATTTAAGGCGGCGCAGTGGCGCTTTCCATCGGTGTCCGTCGGTGTTGACCACGTAGCAGACCGTCTCGCCGGAGGCCTCCACCTCGCACTCCATCTTGTTGCCATTCACAGAGGAGTCGTTCCCCTGTGTGGAGCAAAGTCCGCGCTCGATGTAGAGCTTGGTCCCGTCGGTACGGGCCGTCGCGGTACCCGTACAGTCAGGGACCGACTGGCCGCGCCGGATCCGTTCGGTACCAAAGTTGGTACCTGAGCCCTTCTTTCCGAACTGCATGGTCAGCCTGTCCTTGCCGATCACGTTGTTTGGCGAGCCCTGGTAGGCGTTGAGCGACTGGTCACCCAACTGCCACAACCCCTCCAGAAAGCTCAGGTCCCCGCGCTTGAGCGCATTGGGCGGGATTTTCAGTCCGGCCTGGGGCTGAAGCCCACGTGTATCGGGCGGCTTCGGCGGCTCGGGCGGTTTGGGCGGCGCAGCAGGCTTAGGCTTGGGCGGCGGGGGTGGCGGTGGAGCCGAGACGGCAGGTTCCGGCACCGGTGCAGGCGGCTCGATCGCCGGGGGCGGCGGCGGTGGCGGGGGTGCAGGGATTGGCGGCAGCGACGGAGGCGTCACAGCAGGGGGCGTGGGCGAGCACGCGCGCATTCCAGCCAGAACCGCCAGCAACAAAAGCAGCAGCAGCAACAACCACAACAGCCACCACCACCAGGGGCGTTTCTTCTTTTCTTCCAACGGCGGGGTTGCCGGCATGGCCATCGTTTCTACAACCGGCGCACTGGTCACAGCGGCATCCACGCTACCGCCCGTCTGGGTCTCGAACCCCCAGAAGGCAATCATTGGCTGTTCGCCCACGAAATACAGGAAGTTGCCTTGCGCTGGCACCTTCATCGCCTGCTCCAGCAAGCTGGCATAGGCACTTGCGCCGCCCGGCTGCCCACCGCCCTGCGTTCTCAGCTCGCTGGCGTACTGCAACAGGCGGGAGCGTACGTCTTCTTTGTGCCCCGCCAGCAGCGCCTGCTGCTCGGGCGTCAGGGACTCCCAGCTGCGGGCTTCGCCGGCGATCTCCGACACCCATCTCAAATCACCCGTATCCGGATCATGAACGGGCTTGGCAAAGTAGTTGGCGTATTTCGGCCCCAGCTTGGACAGCAACATGGCGCGCAGCTGCACGTGGCTCTGGTACGCCGGCTTGCCAAACGCGCCGAAAGGACGGAACCGGTCGATCCGGTCCTGCGCCAGCAGCGTGCCGGTGGTGTTCGCAACCCCCATGTCTAACCCTCTTTCTGGTCCCCGGAACCGTTACGGCTGACGCTGCACACCCATGTAGTAGCGGCTTCCGTTGGGGTTGATGCCATAGCACTGGGTCTGCCCGCTGGCGTCCTTGGTGCATTCGATCTTCGGGGGTGCATACGAACCACCGCTGCTGCAGGGAATGGACTGGCTGCCCTCGATGGCCAGTTTGCCCCCGTTCATCTTGCCCTGCACAGCGCCCTTGCAGGTACTGCCGTCCTGGCGCCGCATGGTGATCTCACCCTTGCCGTCCTTGCCGAACTGGAACGACATGTCCAGCGGCTGCTTGGTCTGGTTGTCGTACAGACCCTCACCCGCCTTCCATCCCCCCTCCAGGAACCCCAGCTTTTCGGCCGCCTTGGGGTCATTGGGGACCTTGAGAGCTTTCGGGTCGTCCTTGGGCATGGGCGGGTCCGTCTGCGGCTTCTGGTCCTTGCCCTTGTCCTTGTCCTTGTCCTTTTCAGGATCCTTGTTCTTGTCCTTGTCCTTGTTGGTCTGGTCGTCCGGCTTGTTCGGGTCCTTCTCGGGATCCTTGGGCTGGTCCTTGTCCGGGGGTTTATTGGGGTCCTCCGGCTTGCCGTCTGGCCCAAGGGGCGCCGAGGCCGCTCCATCAGGACCTTGCGCGCCCGAGGCCGCACCTTGAGGCAAGGGGGCCCCATCGGGACCGACGCCGCCTGGCCCGGCCACTCCCCCGGGACCGACCACACCACCTGGACCCATCGCCCCGCCCGGGCCATCGGGCCGCGATGGGTCGGATGCCCCCGGCGCAGGCCCGGTCACGCCGGGCAGCACCCGGCCCAGGTCAATCGTGCCCTCAGGCGTGCACGCGCGCATGCCGGCAAGCAACAGGAGCAGCAGCAACAGCAACAGCAGCAACCACAGCAGCCACCACCACCAGGGGCGTTTCTTCTTTTCTTCCACCAGGACCGCGGCGGGCGCAGCCACGGCCTCGGCAGCCACATAGCTGGGCGCTACGGCGGCCGCATCCACACTGCCCCCCGCTTGCGTCTCGAAGCCCCAGAACGCGATCATGGGCTGATCGCCCACGAAATGCAGGAAGTTGCCCTGCGCGGGCACCTTCATCGCCTGTTCCAGCAGGCTCGCGTAGGCACTCGCCCCGCCAGGCTGGCCACCGCCCTGCGCACGCAGCTCGCCCGCGTACTCCAGCAGCTTGGAGCGGATCATCTCCAGATCCAGCGCAGCTTGCCCCTGTTCGTCGGGCGTCATGGCCTCCCAGCTGCGCGCTGCACCGGGAACTTCCGACGTCCATCTCAGCTCACCCGTCTCCGGGTCCAGCACCGGCTTTGCAAAATAGTTGGCGTACTTGGGCCCCAATTTGGAGAGCAACATGGCGCGCAACTGCACGTGGCTCTGGTAGGCCGGCTTGCCAAAGGCGCCAAATGGCCGGTACTTGTCAACCTTGTCGTGCGCGAGCATGGCGCCAGTGGTCGTGATCGAGTTCATGTTCGTTACTTGCAGTTGGCAGGCGCCACCGCTTCCTTCATCTTGCGGGCCAGGTCCAGCGGATCACCGGGGCTGAGCACGCGGCCGCCACCGGCGCTGGCGATGCATTGCAATACCTGCCGGTCCTTCGCGGACTCAGACAGGTCAATCACGTTGATGATGAGGCCCGGCTTGGCTGCCTTGGCTGCACGGGCAGCCGCGCAAGGGTCGCCGCCACAGGAATCGTCACCGTCGCTGACGATCACCATGACGCTGTCGGCGCTGCTCGAGGCGATCGTGCCGGCACGACGGATCGCATCGGCCAATGGGGTGCCGTTCTTGGGTGACAGTCCATTGATCTCGCCAATCAGGGCGCCGCGCTCACCGGCGGAATAGAACTTGTCGCGGCGAACCTGGCCACATGCGCCAAAGTCCACCAGACCGACGTCGACGTCCTGCGGCAATGAACGGATCATGGCATCGGCTGCGCGTTTGGCTGCTTCCAGGCGAGACCCGCCCCCGCCGAACTTTTCATTCATGCTCCCGGAGGCGTCCACGATCATCACCACCTCGGGCTCATCACCCGGCTGGTGCGGCTTGCACTTGGCCACCGGCGCGGGCGGCGGGGGAGGCGGGGGCTTGGACGCCGGTGGTTCCGGCTTGGATGCCGGTGGTTGCGGCTTGGACGCCGGCGGCTGTGGTTTTGAAGCCGGCGGTTGCGGCTTGGATGCCGGTGGTTCCGGCTTCGAGGCGGGAGGCTCCGGCACAGAAGCCGGCGGCTCCGGTTGGCTGGCTGGCGGCTCCGGTTGGCTGGCTGGCGGCTCCGGCGGCTTGGGCGGCTCCGGCACGCACTGGAACTGCGACTGTTGCGACTTGCGCCGGGCAATCTCGTCTTCCAGTTCCTTGTTCTGCTTCTCGACATCGCCCAGTGCGCCGGACAGGGCAGATCCGCCATCCGGTCCGCCGGTACAGCGCTTCAGGCCGAAGAACAGCAGGGCCAGCAGCAACAGGATCAGCAACAGCCACAACAGCCAGCGCAACCAGGGCCGCTTGTTGCCGCCGCCAGCCGCGGCTGCCGCACCCGCGGCGGTGCCCGAGACGTTGCGAGATTCGACATCGATCACGTCCGGTCCGCCCGGCGCCGCCGCCGCTGCGGTCGCCGGCAGGCCCGATGCAGACGGGGGCGCAGCCGGAGCTGCGGACGACACCAGGGCCGATCCACCCGCTGCCGCTGCCGCGGCCACTGGAGCGCCGGTGGCCACGGCCGAGCCCGAATGAGCCCACATCGCCGTCACCGCCTTGCCGCCCACGCTGTACAGCCAGTCTCCTGGTGGCACCTGCGCGGCGCGCTCCAGCATCTGGCCCACCAGCTGGGTCGCCGGGCTTTCGGCCTGCATTTGCGCAGCCAGCCCGCGAATGTCAGACACCAGCCGTGCGGCTGTCTTCTCCAGTTTCTGGCGATCTTCGTCGCTCAGGGCGCTTGCTCGCTGGGCGGTGCCAGCCAGATGGGTCGTCCAGCTCAACGTACCGGCCGCATCCCACGCGGGCCGCGCCAGGAAATCCGCGTGGTTCTGCCCCAGACGGCTGCGCAGGATTGCGACGATCTGCTCGTGGTTGTCAGCGACGCGCCGGCCATTGATCTCGAGGGAATGACCGTCCTGGCCGGAGGTCTGTATGAGGAGTTGTTGCGGCACGGAGAGGTCCCTAGACGAGGAAGTGGCGCATGTTTCTCTTTATGATGACACCGCCAGAGCGACTTTACCGCGACTGGGCAATCGTGCAAACTAGGCGCCGGACCGCCTTCTCATCGAAACAACATCACCCATGACCGACGCCACAGGGACGCCTACCCCCACGCCACCCGCCCAGGCACCACGCAAGCGCTGGTGGGTCGGTGCCCTGCTTGTTGCACTGCTGGTGGCCGTGCTGGCACTCGCCTGGTGGCTCTGGAAGCAATGGTCCGCCGACATGGTGGCCGCGGGTGACGCTGCGCAACTGCAGGCCCTGCTGGAGAAAAACAAATCGTTGCGTGCCGAGCTCGAAGGCATCAAGCCGCCCGAAAAGCCAATCTGCAAACCCGGCGAAATGCTGCAGGAAATTCCCGGTGGCGCAGGCCCCGGAATCGGTGGCCCGCCCATGCCACCCGGCTCTGCACCGGCGCCTTTGTCCGGCCCGCCCACCGGTGCGTTGAGCTCGGCGGACCTGGCCCAAAAGCTGGAGCTGGCCACCGCATTGGTGGTGGTCGCCGGGGACAACAGCCTGTCCACTGGCTCGGGATTCTTCATTTCTCCCCAGCTGCTGGTGACCAACCAGCATGTGGTTGAGGGGGCGGTGAACGGGCGCGTCTATCTGACCAGCAAGAGCCTCAAGGCTGTGCGCCGCGGTACCGTGCTCAAGTCTTCCGGCACGTCACAGACCGGTTCGGCCGACTTTGCGCTCGTGCGCATGGACGATGGCTCCGCCCCCGGCACGCTGGACATGAGCCCGGAAGTTGCCAAGCTCACCGCGGTGGTGGCCGCCGGCTACCCGGCGGTGGTCACGCAGAACGACCCCAATTTCCGCAAGCTCGTCGAAGGCGGTGACGGCCGTGCCGCGCCCGACCTGAGTGTGGTGCGCGGCGAAATCCAGTCGCTCCAGAATTCGGCGCAAGGCGTCGCCCAGCTGGTGCACACCGCGCCCATCTCCGGGGGCAATTCCGGTGGTCCCTTGGTGGACGCGTGTGGCCGGGTCATCGGCGTGAACACCTTCATCGCGGTCGACCAGAAGCAGTCGGCCCGCGTGTCCTACGCCATCAGCGCCAAGGCCATGTCGGACTTCGTGAGTTCTGCCGGCGCTGCCGTGCGCAACGACGCACGCGCCTGCAAGTAACGCCCGGCGCGACCGGGCAACCCTGTCCGGCACGGACGACTCAGGGCGGTATGGTGAATTCCAGCACCAGGGCCGGGCGACCGCAAAAGGAATGGTTGGCGTCGGTCACAGGGGACATGCCTGCGAGCTGGCGAATCACCTTGCCTTCGTAGACCACGCTAAGGCGGAACGGATCGGGCGTTCCCGCGCGTTCGCAGTTAGCCACTTCGACCCGGTATTTGCCACGCGGAGGTTGCCCGAACGCCACGTGCTCAACAGGGTCCGTCACTTTGGGATTGCCAGACCCGTTGGCATCGATGTCCAGCTGTCCCCCGCATGCGCTCAGTGCCTTGGCCCAGATTTTTTCGCCCGATGGACAGGTCACGTACAGATCCAGGTCATGGAGACCCGCCCAGGAAAGGATGACTTCGAGCTTGCCCTCCTTTCCACCCCGGTCACGCACCTTCTTCTGGTCTTCGGTCAGGACAGGCGGCACCGGTTTTGGTTTGGAGACGGGCGGCAGTGGCTTGGAAGCCGGCGGCTCGGGCTTGGACGCCGGCGGCTCGGGCACGGAGGCCGGTGGCTCGGGTGGTTTCGGGGGCTCGGGCACACAGGTCCAGGGCGAGCGCTGGTTGCGCTTTTGCACGATGTCCTGCTCCAGCTTCTGGTTCTGCCGCTTGAGGTCTTCCACCGTCGCGCCCAGGCTGGACGGGCCCGATGCCCCGGGCTTGCATTGCTTGAGGCCAAACAGCACGGCGGCCAGCACCACCAGCGCCAGTGCGCCCCAGCCCAGCATCCTCAGCCAGCCACCTTTGACTGCTGCAGCCCCCGCACCCGCAACGCCGGCCCCGGCGACGGCCGCGCCAGCGGGCGCTGCGCCAGCAACGCCTGTGCCCACGGGGGCAGCGCAGCTGCAGCCAGCGCAGAGCCCGCATGGCCCCACATCACGGTCACGGGCTTGCCGCCCACGCTGTACAGCCAGTCCCCGCTGGGCACCTGCGCGGCGCGCTCCAGCATCTGCCCCACCATCTGGGTGGCCGGGCCTTCGCCCTGCATTTGGGCGGCCAGCCCGCGGATGTCTCCGGCCAGCCGCTCGGCCGTGCGCTGCAGCTTGTCCCGCTCGTCTGCGCCCAGTTCGCCCGCAGCGCGCACCGTGCCCGCCAGATGGGTGCTCCAGCGCACCGCCCCATCGGCCTCGGGCGCGGGTCGCGCCAGGTAGTCCGCATGGTTCTGCCCCAGCCGGCTGCGAATGATCGCCACCACCTGCTCGTGCGCAGCCGTCACCGCCCGGCCATTGACCTGCAGCGCGTGCCCAGCCCCAGCCTCCGTCCGAATCAGTTGCTGTTGCGCCAAGATGCTCAGGGCGGAATGCTGAATTCGACCGCCGGAATCGCGTCGCCACAACCCTTGCCTGCAGAAATCCCCGTGACCGGCACGACGCCATTGATCTGCCGGATCACCTTGCCTTCGTAGACCACCGTCAGGCGATAGGGTTCTCCGGCCCCGAAGCGCTCGCAGTTGGCCACCGCCACGCGGTAGGTTCCGCGCCCCGGCTGCGGATACACCGCATGCTCCACCGGATCGCCCACCTTGGCGTTGCCCGAGCCATTGGCGTCTATGTCCAGCTCGCCAGCGCAGGCGGTCAGCGCCCTCGCCCACAGCATCTGGCCTGTCGGACAGGTCACATACAGGTCGATGTCGCGCGTGCTGTTCCACGCCAGGATGATCTCCAGCTTGCCTTCCTGGCCCCCACGGGCCCGGGCCTTCTTCTGGTCGTCCGTCATCGCCTGCGGCTTTGGCGGCTCCGGCGGCGGGGGCGGCGGCGGAGGTGGTGGAGGCGGCGGCGCCGGTTTTGGTTTGGAGACGGGCGGCAGTGGCTTGGACGCCGGCGGCTCGGGCTTGGACGCCGGCGGCTCGGGCACGGAGGCCGGTGGCTCGGGTGGTTTCGGGGGCTCGGGCACACAGGTCCAGGGCGAGCGCTGGTTGCGCTTTTGCACGATGTCCTGCTCCAGCTTCTGGTTCTGCCGCTTGAGGTCTTCCACCGTCGCGCCCAGGCTGGACGGGCCCGATGCCCCGGGCTTGCATTGCTTGAGGCCAAACAGCACGGCGGCCAGCACCACCAGCGCCAGTGCGCCCCAGCCCAGCATCCTCAGCCAGCCACCTTTGACTGCTGCAGCCCCCGCACCCGCAACGCCGGCCCCGGCGACGGCCGCGCCAGCGGGCGCTGCGCCAGCAACGCCTGTGCCCACGGGGGGCAGCGCAGCTGCAGCCAGCGCAGAGCCCGCATGGCCCCACATCACGGTCACGGGCTTGCCGCCCACGCTGTACAGCCAGTCCCCGCTGGGCACCTGCGCGGCGCGCTCCAGCATCTGCCCCACCATCTGGGTGGCCGGGCCTTCGCCCTGCATTTGGGCGGCCAGCCCGCGGATGTCTCCGGCCAGCCGCTCGGCCGTGCGCTGCAGCTTGTCCCGCTCGTCTGCGCCCAGTTCGCCCGCAGCGCGTACCGTGCCCGCCAGATGGGTGCTCCAGCGCACCGCCCCATCGGCCTCGGGCGCGGGGCGCGCCAGGTAGTCCGCATGGTTCTGCCCGAGCCGGCTGCGAATGATCGCCACCACCTGCTCGTGCGCAGCCGTCACCGCCCGGCCGTTGACCTGCAGCGCGTGCCCAACCCCAGCCTCCGTTCGAATCAGTTGCTGTTGCGCCATCGGTCAGCTCCGCTGAAGCCTCTCTATCAGTCCGTTGAGTTCGTCCAGCGAACCGAACTGGATCGCCAGTTCGCCCTGTTCCTCGATGCGTCCGCCGCGCTTGACTCGCTTCTTGATGCGCACCTCCACTTCAGCGGTGAGCAGGTCAGACAACTCTTCCTCCACCCGCTTGAGGTCGCGCGATTTTTCCTTCTTGGGTTTTGGCGAGACCAGGTTGAACTCGGCTCCCAGCTTCTTGACCAGAGACTCGGCCTCGCGCACCGACATCTTGCGGGCCACGATCTGGTTGGCCGCGGTGATCTGGGCCGCGCGGTCCAACACCAGCAAGGCGCGCGCATGCCCCATGTCCAGATCACCCGCCATCAACATGGTCTGCACCGGGTCCGCCAAATTGAGCAGTCTCAGCAGGTTGCTCGCGGCACTGCGGGAACGTCCGACAGCCTGCGCCGCCAGCTCGTGAGTGAGCCCAAACTCCTTGATCAGGCGTTGCAGGCCCTGGGCTTCTTCCAGTGGATTGAGGTCTTCGCGCTGGATGTTCTCGATCAGCGCCATGGCGGCTGCGGCCTCGTTGGGCACGTCGCGCACCAGCACGGGCACGCTGTCCAGCCCGGCCAGCCGCGCGGCGCGAAAGCGCCGCTCGCCGGCGATGATTTCGTACTTGCCGGCGTTCGCGCCGTCGGCGAGCTTGCGCACGAGTATCGGCTGCATGATGCCCTGCACCTTGATGCTCTCGGCCAGCTCGTAGAGCGCGCCCTCGTCCATCCGGGTGCGGGGCTGGTACATGCCGGGCACCATGTCTGCGAGCCGCAGCGAGGCCGGCAGGCCCGGGTTGCCGGGCTGTCCCGCTTCGGCCTGTTCGTCGACCTTGGGGCCGAGCAGTGCTTCGAGTCCGCGGCCGAGGCCCTTGGGTTTCTTGGTGACCATGGTGGGTTTCTTCTTCCTCAATCTTTCATCAGGTCCTGCAACAGCACATGGCCTTCAGGCCAGCTGCCCAGGCCAGAGTCCGCGTTGATGTGCCCACAGTCGCCGTAGTCCATGAACTGGGAGCCCCAGCAATGGGCGAACAGGCGGGCGCGCTCCAGCGTGCAATACGGGTCGTTGCGGCTGCCCAGCAGCACCGAGGCAAACGGCAGCCGCCCCAGCTCGACGGGCAGCCAGCTGGACAGCAGCGGGCGGATCTCGTCGCGCTCCACATCACCGGGCGCCACCAGAAGCGCGCCGCGAACGCGTCTGGTGTTCTGCGAATGGGCCGCCCAGGCGGCGGTGAGCAGGCAGCCCAGGCTGTGTGCCACCAGCACGACCGGCTCGTCGTGCGAGAGCACCACATCTTCGAGCCGGGCGACCCAGTCGCCACGCAGCGGCCGGTCCCAGTCGTGCTGTTCCACCCGCTGGTAGCCATGGCGCTGCTCCCACAGGCTTTGCCAGTGCTGCGGCCCGCTGTTTTGCCAGCCAGGCAGGACGAGGACATTCGAAGGCTTCATGTGCTATGGTTTTTATAGCGGGATATCGAGCACTGGCGGGGGCTGGAGGCCGATTTACCTGTATTTTTTGCGTTTCACATGGCCCGGATGCGTTCCACCATCTCGGTGGCAAATTCGACGAACGCCTGGCTGCCCTTGGCCGCCGGGTCGAACACCACGCCGGGCAAACCGTAGCTTGGCGCCTCGGCCAGCCGCACGTTACGGGGGATCACGGTGTTGAACACCTTGTCGGCGAAGTGCGCCTTGAGCTGGTCGCTCACCTGCTGCTGCAGGGTGATGCGTGGGTCGAACATGACGCGCAGCAGCCCGATGATCTGCAGGTCGCGGTTGAGGTTGGCATGCACCTGCTTGATGGTATTGACCAGGTCGGTGAGGCCCTCCAGCGCAAAGTACTCGCACTGCATGGGCACGATCACACCGTGCGCACAACAAAGGCCATTGAGCGTCAGCAGCGACAGCGAGGGTGGGCAGTCGATCAGGATGAAATCGTAGTCCGCGTCGACCTCGGCCAGCGCGGCCTTGAGGCGCTTCTCGCGCCGCTCCAGACCGACCAGTTCGACCTCTGCGCCGGCCAGCTCCCGGTTGGCGCCCAGCACATGGAAGCCGCATTTGTCCGAAGCAACAGCCGCCTCGCGCACCGACGCCGACTCCAGCAGCACGTCGTAGACGGTGAGTTCCAGCTTGCGCTTGTCCACGCCCGAGCCCATGGTCGCATTGCCCTGCGGGTCCAGGTCGATCATCAGCACGCGCTGGCCCACCTTGGCCAGGCCGGCGGCGAGGTTGACGGTGGTGGTGGTCTTGCCGACGCCGCCCTTCTGGTTGGCGACGCAAAAAATCTTGGCCATCTGGATTTACTTGGTAAGGGCCAGCTTGACGCCAAACCCGATGAGGAACACGCCAGCCAGTTTTCCAGCACCCGGCCCACCACCGGGTTGGCGCGCAGGCGTTCGGCCAGGTGGTAGGTCAGCAAGACGGCGATCAGCCCATAGGCGAACGTCAGTACGGCGATGGTCGCGGCCATCAGGCCAAACGTCAGCAGGCCCTGGTGGCGCACCGGATCCACGAACAGCGGGAAAAAGGCCATGTAGAACACGATCGCCTTGGGATTGAGCAGCGTGATCAGCAGGGCCTGGCGGAAATAGTGGCGCGGCTGGATATTGAGCACCGGGGCCGCACCCGGCTTGGCCGTGAGCATGCGAAAGCCCAGCCAGGCCAGATAGGCGGTACCCAGCCACTGCACCGCATGGAAAGCCGCAGGATAGGCGGTCAGCAAGGTGGCCACACCCGCCACCGCCAGCCACATCAGCACCTGGTCGCCGGCAATGACGCCGAAGGTGGCGCCCAGACCACCCGGTATGCCGCCCTTGCTGGTGGAGGTGATCAACGCCAGATTGCCCGGGCCGGGAATCGCCAGAAAAATGATGATCGCGACGACAAAAGCGCCGTAGTCTGCAATGCCAAACATGGAGAGGTCCCCGGTCGGTGAGGGGACGAGTTTACGTCAGCGGCCAGCCGAGACCCCGCCGGCAACGGGCTGTTTCGACATCCACACCACACAGCGCTCGGCGCCCAGCCCCGGCACGGCCAGTTGTTCCACGTGAAACACCTGCACGCCGGGCGGCAGTGCCGCGATCTCGTCCGCCGGGTGCTTGCCCTTCATCGCCAGCCAGACACCGCCCTCCCCCAGCGCGCCCACAGACCAGCCGGCAAAGTCGGCCAGCGAGGCGAAGGCCCGCGAGGTGATCACATCGAAAGGGCCGGACAGTGATTCCACCCGGGCGTGCACGCCTCTCAGGTTGGGCAACCTGAGGCTGGCGGCCACCTGCTGTATGAAGGCGGCCTTCTTGGCCACGGTGTCGACGCACGTGACTTCCAGCTCGGGGCAGCAGATCGCGATCACCACACCCGGCAGACCGGCGCCGGCGCCCACGTCCAGCAAATCCGCCGACCGGCCACCGGTGTGCCGCCTCAACGGGGCGATGATGGCCAGGCTGTCCAGCAAATGGTGCGTCAGCATGTCCTGCGGATCGCGCACGGACGTCAGGTTGTAGACCTTGGTCCATTTGGCGATCAGGTCCAGATAGCCCAGAAGTTGCCCGATCTGTCCATCCGTCAGGCTGAGGCCCAGCACGCCCAGTCCGTCGCGCAGCCCCGCCTCCACCGACTTCCCCGCCGCCTCCGCCATCACGCGGCGGCCTTGTCCGGGTCGTTGGCCGGCCGGACATCAAATCCCTTGAACCGGCTTTTCTTGAGGTGGACCAGAAGCAGCGAGATGGCCGCCGGCGTCACGCCGGAGATGCGGGACGCCATGCCCAGTGTCTCCGGGCGGTGCTGGCTGAGCTTGTGACGGACCTCAAAGCTCAGCGCGGTAACCTGCTGGTAGTCCAGCTCGGCAGGCAGCCTGAGGTTCTCGTAGTGGGCCGCGCGCTCGACCTCGTCCTTCTGCCTGTCGATGTAGCCCGAGTATTTGGCAGCGATTTCAATCTGCTCCACCACCGGCTCGTACAGCTCGCCCAGTGTTTCACGTGAAACACCAGGGTTGGCGTGCTTGCCGCCATCCAGACCCATGAGGGCGAAGTAGGTCACGTCCGGCCGGCGCAGCAAGTCGGCCAGGTTGTATTCGTGCTCAATCGCCTTGCCCAGGACCCGCTCGGACTCGGTCGCAGGCAGATTGCGCGGGTTGACCCAGGTGGCCGCCAGCCGCGCTGTTTCACGTGAAACAGCGTCGCGCTTGCGGTTGAAGGCGTCCCAGCGGGCGTCGTCCACCAGGCCCAGGCGGCGGCCATGCTCGGTCAGGCGCATGTCGGCGTTGTCTTCGCGCAGCTGAAGGCGGAACTCCGCCCGGCTGGTAAACATCCGGTACGGCTCGGTCACGCCCTTGGTGATCAGGTCATCCACCAGCACGCCCAGGTAGGCTTCGTCCCGTCGCGGCAGCCAGGGCGCCTCGCCCCGGGAATGCAGTGCGGCGTTGACGCCGGCAAACAAGCCCTGAGCCGCCGCCTCTTCGTAGCCCGTGGTGCCGTTGATCTGCCCGGCAAAAAACAGGCCGCCAATCTGCTTTGTCTCAAAGCTGCTCTTGAGGGATCGCGGGTCAAAGTAGTCGTACTCGATGGCGTAGCCCGGACGCAGGATGTGGGCGTTCTCCAGGCCGGCCATGCTGCGCACAAGCTGGTACTGGACGTCAAACGGCAGGCTGGTGGAAATGCCGTTGGGGTAGTACTCATTGGTCGTCAGCCCCTCGGGCTCCAGGAAGATCTGGTGGCTGTCCTTGTCGGCAAAGCGGTTGATCTTGTCTTCCACGCTCGGGCAGTAGCGCGGGCCCACGCCTTCGATCTTGCCGGTGAACATGGGGCTGCGGTCAAACCCGGAGCGGATGATCTCGTGCGTGCGCTCGTTGGTGTGGGTGATCCAGCAGGGCATTTGCTGCGGGTGCATGGCCACATTGCCCATGAAGCTGAACACCGGGACATTGCCAGGCAATCCGCCCGCCATGCCGTCGCCGGGCTGTTCGGCGCAGCGGCTGAAGTCGATCGTGCGGCCGTCCAGCCGCGGAGGCGTGCCGGTCTTCAGGCGCCCCTGGGGCAGCTTCAGCTCTTTCAGTCGGGCGCTCAGGCTCACTGCTGGCGGGTCACCCGCACGGCCGGCTGCGTAGTTGTTCAACCCCACATGGATCTTGCCGTCCAGGAAGGTGCCCGCCGTCAGCACCACCGTGCGGCCGCGAAACCGGATGCCGACCTGCGTCACCGCGCCCACCACCCGGTCACCCTCCACCATCAGGTCGTCCACCGCCTGCTGGAACAGCGTCAGGTTGGCCTGGTTTTCAATGCGGCGGCGGATTGCGGCCTTGTACAGGATGCGGTCGGCCTGCGCCCGGGTGGCGCGCACCGCCGGGCCCTTGGAGCTGTTGAGGATGCGGAACTGGATGCCGCTCTCGTCGGTGGCAATGCCCATGGCGCCGCCGAGGGCGTCCACTTCTTTCACCAGATGGCCCTTGCCAATCCCGCCGATGCTGGGGTTGCAGCTCATCTGGCCCAGCGTCTCGATGTTGTGCGTGAGCAGCAGCGTCTTCGCGCCCATGCGGGCCGCAGCCAGCGCGGCCTCGGTGCCGGCATGGCCGCCACCAACGACGATGACGTCAAATTCCTGTGGGTAGAGCATGCCGAATTTTAGCGTTTGCCCGCTTTTTAAGCACTGGCCGGTGCCCAATGGAGTGACAATCGCAGGCCAGTCACAGGAGTCCGAGTTGCTGAAAATCCGTCTTGCCGCTGTCCATGCGGCCATCGCCTGCGTGCTTGGCACGATGTCTGTCTCCACATCGGCCCAGACGCTTTCCAGCCTTCTCGTCCAGTCGGTGCCCACGCACCCCAAGGTCAAGGCAGCCCAGGCCTCGGCACGGGCCGCAGGGTTTGACACCGACCAGGCCAAAGCCGCTTGGTCCCCGCGCGTGGGCCTGGTGGCCGACCCGGGCGTCACCTCCGGCACCGGCAGCAGCAGCGCCGGCGATGTCGGGATTCGCGCCACCAAGCTCGTCTACGACGGCGGCAAGACCGATGCCGAGACGACGCGACAGGAAGCGCGCACCAAAGCCGCCATCTTTCGCATCGACGCCGCAGTTGAGCAGCAGGCCGCCCTGGTCGCCGACCTCTATCTTGAGGCCCTCAAGCAGCAACAGCTCACTGCGGAAGCACAGAAAAACGTGACGGCGCATGCCGACCTGGTGAAGCGGGTCTCCGAGATCGTGGACGTCGATCGCGGCCGCAAGTCCGATCTGGACCAGGCCAATGCCCGCCTCGATCAGGCGCGCGTCACGCTGGCCACCCGTCAGGCCGCCTTCCAGGAAGCGCGCGCGCAACTCGCCGCGACCACACTGCGCAGCATCTCGGCCGTCAGTCCGGCTGGTCAGGTGGCTGCACTCATGCCGCGCAGCGAGCAGGAAGCGCTGGCCCTGCTGGACACGCACCCCCAGGTGCTCGCCGCCCAGGCCGATGTAGACGTGGCGCGCCAGGCGTCCACCATCGCCGATGCCTGGCGCAAGCCCCGGATCGATGTGCAAGGCACCTTGCAGCGGGACGCCACGGCCGCGTCGCGCCGCTACCTGAGCGCGGTGGATGTGCGCATCGTCAGCAACTGGACCGGTTTTGATGGCGGCAGCGCCGAAGCGGCCGCGGGCTCAGCCCGGGAGCAGATGCAAGCCAGCCTGGAGCTGCTGGACACCACGCGGCGGGACTTGCGCGTGGAAGTCGGTCGCCACTGGAACGCCATCGCCACCCGCGCCGACCGCCACACCGCGTGGGAAAAACTGGTCACGCAGCTTTCGTCGGTGCGCGACAACTACTGGGAACAGTTCAAGATCGGCCGCCGGTCCATCCTCGATCTGCTCAACGTCGAAAACGAGATTTTCCAAGCCCGCACCAATGCCCAGACCGACCTGGCAGAAACCGAGCAGAGCCGCTACCGGCTGCTGGGCGCCACAGCCCGCCTGCGTGACGTCTTCAATCTTCCCTCCGCGGCGGCCAGCAAGTGAGCAACGGCGAAACCGGCACGGCAACCCCTTCCGACAACCAAGCCGCGGAACTGCCCGTCCTGCTGCAGGGCCTGCGCGCCCTGATGGCCCTGCTGGGTCACACACTCAGCAGTGAGGCCCTGGTCGCGGGCATTCCCGTGGGCGGAGAGGTGTCCCAGCAACAGGTGCTGCGCATTTGCAGCGCGCACGGTTTCAACGCGTCCTGGCAAAAGCGTGCGCTGGACAAGCTGCCGGCCCTGCTCCTGCCCTGCCTCGTGCTGCGCAGCGACGGTGGCGCAGCGGTCGTGTTGCGCATTGGGGCCGACACGGTCACGGCCATCGTCCCCGAGATGGGCGAGACCAGCGTCGAACTGCCGCGCGACACGTTCGCGAGCGAACTCACCGGTGAAGTCCTGTTGCTCAAGCGCGAAGGCGTCCGATCGACCGCCGATGACCGCAGCGGCATCGACGCCCTGGTTGGCGAAGGCCATTGGTTCTGGAAGGTGATCGCCCATTTCAAGGGCTACTACGTCGAAGCGGGCATCACCGCCGTGCTGGTCAACGTGCTGTCGCTTGCCAGCATCTTCTTCACCATGAACGTGTACGACCGGGTCATCAGCAACCAAGCCTACACCACCTTGTGGACGCTGGCTTTTGGCGTGGTTGTGGCGCTGGTGTTCGAGTACGCGTTGCGCAACCTGCGTGCCTGGCTGCTGGACAGCGCTGGCAAGAAAGCAGACCTGCTGTTGGGCT
This sequence comes from Ramlibacter sp., assembly GCA_016713005.1. Taxonomy (GTDB): domain Bacteria; phylum Pseudomonadota; class Gammaproteobacteria; order Burkholderiales; family Burkholderiaceae_C; genus JADJPY01. The sequence goes on along the minus strand of JADJPY010000011.1, from coordinate 134,878 downwards.
CCTCGCTGTTCGCCAAGGTGCTGGCGACCCGGCTGGACGCGCGGCCACAGTCGGCGGGGGCCTTCGCCAACATGCTCAAGGAGTACGAGTCCCTGCGCGACTTTGCCACTTCCACAGTGCTGGTGGCCATCAGCGACCTGCCCTTCCTGCTGCTGTTCCTGTTCGTGCTGTACGTGATCGCCGGGCCGCTGGTGATGGTGCCGCTGGCGGCCGCCTTGCTGGTGGTGATCGCCGGCGCCCTGGTGCAGATCCCGCTGGCCCGCCTGGTGGGCCAGAACCTGCGCGAGTCCAGCGTACGCCATGGCGTTCTGGTTGAGGCGGTGGAAGGCTCCGAGACCATCAAGGCCCTGCGTGCCGAAGGCCTGGTGCAGGGGCGTTACGAGAAAGCCAGCGCAATCACCGCACTGACCGCCAATCGCAGCCGCATCCTGTCGGGGGCTGTGGCCAACTTCCAGTACATCACCAACACGCTGTGCACCGTCGGGCTGGTGGTGTGGGGCGTGTACCTGATCGGCGACGGCGCGCTGACGATGGGTTCCCTCATCGGTTGTGTGATGCTGTCCTCCCGTGCGCTTGCGCCGCTGGGCGCGCTGAACGCACTGGCCATTCGCCTGCAGCAGGCGCGCAGCAGCTACGGCACCCTCAACGACATCATGAAGCGCCCCAGCGACCGCGAGCCTGGCCGCATCTACGCCGTGCGGCCGATGCGCTCGGTGGATCTGGTGGCCAAGGACCTGCGCTTCAGCTACGGGCCCAACGCCCCGCTGGTCATCCGCGACCTGGGATGCGGGATCAAGCGCGGCGAAAAGCTCGCCATCCTGGGCCGCGTGGGCAGCGGCAAAACCACGCTGCTCAAGTTGCTGGCCGGGTTGTACGCGCCCGCCTCCGGCCTGGTCACCGTGGACGGCGTGGACCTGCGCCAGGTGGACCCGGCCGAATACCGCGGCAAGGTGATGTACGTCGGGCAGCACGCCAACCTGTTCTATGGCACCTTGCGCGACAACCTCAAGATGGGTGCGCCCTTTGCCAGCGACGAGGCCATGATCACCGCCGCCACCGCCGTGGGCGTGCATGCCTTTGCGCAACAACACCCCATGGGCTACGACCTCGTGGTCGCCGAACATGGTGAGAACCTGTCCGGGGGACAACGCCAGGCCATCGCACTGGCGCGAGCCCTGCTGGTCGAGCCGGACGTGATGCTGCTGGACGAACCCACCAGCGCCATGGACGCCAGCACCGAAACACTGGCCATGCAGTCGCTGCTGGCACGCTCGGCCAACAAGACACTGGTGCTGGTCACGCACCGGCTTCAGTTGCTGGAGTATGTGCAACGCGTGATGGTCATGGACCAGGGCGTGCGCGTGGCCGATGGCCCGCGCGACGAGGTGATGCGCGCCCTCAAGGAAGGGCGACTCAAGCAGGTCGATCCCTCTGGCCCGCGCATCAAGGCCAGGCCGCCCGGCAGCCCGCCACCCCCACCGACGGCAACCGAAGGGGACGCCACATGACGACGCCCAACCAACTCCCGGCAACTCGGCCGGACGAGCGCCTGCCGGCGCTGACCACCGGCCTGAGCAGCAAGGACCTGGCCTACACCCAGGACGTCTACCAGGCGCTGGTCACCGAGAACCAGCACATCGTCGCCTGGATCCTGGCCATCATCTGCGCACTGCTGGGCAGCCTGCTGGCCTGGGCATCGCTCACCACCGTGGAAGAAATCACCGTGGGTGAGGGCCGCGTCATCCCGGCCGGGCGTGAACAGGTCATCCAGAGCCTGGAGGGCGGCATCATTTCCGAGCTGTACGTGCGCGAAGGCGCCATCGTGGCCGCCGGAGAGAAACTGGTCCGCATCGACCCCACCAAGGCCCGCAGCTCCATGATGGAGGGCGTGAGCAAATCCCTGGCGCTCAAGGCCACCGCGGCCCGCCTGCGCGCCGAAAGCACGGGCGGGCGCCTGGTGTTCCCGGTGGACGTCCTGCTGAACAAGGCGCTGGTGCAAAGCGAGACCCAGACCTACAACGCCCGCAGCGGCGCAGTGGACGCCTCGGTCGCCGGCCTGCGCCGCAGCAAGGAGCTGGCCAACAAGGAACTGCAGATGCTGGAGCCGCTGGCCGCGCGCGGCCTGGTGGCCGAGACCGAAGTGCTGCGCCTGCGCCGCAGCATCAACGAAGTGGACCTGCAGATCATCGACAAGCAGACCAAGTTGCGCGCAGACGCCGCCAGCGAGCTGGTCAAGGTCGAATCCGAGCTGGCGCAGATCAACGAAAACCTGACCGCGCGCGAGGATGTGCTGCGCCGCACCGAGCTGGTGGCGCCGGTGCGTGGCACCGTCAAGAGCCTGAAATTCAACACCGTGGGCGGTGTGGTACAGGCAGCGCAGGACATCATGGAGATCGTGCCGCTGGAAGACCGCCTGCTGGTGGAGGCCAAGGTCCGCCCGGCCGATGTGGCCTTCTTGCGGCCCGGGCTGGAGGCCACCGTCAAGATCTCGGCCTACGACTACGCCGTGTACGGCGGCCTGAAGGGCAAAGTTGAGCTGATCAGCCCGGACACCGTCAAAGACGAGCCGAAGCGGGGTCAGGGCCAGGCAGACGAAAGCTTTTACAAAGTGCAGATCCGCACCGACACCGCCACACTGACCAATCAGGGAAAACCCTTGCCCATCATCCCGGGCATGACCGCTGTGGTGGAGATCAAGACCGGTGAAAAGTCGGTCCTTAGTTATCTTTTGAAGCCGGTCAACAAGGCCCGCGAAGCATTGCGAGAGCGCTGAGCTGGCGGCCAACACCGTTACCAAAGCGCCACACCGTAAATTTGTGCAAAGCGGACATTGCCGGATTCGTTACCGGGTGTTAAATTTGCCACAGAACCGCACTATTCGGAGAAGTCTTCCATGCGCAATCCCACCGACAAGAACGTCAATCCCAACGGCGAAATCCTGGCCACCACAAAGACCATGCCCGCCATGGCGGGCGCCCAGTCGGCCGTGCGGATCCAGCCCCCGATGAAGCTGGCCGCGGTGTCCAAGGCCATCCTCAAGCCGGGCGTCGTGACGGATGGCGAGCTGCTCGAGGACGTGATCGTTTCCCCCGAGGCTGCGCAGGCCGACATGATGCCGGCCACCGACGGCCTGGCACCAGTGCAAGCCGCGGGCGAAGGCGATGTGCTGCTGGCCCAGGCCACGGGCACGCCGCCACCGCCGGTGGCAGGCGCCGGCGGATTTGCCTGGACACCCGGTGCTGTTGGCGCTGTGGCGGGCGGTGTGGTGGTGATTGGTGCCGCGGGTGGCGGTGGATCCGGCACACCTGCACCGGTAGTCCCGCTGGCTGTCAGTCAGCCACAGCGCACGGCCACGGTGTACGAAGACAGCGACGACATGGAGGAAGTCACGGTCTTGGTCGACGGAGACTACGACGGCCTAGCCAGCGGCGACCTGACGGTGGGTGGCGACACCACCACCTTCCAGACACCCACCTCGCTCGAAGGACGCTACGGCGACTTCACGTTCAACACCACCACCGGCGAGTGGACCTACACGCTGGACAACGAAGACCCGGACACGCAGGCGCTAAACGACTCCTTCGACAAGAGGAAGGAACTGCCAACCGACGACGACCGGGATGATCGGCCGGCTCACGACTACTTGACCGTGACCACCACCGGTGGCTTCACCACGGTCATTGATGTCGAAATCTTCGGCAACACGGATCGTCCCGAGGTTCCCGATCTGGAGGCCATCACGGTGGCCGAGGGCAGCTATGCGTTGGTTGACCTCTCGGCCGCCTACGGAGAAGGCGAGTGGCTGGACTACGCCAGTGCAAATGAGGGCTACAGTTCATCCTACGGGGACGGCGGCTTCCTCATCTACAAGCCCTATATTGGCTTGGCTGAGGACATATCCGAGGACGGCTACTCCGAGTACATCTATTACTACGTCGGGAGCGACGAATTCCCGGTGTCGGAATCCGGCTCTTTGGACGTCAATGTCGTTGCCTTCGTCGGTGATTCCGATGGTGACTACCCCTCGCCGCAATGGAGCACCGACGGCGATATCGAGATCGACGAAGGGACGTGGTCCAGCCTTGCGAACCTCTACCTCTATGACGGGAACGACTACCCCGACTTTGCCGATGGCCAGTACATTCTGGTGTTGGACAGCTATGGCTGGGACGACGAGGCCTTTGACCTGGATTTGGGGCTTGCCGACGAGTTGGGCCTGATTGCGCTGGGCGACGACACTTCGGAGATAGCCATCCAGGGCTCGCTGGAGGACATCAACGCATTCCTTGCCTCGGACGGCGTTGAGTTCTGGGCGGATGCCGGGGATGACGAGAGCGGTTTCTACATTTCGATTTTTGCCACCACACCTGAAGGCCTCAGTTCTGAAACGTATTCCTCTTTCTACGCCGATTACAACGACACCACCAACGACAACCCCTTCATCGAACTCTATTCGATGGACGATGGTGACTACCAGGACCTGTTTGAGCTCGATGCAACCTCGATCAATGTGCCTGTCGCCGGTGATGGTGACGCCGTTCTGGGTGACTACGTCAGCATCTACTTCTGGGACGAGGAAGATCTCGGATTCGACGACGGTGACGATTGGGGATACCTCCGCGTTTACCTGGATGGTGAAGGCAGCCTGACCTACATCTACCAGGATGGCGATACCAACTGGTTTGACGGCGAAGGCATCCAGATCTATGCTGAGCACGATGGCGAATCGGACTACTGGTACGCCTTTGATTTAACCGAAGAAGAGCTGTTCTTCGCGCTGACCGGTGCCACCAACCTTGAGTTCTATGGTGACTACGACGCGTTGGAAGACATCGCCGAGAGCCTGCACTTCCAGCCCGACGAAGAGTTTGCTGTTGGCGATGTTGCCGAAGTCGAGTTGTATCTGACCGACTCGTCAGAACACCCCGACAACCAGGTCACCAGCTCGATATGGCTGACAGGCGCCGAGGCCAATGAGGAGCCCGTGCTTACCGTCAATCTGGGTCTGGTGGACTTTGACGACATGGAGGTCGAGGGTGATGGCAGCTTTATCGCCATGTCGCTTGAAGACGAGGCCGTCAGCTTCAAGGGCCTCAGCGTCAGCGACGATTCCGACGCCGACGGTGTATTGATCCTCACGTTCGACAGCAACTACTACGACGAGCCCTCGAGCAACTCGCCATCTTTCTATGTCGATGCAGCGTACGCCGACCTCATCCTGCCGCCCGAGGATTGGGACTATGACGGCTCCTATGACCTCATTCTCTCCGGTACGGCAGCCGAGCTGAACGCTGCGTTGGCGGCAGGTGCTGTCCACTTTGCGCCGGCTCCGGATTACAACGGCATTGCTGAGCTTGAAGTCACGGTGTACGACGGTGGCCAGGGCGGCTATTTGTCGCCCGGGCAAAACCCCTTCGACAGCAACGCGGGCACAACCCTGTATCTGGATATCGAGGCGGTGGAAGACAAGCCCATTGTCATGCAGGAAGTGGTGATGGACAACCAGAGGGACTTGGAAGACGGTGCCTACACGCTGTCGGGCAAGACATTGATCAGCGCCGACGATGGTTGGTACATCTACGACGCTGAGTACTTGAACGAGGAAGATGGCGCCACACTGGACGTGACAGGGGTCACCAAGCTCACGGGCACGGGCACGCTGACCGGCAACGCCACCGACGGCTGGACCTACACACCGGGCGACGGCGAGCTGGATGGCACCGTCGGCAGCGAGTTCGCGACCTTCAGCTACACCGTCAGCGACGGCCACAGCTCGGTCACGAACATGATCAGCCTGCTGGTGCCGGAAATCACGCCTCCCTGAAGCACCGGGCCATCACACCGCAGGGGGCCCGCCTCCTGCGGGGCGATGGTGCCAACTGGTGGGTTGGGCTAGCAGCTGCGCCAGGGTCACACTGATCCGCCCCACAACCACCGGAGCCCAGTCGGGGTGGCCCGTGGGCAGCCGCAAGCTGTTCATCGTGGCGTTGGCCTCAAAAAGCAGCAGGCTGCCGTCCGGGCGCAGGCTGGCATCAATGCCGAAATAGTCCAGCCGGAGCCGCCCGGCAATGTCGCGCACGACCGGGCCCACACGGGGCAGCATTGCCTGCTCGAACGACTCGACCACGCGCCGTTCTTCATCCGCAAATCCAGCCGCACGTGATTTCGCGTGCACCAGCCACTGATCCGACACGATCTGGTGGCGAAGGAGCACCTGCCCGCCCACCACCACCAGGCGCAGCTTGCGATACCGCCCGTCGGCGTCCGCATAGTCCACATACTGCGTCAGGTAGATGGGCCGCCCGCCCCAGCCCAGCGGGTTCAGCGCCTCCCACTGCGAGTCGTCTTTCACCAATGCGGTGCTCACGCCCCCGTGGTCACCCGCCAGCCGCACGATCACTGGGAAGCGGATGCCCGCTTCGTCCATGGCCGCTTTCAGCTGCGCCAGCGTATCCACCTTGACCTTGACCGTACGCGGTACCGCCAGCCCAGCCACGCCGTCCAGCGCGCGCGCCACACCGTCGCGCGTGGTGGCCAGCACGGCCGAGGGATGGTTGAAGCACGGCGTGCCCATCGCCTTGACAAACTCGGTCGCCTGCGCCAGTGCACTGCCGTAAACATCGGCGTCCGCCATGAAGTTCAGGCAGGGGACACGTGGCAGGCGGGCATCCATGCGCATCCCCGCACCCCCGAACAAAATGCCACGCAGCGACACCGGCAAGTCCCTGAGCTGGGTCAGAAAGCTGGCCGTGCCGTCCGAGATCAGGCCGGGCGGCTTGTCCCAAGCGACCCAGCGCAGATGGGCGCGCTGCGAATCCGGCACGCCCTGGAACAGCAGGATCGGGGACTTCGCGGGAGTCTGCCCCGGTGCGGAGCGAGAAGTCGCCGTCATGCGGCTCTCCCAGCGATCTGTGCAGGCGGACCGCGCCAGCTTTGGGGGCGCCCCAGCAACGCATACAGCGCCTCGGTCGCCGCCTTGACTGCCGCCGTCCACGCGGGCCCCTCGTCGGTGGTGGCGCTCAGCAGGTTCATGGTGGCATTGGCCTCGAACAGCAGCACCGAGCCGTCCGGTCGCAAGCTCACATCCATGCCAAAGTAGTCCAGCCCCAGCCGCTTGGCCACCGCCTGCACCATCGGCAACAAGCGGGGCTTGTGCACCGCGTCAAACGATTCCATGAAAGCCTGCTCTTCTGCGTCGCTGCCCAACGCGCGGTCGCGCCGGTGCACCAGCCAGTTGTCGGAGACGATCTGGTGGCGCGCAAACACCTGCCCACCCACCACCACCAGACGCAGCTTGCGGTAGCGTCCGTCCGCGTCCGCATAGTCCACGAACTGTGTCAGGTAGATCGGCCGCCCGCCCCAGCCCAGCGGGTTCAGGGCTTCCCAGTCACCCTCGTCATTGACCCGCGCCGTGCTCACGCCCCCGTGGTCTCCCGCCAGGCGCACGATCACGGGGAAGCGGATGCCAGCCGCCTCCTTCGCCGCCTTCAGCTGCGCCAGTGTGTTCACCGTCACCCTGACGGTGCGCGGCACCAGAAGCCCGCCCACACCATCCAGTGCGCGCGCCACACCGTCACGCGTGGTCGCCAGCACGGCAGAGGGGTGGTTAAAGCACGGCGTGCCCATGGCCTTGACCAGCTCCTGTGCCTGGCGCAGCGCCAGCCCGTAGCGGTCGGCATCCGCCATGAAGTTGACACTGGGCAGCTTGGCCACCTCGGGGCTGAACCTCTGGCGTCCGCCCAGCGTGACGCTCTTGAAGCGAAGGGGCGGCTCGCGCATCTGCGTCAAAAAGCTGGCCGTGCCCTGCATGATGATCTGGGGCGGCTTGTCCCAGGCCACGAAGCGCTGGCGACCCATCTGGTTGTCCGGTACACCGTGCAACAGGATGGCAGGCGGTTTGCCCGACACCGTTGGCCTGGCGGGCACGGGCGGGCGTGAAGGGATGTTCTTGTCGGTCACATCGCCAAGTGTGCCCCAGAAAACGCCCCGGATAACCGTCGCCTGCTGCGGCCCGGCGGCCTGTGATTCAATCATGGCATGAAGCTACTGATCTTCGCCGGCAGCACCCGGCAGAACTCGTTCAACCGCCGGCTGGCACGGGCCGCCGCCACCATGGCCAGCGCCAGCGGAGCAAGCGTCACGCACATTGAACTCGGCGACTTTGACGTGCCGATGTACAACGCCGATCTGGAGGCTCAGGGCAGGCCGCCGGATGTGATCCGGCTCAAGCAGATCCTGCACGATCACCAGGCCTGGATCATCTGCACGCCCGAGTACAACGCCAGCTATCCGGCGTTGCTCAAGAACACGCTGGACTGGGTATCCAGCCCGGTCAAAGGCAACCCGGATTGGACCGATGGCCTCAAGTCCACGCGCGGCAAGGTGGTGGGCGTGCTCAGCGCCTCGCCGGGCGCCCTGGGCGGGCTGCGTTCACAGAGCCATCTGGCCCCCCTGCTCATCAACCTGGAGTGCTGGCTCGCCCCGAAGAACTTTGCGCTGGGCCGCGCCGGCGATGCGTTTGACGCCGATGGCGCCCTGATTGATCCGCGGGCCCGCCAATCCGTCCAGAACGTGATCGACCAGGTGATTTGGGCATCAAATCGGCTCTCAGCCCCCGCCAATGCTGGCTGACCCGCTATAACTTTGATAGCGTCCTGCGTGCGCAGGAGGCACGCAATCAGAACGGGTAGTGCCGCGGCTGCGTCTGCAGCGTGATCCAGCGCAGCTCGGTGAACTCCGCAATCCCCGCCTTGCCGCCAAAGCGGCCCAGTCCGCTGCCCTTGACGCCGCCAAACGGCATTTGCGCCTCGTCGTGCACTGTGGGCCCGTTGACATGGCAGATGCCCGAGTCGATGCGCCGCGCCACGTTGAAGGCGCGCGCGATGTCGCCCCCGAACACCGCCGCTGACAGCCCGTACTCGTTGTCGTTGGCGCAGGCGATGGCTTCTTCGGTGTTCTTCACCCGCACGATCGCCTTGACGGGACCGAAGGTTTCCTCGCCGTAGATGCGCATCGCCGGCGTCACATGGTCCAGCAGCGTGGCCGGCATCAGCGTGCTGTCGGCCTTGCCGCCGCACAGCAGCTTGGCGCCCTTGGCCAGCGCGTCGTCGATCAGCGCATTGCAGTGCTCCACCGTCGGCATGCCGATCACGCTGCCCAGAACCACCGGCTCGGGCTTGCGCGGGTCGCCCAGCGGCAGGCTCTTGGCCTTGTCGGTGAACTTCTTCACGAAGGCGTCCGCGATCTTCTGGTCCACGATGATGCGCTCGGTGCTCATGCAGATCTGGCCGCTGTTGGCGAAGCAGCCGAAGGCCGCCGCGTTCACCGCATCGTCCAGGTCGGCGTCGTCCAGGATCACCAGCGGCGCCTTGCCCCCCAGCTCCAGCACCACCGGCTTGAGGTACCTGGCGCAGGTCATGGCGATGATGCGACCCACCTTGGTGGAACCGGTGAAGTTCACGCGGCGCACGGCCGGGTGCGCCACCATCGCCTCCACCACGGCGCCAGCGTCCGCGGGGGCATTGGTGATGTAGTTCACCACACCGGCGGGGAAGCCGGCCTCATGGAAGGCCTCCACGATCAGCTGGTGCGTGCGCGGGCAGTTCTCGCTGCCCTTGAGGATCACCGTGTTGCCGCAAGCCAGCGGCGTCGCAATGGCGCGCACGCCCAGGATGATGGGCGCGTTCCAGGGCGCGATGCCCAGCACCACGCCAGCGGGCTGGCGCACGCCCATGGCCAGCGAGCCCGGCACGTCCGAGGGAATCACCTCGCCCGCCACCTGCGTGGTCAGCGACGCTGCCTCACGGATCATCCCCGCTGCCAGGAACACATTGAACCCCGCCCACATGCCGGTGGCGCCCGTCTCGGCCGGCACGGCTTCCACAAACTGCGGGGTCTTGGCCTCCAGCTTCTCGGCGGCCTTGAGCAGCAGTGCGCGCCGCTCGTTGGGGCCAGTCTCGCTCCAGGTCTTGAAGGCTTCGGCGGCAGCTTCCACGGCCATCACCGCATCGGCCGGGCTGGCGGCGGGCGCGCGCGTGGCCACCGTGCCGTCCAGCGGGTTGCGCCGCTCAAAGGTCGCGTTCTTCTCGGCCGTGACTTTCAGGCCGTTGATCAACATGGACAGGTCAGACATGGTGTACTCCTTGAGCCAATTCAATTCGTCAGGACAGTTGCGGCGCGGGCCGATACCGCATCGGCCGCCGTGGTGGTATCGCTGCTGGCCGCGCCAAGGTATGCCTCTCGCACCACCGTGGACCGCGCCAGCAGGCGGGCCGGACCGCTGGCCACCAGCGCGCCGCGCTCCAGCACATAGCCGCGGTCGGCCACGGCCAGCGCCTTCTTGATGTTCTGCTCCACCATCAGCACCGTGGTGCCGGCGTCCGCAATGCGACGCGCAATCGCCAGCAGCTCATCCACCATGCGGGGCGCCAGGCCCAGCGAGGGCTCGTCCAGCATCAGCAGGCGCGGTGAGCTCATCATCGCGCGCGCCACCGCCACCATCTGCTGCTCGCCCCCGCTCATGGTCCCGGCCAGCTGCTGAGCGCGCTCGCGCAACTTGGGGAAGTCGTTGAACGCCTGCTCCATGCGGCGTGCGCGCTCGGCCTTGTTGCACAGCCAGCCGCCCAGTTCCAGGTTCTCGGTCACGCTCATCTGGGGAAACAGCTGGCGCCCTTCGGCCACCAGCGCCAGGCCGGACTGGACGATCTCGTGCGTCTTCTCGGGCAGCTCCTCGCCATCCAGCAGCACCTCGCCGGCGCGGGGGATCAGACCGTTGAGCGCGCGCAGCAGCGTGGTCTTGCCCGCACCGTTGGGCCCCAGGATCACCGTCAGCCCGGGCTTGATCTCCAGCGACAGGTCGCGCAACACCGCCACCCGGTCGTAGCCGGCACTCAAGCCCCGCACCTTCAGGTGGGCGCTGCCCGAGCCGCCCAGCACAAACCCCGGCCGGTGCCACATCATGCGGGCGCTCCTTCCGCCGGGGCGTCTGCCGCGCCGTACACGGCGGCGTCCGCCATCTCGTCGCCCAGGTAGGCCTCGATGACGTCCGGGTTTCGCACCACCTCGCGCGGCGTGCCGTCGGCAATCTTGCGGCCCTGGTGCAGCACGATCACGCGCTCCACATGGCGCAGCAGCGTGGTCACGGCGTGCTCGATCCACACCACCGTCAGGTCCAGCTCGTCGCGCAGGCGGCGGATCAGGCGCGCCATCTCTTCAATCTCGGCCTCGGTCAGGCCGGCGGCCACTTCGTCCAGCAGCAGCAGGCGCGGGCGGGTGGCCAGCGCCATGCCGATCTCCAGCAGGCGCTGCTGTGATGGCGTGATGGCGCCGGCCGGCATTGCCGCCTGCGCGGACAGGCCGATGACGGCCAGCACGCTTTGCGCATCCCGAAGCGCCCAGGGCACGTCCTTCTCGTCGCCCCACAGCCAGTACTTGCGGGGCCGCCGCCCGGCGAACTTCAGCCCGAACTCGATGTTGGCCAGCACCGGCAGGTCGGCAAACACGCGTGGCGTCTGGAAGGTGCGCGCCAGGCCGTTGGCCGCGTAACGGTGCGGCCCCTTGCCGGTGAGGTCGCGTCCGTTGGTGAGCAGCCGACCCGAAGTGGGCACCTGCACGCCCGAAATGGCGTTGAAAAACGTCGTCTTGCCCGCGCCGTTGGGACCGATGATGCCCACCAGCTCACCCGGCGAAAAGCTCGCACTCACGGCATCTACAGCGACCAGGCCACCAAACCGCACCGTGATGTCATGGGCCTCCAATACGGGGGCCACCGCGGAGCCGGCTTCGCCGGGCTGCTGGTGGCGCCCCCCTGGGGGGGAGGCGCCCAGGGCGCTTCGGGGGAGGGTCATATCCTGGCCTCCCGCTGGCGGCGCGCCCGTGCCTTGTCGCGCGCCTTGTCCCCGCTCCACTCGTAGCGGCGCTCGCGCCACCAGGCCCGCATGTCGTTCCACCAGGCCCGGAAAGTGTCCTCGCGCAGCGAGGCCAGGCCACCGGGCAGGTACAGCACGCTCAGGATCAGCAGCAGGCCCAGCGCCATCATGTACACCTGCGGCGCCTGCAGCCGCAGCGTCTCGGCGAGCAGGCTGAACACGATGGCCGCAATCAGCGGCCCCCACAGCGTGACGGCGCCGCCGATCAACGCGATCAGCACCGTCTGGAAGCCGATGAAGGGGTTGAACACGGTGTGGGGGTCAATGTAGGTCCAGCGCACCGACATGGCCGCGCCCACCGCACCGGCCACCGCAGCCGTCATCGCAAACCCGGCGATCTTGACCAGCCGTGTGTTCACGCCCAGCGTCTGCGCGCGCTGTTCGTCGGCGCCGATGCCCAGCAGCGCCAGGCCAAAGCGCGTTCGCCGCACCCAGATCGACAGCGCCACCGCGCCCACCGCCAGCGCCAGCACCGTCAGGTAGATCGTGTCGCGCTCGGGCACCACGGTGAGCACCCGGCCCACCGTGCCGGTGACCGACTTTTCCCAGTAAGTGATGGCATGGCGGATCAGCTCGGTCATGCCGAATGTGAGCACGGCAAAGTAGGTGCCGCGCAGGTGCAGCACCGCCGCGCCCATCACCACCGCCACCACCACGGCAATGCCCGCGCCCATGGCGATGCACTGCGCCCACGAGTAGCTCTCCAGCCCCAGCGCACTGGTGTAGGCGCCGATGCCGAAGAACGCCGACGTCGCCAGCGACAGGTAGCGCGAGCTGCCGCAAAACAGGCCCCAGCTGGAGGACAGCGCCACATACATCAGGCAGGTCAGCGCCATGGACACCACGAACTCGCTGCCGTAGTAGGGCAGCGACAGCGCCCAGCCCGTCAGGCCAAACAGCACCAGCAGGTCGCGGATGAGAAGCTGGCGCGGGCTCATGCTTTCCTCGTCTTGCGGGTAAACAGCCCCTCGGGCCGCAACAGCAGCACGCCGATAAAGACGACGTACGACAGCAGCGCCTTGAGCGAGGGGTTGGTGTAGTGCATGCCCACCGCCTCGATCAGGCCCAGCAGCAGCCCGCCCGCCAGCGCGCCGCCCATGCTGCCGAAGCCGCCGAGCGTGATGACGATCAGCGCCGTCACGGTATAGGGCTCGCCCATCGACGGCGAGATCGTGTAGGCCATGGACAGCAGGCAGCCCGCCAGCCCCGACAGGCCCAGGCCGATGCCGAACATCACCGGATGCAGCACACGCGTGTTGATGCCCACGAGCTGGGCACCCACGGGCGACTGCATCAGCGCGCGCACGCCCTTGCCGTACAGGGTGGTGCGCAGGAGCGCCATCATCGCCAGCGCGAATGCCACGGCCAACACGAACACCAGCAGCTTGTTGCCCGCGAACTGCGCGCCGCCCAGCCTGACCGGTTCGGTCATGAACTCGTAGCCGCGCAGGTCGCCGCCCCAGATCCAGTTGACCGCGTTCTGCACCAGGAACATCAGTCCGAAGGCCACCATCAGGCCGCGCGCCTCAAAAATGTCCAGGTTGGGCGAGGTGGCCGACAGCCGCCGGAAGCACAGCCAGTGGATCGCCATGCCCAGCGCCATCAGCAGGACAAACGACACCGGCACCATCAGCAGCGGCGACAGGCCGAAGCTGGTCTGCACCATCCAGGTCAGGTAAGCACCCACCATCAGGAACTCTCCGTGCGCAATGTTCAGGATGCGCATCAGCCCGTACTGGAGGTTCAGCCCCAGCGCGACCAGCGCGTAGATGCCCCCGGTGATGAGACCGGAGGCCAGCAGTTCAATCCAGGCGCCGAAAGACATGGTGGAGAGGGGCTGAAATGACGGAGGCCGGGAGCAGGTTCAGGCGGCCGCCGCGGAACCGGCTTTGCCGGGCCGCTGGCGGCACCCCCTTGCGGGGGAAACGGCCACAGGCCGCTTCGGGTGGGATCTGTCTACTTCCAGGCGGGCTTGGACGTGTTCAGCTTGGCCGTGGCCACCTTGGGCGGCCACACCACCTCGAACTCGCCGTTCTGCCACTGACTCACCGTGCCCGGCGTGCCCACGTTCTCGCTGCCGACGAACTTGATGTCGCCCAGGATGGTCTTGTGGGTGGTGCCGGCCACGTAGTCGCGGATGGCCTTGCGGTCCAGCCCGTGCTTTTGCACCGCCGCCGTCAGGATTTCCAGCGAGGCCCAGGCCGCGCCGCTGGCCCAGCGGTCCGGCTCCTTCTTCTGGCTCTTCACATGCGCGTCAAAGTAGGCCTTGGCACCGGCGCTGGTCTTGCTGTTCCACGAGCCCATGCCGATCACACCCTCGGCGCCGGCCGGTGTCATCACGTTCTTGTACAGCGGGAAGGCCGTGCCCACCGAGGCGTAGAAGAACTTGGGGTTGAAGCCGATTTCCTTGGCCTGGCGGCTGGCCAGGATGGTGTCGGGCGGGTAAGTGAAGCCGACAAACGCATCGGGGTTCTTGTCCTTGATGGAGCGAAGCACCGGCGACAGGTCCTTGGTGCCGGTGGGGAAGCTCTTCTCCTCCACCAGGCTCATGCCCGTGCCCTGCACCGCCACCTTCAGCGCGGCGTAGTTCTCCAGGCCGAACAGCTCGTCGGTGTAGATCACGGCAATGGTCTTGACGCCATTGGCCTTGAGCATGTCCACCAGCGCGTCGCACATCGGCTTGGGCTGCTGCAGCATCAGGAAGAAGTACGGCAGCTTCATCTCGATCAGGCGACGCGACAGCGCCGTGGGCGCCAGGAAGGGGTAACCGAAGCGGTTGGCCAGCGGCGCAACGGCAAAATTGGCACCGCTGCCCCAGGGCGCCAGCACCAGATCGACCTTGTCGCTGCCCATGAGCTTCTCGTAGGTGCGCACCACGGTCTCGGTGTCGCTGCGGTCGTCGCTGCTGATGAGCTCGATCTTGCGTTTCACTCCCTTCACGTCCAGCCCGCCTGCGGCGTTCTGCTGCTCGGCCCACAGCAGGTAATTGGGCTCCTGGCTGACCTGCGCACCGCCGGTCCACGGCCCGGTGCGGGCCATGGCATAGCCCACGCGCACCGGCGCGGCCTGAGCCATCAGCTGCGGCGCAAAACTGGCTGCGCCCAGGGCGGCGGCGGCCCCCTGGATGACTTGACGTCGTGTCTTCTGAACCATGGTTGTCTCCTCGGAATCATCGGGCGCCAGACGCTCTGGCGCACAGGTTGGGCAATCCTAGGGGCGGCTCGGCTGCGCTGCTGTGCCCCGTGTGCACAGAATGCTTGCTAACGTGCGCATGGCGCTGCGGGTTTTCCCTCAACCCCTCGCCGGCACGGTCTTGCGGCAGGCGCCCATAATTTGAGCTCCACCCGGCACCGGAGACCGCCATGACCCAGACGACGGTGATGAGCACCGACGAGGTCGCCCCGCGCGACCGCGCGCCGCAGTGGCGCGAGTGGGTGTACCGGCACTTTGGCGGGCTGGAATCCGACCTCTATGGCGACACCAGTTTCGAGGGCCACATGCGCTCCTCGCGTGCGGGCGATGTGATCCTCACCAAGCTCGAAGCCGGGCGCCACCGCGTGCTCAAGTCGCCCCACCTGGCACGCACCAGCGAGGCGGCGTACCTCAAGATCGTCGCGCCCTGGGCGGGCAGCGCCTCGGTCGAGCAAAACGGCCGCGAAGCAAAAGCAAGCTCGGGCGGATGGGTCATCTACGACACCACCGGAAGCTACGCCATCCAGAATCCCGAGCCGGTGGAGCACCTGATCGTGATGCTGCCGCGCGAGCAGGTGGCCACCCCGGGCTTGCGGCTGGACGGCCTGATGGCGCGCCACATGGGCGGTGCCAGCGGCATCTCGCGCGTGGCGCTGGAGACCATGCGCAACACCTACCAGGAGCTGCCCCACATGAGCGAGGCCGCCGCCCAGGGCGCGGGCGAACTCATCACCCAGCTGGTGCGGCTGACCCTGATGGAGCTGGCCGGGCAGGAAACCGCCCTCACCCAGCGCGAGGCGTTGCGCGACCGCATCCGGGCCTACGTGCACACCCACCTGCGCGACCCTGCGCTGTCGGTGGACGGCATCGCGCGCGCGCTCAACTGCAGCCGCCGCCACCTGTACAACGCCTTTACCGGCGAGGGCGAGTCGCTCGCGGGCCATATCCAGCGGCTGCGGCTCGAGGCCTGCGTGCGCGACCTGCAGCAGGCCGGACCGCATGCGCGCCCCATCACCGACATCGCGCTGTCCTGGGGCTTTGGCAACCCGTCGCATTTCAGCCGCGTGTTCCGCGACCACACCGGCAAAAGCCCCAGCGAATTCCGCTCCAGTACCGGCAGCGACGCCCTGATGTTGCGGCCCTAGGCCGGGACCACAGGCAGGGACTACCCTCGGTTGTCAACTGAATGACAGCGCCTCATCAACCGGGGGCAAACAATCGCGCCACCCACGAAAGTCCCCCGCCATGAACGACCGCGCCCGATTCACCCGCATGCAGGACAGCACCCAGGCCGACTGGCAGCTGATCGCCGGCGAGTTCATGCCCTTTACCCGCAGCCTGCCCGACCGCGTGATGGCGCACCTCAGGCTGCTCGAGGGCGACTACGGCGGCTTCCCGGTGGACCGCTACACCCACTCGCTGCAGACCGCCACGCGCGCGCTGCGCGACGGGCGCGACGAGGAATACGTGGTGTGCGCGCTGCTGCACGACATCGGCGACACGCTGGGCAGCTTCAACCACCCCGACATCGCTGCCGCCATCCTCAAGCCCTTCGTGAGCGAGGCCAACCACTGGATGGTGCAGCACCACGGCATCTTCCAGGGGCATTACTTCTTCCACCACATCGGGCTGGACCAGAACATGCGCGAGCAGTTCCGCGGCCACGAGCACTTCGCCCGCACCGAGGAGTTCTGCGCGCTGTACGACAACCCCGCGTTCGACCCCGCCGCCGAGACACTGCCGCTGTCCGTGTTTGAGCCGATGCTGCGCCGCCTGATGGCGCAGCCGCGCCAGAGCATCTACAAGGCCGCGCTCAAGGAGCCGGCCGTCTGAGCTCGCGCACCGCGCCACCCATACCCTCGTTCCCAGGAGCCCTCCATGCACATCCCCTCCCTGAAAGAAGTCGTCAGCGCCGAAGAATGGGCGCTGCGTGTTGACCTGGCCGCGGCCTACCGGCTGGTAGCGCTGTACGGCTGGAGCGACCTGGTGTTCACCCACATCAGCGCGCGCATCCCCGGCCCGGAACACCACTTCCTGATCAATCCCTATGGCCTGATGTTTGACGAAATCACCGCGTCCAGCCTGGTCAAGGTCGACCAGGCCTGCAACAAGCTGATCGACTCGCCCTTCCCGGTCAACCCCGCGGGCTTCACCATCCACAGCTGCATCCACCAGGTGCGCGAAGACGCCGGCTGCGTGCTGCACACCCACAGCCGCGCCGGCGTGGCCGTGAGCGCGCAAAAAGGCGGCGTGCTGCCCATCAGCCAGCAAAGCACCTTCGTGCTGGCCTCGCTGGCCTACCACGATTACGAAGGCGTGGCCCTGCGAGACGACGAGCGCCCGCGCCTGCAGGCCGACATCGGGGACAAGAACTTCCTGATGCTGCGCAACCACGGCCTGCTCACCGTGGGCAAGACCATCGCCGACGCCTGGCTCAGCATGTACACCTTCGAGAACACCTGCCGCATCCAGATCGACGCGCAGGCCGGCGGCGAGCTCATCCACGTCAACCCCAAGATCCTGGACGGCCTGGCCCAGGTCATGAAGACGGTGACCGCCGGACAGGGTGCCAACATCGCCTGGCCCGCGCTGATCCGCAAGCTGGACCGCACCGACCCGTCCTACAAGACCTGACCCCCGCTCCGCTCGGCCCGCCCCATGAACTTCCTCCAGCTTCTGCCCACCCTGCTGCTGGTCTCGCTGGCGCTGGTGATGTTCGGCCTGGGCCTCTCGCTGGGCGTCGCCGACTTCCAGCGCCTGCTCAAGTACCCCAAGGCCGTGGCGGTCGCGCTGGCGCTGCAGGTGGTGGCGCTGCCTGCGGCCTGCTACGCGCTGATCGTGGGCTTTGGCCTGCCGCCGGTGTTCGCGGTGGGGCTGATGCTGCTGGCGGCCTCGCCCGGAGGCGTCTCGGCCAACCTGTTCAGCCACCTGTTTGGCGGCAACGTGGCGATGAACATCTCGCTCACCGCCATCAACACCGTGCTGTCCATCGTCACCCTGCCGCTGATCGCAAACTGGGCGATCAGCGCCTTTGCCAGGACCGGCCAGGTGGTGCCGCTGCAATGGGCCAAGGTGGCCGAGGTGATCGGCGTGGTGCTGGTGCCGGTGGTCATCGGCATGGTGGTGGCGGCGCGCCGGCCCGGCTTTGCGCAGCGCATGGAAAAGCCGTTCAAGATCTTCAGCGCCCTGGTGCTCGCGGCGTTTGCGCTGATCGCAATCGCGAAGGAGTGGAACGCGCTGGTCACCTCGTTTGCCAGCGTGGGCCCGGCCGTGGTGGTGTTCAACCTGCTGAGCCTGCTGGCGGGCTACTACCTGAGCCGCGCCGCCGGCATGGACAAGTCGCTGGCCACGGCCATCAGCTTCGAGATCGGCATCCACAACTCCACGCTGGCCATCTACATCGCCCTGAGCGTGCTCGACAACTTCCAGCTGGCACTACCGGCGGCCATCTACTCGGTCAGCATGTACATCACCGCCACGCTGTTTGGCCTGCTGGTGTTGCGCCGCAGCGCATAGCGCTATTGTTTTTGTAGCGGGGTGTCCAGTACTGGCGGGGGCTAGCGGCCAAAAAGGCTGCCAAGTCCGCTGCCAGCCTTGTCGCCCAGCTTGGCGCCCGCACCGGTGCCCACGCCGGGCAGCAATGCGGTGCCGATGGCCGCGCCCAGCATCGCGCCGCGTGTCAGCGTCACCTCGGGCGCATCCACCGTGCCGCCCACCATGAGGGGCACGCCCACCACGCCGCCAGCCAGGTCCACGCTGACGCGCCCGCTCAGCGCCTTGTTGGCCGATACCGCCACATGACCGGTGGCGGCCAGCACGCCCGAGCTGGCCACCAGGTTGTCCAGCCGGGCCGCGCGGCCCTGGGTCTGCACCTGCCCGGCCAGCGTGTCCAGCCGGGTCTCGCCGCCGCGGCTCAGGCCCACGCTGCGCACCGCCTTGGCCAGGTCCACGCCGTGCAGCACGGCCTGGCGCACGGTGAACTTCGTCTGCGTCTGCAACGCGTCCGCCAGCGCCCCCAGCGTGGGCGCGCCGCCCGAGAGAGTGGTCTGCGCCTCCAGCCGGCCGCTGAGCGACCGCGCAGGCGCGGTCAGCGCCGCCACCTCCACACCCGTCGTCTGCAGCTGGCCAGCCAGCTTCCAGGGACCGCGCAGCGCCCCCTGGCCTTTGAGGGTGAGCGGCCCGCTCACGGTGCCGCCGCCAATGCCGGCCTTCAGCTGCCAGCGCTCGGGCGATTCTCGGTCCAGACTGACACGGGTGCCCTCAAGACGCCCCGCCACGATGCGCGCGCTCACGCTGTCGGGCAACGCATCCGCTCCCAGCCTGGCATCGGCGTCCAGCGTCAGGGCGCGCCCGCGCGCATCCGTCCAGGTCAGGCCGCGCGCCACGATGCGTTGCGGCAGTGGCGGCAAATTTTCGGCGCTTTCGGGCTGCAGCCCCCGCGGGGACTCATTTCCACGCTTCTTTTTTGATAGCACCGTCAGCAGGCTGTCGATCCCCGCCTGCGGCAGCTGGGCGTCCCGCACGACCAGCGTGGCCAGCTGCACCCGCCCAGCAAGCAAGGCACCCCAGGCGGGTCGCGCCTCAATGCGCGCCACGCTCAGCGCCGGTCGGGTCTGCACCACCACACCGCGCAGTGCCAGCGCCGGCAACGGCCACACCGCAAACTCCAGCGCCTCGACCTGCACCGGCACGCCCAGCGCCGCGCTGGCCTCGCGCGCCACCCGCTCGCGCAGGTCGGCCGAGCCCACCCACACGCGCAGCGCCAACACGGCGGCCAGCAGCAGCGCGGCGGGCACCAGTGCGAAAAGCCAGAAGCGACGGCGTTTGGTCATCCGGTCATTGTGCCGCCGCGAGCGGCCCCGCAGACCCAAAACGGGCATCCGGCGTGTCACAACGCGTGACGAGCACGAAACACCACAACCCGCTAGCATCAAAGGTTCGCCTTCCCACCTACACCGAGGATTTCCCGATGAAGCTGTACTACTCCCCCGGCGCCTGCTCGCTGTCGCCCCACATCGCCCTGCACGAAGCCGGCCTGGCCTTCGAGGCCGTCAAGGCCCCCACCAAGACGCACCAGCTGGACGACGGCACGGACTACTACACCATCAACCCGCTGGGCTACGTGCCGCTGCTGGAGCTGGACGACGGCACCCGCCTCACCGAAGGCCCGGCCATCGTGCAGTACATCGCCGACCAGGTGCCGGGCAAGCAGCTCGCCCCGGCCAACGGCACGGTGGCGCGCTCCCAGATGCAGTCCTGGCTGACCTTCATCGGCATGGAGCTGCACCGCGGCTTTGGCCCGCTGTTCAATCCGGCCTTCCCGCCCGAGCTGAAAGAAGCCGCCAAGGAGAAGCTGGCCGGCCGCCTCAAGTGGGTGGACGCACAGCTGGCCGGCAAGCAGTACCTGATGGGTGATGCCTTCTCGGTGGCCGACCCCTACCTGTTTGTCGTCACCAACTGGGCCAAGCCCATGGGCGTGGACCTCACGCCTTACCCCAATGTGCTGGCTTTTCGCGAGCGCATGTCCGCCCGCCCGGCCGTGCAGGCGGCGATGAAGGCCGAAGGCCTGCTGCGCTGAGCCCCGCCTCAACCACCACCGAAACCATGCCCACCCTGTTCGACCCCGTGCGGGCCGGTGACCTGTCGCTGCCCAACCGCATCGTGATGGCCCCGCTCACCCGCAACCGCGCCCCCGGCGCGCTGCCCAACGCGCTGATGGCCACCTACTACCGCCAGCGCGCCAGCGCCGGCCTGATCATCACCGAGGCCACCGCCATCAGCCACCAGGGCCAGGGCTACGCCGACGTGCCCGGCCTGTGGAGCGACGCCCAGGTCGCCGCCTGGAAAACCATCACCGACGGCGTGCATGCGGCGGGCGGGCGCATCGTGGTGCAGCTGTGGCATGTGGGGCGCGTCTCGCACGTGGACCTGCAGCCCGGCGGCGGCGCGCCGGTGGCGCCCTCGGCCATCGCCGCCAAGACCAAGACCGTGCTCATCAAGGACGGCGTGCCCAGCTTCGTGGAAACCTCCATGCCCCGGGCGCTGGACATTGCCGAGCTGCCCGGCATCGTGGCCGACTACCGCCGCGCCGCGCGCAACGCCATCGCCGCCGGCTTTGACGGGGTCGAGGTGCACGCCGCCAACGGCTACCTGCTGGACCAGTTCCTCAAGACCGGCTCCAACCACCGCAGCGACGCGTACGGCGGCTCCATCGCGAACCGCGCGCGCCTGTTGCTGGAGGTCATGCGCGCCGTGACCGAGGAAATCGGGGGCGGGCGCACCGCGCTGCGCCTGTCGCCGGTGACGCCGGCCAATGACGTGGTGGACGCCGAGCCGCAGCCGCTGTTCGGGCACGTGGTGCGGGCCCTGGCCCCGCTGGGCCTGGCCTATGTGCACATCATCGAAGGCTCCACCGGCGGCCCGCGCGAGCTGCCCGACCGCCCGTTTGACTACGCCGGGCTCAAGGCCGCCTACCGCGCCAGCGGCGGGCAGGGTGCCTGGATGGTCAACAACGGCTATGACAGCGCCCTGGCCAGCCAGGCCGTGGCCGACGGCGCCGACCTGGTCGCGTTTGGCAAGCTGTTCATCGCCAACCCCGACCTGCCACGGCGCCTGCGCGAGGGCGCGCAGATGAATGTGCCGGAGCGCGCGACCTTCTACGGCGGACTGGAAAAAGGCTACACGGACTACCCCGCGCTGCCCTGAGGCGTCACAGGGGCGTGCTATCCTTTTCCCATTCCTCTAGCAAAGACTCCGCGATATGAGCCAACCCGTTATTGATCTGCTGGTCGAGACCTTCGGGCTCAAGCCGGAGCAGCTGACCCCGGACGCGACCCTGCAAAGCCTGGGCCTGGACTCCCTGTCGATCGTGGAGTTCATGTTCGAGATCGAGGACCGCTACAAGATCAAGCTGCCCGACGCGCCTGAAATGCCCGCCACCCTGGGCGAGATGCTCGCGCTGATCGAGCCGCTGTTGCCCGAATCGGCCCGCAAGCCCGAAGGCGCGGACACCGGGGCCTCCTGATGCGCCGCGTTGCTGTCACCGGCTGGGGCGTCATCAGCCCGGCGGGCAACGGCGCAGACACCTTCTTCGCCAACCTGCTGGCCGCGCGCTCGGGCCTGGCGATCATGGACGTCAACCATTACGTCAACCCCGACCAGATCGTGGCCGGGCGTGTGGCGTTCGACGCCACCGAGCATTTCACGCGGATGCAGCTCATCACCATGGACCCCACGGCGCAGTTTGCCGTGGTGGCCGCGCGCGAGGCACTGGCCCAGGCCGGCCTGGCCGACGCCCAGGCGCGCGGGGAAGCCATCGACCCGGACCGTTTCGGCATCGCCATCGGCACCGGCATGGGTGGCTCGGGCAGCGTGGACGCGGCCTACACCTTCATGTTCGAAGGCCGGGCGCCGCGTGCCCGGCCGATGACGGTGGTGCTGGGCATGAACAACGGCATCACCGCGCAACTGGGCCTGGCATTTGGCCTGCGGGGGCCCAGCACCACGGTGTCCAACGCCTGCGCCTCGGCCGCCACCGCCATCGGCGATGCGGTGCGCAGCATCCGCCACGGGTACGCCGACGCGATGCTGGTGGGCGGCTCGGAGGCGCTGCTCAACCGCGGCACCATCAAGGCTTGGCAGGCCATGCAGACACTGGCCAAACCCCATCCGGATGGCGCAGAGGCCTCGTGCCGCCCGTTCTCTGCCGACCGCAGCGGCCTGGTGCTGGCCGAAGGCGCCGGCGTGCTGGTGCTGGAGGCCTGGGAAGTGGCCCAACGCCGCGGCGCCACCATCCTGGCCGAACTGGCCGGCTTTGGTTCTAGCACCGACGCCCACCACCTCACACAGCCCCATGCGCCCGGCCAGGCGCGTGCCATGCGCCTGGCGCTGGCCGACGCCGGCCTGCAGCCGCAGGACATCGGCTACCTCAACGCGCACGGCACCGCCACCGAGGTCGGCGATGTGGTCGAGTCCGAAGCGATCGCGCTTGCGTTTGGCGACGCGGCGGGCCAGCTGGCGGTCAGTTCCACCAAGGCATTGCATGGGCACACCCTGGGCGCGGCCGGTGCCATTGAGCTCATCGCCTCGCTGATGGCGCTGCGCAACAAACAGCTGCCGCCCACGGCCTTCCTGGACACGCCCGACCCGCGCTGCACACTGGACTACATCCCGCACACGGCGCGGCCAGCCCCCGGCCTGCGCGCCATCATGAGCAACTCATTCGCGTTCGGCGGCTCCAACGCCGTGCTGGTGGCCAAAGAGGCCTGCCGCATGACGCGGGCAGGGCTTGCCCTGCTGGCGGCACTGGCTGCGGGTTGCGTCCATGCGGGTCGGCCACTGAGCGTGGACGACGCCAGCGTCAACGACCCCGGCAACGGACACCTTGAGGGCTGGTTCGCGCGCCAGCCGGGCAAGGTCAACAGCTGGACACTCGCGCCGGCCTGGTCCCCCACCGAAGGCATCGAGCTGGGCGCAGCGCTCAGCCGTGACACCACCACACCGGCCACCGGCACGGCGGTGCAACTCAAGTGGCGCATCACCCCCTCCAAAGAGGACGGCTGCAACATTGGCGCCGTTGGCGGCCTGGCCCACCAGCAGGGAAGTGGCAACACGCCCTATGTCAATGGTTTGCTTACCTGCAACACGGCCATGGGCGCGGTGCACCTCAACCTGGGGGCCAACCGCGCGCCGGGCAGCCCCACGCTGGCCACCGGTGGCGTGGCGTTCGAGCGCGCGATCGGCGCCATCACCGCGCACATCGAATGGTTCGGCCAGCAGCGCGCCAAGCCCACCGTTCAGGCGGGAGTGCGCACCGAAGTGGCCAAAGGCTGGCAACTGGACGGCACGCTGGGCCGCAGCGCCGGCGAGACGCTGCTGAGCGTCGGCTTCAAATACAGCTTCTGAGCGAACCCGCCCTCAGGTGCCGCCCAGCCCGATCGGCGCAGGCGCTTTCATCACGATGCGGGTGAACAGCCGGTCATAGGCCGCGTCGCGTGGGTACTTGCCGGTCATCGGGTCGCGGTTCTGCGCAAACGCAGCGTCCAGCGCGGCCCACTCATCGGCGCTCAGGGCCTGCTCTGCGCGGGGCAGGATTTCCTGCTCCTCCACGCGCATGTGCTCCAGGTAGAACGAGAGGTAGCGGTCCAGCTCCTGCATGAAGGCTTCGCGGCGGGACTCACCCAGCAGCTCCCAGGCCAGCAACAGGTGCTGCAGGCGGCGCACGGCCGCCTCGCCGTGCATGTGCTCGCGCTCCAGCCGGGCGATCAGCGGCAACAGCTCGGGAACGCTGCGCGCCATGTGCGGAAACAGCAAGTCGGATTCCTTGGGATGGTGCAGGCGCTCCGGGAATTCGTCGATGTAGAACAGCATGGCGCGCATCACGTCAAAAAAGCCCTGTGGCTCATCACGCGGGCCACGCTCGCCCATCATCCGCAATGACCTCAGAATCGCGGCGAGCGCGGAATGCTCGTCCCGGATGGTGTCCAGGCTGGTGTGCTTTGTCATGGGTGTCTCCTGCAGGCTGCAGCCTGCGGACCCAAGCTTGGCACGTGCCCGGCCGCGCCGTGTTGATTCAGGTCAAGCGCGGGGGCGCCAGCGCTTGAGCAGCAGCGCGTTGGTCATCACGCTCACGCTGCTCAGCGCCATCGCGGCACCCGCCACCACCGGGCTCAGGTAGCCCAGCGCGGCCAGCGGAATGCCAGCCACGTTGTAGGCAAAGGCCCAGAACAGGTTCTGGCGGATCTTCATCACCGTGCGGTGCGAGATGTCCAGCGCGCCCGCCACCAGCCCCACGTCGCCGCGCATCAGCGTGATGCCGGCCGCGTGCATCGCCACATCGGTGCCGGTGCCCATGGCCATGCCCACATCGGCCGCGGCCAGCGCGGGCGCGTCGTTGACGCCGTCGCCCACCATCACGACCACATGGCCCCCACGCTTGTCACTGCGTGTACGGCGCTGCCCCCCGAGGGGGCGCGTTTCGCCCTGGGGCGGCCCACCTTCACGCAGCGCCGCCACCCTGGCCGCCTTGTCGCCCGGCAGCACCTCGGCCATCACTTCGTCCGCCGACAGCCCCAGCCGCGCGCCCATGGCCAGCGCCGCGCCGCGGTTGTCGCCTGAAATCATCACCACCCGGATGCCGCGCGCCCGCAGCACCGCCAGCGCCTCGCGCGCGCCGGCCTTGGGTTCGTCGGCAAACGCCATCAGGGCGCGCAACGCCAGGCCGGCGGTGGTGCGCTCCACCAGCGCCGACAATGTCGCGCCCTCGGCCTGCAGGCGGTCGGCCTCGGCGCTCAGGGCACCCAGGCCCACTTGCAGTTCATCCAGCCAGCGCAGGCTGCCAATCAGGTAGCTGGCGACGCCCACCTCGCCCTCGGTACCTCGGCCGGGCACGGCGCGCACGCTGTCGGGCGCGGGCACCACCAGACCGCGCGCCTTCGCGGCGGCCACCACCGCGCGGGCCAGCGGGTGTTCGCTGCCGCTTTGCAGGCTGGCGGCTGCGGCCAGTTGCTGCGCTTCGTCAGCCTCGACCGCGCCACCGAGCGCCGCCGGGCCGCCCCAAGGCGCGAGCGCCCCCTCGGGGGGCAGCGAACCACGCGCAGCGGGGGAGCGTGGGGGCACGATGAACGCCACCAGCCGCGGCTGGCCCACGGTGAGCGTCCCGGTCTTGTCAAAAGCCACGGTGTCCACCTGGTGCGCCAGTTCCAGCGCCTGCGCGTCCTTGATCAGGATGCCGTGGGTGGCGGCCACGCCCGTGCCGGCCATGATGGCCGCCGGGGTCGCCAGGCCCAGCGCACACGGACAGGCGATCACCAGCACCGCCACGGCGTGGATCAGCGCAGCCTCCAGGCCGGCCCCTGCAATCAGCCAGCCTCCCAGCGTCACCAGCGCCAGCACCAGCACCACCGGCACAAAGATGGCCGACACCTGGTCCACCAGCCGCTGGATCGGCGCCTTGGCGGCCTGGGCGTCTTCCACCAGCCGGATGATCTGCGACAGCACCGTCTCGTGCCCCACGGCCGTCACCCGCATCACGATGCGGCCTTCGCCATTGATGCTGCCCCCGGTGAGTCTGGCTTCCGCGCCCTTGGGCACAGGCAGGGGCTCGCCCGTCAGCATGGACTCGTCCACCTGCGTCTCGCCCTGCTCGACCACACCATCCACGGGGACACGCTCCCCCGGCAACACCACCAGCCGGTCGCCCACCAGGACTTCGGCCACAGGCACATTGACTTCCGCGCCGGCGGGCTGCATCACATGCGCGACTTCCGGGCGCAGGGTGTGCAGGGCGCGGATGGCGGCCGTGGTCTGGCGTTTGGCGCGCGCTTCCAGCCACTTGCCCAGCAGCACCAGCGTGACCACCACAGCGGACGCCTCGAAGTACAGGTGGGGCACCATGCCGTGCGCCGCATGTGCCTGGCCTTGCGGGCCCAGCCACAGCCACATCGACAGGCCCCAGCCCGCGCTGGTGCCAATGGCCACCAGCAGGTCCATGTTGCCGGTCAGGGCCTTCAGGGCGTGCCAGCCGGCCCTGTAAAAACGCGCCCCCAGCACAAACTGCACCGGCGTGGCCAGCGCAAACTGCATCCAGGCCGGCAACATCCAATGCCGGCCAAACAGGTCTCCCAGCATCGGCAGCACCAGCGGCGCAGACAGCGCCAGCCCAATGGCCACCGGCATGAAGCCCGCCCAGGGCGACAGCTCCTGCACCACGGCCGCCTCCGGCGAGCGCGGCTCATAGCCGGCGTCGCGCACGGCACGGCGCAACACCGCCTCGATGTGCGCTGAAGGCACAAAAGTGATGCGCGCCGATTCGGTGGCCAGATTCACCGTGGCCTCCTGCACGCCGGGCACCTTCTTGAGGGCCTTCTCGACGCGGGACACGCAGGACGCGCAGGTCATGCCGCCAACGCCGAGGTCGAGGGTGGATGGTGCAGACGTGGTGGTGGGCGTGTTCATGGGTTCGACTGTGAACCTTGCCATCAGGGCAAGGTCAACACTTGACGCAGATCAACCGCGCCTGCGCAAGGGTCTTGGCGCGCGCCCCATTGACCTTACCATGGTGGCAAGGTTGAGGATGTCGTCATCCATCCCCATCAACCGAAAGGAAACCACCATGAACCAGACATTCAACGTACAGGGCATGACCTGCGGCCATTGCGAGCGTGCCGTCACACAGGCGGTCAAATCGGTGGACCCGGCCGCCGATGTGAAGATCGATCGCGCCGCTGGCCGGGTGGACGTGCAGTCCGAAAAGCCGCACGAGGCGATCGCCAAGGCCATCGCCGAAGAAGGTTACGCCGTCGCGGCATGAGCTACCCGGTCAACATCGGCCAGGCGGCCATGCTGTCCGGCGTGTCGGCCAAGATGGTGCGGCACTACGAGTCGCTGGGCCTGCTCCCGGGCGTGGGCCGCACCGACAGCGGCTACCGCCAGTACAGCGAGTCCGAAATCCACACCCTTCGCTTCATCAAGCGCTCGCGCGAGCTGGGCTTCTCGATGGACGAAATCGCCGGGTTGGTGGGCCTGTGGCAGAACCGGCGGCGCAGCAGCGCCGGCGTCAAGCGCATTGCGCAACAGCGCTGCGACGAACTGGCCCGGCGCATCGAGTCCCTGCAGGGCATGCAACGCACCCTGACCCACCTGATCCACTGTTGCCACGGTGATGACCGGCCCGACTGCCCCATCCTTGACGACCTGTCCTCGGGCACCGCACATGACCACTGACACCCTGATCAGCGCCTACCCCGAGATCGCGGACATGCTGCGCCGCCATGGCCACGATTTGCCCGCCACCCTGCAGGTGCCTGCGGGCACGACGCTCTTCAGCGAGCACGCGCCCTGCCAGGGGTTCCCGCTGGTCCTGGACGGGGAAGTCCGGGTGTCGCGCTCCTCGGGAGACGGCCGCTCGCTGGAGCTGTACCGCGTCACGCCGGGCGAGCTGTGCCTGGTCTCCAGCGCCAGCCTGTTCCGGGCCGAGCCGCTGTCGGCCCATGGCGTGACCACACGGCCAACGACGCTCATGCTCATCGCGCCCGCGGTCTTCAGCCAGTGGCTGGACGACACCGTGTTTCGCAACCTGGTGCTGAGCCTGTTTGCCGAACGCATGGCGGATCTGACCTCGCTGGTCGATGCGGTGGCCTTCCACCGGCTGGACGAACGCCTGGCGTCCGCCCTGCTCGGGCACGGGCACGAACTCGCCCTGACACACCAGGCGCTGGCTGACGAACTGGGCACCGTGCGCGAGATGGTCACCCGCGTGCTTCGCCGCTTCGAGCGCGAGGGCTGGGTGGAACTGTCGCGCGAGCGCATCCGCATCCTGGACAGCACGGCGCTGCGGCAACGCGCTTCGGGCACTAAGTGACCAAAGTCACCGACTTTCCCGAACCAGGGGTGTCCAATGCCCCCATCAACAACCGCAAGGAGCTTCCCATGAAAACCAACATCGGCAACATCGAGCGCGGCATCCGCGTGGTCGGCGGCCTCGTCCTCGTCGGCCTGGCAGCCACTGGCACCGTGGGCTGGTGGGGCTGGCTGGGCGTCGTGCCCCTGGCCACCGGCCTGATTGGCTGGTGCCCGCCCTACGCCATGCTGGGCATCAGCACCTGCAAGACCAAGCCCGAAGGCACCTGAATCCGGCCCGGCGGCAGGGTTGCCCGTCCCGCGTTTTAATCGGGGGATGGACACCTCTACCGTCACCCAACCCCGCCGCGCCGAGCGGCTCGTCACCGGCCAGCCCACGCAGGACGGCGCGGGCGTCAAGCTCACGCGCGTGCTCACCCACGACCTGCAGCAGCGGCTCGATCCGTTCCTCATGCTGGACAACTTTGCCAGCGATGACCCCAAGGACTACGGCGCCGGCTTTCCCAGCCATCCGCACCGCGGCTTCGAGACGGTGAGCTACATGCTCACCGGCAACATGCGCCACAAGGACAGCGCCGGCCACGAAGGCCTGATCACCGACGGTGGCGTGCAGTGGATGACGGCCGGGCGCGGCGTGATCCACAGCGAGATGCCCGAGCAGAACGACGGCGTGATGGAAGGCTTCCAGCTGTGGCTCAACCTGCCGGGCAAGGACAAGATGTGCCCGCCCTGGTACCGCGACATCCAGAGCCCCGAAGTGCCCGAATACACCACTGGCGCGGACGCCGCCGGCGTTGGCGTGCGGGTGCGCGTCATCGCCGGTGTCAGCCATGGCGTCACCGGCGCGGTGCAGCGCGAAGCCACGCAGCCGCTGTACCTGGACATCATCTTTCCCGAGGGCGGCGGCAGCTTCAGCCAGCCGCTGCCCGCGGCCCACAACGCCTTCATCTACGTGTACCGCGGCCAGGTGGATGTGGCGGGCAAGCCGGTGGCGCGCCAGCGCATGGCCATCCTGGCCAATGAGGGCGACGGCGTCACCCTGCAGGCCAGCGGCGCGGCGCGCGCGCTGCTGATCGCCGGGCGGCCGCTGCGCGAGCCGATCGCACAGTACGGCCCTTTCGTGATGAACACCCGCGACGAACTGATCCAGGCCGTGGAAGACTTCCAGAACGGCCGGCTGGCCTGACCCGACGCCCCGCAGCGCCCCGCAGGCGCGGGCTTGTTTGCCGTTCTTTACCAAAGCTTTTCGTGCCGCCATGGTGCAGAAACAGGCGATGTCCATACTTGACTTCAACCCGCAAGGCACCTTCGTCCAGGCGGCCCACTTCTCCTGAAAGGAAGCTTGTATGAACACCACCTCCAAACGCCTCTTCGTCGCCACCGTGCTGGCCGCAGCGGCAACGCTGTCCATGGCACAGGCCCCTGCCACCCCGGCAGCGGGCGGCCCCGGTGCCGGCCCCGGCATGGGACGCATGGAACATGGCGACCCGGCCAAGCGCCATGCCGCCATGGCCGAGCGCCAGGCCAAGCACCAGGCCGAGCTGAAAGAGAAGCTCAAGATCACGCCCGCCCAGGAAGGCGCGTGGAACAACTTCACCCAGTCCATGAAGCCGCCGGCCACACCGCCGCAGCGCCCCAACCGCGAAGAAATGGCCAAGCTGACCACGCCCGAGCGACTGGACCGCATGCAGGCCATGAAAGCCCAGCGCGACGCCGAAATGGGCAAGCGCACCGAAGCCGTCAAGTCCTTCTATGGCCAGCTCAATGCCGACCAGAAGAAGGTGTTTGACAGCGAGACCGCCCGCATGGGCGAGCGCCACGGCCGCGGCGGCCGCCACGGCGGGGGGCATGGCGGCATGCATGGCATGCACGGCAAGAGCTGAACGGCCAGCGGCGGTCCGCGCCGCGCTCCCCTCCGGGCGCCTTGACTCAGGTCAAGGCGCCCTTTTTGCGTCCGGATTAAGCTGGGGTCCACATGCCCGCACCCACACCCCCTGCCGCCGCCCCGGTGACGCGCGCCCTTGACCTCACCAGCCCCTGGCGCTGGATCGCGCTGGCCTGGCACGATCTCGAACGCGCCCCGGCGGTCGGTGTGGCCCATGGCGTCGCACTGGCCCTGTTCGGGGCGGCGCTGCTGGCGCTGGCGCGCCACCAGTTCTGGTTGCTGGCCGGTGCGTTCTCGGGCTTCCTGGTGGTGGCGCCCGTGCTGGCGGTGGGCCTGTACGCCGTCAGTCGCGCGCTGGAACGCGGCGAACCCGCCGGATTTGCCCTGGTGTGGCGCACCTGGCTGAGCTGGCGCGGAAAGCCCCGGCACGACTGGCGGCTGGTGCGCTTTGGCCTGCTGCTGGGGCTGGCCGGTACCGGATGGGTGCTCACCTCCGCGGCGCTCATCACCTTGCTGGCACCACAGCCCGTGCGCGAGCCGCTCGATTTCCTGCGCCAGGTGGTGCTGGCGCGCGACCACTTCCTCTTCGAGGCCTGGCTTGCCTTGGGCGGCGTGCTGGCCGCGCCCGTGTTCGCCTCCAGCGTGATCACGCTGCCGCTGCTGCTGGACCGTCGCATCGGCGTGCTCGACGCCGTGCTCACCAGCTGGCGCACCGTGCTGGCCAACCCCCTGCCCATGGCGGCCTGGGCCGGGCTGATCATGTGTTTCACCCTGCTGGGGCTGGCCTCGCTGCTGCTGGGCCTGCTGCTGGTGGTGCCGCTGCTGGGCTTTGCCAGCTGGCACGCCTACCGCGACGCGGTGGATGCGCAGGGCCTGCCCGAGCGCGGGAGCGGGAGCGGGGCCAGCTGATGGACGGCACCCTGTTCGGCTACACCGAGGCGCAGATCGCCGGCTTCGGCCTGACCTTCGGCGTCGGCGCCTTCATGCTGTACATGCTGTTCATCATCGGGCAGCTCGCCTGGGAGTCCAAGGCCGGCAAGTTCGGCACGTTCGTGCTGTTCCTCGGGCTGGCCTTTGGCATGGTCGGCTTTGTGGCCAAAGGCCTGATCCAGTGGGTGCTGGAGAAGTAGCGCACCCGCCGCGCGCGGCCTGCGCGCCTACACGAACGGCCGCACCCCGATCAGCCAGGCGTGCGCCCACAGGGCAAAACCCACCCACAGCGCCCCGCCCACCACCACGGTGATGCCCGTTGCCGCCGCCGTGCCGGCGGGGTACACCGTGCCAGCCGCGCGGTCGCGCCGGCGCGCTGCGGCAAATCCCGCAATGGCCCAGGCCAGGAAGCTGCCAAACAGCACCACGTCCGCCAGGTTGCCGTTGGCCAGCAAATGGGCAAACGCCCACAGCTTGGTGCCCAGCATCATCGGGTGGTGCAGGCGCGCACGGATGGCGTTGCCCGGCACGTAGGCGGCGGTGAACAGCACGAACGACACCAGCGTCAGCAACGCCGCCGCGTGGCGCATGCCCACCGGCGGCACCCACAGCACCACAGGCTGCTGGCGCGCCAGGCCATAGCCCCAGCAGATCAGCGCAAATCCTGCGATGGAGGCCAGCGAGTACAGCCCTTTCCAGGCGCCCGGGCCCAGCCGCGCAACCGTGCTCGTGCGCCAGCCGTCGGCCACGATGCGCACCGAATGCACACCCAGAAAGATCACCAGGCCAAGAATCAGCATCGTCATGAATTGCTCCTGTTTTGATAGCGGGTCAGCCAACACCCACGGGGGCTACAGCCCATTTTTGCCTAAATTCCCAGGAAGCGCCGCACTTCGGCCACAGTGCGCGCGGGGTCTTCCTCCTGCGGCACATGGCCCAGCTCGTTCCACACCACCAGCCGGGCGCCGGCAATGTCTTTGGCAAAGCGCTGCGCGCTGTCGGGCGGGATCAGGCGGTCCTGCCCGCCCCACAGCACCAGCGTGGGCAGCTTGAGCTGGGCGATGCGCTCGGGCTGCACCGCCCAGCGCTGCGCCATGCGCAGGCCCAGCGCGCGGCGGTTGCCCTCGCGCAGCGTCATGTCGTAGTACAGGTCCACCAGCTCCGGCGTCACCTTGGAGGGGTCGCCGTAGACATTGCGCACGCTGCCCTCGACCACGCCGCGCGGCAGCGTGCGCTGCAACACCGGCGCCAGCGCAGGGATGCGCGCCAGGCGGAAGCCGATCGGCACCGACGACGGCTCAAACGGATAGCCCGCCGCGTCCACCAGCACCAGCCTGGTCACCCGCTGCGGGTGCGCGTGCGCCGTGGCCCAGGCAATCTGCCCGCCCAGCGAGTTGCCGCCCAGCACAAAGCGCTGCACGCCCAGCGCGTCCATCACGCCCGCCACAAAACGCACATAGGCGTCGATCGAGTAGTCGTCCTTGGGGTGCGGGCCCGTCAGCGCAAAGCCCGGCAGGTCAAAGCGGATCACGCGGCGCGTGCGCGAGAGGTCGCGCGCCCAGCCCTCCCAGGTGTGCAGGCTGGCCGAAGTGCCGTGCAGCAGCACGATGGGCTCGGGGTCGTCGCGCGGGCCTTCGTCGCGCAGGTGCACCTGCAGGCCCTGCACCGGCACGAACTGCGAGGGCGCCCGGGCCCAGCGCGCCTTGAGCTCGTCCACCGGCTTGTCCGGCGCCCAGGTGGCCACCACCCCGGCGACGACGAAGAACACCACAGCCGCGAGCAGCAGCGCCAGGGACTTGAGCAGCAGTTTCATGGGCCGCACTTTACGCCAGCCTTTCCGCGAGCCTGTGCGCGAGCCTTCCTGTGCCCGCAGTTGGCGGGGCTCTCAGCCCAGCATCGTCTTGAGCTCGCCCGAGGCGATGAGCTTTTCCACATCGGTGGCGCCGCCCACCAGCACGCCGCGCACAAACACCATGGGGAAGGTCGGCCAGCCCGTCCACAGCTTGAGCGCGTTGCGCCGCCGCCAGGTGTTGAGGTAGTTGCCGTACTCCATGTAGTGGTACGACACGCCGGCTTCGTCCAGCGCCTTGCGGGCGCGCTTGGGCATGGGGTTCATGCCCATGCCCACCACCACCACCGGGTGCGCCGCCACCGCGGCCTGCACCTCGCGCACGATGTCGCCGTGCAGGTTGGCCACGTAGCCGCGCACGGCCGGGTGGATATGGTCCACGTCCAGCACGGGGCGTTCGGTCAATCGGTGGTCGGTGGAGGGGCTGGTCATGTTGGTTTCCGGGGAGGGGGCGGGCCCTTACTGTGGCACAAAGCCCTTGGTGCGGATGATTTCGGCCCAGACCCGCGTGTAGGCGCGCTCGCGCTCGCCCAGTTGCGCCGGCCCCACCGCGCCCACGGCCAGCCCCATGCGGGTGAGCTGCTCGCGCAGCGCGGGCTGCTGCACCGCGCGCGCCACCGCCGCCGCCACCGGCTCGATGGCAGAGGCCGGCGTGCCCCTGGGCGCAAACAGGCCGTAGTACGGCACGTCCTCAAAGCCGCTGAGCCCCAGCTCGCCAAACGTGGGCACATCGGGCAGCACGGCCTGGCGCTCGCGGCCCAGCACACCCAGCACGCGCAACTTGCCCGCGCGGTGGTTCTCGATGAAATCCGGCACCGAGCCGGTGCCCGCCGCAATCTGGTTGCCCAGCATGTCGCCCATCATGGGCGCGCTGCCCCGGTAGGGCGCGGCCACCAGATCCAGGCCGAACTTCTCGCCGATCAGCTTGACCAGAAACTCCGGGATCGACGCCGGCGCGGGCACCCCCACCGAACCCTTGCCCTTGCCCGGGCCCTGCACCCACTGCACGTACTCGGCAAACGTCCTGGCCGGCGTGCCGCCAGAGACCGCAAACGCATTGACAAAGGTGGCAAAGCCCGCCACGGGGACAAAGTCCTGCGCCGGGTCGTACCCGGGGTTGCGCGTCACCAGCGGCAGGATGGAGATGCTGTGATCGTGCGAGAGGAACAGCGTCAGCCCGTCCGCCGGCGCGGCCTTGAGCGCCTGCGCCGCGATCTGCCCGCCCGCGCCGGGGCGGTTTTCCACCACCACCGGGTGGCCCAGCTCGTCGCGCAGGCGCTCGGCCAGCAGCCGTGCAATGGCATCGGTGCCGCCCCCGGGCGGGAAACCCACCAGCAGCTTGAGCGTCTTGCCCTGCGCCAGGGTGGCCGGCGCGGCCAGCGCGGCGGCGGCGCCCAGCAGGGCGGCCTGGAAATGTCGGCGTGAAATCGTCATGGAGTACCCCTGGAGTCAGATCAAATGGAACCAGCAGGAACAGTGCCACAAGCCCCCGGGCCGGGGCTTGACGCCCGTCAAGCCATCACCAGCCGCAGGTGGGTGATCTCCGAGGGCGCTCCAAAGCGCTTGGGCGGGCCCCAGTAGCCGGTGCCACGGCTGGTGTAGACCCACAGCTCGCGCAGGCGGTGCAGCCCCGCGGTGTAGGGCTGCTGCAGCCGCACAAAGTGGTTCCACGGCCAGAACTGCCCGCCGTGCGTGTGGCCCGACAGCTGCACGTCAAACCCCGCCTCGGCGGCCGCAGGCGCGCTGCGCGGCTGGTGCGCCAGCAGCAGGCGCAGGCCGGCGTTTGCGGGGGCACCGGCCATGGCCGCCTGCGGGCTGCTGCGGTGCGACTCGTCAAAGTGGTGCGCGCTCCAGTCGGCCACGCCCGCCACCACCAGCGGGTGCGTGCCCTCGGCGTGCGGGTGGTGCAGCACCACGTGCTCGTTCATCAGCACCTGCACACCAATGCGGCGCAGCTCGGTGATCCAGTCGTGCGCGCCCGAGTAGTACTCGTGGTTGCCGGTGACGAAATACGTGCCGTGGCGCGACTGCAGCTGCGCCAGCGGCGCCACGTGGTCGGAGAGTTCTTGCACGCGGCCGTCCACCAGGTCACCCGTGATGGCCACCATGTCCACGCCCAGGCTGTTGACCCGCGCCACGATGGCGTGCATGTGGCGGTGGCGCAGCGTGGGGCCGATGTGCACGTCGGAGATCTGCGCCACGGTGAATCCGTGCAGCGCCGCCGGCAGACCGGCAATGGGCACGTCCACCCGCACCACCGCCGCCGTGCGCCGCGCGTTCCAGAAACCCAGCACCGTGGCCAGCAGGCCCAGCAGCGGCACCGCCAGCGCGGATGTGGCCACCAGCGCGTCCAGCGCCAGCCCGCCCGGCCACAGCAGCGATGCCAGCCAGGCCAGCAGCAACACCGCATCGCGCAGCACCGTCAGCACAAACAGCGTGGAGAACAGCCCCATGCACAGCAGCCCGGCCCAGGTGAGGGCCAGCGCAAGCCGCCCCCGCGCCGCGCGCCGCGCAAACAAGCCCATGGGCATCAGGAGCGCCGACGCCAGCAGCACCAGCCCCGTGGCCCAGGCCAGCGCGGGCGAGGTGAGCGCCAGGTCGCCCAGCAGCCGCCAGCCCACAAAGGCGTGCAGCAGCGCAGAGAACAACATCACGGGGATAAGGGCCATGGCAAAAGCCTGTGGGGAGCGCCGTTGGGGCAGGGCAACTCAGGTGGAGCGGTTCACCCGGCCTTCAAGGGCGCGGGCGGCAGGGCTAATCGCCAGCAAAGTTTGCCAGCCGGTCAGGACAGATCGTCATCCAGAGCGTCCAGGTCCGCCAGATCCTTGTGACGGCCCGTGGCCCGCTTGTTGGACTTGAAGTCATCCAGCGAGATGAAGTTCAGGCTCAGGCCATCAACCGGGACAACCATGCGCCGCGCATGGCAGGGTGCAAACTCGACGCCGTCGATACTGGTCAGCAAATCAATGCGCCGCGGCGGGAAGCCCAGCTGGATCACCCGGTTGGGGGTTGTCAGATCTTCAACACCGATGCCCAGGGCACCGAACCCAAAATCGGCCAGCGCCGCCTGAACCCGCCGGGCATTGACGGGGTCTGTCCCCACCCAGAAATCGAGATCCCCCGTGTACCGCGGATGTCCATACGCGGCCAGCGCGTAGCCCCCAACGATCAGGTACTCAACCTGGTTTGAGTGCAACAACCCGGCAAACTCTTTGAAGTCTTCGTTCAGCATCTGGGCCCGCCATCTGCTGGCGCAACACCTCGACCGCAGCCAGCCTGGCCTGCACGGGTTGGGCCAACCAGTATCGCAAGTCGCGCGAGGGCTCGCCCACCACCGCATGGAGCGAAGCTTTGGTCACGACGCGTTGCATTTTCATGGCTCCATTGTCCGCGAATCCAGCACGCAAAGCCAGCCCACAATCGCTATCGTTTTAATAGCGGGTCAGGCCCATCTGGCGGGGGCTACAGCCCGATTTTCCATATAAAACCCCGAAAAAGGGCCCCTGGCCGCCTCAAGCCGCCTGCACCGCCCGGCGCATCACCACCGGCAGGGCCTGGCGCTGGCAGGCCTGGGCCTGCATCAGCAGGGCGTGGCCAGCCTCGGGCAGGCTAAAGCGCTCGCACAGGTCGGCCTGGATGCGCGCCAGCAGGGCGGCGGCCATCTCGGCGTCGGCCAGCGCGCGGTGCGCCCGGCCCGTGGGCGCCAGCCCGTGCAGCGCTGCCATGGCCCCCAGCTTGTGGCTAGGCGCCTGCGGGTACAAGCGGCGCGCCAGCAGCAGCGTGCAGGCAAACGGCGCATCGGCCGCGGGCGGGGCGGCATCGCCCAGGCGGGCCAGCTCGGCCTGCCAGAAGCGGCGGTCAAACGCGGCGTTGTGCGCCACCAGCGGCGCGCGGCCCACAAAGCGCGCGGCCTCGGCCATCACCTGCGCGGCCGGCGGCGCGGCGGCCACCATGGCGTTGGTGATGCCGGTGAACGACTCGATAAACGGCGGGATGCGCACACCCGCGTTCATCAGGCTCTGGAAGCGCCCCACCACCTGGCCCGAGCGCAGCAGCACGATCGCCACCTCGGTGGCGCGGTCGCCCATCGTGGGCGACAGGCCGGTGGTTTCAAAGTCGATGACGGCAATGTCGGCGCAATCGGCGTGGGCGACATTGGCGTCAAAAGCGGGCATGCGGGGAGTCTACGGCCTCCCCGGCCCGCGGCAGAGTCAGCGGGCAGTGCCGAAAGCGGCGTCCAGCTTGTCCAGCACGGCCAGACCACGCGCCGCGTCACCGCGGCCTGCGCGCAGGGCAAAGCGTGTCTGCGCGTCCTGCTGGGCCAGCGCCACTGTGGCCAGCTCTTCAACCAGCTTGTTGGTGCTGACGCCCCGCGCGCGCGCCAGCTCCTTCAGGCGGGCGTGCTTGGCGTCGGGCAATCGAATGGTCAGTACAGACATCAGGCTTTCTCCTTCATCCATTGCGCAGGTGTCACCACGCGCACCTGCGGAAACCGCAACTCGGCACTGGCGAAATCGCGCAGATTCCAAGTCAGCAGGGTAGCGTCCTGGGCCGCAACCGCCAACTCGAACACGTGGTTGTCGCCCTCATCCTGCAGATTGGGGCGCCAAGCGTAGTACACCTCCACCAGATCACAGTGCGACAGCAAGGCATCCAGCAGGGCCTGCTGATCATCCACGGGCAACGGACAGCGCGCCATCACATCGGACCGGGCGAGAACGTCCTCGTACTCCATGAACAACGGCAACGAAATCAAGGGTTGCCAGTGCCCCGCCAACACCCCGCGCAACACCGCACGCGAGGCGCCTTCTTCGCTGGTAAACGCAGCAACCAGCACGTTGGTGTCCAGAATGACGCGGTCTGCCATGTCAACATGATAGCGCCCGTGCTATCAAAAGGCAACTTATGCGCGGATGGGCTCTCTACACTTGCCGCAACAGCATCGCCTCGATCTTGTGGCCGTCCGGGTCGCGCACGAAGGCGGCGTAGTACTCGGGGCCGTAGTCCGGGCGCGGGCCGGGGGCGCCGTCGTCCCGCCCGCCGTGGGCCAGCGCGGCCGCGTGGAAGGCGTGCACCTCTTCCACCGAGTTGGCCAGAAAGGCGATGTGCGTGCCGTTGCCCACCGCCGCCCGGCCGCCGTCAAACGGCGTCTGGATCCAGAACTCGGGGAAGGCGCGGCCATAGCCCGCCGCGCCGGGGAAATCCATCACGCAGCGGATCTGCAGCGTGGGCAGCACCGCGTCGTAAAACGCCTTGGCGCGGGGGTAATCGTTGGTGCCCAGGGAAACATGGCTGATGACGCTGGGGTTGAGTTCGGGCATGGCGGGCTCCTGCAGGGTGTGCAACAAAGGGCCCGCCAGCGTAGGCCCCGGGGGTGCCAGAAGCTGTCAGCAGGGGCAGGGGGCCGCGCGGGTTGGGACGTCCGATCGCTATGGTTTTAATAGCGAGTCAGCAAGCACTGGCGGGGGGCTAGAGGCCAATTTGGCATGTAAAACTGGCTGGGAGGCACTGTACGGGCCTGCGGGCACGCCAGTTTGCCCAGGAGACGGCTACACGTCACCCCAGGCAATGCCCTGGGTCACAAAGTCGCGATCAAGCAATAGCCTTGCTTCTCCAAAACAGGAGGTCAACATGCTTGCAATCACTCGCCCGGAATCAGAACGCTCTTGGCCCGAATATGGGTCCAAGCCCGCCAAGCCCGGCCTTTACCTCGGTCTCTTTCATGGCCGTCACCACCCCCGAGAGCCCATGAACGACTGGGGATTCGATGGCCCCACCATCGGACCCTTGCGGTGGTGCCACACGACCTACGCTTTGGACATCAAGATCGAATTTGAGGAAGCGGCCGATGCAATCGGCTACTTTGGAACGGAGGAAATCCAATTCGAACTCAAAATCGACGGAGACCTACTGGTCTTTGACGGCATGTATTTCGGTGACTGGACGGTCTACTACGTAAGTCCAGATGATTGCGAAAGACTCCCTGATGCCTTCCGGGAGACGCGTCGTGTGAACCATTTACGCGCCCACAGAAAGCTCTTGTTGTGATCAAGGCGCACTGATCACAGCACCTTTACTCCGACGCTCTTCAAATAATTGAACGTGCCGTCATAAAGGCTTGGAGCGCGGGTGTGATCGTCCACATCACCGTACGGAACCACGATCACCATCCCCTGCCTCGCGCGGGTTAGGAGCACGCGATAAGCGTTCTTCAGATAACTCTTTCGCTCTTCCTTGCGAATATGCTGCCATTGACTCCCAACGAACGAGTAAGGCAACCAACCATCTTCCCCGTATCTGAAGTCTCCATCCCAAACAACACAGGACCAATCTAGCTCGAGTCCCTGAACGTGGAATTCAGTAGCGACATCCTCAAGGTAGTAGGACGAGCGAACGTCATCTCGGTCATCCAAAAACCAATGAACAGGGTCCATCGGCGAGCGAACGTCAATGGCGTGCGGCTTCAACCGCTGGGCCTGAGACGAAACTACCATTCCGTGCCTCCTGCCTCGCGCTGCGCTTCAACCACTGTTGGCGCCAAGCCGGTCGCAATCATACCGAAGATCCACCTCTTTCAGCACTTCCGTCGCGCCGGCTTGGTCCCGATCCAACAAGCGTTTGACAAACAAGGACTGCTTTTCTGCCCTAAAGGAGCGCATTGAGACAGAGAGGTGCAGGTCATCATTAAAGGTAACTTCTGGGCGCCTAGCCACAGCTGCAAGCGCGGAACCAGCTCCATACTCATCGTCATGAAGCCGCGAGGACACGTGAACATGCCAATCGGGAAACGATCGCTCTAGCGCGGCAATCCACTCTCCGATGCCGGCCTCCCCCGTGTTGATTTCCTGTCCACCACCGACAAGGCACACCACCACTGCCCAATCAGAATGCCGGTCCAGCTGAGATCAAACCGGCCCATGATCAAGTTAGGCCACTTCTTTCGCGCATGAATGCCGCTGTTGCTCACGACGGTTCCCTATCAAAGTGGCCAGTGCTCAGGGTGGTCCTGGCTTTAGCACTGGAAATGATGGACGTTTTGGATAAACGCCTCTACAGCCAGACGGGCTTGTCCTTTTCGCATCTTGTTCCCCGCGAGTTTCTCGCGGAGTTGCTTGTCTCTGGCGAGCGCCTCACGAAGAATGGCAACGAGAGGCCCAGCCTAGAGGACACGCAGATTCTGTCGCCTTGTAAACATTTGCCCGACCAGGGCCCGTACAGTCACAACAAGCGCCTGTTCGGCCTCGTCTTCGATCAACGCCTGCGTCGCGACGTCCAGTCCTCTTCCGCCCCTTGGTGCCAGTCTCCCAGAGCTGCGCAGGTGCTTCGCTGCTTCAACAATCGTAGGCGTTGGCTTATACCGTCCCTGCTCCCATTCCAGCGGATCGATCTTGTCGCCGGTGCAAAAAAGCAAAACTTGCCCAATACACAAGGCCAGGCATTCTGGTGACACGGTTATGGGACAAAGAACCCCATCATTGTGTTGGGTAGTCGCAACTGCACCCAGTTTCCCTCGCGCCCGAGTGGCCACCAACACAGGAGCTACCGCTACCGCATGGCTTGTTTCGTGGAAATTCTTGAGGTCAAGGGCATAGTCCCAGACTTGCTCCAAACCGCTGCGGGTGAAATTCTTCTCGCCAACTTTAAATTCGACAACGAAAAGAACATGATCGATGAGAAGCACCACATCGATTCGCTTGCCCAGTCGTGGCACGACAAACTCGAAGTAGGCTCTTCCTCGACCTTTGAAACCAGGAAGCGCTTCCTGCAGAACAGCCAGTTGCTGTATCCAAGCGTCCCGCTGTGTGGGTTCGACCGAGAACTCACTGTCTCGCGTCAAGCTTCCTAGTACTTCCTCGGTGGAAGCAGAAAGAAGCTCCTCAATCGACGCGGAGAAGTACGCACGCCGAGCAACCATTTGACTGAGAGTGCTCGACATTGCTGTTGATCAAACGTCAATATTCGCCGCCCTAAGCGCATTCGTCTCGATGAACTCGCGCCGCGGCTCCACCTCGTCGCCCATCAGCATGGTGAAGACGCGGTCGGCCTCGATGGCGTCGTCAATCTGCACGCGCAGCAGGCGGCGCACCTGCGGGTCCATGGTGGTCTCCCACAGCTGGGCGGGGTTCATCTCGCCCAGCCCCTTGTAGCGCTGGCGGCTGGTGGCGTTCTCGGCCTGGCCGATCAGCCAGTGCATGGCCTGGCGGAAATCACCCACCTTTTCTTCTTTCTGCTTCTCGCCTTCGCCGCGGGTCACGCGGGCGCCCTCGCCCAGCAGCCCGCGGAAGGTGTTGGCCGCCTCGGCCAGCGCGGCGTAGTCGGCGCCGTGCACAAAGTCCTGCGTGATGACGCTGCTCTTGATGTTGCCGTGGTGGCGGCGGCTGATGCGCAAGATGGGTTTGTCGGTGCGCGCGTCAAACTCGCCGGCCACCTCGGCCGGGGCGCCGCTGGTGGCCAGCTCGCGCAGCTTGGCCTGCAGCGCCACGGCACTGGCCTCGGCCCCGGCCACGGTGTCCAGGTTCAGCGACACGCCATCCGCTATGGCGCGCAGCGCCTCGCGGTCCATGAAGCCGCTTAGCCGCGCGATCACGCTTTCGGCCAGCTGGTGCTTGCGCGCAAGCTCGGCCAGGGTGTCGCCGCTCAGCTCTTGCGCCGCTGCGGAGCCATCGGGCGACTGCCCGGTATGCACGGTGGCGCCGTTGAGCGCAATGCGCAGCAAAAAGCCGTCCAGCGCGCCCGCGTCCTTGAGGTACAGCTCTTCCTTGCCGGCCTTGACCTTGTACAGCGGCGGCTGGGCAATGTAGATGTGCCCGCGCTCCACCAGCTCGGGCATCTGCCGGTAAAAGAAGGTCAGCAGCAGCGTGCGGATGTGCGCGCCGTCCACGTCGGCGTCGGTCATGATGATGATGCGGTGGTAGCGCAGCTTGTCCACATTGAAGTCATCCGCACCGCTCTTGCCGTCGGCCGTGGCGCCGGCCTTGCCGATGCCGGTGCCCAGCGCGGTGATGAGCGTCAAGATTTCGTTGCTGGTCAGCAGCTTCTCGTAGCGGGCTTTCTCCACATTCAAAATTTTGCCGCGCAGGGGCAGGATCGCCTGGAACTTGCGGTCGCGGCCCTGCTTGGCGCTGCCACCGGCGGAGTCGCCCTCGACGATGTAGATCTCGCACATCGCCGGGTCTTTCTCCTGGCAGTCGGCCAGCTTGCCGGGCAGGCCCATGCCGTCCAGCACGCCCTTGCGGCGCGTCATCTCGCGTGCCTTGCGCGCGGCCTCGCGGGCGCGGGCGGCCTCAACAATCTTGCCGCAGATGATCTTGGCGTCGTTGGGGCGCTCTTCCAGGTAGTCGGCCAGCAGCTTGCCCACGATGTCTTCCACCGGGCCGCGCACTTCGCTGCTCACCAGCTTGTCCTTGGTCTGGCTGGAGAACTTGGGCTCGGGCACCTTGACGCTGAGCACGCAGCACAGGCCTTCGCGCATGTCGTCGCCGGTCACCTCGACCTTGGCCTTCTTGGCCAGGTCGTTCTGTTCGATGTACTTGCCGATCACGCGCGTCATGGCCGCGCGCAGGCCGGTCAGGTGGGTGCCGCCATCCCGCTGCGGGATGTTGTTGGTGAAGCACAGCACGCTCTCGTTGTAGCCGCTGTTCCACTGCATGGCCACTTCCACGCCGATATTGGTGCCCTGGTCGCTCTGGCGGTCGCCGCTGGCGTGGAACACATTGGGGTGCAGGACAGACTTGCCCTTGTTGATGAACTCCACAAAGCCCTTGACGCCGCCGGCGCCGGCAAAGTCGTCCTCCTTGCCGCTGCGCTCGTCGATCAGGCGGATGCGCACGCCGTTGTTCAGGAAGCTCAGCTCGCGCAGCCGCTTGGACAGGATCTCGTAGTGGAAATCGTTGTTTTCCTTGAAGATGTCCGTATCGGGCAGAAA
Source organism: Ramlibacter sp. (assembly GCA_016713005.1). GTDB lineage: Bacteria > Pseudomonadota > Gammaproteobacteria > Burkholderiales > Burkholderiaceae_C > JADJPY01. Next base: position 91,811 of record JADJPY010000011.1, on the reverse strand, counting down.
GTGCACCTCGGTGCCGCGCTTCTCGGTGTCGCCTGTCACCTTCATCGGTGAGACTTCAACGCCACCGGCCTGGCTGAGCAGGCGGTTTTGCACAAAGCCCTTGGCAAACTCCAGCTGGTGCACCTTGCCTTCGCGGCGCACCGTCAGGCGCAGCCATTTGGAGAGCGCGTTGACGCAGCTCACGCCCACGCCGTGCAGGCCGCCAGACACCTTGTAGCTGTTCTGGTTGAACTTGCCGCCCGCGTGCAGCTCGGTCAGCGCGATCTCGGCCGCGCTGCGCTTGGGCTCGTGCTTGTCGTCCATCTTGACGCCGGTGGGGATGCCGCGGCCGTTGTCCACCACACTGATGGAGTTGTCCGAATGGATGGTGACGACGATGTCGTCGCAGTGGCCGGCCAGCGATTCGTCGATCGAGTTGTCCACCACCTCGAACACCAGGTGGTGCAGGCCCGTGCCGTCGGATGTGTCGCCGATGTACATGCCAGGGCGTTTGCGCACGGCTTCCAGCCCTTCCAGGATCTGGATGGAGCCCTCGCCATAGCCTTCGCTCGCGCCGGCCTGGTGGGCGTCGATCCTGGGCTGGAAATTGGAGCTTTCCTCGCCTGCGGCTCCGGTATTCACTGCGTTTTGTTCAGACATATCGCTCTTCTTTTTCCGGGCTGGAGCCCGGTTTCACACACTCTTTAATGACCAAACCCGCGGTGGCCCGCGGGTCTGTTCAGGCTCCCCGCCTGCGCGGGGACGAAGTCACACTCAGATCCGCATCGGCATCACCACGTACTTGAAGCTGGCGTTGTCGGGTACGGTAAACAGCGCCGAGCTGTTGGCATCCGCCAGGTCCACGCGGACCATCTCCTGCTCCATGTTGGACAGTGCGTCGATCAGGTAGGTCACGTTGAAGCCGACTTCGATCTCGTCGCCGGCGTAGTCGATATCGAGTTCGTCCACGGCCTCTTCCTGCTCGGCGTTGTTGCTGGCAATGCGCAGCGTGCCGGGCTCGAAGTTGAGGCGAACACCCTTGAACTTCTCGCTCGTCAGGATGGCGGTGCGCTGCAGGCTGGCCAGCAGCGGCACGCGGCCCAGCGTCACGCTGTTCTTGTGGTTCTTGGGGATGACGCGGTTGTAATCCGGGAACTTGCCTTCCACCAGCTTGGTGACGAACTCCATGCCGTCAAAGCTGAACTTGGCCTGGTTGGTGGCGAACTGCATCTCGATGCTGCCCTCGGAGTCGCTCAGCAGGCGCTGCAGTTCCAGCACCGTCTTGCGCGGCAGGATCACCTCCTGCTTGGGCACTTCGACATCCAGCGTCGACGACGCAAACGCCAGGCGATGCCCGTCCGTGGCCACCAGGCTCAGTTGCTTGCCTTCGGCCACAAACAGGATGCCGTTGAGGTAGTAGCGGATGTCGTGCACCGCCATCGCAAAGCTGACCTGGTTGAGCAGGTCTTTCAGCGTCTTTTGCGGCACGCTGAAGCTCGGGCCGAAGCTGGCTGCTTCCTGCACCAGGGGGAAGTCTTCGGCGGGCAGCGTCTGCAGCGTGAACTTGCTCTTGCCGCCTTTGAGGACCAGCTTGGCCTGCTGGGACTCAAGGCTCACCGTCTGGTCGGACGGCATGGTGCGCAGGATGTCGATGAGCTTGCGCGCGCCCACCGTGGTGGTGAAGCTGCCGGCATCGCCGTCGAGCTCGGCCGTGGTGCGGATCTGGATCTCAAGGTCGCTGGTGGTCAGCTGCAGCTGGCTGCCCGTCTTGCGGATCAGCACGTTGGCCAGGATGGGCAATGTGTGCCGACGCTCCACGATTCCGGCCACCGACTGCAGCACTGCGAGGACTTTGTCTTGAGTTGCCTTCAGGACGATCATGTCAACCTCTTCTTTATTTTCTCTATTTCAAATTAGTAGTAGCAGATAAGGGCAGGCCTGACCTGTGGAAAGAGGCATTTTCGCCTTTTTTATCAAGTACTTGGGCCATTTGAAACCCTGTGCGTACCCCTGCTTCCGAGCTGTACCGCCAAAAGGGATAACTTTGGGTTTTGCCCATGTGCTGTGGATAACTGCCGGCTTGTGCCGGAACTGTCCCCAGAGTTGTCCTTTTCGGGATTTGTGGCGTCATCGCTTCATCCCTTCAGGGTCTGTTCCAGCACGTGCAGTTGCTGGTTCAGCTCGGTCAGTTGCTGGCGCTCGCCGCCGATCTTGCGCACCGCGTGCAGCACGGTGGTGTGGTCGCGCCCGCCAAACAGCTCGCCGATCTCGGGCAGGCTCTTTTGTGTCAGTTCCTTGGCCAGGTACATGGCAATCTGGCGCGGCCGGGCAATGCTGGCCGGGCGCTTCTTGCTGTACATGTCGGCTACCTTGATCTTGTAGTAGTCGGCCACCGTCTTCTGGATGTTCTCGACGCTGATCTGGCGGTTCTGGATGGACAGCAGGTCGCGCAAGGCGTCGCGGGCCAGCTGGATGGAGATGTCCTTCTGGTTGAAGCGGCTGTACGCCAGGATCTTGCGCAGCGCGCCTTCGAGCTCGCGCACGTTGGAGCGCACGTTCTTGGCCACGAAGAAGGCCACTTCCTCGGGCATTTCGGTGCCTTCGGCACGCGACTTGTTGATCAGGATGGCCACGCGCATTTCCAGCTCGGGTGGCTCGATGGCCACCGTCAGGCCGGAGTCAAAGCGCGAAATCAGCCGCTCGTGAATGTCCGCCAGCCCCTTGGGGTAGGTGTCGGAAGTCATCACGATATGGCTCTTTTTGGCCAGCAGGGCTTCAAAGGCGTTGAAGAACTCTTCCTGCGTGCGGTCCTTGTTGGCAAAGAACTGCACGTCGTCGATCAGCAGCAGGTCCAGGCTGTGGTACCGCTCCTTGAACTCGTCAAAGGTCTTGCGCTGGTAGGCCTTAACCACATCCGACACAAACTGTTCGGCGTGGATGTAGAGAACTTTGGCGTCCGGCCGGTCCGCCAGCAGTTTGTTGCCCACCGCGTGGACCAGGTGGGTCTTGCCCAGGCCGACCCCGCCATAGATGAACAGCGGGTTGTACAACTGCCCCGGCGTGCCCGCCACATGCATGGCCGCGGCCCGCGCCATGCGGTTGGCCGTGCCTTCCACCAGGGTGTCAAACGTGAGGGCCGTGTTGATGCGGTTGCGAAATGCGGGTGACTGCGCGTCGTCACCCAGGCCGGCAGGCTCCGGGTGGCTGGCGGGGTCCATTGGCTGGGGGGTAGCGTAAGTGCGCGCGCTGGTTTCCCGGGGAGCGAGCACTAACTCAAGTGGTATTGGCTGGCCGTAAATCTGCTCCAGAAGGCGGGTCAGGCGGGCGGCATACTGCGTGCGCACCCAGTCCAGCTTGAAGCGGTTGGCCACAAGCACGGTGACGCTGGACAGGTCGTCCGGCACCTGCACCACCAGGGGTTTGATCCAGGTATTGAACTGCTGCTCGGGCAGTTCCTGGGCCAACTGGTCCAGGCAGGCCTGCCACAGTGGGTGGGCCATGGGTGGCGGGAGTCCCTCGCTCATTCTTCTTCTTGGATTCTGTGGATAGTTTTAGAAATACCGGCCCCGGCATTGTAGTTTGTCAAAGCAGTTATCCACAATCCGCGGAAAAGTCCTGCCCTTCCAGCGTTACAGGCAAATATCAACCTAAATTCTTGCCGGCATTCGGATTTTTGGGGATAATCATGGGTTTCCCTGAGAACGATCATGAAACGCACTTACCAACCTTCCAAGACGCGCCGTGCGCGCACCCATGGCTTCCTGGTCCGCATGAAGACGCGCGGTGGCCGCGCCGTGATCAACGCACGCCGCGCCAAGGGCCGCAAGCGCCTGGCCGCCTGATCCCGCGCGCGGTCATCCAGCGCGCGAACAGGGGCCCTGCCGTGCCGCGGTTGCAATCATGGGCCCAGTTTCAGGCGGTACTTGCCGCCAGAACCGTCTCCCGCACACCGCACTTCGCATTGCACCGGCTGCCAGTCGACGCGTCCCCCGCTGCAGCGCCACCCGACACGGGGCCTGAATCTTCCGGATCTCAGGCCCTGTTTGTTGTGGGCGAGGTTTCCATGGGGGCGCTGGTGCCCAAGCGCTGGGCCCGCCGCGCCGTGACCCGCAACGCCATACGGCGCCAGATCCACGACATGACCCGCCAGTTCGCGCCCCGCCTGCCGCACGCCGCCCATGTGGTGCGCCTGCGCGCGCCCTTTGACAAGGCGGTGTACCCATCGGCCAGCTCGGACGCGCTCAAGCGCGCGGTGCGCGACGAACTGCAGTTGCTGTTTGCGCAGGGCTGCCCCACATGAGCGCTGGCACCCACACCACGGATAGCCCCAGCCTGCTGGCACGCGTCCTGATCGCCCTGGTGCAGGGCTACCGGCTGCTGTTCAAGGCCTGGCTGGGTTCGTCGTGTCGCTTTGAGCCCACCTGTTCGGCCTATTCGCTGGAGGCCCTGCGCACGCATGGTGGCCTGGCGGGTGGCTACCTGACGGCCGCGCGCCTGGTGCGCTGCCACCCCTGGTGCGATGGCGGGCATGATCCAGTGCCGCCGGCGCCGCCCCGGCTGTTTACGCGGCTCCTTTCCCCCCTCTCTGTGAAGAAGTCTTCATGAACGACATCCGCCGAACCATCCTCTGGGTGGTCTTTGCCTTCTCAATAGTCCTGTTGTGGGACCAATGGCAGGTGCACAACGGCCGCCCCGCAACGTTCTTCCCGCAAAGCACGCAAAAAGCCACCGCCACCGCGCCGCAGTCGCCTGCTTCCACCGTGCCGGCTTCGGTGCCGCCTGCGGCCGCCACGCCCGCCGCAGTGAGTGCCGTCCCCGGTGCCGCACCCGCCGCACCCGCCACTGGTGCAGCCCCCGCGCCGGTGGCCACCCCGCGCGAACGCATCACCCTGACCAGCGACGTGCTCAAGCTGGTGTTTGATTCCGAAGGCGGCGCCCTGGTGCGGGCCGAGTTGCTCAAGCATGCCGATGCCGCAAACCCCAAACAGGGCTTTGCGCTGCTCGACCAGAACCCGGACCGTGTCTATGTGGCGCAGACCGGCCTGGTGGGCGGCAGCTTCCCCACGCACCTGACGCCCATGGCGGTTGCGCCGGGCGAGCGCACATTGCGCGACGGGCAGAACGAGCTGTCCGTGCGTTTCGAGTCGGCCGAAATCGGCGGGGTCAAGCTGGTCAAGACCTACACCCTCAAGCGCGGCGCGTACGACATCGCCGTGCGCCACGAAGTGCTCAACACCGGCAGCGCCCCGGTGAGCCCGCAGCTGTACCTGCAGCTGGTGCGCGACGGCAACAAGCCCGGCGACGAATCGCCGTTCTATTCCACTTTCACCGGCCCGGCGGCGTTCACTGGCCTCAAGAAGTTCCAGAAGGTGGAGTTCAGCGACATCGAGAAGAACAAGGCCGATTTCGAGAAGACCTCACCCGACGGTTATGTGGCCATGGTGCAGCATTACTTTGCCAGCGCCTGGCTGTTGCCCGACGGCGTCAAGCGCGAGCTGTTCATGCGCAAGGTCTCCAACAACCTCTATTCGGCAGGCCTGCTGACCACGCTGGAGCCGGTGGCTGCCGGAGCCACCCGCGCGGTGGACGCGCGCCTGTTCGTGGGCCCGCAGGAAGAACACCGCCTGGAAGCGGTGTACCCGGGCCTGGAGCTGGTCAAGGACTACGGATGGCTCACCATCCTGGCCAAGCCCCTGTACTGGCTGCTTGAAAAGCTGCACAGCTTCATTGGCAACTGGGGCTGGGCCATCGTGGCGCTGGTGCTGCTGCTGAAAATCGCCTTCTACTGGCTCAACGCCAAGGCCTATTCCAGCATGGCCAAGATGAAGGCGATCAACCCGCGCATCATGGAAATGCGTGAGCGCCTCAAGGACAAGCCCCAGCAGATGCAGCAGGAGATGATGCGCATCTACCGCGAAGAGAAGGTCAACCCCATGGGCGGGTGCTTCCCGATCATGGTGCAGATCCCCGTCTTCATCGCGCTGTACTGGGTGCTGTTGTCCAGCGTGGAGATGCGCAACGCACCTTGGGCGCTGTGGATCCGCGACCTGGCCACGCCCGACCCGCTGTTCATCCTGCCGCTGGTGATGACGGCCACGACACTGCTGCAAACCGCACTGAACCCGGTGCCGCCGGATCCGCTGCAGGCCAAGCTGATGTGGTTCATGCCGCTGATCTTCAGCGTGATGTTCTTCTTCTTCCCCTCGGGGCTGGTGCTGTACTGGATCACGAACAACATCCTGTCGATTGCCCAGCAGTGGGTGATCAACGTGCGCATGGGCGTGCCTCCGCAGTTCAACCTGCCCAAGTTCAGTTAACCCCCCGAAGCGCCTGCGGCGCCTCCCCCGGGGGGCAACACCAGCGGCCCGGCACAGCCGGTTCCGCGGTGTTTCTGGCATAACTACCCCCCATGCCCCGCATTGACTCACCCATCGCTGCCATCGCTACGGCCCCCGGCCGTGGCGCGGTGGGGATAGTGCGGGTGTCGGGCGCGGACATCTCGCCCGTCATCCTGGCCCTGTGCGGTCGTGCGCTGAAGCCCCGTGAAGCCACTTACCTGCCGTTCCTGGCGGCAGATGGCAGCGCCATTGACCGCGGGCTGGCCATCCACTTTCCAGGTCCGAACTCGTACACCGGTGAGGATGTGCTGGAACTCCAGGCCCACGGGGGCGCGGTGGTGCTGCAGTTGCTGCTGGCGCGCTGTCTTGAGGCCGGCGCCGCCACGGGCCTGCGACTGGCGCGGCCGGGCGAGTTCACCGAGCGGGCCTTCCTCAACGACAAGATGGACCTGGCGCAGGCGGAAGCCGTGGCGGACCTGATTGATGCCAGCACCGAAGCAGCGGCGCGCAGCGCGGGCCGCTCGCTGGCGGGCGGGTTTTCGCGGGAAATCCATGCCCTGCGCGACGCGCTGATCCAGCTGCGCATGCTGGTGGAGGCGACGCTGGACTTCCCCGAGGAAGAGATCGACTTCCTGCAAAAGGCCGACGCCGCCGGCCAATTGCAACGCCTTTCCGCCGCGGTGGCGGCGGTGCTGGCGCGGGCGCGCCAGGGCGCGCTGCTGCGCGAGGGCATCCGGGTGGTGATCGCCGGCCAGCCCAATGCGGGCAAAAGCTCGTTGCTGAACGCTCTGGCCGGCGCAGAGCTCGCGATCGTGACGCCGGTGCCCGGCACCACGCGAGACGTGGTGGCGCAGACCATCCAGATCGAAGGGGTGCCGCTGCATGTGGTGGACACGGCCGGACTGCGCGACAGCACCGATCCGGTCGAGCGCATCGGCATTGAGCGCGCATGGAGCCAGATCGAGGGCGCGGACGTGGTGCTGTTCCTGCACGACCTGTCGCGCGCGGATGCTATCGAATACATAGCGGCTGACCAAGCAATCATGCGGGCTCTGGCCGAAAAATTGCCCGAAAACCTGCCGGTGATCGATGTCTGGAACAAGCTGGATGTTGCCCCCGCACATGCCTTGCCTGCGCCGATGCGACCCAATGCCGGCGTGGCGCAAGCCATGTCAGCACGCACCGGCGAGGGCCTGGGCCTGTTGCGCCAGCGGCTGCTGGAGCTGGCGGGCTGGCAGCCGGCAGCGGCCGAGGGCCTCTATATTGCCCGAGCACGTCATGTGCAGGCGCTGCGGCAGGTGGAAATTCACCTGGGTCTGGCCGCGCAGCAGCTGGCGGCGCAGGCCCAGGCGCTGGACCTCATGGCCGAAGAGTTGCGCCTGGCGCAGAACGCGTTGAACGACATCACCGGCGAGTTCACCCCGGATGACCTGTTGGGCGTCATCTTCTCGAAGTTCTGCATCGGCAAATAGGGCCGTGTATCAGGTGTAAGCACTGGTGTAACCGCCTTGTGCGCGACCGGCGGGGGCCCTACCCTCGGTTCCCATGAGCGCTGTACTTTCCCCTTCCCCTTCGTTCGACGTGGCCGACCTGGCCCGCGCCGTTGCCGCCAACGAGTCCAACGACAGCCTGACCTGCCGCCTCAGCGCCGTGCAATGGGCCACGCTGGGCGCCTACCTGCAGCCGTTTCCGATGTGGGCGGGGCAGGCCCTGATTACCCAGGGGGCGCAGGACCGCACGGTCTACCTCATCGAAAGTGGCACGCTCAGCGTGCACTATGAAGACACCAAGGGCCGGGTCCGGCTGGCCATCGTGGGGCCGGGTTCGGTGGTCGGCGAGGGCGCATTCTTCTCGCACCGGCCGCGCAGTGCCACGGTGCAGGCGGCCAGCGCGGCCCGCATCTGGAGCCTGACGCCGCTGCGCTTCACTGAGCTGGCCAACCGCCAGCCGGCCTTGGCGCTGGAACTTGTGATGGGGCTCGGGGCGGTGGTTTCGCGCCGGCTGGCCAACCGCCCCAAGCGCATCGCGGTCACCTGAAGGCGGTTTGGTCGCGCGCACCGGGGCGTCGCCACCGCGCGGAACTATTTCACAATTTCCGCCTCGCCAGCGTCCAGCGGTTACATACAGCTACCAAACGGTGGCTGCATTCGGGGGAAACCTCTTACATTTCACTTACATTCGCGGATTGTCCCGCAAACCGCCGTTGCAATTGAACAACAGCAGATGGAAGGAACCGTCATGGCGCTGTTCAGCTGGTTTTTCCGAAAGTCGCCCGCCAAGTCCGTGCCGGGCAGCGACAGTTCGGGTCTTTCACGCATGGAACCCACACGCCCCGTTCACGCGTCGCGTGGCCGGCACCCGGAAGCCGCGCCCGGCGAGGCGGGCAACCGCAAGTCCGAGCGGCTGGCCCGCCGCGAGCTGCTGTACGGCGTGGTCCGCGAATCCATGGTGCGCTCGGGCGTGCTGTCGGCCAGCTACAAGTTCAAGGTGCTGGCCCTGGACAAGCGGGGCCGCCAATTCATGGTGATGATGGACCTGGCCAGCCAGTTTGGCGGCGAAACCGGCCGTCTGGCCGAGATCGAGGCGCTGATCGCCCAGTCGGCCAAGGCGCGCTACGACATCCTGGTTACCGCCGTGTACTGGCGTCTCAATGAGCATGTCGCGGTGGGCCGGCCCTCCGCCTTGCCCCCGCACTCGCAGCCGGCCCCGCTGATGCCCGAGGTGTCGCAGCCGGCGCCGCTGTCGCCGCAGGCCGCGCCCGCAATGCGCGACCTGGACAAGACCATGCCCATGCCGCGCTACAACCCGGCCGACATGGACAAGACCATGCCGATGTCCCGCTATGAGCCGATCCAGGAAGACGAGGTTTCGGCGTTCAAGCGGGCGCTGGCCGCCGGTGTGTCAGGCGCCGCCGCCGTGGCGGCTGCCTCGCCGGAGGACCCGCACCACAAGGCGGAGCGCAGCTACACATTGCTGACAGGCTATGAGGACACCGAGATGGTGGACCCGGACGCCCGCGCCCCGGCGCTGAGCGCCACGCAGTACGGAGACCTGAACTAGCAATGAACGTCGCACAACTGGTCGACGCGATCGAAGCGCTCGACGAACACGACGCCTTGCAGTGCAAGCTGTCGCTGGAAGAGTGGAAAAAACTGGCCCCCTACCTGTCGATCCGGTTCCTGAAGGCCGGCGACACGCTGATGAAACAGGGGGACTCCGAGCGCGAGCTGTACATCCTGGCCGAGGGGGAACTGGAAGTGATCCTGCACGACTCCATCATTGCCACGCTCAAGGCGGGCACGGTGGTGGGTGAGGGCACGTTCTTTTCGGGACAGACACGCAGCGCCACGGTGGTGACGTCGCAGCCCGGCGTCGCCTGGGCCCTGAGCTGGGAGAAATTCGACGCCATGGCGCACAAGCAACCGCGCCTGGCGCTGGACCTGACCAAGGGCCTGGCGGCGGTGCTGGCCAAACGCATGCGAGAAGCCATCCTGGTCGGGCAGTTCACCTGATTTACAGGCCAAATCGGCCTTCAGCCCCCGCCAGTGCTGGGCCACCCGCTATCAAAATAATAGCAATTCTCAGTGGCCCTCGAAGTCCACCAGGGTGAACAGCGGCAGCCCGGCATCCCGCAGGCGCTGTGAGCCGCCCAGTTCGGGCAGGTCCACGATCGCCGCACCCTCCACAACGGTTGCACCCAGTTGCTCCAGCAGCTTCTTGCCCGCCAGCATGGTGCCGCCGGTCGCGATCAGGTCGTCGATCAGCAGCACCCGGTCGCCTGCCCGCACCGCGTCGGTGTGCAGTTCCACCGTCGCGCTGCCGTACTCCAGCTCGTAGGTCTGCTGCACCGTCGTGAACGGCAACTTGCCCTTCTTGCGGATCGGCACGAAGCCCAGGCCCAGCTCGTAGGCAACCACCGAACCGATGATGAAGCCGCGCGCGTCCAGGCCGGCGACCACGCCGGGGCGCAACGCCGGCTCCATGTAGCGGTGAACGAAGGCGTCGATCAGCACGCGGAACACCCGCGGGTCCTGCAGCAGGGGCGTGATGTCGCGGAACTGCACGCCCGGCGCGGGCCAGTCGGGCACGGTGCGGATGTGCGACTTGAGGTAGGCGGCAACGCTGGGGATCGTCATGGAGGGTCTCGGGGGCGAAGCGATGGCGCGATTCTGCACCCGTGCGCCATGCCGCACTCAGCGGCGCAACAGGGCCTGCTCGGCCATGGCCAGGGGTTCGGGCCGGCCTGACAGCACCAGCGTATCGCCGTTCTCCAGCACGGCGTCGTCTGCCATGGAGCCGGCCGAGCCACTGGCGCGGCGCAGGCTGACCACGCGCACACCCTGCGCATGCAGCGCCAGGTCGCCAAGGGCCTGGCCCAGCACCCGCGCGCCCATGGGCAGGGTGACGGTTGCCAGCCGCTCGTGTTCGCGCTCGTCGGCGGTGTCGTCGTCCGCGCCATGAAAATAGCCGCGCAGCAGGTTGTAGCGCGCGTCGCGCTGGTCCTGCACGATCCGGATCACGCGCCGCATCGGCACGCCCACCAGTGCGAGCGCGTGGCTGGCCAGCATCAGGGAACCCTCGATCGCCTCGGGCACCACCTCGGTGGCGCCTGCTTCCTGGAGCTTTTCCAGGTCGTGGTCGTGCTGGGTGCGCACGATCACCGGCACCTGGGGCGCATGGGCCCGCGTATTGGCAAGCACCTTGATGGCCGCAGGCGTGTCCAGATAGGTCACCACCACCGCGCTGGCGCGCGCCAGGCCGGCAGCCATCAGCGCCTGCAGCCGCCCGGCGTCGCCGAACACCACCGAATCGCCCGCCGCCGCGGCCTGGCGCACGCGGTCGGGGTCCAGGTCCAGCGCCATGTAGGGGATGCCCTCGCCGTCGAGCATGCGCGCCAGGTTCTGGCCGCAGCGGCCATAGCCGCAGATGATCACGTGCCGGTTGGTGTTGATTGACTTGCGCGCGATGGTGGTCATCTGCAGCGACTGCTGCAGCCATTCGCTGGACACCAGCTTCATCACGATGCGGTTGCTGTACATGATGATGAAGGGCGTGGCCAGCATCGACAGCACCATGCTGGCCAGGATCGGATTGGACAGCGCGGGGGGAACCAGCCCGTTTTGCCCGCTCAGCGTGAGCAGCACGAAACCGAACTCACCAGCCTGCGCCAGATACAGGCCGGTGCGCAGCGCCACGCCAGCCGTGGCACCCAGCGCGCGTGCGATGGCCGCCACCAGCACCAGCTTGAACAGCACGGGCAGGACCAGCAGCACCATCACCAGCGGCCAGCGTTCAAGCACCAGACGCCAGTCCAGCAGCATGCCGATGGTGATGAAGAACAGGCCCAGCAGCACGTCGTGAAAAGGCCGGATGTCGGTTTCCACCTGGTGCTTGTATTCCGTCTCCGAGATCAGCATTCCCGCCAGGAAGGCGCCCAGTGCCAGGCTCAGGCCCGCCAGCTCGGTCAGCCAGGCCAGCCCCAGCGTGATCAGCAGCAGGTTGAGCACGAACAGTTCTTCGCTCTTGCGCCGGGCCACCAGGGTCAGCCACCAGCGCATGACCCGCTGGCCGCCGACCAGCAGCACGGCGATCAGCAGCGTGGCCTTCAGGCCCGCGAGAGCCAGCGCGGTGAACAGCTGCTCGGGCGTCGAGCCCAGTGCGGGTATCAGCACGAGCAGGGGCACCACTGCCAGATCCTGGAACAGCAGCACACCCACCACGCGCTTGCCGTGCTCGGATTCCATTTCGAGGCGATCCGACATCAGCTTGATCACGATGGCGGTGCTGCTCATGGCCACCGCGCCCGACAACGCCAGTGAGGCCTGCCAGCTCATGTGCCACAGCGAGGGGGCGAGCGCCGCGAGTGCCAGGGACCCGGCTGTCATCACCACGACCGTCAGCACCACCTGCAGCAGCCCCAGGCCAAACACATGGCGGCGCATTGCACGCAGCTTGGGCAGGTTGAACTCCAGCCCGATCACGAACATCAGGAACACCACACCGAATTCGCCGAGGTGGCGGATGCCTTCGGACTTCTGGGCCAGCGCCAGTGCATTGGGGCCGATGACCACGCCCACCGCGAGGTACCCCAGCATCGGGGGCAGTTTGAGCGAGCGGCAGGCCACCACGCCCAGCACAGCGGCCAGCAGGTACAGCAGCGTCAGCTCAAGCGAACTCATCCCTGTATCGTAGGGCCTTTGACAGCGACGACGGCCGCGTCGGTCCGTGCTTGACCATGGTGGGGGAAAGAAGCAACAATTTGCTTCATGAAGACCTACTTCCCACGCCGCCTGGTCCTGGTTGCCTGCGCCGTTCTTACCGCCTGCACCACTGTCCAGACCACCGGCTCCGGCACGGTGGGCGTAACACGCACGCAGCAAATGAGCATGCTGGTGTCGGCTTCCCAGATTGAAGCGCAAGCCGCGGCGTTCTACAGCGATGAAGTCCGCAAGTCCCGGGCGAACGGCGTGCTCAACACGGACGTGGCCCTGACCCAGCGCGTGCGCAACATCGGCGCGCGCCTGATTCCGCATGTCGCTGTGTTCAACCCGGCAGCGCCCGGATGGACCTGGGAGATCAACGTCAAGAACAACAACGACCTGAACGCCTGGTGCGCGGCGGGCGGCAAGATCATGTTCTACACCGGCATCATCAACCGGCTGCGCCTCACGGACGACGAAATCGCCGCCGTCATGGGCCACGAGATGGCCCACGCGTTGCGTGAGCACTCCCGCGAGCGCGCCAGCGCCCAGATGAACGCCCAGCTGGGCTTGACGTTGCTTCAGGTTGCCACCCGAAGCCAGCAGGTCAACAGCCAGGCGGCCGACATGGCCAAGCTGCTGTACATCCTGCCCAACAGCCGCACCCATGAGACCGAGGCCGACCGCATGGGCATAGAGCTCATGGCGCGCGCGGGGTACGACCCTCGCGCCGCCATCAGCGTCTGGCACAAGATGTCCGCCGCCACGGGGGGACGCAGTGGGCCGGAGTACATGAGCACGCACCCTTCGCACAGCTCGCGCATTTCGGACCTGACACAGTATGAGCAGCTGGTGCGTCCCCTGCACCAGGTCGCTGTGCGCCAGGGGGGGCCCGCCTCCATCGTGCCTGTGGCGGCTGCCATGGTGCCGGCTGCACCTGTGGCCGCGCCCTCACCGGTCGGGGCCACGGTGGCTCCTGTTGCGGCACCCGCCGCGGCGGCGTCTGGTGCCGCCCGGCCTGCGACCAGTGGCTACACGCCGGCGATTCCCAACCCGTCCATGTTCCGGCGCAACTGAGCGTGCAGTGACGAGGGGGCGCTGGCAGGTCCGGCGTTTCCCTAGAATGCAGCCATGAGTCCTCCCGCCGACGCGGCCCCGGTCTTCGACCCGGCGCAAGCCCTGCGCCTTGCCCGCGAAACATTCGATATCGAAGCTGCTGCAGTTGCGGGGCTCAAGCTGCGCGTGGGAGACAGCTTTGCTGCCGCCGTGCAATTGCTCCTGCAATGCCGCGGCCGGGTGGTTGTGATGGGCATGGGCAAGAGCGGCCACATCGGGCGCAAGGTGGCGGCGACGCTGGCGTCCACCGGCACGCCGGCGATGTTTGTCCATCCGGCCGAAGCCAGCCACGGGGACCTGGGCATGATCAAGCCCGTGGATGTGGTGCTGGCCATTTCCAACAGCGGTGAGAGCGAGGAGCTCACCTCCATCCTGCCGGTGCTCAAGCGCCAGGGCGTGCCGCTGGTCGCGATCACGGGCGGGCTCCAGTCCACCCTGGCCCAGCATGCGGACCTGGTTCTGGATGCGGGTGTCGAAAAGGAAGCATGCCCGCTCAACCTCGCGCCCACCGCCAGCACAACCGCCCAGCTCGCCCTGGGCGACGCCCTGGCCGTGGCGTTGCTGGACGCGCGCGGCTTTCGCGCCGAAGACTTTGCGCGGTCCCATCCCGGTGGGTCACTTGGGCGCAAGTTGCTCACGCACCTGGCCGATGTGATGCGAACAGGTGATGCGGTGCCCTGTGTGGGCCCGGACGCGGCGTTTGGGGAGCTGATGCGGGAGATGAGCGCCAAGGGCCTTGGCGCCTCCGCCATCGCGGACGCCGACGGCACGGTGTTGGGCATCTTCACCGACGGCGACCTGCGCCGCCTGATCGAAAAAGGACTGGACCTGCGCGCCATGCGTGCGCGCGACGTGATGTCTGCGCAGCCACGCACGATCCGGCGCGACGTTCTGGCGGTTGAGGCGGCCGAGCTGATGGAGCAGCACCGCATCACCAGTGTGCTGGTGGTGGACGAGGCTGGCCGGCTGGCCGGCGCGGTCAACAGCAACGACCTGATGCGCGCCAAGGTCATCTGAAACGTGACGAATCCCGTGCTGTCCTTCTCCCCGGAGCTGCTGCTGAAAGCACAAGGCATTCGGGTGGCGTTCTTTGATGTGGACGGCGTGCTCACCGACGGCGGGTTGTATTTCTCCGAGACCGGAGAGGCCTTGAAGCGATTTCATACCCTGGACGGCCATGGCCTGAAGCTGTTGCGTCGCGCCGGCATCGAACCGGTGGTGGTGACCGGGCGTGACTCGGCGGCCCTGCGCACGCGCCTGCGGGCCCTGGGCGTGGTCCACGCCCATTACGGCACCGAGGACAAGCGTCCGACCGCACAGCAGACACTGGACCAGCTGGGGCTGGACTGGAGCGCTGCTGCTGCCATCGGTGACGACTGGCCCGACCTGCCCCTGCTTCGGGCCTGTGCACTGGCCTGCGCGCCACCCAATGCCCATGCCGAGGTTCGTGCTGTTGCCGACCATGTCACCTC
Source organism: Ramlibacter sp. (assembly GCA_016713005.1). Classification (GTDB taxonomy): domain Bacteria; phylum Pseudomonadota; class Gammaproteobacteria; order Burkholderiales; family Burkholderiaceae_C; genus JADJPY01. The sequence continues at coordinate 76,706 of JADJPY010000011.1, read as the reverse complement.
GGCACGCGGCGGCGAGGGCGCTGCGCGCGAGTTCTGTGACCTGTTGCTGGTCGCCGGCGGCAAATACGCCAGCTTCCTGGCCGAGGCCGGCGCATGAGCACCGCTGTGCGGACGACGCGAGGCCTGCTGCTGCGGGGACTGCGCCGTTGGGCGGACCGCGCTTCGATCTACCTGCCCGTGGCGCTGATGGGCCTGGTCGCCCTGGCCACCTGGTGGCTGGCACGCAGCACACCCGAGTACAAGGGCGTGGATGCGCCGCGGGTGGCGCGTCATGAGCCAGACTACTTCATGCGGGGGTTCTCTGTGCGCACCTTCGATGCCCAGGGCCGCCTCAAGAGCGAGGTCACCGGTGCCGAAATCCGCCACTATCCCGACACCGACACACTGGAAATTGATCGCGCCCAGATGAAGTCCTACAACCCCCAGGGCGCGCTCACGACCGCCACGGCCGATCGCGCACTGAGCAATGGCGACGGCTCGGAAGTCCAGCTGTTTGGCAATGCGCGGGTGTTGCGCGAATCGTCCGGGGGGGACCAGCCTCCACTGGAATTCCGCAGTGAATTCCTGCATGCCTTCCTGAACGAAGAGCGTGTCAAGTCGCACAAGCCCGTGACGTTGACCCGGGGAGCCGAGCGCTTCAGCGCCGAAAGCATGGAGTTTGACAACCTGGGGCGGCTGTTGAAGCTCGATGGCCGCGTGCGCGCACAACTTGTGCCGCCGGGCGCGCGCGTGGAGGCGGCCCAATGACAGGTCGGCCGCTGGTTTTCATCACCGGTGCTTCCAGTGGCATCGGCCAGGCGCTGGCGTGGCGCTACCACCAGGCTGGCTACAACCTGGCGCTGGCGGCACGCCGCACAACCGAGATCGAATCGTGGGCGAAGTCCCGTGAAATGGACCCCGGCCGCTATCAAATTTATAGCGCCGACGTGGCAATACCGGACAGCATCGTGGGTGCTGGCATGGACTGCCTGGTGCGCCAGGGCGTCCCCGATGTGGTCATCGCCAACGCCGGCATCAGCGTGGGCATGGATACCGCAGTGCGCGACGACATCGATGTCCTGGCGCGCACACTGGCCACCAACAACACGGGTCTGGCCGCGACGTTCCATCCTTTCGTGGGTCCGATGGCCCAACGCGGCAGCGGCCGGCTGGTGGGTATCGCCAGCGTGGCCGGGATCCGGGGGCTGCCCGGCCATGGCGCCTATTGCGCCAGCAAGGCGGCTGTCATTGCCTACTGCGAGAGCCTGCGTGGCGAGTTGCGCCCAAGCGGCGTGCGCGTCGTGACGATCTGCCCCGGCTACATCGATACCCCGCTCACACGCAACAACCGCTACTCCATGCCTTTCCTGATGCAGCCGCAGGACTTTGCCGACCGGGCTTTCGAGGCGGTGGAGGCAGGCGCCAGTTACCGGGTCATTCCCTGGCAAATGGGTGTGGTGGCCAAGCTGCTTCGCCTGCTGCCAAACGCCGTGTTTGACCGTGTGCTGGCGGGTCGTCCCCGCAAACAACGCGCCGGCGCACCGGGGGGCTCCTCATGAGCCGTTCACGCCGTGCGTCGCCAGCGACCCCGGTGGCTGTACCCGGAGGTGGCGAAGCGCCCATCGTTAAGTGGCACGACGAGCAGACGCAGCAGGCCCCCTTGGTCGTGGAAGCGGCCCAACTGGCTTCGTCCGACGAAATTGAACTTGCGCTCGCCGGCCAGGTGTGGGCAGGCCGTGACCAGCTCGCCGGCCGTGTTTCACACTGGATGTCCAACCACATCCTGCTCGCCGTGGTGGACACCTCGCGGTGGCGGGTGGCGATCCGGCCACAGGTCGCCAGGTTGCACATCGGGCAAGCGGCGTTTGTGGGACGTCCGCCGACGGCGGCCACGCCGCCGGATGGCTTTCGCGTGATGCCCATGGACGACCTGCTGTGGAAGTACGGATTGCACGGTGAGCGCAGTCCCGGTGAGCTGCCCAGCGCCTATCTGGATGCACCGGTCGAGTTGTTGCGCATGCCGCAGCTGTCGCCGGGATTGCTGGCGCCCCGGCACCTGACATTGATGCGCTTGCTGGGCCAGGAGACGGTCACCTTTGAGGCCCTGCGCGTGCGCCTTGGCGCCAATGCCGACGATCTGTTGCGGGATTTTGTGGCGCTGTACCTGACGCGAGCGCTGGCCTTGCGCAAACCGGAGCGCGGCTGAGTCCGGGCGCCGTGGCGCCGTACAAATGCAAATGGGCCTCTTGCGAGGCCCATTCATCGGTTGGCGAAAGCCCTGGACGGATCAATAGTTTCCGCCGCCACCGCCACCGCCACCGCCGTAGCCACCTCGGCCACCGCCGCCGCCGCGCGGACCCGGGCCATAGGGGCTGCGAAAGCCTCCATCACCGCCGCCGCCGCCTTCGCGCCGGCCACCGCCACCACCGCCGCCGCCATACCCGCCGCCGCCGCCTTCGCGTCGGCCACCGCCACCGCCACCGCCATATCCACCGCCGCCGCCCCCGCCGCCATAGCCACCACCACCACCATAGCCGCCGCTGCGCGGCGGACGGGCTTCCATCGGTCGGGCTTCGTTGACGACGACGCTTCGTCCGCCCAGCGGCTGGCCGTTCATGCCGTTGATGGCAGCCTGCGCTTCAGCGTCGCTGCCCATTTCGACAAAGCCGAAGCCTTTGGAACGGCCGGTGTCGCGCTCCATCATGACCTTGGCGCTGGTGACAGTGCCGAACTGGCCAAAAGCCTGCTCCAGATCACCATCGCGGACGGAATACGGCAGATTACCGACGTACAGTTTGTTGCCCATGAAAGGGACTCCTCAAAAAAACACTTGAACCGAAGCGATGGAGTCCCGAAAACGCATTCAACAAACCGCCAGGACGCGAAAGTGACCTTTACACCGCAAGCCCGCAGGGCCACAAAGGACCCCACAAAGCCATTATGAGGCAGAGAAATGACCCGTGCGCAAGCCCTGTTTGTACCGAATCCGCCCGGCCGCATCTGTGTGCAGACGTAAAAAAAGGGCCGCTTGGGCCCTTTCTTTTGCCGTTGCCGGCTGGCAACGATCAATAACCGCCGCGGCCACCGCCACCGCCGTAACCGCCGCCACCACCACCGCCGTAGCCGCCACCGCCACCACCTCCGCCGTAGCCACCGCTGCGGGGGGGACGGGCTTCCATCGGACGGGCTTCGTTGACCACGAGACCGCGACCACCGATTTGCTGGCCGTTCATGCCGGCAATGGCGGCTTGCGCTTCCGCGTCGCTGCCCATCTCGACAAAGCCGAAGCCCTTGGAACGGCCGGTGTCGCGCTCCATCATCACTTTGGCGCTGGACACGGTACCGAACTGGCTGAAGGCCTGTTCCATGTCGCTGTCACGGTAGGAATAGGGCAGGTTGCCCACGTAAAGTTTGTTGCCCATGAAAGGGACTCCTCAAAAAAACACTAAAACCGCGATGGAGTCTGCTTGAACGCAATCAACAAACCAGAATAACCGTCAGTGAGACGCGAAACGGACCAGTCACCGCAAACCTGTGTAGCCAGTTAGGCTGACACTCGGACATTATGCGCTATTCCACAGAAACATTCTGCTTTTCCCCCTTTGGGGTCCAGTATGGTGGCTGAAGGCCCGCCGCGCATCGTCAGCCTTGTGCCCAGCCTGACCGAACTGCTGGTCGACCTGGGCTTGGTGGATCGGCTTGTCGGCCGGACCGGCTATTGCATTCATCCCGAACAGGCCGTTGGCGGCATCCCCAAGGTGGGCGGCACCAAAACGGTCAATATCGAAAAGATCCGCCGGCTTGCGCCCACGCACCTTGTCGTGAACCTGGACGAGAACCGCGCTGACACGGTGCAGGCCCTGCGTGCCTATGTGCCGCATGTGCTGGAAACCCATCCGCTCACGCCCGGGGACAACCCGGCACTGATCGACCAGATGGTGGATGCCTTCGGTGCTCTCCCCGGCGTGCGGACGCGGGCCACGGCGCTGCAACAGCAACTCGGGCATGCGCTGGCTGGGTTTGCGCGCGAGCCTGTGGTTGCGCAACGGGTGCTGTACCTGATCTGGAAGGATCCCTGGATGACGGTGGCGCGTGACACCTACATCAGCGCCATGCTGGCCCTGATCGGCTGGCAAACCTGGCCGGCGGTCACCGGCGGACCGACCGGCGCAGCGCGCTACCCGGTGGTGGACCTGGAGGCCGCTGCCGCGGCCGGCGTGCAGCGGGTGTTGTTGTCCAGCGAGCCCTATGCCTTTTCGGCGGCAGACGAGGCCGAACTGGCCGCCCGCATGCCCGGCGCGCGGGTGCAGCATGTGGACGGCGAGTTGCTCAGCTGGTACGGCAGCCGTGCGGTGCGCGGGCTGGCGGCGCTGCACACGCTGGCCAGCGGCTGACACAAGCCTGTGTGGCGCTTCGTCCGGGGGCCGGGCGGTCACGCCATGGCATCAGCCGCCGGTTGCGTCGTCCGGTTCACGATAGTGCCGCCACTGTTGCATGGCGCGGCGCATGGTCAGCATCTGGCGCTCAAAGGTCGGACAGGCCTTGCAGGCCGCCAGGTGAAAACGCAATGCCACCCTGTCCGAAAGCGCCAGCGCACGGTCTTCCCTTGCGATCAGCAGGGCGGCTACTTCCTTGCAGGTGCGGCGCAACATCATGGGGTGGGACTCTTTCCAAACCAGTTGAGCTCGAGGCACTCGCGCAGACGGGCGCGGGCACGGTGCAACTGGACGTACAGGTTGGTCGGCGTCAGGCCCAGCTCCTTACAGATGTCCTCGCTGGACAGCTCCAGCCACTCGCGCATCAGGAATATCCGCCCCTGCGCGGGCGGCAGCTTGGCCGCGCAAGCCTCCAGCACCTCGAAAAACTGGCGCGAAGTCAGCTCCTGCTCCGGGTCGCCCCAATCGGCTGGCGGCTCCGCGAAGTGCCCGTTCGCGACAAAGCCCAGGCCGTCCAGCAAATCGCCGCCCCCGTCGTCGTTCTGGGCGTCCAGGCTGACTTCGCGCGCGCGCAGGCGCAGCAGGTCCACCACCTTGTGCTTGAGGATGCCCACCAGCCAGGTCTTGAGCTGGGAACGGTTGCCGAAAGACTGCGGGCGGCTCAGCGCGGCCAGCATCGTTTCGGAAACGGCGTCTTCGGCCCAGGCTTCGTTGCGCAGCTGCAGCCGGGCGAAGCGCATGAGGTAGGGCCGGCAATCGGCCAGTTGGCTTTCAAGCGTCATGGGCGGGCTGTGTAAGGTTTTGATCATCGCACACGACCCACGTCATGTTTGTCCAACACCTGACCGCCCTGCTCGCCGCCGCATCTCTTGCGGCGGCGGCCCAGTCCCAGCCCCAGCCCCCCGGGCGGGCGGCCCCGATTGCGGTCGCCCAGGCCAGCGCACCGTCCGCCGCATTGCCCCAGCTGGAGGGCAAGACGATCGAAGGCCGCCCCTTCACCCTGGCCTCGCAACGGGGCAAAGTGGTCCTGCTGATGCTCTGGTCTACCGATTGCGCCGTGTGTCGCGACAAGATGCCCGAGTTGCGCCAGAACTACGAGGGATGGGCCGGCAAGCCGTTTGAGCTGGTCCTGGTCAGTGTGGACCGCAAGGTGCAGGACGTGTTTGCCTACGAGCAGATCATCAGCCGCACGGTGCCGCTGAAGCAGCGCTTTGTGCAGTTGTGGGCCGGGGAGCCGGGCCACAGGGACAACCTGGGCCGCCCGGCCCAGCTGCCGGCGGCCTGGCTGATCGACAAGAGCGGCAAGGTGGTGGAGCGCTACAGCGGCCGAATCCCAGCCGAGGCCTGGGACCGGATCGCCGAACTGCTTTGAATCCCGGCTTCGTGGCCGGGCTGTAAGAAGTCCGAACCGGCGCCGACCAACCGCCAGCCGACCGGAACACCGGTTCGGCAACACCACAACCCAACTCTTTCAAGGAGCATCCCCATGAACCAACAAGCCCTCATCGCCGCCGCCGCCGCTTCGCTGCTGTCGACCCTGCTGGTGGCCACGCCCGCCGCCGCACAGGACAAGGAAAAGTGCTACGGCATCGCCAAGGCCGGACAAAATGACTGCGCCAATCTTTCCGGCTCGCACTCGTGTGCCGGCCAGTCCAAGCTGGACATGGACAAGGGTGAATGGAAGTACGTCGCCAAGGGCAGCTGCAAGACGATGAAGGGCCTGAGCGCCGACGAAGCCAAGGCCGCCGCGGGCAAGAAGGGCTGACGAGCTGCGGGCGGACTGCACCATGCGCCACGGCGTCGGCATCGGCTGGCGGCACCCCCACTATGGCGAGGTGCTGGAAGCGCGTCCGCCCGTGGATTTCCTGGAAGTCCACTCTGAAAATTTCTTCGGAGAAGGCGGGGCCGCGCTTGCCGTGCTGGCGCAGGCACGGGCGCACTATCCCGTGAGCCTGCACGGCGTGGGCCTGGCGCTGGGCTCCGCCGTGGGCGTGGACGCAGACCATCTTGAACAACTTGCCCGGCTGGTGGACCGAATCGAGCCGGTTCGTGTAAGCGACCACGCCTGTTTCGCGCGCGGACCGCTGGACGGCGCGACCATTCATGCCGCCGACCTGCTGCCCATCCCCTTCAACGGCGAAGCCCTGGATGTGCTCGCCGGCAACGTGCAGCGCGTGCAGGACCGCCTGCGCCGGCCGCTGCTGGTGGAAAACCTCAGCGCCTACATCGGTTGGGCCGTCAGCGACCAGACCGAACCGGCTTTTCTGGCCGCACTCGTCCGGCGCACCGGTTGCCAGCTGCTGGTGGACGTGAACAACATTTATGTCAATGCGCTCAACGCCCGCATCGCAGGCGCGCAGGCCGACCCGCTGCAGGCCTGCCGCGACTGGCTGGACGCCATCCCCGCCGGGGTGGTTGGCGAAATCCATCTGGCGGGCCACTGCCATGTGGCGGATGAGCACGGCGAAATCGTGATCGATGACCACGGCAGCCGCGTCAGCGAGCCGGTCTGGGAGCTGTACCGCCATGCGCTGCTGCGCTTTGGCGCAGTGCCGACGCTGATTGAATGGGACACCGGCATTCCGCCTCTGTCCGTGCTGCTGGACGAAGCGTCGACCGCGCGCACGATGGCCGGCCAGGTGAACCGCCCGACGGCGCGGAATGCGGAGGTCGTCCAATGAGCGCGTCCGGCCAGGCGACCCTGGCTGCCCAGCAGCAGGCCCTGCTGGCTGCGTTGTGGGCGCCGGACACCGAAAACGCTATCAATTTGATAGCGGCTTACGCAGCACCCATGCGGGCTGGAGGCCAAAAACGCCTTGAACTCGGGCTGCGAGCCTACCGCGCCCACGGTCGCGAGCTGGCGCCCCGGGCGCTCGCGGGAGCGTACCCCGTGATGGCGCAGTTGCTGGATGAAGAAAATTTCGGCGCGCTGGCGCGCGCCTTCTGGCTGGCCCAGCCCCCGGCTGCGGGTGACCTGGGCCAATGGGGTGAAGGCCTGGCCGGATTTGTGCAGCGCAGTGAGCAACTGGCCGACGAGCCCTGCTTGGCCGACGTCGCGCGGGTCGAATGGGCGATGCACCGCGCCGCCACCGCCGCCGCCGCCCAGGTGGATACCGCGACCTTTGGGCTCCTTGCCATGCGGGACCCTGCCCGGATCACGCTGATGCTCGCGCCGGGTGTCGCACTCATTCCCAGCATGTGGCCGGTGGTCAGCATTGCCAACGCCCACCTGCGGCAAGAACCATCTCTGGAAGAGGCGGGAGCGCGATTGCGCGCGGGCGTGGCCGAGGCGGCGCTGGTCTGGCGCGACGGCCTGCGCCCTTGTGTGCGCGAAGCGGTGCCCGCCGAGGCGACGCTGGTGCAAGCCCTGCTGCGGGGCGCCTCCCTGCTGGACGCGCTGGCGCCTGCCAGCGCACTCGATTTCAATGCCTGGCTGTTGGAGGCTGTACAGCAAGGCCTGGTGACCGGCGCCCGTGCGCTGGCCGAGGACTGACTTTGTGGAGATATCAATGATTCCGACCCCTACCGGCTTTGGCCCGGTGCGCCGCTCTGTCCATCTCTGGAGCCGCCTCTCGGCTGGCCTGGCTGCCCTTCAGCCGCTGGCCGCCCTGGTCGCGCGACTGTACGTGGCGCAGGTGTTCTTCCTCTCCGGCCTGACCAAGCTGCGTGATTGGGACACCACGGTTGCGCTGTTCACCGACGAATACAAGGTCCCGTTGCTGCCGCCCGCACTGGCGGCGCTCATGGGCACGGGCGGCGAACTGGTGCTGCCCGTTCTGCTGGCCCTGGGCCTGGGCGGACGGTTCGCCGCGCTGGGGTTGTCGGTGGTGAACGCAGTGGCTGTGATCTCGCTGTCCGAAATCGCGCCAGCCGCGCTCCAGCAGCACATCCTGTGGGGTGCCCTGCTGGCGGGGCTGGCGGTGTTTGGCCCCGGTCGCTGGTCGCTGGAGCGCTGGGTGTGGCCGCGCCTGGTGGGCGCTTCGTCCTCGACTTGAGTCAGTGGCGGGGCCGCAGGGGGCCTACCAGTTGACTTCTCGGTCCGGGGTGGAGCCGATCTTGTGGATGGCGAGATCGGCGCCGTCGTATTCCTCTTCCGCCGTCAGGCGCAAGCCCATCGCCGCACGGATCGCGCCGTAGACGACGAAGCCGCTGACCAATGCCCAGCCCACGCCCATCAGCGTGCCCAGCACCTGTGCGCCCAGACTGACTCCACCCAGCCCGCCCAGTGCCTTGGCCCCGAAGATGCCCGCGGCGATGCCGCCCCAGGCGCCGCACAGGCCATGCAGCGGCCACACACCCAGCACGTCGTCGATCTTCCAGCGGTTTTGCGTCAGCGTGAACATCACCACAAAGATGCTGCCGGCCACCACGCCCACGCCCAAAGCGCCCAGCGGATGCATCAGGTCGGAGCCGGCGCACACGGCCACCAGGCCGGCCAGCGGCCCGTTGTGCACAAAGCCCGGGTCGTTGCGGCCCAGCACCAGGGCCGCCAGCGTGCCACCCACCATGGCCATCAGGGAGTTGACGGCGACCAGTCCGGAGATCTTGTCGATGGTTTGTGCGCTCATCACGTTGAAGCCGAACCAGCCCACCGTCAGCACCCACGCGCCCAGTGCCAGGAAGGGGATGTTGGACGGAGGGTGTGCCGAGATCGCGCCATCCTTGCGGTAGCGGTTGGCCCGCGCGCCCAGCAGGATGACGGCCGGAAGCGCCAGCCAGCCACCGACGGCGTGCACGACGATGGAGCCGGCGAAGTCGTGGAACTCCTCGCCGGTCAGGCCCTTGATCCACGCCTGCACACCAAAGCCCTGGTTCCACACAATCCCCTCGAACAAGGGATAGATGAAGCCGACGATGACGGCTGTTGCAATCAATTGAGGCCAGAATCGCGCCCGTTCAGCAATTCCACCAGATATGATGGCCGGGATTGCGGCGGCAAAGGTGAGCAGAAAGAAGAACTTCACCAGCTCATAGCCATTCTTCGCGGCCAGCTGCTCGGCGCCCACGAAGAAACTCGTGCCGTAGGCCACGCTGTAGCCCACGACGAAGTAGACGACGGTGGAAACCGAGAAATCGACCAGGATCTTGACCAGTGCGTTGACCTGGTTCTTCTTGCGGACGGTGCCCAGCTCAAGAAAGGCAAATCCCGCATGCATGGCCAGCACCATGATGCCGCCCAGAAGGATGAACAAGGCATCCGAGCCCTGTTTTAGTGCTTCCATAATGTCCTCTTTGGATAAATTGCTCGTTATTGGTGCGTTTCCACGGCGTCTCAGCGTGGCGCACCAAAAGCAAGCAAAAACTGCGCCAGAAGTGTGCGGTGCCGGACAGTCCGGTGACAGGTCTGCTGGTTAGCATGGGCCCGACATGGAAGCCTTCCTGATCTCCACTGGCATCGTCGCCCTGGCCGAGATGGGCGACAAGACCCAGTTGCTATCGCTCGTGCTGGCGGCGCGCTTCCGCAAGCCCTGGCCCATCGTCTGGGGCATCCTGGTGGCGACACTGGCCAACCACACCCTGGCGGGTGCCGCGGGGGCCTGGGTCACCACCGTGCTGGGCCCCGACGTGCTGCGCTGGGTGCTGGGTGGTTCATTCATCGCCATGGCGGCCTGGATGCTGATTCCGGACAAGCTGGATGACCAAGAGAGCGCCGCAGCGCCCCGCCTTGGCGTGTTCGGCACCACCGTGATCGCGTTCTTCCTGGCCGAGATGGGCGACAAAACCCAGATTGCCACCGTGATGCTGGCGGCGCAGTACAACACCTGGGCGCCGGTGGTGGCTGGTACCACGCTGGGCATGATGCTGGCCAACGTGCCCGTGGTCTGGTTTGGCGAGCGCATCACCCGGCGCGTGCCGATCCGCCTCGTGCACGTCGTCTCGGCGGTGATCTTTGCGGTGCTGGGCGCACTGGCCCTGGCCGGTTGGGGTTGATATACTGAACGCCACAGCGCCGATTTGCTCCAGCTTGCGGGCGCTCAATAAATTCAGCTAAAGATTCGAACGCCCGACAACCCGGCCTCGCCTCTTTAGCGACGCCGGGTTTTTTGCTTTTATGGTCGTCACGCCCCAGTTCATGGAATTCAGCGAACCGCTTGCCCTGCAAAGCGGCGCATCCATTCGCGCCTACACACTGGCCTACGAGACCTACGGCACGCTCAACGCCGACAAGTCCAACGCCGTGCTCATCTGCCATGCGCTGAATGCCTCCCATCATGTGGCCGGCACCTATGCGGGCCAGGACAGGAGCGAAGGCTGGTGGGACACCATGATCGGCCCGGGCAAGCCGGTGGACACCGACCGCTTTTTCGTGATTGGCGTCAACAACCTGGGCTCCTGTTTTGGCTCCACCGGGCCGATGCATGTCAACCCGGACACCGGCCGCATCTACGGCATGGATTTCCCCGTGGTCACCGTGGAAGACTGGGTCAATGCGCAGGCACGGCTGCTGGACGCGCTGGGCATCGGCACGCTGGCGGCAGTGATGGGCGGCAGCCTGGGCGGCATGCAGGCACTGAGCTGGACGCTGCAGTACCCGCGGCGTGTGCGCCATGCGGTCGTTGTGGCCAGCGCGCCCAACCTCAACGCCGAGAACATCGCCTTCAACGAAGTGGCGCGTCGCGCCATCGTGACCGATCCGGACTTCCACGGCGGACACTTTTACGAACACGGCACCGTTCCCAAACGGGGCCTGCGCATCGCCCGGATGATCGGCCACATCACATACCTTAGCGACGACGTGATGAACGAGAAGTTCGGGCGGAATCTCCGCGCCCCCACGCTTCCCGCTTCGCCAGATTCGCCGCTTGCCCAAGGGGCTGGTCCTGTCCGGGGTGGCCCGGCGCCGGACCTGCGGGACTACCTCTACAGCACGCAGGACGTCGAGTTCCAGATCGAGAGCTACCTGCGCCACCAGGGTGACAAGTTCGCCGAATACTTTGACGCCAACACCTACCTGCTGATCACGCGGGCGCTGGACTATTTTGACCCTGCGCGCCCGCACGGCGGCAACCTCACAGTGGCACTGGCTCCGGCCACGGCAGGCTTCCTTCTGGTGAGCTTCACCACCGACTGGCGCTTCAGCCCGCGACGCAGCCGCGAGATCGTCAAGGCCCTGCTGGACAACCGCCGGGACGTGGCCTACGCAGAAATTGACGCGCCGCAAGGCCACGACGCCTTCCTGCTGGAAGACCCGCGCTACCTGGATGTGGTGCGCTCCTACTTCAACACCACGGTGGCCGCAGCATGAGCGACATCCTGACCATGCAGTCCATCGCCCGCCTGGTGCCCCAGGGCGCGCGCGTGCTGGACCTGGGTTGCGGCGACGGCGCCATGCTGGACCTGCTGCAGCGCGAGCGTGGCTGCAGCGGCTACGGCATCGAGATCTCGGATGCCGATGTGGCCGCCTGCGTGCGCCGCGGCGTCAATGTGATCCAGCTCAACCTGGAAGAGGGCCTTGCGCTGTTTGACGACGCCTCATTTGATGTGGTGTTGCAGATCGACACGCTGCAACACCTGCGCAATGCAGAGACCATGCTGCAGGAAACCGCGCGCGTGGGGCGCACCGGCATCGTGGCCTTCCCCAATTTCGGGCACTGGCCCAACCGGCTGGCCGTGCTGCGCGGACGCATGCCCGTGACCCGGCGGCTGCCCTACCAGTGGTACGACACACCCAATATCCGCGTCGGCACGTACAGCGATTTCGAGGCGCTGGCCCGGAAGAACGGGCTGCGCATCCTGGATGCGTTCGGCCTGCAGGAAGGCCGTGAGGTGCGTTTCCTGCCCAATGCGCGCGCCGGGACCGCGGTGTTCCGGATCGAGCGCGGCTGACGCTACGGGATTTCGTACACCGTGAAGTCGTCGGAGATGCCGCGCAGGGTGCAGCGCTGCAACACCGGTGCAATGCCCGCCTGGGCCAGCAGGCGGGCTGCGTCCGGATGCCGGACGACCGGCTCGGTGGCAAAGATGGCGTGCGAGACGGCCAGGCCCTGCACCCGCGCGGCGATGTTCACGGTCTGTCCGAAGTAATCCAGCCGGTCGTTCAGGGTCACGGCCAGGCAGGGCCCTTCGTGGATGCCGATCTTCAGCAACAGGTCCTCGCTGCCACGCTTCTCGTTCAGGGCCGCCATGGCGCGGCGCATGCGCAGCACCGCGGCCAGCCCGCGGTCCGGTGTCGGGAAAGACGCCATCACTGCGTCGCCGATGGTCTTGACCACGGCGCCCGACTCGGCGGCCACCACATCCCCCAGCACGCCGAAATGGGCCTTGACCATGTCGTAGGCGGCCAGGTCACCCACCCGCTCGTACAGGGAGGTGGAGGCCTTCAGGTCCGTGAAGACGAAGGTCAGGCTGGTGATCCGCAGGCGCTGGTCGATCGCCAGGGTGTCGGCACGGAACAGGTCACGAAAGGTCTGGTTGGTCAGCAGGTGCTTGCCCGTCAGGAAGGGCTTGCGCCGCCCCAGCATGTCGTGGAGCTCGTCCCCGGCGATGTACAGGCCGGGCAGAACCCGCGCGTCGGTGCGGTTCTCAAGGGTCAGGCGCAGCGGGCCGGGCCGCATGACCCGGGTTCCGGTGGGGGCCTGAACCTTGCTGAACACCATTCCCAGTTCCTGGCGCTCGCGGGTGGGTTCGCCCTCCACTTGCAGGAACAGCGCCGCATGGCTGACCGGCTCGAACACGATGATGAAGCCCGACGGCAGCTGCAGCGACATGGTGGCCTTCTCGCCGGCGCCCAGCTCCACCCAGTCGATCACCACCTTCTGCATCGCTTCCTCGAAGGCCGCGCCCTGGGGCAGCTCTATGCCCGAGCTCCAGTAGATCTGGCGGACATAGTCCCAGGCCGGCAGCGTGTGCGGCGAATGGGCAGCGATCTTGCGCACGCGCGGGCTGACGGTGAAGGCCACCTCCACCATTTCGTCCAGTGTGGGCTCGTACCCGGCGGCGCACAGTGCGCAGGCGTAATCGTGCTGGTGGATGCTCTGGATGGTGCCGGCGGCACCGAGCACGCCGCCACAGCCGGGGCACAGCACGTTCCAGGACATCTCGAACAGGCCCAGCCGCGCGCCGCGCAGGAAACCGTCCAGCACCTGGTCGACCGGCAGGCCATGGCGGGCCGAAAAGTCGATCACGTTGATGCGATTGAGCTCGGCGTCGGGCGCCTCGCGCACGGCTCGCTCGATGGCGGCAACCACACCCGCCTCGGCGGACTGGCGCAGCACCGCAAACCTGGCTTCGGTCTCGCTCATGCGGGCTATTGTGGGGGCTTGCACGGGCAGACCGCAAGCAGGGAAAGGGATGGAGGTGCTACCATCCGCGAATCGGGATTTCAGCCTCCCGAATCCCTACGGATAGACGGTGTCCCGTCCAAGCGCTGGCAATGCTCAGGAGCTTTCCATGGACACCGCTGCGACTTCCGTTCCTTTCATTTCTCCCATTGACCTGCGGGCCCGCCTGGGGCGGGCCGATGCCCCGATGCTGCTGGACGTGCGGCGCGAGGGCAAGTTTGCGACAAGTCCGCGCCTGTTGGCCGGCGCCGTGCGATGTGCGCCCGAAGACGTGGCCCTGCTGGCTGCGACCCAACCACCGCGCGAGGTGGTGGTGTATTGCGTCTACGGCCACAACGTGAGCGCCGACGCCGTGGCCGCCTTGCGCGCTGCCGGCTGGCCGGCGATGGCGCTGGCCGGGGGCATCGAGAGCGGGCAGGACGGTGTGGATACGCCGCAAGACCTTGCCCGCTGGCGTGCTGCGCCGCCACCCAGCATCGCCAAACGCCCGGACCTGGGGGTGACGGGCGAACAGCCTTCCCGCTGGATCACGCGAGAGCGCCCGAAGATCGACCGCATCGCCTGTCCCTGGCTGATCCGCCGCTTCATCGACCCGCGCGCGGAGTTCTTCTATGTCCCCACGGCGCAGGTGTCCAGCGAGGCGGCGCGCCTGAAGGCGGTGGCCTACGACATCCCCAACGCGCCGATCACGCATGTGGGTGAAGCGTGCAGCTTTGACGCGGTGCTGGCCGCGTTCGACCTGGAAGACGGCGCGCTGGATCGCCTTGCCACCATCGTGCGTGGTGCGGATACCGGCCAGCTGCAGCTGGCGCCGCAATCGGCGGGGTTGCTGGCGTTCTCGCTGGGCCTGTCGTGCCTGTACGGTGACGACACCGCGATGCTGGAGGCTGCGCTGCCTTTCTATGATGCGCTGTACGCCTGGTGCCGCGAGGCAAGTGCCGAGACCCACAGCTGGAAGCCCGAGACCATGACCGGAGTTGCTGCGTGACGCCGATGCAGGAAAAACCCTCTCACGTGACTTTCGGCGAGGCGCTGCGCTTCTGGCTCAAGCTGGGCTTCATCAGCTTTGGAGGGCCTGCCGGGCAGATTGCCATCATGCACCGCGAGCTGGTCGAGCAGAGGCGCTGGATCAGCGAGAAGCGCTTCCTGCATGCGCTGAACTACTGCATGCTGCTGCCCGGGCCGGAGGCGCAGCAACTGGCCACGTACATCGGCTGGCTGATGCACCGCACCTGGGGCGGCGTCGTGGCGGGCGCGCTCTTCGTGCTGCCCTCGCTGTTCATCCTCATCGGATTGAGCTGGGTCTACATCGCTTTTGGCGACGTGCCGCTGGTGGCGGGGCTGTTCTACGGCATCAAGCCGGCGGTGGCGGCCATCGTGCTGCACGCGGTCTGGCGCATTGGCGGCAAGACGCTCAGGAGCCCGCGGCGCACACCGCTGTTGTGGGCGGTGGCCCTGGCGAGCTTTTTGGCCATCGCCGTGTTCAAGATCCCGTTTCCCTGGGTGGTTCTGGGCGCGGCCGTGACCGGCTGGCTGGGCCAGCGATGGGCACCGGGACAGTTTTCCGGGAGTGGCGGCCATGGCGCTCCGAAGGCGGGCCACGGCCCGGCGCTGATTGACGACGACACCCTGACGCCGGCCCATGCGCGATTCTCGAAGAAGCGGCTGTCACAGGTCGTGGTGGTGGGCGCGCCGCTGTGGCTGCTGCCCATGGGCGCCCTGATGGCCGCCTGGGGCTGGCAGGGCACGCTGACGCAGATGGCCTGGTTCTTTACCAAGGCAGCGTTGCTCACCTTTGGTGGCGCCTACGCGGTGTTGCCCTATGTGTACCAGGGGGCGGTCGAGCAGTTCCAGTGGCTCACCGGCCCGCAGATGATCGACGGGCTGGCGCTGGGCGAAACCACCCCTGGCCCCCTCATCATGGTGGTGGCATTTGTGGGCTTTGTCGGCGGCTGGGCCAAACAGGTGCTGGGACCGGAGATGCTGTTTCTGGGCGCGGCGCTGGCAGCCACGGTGGTGACCTGGTTCACCTTCCTGCCCTCGTTCCTGTTCATTCTGGGCGGCGGGCCGATGGTGGAGTCCACCCACGGCAAGCTGGGCTTCACCGCGCCGCTGACCGCCATCACGGCGGCGGTGGTGGGCGTGATCGCCAGTCTCGCTATATTTTTCATAGCGCATATTGCAGCGGGGACGGGGGCTGCAGCCCATTTTGGCCTGAAAATTGACTTGGCCGCACTGGCGCTGGCCGCGCTGGCGGCCTTGGCGCTGATGCGGTTCAGGCTGGGCGTGATCCCGGTGATCGCCGCCTGCGCGCTGGCCGGCCTGTTGTTGCGCGCCGCCGGCCTGGCCTGACGCTATGCTTGCCGGATGAACATCCTCATCACCGGCGGCAGCGGCTTTCTGGGGGCGCGCCTGGCGCGCACCTTGTTGGCCCAGGGCACGTTGTCCCTGCGCGGCGAGCCGGCCCGCACCATTGATCGCCTCACCCTGACCGACCGGGTTGCGCCGCCGCCCGACCTGGCCTCGGACGCCCGGGTGCAGTCCGTCACCGGTGACCTGCCGGACCTGCTGGCCGCAGGTGCGCTGCCTGTCGCGGGCGTCCAGCTGGTGTTCCACCTCGCGGCGGCCGTCAGCGGCGAGTGCGAGGCCGACTTCGACCTGGGCATGCGCAGCAACCTGCAGGCCACTTTGCAGCTGCTGCAGACCTGCCGGGCCGCGGGCCATCGGCCAACGCTGGTCTTTGCCAGCTCGCTGGCGGTGTTCGGCAACCTGCCGGGCCAGCCGTTGCCCGAGCCAATCGAAGACGACACCCTGCCCACGCCGCAGAGCAGCTACGGAACGCAGAAATTCATTGGCGAGCAGCTTGTCGCGGACTTTGCGCGCAAGGGTTTCATCGCCGGGCGCAGCGTGCGCCTGATGACGGTGAGCGTGCGTCCCGGCCGTCCCAACGGCGCTGCCTCGGGTTTTCTGAGCGGCATGATCCGCGAGCCGCTGGCCGGTCTGCCCGCGGCCTGCCCCGTGCCCGCGTCCACGCCGGTCGCGCTGGCCTCGCCGGCACGCACCATCGAGGGCCTGCTGTGTGCCGCGCAGGCCAGCGATGCCGCCTGGGGCCCGCTGGTGGCACTCAACCTGCCCTCGCTGCGCACCAGCGTGGGGGAGATGGCCGCGGCGCTCGGGAAGGTGGCTGGCCCCGCCGCCACCGCGTTGCTGGACTGGACGCCCGATCCGGCCGTGCAGCGGCTGGTCAGCACCTGGCCGGGCAATGTGGACTGGGTCCGCGCGCGGGCGCTGGGCCTGCGGGCGGATGCCGACTTCGAGACCGTGGTGCGCGACTACATCCGCGAGAACCCCGGTGCCGTCAAACTGCCACTGGTGTGAGCCATGCCCCGCTTTGCCGCCAACCTGTCGCTGCTGTACACCGAGCTGGACTTCCTGGACCGGTTTGAGGCCGCCGCCCGCGACGGCTTCAAGGCAGTGGAGTTCCTGTTCCCTTACGAATACGACGCGGCGGAACTTGCCGCCCGGCTCAGGGACCACGGCCTGCAGCAGGTGCTGTTCAACGCGCCGCCCGGTGGCGCGGACCGCGCCGCCATCGCCGCCGCCTGGCAGGCAGGGGACAAGGGCCTGGCCTGCGTGCCCGGGCGAGAGGCCGAATTCCAGGCGGGCATTGCGCTGGCGCTGCGCTACGCCACCGCGCTGGGGTGCCCGCGCATTCACGTGATGGCAGGACTCGTGTCCGGGGGTGCAGCGCGCGACGCGCTGCGCCCCACTTATGTGGCCAACCTGCAGCACGCCGCGCGTGCGGCCGCGCGTGAAGGCGTGGACGTGCTGATCGAGCCGATCAACACGCGCGACATCCCCGGCTTCTTCCTCAACCGGCAGGACGAGGCCCACGCCCTGCTGGCCGACATCGGCGAGCCCAACGCCCGGGTGCAGATGGACCTGTACCACTGCCAGATCGTCGAAGGTGACGTGGCCACGAAAATCCGCCAGTACCTGCCCACAGGGCGCGTCGGCCATTTCCAGATCGCCGGTGTGCCCCAGCGCCACGAGCCCGACGTGGGCGAGCTGCATTACCCCTATCTGCTGGGTGTCATCGACGAGGTGGCCGCGCAATGCGGCTGGCAGGGCTGGGTAGGGTGCGAATACCGGCCTGTGCGGGGCGCCGTGCCCGGCGGCACTACGGCAGGGCTGGACTGGATGCTACAAATTTTGTAGCGGAACAGCGAGCACCCACGGGGGCTGGAGGCCGATTTGGCACTTGAGTTGGCAACCCGGGTCGACAGGGCCGGTCACCAGCGCAGGGGAATCCTGTGTGCGACGTCGCACAGACGCGTCGCCTGCATGGGCGCACCGTGTGGCCACGGCAAGCCATCCGGGCTGGCCACAGCC
Source organism: Ramlibacter sp. (assembly GCA_016713005.1). GTDB lineage: Bacteria > Pseudomonadota > Gammaproteobacteria > Burkholderiales > Burkholderiaceae_C > JADJPY01. The sequence continues at coordinate 58,618 of JADJPY010000011.1, read as the reverse complement.
AACGAAAGCCCACCATGCGCGCACCCATCCAAACCATTCTTGCCGCCTCGCTGCTGGCCCTGGCCACGCAGGCCGCGGCACAGATCACCTTTTACGAGGGCGAGGGCTACCGTGGCCGCGCCTTCACCGTCAACCGGCAGACAGACGACTTCAGCCGCACCGGATTCAACGACCTGGCTTCTTCCGTCGTGGTGGAAAACGGCCGCTGGGAGGTGTGCGAGCACGCACAGCAGGCCGGCCGTTGCGTGGTGTTGCGCCGGGGCAGCTACCAGTCGCTCGCGGCTCTGGGCCTGGAAAACCGGGTGTCCTCGGTGCGCTCGGTGCGGGCCAATGGCAACTACACCAACGAGGCGCCGGCGCCGGAATCCCAGCCCAACTATGCGTACCGCCGCCGCGCCAATGAGCGCGTGTACCAGGCACCCGTCACATCCGTGCGCGCCGTAGTGGGTGCGCCCAACGAGCGATGCTGGATCGAGCGCCAGCAGGCCACCGAACCGACGCGGGGCGACCGCAATGTGGCGGGCGCCGTGATCGGCGGGGTGCTGGGCGGCATCCTGGGCCACCAGGTGGGCGGCGGAACAGGGCGCAACATTGCCACGGCCGGTGGCGTGGTGGCCGGCGCCGTGATCGGCTCCAACGTGGGTCGCGACTCCAATCCGGGTGTGCAGGGACGGGACGTGCGCCGCTGCGAGACGACCCCCAGCACCACGCCGGCCTACTGGGACGTGACCTACAAGTACCGTGGCCAGGAGCATCGTGTGCAGATGGCCACACCTCCCGGCGACACCGTGCTCGTGAACAGGCAGGGCGAACCGCGCCAGTAAGCGGCCTTGTGGGCGGCGCCACCTGAGCTTGCCGCCCAGGCGGCACGCGCCTTCGGGCAGTCGCGGGGTGGGTGCGGGTTTTCGCGGGTGCGGGCGAGCGCGGGGACATGGCAGTCTGCAGTGAGCGTCCCCACTCTGGCGCAGCCTGCGGGCGGCGCGTAAAGTGGGGCCTGAGCCTGCCGACACTTTCAGGAACCCCATGAACGCACCCCTGCACCGCGAAATGCCCGACGGCGCGCTGGACGCCGCCGCGGCCCTTGCCCACGCCACCCGCCAGTGGGACGGAGACATCGTCCAACAGCTCACCGACTACATCCAGATCCCGGCCAAGTCGCCCGGCTTTGACAGGGACTGGGCCGCCAATGGCCACATCGAAACCGTGCTGCGCAATGCCGCGCAATGGGTGGAGGCGCAGAAGGTCGAGGGCCTGACGCTGGAGCTGGTGCGCCTGCCGGGACGCACGCCGGTGCTGTTCTTCGAGGTGGCGGCCACGCGGCCCCAGAGCAGCCAGACCATTTTGATGTACGGCCACATGGACAAGCAGCCCGAGTTCACCGGCTGGCGCAACGACCTCGGCCCCTGGACGCCCAAGTACGAGGACGGCAAGCTCTACGGCCGTGGTGGTGCCGACGACGGCTACGCGGTGTACGCCAGCATTGCGGCGGTGCAGGCGCTCAAGAGCCAGAAAGTGGCGCACCCGCGCATCGTGGGCCTGATCGAGACCTGCGAGGAATCCGGCTCACCCGACCTGTTGCCCTATATCGACGTGCTGCGTCCGCGACTGGGCGATGTGGCGCTCGTCATCTGCCTGGACAGCGGCGCCGGCAATTACGACCAGCTGTGGCTGACCACCAGCCTGCGCGGCATGGCCAGCGGCACGCTCAAGGTCGAGGTGCTGACCGAAGGGATCCATTCCGGTGATGCATCCGGCCTGGTGCCCAGCAGTTTCCGGATCATGCGCCAGGTGCTGGACCGGCTGGAAGACAGCAAGACGGGCCGCCTGCTGCCCGCCAGCTTCCACTGCGAGGTGCCGCCCGAGCGGCTGGCGCAGGCGCAGGCCACCGCGGCAATCCTGGGCGAAGAGGTCTACAGGCGCTTCCCCTGGGCGCACTACGACTGCGGCGGCTCCACCGCCTTCACGCTGCCCACCACCACCGACCCGGTGCAGGCCCTGCTCAACCGCACCTGGACGCCCACGCTCAGCGTGACCGGCGCCGAGGGCTTCCCCGCGCTCAAGGACGCCGGCAACGTGCTGCGGCCGTACACCGCCTTCAAGCTCAGCCTGCGCCTGCCGCCCCTGGTGGACGCGGCGCAGGCCGTGCAGGAGATGAAAGCCCTGCTGGAAGACAACGCGCCTTACCAGGCAAAGGTCACCTTCGAGAGCAATGGCGGCGCCACCGGCTGGAACGCGCCGGACACCGCGCCCTGGTTCGAGCAGGCGCTCAACGCCGCGAGCCGCGCGCACTTTGGCACCGGCGTGGGCTACATCGGGCAGGGCGGCACCATCCCGCTCATGAACATGCTGAGTGAGGGCTTCCCCAGGGCGCAGATGATGGTCTGTGGCGTGCTGGGCCCGCGCAGCAACGCGCATGGCCCCAACGAGTTCCTGCACGTGCCGTACGCCAAGAAGCTCACCGCCGCTGTGGCACAGGTGATCGCGCAGCTGCCGTGAGCAGGGGCCAGGCATGAGCCGCGATTCGACCCTGTCCACCTTTACCGCCAGCGATGGCGACAACCTCGCGGTCCAGGACTGGCCGCTGGACGACGGGCAGGCACTGCGTGGTGTGGTGGTGCTGGTGCATGGCCTCGGTGAGCATGCCGGGCGCTACGAGCATGTTGCGCGCCTGCTCACCGGCTGGGGCTTTGCCGTGCGCGGTTACGACCAGTACGGCCATGGCGAGTCCGGCGGGGTGCGGGGCGCGCTGACCAGCCCCACCCGGTTGCTGGACGACCTGGCCGACATGGTGGACAGCGTGCGCGACCGCCTGCCCGCGGGCAAGCCGCTGATCCTGCTGGGCCACAGCATGGGCGGGCTGGTGGCAGCGCGCTTTGTGTCGCTGCGGATGCGGCCGGTGGACGGGCTGATCCTGTCATCGCCCGCGCTGGACCCGGGGCTCAACGCCGTGCAGAAGCTGCTGCTGGCGGTGCTGCCGCGCATTGCGCCCAACCTGTCGGTGGGCAACGGCCTCAAGGTGGAATACATCTCGCACGACCCGGCCACAGTGGCGGCCTACAAGGCCGACCCGCTGGTGCACGACCGCATCTCGGGGCGGCTGGCGCGCTTCATCGCCGATGAGGGCCCGGCCACGGTGGCGGCGGCCTCGCGCTGGTCGGTGCCCACGCTGCTGATGTACGCCGGGGGTGATCGCCTGGTCAATCCGGCGGGCTCGCGCGCCTTTGCGGCGGCGGCGCCCCCCGGTGCGGTGACGGTGCAGGCCTTTGACGACCTGTACCACGAGCTGTTCAACGAAAGCGAGCCAGGCCGGCTGCGGGTGTTTGCGGCCCTGCACCAGTGGCTGAACGCCCGCTTTCCGGCCTGAAGCAGGCCTGGCAGGTCGTAGCGGCCTGTCCGCTGGAATTTTTTGTCAAATCGGGCTCTGGCCCCCGCCAGTGCTCGATAAGCCGCTAGCTTTTTTGTAGCAAACTGCCCAGTGCGCCCAGCAGGTCGCCCGCGTTGCCCAGCCCGCCAGCGGGCGCCTCGCCCTCGGGCGTCAGCTTGTCAATCAAGCCGGGCAGCAGCTCGGCCAGCTGCCCGCCTGCCTGCGAGGTGTCCACGCCCAGCCGGCTGGCGATCTGGCCCAGGGTGTCGTCGCCCAGCACCGCCTTGAGCTGGTCGGCCGAGATCGGCAGGTTCTCGCCCTTGCCCACCCAGGAGCCGATCACGTCGCCCAGGCCTGCCTGGTTGAACTTCTCCATCAGCCCGCCCAGACCGCCTTGCTGGCCGTTGTTGGCCAGCATGCCCGCCACCACCGGCAGCAGCGCGCCCAGGTCCAGCCCGCCCAGTCCTGCGGCAGCGCCGTCTTGCGGCTGCGCACGGCCCATGACGGCGCCCAGCACCGAATCCAGCAATCCCATGTTGATGTCCTTTCAGGTTGTGGCCTGATTCTGGGCGCGCCGGCGCCACAGTGCAAGCCACAGCAGCGCCACTGCGGTCACCGCCACCGGCGCCAGCGAGCCCCAGTTCAGCAATGTCCAGCCCTGCGTGGTGACCAGCACGCCGGAGGCCAGCGAGCTCAGCGCCAGCGTGGCAAACACGAAGAAGTTCAGCGCGCCCTGGGCCCGGTCTTTTTCCTCGGGCTTGTAGGCCGAGAGCGACAGCGTGGTGCTGCCAGTGAAGACGAAGTTCCAGCCCACCCCCAGCAGGAACAGCGCGATCAGGAACTGGTGCAGATCCACACCCGACAGCGCGACCGCGATGCAGCCCAGGTACAGCGCAATGCCCACTGCCATGATGGGCAGCGTGCCAAAGCGCTTGATCAGGTGCCCGGTGAAGAAGCCTGGCGCGAACATGCCGATCACGTGCCACTCCAGCACCAGGGCAGCGTCGGAAAACGGCAGCCCGCATTGCTGCATGGCAATCGGCGTGGCGGCCATCAGCAGGTTCATCACGCCAAAGCTCAGGGCGCCGGTGGCGGCGGCCACGATGAACACCGGCTGCTTCATGATCTGCGACAGCGGCCGGCCCTGCAGCCCGGCTTTTTTGGGCGGCACCGGCGGAAAGGTGATGAAGGCCAGCGCCAGCATGCCCAGCAGCGCCACCCCGGCCAGCGCGATGTAGGCGCCGGCAAACGGCACGGCAAACAGGTTGCGGGTCAAGGCGGCCAGATTGGGGCCGGCGACCGCGCCCAGCAGCCCGCCGGCCATCACCAGCGAAACGGCTTTCTCCTGCGCGGTGGTGCCCGCCACCTCGGCGGCGGCAAAACGGTACAGCCCGGCGTTGGCGTTGTAATAGCCCGCCACCACCGTGGCGGCGCACAGCAGCCAGAAGTTCCTGCTGAAAGCCGCGTAGGCACAGAGGAGCGCCGACAGGAACGCCACCACCAGCCCAAGCTGGAACGAGGCCTTGCGGCCGAATCGCGATTGGGTGCGCGCAACCATGCCTGTGGACAAGGCGCCGCCCACCACGTAGCCCATCACCGGAAGCGTGGCCATCCAGCCCAACGGCGCCAGCGACAGGCCGACCAGCCCGTTGATGGCGATGAAGGTGACGTTGTTGGTGAGAAACAGGCCCTGGCAGAGGGCCAGCAGCACGAGGTTGCGGTTCATCAACGCAGTGTAAGTGCGGCCAGCACAGCCAGAGGCGCAGTCTCTGAGCGCAGCACGCGCGGGCCCAGGCTGAGCGCAACAAAGCCGGCGTCAAGGGCGGCTTGCTCCTCGGTGGCGCTCAGGCCGCCCTCGGGGCCGGACAGCAGGGTGACCGGGCCGGTGCCGGGCATGGCCAGCGCCAGCGGCTTTGCACCTGGCTGCAGGGACAGGACGTGGCATTCGCCGAGGTCGTGCCGACGGGTTTCAGCGGGCTGCGCCTGTACGCCGGCCAGCCACTCGTCCAGGGCGACGGCCCCGTGCACCAGAGGCACCCGGTTGCGCCCGCACTGTTCGCAGGCCGCGACCACGATGGCCTGCCAGTGGGCACGCTTCTTTTGCGCACGCTCGCCGGAGAGCTTGAGCACACTGCGCTGTGCCACCAGCGGCTGGATGCTGGCGACGCCCAATTCGGCGGCCTTCTCCACCAGCCAGTCCATGCGCTCGTTGGCGGGCATGCCCACCGCGAGGTGCACGGCGCGCGACGCCTCGCGCTCCAGCGATTGATGGGCGCCGACGTGGACCGTGACGTCGCGACGGCCCATGTGCTCCACAGTGGCGGCGTACTCGCCGCCCAGTCCGTCAAACAGCGTGACGGCGCTGCCCGGCTGCAGGCGCAACACCTGGGCGTGGCGGGCTGCACCCTCGGGCAGGTCCAGCACAGCGCCGGTTGCCAGCGGCAGGGGGCAGTGGAATCGCGGCATGGATTGCTATGAATTCAGGAGCAAAGTATCAAGTGCGGGCGGGGCCTGGAGGCCGATTTGGCACTCAAACCCGGCCAAAGGCGTAGCCAGTGGGTGCGGCCGTGCCTTCAATCTGGTCGATCAGGCGCAGCAGCGGCGCCAGCTCGCGGTAGCGCGCTGCCGTGGCCCGGATGTAGCCGATGAAGCGCGGCGCGTCGGCCAGGTATCTGGGCTTGCCGTCGCGCAGCGTGAGCCGCGCGAAGATGCCCGCCACCTTCAGATGGCGCTGCAACCCCATCCACTCCACCGCGCGCCAGAACTCGCCAAAGTCGGCATCCACCGGCAGGCCGGCCTTGAGGGCCTTCTGCCAGTAGCGCACCGTGATGTCGAGCACGAACTCCTCGTCCCAGCTGAGGAAGGCGTCGCGCATCAGGCTGGCAATGTCGTAGGTGACGGGGCCGTACACCGCGTCCTGGAAATCCAGCACACCCAGGCGCTGCTCCGCAGCATCGGTGGGGATCATCAGGTTGCGGGGCATGAAGTCGCGGTGCACATACACCGCGGGCGAGGCCAGGTTGTGCCGCACGATCAGGCGGAACTGGCTCTCCAGCGTCTCGCGCTGGCCCGCGTCCAGCGTCACGCCCCGGTGCCGGGCGATGTACCAGTCCGGGAACAACGCCAGCTCGCGCGCAAGCAGTGCTTCGTCGTAGGGAGGCAGCACGTCCGTCCGTGAGGCCAGCTGCCAGCTCACCAGGGCGTCCACGGCCCGCTGGTACAGCGCCAGGTTGGCGCCCGGTTGCTCGCGGTTGATCACCTCGATCATGGTCTGGTGCCCCAGGTCGTCCAGCAGCATGAAGCCGTTGGGCTCGTCCCAGTGGTGGACGCGCGGCACGTTCAGGCCGGCTGCGTGCATCAGGCCGGCCACCTGCACGAAAGGGGCGCAGTTCTCGTGGGCCGGGGGCGCATCCATGATGATGCGGTTGCCGCCGTCCGCCGTGGCGATGCGCAGGTAGCGGCGAAAGCTCGCGTCCGCCGAGGCTGGCGCCAGGGTGTGCGCAAGCAGGCCGTGCTTGGGTGCCAGCGCATGCAGCCACCCCTCGAAGGCGGCCTGCCGGTTGGTGTCGGGCCAGGCAATGGGGCTGGAGTGACTCATGGATAATCCATTCTACAAACGCTGCCCTGCCGACCCTTCCCGCCTGCCCGCCCTTTCCCCGATGCGCCGCAACCCCCGATATCCGACCACCCTCAAGCCGGTGGCCCTGCTGGCGCTGGCCGCCTGCCAGGCCGGGGGGGCGTTGGCGCAGACGCCCGGCGCATTGCCCGAGGCACCGCTGCGGCTCCAGCTGTCACCGCAGCTGCAGGAAAGCATTCCCGAAGCGGCCCGGCGGCAGCAGCCCACCTTCCTCTCGGGCGACCGGATGTCCGGACGCACCGACCTGGAGTCGGTGGTTGAGGGCAATGTGGAACTGCGCCGGGGCAACACCGTGATCCGGGCCGACCGTCTGGAGTACTACCAGCCCTCGGACCAGGCGCGCGCGCGCGGCAATGTCTATATCAACCGCGCCGGCAATGTCTTCGAGGGCCCCGAGCTGGAGCTCAAGGTCGACTCGTTCGAAGGTCAGTTCCTCAAGCCCTCCTACAAGGTGTTGCGCAATGGGGGTCATGGCGAGGCCGACCGGGTGGACTTCATTGACGAGAACCGCTCGGTGGCCCGCAACGCGAGCTTCACCACCTGCCGGCGTGACCCCGGGCCCAGCTGGATGCCCGACTGGATCCTGCGCGCGGCCAGCGTGAAGTTCGACTACGAGACCGAAGTCGGCGTGGCTGACGAGGCGGTGCTTCGGTTCAAGGACGTGCCCATACTGGCCTTGCCCAGCATGAGCTTTCCGCTGTCGAACCGGCGCAAGTCCGGCTGGCTGCCGCCCACGCTGTCACTGGACAACGTCAGCGGGGTTGAAGTTACGGTGCCGTACTACGTGAACATCGCGCCCAACCGCGACGCCACGTTGTACCCGTCCGTGCTGTCGCGGCGCGGTTTCAATCTTGGAGGCGAGTTCCGCTACCTCGAGTCGTCTTACAACGGCGTCGTGCGCGGCGACTGGATGCCCCAGGATGCCCTGCGCGACCGACAGCGCTGGAACCTCTCGGCCGGACATGTCGCCAGCCTGGGCGGGCTCCTGCCTTCGCGCACACCGCTGGAGCTGGGCATCAAGCTCAACCGTGTCAGCGACGACAACTACTGGCGTGATTTCCCGCGTGCCAGCAGTTCGCTCACGCAGCGGCTGCTGGGGAGCGAGGCCAACCTGTCCTGGGCCGAAGGGCCCGTCAGCGCCCGGGTGCTCGTCCACAAGTGGCAGATCCTCCAGGACGTCGCTGCGCCCATCGTGCCGCCCTACAACCGTCTGCCCCAGGTGTCGGCCAGCTGGCGCGGCTCTCCCGCGGCCGGACTGGACGTGACCGTATCCGGCGAGTTCACCCGATTCGAGGCAGATGCCCTGCTGACCGGCCAGCCCAATGCGCGGCGCATGCACGGTGTTGCCCAGGTCAGCCGCCCATGGGTCATGCCCGGGTGGTTTGTGATCCCTTCGGCCAAGCTGCAGTGGACCAACTACCAATTTGACGCCGCGCTGCCGGGAGGCGCGCTGTCTGCCAGCCGTGTCCTGCCCACGCTGAGCGTCGACAGCGGGCTGGTGCTGGAGCGCCAGGCAAACTACTTCGGCCGCGACTTCAACCAGACGCTGGAGCCGCGAGCGTTCTACACCCATACGCCGTACCGCGACCAGTCCACGTTGCCCAACTACGACTCCGGCCTGAATGCGTTCAACTTCGCCTCGATCTTCCGGGACAACCCGTTCGCGGGCAACGACCGCATCGCCGACAACAACCTGTTGACCCTGGGGGTGACGTCGCGCCTGCTGGATCCAGCGACCGGCGCCGAGGCCGCGCGCCTGGGCTTTGCACAGCGCCTGCGTTTTCGCGACCAGAACGTCACGCTGCCCGGAGGAGCGCCAGTCTCGGAGCGCTTGAGTGACATGCTGCTGTATGGCTCGCTGGCGTGGACGCCGAAATGGACGGTAGAGAGCACCCTGCAGTACAACCCCAAGACCCGCCAGTCCGAGCGCTCCACGGTGAGCGCGCGTTACTCGCCGGGCAACTACCGGGTGGTGAATGCCGCGTATCGCCTGCAGCGTGGCAACAGCGAGCAGCTGGACGTTGGCTGGCAATGGCCCCTGGGCGACCTGGTGGGCAATCCCGGCGTGGACAGCGGCCCCGGCCGTGGCCTGGGCGAGGGCCGCTGGTACAGCGTGGGGCGAATGAATTACAGCCTGCGCGACCGCAAGCTGGTGGACGCAATCGTCGGACTTGAGTACGACAGGGGCTGCTGGATCGGGCGGGTTGTGCTGGAGCGGCTGCAAAGCAGCGGCTCCTCTGCCAACCAGCGCATCATGTTCCAGCTGGAGTTCTCCGGATTCTCCCGCCTCGGGTCCAGTCCGCTTCAATCGCTCCAGCAAAACATCCCGCGTTACCAGTTGCTGCGCCAGGAAATCACTGCTCCCAGCCGCTTCTCCAACTACGACTGATCGGATTGACGACCATGCTGCGGATTGCCACCCTGACACTGATTGCCCTGATGCCCGTCGTGGTGCAGGCCCAGACGTTGCGGGCCACGCCGCAATTGCGCCAGGCCAGCCCGGCCTTGCCGTCCGCCCAGCCTGTCCAGAGGCCGGCCGATTTCGTGGTTGCACTGGTGAACTCCGAGCCCATCACCAACAACGAAGTGCTGGCCCGGCTGCTCAAGGCCGAGCAGCTGATCTCCCGAAACGGCGGGGCCATGCCGCCCCGCGCCGAACTTGCCCGGCAAATGCTGGACGGCCTGATCGACGAGCGTGCCCAGCTCCAGCTGGCTCGGGAATCGGGTGTGAAGGTGGACGAGCCTACCCTGGATATCGCGGTCGAAAGCATTGCCCGGCAAAACGGTGTGGATGTGGCCGAACTGCGTCGGCGCGTGCAGGCCGACGGCATGGACTACGCGCAGTTCCGCGCCGACCTGCGTGACAAGGTCGTGCTGCAAAAGCTGCGGGAGCGCGAGGTCGAGCCTCGCGTGCGCATCACCGACCAGGATGTCGACCAGTTCATCCGCGACCAGCGCGACAGCACGGACACCTCGGCGCTGGAGCTCAATCTCGCGCATGTGTTGGTGGCTGTCCCCGAAAACGCCACGGCCGAGCAGCTTGCAACCCTTCAGGCCAAGGCGCAACGCGCCTGGGAGCGGGCCCGCGCCGGTGAGGATTTCGGCGCGCTTGCGCGTGAACTCTCGGACGGGCAAAACCGCACAACGGGCGGGCAATTCGGCTTGCGTTCGGCGGACCGGCTGCCGCCCCTCTTTGTGGAGGCGACGAAGAATGTGCGGACCGGAGGTATCGCGGCCATCGTGCGTTCGGGAGCGGGTTTTCATGTCCTGAAGGTCATTGAGAAACGCCAGGCCGGGTTGCCCAGCGTGCAGGTTGTGCAGACCAGGGTGCGGCACATCCTGCTGCGCCCGGGGCCGCAGCTGTCCGAAAGCGCTGCGGTGGCGCGTCTGGCGGACTGGCGCAAGCGCGTGGAAGCCAAGGATGCCGACTTCGCCGCGCTGGCACGGGAGTTTTCGCAGGACGGGTCGGCTCGCGAGGGGGGTGACCTGGGTTGGGCCAACCCTGGCCAGTTTGTGCCGGAATTCGAAGAAGTCGTGAATGGGCTGGCACCCGGCCAGATGGCCCCGCCGGTCGTCTCGCGGTTTGGCGTGCACCTGATCCAGGTTCTGGAGCGGCGCGAAGCGACCTTGAGCGAGCGCGAGCAGCGCGACATGGCCCGCAACCTGGTGCGCGAGAAGAAGCTGGACGAGGCGTTCAACCTGTGGGCGCAGGAAGTCCGCGGGCGTGCCTACGTCGAGATCCGCCAGCCGCCGGCCCAGTGATTGCGGGCCTCAGCGTGTGAAGCACATTCCGCGCAAGCGTTTCGGCCAGCATTTTCTGGCCGACGCCGCCATCATCGACGCGATCGTGCGGGAGATCGCCCCGGGGCCGGGGCAGGCCATGGTCGAGATCGGCCCCGGCCTGGCCGCACTGACGCAGCCCCTGGTGGAGCGTCTGGGACGGCTGACCGTGATCGAGCTGGACCGCGACCTGGCCGCTCGGCTGCGCACCCATGGGCAGCTGGCGGTGATCGAAGCCGACGTGCTCAAGGTGGACTTCACGCAGCTGGCCGCACAGTCGTTGCCCGGTCCGGGACCAAACAAGCTGCGTGTGGTGGGCAACCTGCCCTACAACATCTCTTCACCGATCCTCTTCCATCTGCTGGACCATGTCGGGGTGATCGAGGACCAGCACTTCATGCTGCAAAAGGAAGTGGTCGACCGGATGGTGGCGGCCCCCTCGACTGCAGACTACGGACGCCTGAGCGTGATGCTGCAGTGGCGCTACGCGATGGAGAACGTGCTGTTCGTGCCCCCGGATTCGTTTGATCCGCCTCCCAGGGTGGACAGCGCGGTGGTGCGCATGGTGCCCCGCGCGCAGCCCGCCATGGTGGAAGTGGGCCACCTGTCCGAGATCGTCCAGGTTGCGTTCAGCCAGCGGCGCAAGTTGCTGCGCCACACGCTCGGACGCTGGCTTGAGCAGCGCGGTCACGCTGGCGCGTTCGATGTGCAGCGACGGGCCGAGGAAGTCCCGGTGCGTGAGTTTGTCGCGCTGGCGCAGTCGGTCCAGGCATGAAAAAGCCCGCACGCGGCGGGCTTTCGGGAACTGGCTGGCGCCTCAGGCGGCAGACAGCCAATACCCCGCATTGAAAGGACTGCTCATGCGCAGTGCCAGCGGGGAGACATCCACCAATTTGTCCGTTGGCATCTTCTCTGCGCCTTCGGTGGCCAGTTCGATGCCGGCGACGGCAGGAACCCCTTGAGCCTCTGTCGCCCGTTCTGCTTGGCTGGTGTGTGCAGAACGGGCTACAGAAAAGAATAGAAACATCTGAAGGGTATCTTTCGGTCCCCCCAGTAGTCTGCCGCGTCGCGGAAGATGTCCAGAAGTTGCTCACGCGCTTCCTTGTCGAACTTGGCGTTCGCCGGGATCTGCTCGAGCACGACGATGAAGCCCGGCTGCGGCCCCGACTTGTGCAGGGGGTCGGTCATGCAGTCGTACAGCGCATCGAAGTTCTTGCCGAAATGCGCCGGGAACATGAACTGCTGGGCAATCAGGTCCAGCACGTCCTGCTTGCTCTGGGCGTTGGCCAGGTTGGCGTACAGGAAGTGGTGCCCCAGGCCCTGGGCGGATTGCTGCAGGTCGCTCACGCGGAACGCGCGGATCGACTGCACGATATTGGTCCTGACATTACGAAGTGGCATTTCCATCTCCGCTACTCTTTCTCGCATCAAAACGTTCTGCGCAAACAAACACTCTGGTCACTCCACGATCCGGCGAAAACTCGCGTAGTGGTCCTCGGTGTAATAACAAGCTTCTGCCACGGCACGGGTTTTCCCCCCGCACACAATGCGCCGGGCCCCCCGGTCGCGCGAACCCGGCGTCTTCACGGTGTACTCGCGGTAATAGCCCCGGGGATGGGCCGGCAGCAGACGCTCCCGGTTCCCGAACACCGTGCCGTCCTTTGAATACGGGAACGGACCGCCGCGCCGAATCAGCTCATAGGTCTCCCGACCCTGCCGGGGCATTTCCGCCAACGCAATGGTGGCGGTCTTGTCCCGCAGTCCGGAATCGGGTGCCGGCCCCTTGGCCTGTACCTGCATGGAGCCGGAGGCCGCCACCGCCAGCAAGAAGCTAGCAAGTGCAAACTTAAATCCGGTCACACGCCCCATGATCCTTATGCCTTTCAGAAACCACGGGTAAACCCGCGATTTCAAGGGCGCTAGTTTGACTGAATTCGCCCGGAAGCGCAAGCCTTTGCACAAATTTTGGGCAATTCCAAAGGGTCAAACCAGATCAGTCAGTGTGTGCACACTGTCGCTGAATCTATTGCCTGGAGGCGTTGGCATCGGCCACAGTGAGTGCCGTCATATTCACGATCCGCCTCACAGTGGTGCTGGCGGTCAGGATGTGCACGGGTTTGGCGGCCCCCAAAAGCACCGGTCCGATGGCGATGTTTCCGCCGGCGGCGGTCTTGAGCAAGTTGTAAGAAATATTGGCTGCATCGATGTTGGGCAGGACCAACAAATTGGCGTCGCCCGCCAGCGTGCTGCGCGGCATCAGGCTGGCACGCGCCTGCCCGTCCAGGGCGACGTCCCCATGCATTTCGCCATCCACTTCCAGCCAGGGTGCGCGTGTTTGCAGCAGCCCAAGTACTTGCCGCATCTTCACTGCACTGGGCATGTTGCTGCTGCCGAAATTGGAGTGAGAAAGCAGGGCCGCCTTGGGACGGATGCCGAAGCGCAACATTTCCTCCGCCGCCATGGTCGTGATTTCGGCGAGTTCTTCCGCGCCCGGGTCATAGTTGACGTGCGTATCGACCAGGAAAACCTGGCGATCCGGAAGCAGCAGGCCGTTCATGCACGCGTAGGTGCGGACGCCGGGGCGCTTGCCGATGACCTGGTCGACGTAGTCGAGGTGGGTGGACGTGCTGCCCCAAGTGCCGCAAATCAGGCCGTCGACCTCGTCCTTGTGCAGCAACATGGCACCGATCAGCGTGAGCCTGCGGCGCATTTCTATCTTGGCCAGCTGCGCCGTGACGCCGCGGCGCTCCATCATCCGGTGATAGGTCTGCCAGAAATCCCGGTAGCGGTGGTCCTGTTCGACATTGACGATGTCGTAATCAAGGCCTTCCTTGAGGCGAAGACCGAACTTCTCCACCCGCTGGGCGATCACCGCCGGGCGTCCGATCAGCGTGGGCCGCGCCAGGCCCTCGTCGACCACCACCTGGCACGCCCGCAACACGCGCTCTTCCTCGCCTTCGGCGTAGGCGACCCGCTTCTTCAGGGCCTTCTTGGCCGCCGTATAGATGGGCTTCATGGTGGTGCCGGACGCGTAGACAAAGCTCTGGAGCTTCTCGCGGTAGGCATCCAGGTCGGTCACCGGACGCTGGGCCACGCCGCTGTCGGCCGCTGCCTTGGCAACGGCCGGAGCGATTTTCATCATCAGGCGCGGATCAAACGGCTTGGGAATCAGGTAGTCCGGCCCGAAGGCGAGTTGCTCCCCGGCGTAGGCCGCAGCCACCACTTCGCTCTGTTCGGCCTGCGCCAGTTCGGCAATCGCGTGCACCGCTGCAATTTCCATCTCCACCGTGATGGTGGTTGCACCTGAGTCCAGCGCCCCGCGAAAAATATAGGGGAAGCACAGGACATTGTTGACCTGGTTGGGGTAGTCCGAGCGGCCGGTCGCCATGATGGCGTCGTCACGCACCGCCTTGACTTCTTCCGGCAGGATCTCCGGCGTCGGATTGGCCAGCGCGAAGACCAGCGGCCGGGCCGCCATCTTGCGCACCATGGCGGGCTTGAGCACGCCGCCGGCAGAAAGGCCGAGGAATACGTCGGCACCCTCGATGATGTCGTCCAGCGTACGCGCCTTCGTGTTCTGGGCGAAGCAGATCTTGTCTTCGTCCATCAGCTCCGTGCGGCCTTCATAGACCACGCCAGCCAGATCCGTCACATAGATGTTCTCGCGGGGGATGCCGAGCTTGAGCAACAGGTTCAGGCAGGCGAGTGCAGCAGCGCCCGCGCCAGAGGTGACGAGTTTGATCGTCCTGGGGTCCTTGCCGACGACCTTCAGGCCATTGAGGATGGCCGCGCCCACACAGATGGCCGTGCCATGCTGGTCGTCGTGGAACACCGGGATCTTCATGCGCTCACGCAGCTTGCGCTCCACATAGAAGCAGTCGGGCGCCTTGATGTCTTCGAGGTTGATTCCACCAAACGTGGGTTCCAGCGCGGCGATGATGTCAACCAGCTTGTCCAGATCGTGCTTCTCGTTGATTTCGATATCGAAGACGTCGATGCCGGCGAACTTCTTGAACAGCACACCCTTGCCTTCCATCACCGGCTTTGCGGCCAATGGACCGATGTCACCCAGGCCCAGCACTGCAGTGCCATTGGTGATCACCGCCACAAGGTTGCCGCGGCTGGTGTACTTGAAGGCATTGGCCGGGTCCTTGGCAATCTCCTCGCATGGTGCGGCCACACCGGGGGAATAGGCCAGGCCAAGGTCGTGCTGGTTGACGAGCTGCTTGGTGGCGGTGATGGCCACCTTGCCTGGTGTCGGGAACTGGTGGTACTCGAGCGCTGCCCGTCGCATTTCAGCCCGTTTGTCGACCTGGTCCGCTTTGTTGTCCGGTATGTTGGCCATGGGTGTGTCTCCTGTTTGCGGGCCCGGCTGGCTGAGCCGCTCCGACTGTTTCCCGAAAGGGTCCGGGATTGTAGATTGGTGCCGGGTAAACCCTAGTACGTGAATATGCGTAAATTTGCCAACGGCGTTTTGACATTTTGTTGCGGAATTCAGTATCGTGCATTGACTGAACATTCGCGACGGTACATTCACTCCAGACACGCCCCAGGACCTCACCGGAAGCACACATGCCCCAGAAAGCACAGCCGCAAGCCGGCTCCATTCATTTCCTTGGAGAAACACCGGTGCGCGCGTTGTCGGGTGCCGCAGGCAGGCGGGCAGCCGCCCTTGCCGCGGCGATGCTGATGATGGCCCTGGCGTCGCCCGTGCTGGCGCAGACAACTCGGCCGGGCGCCGCCAGCGGGCCTTCCGGACCGGCCGCCCAGGGGGCGTTCAAGCATCTCAAGCCGGACCCGTACTGGACGACGGAGCAGCGCCGCTGCATGAGCCTGCTGGATCTGGCGGTGGACGTGCATGCGGCCCACATGTGGGTGAAGGACAAGGACCTGAAGGAAACGGCGAGGCAGAACTTCGGATTTGCCAAACAGCTGGACCTGGAGGCGGAGTTCAAGCGACCGCCAGAGTACTTTGCCGACATCGTGTCCGCGCACGAGCAAGCGGAGCTGCGCGACGCCGAGGCGGCCGAGCGCTCAGAGATCGAACTGCGCGAAGCGCGCAGGACGGCGGCGCGCGCGACCAAAGCCAACCGGGATATGGGCAAGACTCTGGTCGAGCTCAGCGAAGGCAATGCCTCCCTTGGCAGGTATACGCTGCAGACGGTGCGCTCCGAACTGCTGTACGCGCGCTGCATGCTGGACTACACCCGACAGCGCGCGCCGCTGCGTCCGCCACAGCCCGCCGCTTCTGGCGCCAGTGCACCGGCCAGCCGCGCTGCGATGCCCGCTTCGGCCGCCGCAAGCGCCGCGAACTCTCCTGCACCGGGCACCAATGCGGAGATCGAGGCGAAGTGCGCGGGTGCCGCGTTCCTGGCCAGGGAAAGCTGCATCCGCAACCAATGTGGAGACGCGAAGTTCGCCAAGGCCTCAATGTGCGAGCGCCGTCTCCGCGGCCAGGGCGCCGATCCTGCGGTGACCACCAACTAGCCGCCCCAGACGCGGCGTGTCGCCACGCTCCGCCGTTATCATGACCCGAACCCTTACACGCAGGAGGACGCCATGGCGCTGATGGATTTCATCAAGAAACAGTTCATTGACATCATCCAGTGGACCGAGGAGGACGACGGCACCCTGGCCTGGCGCTTTCCGATGGCGGACATGGAAATCCAGTACGGTGCCTCGCTCACCGTCCGCGAAAGCCAGATGGCGGTCTTCGTCAATGAGGGCAAGGTGGCCGACGTCTTTGGCCCCGGGATGTACAAGCTCACGACACAGACGATCCCCGTCCTGACCTACCTGAAAAACTGGGACAAGCTGTTCGAGTCCCCGTTCAAGAGCGAGGTGTACTTCTTCAGCACGCGCCAGCAGGTCGACCAGAAATGGGGAACGCCGCAGCCGGTGACGATCCGCGACAAGGACTTCGGCGCGATCCGTCTGCGTGCCTTTGGCAATTACAGCTTCCGCATCGCGGATCCGAAGCTGTTCCACACCGAAATTTCCGGCACCCGGGCGAGCTATGGCGCAGCTGACCTTGACGGCCAGCTGCGTGGCCTGGTGCTGCAGCACCTGTCGGACGCCATCGCACAAAGCGGCATTCCTTTCCTGGACCTCGCGGCCAACCAGATCGAGTTTGCCAAGGCGCTTTCCGCCGAGCTGTCGCCGGCCTTTGCCGCCATCGGCCTGAAGCTTGAGGGCCTGACGGTGCAAAGCGTGTCGCTGCCCGAAGAGCTGCAAAAGGTCCTGGACCAGAAGATCGGCATGGGCATGGTCGGCAACGACATGGGCAAATTCATGCAATACCAGACTGCCCAGGCAATCCCCAAGCTGGCAGAGGGCGTGGGCACAGGAGGTGGCGGCATTGCCGGCGACGCAATGGGCCTGGGCGCCGGAATGGCCATGGGCCAGGTACTCGCCCAGAACCTGCAGCAAGGCCTGCAGGGCAGTGCAACCCAGGCGTCAGCCGCTGCGACAACCCAGGCGGGCGTCAAACCCGATGACGTGATGTCGACACTGGAGAAACTCGGAGAGCTCAAGGCCAAAGGCATCCTGACCGACGAAGAGTTCAGCGCCAAGAAAGCCGAGCTGCTGAAGAAGCTGGTCTGAGCCGGTTGCGTCCGGACTGAGCCTTTCGAAGCCCTGCCCGGGGGCTGTTCGGCAGGCCCGGGGCGAGCGGCTTCTTGCGCAATTCATGGCGACCGAAAACACCCCCCAGCGCACGTACCGTGCCGCCTGCCCGGGCTGCGGTGCGCCGGTCGAATTCCGCAGTGCCACGGCGGCACACGCCGTGTGCGGCTGGTGCAAGAGCATTGTTGTGCGCGATGGTGACGCGCTGGCCCGCACCGGGCGCATGGCCGAGCTGTTTGACGACCACAGCCCGCTTCAGCTGCTGGCGAGCGGCCGCATCGGCACCCAGGCTTTCACTTTGGTCGGGCGCCTTCAATACCGCTACAGCCAGGGCGTCTGGTCCGAGTGGCATGCGTTGCTGGACGACGGAACCAGTGCCTGGCTGAGCGAGGACAACGGTGCCTACGTGTTCAGCCGGCCGGCCACGCTGCAGCGCGAGGTGCCGGAAGCCACGCACCTGCGACCGGGCATGACCACCGCAGTAGGCGGGCAGCCCTTCACCGTGGCCTCCAATGAGACCGTGTCGCTCGTTTCTGCGCAGGGCGAACTTCCGCGCCTGCCGCAGCCGGGTACGGCGTTCGCGATGGTCGACCTGCGCAACGAGCGTGGCGAAGTCCTTTCCATCGACTACGGCAGCGTGCCGCCAGAGGTCAGCCTGGGGCGCGCCGTGTCGCTGGACGCGTTGGCCCTGCGCGGACTGCGGGACGGTTCGGCGCGGGAATACAAGGGGCGCCAGTTCGCCTGCCCCAACTGCGCAAGCCCGGTGGATGTGCACCTGGCGGGCAGCAAAAGCGTCACCTGCTCACGGTGCCACAGCCTGATCGACGTGTCCGCGCCCGACAAGGGCGTAGGCGGGGAGCTGGCTTATGCCCAGCAGGAAGAACCCGTCAAGCCGGCGATTCCTCTGGGCAGCACGGGGCAGTTCCAGGGCAAGCGCTGGCAGGTCGTCGGATTCCAGCATCGCATGGGCCATGATCCCCAGGACGCCGATGAGCATTTCGGCTGGGAGGAATACCTGCTGTACAACCCGCAGGCAGGTTTTCTGTTCCTGGTGGATTCGCAGGACGGCTGGAGCGTGGTCAAGCCCGCCACCGGCGCGCCCGTGATGGGCCAGGGGGCGCCAGCCACAGCCACCTACCTGGGCACGCGCTATACGCAGCGCGAGTCCTATACAGCGGAAACAACGTTTGTGGCCGGCGAGTTCTACTGGCAGGTGGAACGCGGTCAGCGCACCCACAACATGGACTTTGAATCCGGACGGAACCTTCTGTCGCGCGAGCAGGCCGGCAGCGAAATCACCTGGTCCGTGGGCAGCCGCATCGACAGCGAGACGGTCACCAAGGCTTTCGGGCTGGAGGCGAGTCGCGACCTGCTCAGGCGCGCGGACGCCGCCCCGTTCAGCGCGGCGTCCCAGGTCGGACTGGGCGGGCTGTTCATGGTCGTGGCCGTCATCGTATTCCTGGCGCTGCTGATGTCGCGGTGTTCCAGCTGCGACCCGCAGGCCGAAAACTGCAGCACCAGCTCCGGCAGTGGCTGGCGCAGTTCCGGCGGCTCGTACGGCGGCTACTCCAGCGGCGGTGGCCACAAATGACTTTCCTACCCGACACCCGTTCTTCCAGGAGGTTCCCATGACATTCGAATGGCTGAAAACCGGCGCTTTTTTCGGCTCCATCCTCTACGCGCTGATTGGCGTGCTGGTGTTCTGGCTGTGTTTCGTGGTCATTGACCGCATCACGCCCTACAACCTGTGGGAAGAGATCGTCGAGAAACAGAACGTGGCGCTGGCGCTGGTGGTCGCCGCCATGTCGCTGGGCATCTCGATCATCGTGGCCGCCGCGATCCACGGCTGATGCTCCATCATCCGCGGCCGGTCGAGGTCGCGCTTCTCGCCAGCGTGTTCGTGGTCGCAGCCTGCGGGCTGGTGTACGAGCTGGCCGCTGCCGCGCTCGCCTCCTATGTGCTGGGCGACTCGGTGTTGCAGTTTTCCACCGTGATCGGCACCTATCTGTTTGCCATGGGGCTGGGCTCCTGGGCCTCTCGCCACTTCTCGCGCCAGCTCCCGGCGCACTTTCTGCGCATCGAGCTGCTGATCGCGCTGATCGGCGGCGGCCTGCCGGCATTGCTGTTTCTTGCCAACGCTTGGGCGCCAGGCTCCTTCCGCGTGCTGCTGTATGGGCTGGTGCTGCTCGTGGGCGCACTGGTCGGGTTGGAGATCCCCCTGGTGATGCGCATCCTGCGCCGCGACGTCGCGCTCAAGGACCTTGTCTCGCAGGTGCTCACCTTTGATTACCTGGGTGCGCTGGCGGTGTCGGTGGCGTTTCCGCTGCTGCTGGTGCCCAAGCTGGGTCTTGTTCGCACCGGCTTGTTGTTTGGCTTGATGAATGCGGTGGTCGCCCTGTGGGCGTTGTGGCTGTTCCGTCATGAGCTGCCTCGTCTTCGTGCCCATGTCCTCGCCAGCGTTGGCGTGCTGGGGCTGCTGCTGGGCGGTCTGGTCGGCGCCGACGCCATCACCACACTGGCAGAAGATCGCCTCTATGAAGACCGGGTGGTTTTCGCGAAAACCTCGCCCTGGCAGCGCATCGTGGTCACCCACGGGCGCGCCGGCCACCGGCTGTTCCTCAACGGCAACCTGCAGTTTGCCGAGCGTGACGAGTACCGCTACCACGAGGCGCTGGTGCATCCGGCCATGGCTGGCCATGGTGCGCCGCGAAAGGTAGCCGTGCTGGGCGGCGGTGATGGCATGGCGGTGCGCGAGATCCTGCGCTACCCCTCTGTGGAATCGGTGACGCTGGTGGAGCTGGACCCGGAGATGACACGGCTGTTTGCCACGCATGGGGTGCTGTCGCGGCTGAACGCCGGTGCGCTGGCGTCGCCCAAGCTCACGGTGGTCCACGCCGACGCCTTCAAGTGGTTGCAGGAGGGCACGGAATTCTTTGACGTGATCGTGGTCGATTTTCCCGACCCGACCAACTTCTCCATCGGCAAGCTGTACACCGGCGCGTTCTATGCCCTGCTGGAGCAGCGCCTGTCGGCCAGTGGCATCGCCGTCGTGCAGACCACCTCGCCGCTTGTGGCGCGCCAGAGTTTCTGGACGGTCGTGGACACGATCGACTCGGTGGGACTGACCGCGACGCCCTACCACGCCCACGTGCCCAGCTTTGGAGAGTGGGGCTTTGTGCTGGCCGGTCGACGTCCCGCCCGTGTCCCTGAGGCTCTGCCGACCGGGCTGCGGTTTCTGGATCTGCCCATGCTGCCCCAGCTGTTCGACTTTCCGCGCGACATGGCGCGCGTGCCTGGGGGCGTCAACCGCCTGTCCAACCAGATCCTGGTCACGACCTACGAGCGCGAATGGGGCAAGGTGCATCCGTGACGCGCGAGCCGCGGCCGCAGGGCCCGACACGCCGGGCCCTGCTAGGGGCCATGACCCTGCCGCTGCTGGGCTGTGATGCGCCCCCGGCGGTGGAGGGTGGCTTCCAGGACACGGGCCACACGCGCGGCCACCGCCTGCAACAGCCGCAGGTGGCCGCTGCGCCGGCGCAGACGCGCCGCACGCACGTGGTCATCGCCGGCGGCGGGGTGGCGGGCCTGGCGGCCGCGCGCGCCCTGCGCCAGCGCGGGATCGAAGACTTCGTGCTGCTGGAACTGGAGGACAACCCAGGTGGCAACAGCCGGGCCGGGCAGATCGGCGGCATTGCCTGCCCGCTGGGCGCGCACTACCTGCCGGTCCCGGGGGACGATGCGCGCGAGGTGCAGGACCTGCTGGAGGAACTGGGCCTGCGCCGCCGCGTGTCCGGGCGCTGGGTGTACGACGAGCGCCACCTCTGTCACAGCCCGCAGGAGCGGCTGTATTTCCACGGCCCCGAAGGCGCCGGCTGGCAGGACGGACTGCTGCCGGTGGCCGGCGTGGGCCCTGCCACCCTGGCGCAGTACCAGGCCTTTGCCGCGGCGGTGCAACTCGTTCGCCGGGCCGCACGGTTTGCTTTGCCCGCCGCGCGCGCGCCCTGGTCCGCGCTGCATGCGCAGCTGGACGCGCAGACCTTTGCCGCCTGGCTGGACGCACAGGGGCTGGGTGACCCGCATCTGCGCTGGTACCTGGACTACTGTTGCCGCGACGACTATGGCGCTGGCGCCGCCACCGTGTCGGCCTGGGCGGGGCTGCACTACTTTGCCAGCCGGCACGGCTTCTCGGCGCCGGGCGGGCACGAAACGCCCGCCGAAGCGGTCCTCACCTGGCCAGAGGGCAATGGCTGGCTGACGCGGCAGCTGGCCGGACCCCTGGGCGAGCGGCTGCACACTGGCCAGCTTGTGCAGCGGATCGCCGAGGGTCGCCACGCAGTGGAGGTGGACGTGTGGGATGTCCGCAGTGGCCAGATGCAGCGTTGGCAGGCGCAGCGGGTGATCGTGGCGATGCCCCTGCACGTGGCCGCGCGCGTGGTGCAGGGCGCGCCCGCGTTCCTGCGCGAAGCGGCGGCGGCGGTGCGCCACGCGCCCTGGCTGGTGGCCAACCTGCACCTGCGCGAGCCGCTCGCGGACCGGCCGGGTGCCCCGCCGAGCTGGGACAACGTGCTGTACGGCTCGGCGGGCCTGGGATACGTGGACGCGCGCCACCAGACACTGGATCCGCGGCCAGGCCCGACCGTGTTGACCTGGTACCAGGCGTTGGGAGACAGACCCGACGGGCGCCGGCAGTTGCTGGAGCGCCCCTGGACGCATTGGCGAGACACCATCCTGGCCGAGCTGTCTGTGCCCCACCCCGACATCGCCGCCCGGGCGACGCGCATGGAAATCACACGGCATGGTCATGCGATGGCCGTGCCGTACCCCGGTTTTGCAAGCAAAATCAGGCCTCAGCCCGCGTGGGGATTGGCTGGTGTGCTATCAAAATCAGAGCAAATGCGGGTTGCTGCCGGACGCCTGTCGTTTGCCCACAGCGACTGGGCGGGCTATTCGGTGTTCGAGGAGGCGTTCACCCGTGGCCACCTCGCCGGAATGGGCTGAACTGGCGGCGCGCCAGGCGACGTCAGCGCAGATGCTTGGCCAGCTTGCCCCGGATGGCCTGCGCGATGCTGAGCGCCCGCTGGCCGGACACCAGGCGAAAGGTCTCGCCTGCTTCCAGAGTCCCGGGTTGCGCCACCGACAGGTAAAAGCCGCAGCGCGCGTGTACAGCCATCAGGCGGGCCGCCTGGCTGAAACCCATCACGGCGTTGAACTTGAAGCAGGGCTCGCGCGGCGCGGTGACGCGCAGCACACAGTGGGCAAAGTGCAGCTCGTCGCCCACAAACACATCCGGTTCCAGCAGGCCGGTGATGCTGAGGTTCTCGCCTGCGAAGCCCGGCGGCAGTTCCTCGTCAAACAGGCTGACGCCATGCGCCAGGCGCTGGGCGCGCCAGAAGTCGTAGTGCTCCAGCGGGTAGGCATAGACCGCCTTGTCCAGGCCGCCGTGCACGCTCAGGTCCGCCTGCTCGTCGCCCTGAAGCCCCAGCGGGCCCACGCGGACCGGTCCCCAGACGGCCCTTTTGCCGATGGCCGAAAGGACGCGGCGCCCGCCGATCTGCAGCGCGATGGCGGCACCGAGGTTGACGCTGTGCAGCCGCAGGTCGGCTGCGCTGGCTCCGGTCACGGTGGAACTCAGCCCCGCATCAGCGCTTCGATCTCGTCGGCGTTGACCGGCACACCGCGCGAAATCAGCTCGCAGCCGGTGGCGGTGACGATGGCGTCGTCTTCAATGCGGATGCCGATGTTGTGGAAGTGCTCGGGCACGTCGTCGGCCGGGCGCACGTAAAGGCCGGGCTCGATGGTCAGCACCATGCCGGGCTGCAGCACGCGGCTGGGGCGGTCCTTGATGAGCTCGTTGGACAGCGGGTCGCGGCGCTCGCTCACCTCGCCCACCTGCGAGGGCTCCACGTAGCTGCCGCAGTCGTGCACGTCCATGCCCAGCCAGTGGCCGGTGCGGTGCATGTAGAACTGGAAGTAGGCGCGTTGCGAGATCACGTCGTCCACGGTGCCCACCTTGTTCCGGTCGAGCAGACCCACGTCCAGCAGACCCTGGGCCAGCACCTTGACCGTGGCTTCGTGCGGATCGACAAAGCGGGCGCCGGCCCGGGTGGCGGCCACCGCCGCGTCCTGTGAGGCGAGCACCAGGTCGTACAGCGTGCGTTGCGGTCCGGTGAACGTGCCATTGGCCGGAAAGGTGCGCGTGATGTCGCTGGCGTAGCCGTCCAGCTCACAGCCTGCGTCGATCAGCACCAGGTCGCCGCTTTTGACCGGCGCGGTGTCGGCGCGGTAGTGCAGAACGCAGGCGTTGGCGCCAGCGGCGACGATGGAGCCGTAGGCGGGGTACTGTGAGCCGCCCCGGCGAAACTCGTGCAACAGCTCGGCGTCCAGGTGGTACTCGCGCACGTCCTGGCCTTCGCGCAGCATGCGCGCGCTCAGCTGCATGGCGCGGATGTGGGCGCGCGCGCTGATGGCGCCGGCGCGGCGCATGATGTCCTGCTCGTGAGCGTCCTTGACCAGGCGCATCTCGTCCAGCACGCCGCACAGGTCGCGCTGCTGCTCGGGGCAAATCGCGCCGTAGCGCACGCGCGCGCGCACCTGGTTGAGCCAGCCGCCCACGCGCGCCTCAAGCCCGTCATGAATGGCAAACGGGTACCAGACCGCGTCGCGGTTTTCCAGCTGTTTGGGCAGCTGCGCGTCCAGTTCGGTCACGGCAAAGGATGCGTCCACGCCAAGCGCTTGTGGCGCGGCCTCGGGACCCAGGCGGTAGCCGTCCCAGATCTCCCGCTCCAGATCCTTGGGCTGGCAGAACAGCGTGCTGCGGCCATCGCCCGTGATCACCAGCCAGGCGTTGGGCTCTGTGAACCCGGTGAGGTAATAAAAGTAGCTGTCGTGCCGGTACAGGAAGTCGCTGTCACGGTTGCGCGGGCGTTCGGGTGCCGTGGGGATGATGGCAATGCCATTGGATCCGAGGGCGGCAGCTGCCCGGGCGCGGCGTTGGGCATGAATGGAAGTGGTCATGGCGTATTGAGTTGGGCCAGCCGTTCGGGCGTGCCGACATCGGTCCAGTGGCCGGTATACAGCTGGGCGGTGACGAGCCGATTGTCCATCGCGGCGCGCAGCAATGGCGCCAGTGGGGCTTTGACGCCGTGCGGGTTGCCGGACGGAATCGCGCAGTACGGCGCGCCGAACAGGGCGCGGCGGTACAGGCCGATGGTCGAAAAGGTGTGACGCTCCCCGTCCTGGTTCAGTGCCAGGCCATCGGGCGCCAGGCCAAAGTCACCCTTCGGGTTGTGCGGCGGGTTGGGGACCAGCCAGAGATGGCCCAGCTTGTCACCCGCGGCAAAGCGCTCGAAATCGGCTTTGTCGAAACTGAAATCGGGAACGAAGACGTCGCCCGCCACGACCCAGAAAACGTCTTCCAGCAGCGGCAAGGCACGGACGATGCCGCCCGCCGTCTCCAGGGCGCCGCCGAAATCATCCCCTTCGCGTGACCAGAGAATCCCAGGCTGCTCACTTTTTGATAGCGCCGAATCAAGTAGGGACGGGGGCTGGAGGCCAAAATGATGCTCAATCTGGCCGCCCAGCCAGGCGGTATTGACCACCACTGGTGCGAACCCGCCGCGCGCCAGTGCCTCCAGCGGCCACTGCATCAGCGGCTTGCCCCGTACGGGCAGCAACGGTTTGGGGCAGCTGTCCGTCAGCGGCCGCATGCGCTCGCCCCGGCCAGCGGCCAGAACCATGGCCTGCGCCCCGCTCATTCCCCCTCGCCCCGATCCAGCGTGCGCTGCTCCGTCCACTCGGGCTGGAACAGCGCAACCACGGCCTCCATCAGCCCGCGGGCCTTGGCCGAATGATCCGCGCCGAAATTGCAGACATAGACATCCGCCGTGACGGCGCGCTGCTCTGGCCAGGTGTGCAGGCACACGTGGGATTCGGCCAGGAGCACCGTGGCGGTGATCCCGCCAGGCCCACGCGGCGTGGCGGGAAAGGTGTGGAACAGCTGATTGACCGGTTGCAGCCCGACGGAAGTGACGGCCCGGACGCACCACACACTAAGGCGGCCCGCGTCGGTCAGCCAGGCCGGGTCACAGCGGCACCGGTAGAGATCAGCGGTCAGGTGTAGGCCTTGCATGGGCCAGACTGTAGAGCATGGCCGACGGGTCATGGCGCCGAAACGGGCCGGGCCGCCGCCCCGGTAAAATCCCGGGTTTCCCCCTAGATCTTCTGCGGAGCCCCCTCGATGGCCGATACCCAACCCATGGCGAAAGCAAACTCCGTGAACATGGCCAACGCCATACGGGCCCTGGCGATGGATGCCGTGCAACAAGCCAACTCGGGGCACCCCGGCGCGCCCATGGGCATGGCCGACATGGCGGTGGCGCTGTGGGGCCGCCACCTGCGACACAGCCCGCACAACCCGCACTGGGCCGACCGCGACCGCTTCGTGCTGTCCAACGGCCACGGCTCGATGCTGATCTATGCGCTGCTGCACCTCACGGGCTACAAGCTGCCGATGGGGGAGCTCAGGAACTTCCGCCAGTTGCACAGCAAGACGGCTGGCCACCCCGAGGTGGGCATCACACCGGGCGTGGAGACAACCACCGGCCCGCTGGGGCAGGGCATTACCAATGCGGTGGGCATGGCTCTGGCCGAAAAACTGCTGGCCAAGGAGTTCAACCGCGACGGCCACACCATCGTGGACCACCACACCTATGTGTTTCTGGGCGACGGCTGCCTGATGGAAGGCATCAGCCACGAGGCCTGCGCACTGGCCGGCGCGTGGAAACTGAACAAGCTGATCGCGCTGTACGACGACAACGGCATTTCCATCGACGGCCAGGTACAGCCCTGGTTCATTGACAACACGGCACTGCGTTTTGCCGCCTACGGCTGGAACGTGATCGGCCCCATCGACGGTCACGATGTGGACGCGGTGGACCGCGCCATTGTGGATGCGAAGAACAAGGCCGATGCCCCCACGCTCATCATCTGCAAGACGCACATTGGCAAGGGCAGTCCCAACCGCGCCAACACCGCCAAGGCCCATGGCGAGCCCCTGGGCGCCGAAGAAATCAAGCTCACCCGTGAAGCGCTCGGCTGGAACCACCCGCCGTTTGAAGTGCCCGCCGAGGTGTATGCCGACTGGGACGCCAAGGCCCGTGGCCTGGCGGTGGAAGCTGCCTGGGACGCCGGATTTGCCGCCTACAAAGCCGCCCACCCCGAGCTGGCCGCCGAGTTCACCCGCCGCATGAAGGGCGACCTGCCCAAGTCCTTTGCCCAGGTGGCGGTCGATGCCGCCGTGGGTGCGCACGCCAAGGCCGAGACGGTGGCCTCGCGCAAGGCCTCGCAGCTGGCGCTGGAGTCGTTCACGGCCGCGCTGCCCGAACTGCTGGGAGGCAGCGCCGACCTGACCGGCTCCAACCTCACCAACACAAAGGCCACGCCGGCGCTTCGTGTGGACCTGGCTGGCGAGGTGAAGCTCACCGAGGACGGCAAGATCGGCCGCCACATCAACTACGGCGTGCGCGAGTTCGGCATGGCTGCCATCATGAACGGCGTTGCGCTGCACGGCGGCTTCATCCCCTATGGCGGCACCTTCCTGACCTTTAGCGACTACAGCCGCAATGCGATCCGCATGGCCGCGCTCATGAAGCTGCGGGTGGTGCATGTGTTCACCCATGACTCGATCGGCCTGGGCGAAGACGGTCCCACGCACCAGTCCATCGAACATGCCGCCAGCCTGCGACTGATTCCCAATCTGGACGTCTGGCGTCCGGCCGACACGGCTGAGACGGCGGTGGCCTGGGCGGTGGCGCTGCAGAACAAGGCCAAGCCCACCGCGCTGCTGCTGAGCAGACAGAACCTGCCCTACGCGCCCAAGCGCGACCTGGGCGACATCAGCCGCGGCGCCTATGTGCTGTCCGAACCGGCCGATGTGGGCGTGAAGAAAAAGCCGCAGGCCGTGATCATCGCCACCGGCTCTGAAGTGCAGCTCGCGTTGAAGGCGCAGGAGCTGCTGGCGGCGCTGAAGATCGCGGTGCGCGTGGTCTCCATGCCGTCCACCACCACCTTTGACCAGCAGACGGTGGCCTACAAATCCGACGTGCTGCCCAAGGGCGTGCCGCGCATCGCGGTGGAAATGGGCGCCACGGACGGCTGGTGGAAGTACGGCTGCGCCGCCGTGGTCGGCATCGACACCTACGGCGAGTCGGCCCCG
This sequence comes from Ramlibacter sp., assembly GCA_016713005.1. Classification (GTDB taxonomy): domain Bacteria; phylum Pseudomonadota; class Gammaproteobacteria; order Burkholderiales; family Burkholderiaceae_C; genus JADJPY01. The sequence continues at coordinate 31,000 of JADJPY010000011.1, read as the reverse complement.
GCGCCGGTGCTGTTCAAGCATTTCGGCTTCACGCCCGAGAACGTGGCTGACACGGTGCGTGCCGCGCTGCGCAAGTAAAACCAGTTTTCTACATCCCCGGAGAGAGAAATCATGACGATCAAGGTTGGCATCAACGGCTTCGGCCGCATCGGTCGCAACGTGCTGCGCTCGGCAGTCCAGAACTTCCCCGACATCGAAATCGTCGGCATCAACGACCTGCTGGAGCCGGACTACCTGGCCTACATGCTGCAGTACGACAGCGTGCACGGCCGGTTCAAGGGCGCCGTGAGCGTCGAAGGCAACACCCTGATCGTCAACGGCAAGAAGATCCGCCTGACGCAGGAGCGCGACCCCGCCAACCTGAAGTGGGGCGAGGTGGGCGCCGACGTGGTGATCGAGTCCACCGGCCTGTTCCTGGACAAGGTCACCGCGCAGAAGCACCTGGACGCCGGTGCCAAAAAGGTCATCCTGTCGGCCCCGTCCAAGGACGACACGCCGATGTTTGTGTTTGGTGTGAACCACGCCAAGTACGCCGGCGAAGCCATCATCTCCAACGCGTCCTGCACCACCAACTGCCTAGCCCCGCTGGCCAAGGTGCTCAACGACAAGTGGGGCATCAAGCGCGGCCTGATGACCACCGTGCACGCCGCCACCGCCACGCAAAAGACCGTGGACGGCCCCAGCAACAAGGACTGGCGCGGCGGCCGCGGCATCCTGGAAAACATCATCCCCAGCTCCACCGGTGCCGCCAAGGCCGTGGGCGTGGTGATCCCCGAGCTGAACAAGAAGCTCACCGGCATGAGCTTCCGTGTGCCGACCAGCGACGTGTCGGTGGTGGACCTGACGGTGGAGCTCAACAAGGAAGCCACCTACAAGGACATCTGCGCCGAAATGAAGGCGCAGTCCGAAGGCGCGCTCAAGGGCATCCTGGGCTACACCGAAGACAAGGTGGTGGCCACCGACTTCCGTGGCGACACCCGCACCAGCATTTTCGACGCCGACGCCGGCATCGCGCTGGACGGCACTTTCGTCAAGCTGGTGAGCTGGTACGACAACGAGTGGGGCTACTCCAACAAGTGCCTGGAGATGGTGCGCGTGGTATCGAAATAGTTCGCTTCCCGCGCCAACCTCTCAAACGCGCCTTGGGGCGCGTTTCTACTTGCCCGGCTTGGTCATCCCGCGCAAGAGCAACGTCAGTGCGTCTGCCTGAACCAGCTGCACGCCGTGCTTTTTCGCAAAGCCCAAGGCGTTGTCGCTCAGCTGGCCCAGCGTGACGTACTGGCACTGGGAAGCGCCGTAGGCCGGCGCCGCTGCCTGCAGCGACTCCAGGGCCTCCGCCCCGACGTGCGCGGCCTTCCACCGCCTTGCCGCCACGATGGTTGTGCGACCCTCGCGCTGCAGCAGGAAATCAGCTGCTCCGTCGATGCGCTGCACCTTGTAGCGCTGGGCCGTGAAACCCTGCTCCAGCGCGTCGGCGAACTCGCGCCAGCCCATTGTGGAAACGGCCTTCAGGATGGCTTCGGACTGTTGGGCACTGGGTGCCTGCATCTGCTGCAGGAACGCGTATACCCCGATGCCCAGAAACGGGAAGCCGCCCATCGCGCCAAACACCCAGTAGGCGTCCGGCAGAAAAGCCCTGGACGCGCCGGCGAATACGGCTGCGATCAGCAAGCTGATCCACCAGGGCGAGCGCAGCAGGATCGCGAACAACGAGTTCGGCGCCATCTTGAACTTCATCGCGGGCGTCTCAATGGTGGTGGCCGCCAGCGCCATGCACATGCCGATGCGCAATCTCTTCGTCTGTGGCGGCACGAACGCCCACGACCTGAAGGTCAAACCGCAAAGCCTTGCCTGCATGGGGATGATTCCCATCCAGATGGACGGTGTCACCCTTGATTTTCATGACGGTGAAGACCTGGGGAACGCCATCATCATTGCGTCCTTCCAGCTGCCCGCCCACCTTGACCCCCGGGGGAAAATCCCTCTTGGGAATCGTGCGCACGAGCCGTTCGTCACGCTCCCCGAATGCGTCGGCTGGCTGCAAGTCCAGCGACACACGGTAGCCGGGTTCGCGACCGTCCAGCGCGGCTTCAATCCGGGGCAGGGTGTTGTCGTACCCCCCGTGCAGGTAGACCATGGGCTCGCGGCTTTGTTCCACGACCCGCCCCTGGGCATCTGTCACCCGGAAGTTCAGGGTCACCACGGTGTCTTTGTCTATTTTCATGGCCACGATTTTGCCGTGAGAACCGCATTACAGTTCAGGACTGCGCGAAACAATTTGCCAACCCTGATGTCTGAAACCGATTCGTCCGTTGACAAGCCGCCTGAGCGGACGGCATCCGCCGTGCTGCAGCGGTTGTATGAGTTGTATCCGCAGATGTTCGGTGCGCGCTTTCTGCCATTGCAGCTGGGCGCCTATCAGGAGTTGCTTGCACGCCATCCGGAGGAATTCCGCAAGGAAGATCTCAAGCAGGCACTGGGCGTGCATGCCCGCTCCACCCGCTATCTCGAATGCGTCGCCAACGGGGAAAAGCGCCATGATCTTGAGGGTCGGCCAGTCGGCGAGCTGGCCCCCGAGCACGTGCATCACGCCATCGTCGAAGTGTTCCGGCGCCGGCGCTCCCGTTCCCGACAGAATCCGCTTCCCTGGCTGCGGGAACGACTGGCACGGGCGATCGAACGCTCCGGCATGGACGGAGACGCCTACGCTGCATGCTTCGTTCACACGGATGCAGAGATTGCTGATGCGGTAGGGCAAGCCTGTGCCGAAGTGGCGGAGCGTCGCGCTCGGCGCGAAGCCTTGGTGCGCGCCTACGAATCAAGCGGTCAAAACGTCGCTGCATTTGCCGAGATGTACGGGCTCGATGCGGCTGTTGTTCAGCAGGCGCTCGGTGTCGGGCGAGGCGGATAATCTGCGGACATCCATGCGTACCCTTGTCCTGCCTCTTTTGCTGGCGATTGCGGGCCTGGCAAACGCCCAGAACCTGCCGGCCCGCGGCCTGATCGTCCAGCTGAAACCCTCAATCCAGGGCGAACGGGAGCAGCCATTCGCGCTGCGCGAGCGACTGAAGGTGGTCGCACGGGACAGCGGTGTCTCCTCACAGGGGGAGGCCAGTTTGGGGCGGCGGCACATGGTGCTGCGCTTCCCTGGCCTGTTGCGTGGACAGGCCCTCGACGACGCTGCGCGCCGCCTGAGGCTTCATCCCGAAGTGGTGTCCGTCGAGCCCGATGTGCTGATGCGGCGTCTGGACACCACACCTGCCGACCCGGGCTACTCGTTGCAGTGGCACTTGCAGTCTCCTGCGATCCACGCCTCCGCGCTGAACTTGCCTGCCGCTTGGGATATCACGACCGGAACAGTTGCTTCGGTTGTGGCGGTGCTCGACACCGGCGTGCGACCCGGTCACCCCGATCTGGCCGGGCGCCTGCTCGCCGGTTATGACTTCGTGAGTGAAGTCGAATTTGCAAACGACGGGAATGGCCGTGACTCGGACGCGTCTGACCCCGGTGACTGGGTGACTTCAGCGGAGGCCTCGGGCCCGATTTTCCGTTTCTGTGAAGTTTCAGACAGTTCCTGGCACGGCACGTTCATCGCCGGGCAAATTGCCGCTGCGACGGGAAACGGACAGGGCATCGCCGGCGTCAACTGGGCGGGAAAAATCCTGCCGGTTCGGGTTTCGGGGAAATGCGGTGCGTTTCTAAGCGACATCCTGGACGGAATTCGTTGGGCGGCGGGCCTGACGGTCTCCGGCGTGCCAGACAACGCCAACCCGGCCAAAGTCATCAATCTGAGCTTTGGTGGCGACGCGCCCTGTGGGTCCAGCTATCAGTCCGTGATTGACGAGATCACGGCCCGAGGTTCGCTGTTGGTCGTGGCGGCTGGAAACGAGTCCGGCGCCCCCAGCCGTCCGGCTGATTGCCGTCGCGTGTTGACGGTAGGGGCTGCACAGTCCAACGGCGCCAAGGCAAGCTACTCCAATCTGGGCGGCGCTGTCTCCCTGATGGCGCCGGGTGGCACCTCAGGAATGCAGCTGTACTCGACAGTTGACAGCGGGTTTCAGGGACCTGTGTCAGGCACCTATGGCTACAAGCAGGGCACCAGCTTTTCCGCGCCACTGGCGGCGGGCGTTGCTTCCCTGATGATTTCGGTGAATCCGTCACTGACGCCTGCCCAGATCGTGGATCGCCTGAAAGCATCCGCGCGACCGCATGCAACCGGAACCGGGTATTCGCCCTGTGGATCAGGGAATGCCGGCAGCTGCGAGTGCACTGCATTGACTTGCGGCAGCGGGCTGCTGGACGCGTATCAGGCGGTTCGGCAGGCTCTCAATCCGGCTGCGCGAATCGCAACCCCGGGATCGGTATCTCCCGGCAGCGTTCTCCTTCTGGACGGTCGCGAAAGCGCTGCGGCGACGGGCGCGAGTCTCGAAGGATTCCTGTGGACCCAGGTGGGAGGCCCGGCGCTGACCATTCGCAGCAGCAACCTGAGTGTGGCCAGCGTGACATTGCCGGCTACGGCAGCGGCGTTCGAGTTTCGCCTTCAGGTCACAGACGATCAGGCTCGTACCGGAGAGCAGACTCTGGTGGTGGACACTGCGACCGTTCCGGCGCCGGGTGGTGGAGGCGGCGGAGGTGCGACCAGCTGGGGCTGGAGCGCTGGCCTGGGTTTGATGGTCCTTGCGGCTGTGGTCTGGCGCCGCGTGCGTCTTGCCAGGTCGGCAGCTTGATCATCCGCTGGATCGCGTCCCCGGCCGCATGAGGATTCTGCTCGTTTGCCCATACGATCTGGCGCGACCCGGGGGGGTTCAACGCCACGTTCTGGATCTGGCAAATGCGCTCACTACAGACGGGCATGTGGTGGCCGTGCTGGCGCCGGGCGGCATTGCGCGCGATGACGCTCCATTCCAGACCGTTGTCCTGGGTCGCTTCCGGGTTTTGCAGGTATTGGGTACGGCGTTCGAGGTCAGTTGGGCTGATCAAAGGCGGGTGCTTGAAGCTTTGTCCAGGTTTCGCCCGGAAATTGTTCATTTCCACACATTGTGGACACCCTTTCTTTCCTGGCAGGTCTGGAGCTTGCTTCGGCGATTCCCGAAGGTCGCACGCATTGCCACATTTCACGACACGCCTCCCCAGGGATGGACTGGACGGGCAATTCGGCGAGTGTTCCAGGTTGCAAGTTGGCAGCTCAGCCGCAGCTTGCAGGCAGCCATCGCGGTGTCGACCGCTCCGGCGAACCACCTGGCCATCCGCTCAGGATGCCCATTGCACATCCTGCCCGGGTGTATCGGCCTGGGGCCCTACCGCGCGCTCTCCGTCCGGCGAGAGGGCCAGCTTCGTGTGCTGTTTACCGGTCGTCTGGAGCCTCGCAAGGGTGTTCTGGTGCTGATACAGGCATGGTCTGAAGTCTCGAGAGCGCTGCCTGACGCCCAGTTGGTCATCTGTGGCGACGGCCCTCAGGCAGAGGAAGCCCGGTCGCTGGTGGAGCGATTGGCGCTGGGCAACACGGTACAGCTTTTGGGCGCCGTTGATGAGGCCGAAAAACTGCGCCAGCTTGGGACGGCAACCGTGTTTTGTGCGCCTTCGCTTTACGGGGAGAGCTACGGCCTTGTGCTGGTTGAGGCGATGGCAGCTGGCGTGCCGGTGGTGGCAGCCGCAAATGACGGATACCGCCAGGTCCTTCGCGGACCGGGTTCTCTGGGCCTTGTAGAGCCCGGCGATGAGCCTGGACTCGCCAAAGCCCTGATCACTGTGCTCGAGGACCTGCCGTTGCGCCAGCGGCTGAGCGCCTGGGGACTTGAAGCGAGTCGATCTGCGGATCTTGAAGCTCAGTTGCCGGCATTCCTGAAAATCTATGCCGAGGCCGGGCGCTCGAAGCTCGATGGCTCTGGCCAATAGCCGCTGAGGAAGGATCGGACATGACGGACAACCCCGGGGTTCGGCTCTGATCCGAAATTGTCGTTGAGGGTCATGAACGGCGGCCGGATCGTTCGGGCCATTCTTGTGAGAATCATGGCAAGCGGCAAAGAGTTTTCCAGGGGCATGTAAAACGCCTCGACATAGGACTTGCCCATGGACACTGCAACCCCACCGTCCGTTTCGAGCAAGTATTGGGGATACAGGTAATCCATGGTGATGTTCCCTGTATCCCGAAACCGGCTGGCGCGTGTGAGCATGGTTGCATCCGGCCAGAGCTCAAGCAGACTGGCCCAAAGATCGCGATCAATCCAGAGCGGAAAGTGGCTGTGCTGGGGGCGCCTGCGCTGACCGAAAAGTCGGTCCAGGCGGTGGTTTACTTCGGAAAGGGACCGGTTCCAGCCTGACTGGGTGGTATCGAGGCGCCGGTCTGCGGGCGGGGTCTGTGAAAGCCGCGGAAACACACGAAGGCGCCCGTCGGGGGTGAGAAAGTCGCGGACCAATACCGGGCGACCCAGCAGCATGTCGTCGTTGAAGTAGATGAATCGTCTGGAAATTCCGGGTAGAAGATGCAGATGGGCGATGATGGCGAGGGAGTTGAATGTAGGCAGTATCTCGGGGGCCATGATCTGGTCGTGGTGCACGAGGCGCAGCCGGGGGTGATCGATTGCCAGCCATGGTGGCACCTGTGGGCGTGCGGTCAACAGGTAGATGTTCCGGACCCAAGGTGCGAACTGCTCCACCGAGCGCAGGCTGTAGCGCAGCACGTCCAGGTTGTCGCGCGTCCGATTTGGGTTGAGGTCATGCGCTGTGCGCGCGTGCTCTTGCAGGCTTTGGGAATAGCCCGGCAGGCTGTCGTCAACCCATGTATAGACCAGGTCAACTGGCTCGCCAGACTCCGGGCAAAAATTGCGGGCGACGCCACTTTTCATCTGCAGTGAGCTCATTGCTTGTTTGAGCGGTCAGCCAAGTGGTCATGATCTGACAAACGACGGCGCGCGCGCGCGAATCTCTGGAGAGCACTGAAGTGCACCAAGACGGCGAAAAACAGCAAGGCTGGCTGGAGAACATCCTCGTGGCGCCAGCCCGCCATGTGGCCAGCCTGCGAGGCAAACACCATCATGACCATGAAGACGACGCGCTCGAAGCGCTCCATCAAATCGGGCCAGTTTCCGTTGTCCACCGGCATCTCGACCGCGACACGTGCCTTGTTGTAACTGATCAGCATGGCTCCGGTCACTGCCAGAAATGCCTCGGCCCACAGATTGTGCGCATAGGCCAGCGAAGCCAGGACGGCAGCCTCCTGGTACCTGTCGATCACTGCATCAAGGTAGCCTCCTCCATGCGTGCTGCGATTGGTGAGTCGGGCCACGGCCCCGTCAAGTCCGTCGAAAGCAAAAGCGACGGCCAACCACGTGCCGAATACCCAGCCGTTGCCATGCATGGGATATGCCAGGCAGGCGGCCACAACCAGTGCACCGCCTGTCCAGGTCACTGCATTTGGACTCAAACCCATTCGAACCAGTCCCCTGGCGAGCCACTCCCACAGCCCGTTCATCGGTGAGCCAAATCGTCCATCAATCATGAGGTGAATTCCTTGAGGCGGGGGGGTATGCCAATTGATGCCAACGGCGCGTGGCCTTGTAGTAGCCCAGCAATTGGGCATAGCGCGCGTTTGCCCAGGCCGCGGCGCTTGGGTCAGGCTCGCAGGTATGGTGAATGCGTGTCTGGGAGGCCGCGTCGCGCAGTCCACTCTGCAGACCGCCTGCAACTGCCGCGGTCATAGCGGCTCCCCGAACCCCCCCCCAACGTGCATTCTCCATTACGGATACCGGGTGCCCCAGCATGTCCGCAAAAATCTGGGGCCAAATCGGACTCTCGCAGGCTCCACCCAACATGCGCAATGCGCCTGACTTGCCTGGATACAGCTTGCGTGCGCAATCCCAGGCCCAGCGGATGTTCAGCGCGACCCCTGCCAATACCGCGTAAGCCAGATCTTCGCGGGATGTGCGCGGGCTCATGCCAACGAACGCGCCACGCAAGGCCGCGTTGTCTACGGGCACCCGCTCGCCATGCAACCAAGGCACGAACAGAGGCGTCTGGTCGCCGGGGAGGCACCGCGCAGCATCGCGGTCCAGCGCCTGAAGACCGGCATTGCCTTCGCCCCATCCCAGTACCTGTGCCGCCCAAAGGGCAGCGTTGCCCGCGTTCTCCTGAGTTGCCACCAAAAAGTACTGATCAGCAACGGCGGAGCAGATGGTAGCGATACCCGTCAATGGGTCCACCTTGCGCGATATGGTGTGACACCCCACCCAGGAGCTGCTTCCAACGTAGAGGTGCCAGGCACCGGGATCGATATCACCGCTGCCCAGCGCGTTGGCATTCAGGTCGCCGACACCGCAAGCGACCGGAATGCCGGCTCTCAGACCCAGATGCGCAGCAGCCTGCGCTGTCAGCGACCCCACTGCTTGAGTTGAGGGCAGGATCACGGGCAGTTTGTCCAGCGGGACACCGACGCGCCGCGCAAGTGCGGCGGACCATTGGCGCCGATGCGGCCGTGTATCCATGGTCCAACGCAGTTGCGCAAGGTCCTCACTCGTCGCAAAGACACCGGTGCATTGCTGCACAAGCCAATCCTTGACGTCGAGGAACTTGAAGGTTGCGTTCCACAAGTCCGGTCGGTTGTCGTGAAACCAACGCATCTTGGATGCGGGATCCTTGCCCGACAGGTTGGGCGCCCCGTTGGCGAGCCGCAGCCAGTCCAGCAGGGTGAACAAGCCATAGCCGGCCACGCGCGGTCCTCCGGCGGTCATGCGACGAGCCTGAAGCTGCGAGCGCGTATCAAGCCAGATCAGGCAGGGATGAAGTGGTGCCCCAAGGGCGTCCACCGGGATCGTGCCGCACATCTGGGCGGTGATGCCCAGGGCCGCAACAGCGCCAGCGTCGATCTGGCTGCACACGCTGCGGCAGGCCGCTCCCACTGCGTTCCACCAATCGGAAGGATCCTGTTCAGCCCATCCTGACTGCGGATACCGAACCGTATACGGACTGGTTCCGGATGCGATCATTCCACCGGAATGATCAAACGCCCCGACCTTCACCGAGGAGGTGCCAAAATCAAAGGCAAGGACAAGGCGAGACTCGCCGGGCGTGGCTGGCATTAAACTAGTTCGGGAAAGGCATTTGACAAAAAAAGCCTTGGGATGCCCGTCGCATCATATGAGAACTCCCGCTTTGCGGGAGTTGGAACCCTTGAACCTGTCGGACACAAGCTTCGGTCTTGCGTCTGACTTCAACGCCTGAGAGCCAGTCGCGCTATGAGAACCTGTTCAGTCACGGTCGGTTATCGCATGCTGCCTGTTTTGCTTGGACTGGTGTTCGTGCCGCCAAGTGTCGTGGCGCAAGTAAAGGACCAGGCAAGTGCATCGGCGCCGTCCGGCATCGGTGGGAAGGGTCGCATCGTACCCAGTGGCGGCCTCCTGAGCCTAGGCGCCACCCAGTCCGGCCAGGTCGTTGAGCGCGTTCTTGTGAAGGAGGGAGACCGGGTAAAGAAGGGTGACGTCATTCTGGTTTTTGTTGACAAGCCGATGCGGGAAGCTGAGCGGGACGCAGCTGCAGACCGCCTGAAGCAGGTAGACGAATTGCACGTTGCCCGGACGCGCGTTCTTGAGCTCGAGCGTCAGGCTGCGAAGCTCGGTGCAGAAGCGGCGGCGAAAGAACTGCAGGCGGTAAGCGGATTGGACGACCGAACTGTCTCTGCGCGCGAACAGCGCCAGCGCGCCCAGGCGGCGGCTTCGTCCGATCTCGCATTGCGGCTCGCAGACGCAAGGATTGCGGAGGCAAAGGTTGCTGCAGATCAGGAGCGCCGGCTGGCGCGGGCCAATCTCGAGACCGCCCGGGCCCACCTTTCGCGCTCGCAGCTGTTTGCGCCCAGGGACGCCACTGTGATCGAAGTCTCGGCCGTTGGCACCGGAGTGTCCGCGGCAGGCACGGGTGCCACCGGACAGCAGGTCACACTTGCAGACACTTCCGCCATGTATGTAACCGCCGATTTTTTTGAAGGTGACCTGGCTCGAATCGCCCCGGGCGCAAAGGTGCGCATTGCAAATCCGGTTTTGCCCGGTGGTCTGACGGGTACTGTTGAGCAGGTGGGACGAATCGTCAATGCCGGCACTCGCCTGGGGAAGGCGTCCATACGACTGGATCAGCCCAGTCCCGCAGATCGGTATATCGGCATGCAGGTGGATGTGGTGGTATCGCCAGGCCCAGTCGCCAAATGAACTGGCGCTCGGTGGCCACACTGGCCTGGCTCGGTGTGGCCCGTGGCGATCGCCTTCGGACAGGAGCCGGGATCGCGGGGGCGGCGGTGGGCATATTTGTTGTCGTACTTCATTTCGCGTTCCTGCGAGGAGTGGCTGAGAAGTCCACCGCCTTCTACGATCTTTTCGAGTTCGATGCAGTCGTTGTCTCGAACCGGTTCCAGTTTTTCTACGACATGCCGCATTTCCCGGCCGCACGGGCCATTCAGGTCGGGGCTACTTCGGGTGTTGCTTCGGTAGCCGAAGTCCGAACGGAATCTGTTCGCTGGACAGACCCAGACACATTGTCGGTGTCCTCCTTGACCTTGGCGGCTGTCACCGGCCAGGGAGATTTCCTGGCAAGCCAGTCTCTGCGCAGTGCCTTGAGCACCCTCGCTCGGCACCGGGACGTCGTTATGGACCTGCGTTCGGCACCCGACCTTGGTGCGCTCCCGGCAGGGCGACATGTCAGCATCGGAGGTCAGGAGGGGGTCATCAGTGGATTGTTCGAGCTTGGACTGCGAATTTATTCCGACGGTTTCGGATTCGTTTCCACAGCGGACTTCCCATTGTTTTCCGGCCTGCCGGCGGATCGGCTGCACATGATCCTGGTCCGATTTGAACCGAATCAGGAGGAAGAAGCGCTGCGCAGGTTGGCCGCATTGCCAGGTGATGTCCGGATCTTGAAGCGGGCGGACCTGCGCGCGGGTGAGCAGGACTACTTCATTCGGGTGAAGCCTCTGGGTGTCCTCATGGCGCTTGGAATGATGGTCGGGGCGATAGTGGGCGTTGCAGCGTTGTACCAAGCCCTTGCATCACACATCCAGGCGCGCCAGCGCGAGTTTGCCGCCCTGCGTGCCATCGGGTTTCCCGCCCATTTCACGCTGGGGGTCGGGATAGTGCAAATGGTGGTCCTCGCCTTGCTCGCAGGCTGCTTGGCCGCTGCCATCATGGTGCCCCTGCTGAGTTGGATGGAAAGGTGGACGGCTTTTGATGTCGTTCTCGGCTTGCATCACTGGGCGGGAGTGTTTGCAGGTACCCTGGTGGCTGGAGCCCTTGCGGGGTGGGCTGTTCTGGCACCCATGCACCGCGTTGACCCCGTGGAGCTCTTTTGATGACGGCTACGGCGCTCAAGTTGGGTGTCGTGGCCTCCTTCCGGGCGCCCAAGCAATTTGCTGTCATCGCAGCAAGTCTGGCGGTGGCATGTTTTGTGAGCCTGGTGGAGTTTGCATTCTGGACGGGCGTTTCCTCCGCCCACATGGGTGTGATTGCACATGTCCATTCAGATCTGGTCTTGTTGAATGCTCGCCGTTCCAACCTCAACCGATGGGACTCCTTCCCTGAGGGGCATCTGGCCCGCATCAAAGCGGACCCGTCCGTAGCGTCCGTGGCTGGCGTTTGGCAGGAAGGCGTACGTATGCAGGCCAGCCAGGCAGGGCCCTACAGACGAATTGTGGCTATCGGGATAGATGCATCCGTTCCGGGTGGGGGCATTGATCTGCCGCCGGAGCTGATTGCCCGTTTGCGCACGCCTGGAACGGTGGTGTTTGATCGGGGCTCCCGGGATCTTTTCGGTGCTCCCCGTGAGGGGGACGAGATCTGGGTGGAGAACATGCGCATGCGGGTCGTTGGAAGCGTGGCAATCGGCCCGAGCCTGGTCAATGACGGGAATCTGATCATGAGTTCGGGCAACCTGCAATCGTTCTCACGAGGCGCATCTCCGCTCGCAGGACTGGTCTGGCTTCATCCAGGACAACGGGTAGAGGAAGTCGCCCACAGGTTGGCCGCCTTGGTGGGCTCGGAAGCCAGTGTCATGTCGCAATCAGCGCTGCTTTCGCGGGAACAACGTTACTTGAGCACGGTCGCCCCGGTGGGCTTGTTGTTCTCTGCAGGTGCGGTTGCAGGTGCCATTGTCGGATTGGTCCTGAGCTACCAGGTGTTCTTCGGGCTGATCCTGCGTCAGCGCAAGGCGGTGGCGACGTTGAAGGCGATGGGAATGACGCCTGGCCACCTCGTTGCTTGGGTGCTGCCTCGCGCCGCCATGGCTGGCGTGTCGGGCTTCCTCGTGGGTTGGCTTCTTGCTGAGCTGGTGTGCTGGGCCGTGCGTCGTGAGTTGTCCATGGACATCAGTTTGCCCGCTGCCCATCTTCTCGGCGCCGCAATTGCCGCGGTATGTATCTGCATGTTTGCCGCCTGGTTGGCACTGAAACGGGTCAATTCGGATCCTGCAGAACTTCTCTATTGAGGTGGGTGCAAATGACTCTTGGAAGCAGGCCGGACAAGGGGCCGGATACGGTGATCGAAGCGACGGGAGTGTCACATCGCTTTGGCCCGGATGCGGCTTTCCCGCTGGTGCTTGACGATGTAAGCCTGACTGTTTGCCGAGGTGAATTCGTCATATTGACAGGACCATCTGGAGCCGGGAAAACGACTTTGCTGACGATTCTGGGCGCGTTGCGCCGACCGCAATCCGGTGTTGTCAGGGTGCTGGAGCAGAGCCTGGCAACGGCTGACGACCGGGAGCGCCAACGGGTACGCCAGAGAATCGGCTTTGTGTTCCAGGATCACCATCTGTTTGACGAGCTGACGGCTCGGGAGACGCTGTTGTTGGCCATGGACCTCCATCCCGGTCGATATGGACCGGCGGAGCGGGCGGCCAAGCCCCGTGAATGGCTGCGGGAACTTGGAATCCAGGACCGCGAGAACGCACGCCCACACCAAATGTCAACGGGTCAGCGCCAGCGGGTGGCCATTGCGCGTGCCTTGGTGAACGATCCGGAGTTGATTCTCGCGGATGAACCGACCGCCTCTCTGGACGCCGAATCAGCCGGAATAGCCTTGGACTGCCTCAAGCAGGCCGCACTGTCAGGCGGATCGGCGGTCGTCATGATCAGTCACGATCCCCGCCATCATGTGCTGGCCGACCGGGTGATAGAGATGCGTGATGGCCGTGTATGGAAGGCGTGACGGGTGCTGTCAGGAGAACTTTGAGATGAAAGCGTCGCACTGCTGGCGAGATTCGAGGTCGTGCATTTGTTGTGGCGGTGACTTCATGTAGGCGGCGCAGACGGGGAGCAGCGCACCAGAAAAACCTCCAGCAAGCGCGAGTTTGATGCACCGAATGGCGTCCAGGACGACTCCTGCGCTGTTGGGCGAATCCTGCACCGACAACCGCATCTCCAGCTCCACCGGCGCATCTCCCAGGCCACGACCTTCCATGCGGATGAAACAGACCTTGTTGTCTTCCTGCCAATGAACGTAGTCGGACGGCCCGATGTGCACATTCCCCGCAGGAATCGGTTCACCAAGCATGGACTGAACCGATGCCGTTTTGGACTTCTTCTTTGACTCGAGCCGTTCTCGGGCCAGCATGTTCCGGAAATCCGTGTTGCCGCCCGTGTTCAACTGATAGGTCCGGTCAATCCGGATGCCACGCATGTCAAAGAGCCAAGCCAGCATCCGGTGAACGATGGTGGCGCCGAGCTGGCTTTTGATGTCATCACCCACCAGGGGCAGGCCGGCTTTCCTGAATCTTGCTTCCCATTCCGGGTTTGAGGCGATGAACACGGGGACGCAATTGACGAGCGCGACCCCGGCGTCAAGGCAAGCTTGCGCATAGTGCTGGACGGCCAGCTCGGATCCGACCGGGAGGTAACAAACGAGGATCTCGGCGTCGCTGGCTCGCAGCACCTCAGCCACGTCGACGGGCTCTGCGTCAGATGGCCGGAATCCCCGCTCCTCGGTCTCTTCGAGCATGTGCGGCGCGATTCCGTCAAGTACTGGGCCCATGCACACGGTTGTTGTGTGGACTGAAAGGTCCCGCTCGAAGACCCAAGTGCAATTGGGCTCGGCAAAAGCGGCCTGCGACAAGGGCAGGCCCACCTTGCGCTTGTCGATGTCAAAGGCGGCCACAACTTCGATGTCGGCCGCACCCCAGGGGCCGATTCGTTCGCGAATAAGGCCGGAGACCGTGCCATTGCGTCGGGCAACAGCGATGGATTGCAGCAGCGAGCTTGCACAATTGCCAACGCCGGCAATGGCGATTCTTATCATGGCGGACATCAGTTCAAAAGGTGCGGCCGGAGGCAATGCACAATGTCGGAAATGATAGCTGACAAAATTTGGGGTATTCCCCACCGCGCAACCTGGGCGTTTGTGGCGCCTTGTCTGATCGGGTTCCCCGCTGTCTCCCAGACACTGACGATGGCAGGAATAGGGCAGATGGCTGCCACAGCGGCGATCGAGCGGGCGGCTGCCCCGGCGCGCCTGGCCCACAGGCGGGCGGAAGCGGGGGTGATGATTGCCGAGGGCGCCTTTGAATGGACAACCTCGGGCAATGTTGGTGTCCGCACAGGCCCCGAGTACATTGCCTCCGGTGGGTTTCTGACCACCGCCACTCGGGACCGCACAAGTACCGGCGGTGCCGTGTATGCCGAGCGACTATTCTCAAATGGCATCCGCATTCAGCCTGGAGTCATCGCTTCGCGTACGGACGCTTCGACCACCCGCCTGCTTGGTCAGGTATCTACCCAGCCTGTCCTGCAAGTGGACATCCCGATCGACCGGACCCTGGGTAACCCCATCGAGAAGCTGCGCCTCGAGCATGCCCGCGCGGAGGTCGGCCTCACCGATCACGAGGTTCAGGTCGCCCAACGCGCGCATGTCCACCAGTCCATTCGCCTCGCCTGGGCGTTGCTCGCAGCCCAGAAGCGCGAGGAGCTGGCTGAAGATTCCCTGGAAGAGGTGCGCCGATCCCATGGCAGGGCCTCAGCCCTGGTCCAGAGGGGCGAGTTGCCGCCGGCAGCGCTGGTTCAGGCGGACGCCCGCCGATCGATACGCAGCTCGGAGCGCGACCGGCTTCGTGCCGTGGTGCGTCGACTTCAATCGGAATTGGCCTTCCTCCTGCAGTCGTCCTCCGGCCAGGCGCTCAAAAGCATCCGGATCGCAGACCCTTTGCCTACCGTTGGCAACAAGGCCGGAGCTGATGAGCTGGTTCAGCACGCGATTGAACAACGGCCCGACCTGAAGCGCCTGCGTGAAGAAGTGGAGGCAGCGCGCATCAGGGTTCGAATGGCCGAATATCAAGCCCCATCACGGGTAAATCTGCAATTGCGCAACGATGCCGTGGGGATCTCCTGGTCCGCTCCGTTGGGGAGCTTGCGCCAGCAGGGATACCGTGACCAGGCCGCTGCAGAACTGGAGCTGGCCGAACACCGGCTCGCCGAGCTCACCCGCCGCGTTGAACACGATGTGAGGGAAGCTGTTGAACGTGCGCTGGCCGCCGAGCGGCTTGTAGCCCAGCTATTGCCGGCCAAGCTCGAACTGGGCAAGCTGAAGGAATCCCTTTCGGCCAATCCGGGAGGGGGTGCCAACGCGTCGTTGCTGAGCGAGATTGGCGAGCAGTATGGGCAACTGGCTAGCGAGTTGATTGACAATCAGCATGATCTGGCAGTGGCGATAGCCGACTTGACTCTGTATAGTGGACAGGCCAACGGGGCCTTCTCCTCGAGGCCTGCCACGTCGCAATCCCTGCCAAATCGCCCCTGATTGCTGGCTTCAGCGATAGATACCAGATGACGAAGATTTCGAAGTTTGCCAACTTGCCAGGTGTGCGCCTCCTCAAGGAGCGCATGCGCAAGACGCTACAGAGCAACGGGATGATCCCCTTCTTTCTGCCCCATCAAGGGGTCAGCGGGGCGAGCATTGAGGTGGGCGGACGAACGCTTATTAATTACTCCGGGTACAACTATCTCGGACTCGCTGGCCACCCGGAGGTGGTGTCAGAGGCCAAGAGAGCCATTGACCGATTTGGTACGACGGTATCGGCCAGTCGTATCGTGTCAGGTGAAATCCCCCTGCATCGTGAACTTGAGCGGGAGCTGGCGGATTTTCTGGGGGCGGAAGACTGCCTGGTATATGTCAGTGGGTACAACACCAATGTGACGACCATTGGGCATCTCTACGGACACAGGGATCTGATCCTTCATGACGACCAGTCACACAACAGCCTGCTCAACGGCTGTTTGCTGGCCCGTGCGCGCCGGCATGGCTACGAGCACAACAACCTGGACCAGCTCGAGCATTTGCTCAAAAGGGAGCGGGCCGCCTCCAAGCGGGCGCTGGTTGTCGCGGAGGGCGTATACAGCATGTCTGGCGACTTTCCGGACTTGAAGCGCCTGTCAGAGCTGTGCGTGCAGTTTGACGCCGAGTTGTTGCTGGACGAAGCCCATTCTGTGGGAACGCTGGGACCAACGGGGCGTGGCCTGACTGAGCATTTCGGTTTGCCCCAGAGCACGATCGACATCCAGATTGGAACGTTGAGCAAGGCCTTGTCCAGCTGCGGCGGTTTCGTCGCGGGTGACGGCACCTTGATCGAATACTTGCGCTATTCGGCACCTGGTTTCATTTACAGCGTAGGACTGCCTCCTTCGGAAACCGCGGCTGCACTGGCGGCTCTGCGGATTTTGAGGCGTGAGCCCGAGCGGGTCGCCCGATTGCAGGAACGCAGTCGCCAGTTCCGATCCGAACTGGTCTCCCGTGGAATAGAGCTTGCGGGCGCGGACCTCTCCTCTCCCGTGGTGCCGGTATTTGTGGGCGACCAGCAGCGCTGCATGCGAATCTCCCGGGCCTTGTTTGACGCCGGCATTCACGTGCAACCCGTGATTTATCCGGCGGTGCCGATGGACGGTGCGCTGTTGCGATTTTTCATCACGGCGGATCATTCGCTGCCGCAGCTGGTCAAGACGGCAGATGAAGTAGCAGCAATGATGGAGACGCAGCAAACGCTGGAAGTCAATTGAGAATGGGCGTCCGGTACGCCGTCATTACCGGTGGCTCAAGCGGCATCGGATTGGAAACCGCCCGCCTCCTGGTCGCGCGCGGCTGGCACGTTGTCCTGATGGCGCGGCGCCGCATTGAGCTGGAGCGCGCAAGAGAATCCATTCTGGAGCACATGGCCTGCCCGCCCGATGCGGTTGAGCTTGTTGCGGTGGATGTAAGCAAGCGCCAGGAGCTTGAACAGGCGTGCAAAGGCGTCCTTGCCAGGTTGCCGCCTCCGGAACTGGTCGTCACCAGCGCCGGCGTTGCGCGCCCAGGTCATTTTGGACAGCTGACGCCGGAAGACTTTGACGCTGCGATGCAAACCAACTATTTTGGAAGCCTGCACACGGTTCGGGAGTTCCTGCCCGGAATGCTTGCTGCCCGCCGGGGCGCGATTGTGCTGGTTTCATCTGGAGCGGGACTGGTCGGCATATTCGGGTACGCGGCATATGCTCCCAGCAAGTTCGCAGTGCGTGGACTCGCGGAAGTGCTTCGCGGCGAACTCGTGGATACGGGCGTATCAATCCATGTGAGCTGTCCGCCTGATACGGATACTCCGCAACTGGCCGAAGAGAACAAGACCAAGCCGCAGGAGACCCATGCCATTTCGGGCTCGGCCGGAGTCGTGAGCCCGCAAATGGTCGCGAAGGACATCCTGCGCGGGGTTGAGAGAGGGCAGTTCCTGATCGCGACCGGCCTGCAGATGAAGGCGCTTGCATGGCTGCATAGCCTGCTGGCGCCAGTGTTGCGTCACTCGTTTGACCGCGCGGTCCGGCAGACCCGCAAGAAGTCCGGATGAGATTGAGTCAGGAAGTCTGGGTGTTTGTGCTGACCCTGTTCGGGGTCGGTGCGGCCGTGATTGCGCTCTTTTCGAGTCGGCTGGGTGATCGGGCCCGCCAGCGCGAGCTCTGGGCGTACTTCTTGAGCGAGCTTGCCATTGTCGGGGCCGTGCTTGTTCCGCCAGCGATTGATGCCCGGTTGTTTTTTGTGATTCTGGCGGGCGCCCAGGTGCGTGTCGCCTGGGAGCTTTTTCGTACGTCGGCCAGCCGCGGCTTCGGGGCGCCGTTGGCCGACACCACAGCTCACGTCCTTGCGATGGCAGGTCTTGCAAGTATCGCGTTCATAGCTTCGGGCAAGCGTGGGCCCGAGTTCCTGGTTCTCATGTTTGTTTGCACTGAAATGCACGATGCCATGGCATTCCTCTTCGGTCGCATCTTCGGCAAGACCCGTTTCCTTCCCAGGATAAGTCCGCGAAAGACGCTTGAGGGCGCAGTCGCCGGCCTGATTGCCGGTATCGCGGCCGGGATGGCGTTCGCGCTTTCGCTGGATTTGTGCACCTGGCCGCAGGCACTGGGCATTGCCACAATCTGTACCTTCGGCGGACTTTGCGGAGACCTGCTGGCTTCCGCATACAAGCGACAAGCGGGCGTGAAGGACTTCCCGCCGGTGAGCAACCTCCACGGAGGGCTGCTGGATGTCTACGATGCGTTGATCTTCGCTGGCCCGCCCATGTTGGCCTGCCTGATCGTCCTCGGATTGTCCTGAATGGGCTGGCTGTCTGCCATCCTGATACTGGTTGTGTCCGTGGCGGCGGTCTACGCTCGCCTCGCTGGGCGCACCTGGGCAAGGGACACCATGACCCGCTGGACGCTTTCGCGGCGCACGCTTGAAGAGTGGGACAAGCACTGGCTTGAGCAGGTTGACAAGTCCGACGCAGTGGTGTGCTTGTCCACGATCCCATCTCGCCTTCCCTTGCTGGGCGATACCCTGAAGAGCTTGCTGGCGCAGAAAGTTGCACCTGCACGGATCCGGCTGCACCTGCCGGAATTCTCCCTTCGTGAGCAGTGCGCCTACGAAGTCCCGGATTGGCTCGCTGGCCTGTCCAGTGTCCAGATCGTGCGGACGCAGGACTGGGGCCCAGCGACCAAGCTGATCCCGGCCCTGCGGGACTTCGCGGCGGCACAGAAGCTGATCGTCGTTGACGACGACATGCTGTACCCTCCTTCACTGGTTTCGGACCTGGAGCGGCATGCCGACGCACAGCCGCAAGCGGCCTTCGGATCCAGCGGATGGGTTGTCCCCCACGACTTGACGGACCGTCCGACCACATGGTGGTCGCATCTCCTGCAGCGCCCCCCGCTCCTGTGCTGTGTACGCTGATCGGACGCGCGCGCCGCGTCGACATACTGCAAGGGTACTCTGGGTACCTTGTCCGTCCGGAGTTTTTCGATGTCGAAGAAGTCACCCGCTATGACGGTGCGCCGCCCGGCGCCTTCTTCGTTGATGACGTCTGGTTTGCGGCGTGTTGCCGGGCGCAGAAGTTTGTGTACCCCGGGGGGCGGTTCTGCATGGATCGACTAAGCAGCTTTTCCTTTTTCAAGTCCGGCAGCCTCGGATACCTCAACCGGGGTGGCGGCAATCCGGAGAACCGGAACAACACCATCGTCATCCGCCATTTCAAGGAGCGCTGGATGCTTCACGGCAAGGACCCGGCATGACCCAACCGCCTCTGCTGAGCATCGTCGTTCCGGCCTACAACGTGCAGAAGTACCTGCTTGAGTGCCTGGACTCGTTGAGCAAAGACTTTGACGCGGATTGCGAACTGCTGCTGGTGAATGACGGTTCGACCGATTCCACCAGAGAGATCGCCTCTGCATTCATGCACCGACACACCGCGATGGGCATGCGCCTTGTCGACATACCGCACGGAGGCGTATCTTCCGCGCGCAACGCCGGCGTTCGAGAAAGCCGTGGAGAGTACATCTGGATGGTGGACGCCGACGATGTCGTGATACCCGGTGCGCTGGCCACCGTCCTGGCCATGCTTCGGCGCCATCGGGTCGACGGGTACTGCTTTGACCTGATCTTCTGGGAAGAGAACGGCGAATCGGACAACTGGACAGAGTCCAGGCTCCCGCCCCTGACCGTGATGAAAGACATTCCCGATGTGCTGCGGCAAAGCTTCATCGACGGTGCAATGTACCCATGCCGACACGTGTTCAGGAAAGCCGTATACGAAAGGATTGCGACGCCCTGGTTTCCTATTGGGCGTGTTTACGAAGATAACTCAACGATACCCCGGTTGATACGGGCCTGTGAGAGCTACTTCTACCAGCCGGTGCCCGTCGTTCGCTACCGTCAGCGACCGGGGTCCATCATCCGCCAGAGGACGAGGCGCATCTGCATCCAGCGGTCCCGATGCATGCGTCCGGTGCGCGCCATGGTTCTGGAGCCAGACAACTCGGTTGCCCGAAACGCCTTCGACCAGTTTGCCTGGGAAAACGCTTCGCATGCGTTGTCCCAGAGTCTGGAAGTTGAGGCAACCAGGATTTGCGCACTCCAGCTCGTGATCCGGCGCCATCTGCTCAGGACCCTGATCGGTTCACCTTGGGCCCTCGTCCAGCGTGAATGGGCTCGCGGCAAGCAGGCACGCGCCGCCGAACTCGTTGGACTGCTTTGTGTGCCTCGCCTGATGTATCTGGTTCGCCGAGCCATCGCCCGGCTGTAGGTACGCGCGGCGCGTCTGGCGCGGTCCAGATCAAACGCGGTTGCGCTCAGGTATCGCTGTGCCGCACGATCAGCCCTGGCAGCCCCCAGCACTGTATGCCCATGTCACGGGCCATGGCTGACAGGCCCTCGGTTTCGATCAGGCCGCGGTAGGGCGCCGGCGGGAAACACAAACCCTGTCGGTGAAGATCGGCCCGGACCAGCAATGCGGTTCCTCCGACCCCGGCGAGGGCAACCGGCTCGCCGTGATCCTGGAAATCGGTCAGATAGCGGCGCCCGTAGCCCCTGGGTGGCTGGTACAGACCTGATCGGGTGTATCTAAGGCGGCGCCACCAGCGCATGACAGACCATCTGTCGGTGTCGACGAAGGTGTTGAGGTCGAATGCATCGCCACTCGCTTGCTGGAGGCAATTGGCCACCACGATGCTCTTGCCGCTGTGAAGCAGGTCATTCAAGAGGCGCGGAGGGTAGTCTGAAAGGTCCGCATCAAGCCACAAGACCCACTCCTCGTCCGTCAGGCTTTCGGAAAGGAGCAAGTTGCGCGAACGCGCAATCGCGCTGCGGCGGGCCCTTTGTATCTCCACACGCCAGCGTGCTCCCTTTCCATCATCCCAAGGGAAATCCTGCTTGATGAGCGTGACGCGCCGGTACGTGGCTCGCAGGCCATCCAGACGCTGCCGGAGTTGCCCAAAGGTGTCGTCGTGGCTGTTGCCCTCCAGAAAACCAAGCGAGAGGCAATCTTTCGGATAGTCCAGTTGACCCAACAGCTCGAAGTACCGGCCCAGGTGCCGGCTGGTGTCCTTCATCGGCGTCAGGACCAGGACCGGGGATGTCATGGCAGCCTGGCAAACCGGCGCTTGAGTCGTTCCCACGCTGACACCTTGGCGCGGTGTTGCGGAGCCGGGTAGACAAAGTCGTCATTCAGGACGGGGTACATCTGCTGCAACTTCAACTTGATGGCAGCTGCGTCACGCCCTTCGTAGTGGCGCACGGCTTCGTTCCACATCGACTCAAAGTGGCGGTTGTCCCAGGTGTTCTTGCCGTGGACACAATACAGGTACAGGCTGGGCTGATCCAGGTGGATGACCTTGCTGTTCGCGATCAGTTTGCGGATCGCAGGGGTATCCTCGCCGCGGCGCAACTCAGGATAGGCCGGCAATTTTCTCTTCTTGGCCAGCACTGATCCTTCCCACGAATGAATTCGTGAGGCTGCAAAACGGCCCGCATTCGGCCACCACATCATCCACATCGACAGGAAGCAGGCGTCCGACTGTGTGGCAATCAAGGCCCGGCACTGGATTTCCAGGCGAAGGGGGTGGTACAGGTCGTCGTCATCCCACTGGCAGACCAGGGTGCCGCGGGACTTCTGGACAGCGATGTTGCGCAAGGCACCCAATGTCCTGCCGTCATCGGGCAGGCGGATGATTCTGATGTCCGGGTCGCCCGTGCTTGCGATCCACTCGGCCAACCGGTTGTCGTCGCCGTCGTCGACGATCACCATCTCCTTGGCGGGCCAAGTCTGGGTCTGCCAGCAGGCAATTGCGGTACGGGCCTGCTCGAAACGGTCCCTGGTCACCATCAGGCACGAAATCACCGGCTGATGCTGACTGCCCAACTCTGCGGAAATGTCCACCGGTTGCAATGACCAGTGTCCGGGGCGGCCGATCCGGACATCTAGCCGTCTCGGTACCCGCAGATGATCAGCACGGGGTGGGGTCCGGAACCAGGTGCCCGCCCAATGGTGTGCAGCGACGGCCTTGGCACGTGCCTCGTCCCACAGCAGGAAGTCGGTGGCTACCCCGTCCCAGCAGGCCTCACTGGAAAACGGATGCAGCAGGTCGGCGCTGACCAGCCGGATGGATTCCTGGGCCGCGAATTCCTGAAACACCCGCGTCAGGAAGAACGGACCCGTGCGGTCCAGCACATCGACCTGCGTCGCCGTGCCAGGCAGCGCGTCCAGGGCTTGCCGCATGAATGGATGACCTGGAGTCGACGCCATCCAGGCAGGGCTCAGGACCTGGCTCAGGCCGCGTTCCGAAAATTTGGGGTTCCCGCTGGCATGGCTGTCCGGCTCCAAGCCGATAACGAAAGCCGCTTCGTCCAGAAGACGCTCCACGTTCTGGAAACACTCGAAATCGATGTCGCAGTACAGACCGCCGTGGACATGCAGGATCAGGTAGCGCGCCAGATCGATCCGGCAGATGGGGTCCGGGTAATCGCGGTACAGCTGCAACAAGCCGGGGGCATGGGTCTGGACAAGGACGTCTAGGTCCTGATCCGTCCAGAACCGGTATTCCCATTCGGGGTGGTGAAGCCGCCAGCTTGCCTGGAAAGATTTGAAGGGCTGTTCCAGTTCGGCACTTTTCCAGGTCTGGTGAATGACCTTCGGTATTGCCAGGTCTGCGGGCTTCATGCGTCGCGCTGGAATTGGTGAATGTCCGCGATCCGGCCAAAATCCATTTTCACCAGCCGGTCACAGTGGTCGAAGTAGGCGTCATCGTGTGTGACAACGACCACAGTCTTGCCTGCGGCCTTGAGGGCCGGAAGCCACTCGTCATAGAAACGACGACGGCTGATCGGGTCCTGCTCGGCTCCGAATTCGTCCAGTACGTAGACAGGACGTTCATCCAGCAGCGCCACCACATAGGCCAGTCGCTTGCGCTGGCCCGTGGACAGCGACACTGTGGAGAAACGGCCGTCTTCATAAGTGGTCTTGCCTTCGAGAGCCAGCACCTTCAACAAGGCATCGACCCGCTCGGCTGAAAGCTCCCGGTGGCCCAGCAACTCCTGGAACAGGTGAAAATCATTGAAGACCGTGCTGAACTGCTCCCTGTAGGCTTGGCGCTGATCATCCGCGACCGGACTGCCATTGAACAGGATCTGACCTCCCACAGGCTGATACAGCCCCGTAAGGACCCGCATCAACACCGTCTTGCCGGAGCCGTTGCCACCAATTCGATGAGATGCAGGTTGTTGAGGGCGACGCGCGCCTGCACGAATCCCGGAAAGGCACCGACGGCGCTCTCCAGCGGACCTACCGTGAACAGGATGGCCGTCAACAGCTGCATCACGGTCACCGCATCCAGCTGCGTCAGCGCCGGCAGGGCAAAGGCCACCGCCATCATCATGATCAGCTGGAAAAAATAGGTCACGAGCGAGCCCTTGGAGGAAATGCGGGCGACCTTGAGGCCTTCGGCCTGGATTTCCTGGTTGATCTGGTCGATCTGGGCTTGCTGGTCCGACGACTTCGCGGCGGACAGCCGCAATTCCTTGTACCCGCGGATGAACTCACGGTGTCTCGCAGAGGACGTGTTGGAGAGCTGGTCCAGCCGGCGCTGGGGCTCCATGTTGAGGCGTTCCTGACGGAAGTGGACACTGACCCCGACCACGGTGATGATGAGCGCCATCAGCAGCCCCCAGGGCGAAAGCCAGCCGATGTAGGCAAAGTTGAACGCAAGCATGACGATGGCGCCCACGAACCCCAGCAAGGTTCCGTACGTGCTGGCCAATGTACGGACGGTGTGCATCAGGTGCCAGTGCAACTGGTCGGGGCCAACGCGTTCGATCATGCGCAGGTTGGACGCACGCAGCCGCTGAAGCAGGCGGTTGCGAAGGCGAATGCCCATGCGCGAGGACACAATCTGCCCGCGGATGGCCGAAAAGTAGCCAATCCCGACGGCAGCGATGGCGAGTGCGCCTACCGCCCACAGGTAGTGGAGGTAGGGCTCGCCTTTGCCGTAGGCCGCGATGGCCGAGTTGGTTGTCGCCAGCACAAGGCTGCGCGACAGGCCCACCAGCAGCGATGCAGCGAGCAGGACGGGCCATTGCCGCCGGTCTTCGGCGTCAAACAGGTTGCGGATTTCGGAGAGTGTCTTGAGGATCATCGGGGGCCCGGAGCAGCCCGTATTGTGCCGCAAGGCGTTGCATGCGCCGGCTGGGGAGCCTGTGCCGGATTTCTGGAAGAAATTGGGCTCCAGCCCCCGT
Source organism: Ramlibacter sp. (assembly GCA_016713005.1). Lineage (GTDB taxonomy): Bacteria > Pseudomonadota > Gammaproteobacteria > Burkholderiales > Burkholderiaceae_C > JADJPY01. The sequence continues at coordinate 6,479 of JADJPY010000011.1, read as the reverse complement.
CCATGCTTGTTATGCAGCTATTAAAATGATAGCGCTTCCGGCTTAAGGCTGAGCCGGCCACCGGTCGTGAAGGGTCACCGCTGCACGGTCTCCCCACAGGATGGCGTGCGCAGGCGTGCCGGTGTGCACCTGCAACGCAGCTGTTCCCCGAACGTAGCCGAGTGCCACGCAGGCGCCCGCGAGCGGGCTCCAGCCCGCAGACGAAATCTCCCCGACAGTTTCGTTGTCCACAACGATGGGCTCTCCACCCCAGGCCTGAACCGCCGGATCCTGAAAGACCAGCGTCACGAGTTTCTTGCGCAGTGGCTTGCCCTGTGCGGCCAGCAAGGCCTCCCGGCCCACGAAGCGTGCGGGCTTGTCCAGCCGCACACTGAAGGCCAGACCCGCCTCCCACGGCGTTTCGTCAGGACCGAGCTCTGCGCCCCATGCGCGACGGCCCTGTTCGATGCGCAGGGCGTCAAGGGCGTAGTAGCCGGCGTCTCTCAGGCCCAGCTCGGCACCGGCTTCGTGCAACGCAAGGTAAACATGGCGCGCCATTTCCACAGGCACATACAGCTCAAAGCCAGGTCCGCCCACGTAGCTCATGCGTGCAGCGCGCACGCGGGCGTGCCCCAGGTCAATCTCTTTGGTCCAGGAGAATTTTAGGCCCTCGGGGAGAGGTCGTCCGGGCTCACCCGGGCCAACAGTTCGCGGGCCTTCGGACCCATGACAGACAGCACGCTGTACTGCCCGGAAACGTCGGTCAGCACCGCGTGGTCTTCGGAGCTCGATCTGCCGTCCGATCCAGTCCATGTCCCGCACGGTCTGGGCGGATCCGGTGACGATGAGGAATTTCTCCCGGGCCAGACGCATGACCGTCAGGTCGCTCTCGATGCCGCCCCGTGCATTCAGCATGGGCGTGTAGACCATCTTGCCGACAGGCACATCCATTTCGTTGGCGCACAGGCGCTGCAGAACACCCAGGGCGTCGCGACCCTGCACAAGCAGCTTGCTGAACGAAGTCTGGTCGTACAGGGCAACCGCTTCACGCGTGGCCCTCTGTTCGGCCTGCATCCAGGGCAACCAGCCAGGCTTGCCCAGCGTGTATTCAGGGCGCGACTGACCTTCGGGTTTGAAATAGTTGACCCGCTCCCAGCCGTTCTTGCTGCCAAACTCGGCGCCCTTGGCGGCCAGCAGGTCGTACAGCGCAGAAGTGCGCAGCGGGCGTGCGGTCTCCAGCTCCTGCCGGGGCCAGCGCATCGCGTAGTGCAGGCCCAGCGTTTCGCCGGTACGCCCGGCCAGCGCCTTGCGGTTGCCGGTGAATGCGCCAAAACGGCGTATGTCCACCTCCCAAAGATCCATGCTGGGTTCGCCACCCACGATCCATTCGGCCACCAGGCGGCCTGCCCCGCCGCTGTTGGCAATACCCGCCGAATTGAAGCCGGCGCATACAAAGTAACCCCGCAGCTCAGGCGCCTCGCCCAGGATGAAATTGCCGTCGGGCGTGAAGCTCTCGGGGCCGTTGAGCAGCATCTTTATTTCTGCAGTCTCCAGGCAGGGCGTGCGGTGCATGGCATTGGTCATCAGGATCTCGAACTGGTCCCAGTCCTCGTCCAGCAATTCGAACTGGAAGGTGCTGGGGATCGGGTCCATCTTCCAGGGCTTGGCCCGGGGTTCAAAGCCACCCATGACCAGCCCGCCAACTTCTTCCTTGTAGTAGATGTAGCCGTCCGGGTCACGCATGACGGGCAGCATGGGGTGCACGCCGGGAATTCGCCCAGTCACGATGTAGAAATGCTCGGCCGAATACAGCGGCACGTTCACGCCCGCCAGCCGCCCAAACTGCCGCGCCCACTGGCCAGCGCAATTGACGACGGTCTCGCAATACACCACGTGCTCGACGCCGTCGTGCCTGACACGCACGCCAGCCGCCCTGTCGTGTTCCACGACCACGCCTGTCACTTCAACGCCCTCAACGATCTTCACGCCCCGGTTGCGCGCTCCCCGGGCAAGCGACATGCACAGGTCTGCAGGATTGGCCTTGCCATCCCCAGGCAGCCAGATCGCACCGGCCAGGTCGTCCGTGCGCATCACGGGGTACTTGTCGCCAGCCTCGGCAGGCGATATTTCGTGGCATTCCACGCCGAAACTGTGGGCCAGTGCCACCTGCTTGCGCAGCACCTTCAGTCGCTCGGGCGTGCGGGCCACGTTCACGCTGCCGCATTGTTTCCAGCCTGTGGCCAGGCCGGTTTCCTGCTCAAGCGTGGAATACAGTTCGATGCCGTACTTGCTCATGGCGGTCATGCTGCGGTTTGGCCGCATCTGTCCCACCAGGCCGGCAGCGTGCCGGTGGTGCCGCTGGTGAGCTTGCCCTGTTCCAGCAGCAGCACATCGGTATGGCCCAACCTGGACGGGTGATAGGCGGTGGAGCAGCCGGCAATGCCGCCGCCCACAATCACGGTTTGCACATGAGTCGGAAAGGTCATTCGATTACCCCATTCGCAGAGCCATCACCCGGCCAGGATCACGCCGGTTCCGACGGCGCGACGTGTGGTGAAGGCTTCCTTCAGGAACCAGCTGCCCAGCAGAGCAGCAAACAGCACGGACGTTTCACGCAGGGCGGCCACTGTGGCCACAGGGGCACGGGTCATGGCCCACAGCGCGATGCCGTACGAGCCCAGTGACGCCGCCGCGCCCACGAAGGCCACCGGCAGTCTGGCCCTGGCATAGGGCAGTGCCACGGCAAGGCCGCGACGGCTCAGCACGATCAGCGCGAACGGCCAGCCGTCCAGCACAAAGAGCATCGCAACATACTGCAAGGCATTGCCGCCGCCCTGCACAGCCGCGCGCGCCCGCCCGCATCAACCACGGTGTAGATGGCGATGACCACCGCGTTGACCAGCGCAAAGGCGACGGCCTTGGCTGGTCCAGTGCGCGCGCGACGGCCAAGCACCAGCACACCGCTGCACACGCCCAGCACACCCGCCCAGGCAACGGGCGTGAGCGTTTCGCCCAGCGTAAAGGTGGCCGACAAGGCCACCAGCATGACCCCACGCCACGCATCAATGGGTACGTCAGGCCCAGGTCGCCGTGCTTGTACGCGCCTGTCAGCGCGATGTAGTAACCGATGTGGATGACCACTGATGCGCCGATGTACGGCCAAGCGGCCGCCGGCGGCAAACCGGTAATCAGCACCAGAGGCAGGCCTATGAAGGAGCGCACAAGGTGATTGACGGCTGTGTCCAGTGCCTTGTCCGCGCTGGATTTGACTAGCGCGTTGCAGCTGGCGTGCAGCAGCGCGCCGAAGAGCACGGCGGCCACCACGCTCAGGTGAGCGTCATGAAGCGACGACGCAGCGCCGCGCCCGATCCAGGAAGTGCGACAGCGGCGGCGTGGCCAGACCGTCTTCCTTGGCCAAATCGTCCCAGACGCGCAAACGCACGGCGGCGTCTGCGCCAGGGAGGCGGATGAAGCTGTCGGCCTGACTGGCCGAGTAAATGCCGCCTTGCAGTGCCAGCGAACGCTTGGGTCGTCCGACAGGGCGGCAAAGTAGTCGGGGCGGGTCGCGCAGAGGTAGCGCTTGGCGTCAACATGCAACAGATCGGGTCCAGAACCGCATCGCCAAACAGGCCGCGCAGGAACGGCAGGGCGCGGTACTGGTGAACGTCGTCCACCCCCTGGAGCGTGGGCGTGGCGCCCAGGTCGTGCAACAGGTGGCCGAGGTCGTGCAGCAGCGCTGCCGTCACAAGGGAGTCGTCGGCGTTGCTGTTCTCGGCCAACGGCGCACTGAAGTGCGTGCTCGAGTTGGGTAACAGGTTCGCCGGCATACTGCTCGCCTCCGCGTGCAGCGAACAGCTGTTCAATATCATGAAGACTCAACATGGGCGTGCATAGCGTTGGTCGTTGTCACTGAGCCGGCGCTTCGGGCGGTAGGGCGCCACGAAGGAAATCGGGGTGCCACACCCGGTTGCCGTCCAACAAATAGGACCACAGCCGTGCATGGCCAACTATCTCGAGGGGTGTCGGAACCGGACGGTTGGATGCGGTCGCCGGCTGGGGGAATCGCTCGCTGGGCCAGGCTCCTGCCGGCAGACGAGGGTCCAGCATCTGCCCGGTGTCGCCCCGCTCCCAGCGCAGGCCGCCGCTGCGGATTGCAATCACTCCCGGGTTGGGTCGTGCGTCCGCGGCCAGAAGTGCCCTTCCCAGACTGGCACTGGGACGCCGGTCACCTGCCAACGCCAGAAACGTGGGCGCGATATCGATCTGGCTGGCCGTGTCGGTCACGATGCGTGGTTCTCCCACCAAATTCCGGGGACCTGAGATCACAGCGCTGGTCCAGACTGTGTCGTTCACGGGCATGCCCGTCGACTTCTCCTGGTCCAGAAAGTTGGCGTGGTCGCCCGTGATCATCACCACCGTTCGATTGGCCCGGTCCCGGCGACCCAGGTGATCCAGAAGGCGACCAGGGTGGTGGTCCACGTAGCGCATGCCGGAGCGGTAGTTCTCAGGAAGCGAGGGCCGTGGTGCAGCTTGTCTGTCCGGTCGTCGGGTGTTTGGTACGGAAGGTGCGGATTGGGCGTCAGGATGATTGCAAACACCGGCTTGCGTTGATCCTCGCGATCCCGGCGTCGAGAACGCGAATGGTCTCGTTCACGAGGTAACGCTCCGTATTGGGTATCCGTCTTGGCCCCAGCTCGATGCTCGCGGTGTAGCCCTTTAGCCAGTGCCGGGTCTTGTCCAGGGTTGGCCAAGCTTCCGCGTGCAGCGTACGGTACCAGTGAGCTGAGCCGCACCGCCAGATCGTCAAGCGCGATGTGGGTATGTTCGCTGGCAATGCGCTTTCGCAGATGGGGCCATGCCGCCTGCGACAGGCTGACATACCCGACAGCACTGGGAAAGCCATTCGACATGAAGTTCGGGAACACAATTGACCTTGCCGCCAACGCTTGGAGGTTGGGCATCTCCACCACCCGAGCCCCACCGGGATTGCCCCATGGCATGCTTTCGCCGCGCATGGATTCCACTACGACAAGGAACAAGTCAGGCGCGTCCGGACCAGCATCGGAAGGGATTGCGCCGTCGAGCCGTACACCAGCGGATAGCGTTCGTCCAGCCAGCGTGCTCCCCCCGGCAGTCCAAGAAAGGTACGAAGTGACTGTGCAGCAGCGCGCTCCTCATCCGGCCCGAATTGCTCGGCGTCCATACGCGCTAGTTCGCGTGCAAAGAGCACTTCCACCGGCTCCAGCAGATAAAGCTTGAGTGGCTGGCCGGCCACGTTCATCCAGACCACGGCCAGTCCAACCGAGATCCAGGCTCGCGATCCGGGGGCGCAACTGGACCCGACGGTGCCTCATCAGAAACCAGCCCAGTCCGATCAGAAACCCCGCCAGCAGCAGCACACCGGGCAGCACGGCGAACCAATACGCACGTACCGGGGCCCAGAAGTAGTCTGAAACGAACAGGTCCCAACCTGCGAATTGGCGCAAAACGGAAGGCGACAGCCGGTCTCCGATCACCCGGTAGAGGATCGGGTCCAGAATGGACAGGAACAGGATCAGGGGCAGGGCGATCATCGCCACCAAGATGCCGATTGCCCGACCCGCCCGGGGCAACTCCCAGATCCACAGCAATACAAAACCAAGTACAACCAGTTCGGCGGTGTAGTACAGGACGTTGACCAGGAGGCCGGTCAAGGCCGACTCAAGTGGGACCGGCAGGGAAAACATCAACACCGCCAAAATTAGGCCACGCGCCAGTACCAGCACGGCCAGTGCGGTGACCACGGGATGTAAGCGTACGGCGGCACCGATGGCCCGCAACAGGTTGACTACCATGGGAGGGACTAGGTCTTGATGTTGGTAAAGCTCTTGATGGCCTCCTGCACGCCCTCCTTGTAGCCCAGGCCCGAGTCCTTGATGCCTCCGAAGGGGGTGAGTTCCAGCCGGTAGCCCGGTACCTCGCGCACATTCACAGTACCCACCTGCAGCTCGTTCACAAAGCGGGTGATGTAGTCAAGCCGGTTGGTGCAGACCCGCACTGCTCAGGCCATAGGCCGTGCCGTTGGAGATGCGGATGGCTTCATCAATGTCGCGGAAGCGGATGACGGGCGACACCGGGCCGAAGTTTCCTCCAGCGCGACCGTCATGCGCGGGTCCACGTTGTCGAGCACGGTGGGTGCGTACAGCGCGCCCGGCGCTGGTTGCCGGCAAGCAATCTTGCCCCCTGGGCTACGGCCTCGTTCACCCGCGACTCAAACAGCATCGCTGCCGGCTCGTCGATGACTGTGCCCATGTCGTTGGACTTGTCCATCGGATCGCCGTATTTCCAGGCACCCGTTTTCGCGACGAGCTGCTCCACGAACCGACTGGCCACCGACTCGTGCACCAGCATGCGCTTGATGGCGGTGCAGCGCTGGCCCGAATTCTTGTAGCCGCCCGGAACCGCCAGGGTAGAGGCCTCATCAATGTCGGCATCTTCCATCACGATGATGGGGTCGTTGC
>JADJPY010000010.1 GCA_016713005.1 Ramlibacter sp. | reverse complement strand
GCGCGCCACTTCAGGCACAGTGCGGATCATGCACGGTCCGTTTGCTGGAGCAACTCCGCAGCCTTGGCCGCCGACGGACCCGGCAACGCGGATGGCATACAGCAAATCACCCTCGCCCCATTGGCGGCATGAACTCCCCTTAGCTGCGACAAGGGAATCGCAGCGCTGGCCAATGCCAGCAAGGATGCAGCAATTGTGATCCTGGGAAAGCGCAGCACCAAGGCCAACACGGGTCGGGTACCACGCAATCAGCACGCGGTTGACCGGGTTGGACTGTTCATTGGGAATCCGGCCGCGAATCAGGTAACCCGTCGAGAACCGGTACCAGCGTGACAGCCAGTGCCGCAGACGCCGCCATGGCGTGGGGTCTTAGTAAAGGCCAGGGGGTGCAAACAGGCGTCCTTCCTGAGCTTCCAGCGTGAACACGGGGATAAACGACAGCGTGATGATGAGCGGCGAAAAACAGGCCGGCCGGCCCACCTCGACCGCCGCCTCGGTCACCACTTCCCAGCGTTCCTGGGAAGTCAGCTCCGAAGCGGGTGCGCCTCTTTCCACGCCTCCAGATGCTTGTGCGCGTTCTCAATCATCACCACGGCCGCATCACCGCGGCGCCGATCGCGATGGCGATGCCCCAAGCGACATGATGTTGGCATTGACACCCTGGTATCGCATGACGATGAACGCGGCCAAGATGCCGATCGGAAGAGTTACTACGGCCACCAGAGACGAGCGCAAGTGGAACAAAGGAACACCAGACACACTACCGCAACCACCACGAACTCTTCCACCAGTTGGCGCTTCAGATTGCCGACCGCACGCTCGATGAGCTGCGAACGGTCGTAGGTGGGCACCACCTCCACACCGGCCGGCAGGCTGGCCTTGAGCTGTTCGAGTTTCGCCTTGACGGCTTCGATCGTTGCCAGTGCGTTCTTGCCGGTGCGCATGACGATCACGCCTGCCGCAACCTCCCCCTGCCCGTCAAGTTCGGCGATGCCACGGCGCATCTCAGGTCCCACCTGAATCCGGGCGATATCTCCAAGGCGCACGACGACCCCGGTCGCCGTCACGTTCAAAGAATGTTGCCGGAAGTCTTCCAGGCTGGCCAGGTATCCTCTCGCGCGGACCATGTATTCGGCCTCCGCCAATTCGACGACGGCGCCTCCCGCCTCCTGGTTCGAGCGTCGAATGGCCACAAGCACGTTTTCGTGTGAAATGCCGTAGGCGCGCAGGCGGTCAGGGTCCAACACCACCTGGTACTGGCGCACCATGCCGCCCAGGCTGGCCACCTCGGCCACGTTGGGCACCGACTTCAGTTCGAATTTCAAGAACCAGTCCTGGATGGCGCGCAGCTGTCCGAGGTCGTGTCGCCCGCTGCGGTCCACCAGGGCATATTCGCAAATCCAGCCGACTCCGGTCGCGTCCGGTCCCAGCGTGGCGGTGGCGCCGGCCGGCAACCTGGACTGGACCTGGTTGAGGTACTCCAGCACGCGGATCGGGCCCAGTAGAGGTCGGTGCCGTCCTCGAACAAGACGTAAACGAAGGAGTCGCCGAAAAGGAACAACCGCGAACAGTCTTGGCGCCGGGCACCGACATCATCGTGGTGGTCAGCGGATAGGTGATCTGGTTCTCGACCAGCTGTGGCGCCTGACCGGATACGTGGTGCGAATGATGACCTGCACATCCGACAGGTCCGGCAACGCGTCCAACGGTGTACGGCACATGACCACAGACCGGCCGCAACGAGGCAGAACCGTGGCCATCAGCACGAGACACGGTTACCGACCGACCAGCGGATGATTCCGGCGATCATGGCGTGGTCCCAGCCGGCGCTGGCACCACGCGCTGCAACACATAGTCATCGCCTTGCTGCACAAAATCGAACTGGACATGCGCACCCACTTTGAAGGTCATGGGCGTGGCATCCTGGGGGGATTCTTGAATGGCATGGTCATGGCACCCCATTTCAACGAAGCAATGGGGCGGTGCGAGATCGTGATGTCGTCCTTGCCGATGGCCGTCACCTTGCCCGTCCCTGAATGCGCTACCAGGGGTGCAGAACCGACCATAGGGGCCGACGCCGTTGCCGGTCCCGCCACGCCTGCAAGCCGGCCAAGCCCCGACTTCAGACTGGCTTCGGAGTCGAGCATGAACTGTCCGGAGGACACCACGGTCTGTCCTTCGGTCAGGCCTGTCTTCACTTCGACATCGGTGCCTGCTTCGCGCCCCAGCTGAACGTCAATCGGTGTGTATTTGCCATCGGTCCAGCAACAATCACCACCGTACGCTTGCCGGTAGCAATCACCGCCTCCTGGGGGACGACCGGTGCCTGCTCCCCTGCTGATTGTTTGAACGTCACGCGCACGAACATGCCGGGTTTGAGCGCGAGGCCCGGATTGCGCAGTTCAATGCGGGCCTTCAGCGTGCGGGTGGCCAGGTCCACATCGGGGAGGACTGCGGACAGCTTGCCAGAGATCACGGTGCCGGGCCCAGTCGCCTGCACTTCCGCCGTGCTGCCGGCACGAAGCTGCGAAGCCAGCGCCTCCGGCACATTTGCTATCATTCAGACGGAGTTGAGATCAGCGATGCGAAACAGTGTCACATTTGGAGAAACCATGGCTCCATCCCGCACGCCCAGTTCGGCCACGACACCGGAGATGGGCGCTAACAGCGTAAAACGCGTCTGCGCCGTACCGGACTGTTCGGAACGGGCGACGACATCGTCCGGGATCGACAACAGCCGCAGTCGGGCACGTGACGCGTCGATCAACGCTGGCCGGGCTGGGCCTGACGGACCCCAGATATTCTTCTAGCGCCGCAGCCCAATCCGGCGCGTACAAGGTAGCGAGCGGCTGCCCCTTGCGCACAGGATCCAGAATGGCCCCTACGTGCAGCTTTTCGACGTAAGCGGTGACACGCGTCTGTACGACTTCCGTTGCGCGTTCGTTCTGCGCCACAACGCCCACAGCGTCGATGCTCGAAGACAGACTGGCCTTACGCACCACCGCCATCCGGATACCGAGACTTTGTGCCACCGCCGGGCTGATGGCCGCCCGGCGCCAGCAGACTGATCCGCATAGACCGGAACCAGTTGCATGTCCATGAAGGGCGACTTTCCCGGCATGTCGAATCTGGTGCCTGGCACCATCGGATCGTGCCAATACAACACCGCGCGACCAGTCTTGGGATCCACGTTGGCCACCGGCGCCATGGGAGATTCGGGAGCGGTGGCCATGGGCGTCAGCGGATTGCGATGGACCCCGAGTTGGTAGGCGCCTACCGCGACCAGCGCGCCTGTCAGGACGAACAACGAAACCAGGGTTGGTGTTTTCATGGCCGGGCTCCTTCGGCGTAGACATAGTGCAGTTGGGCCCACAGCCGGGCAGTCTCGCGTTGCAGGTCCAGCAACTGGAGTTGGGCTTCGACTTCCGCCCGGCGTGATTCAAGTACGGATGAGATGCTTCCTTGTCCAGCGCGGTAGGCAGCCATACTTAGGTCAATCCGCTGACGTGCGACAGGCAGCAGCGCCTCGGAAAGCCGTCTTCTCCGTTCAACCAAGTTTTGCCACTCCGCGTAGGCTGCGGCAAAGCTTGTCCGGGTTTCGCGTAACAGGTCCTCGTGCGATGCCTGCGCCTGTGCCAGTTGCGCTTGTTTGGCCGAAATTTCGCGATCCTGGCGGTTGGCCGCGTTGAATGTCAGCGGAATATTCACACCGAACGACACCATGTTCGAGAAAGCGCTGCCGCGTTGGCTGTAGCTGAGTTCCCAGCTCCAGTTGGGACGCTTGTTCGATTCCGCGATGGCGAGCTCGGTCTGGGCAATTGCACTTTCGCTGGCGTGCTCGCGCACCGAAGGGACCGATTCCATGAGGGCAGGATCGGCCAGGTTCACTGCAAGGATCTCGATGTTGGGTACTCCCGCCAAGTCGCGCTCTGCATCCTTGCCCAACCACCGCGCCATTGCTATCTGGGCCAATCGTTCCTGCCGGTCTACCATCAGCAGGCGGTCCTGGGTCTGTAGCAACAACGCGCTTGCCGTCGGGAAATCCGCTGACACAGCCTTTCCAGCCCTCACCTGCGAATCCAGCGTGCGCAACTGGAGGCCGACTTCAGCTTCAAGCGTTTTGAGAAGCTCTCGCGCCCTTATCGCGAAATACCGGTCGAGCCAGGCTGTGGCGACATCGCGCCGCAGGTTCGTGGCAAGGCTGCGACGTGTGGCATCCAAACGCGTGACGTCGATTTCAGCCCGCTGGCGCAACAGCGCGCGCTTGTCGGCGGACACATATTCCTGCATGAGGCCGATCCGGCGCATCGTCATGAAGTCGCGCGTCGAGGCTTCCTGATCCAGCCCGTTAACGGGCAGATTGTCCACGGCGAGTCGCAATACCGGGTCCGGCAATGGTCCACCCGGCGACCGCCAACTCGCGGGCGGCTCGCGCGCCATCAAGGTTGCATTCAAAGCAGGCGTTGCCCTGGGCAATACCCAGAGCTTCGTCGATCGACAGGCGGCTGTCTGTTTGCGCAAGAAGCGGTGGCGCGGCCACCAACGAAAGGAAAACCAGCAAAGCCGCAGCACGGCGATCGCAAATCAAAAAAGGGTACATGACATGCTCCAGAACACGGGACGGCAAAATGCCCAGTTACGCGGCTTGCCGCGTCACTGCAAGGTGTTCGGAGATGTCAAATGCGCAGCCGACCGGTGCGCCAGAGAGGGGGAGGAGATGCGCCGCGTGCAAGCAGCGGCGCCTGAGCGCCCAAAAGGCCCTGCAAGGCCTCGATAGCTGGCATCTGCCAGGACATGCAGGAGTACCAGTGCAGGCTGAAAGTCGGTTGGTTGGGCAGCGCCGACGGTCTGGTTGCTTGGTCACAATGCTGGCGCATAACGCCGGCTGGTCCACTTTTGCCAACATGCCCGCATCGGCACAGGGCATCCCGGCCATGTCGTTCATCGCCTTCATTTGTTTTAGGGCTGCCGACGGAGTCAGCTCCGGGCACGCGTACGCGGCCACCGCCAATTGGGAAAAGACGACTCCCATCAAAGCGATCCACACGACGAGTGAGCGGCGAAAGACTCTCATTGGTCAAGAGTTATGCATCGTTGAGCGACTGCGAGCGAGGCAATATTGCCACTTACAGGCGGACCGCTTATGGATACTTCACGCTTCGATTTCGAACTACGCGCCCAAGAGTTCCTTACCCCCACTTTCATTGCGGGCTTGACCTTGGAGCGACCTCAGGGTTTCCAATAACAATGGGTGTTTTCAGGCCGAGTTTGAAAATCAACCCGCACTTCGCGGCATGTGGGGAAAAGATGAAGCGTAGTAAATTCTTGATCAGAACCTGCTTCTTGGTGCGGGGGATGGTCGCCTTGGCGTTCTTGCGAATGACGGCAAGAAGACCAACGAGCCCACGAAGGCCGCGACGGCAAACGCCTCGTCGCTCATACGATTTCATTCTCCGGCCACGGGGCCGGCGGGTGCCAAAGTCACCATCGTCGAGTTCTTCGATCCGTCGTGTGAGGCTTGTCGCGCCTTTTATCCCCATGTCAAAGCCATCCTGGCGGAGAACCCCGCCCAAGTGCGGCTGGTGTTGCGTTACGCGGCTTTTCACAAAGACTCAGGTCTGGTGGTCAAGATGCTGGAAGCCACCAAAGGCCAGGGCCTCTATTGGCAGGCGCTGGAAGCGACCTTGAAATCCCAACCCGTCTGGGCTGACCATGGCAAACCCCAGGTCCAAGCGCTCTGGAACTTTCTGGCGCCCGTTGGAGTGGACGTCGAAAAAGCCAAACGGGATATGGAGAGCACCCGCATTGCGGAGATCCTGAAACAGGACATGGCTGACGGCGTGGCTTTGGAGGTTGAAAGAACACCGACCTTCTACGTCAATGGCAAGCTGGTCTCGCCGGTCACCCCCGATGGCTTACGGGCAAAGGTGCGCGAGCAGATCAACGCCGCATATCCGTAGATTCCCCAACATGGTGCTCAGCGCTGTAAGCGAAGCCTCTGAGCTGAAAGGCATGTGCGGTCCGCGCCAACTCGGATCGTCTGATGTCCATGGGATCCAGCCCCTGTCCTGCGACGCCCCAGTGGACATGGGAATGCCGTTGCGTGGATCCACCGCATCCGCGGCGGCACCAGCGGCCCATGTACCCGAAAGCAGGCGTGGACCATTCCCCACTACCCTCAAACTGGCACCGATATCCGCCCTGGAGAAGCCGATGTCCGCCGCAAGCGTGGGGCATCGTTGATACCGTCAAACTCGCCGTCGACGCAGTCAGAGCCCTTTCCATGCTGGGGGTGGGCGATTGCGCTGCTGCGCAATGCGTTCAACTGGAGCCTGGTGTTCTGCTGCAGGCGCAGCCAGATGATTGCCAACGATGCAATACGCGCGCAACTTCAGGATAGGACGCCTTGTCGAAGAATGCAGCATCCCGCGCGAGGCGCTACAACTGAAGGTGCGGTTTTCCGTGACTGATTGGGCGCGATTTCGGTGGCCGGTACCGCTTTGTTGCCGGACCTGTTCAAGTACGGCAAGGGTGTTTCGCCCAGCGCAGGCTCGGGATTGGGGTTTTGCGCACCGACCAGCCGCTGGCCAAACACCACGAGAAACATATTGCGATCGAGACGGCCAAGGCGTTGAAGAATTCCGGGCCTGGGCTGCAGCACTCCATTTCGCCTTTGTCCATGAAATCGACCGCCGGTATCGTACCGGCACGCGCTTCAGGAGCCAAACCGTGATCTACGAACTCGGCCCGTCGCCCTCATTCTTGCGCTGGCCATGGCGCTGGCGCAAAGCATCCTGCCGCTGATCGGCGCCCAGACGGGCAACGTTGCCTGGATGTCGCTGGCACGGCCATCGGCCTGGGGGCAATTCGTCTTCATGGTCATTGCGTTCGGAGCCTGACTCACGCCTTCGTGACCAACGACTTTTCCGTGGCGCTGGCCGCGCACCATTCCAATTCGAACTTGCCGCTTGCGTTCCGGATCACGGCGGTGTGGGGCAATCACGAAGGGTTAATCCTGCTATGGACGCTGATCCTGTCGCTGTGGACACTTGCCGTGTCAATCTTCTCGCGCCAGCTCGACCAGCGTACGCTGGCCCGGGTGCTGGGCGTCATGGGCCTGATCAGCTGCGGTTTCATGTTGTTCACGCTGCTCACGTCCAACCCGTTCGAGCGCCTGTTTCCGGTTCCCGCCGATGGCCAGGGACCTGAATCCGCTGCTGCAGGATGCCGGCATGGTGATCCATCCGCCGATGTTGTACATGGGCTACGTCCGGTTCGTGGTCGCTTTTGCGTTTGCCGTGTCGGCGCTACTTCGGGGCGCCTCGATGCAACCTGGGCACGCTGGTCGCGCCCCTGGACCACCGTGGCCTGGTGTTTCCTGACCGCGGCATCGCGCTCGGCAGCTTCTGGGCCTATTACGAACTGGGTTAGGGGCGGCTGGTGGTTCTGGGATCCGGTCGAGAAACGCCTCCTTCATGCCCTGGCTGGTCGGAACCGCTCTGATTCACTCGCTGGCGGTCACCGAAAGCGTGGCGGGTTCAAGATGTGGATCGCCCTGCTCGCCATCATGGCCTTTTCGCTGTCCCTGCTGGGCACCTTCATCGTGCGTTCCGGCGTGCTCAGCTCGGTCCATGCCTTCAGCGACCCGGCGGGGGTGTGTTCATCCTGGGTTCCTGGCGCTGGTGATCTGGTGGGTCGCTGGCGCTGTTCGCCTGGCGCGCGCCCAAGGTGGGTCAGGGGGCAGTTTCGAGCTGGTGTCGCGTGAATCCATGCTGCTGGCCAACAACATGTTGCTGGTCGTGGCGCGGCCGCGGTGCCGCTGGGTACCCTGTATCCGCTGGTGATCGATGCACTGGGCATGGGCAGAGTTGTCGGTCGGTCCGCCGTTTTCGACGCCGTATTCGTCCCGCCGATGGCACCGGCGTTGTTCCCTGATGGGGTGGGCCGATGGCGCGCTGGCGCCGGCAAGTGGGGACTTGGCGCGACGGCTCGCGCTGGGCCATGGGTGTCAGTGTGGTCAGCGCCGTGGTGGCGTTCTTCGCGTTGGGCCGCTGGACCCCGATGGTCGGCCTCGGCCTGGCGCTGGCCGCCTGGGTGGCCAGCACCGCTGTGCTCAACCTGGTGTTGCGTGTGCGCGAACACCCGGCCCCGAGTATCTGGAAACGGCTATCGATGCAGCCCGGCAGTTTCTACGGCATGTTGCTGGCGCATTTCGGTGTCGCGGTGTTCATCGTCGGGGTCACGGTGGTGAGCGGTTTCGAGAGCGAGAACGATGTGCGCATGGAACCCGGCGACACCGCGACCGTGGCGGGTTATACGTTCCGGCTCGAAAGCGTGACCCAGGGGCGTGGCCCCAACTACGCGGCCTCACGTGCCGTTGTCAGCGCCACCCGTGGTGGTCAGCCCGTGGCGACTCTGCTGCCCGAGCGGCGCATGTACACGGTGCGCAGCATGGCCATGACGGAGGTTGGTATCGACCGTGGCATCACGCGCGACCTGTATGTGGCCCTGGGGGATCCGGTGAGTGCCACGGCCTGGAGCGTGCGCCTGCACCCGAAGCCGTTCGTCAATCTGATCTGGATTGGTTGCCTGCTGATGGCCTTTGGGGGGCTGATGGCCGTGCTAGACCGCCGTTACCGGCGCCAAACCATCGTCACACTCGAAATGCCGGTACCACCCGTTGCCTCCGGGCCGTCAACGCGTCAGGTGCGCCCGGCCCTGGCCAAGAAAGCACCTGCCCGATGAAAAAGGCGCTTATTCCGCTGCTGATCTTCATGGTTCTGGTCGGTTTCCTGGGGGTGGGGCTGTCGCTGAAGCCGCGTGAAATTCCCTCGCCATTGATCAACAAGCCGGCACCGGACTTCAGCCTGCCGACGCTGGATGCACCCGAACTGAAGGTGTCCACCCAGGACCTGCGTGGCAAGGTCTGGATCCTGAACGTCTGGGCCTCCTGGTGCGTGGCGTGCCGCATCGAACATCCTCTGTTGGTGGAATTCGCCAAGACCGGTGCCGCGCCCGTGTACGGACTCAACTACAAGGACAAGCGCGAAGACGCGATCCGCTGGCTGGGCAAGTTCGGCAACCCCTATACCCGCTCGTTGTCGGACACTGAAGGCTTGGTGGGAATCGATTTGGTGTTTATGGTGTCCCGGAAACCTTCGTGATTGACAAGACGGGGGTGATCCGCATGAAACACATTGGTCCTCTCACGCCCGAGGTGTTGCGTGACGACATCGTGCCATTGCTAAGGAAATTGGGTGCGTAACACTTGGAAATTGACAGGCTTACGATGGCTGGTTGGTGCCACGGCAGCGATGGTTCTCGGGTTTCCCAGGCCAAGGAGGCGCCGCCATGGCCGCCAATCCGGACCCGAGGCCCGTGTCGCGGCAATCGCGGAGAACTGCGTTGCCTGGTGTGCCAGAACAGAAACCATCGCCGCGTCGCGTACCGATCTGGCAGTGGACCTGCGCAAACAGA
>JADJPY010000009.1 GCA_016713005.1 Ramlibacter sp. | reverse complement strand
GTCGCCCGGTTAGCTCTACGTTAGGCCGCATGACACACCACCGCAGCAAGGCCACTGACATTCTTGCCCGCCGGAGCAAGAAGCGAGCAGTTGCGGAGGCTGCGCGCGCTCGTGACGAGAATCGAGATCGCGCCGCAGCGCTCCGAGACTTGGCAAAGAAGCACATCTTGGTGAACGCACTCAACCTGGCGCCGGACAACAGCTACAGCACACCCGAGTTCGTCGCGCGCGGCTACTACATCGACATGTCCTTCGCCTGCAAGGCTTGTGGCGCCAACCAAGTCTGGACGGAGTCTCAACAGAAGTGGTGGTACGAAACAGCGAAGGGCAATGTCTGGACTGTCGCCGTACTTTGTCGCCCATGCAGGCGAAGGGAGCGCGAGCATCGGCGCTCATCTATGGCGGGCCTCGCCGCAAGCAAGTCAACGAAAGCCCGAAATGAGGCCTAACAGGTCGTTCAACCGGAGCGCCAACGGCATGGCACCCTGGCCGTGCGACCGCCTTGGTTCATCATCGGCCGCACGGCCAGGGCGCCATGCCGTCGTCGCCCGGTTAACTCTGCGTTAGGCAGCCGAGGAAGGCACATGGTCACCAAGTACGAAGCTGGTGCTTCGCCCAACGCCGACCCCGGGCGCAGCATCACTTCGCAAGGTAGTTGTGTACGCGGGCCTGTGGCCGGCCGTCGGCTGTCGACCTTCCCGGTCGGCGCAAGCTATTGGTCATCGAACCGTCTTCAGTCAGACCATTGGGCGCCGCCCCGCGTTCAAGCTGCGAGCTGCAGGCAGTCCATCTCTCGCTCGGCACCACAGTGAGGGCGGCGCTGGTCTTGAAGGTGGAGCGCCGGCCCAGGCGGTCAACTTGCACTCAGGTTGGCACATCACGGTGGCTTCGGCAGGCCATTGTGCCGGCGCGGTCGCGCGCGAACACGCCTCTCGCCTGCGGCTTGGCGAGCGCAGGCAACACATCTTCTGGTGTTTGTAGCCCTTCCGATTGCTATAGCCATCGTTCACACTGTCCTGATCATCGTTCTGCTCCTGTTCCCTTGCTCAGCTTCGGTGGCAGCAATCCCTCTTTCGGACATCAAGCCGACCATCTTAAGACGCCCGGTTGTTGGATGGTCCTGGCCCCATGCCCTGTCGCAGAGCGAGTCCTTTTGCGTCTGCCCGTACTCACCGAACAGATCTCTGATCAGAAGTCAGATGCCGAACAACCGCTCGAGCCGTTCATTGATATCTCTCTACCAAGCGTCGTCACACCGCGTCACCTCTGGTACGTCGTTTGGCTCGTCTGGTTCATTTTTCTGCACCGATGGCGGAGGCAGTGACGCCTAACTTGCCGCTTCAACTGAGCGCCAACGGCAGGCCACCAGGCCCGGGCCGCAGGTACGCGGTACATTGTCTGCGGCCCGGGCCTGGCGTCCTTCCGTCGTCGCCCGGTTAGCTCCACATTAGGCCGCACGTCAGGCCACGGTGCGTAGGCCTCTACGCGAAAGGAAGGTTGCCCTCGATGGCCGAAAGAACAGGTGGCTGCCTCTGCGGCCAGATTCGCTTCCGAATCACTGCAGAACCGGTCATATCTCGGATCTGCTGGTGCCGCGACTGTCAGCACATTGCCGGCAATGGCACGGCCAATGCGATCTTCCTGAGCGAGAGCATCGAGATCGAGGAGTCGCCGCCGCGTACAGCAGCAAAGGCGACAGTGGGAACACTGTCTGCGAAAGTAATTTCGGGAACCACGCGAGGGTAAATGAGGGAATGCTTGGTTGGGCAGTCATCGCTGAACCGAAGTTGCGAGAGCCCGTTCGGGTTCTGCAGGAATATCTCCAGTGAAATCATGGGCTTACGGCCGAGCCGCAGTAATTCTGGAAATGCATGTCCCCCCAAGACCCCAATGCCGTCGAAGTGGGCGAGAACGTCGGTTCATCCAACCAGCAGCCGCGCGGCGGAATGAGCCTGGGATGCAGGCCCATTGACGAGCTCCTCGGCATTTGCTCGAGCAGCTCCGACCAGGCAAGCCAGGTGAGCTGAAGATCTTGCTCGAAGCGCAATGCCAGTGCTTGTTGAGCACCCCATCTCGAGCTCTTTGAAGTGAGCTGCTTGCTGAAGGCAAACCACTCCGCCACGCCGAAAGGCGGATCGTCGAATGTGGTCTGGACAGAGCACGGGCGCTGCGTTGCGCCTTGCCAGGTCCTGCGCCACCATGCGGTTGCGCAGCGATCGTTGGGCGTATCGCGCTCGCGGTGGAGGTGGGTGATGCGGCTGAATCGCCGGCACAAGTCAACGAAGGCCGGGGCCTGGAAGTTCGGCCAGTCCTGCATGCCAAACGGCGGCTTCCACGAGCCGTCCCAGGGCGGTTCGTCGAGCGGGTCGATCGCCCAGGTAACGGCTTGGCGCAGCTTTGCATTGGAGGACAAGAAAGGGGCTTGGTGCGTAGCCTCCTGCAGTGTGCCGATGAAGGCCAGCCGATCTTTTGGCAGGGGGCAGCGCGATGGGATGTCCGCGCCGGCGGTCGTGTCTCCGGCGGGGACCGATCGGCGCAGTCGCGGGACGCTGCAATACCAGCTCGCGTACCTCGCCAGCAAGCGCTGCCAGTCCGCCAGGTTCTTGCACGGTCCTGCGACGTGATGTTCGGGGGCCAGTACGGTTGCGTCCGCCATCAGCGGCGACGTGCAAGTGGGACAGGCCAGTGGTGTGGCCACCGCCGCTGGATCCAGGCGGTAGGGGATGATGCTCAGGCAGTGCGGACAGGCCGCTATCAAGCCCGAGTTGTGGGTTGGGCAGCGGGTGATCGGCAAGAACTGGAAGAGCGCTGCGTGAAACCCTTGGTCCATGCAGGCCGGGCACCACCGCAAATTGGCGCTCGTCAGACCCAGCGCTGGCGACGAGGGCGAGGCCACGCACGCGCCGGCACACAGCGCGCTGGGATGGATGCCGCTGAAGTGGGCGAGGGCGTCGAGATCAAACGCCTCGAGCACGCGCAGATCCACGCCTTGATACAGCCCTGTGCGCGACAGCGAGCTGACGCACCGCGCCACCGTCGAGTACGGCAGCCGGTTCACGAACTGCCACTTGCCCACGATCGCCCAGAGCGACTCCACGGGCCGTGACCAGCCTGGCCTGCGGGTGTACTCGGCCTGGCGTTGGAAGCCGTCCCCCAGGCGCAGCGCTGGCAGCACGCGCTATGCCCGCTACAACGCGTCTGAGAGCATGCCGCTGAGCGTGGCCTGGACGTAGCCGCTGGCTTGCACAGCCTGGGCCCAAAGCTCGTTGGAGGGGCGGAACCGGGCTGCATCCTGATGGGAGTGGTTGAGCATCAGGTGCTCGACCGCAGCAGTGAAGAACTCCATTCCGATCTCCGGCGCTTCTGGCCACAGCGTGCTGCGATGCGCTTGATCAAAGGCGTACCAAATGGCGGCTCCTTCGCTGGCCAGGCGGAACCCAGCGGCGTACCCCATGGGGAAGAAGAAGCGGGTGTGCGTCCAGCCGGAGTTGGCCGGGAACTCCTGCAAATCGTAGCCCTGCAAGCACGTGGCGCAGTCTTGGGCGTCGCGCGCGCCTCTGAATGCCAGTTCATGCACCATGAAGCGCGACACGATGTGCATGCTGTTGCTGCGCTGAAACGTCGCCTTCTGGCCATGCAATTCCGGCTGCCCGACGAGGACCACCAGCAAGGTCTTGCCCCAGCGCTGCAGGTCGTCGTGGACATCCCTCAGCCACTCGTACTCGCACGCACCCAGGTTCTGCGCCTCATCGGCGAACAGCAAAATCTGATTCGACGCCTTGGTGTCGGCCATCTCGCACATGCGGTGGATCAGTCGCTGGCGCATCTGTTCGGCATCGCGTCCGCCGGTGGCCTTGTGGCGCACAGCGGCCAGAAAGCTGCTGAAGAAGGCCGTCTCCGAGGGCACACGCTTGAAGCGGCAGCCCAGCGTGACCACCGGCAGGGCAGGGCGTTCGGTACTCAGCAGCGCCTCGATGTAGGCGATGGCGGTGGTCTTGCCCAGTCGCGAGCGGCCGTACACCATCACCCCGGGGCGGCGGCGGTCCAATGCCTCCGTGATCAGGGTGTAGAGCGCCTCGATGGGCGGCGTAGGCAGTCGGTAGCGGCGGTCATGAAGTGGGTGTTCGGCAATGGATGTCGGGCGCACCAGGGCGTTGGTCAAGTGCCGCTCCAGGGGATGATCTGACCGCGGCCGATCTTGGTCAGGGTGCGAGGCTTGACGGGCACCAGGACCGGCGTGTCCGTGCATGCATCGGCCGCGGCAGCCCCGGGCATGGTCGCCGTCATGGGATTGGCGGCAGGCGAGGGTGCTGCTGCCACCGCGCGCGCTGCCTCAGCCGTCCGATGGCCCTCGCGAGCGGGTTGCTTGCTGCGCTGCTTGCGCTTGAAGTCGAGGAAGACGCGGACCGGATCGTCGCCCTCGCCGAAGTGCAGCTTGCGCTGGCGGCGCAGGCGCATGATCTCCTGTCGCAGCCGCACGGAATGCTGGCTCAGGTGCCACGGGCGCGAAGCAGTCAAGGTCCCGAATTCGGCGCCGCTCTCCAAGTAGGCGTGCACGACCCGAAGGTCTTGCGGATCGATGAAAATCCGCAGCGACTGGCCCATCAGGTCGGTGGCTTGCTGCAGCAGGCGGCTCGAGTAGCGAACGCCCAACAGATTGACGTGCGGGCGCTTGCCGGCCTTGAGGCTGCCGGCAACGCGGCAGACGCGCGAAGGCTGCAGGATGCACAGTTGTCGGCGGTAGGGCTCGGACAGCACCCGCACGCAGTTCCCCTGAAACTCCATGGCGCGCGCCAGGAACTCCAGCGGCGCGCGCGCGCCGATGCCGTCATGGGGTGTGCCGTTGTAGTTGGCGATCGTGACGTCCATCAACTCGAGCAACTCATCGAAACTCACGGCCAGCGAGTCCTTGCCCGCCAGGTCGACCAGCCGGCGCCGGATATCGTTGATGCTGGCGCCCGTGGCACCGGGCAGGCGGTGCGACAGGGTATTGGCCAAGGTGCCGAAGAAGCGCTCGACGTAGGGCCGCTCGGTCGGCGACGCCACCGGTCCGGCCTCTGCAGTGCAACCCACCACCGAGCACAGCATCGACAGCGTGTCGGGAGCCAGGTTGGCTCTGGCGTTGTCCAGCCGCAGCCGCTCCCAACACGCACCCTCGAGCCGTGGAATCACCTCGCCGGCAAAGCCCGCGCTCGCCCCGTACTTCAGACCTGGTATCGACAGATTTGCGCGCTTGCGCTGAGGCACAAGAGCCTGCTGGATCGTGCGCATGACGTCGTTGCGGTCGTACTCGGCCGACAGCACCAAGTTCCAGCCCACGATGACGCGGCTGAAGACGTCAATGATGACAAGCAGCCAGACACGATTGATGTCGATGTCCTCCAGCACCCCGGCGCTGTCCTCGTAGCGAACATGCAAACGGATGTCGAGCTTGTGGCCGTCGAACTCCACGACCTCCAGGGGCCGGCGGGCGCCGGGATCACGCGCGTGGGCCGCGTCGGACCAGGGGGAACTCACGCGCTGAGCGCCGGCGGCGCGTGCCGCACCGGCGAAATCCTGGGTGACCAGCAAGCGCAGCGCCGCTGACAAGCTACGAATGCCCTGGCGGTCCTGGTTCAAAGGGTAGTCGCCAGGCTTGAGTCCGAGCGCGCGGCACTCCTCCAAAAAGCCCCGATGGGCGACATGCAAGCCGCACAGTTGGCCCGCCTGGCCGATGTAGACGATGTGCCGGTCGATGCAGCGGCGCAGATACAGCGGCAGACTGTCGTGGCGCCGGAGCAGCGAGGACATTGCGCCGGCGCTGCCGGCGAAGCGGGTGCGCGTTGACGGTGCCACGAGCTTGGTGCGCTCATAGTCCTTGGCCCGAGCATAAGGAATGAGCGCTCTGAAGCCACGGATTCGGCCGTCAGCATGGGGGGCGACGCAGCTTCTGAGCAGGCGATAGAGCACGCTGCGCCGCACGCCGGTGGTGGCCTCGATGGCTTGCACCGCAGTACGCTCGACGTAGAGCCGCACCGCCTCCATGCGTGCGTGCAGATCGGCTCGCCTGGGCTCGTCGAGAGCACCAGGATCGACCGTCGGCCAGCTTGACAGGTCCAGCAGTTCCGGGGGAATCAAGCCGGCCATGGTCTGGCATCCTTGGTGTGGAGAGCGTTGCGCCGAAAAGCCGTCGTGATGGCCAGCGGGCGAACGGCCAGATCGTCGCTGACCAGCCGGCCTTGATGCATCAACATGAAGACGGCCGTTCGCACGAGCTGCGCATCGACATCACGCAGGGCATGTTCGATATCGAAGAGAGGTCGAGGTTCGTCGAACAACGAGGCCACCCTGTCCAGCGTCGCGGGCGACACAAAGCGCGCGTTGGCAACGAGGTATGGATTGATCTGCAGCCAGTTGTCGATCCACACCTGGCGGTGCGCGAGCCAGTCCGCGCCGACCAGTGAGATCTCGACATCAGCGTAGGTCTTGACCCGCTCGGGGAACTCAGGCGTCAGCTCGATGCCGTCTTCGATCTTGATGAACTGTTCCCGGCCAGACCCTCGTACCCAAAAGTCCGCCAAGGTGCGGACGCCATCCAAGGCAACGAAGCCCGGGTATTCGCAAAACGCCTCGACCAGCGGGCTGCTCTCGGCAAGGGCCCAGGTCGCAACGGCGTCGTAGGAAAACAGCACCAGCATGCGAGCAGCCTTGGGGCTGTAGAGCTGGATCCGCCGCATCCATGGCATGCGCTTGATGGATGCCGTCTGGGGCAGGCGTGGCGACGCTGTTGTGACCAAGGGCGGGCTCCTGACCCGCGATGGGCTGCCGATTCCCGAATTTACCTTGTGAGTCCGCGAAGTACAAGAATTACTGCGCAACCGAAAAAAGTAAAAGTAGAACTCCGGACAGGCCCTCACCTATGAGGTGCCGGCTTCAAGCAGTTCCACATTTACTTTCG
>JADJPY010000008.1 GCA_016713005.1 Ramlibacter sp. | reverse complement strand
TTCTTCACGTCTTTTAGGGCGTCGCGCAGTTCGTCGAATACGGCAATTTGGTCCAGGATGGGCTGCGGGTGGCTTCGATGGCTTGCTGCTTCTGTGCCTGAACAAGCAGCTCAGCATCTTGCTTAGCGATCTCGGCCTGTAGAGCGGCGATCTCGGCCGCGTTCGCTTGCTGGGCCTTGGGCTTGTCGAGTTTTTTTGGGAGGGCGGTGGCGATGGCTTTCTTCTCTTTTCGATTGCCTTCACTACCCGAGTAATCTCTTTGATCTTGGCCTCAAGGTCCTTTTTCTGGCCTTGAGCTGCGCCTCGTCCATGGCGTCGTCGTCTCCCGTCTCGGCAGCTTCACCATCCTCGCCGTTCTCTTCGTCGCTGGCCTCTGCTGGCCCTTTTACTGCCGCTTCCAGCTCGATTTTTGGCCTCCAGCGCCTCGATCTCATCCACGAAACTACCCATGAGGAATTTGACCAACTTGTGTTCCAGCGGACTTTCCTTCTTGGCCTTGTCTTCCAGCGCAGTGACGATGCTGGTGCGCCAGGCATCGACCACACCGTGCGAGCCGCGCCATTAGGGTGAGGAAGTCGTCTTGGACCTGATTCCAGAAACCGGCCACGATGCCACGCACCTGGAAGGGGTCAAGCAGGCCAATCTGCTCCAGCGAGCCGCTGAAGCTGGCCAGCAGCTCGTTACGCAGAGCCACGAAAACTTTGTGCCCCGGCCAGATCGGTGATGCGCTGACTGTGGGCCGCCCACCAAGCCTCGAAGGCGGCGCGGATGGCGGCCTCCTTGGCCTGAAGCCCGGTGTTCGATTCGATAGCCGGTTTGAGCTCAATCTTCGCGGTGAGGCTGGGCTTGAAGTCGTAGTAAGTGCCGTCCCGCTCGATGAAGAAGTCCATCGGGTTCAGGCCGTGCGCGTCGAATACAGGGCCTTCTTGCCGGGGTGCGCCACTTCGGCTTTGGGGACACCACCCAGCAAATGGGCGCGCACGTCATGCGGCTCGGGTGGTGGGGCGTTGTCGGCATATCGGCGGATGTTAAGGTTGTAGCCGTTGGCCTTGAGCGTGGCGGTGTCCACAATGGCCGAGAAGCCCGGCTCCTCTTTGTAGGCCTCAAAGGTGGTGACGATCTTCTCGATGTGCTCGGGCATCAGAAAGTTCTGCGCTCGCCCTTGCAAGAACTCGCGGTCGGCGTTGATGAATAGTACTTTGCCCTGGCGCTCCTTGACTTGCCGCTGACTCGCTCAGCGCCGTTTTTGCACGCGCTGGCGCAGCACTAGATGCACGCTGGGATGCCCGTGCCATAGAACAGGAAGGGCGCCACACCGATGACGGCTTCCAAAGAGATCGTCCTCGATCATGCCGGCACGAAATGGTTCGCCCTCACCACCCCCGGAACAGCACTCCGTGCGGCATGACGTCAGCCATCCGCCCGCCATCGGCCAGCACCGCCACCATCTGCTGCAGGAACATCAGGTCGGCCTTCTTGGCCCCAAGAGGTACCTCGCCATAATTGAAGCGCTCGTCGCGCTTTTCGGGCGCCCACACAGACTGGCCGCTTTGATCTTTGTCAGTGGTTCCCCACGGAATGGAGAATGGCGGATTGGTGAGGATGCGATCAAAGCGCATCAACTCTCCTCCCTTCACGTGCTGCGGTTTGGCCAGGGTATCCCTCGTTGTGCAGGTCGGCGCTGCTGATGCCGTGCAGCAGCATGTTCATCTTGGCGATGGACCACACGGTGCCGTTGGCCTCTTGGCCGTACAGGTTGGCCTTGCGGCCCTCCTGACCTTGCTCGTCGATATATTCCTTGGCAGAGATCAACATGCCACCGGAGCCACAGCAGGGATCGTAAATGCGGTGCTGCAATTCTGGCTTGATCAGACGCACCATCATGCTCACGACCGTGCGCGGCGTATAGAACTCGCCGCCTTTCTTGCCAGCGGAGTCAGCAAAGTCACCAATCAGAAATTCGTAGGCAGCACCCAGCAAATCAGGGAACTCGAAATCTTCATTGCGCAAGCGGTGCAGGCTGAAATGCGTGATCAGCGAGCGCAGCTTGATGTCGGGGATCTTGCTCTGGCCAACCTTGCGGGTGAAGTTGATGTGCTCAAGCACGTCGTAGAGGCTGGTGTTGCCGGTTTCAAGCCCGGCCAGCGCCTTGTTCAAGAAGTCACCGACGTTTTGGTGAGCATTGTTCAGCAGGTATTCGTATCGCGACTGCGGCGGTACCCAAAACGAGCCATCTTCGGTGTACCCGTCTTCTCGTTGGCGCTTTCGATGGCCTTGGCTTCGGTCAAACCTGCCGCCATTTTCATCCTTGATGTTCTTTTCGTAGTGCTGGTCGAATACGTCGGAGCAGCGCTTGAGGAAGAGCATCCCGAAGATGTACTCCTGAACTCAGAGGCATCCATCTTGCCGCGCAGGATATCGGCGGCTTTGAACAGGTGGCGTTCTAGCTGTGGCAGGGTTAAGGGCATGTAGGGTATCCAGTCAAATTTGGTTGTTCTGTGTCGGCGCGGCTCATCAGTCAGCCTTGCCTAAGACTTTTTGTGTGCCTGGCGATCGATATCCCGGTGCCAGCTTTGCGTTCTCTACGCCATACAGGGCCAGCGGGTCACGCAGCCAGAGGCGGTATTGTTCTTCTGTCAAGCTGTGGTCTGGAGACGCATCCACGCTCCATCGCAGCAGCATGTAGCCAGCTACCGCCGCGCGAACGCGCATCCGTATCGAACCATCCTTCATCCCGTAATCCATCTTGATGATTGCTGGATGACTCAGGCGTGGGTGGGGTACAAAGTCCAACTCCACGATCCGCGTCCACTGAATGTCGTTGTCCGGCCGCTCGCTCGCCTGGGTTCTTCATCCAGCAAGGTCGGAACTTCAATGCGGGTGACGACGAAGTCGCGGAACTCGCCACCTGGCGATCAAACGCCCGAACATGCCAGCGCAAGCCGGTGTCGACCAAAGCAAAGGGCACGATTACACGCTCCGACCCGCCGCTGCTCATTGAGTGGTAGCGGATTGCCACAGGGCGTTTGGCGTGAATGGCTCGGCAAATCGGAGCCAGAACTTCCATCTTTGGGCTGCTCAAGACCGCAGGCGATTCACAAGGTAGCAGAGGTTGTGAATCTCCACTAACGCCATCGCCAAAACCAAATGCAAGTGCCGACAGGACTCGCTGAGAGGTATGTTCAAAGATCGGCGCGAAGCCCTTGCCAATGCGATAGATCTTTCCGCTGCCGTCGAACTCGATGTTTTGTGGAGCGATCTCTCTATAGAGCGCCAGATCCCGTGTAGCTCCGCAGGGGCGACGCCAAACGGTTCGCCAGATCAGGGCGGCCAATTTCGCCCAGAAAGTAAAGGCGAAAGTCGATGTAGGCCAGTCGTTCTCGCTGGCCGTGACTCAAACTCTCAGCCCTTTGGGGATGCATATGTACCATGGCCTAATCTTTAAGTTGACTACTATGGGGATTTAAAACAGTCATTGTATAGGCTAAATATTTAACGTTAATATCATCAATTTGATGATATATTGAGTGCAATCCTGTTTTCGAATGCGTTTGAGTCAATGTGATTTCCTTGGGTGACTTTGCCACGGTACGGAGTGGCGGCCGACAGGTTGATAGCGAATAAAACTACTAGGGGGTACCGTGCCATACCAATTGCGGCGCATCGTCGCCATCAATATTAAAAATTCCATCACACGACTACCTACTGGTCGTGTCGCAGAGCTTGATCCACGTGGTGGAGTGCTGGCTATCGGCGAAAACGGTGTTGGTAAGACAACGTTTTTGCGCCTTTACCCGTTTTCTATGGAGCGACCACCTCTCAAATTTGCGTGGAAGTGGACGTGATTCACTAATTGCCTACCTGCTGCCGGATCCGAGCAGCTGCGTGGTCTATGAATACGAACGTGAGACTGCGAATGATCTGCGTTGCGTTGTGATGCATTGTCAAAGCAATGCCGACGCTCCGGAATTTCGGATCATCCATGCAGGATTCCGTGAGGACTTCTTCTACGACGAAAACAATCAGTTTGTATTGCGGGATGAATATCCTCGGCGTGTTGAGGAAATGGGGTACGAGGTCACGCGCAAACTGATGCTCAATCAGTATCGAAGTGTGATTCTCAATGAGCGTCTTTCCACCAAGGAAGGAGCAGACTTGCGGCGTCTTGCTGCGGTACATTCATTGGGGCCCAAGCCCCTGACAAACTTGGAACAAATCGCCGCCGCCATGGCCAACGAAAAAATCAATTTTCGGGATTTGCAGAATATCGTGATTGAGCGCGTATCCGATTTGCAGGGCGACGTGGCAAACCCGGCGCAAAGTCGGCGTGAACTCAAGAAAAGTCGCAATGATGTCTCTCAGTGGCTGGAAGCACATGACCATATGGTCGCTGTATCCAAGGCAGCACCGGAAGCGCAAAAGCTCAAGGCGAAAGCCGACCGAGTCAAGGACTTCACCTAGAACTCAGTGCGCTGAAATTGGCAGTAAAGGCGGCGATCAGCCAGGTCGAGAAAGAGCATCACGAATTGGTCAAGCGCAAAGAGCAGCGCACTGAGGAAGTTACCGCTCAAGCGGAAGGCATAGAGGAGGCTATCGCTCAGCTAGACCTCTCGATTCCGCCACTTGAAGATGCTGCTTCAGTTGCAAGTTCCAGGGTCGCTACAGCTGTATCTCGCATCGAGTATTTCGCCAAAATCAATGTGGAGAGCCTTGCCGATCAGGAAGCGTCAGAGGCGAGTCACACATCAACCAAAGTTTCGAAAGAAGCGGAGCTAGCTGAGTTGAACAAAGCTGGTGGAGACGTGGCGACGCGCAAGATCGCACGGAACCAGGAAATTGAGACTGAATACACCAAGGAGCACGGGCGAATCAGTACGGCGCGCCAGTCTGAGGTCGAGCAGCTGTCGACCATGTCAAAAAACCTGGAGACTCAGCAGAATAAAGACGAAGAGTCACTGCAGAAGCCAGCGCGCCTCATTCAAATCCCCGTTGAAATTGATGGCCTAAATGTTCAGGTCGGAGAGCTGGGTGTAACCATTAAGCGCCCTGCGGCCAGTAGCCAATCGTTGGCTGATTTAAGCGCTGCACGATCCGAGGTAGGCAGAATCCGATCAGAGCATGGGGTCGCCGGTAATGGACTTCTCGCTGCTCAAGCCGACGAGCGTACTTGTCAGTTTGAATCTAAGCAGGCCACTGATCGGCTTACGTCGTATGGTCAGCAAATTCAGATCATTGACGCTGAAATAGAAAATTTAAACGCGAAACTGGATCCTGCCCCTGGATCCTTGCTGGCATTTTTCCGAGGCGTTGATCCTCAGCTTTGGTCAGATACAGCCAAAGTCATTGATCCCGCATTGCTCAGTCGGCAAGATCTTGCTCCCCATATTGTCGTAAATGATTCTGGCGATGCGCGGCAAGCAGAACATGCCGACGTTGGTGGCATTTCCTTGCGCGTGTCCGAACTCGATGTGCCGTCCTGGGTCGATATGAAGGATTTGCGAGAGCAAATAGCAAAGGCACAAGCCGGGCGTGTTGAGGCAACGCGCTTGCAGACCGAAGCACAAGACAATGCCAAGAAAGCAGCGAAGGCTCTTGTTGCTGCCAAAAGTCTGCGAGAACAGGCCGAGGCGACTTTGGCGTTGGCCGATGCTGCGATGGGAAACACTGAGACCAACGTTACACGAGCCGAAAATGTAGTCCTTCAGGAGGAGTTGGCCTGTAAGACTGGCGCAGAGAGGAAACTGGCCAGCGTTCGGCGACAACTGCATGACTTGGCAGAAGAACGTCGGAAGTTGAACGAAGAAGCAGCAAGTCGTTTGACCAGTCTAAAAGCCGATTACACGGCACGCAGAGACCGCTTGCGGGACGAGTACAACGAGGCAACGCAGCGACTCGATGGGGAACAACTGGGGTGGAGCAGCGCAGAAAGACCAGCAGATGGCCCTGGAAGCTGACATTGCACGTGAACTCGCGGGGCTTGGCATCGACCCGCAACGCGTAGCTTCTTTGGAAAGTGAAATAAGCCACCTGGGCGGGCTCCTTAAATTCAATTGCCTCCAATCGCCATGAGGTAACTTTATGGCGCAAGTTTCGTGTAGAGATAGAGCCATTGTTGCCAACCTGGCGGCGCGAGGCACAAGAGGCGAAAGAACGTTTGGATAAAGAAAAGAGCGTGCGCCTTGAGCATGGGCGGTCCCTCACAAATTTGCAGACCGACGCACGCCTGGAGTTTCAGCGAATGGATACTGGCATACAGAAGAGGGAGCAGGAACTCACGTCCTTGAAATCGCTGCGCGACGTATCCTTGGCAATGTTCGACGCACATGTTCCTTCCAAGTTGCATGTTGATTGGAGTGTTGAAACGCTCAAGGAAAAGATTGAAGGACTGCGAGAGAGCCTCAGGGTTGATGCGCTGGACCTCCAAGCGAAATCACGTGCCTTGCGCAACTTGATGCTCAGTAAGTCTGGCGGCGTCCAGCAGTGGGTTGAGTTGCGTGAGAAGGAGTTACCTGATGAGCAAACGTTGCACGAGCACGAATGGTTTTGTGAAAAGGCTCGTGTACTGATTGACTGGTTCGAACCCATGGAATGTGGCCCGTACATTGATCAGCTCAATAAGGAAATGGTCGGATTTATGGATCTGGCCAGCACCTTTGTCGGTGATTTGGACCTTTTTGACCGGCGCATTCAGACTTTCAACACCCAGCTTCAGAAGGCCCTGTCCGATACCGCCAAATTTGAACGCTTTCGCGATTTGTCGGTCACTGTAAAGTCTGGTGTGAATCAAATTGAATATCTCAATGTGCTGCGCAAGATGCGCGATGTGTCTTTGAGTCGACATTCCAGCTGGCGCACACATTCCATTCAGGAGCGCGAGCTGCCGACCGTTGATGACGTGATGTTGGTTCGTCAGTTCAAGGACATCTTGCCAGCCGATGGTCGGGTGCAGGTTAATCTCAGCGAACATGTTCGGCTGGAGTGCTCGCTGGTGGAAAACGGTCAGGCTCGTCGCATCACCAACCAAGAGGAGTTCCAAGCTGTTTCGTCCAATGGCAATACGGCGCTAATCACTGCAATGTTCCTGATGGGCTTCGTCCAAATGATCCGGGGAACTGACTCTGGCGTACGACTGACTTGGGTGACTGACGAGGTCGGGCGGTTTGATGCTGGCAATCTTGCGTCATTTATGCGGACGCTCAATGACCATCAGATTGACGTGATCAGTGCTTCACCAAGCGTGGATCCAGCACTTGCTAGGCAATTCAGTCGGCTAAGCTATTTCGAGAATACGGGGGCTATTGCAACCACACGTATTAATGCGGAGGAGGATTTCTATGTCGAGAATTGAATCCGCTCTCAAACGCCTTGCTGAGGGCTGCTTTGTTTGCGCATATCACTACCCCGATGAATTTGAAACTCTCCAGGAAGCGGGTGGGAAGCGTCAGGCCGAGGAATGGTTGGGGCTAATCGGATATCGACTTGCCCGCCTTGGCGAGGATGGTGCATTTTTATGGCGCATTCCATCGTGACGAACGAGATGCGATCCGGTTTGCGAGAAGAAATGCGCGCGGTCCGTACCAAGCTGGATCCGATTGTTCATTTTCTTGGAAGTACTGCGCGAGACTCAAGGGCGTGACCCACATTCACCCTGGGGACATGATCTGGGAGTCGGAAATCAGCGAAGCAGTGCGCGCCAACTCTCGGCTGGAGAGAACCCTGAACGAAATGCGGGAGATCAGTGGTTCGCGAACAACGGACTCTTCCATCGACAGAGTGAGGCGAGTACTGGAGCAGCTGGTTAAAGCTGGTTATATCGCGGAGACCAACGCTGCCAGCAAGGGCTATCAGGTGACGGGAAAGGTTCAGTACCTTTACCAGTTACTCAATTTCATCAATGAGAATACGCCGCTGCTGTCAGATGATGGGGTAATTGATTCGATTGACTCCCAGCTCAGACTGGATGTTCCAGACGGTGACCGCAGTGGGCTGCAATCCCCATGAGCACGCCGATCAAGGACGTCCTGCAGACATTGAGTCGCCATGCCGACTTAGTGGCACAGGCCTTGGCCGGTGTGGTTGTGGTTGGCGACGATGTATCACACGCCGAGATTCTTGCCTTGCGCCAAGTCGGGGCCTTGCGACCGGTAGGCGACGACGGTTACCGTTTGCATCCCAGGTTGCGTGAATACTTGCAGGACCACCTCCAGCTATTTCCTGCATTTCAAAGCCTCGCAGATATTGGCGCCAAGATCACGCTTTTAAAATCGCTCTGGGATGAGGTTGAGCTTCTGCGTGGCGATCGTGAGTCGGTTGTCGGCATGATTGATGAATTGCAGACCACGGTGCTCGACATAGGCGACACGATGAATCGCAATATGCTGCAGCTACAAATTCTCGTGAGCACGCTACGGCAATGTGCGTTCCCTGGACGCGAAGAAGAGTCAAAACCGCTTCTACCAAAAACAGACCAGTGCCCTCAGTGGCGACGTGCAGCGTCTGGCGCGTGAGGCTGAACGGGTCGAGCGCGAGGCCAGCATCCGGGGTCGAGATGACCTGGCACGTTTCATTCGCCGTCAGTTGCTGACCAACATGATGTCCTGGCAGCATGGACTGTCGGACATGCAGACGTTCCTACGCAATGAGATCTACCGTTTAAGAGTAGTGGAGCAAGATCTAAAGTTGCTGGCCCGAACTGACATGCTGCTGCGTCAGCAACCCGGATGGCGCGGATTCGAAGTGGATTTTTCTGGCGAAATTCCAGATTTCCTGTTGGCCACGTGCCTTTCGCCTCTGGTCGCACATAGCGAACCGATGGAGAGCGACAGCGGGATGGTTGATGAGATGGCCACGTTGGCACGTGCGTTGCCTTCCAGAGCAGCCCCTCTGATACCTGCTGAAGCGCCGAAACGATACACACGGATCGTTGACCCACCTGCGCCAAGGCCGATTACCCCCGCGATGAAGGCCTTGGGAAGATTACTGCGTGACGTCAGTACAGCGGAAAGTGGCTTGTCCCTCATTGAATGGCGTGACGGCAATGTCGATGCACAGACCATGCCTCCATCTATTTGGCTGGTGTTGGCATTGGCGGCATAACGTGCAGGTCAATATGAGGTTCATTTGGTCCACAATTTGCCGCGTGATGGTGAGCGATTTGCACACACATTCCGGGATGCCGTGCATGTCCCAAGAGAAAGATGATTCCTAAGGTCGCGCTGCGGCAAGGAGCTGCCGTTTGAAGACCAAGGAAGTTGAATTCTTGCGCCGACTTGTTGCCGATCGACCCGTCGAGCGGCGCCGCGATTTGGCAATCAAGTTCTCTCGGGAAGAGGGCTCGGGGTAGTGCTGGGTTCCAAGGTGACCTATCGGTCGCAGGATTTTGAGCGTGCAGCCAGTTTGATCATTACGCGTGGTTTCGACCTGGAGTCGCCACCGCGAGGGTTTGCCCGAAGCGAGGCTCCGCGTGGAGGCTCCGAGAAAAGTGGTGCTAGGGCCAGCGCAAGACCTGGTGGCGGTGTTTCCCATTGGAATGGAAGTGTCCGCCCCGAAAGATGGGTTTTTGGCCATGCCGTGGCAGAGTGCCATTTCGATGCAATATCAAGTTCTGCTGGTGTGCGAAAACCTTGAAACGTTTTTGCAGATCAAGGACTATCTGTGGCTGACGGATCTGATTAAGGGTAGGCCGACTTTAGGCTTGTTCCGGGGTATGGTCCACACCTTTGGAACCGATGGTGCGGCTCGGCTTATCGAGAACGATCACCGGCCAACATTGGCCTTTTTTGATTTTGATCCGCGCGGTTTGGCTATGGCCGCCTCATTGCCACGGCGTGAGGCACTTTGCCTTCCACCCTGGGAGCTACTTGAGCCTGCAATTCGTGATGCGCGACGCGACTACCTGTTCACCAACTCATTCCATGGCAGTCGTGCACAACTCGACAAAGAGCAGGATCCTGCAATCGTATTGGCTTGGCAACGGCTTAAATTGCTGACCAAAGGACTGAACCAAGAGGCTTTTCCGCGTTCAGGCGTCGATGGTTGATTTGGGATGCTTTAGCGCGAGAAATATGCGTCTATTCGCATTTTCATGCGAAGTGTGCGAAGAGTTTTTTGTCTTTGCAATTCAACAGCTTGCATCCGAATAACTCTTCGCACCAGATGCGAAGTGCGCGAAGCGTTTTAGCAGTGAACGTGATTGCAATAAATTTCTCATGCCGAAAGTTGCCGTGTAGCGGACAAGGTGTAGATGTTGGTTTGGGGACCACGCGCACCTCGGGCGCGTGGTTGGGTCTGGACAGTGATTTGAGGTGGCGAGGCCAGCAGCAGCCTCTCGATAGCTGCATCAATGGTGGCTTTCGAGGCATGCCCTTGAAAACATTCGCTGGTGATTTGCCATCGGGTCGATTCCCCTTGAGACGCAAAAATTCGACAATCTTCTTGACCGCTGCGTTGGTTCGAACCGTGTCCGCCGCGTCAGTGGCTTTGAGGAATACGAATTTTGCTGACTCGACACCATGGCGAATCCAGCCCATGGCGGCCTGGATGTGTTGGACATCAATCCGTGTTTGTAAGTCGCAGAGAGCAAAAATCATCGCCAGTCGCAGCAACATCGGCGCACGACGCTCCAATACTGCGGTGACATGTTCGCCAGCGCTATCGTCAATTAGTTCGCCGCGATAGAGCTGGGAGTAAATGCTTTGTGCCTGTGCTGTCAGGGTTACTGGCAAGTGATCCCGTTCATTGACTCGCTCGGCCTGGACAAATTCCAAAACGCTGAGAATTCTGGCGGCCAGCGCGTCTACCGCGTCCTGCGGAGTTGCTTGTGGAAACGGCACAATCCTTTCCCGCTCCGCCCAAATCATCAGGAATCTGTTGGCGAAGCCGTTCGTCAATTCACGCGCGCGCATCAATGACAAAAGTTCGCTAGGCGATATGGCTCCGCTCAAACACAGGTGAGGATGACTCGCATAAAGGCGGTTCGATTTCGTTGCGGGTTTTAGGCTGACGCCGTCCCAGCAGTCGCGCAGGGCTGCCGACAGGGTGTTGCCTTCACGTCGTCCCTGATGCAAAACATTGGCAAACTCCGATTCGACAACCCACAACCGTTTATCTTGAATCGCCGGAACTTCCAGCTTGCCATTTTTGTAGCCATCATGAAATAGTGATACCAGACCTTCACGGCTTGACAAACCACCTCGGTGAATGGGGGGTGCTGCCGTTTCCCGCAGTTGACGCAGCGCTGTGTCCAGGCGGTTGACCAGTGAGACGGCATCGCCTTTCCGGCCCCGACCAGACCTGCCAATGTGCAGGATATAAAGCCGAGCGTGATGCCAGGTGTTGCCAATTGGCAGGTAGGGACCACGGCCAATGGCGCAAGATAAGTACGCCATGAAATTGGCCGCTATCGCATATGGATTGGCTTCAGTGCCTTCACTTCCGGCCCGTGCCACGTCACCAACCAGTCCGTACAGGCAGACTGGATCGGGCTGAGGTGCGTTGCGATGGGTGTCTGGCGAGTCGTCTTCGGACTGCTCGTCAACTGGCTGGGCGATTGCGTCGCTATTCAGCCCCCGATTGGCCGGTGGATGCAAATATTGGCGGCTTGGCATTCATCTACGCATCGAGTGTCTCGGATTCCACGATGGCCTTAAGTTCCGTCAGAATCTCCGGGTGGTGCATTTGCAGGTAGCGGTTGACCTCAACGTTTTCCAGCAATTTGGACAGGTATTTGCTGGCGAGAAACAAGTTGAGTACGTCCTGGCTAAAGTTTTGCTCCACGAGTTTGTACTGCTCCTGCAGGCTTCCCATCTCACGTTCCATGTTGGCCATTTGCGCGGGACTCACGCCAGCGACCTTTTTAGGTTTGCCTGGGTCGACCAACTGCGAGGCTGGCGTTGCAGCAAACAGCGCATTGGCATAGGCCAAGGTGACACAGTTGGCGTCCACCATCAGTTCCACGCATTCCACCTGGCGCATCGGCTTCATTTTTTTCAAAATTGTGCCCAGGTCCGATGCAAATTGCTGATCTTTCAGTAGTGCGGCTGCTTCGGGGCAGATACCGTCCAGCAAATTGAGTTTCCGGGTGATGGTGGAAACGTCAAGGTCCAGCGCATCGGCCAGACGTTGTGCTGTAACCCCTTTTTCCACAGCCCTGCATAGCATCACGTGTTCTTGAATGGATGACAGACGGTTGATGCGCGTGTTGTAGGTGTAGCTTTCGTCATCCGTGGATTCCAGGCATGGTGCTTCAGCGCGCTCCAGCGTTCTGAGCGCAAGGAGGCGTAGATGACCGTCGATCAGTACTCGGTGACCTGTTTTTTTATCCGCAGGCCCGACCGTCAGCGGTTCGATCAAACCGACTGCTTTTATGGAGGCTTGAATTTGCAGGAACTTTCTGGTGGTCAATATGACGGCCTGCGCCTTGCGTGACGGAAGAATCAAGTCCAAGGGAATGGAAAGTGGATTGGGCAAAAACGCGAGCGATAGCTGGGCCATGTCAGGCTCCTTTAGGCCAAACACGCTCGGCCAGGTAGGTTGGCAACGTGTCCAGGCCTTCCGCCCGAAGCAGGTTGGTAAAGTTTTCATTGACCAGGAGTTGCCCCAGTGCGCCGATCACAAAAAGAAGGCGTTGCTGTGCTGCGCCTGCCTTTTTTACCATCAGCTTTTGCCTCTCGACTTCTTTCTGATAAGTCCGGACCAGGCTTGAGGCGGTGATGTCGACCGCCACACGTGGCGTACCCCGGCCCAGAGTCCTACCAAAGGTCTGACGCTTCTCGATCACACGGCGGGCCTGAAGCAGTTGTTTTCCGCGCAGCTGGCCAGATTCGTACGCTTCCTGAAGTGCCGCTTGCACCGCCTCATTGCTGTTTCCAGCGCCAACAATTGCCAGCGCGGCATTCAGCGGTATGCGGCCACTTTCAACGGCCACCATCAGACGTTCCTCGCCATTTTTGATGAGTAGCATGATTCCTTGAACGTACTCGACGCTCAGTCCAGTCTTCTTGGCGATGGTCTTCTTGTCATACCCCTTGGCCACCAGTTGCTGGATGCCTGCCAGTAGTTCTAGGGGGCTGGATTTGCGGCGGGCGATGTTCTCCACCATGCTCATGATGAAGGCGTCTTCTTCACTGACGTCGACTACGAGGGCCGCAATGGTGGTTTCACCCAAAGCCCACGAGCAGGTACTTTTCACCGCCGTCATCAGCCGGGCGAGGAGTCACGGTGATCGGCTTTTTGAGACCCACTGATTTGATGTTTTCAACAATCTGATCGAAAACCGCCTTGTTCCGGTCACGAGGGTTGAGCACCTCGATTCGATCGATTGGGATCATGCGCAAATCGCCCAGTGGCTGCTTTTTGGTCATGACGCTCTCCGTATGCGGGTACGCTGAGCCATGCCGTAGAAATAGTCCAGGGTGTCAAAGCGGTAGCTCTCAATTTCGATAGCGTTGCGATCAGCAAGACTGATGCGGGGGAGGCCAAAATCCAAACGCGGCAGGAGGTAGTAATCCAGCGGCGCGTCGTTGGAATGGTTAAGACGCACCGCCACAGTGATGTCTGGGGCCAAACTGGTGTCGAACCGAACCTTCCATCGATTCCGTCCGCTGTCATGGGTTTGGCAGCGCGCCAGTACCAGTGACACTGTGAATTCCCGATTGACCAAGAGCAGATCGGTTGCCGGGTCGCGCTGAATAGTGCCGCCCAGATCACCGATTGATTTCTCTGTCTGTGCAACGATTTGTGGGTGGAGTCGCCGCAGAAACTGGTTGGCTTCCAGATACCGGTAGTCCCGGTCGGGCGTGAACCCGACTTCCTGATAGGCTCGAATCAGGCTGCCAAATCTGTGGATGTACGCCGATGTAGAAGGCATCCTTCGGTCTCATCGATGATCAGCCCGGACAAAAAGCCACGGTCGTGGTACAGCGAACGCAGTCGCTCAATCAGTTCGACGTTGGAGAATCGGTACGACCGTGCCCGAATGATGCCTTGGGCCACATAGAATATTTCCGGCGGCACTATGGCCTTAAACGCACCTTCTTTTTGATCCACATGTCCGGGGTGTTTTCCACCCGGAGCTTTTTCAGCTTGAACGACCGACGGTTGTAGATGTTGTTGCCAATGTACTTTTCGTTGCTCAGTACCTCACGGACAGTGGCACGGGTCCAGCAACGACCTAGGTCTGTGTGGACGCCTTGCTGATTGAGACGAAATGCGATTTCTGACTCAGTCAAAGCGCCATCCGTGAACCATCGGTAGATCTGGAGCACAACTTCCACTTCGTCATCCGGCCCGGGCATCAAGATCACCCGGTCTGTCTGCAGGCTTTTGTGCTCACCGCGAGCAAGTTCCGATTTGACGGATCCTGTCTGGTCTAGGAGCGTGCGACGCAGTCCGTATCCGGCCGGGCCACCTTGGCGATAGCCCAATTCGATCAGTCGACATTGACCAGCGAACACCTTGGCCGACAGTTCCCGGCTGTATTCACCGGCCATTGCGCGTTTGACGCCCTTTACGATGGTGGCCACCGGCGAGCCGTCGTTTTCAAACTGCTCAGCAACGTAGGCAACCTGGATGTTCTTGCGCTTGCAGATGTACTCGTAATAGGCTGATTCGTCGGCATCCTGGAAGCGCCCCCAGCGGCTGACGTCATAGACCAGGATGATCTGAAAGTCTGCTGCTCCTGATTCAACATCCTTGATCAATTGCTGCAGCGCGAGTCGCCCCCCGATGTTCAGGCCACTCTTGCCTGAGTCGGCGTAGGTTTTAACGATTTTTATGCCACGGTGCGCGGCATATTCGCGGATCTTGTCGGCTTGGTTCTCGGTGGAGTACTGCTGATGTTCGGTCGACATCCGAACGTACTCTGCCGCCCGGAATTGGGCGGGCGAGTCCAACCCTTCGTCTTTTGATTCTTCTGTGGACATGGCGCTGATCGTGTGGAGTTCATTTGGTGAGGACGTTAATGGCTGGTCGGTCATTTGGCTATCACGTCCTATCTTTGCAAGCGTCTGTTTTGCAGGGGCAGTCGCCGCACACTGGAGAAATCTCCACAATCCACGCGTCCATCTTTGCAGATTGGCTCAGTGGAACAGGCCGGATTCGGTAGATCCCAGCGGGAATGCCGCTCATCAAAATTGACATGTCCGTCTTCGAGAGTTCAAATCTCTGGACGCCATTGGGCTTGGCGCGTTGCTGATCGCGGTTTCGATCCGCGTATTGCTGGTTCTTGGCCCTGTAGTTGCTTGAGTAGTCCGGGTTGCGTTCTCGCCAGGCGCGCTGCGCGTCCTGCCGGTTTTCGCGGTAGAAGCGGTCGTCCTGCAGCTTTTTGCGTTGCCAGGCTTGGCGTCGTTCCCGTTGGCAGGCTGGGGATGAGCAATAGGTTTGGTTTTGGACCTGTGGGCGGGGTTGAAAGACTTCGCCGCAGCAGGGGCAGATTTTGGGTTCCATTCGAGTTCTCCATACAAAAATACGTATGTGAACTGGGCTGTGAAAGGCGCAGCGGTCTGTCGCATCGTGATTGAGTCGACTCTCGCTTGAGAGGCCAATTGAATCGGATGCCAGCAAGTATTGAATGCAATAAAAAGCCCAGCGGATTAGGCCGGGCTGAACCCTTGCGGGGCTCCGCTCAAGTAGTAAAAGCGGAGGAGGTTTATGCCTATGTGGACATAGGCAGATTCCTACTTTGAAGTTCCGTAAGGCGACTGATTTGTCGGCTTCAGTGAAACACCGAGTTCTTGTGCATGACTTTGAACTGCTTCGGGCGTGCGTCCGAGTTTCAAGCCCATAACGCGGGTTGGTGTATTTCCCTGAGCAAGCTGTTTCAGTTGCTGATTTTGGCTGGGTGTCCAGCTTTTGCCATGATTGGCAGGAGTTTTGGCCATGATTGGCTCCATGTGAAAGTTTGAGGAATGCCCGGGCTATTGCCCGGGCTTCAATTCCAACTACCGTCGGTGTTGGACACCGGCCTCACGGCCGGGCGCTACTTCACGGTTTTGAACCGCGTCATGTGAACAGCTGTAGCTGTCCGGGATGGGAGCGCCAATGCTTGCACACAGACTCCACTCGCCCAAGGCGAAAGCGGGTGTATGCGCGGACAGCGACACTCTTCAATCGGAGATAGAACATGAAGTTCCTCCTCATAAAGTTGAAGGGTTTTTGTTGCGCCGCACACCAAGGAGCTGTAAACTCACTCGTCTTCCCCAAGACTGGTATGTGGTGGTTTGGTAGACCCTTATTCACCTCACCGAAGGTCCTGATGTGTAGTTAGCACTTCAGGGCCTTTTTCTTTTCAAGCTCAACTAATAAATCAGCCCCCCCCGGTTTTCGGTTGTGGAGTTTCAAGTTCATTCAGCGCCTTTTCGGCCGCATCCCACGGCAGTCTGCGACCGTTGACACGCATCCTGTGAAGCGCAGCCCTTGCGACGGCGACCGTGATGCGCTGCTGGCGCACCATTTCAGAAACCAGCCAGACTGTTCCCATTACCACGACATTTTCTGATTCGGCCGCGGATCTAAGAGCTGCATCGCCAGTTAACAGGGGGCACTGTTCCGATTCGGCCAATGCCAGAGCGAACAAGTCATTGCGACCGGGTCTGGAGTAGGTCTGACTCAGTGACTGGACGCGTCCGACCCCCTTGTCTGTCAAAGTGCGGACCTGCAGCCCCATGTCCAGCAGATGTGCATGCTGATCCTCCAGTTCTTCATAGTAGAGGACGTTGGGCACGGCAAATTCGTAGCCCAAGCTGAACATCGGTGCCACAAGGTCACCGACTTCAACGTCCATCAATATGTTGGCATCACCATGAGAGCAGCATCGCCGCCCTCCATGGAGCGGATGCGCCGGAACTGTTGCAATGGCATATTCATCAGCTCTGCAGCTTTTGATTCGCCGATGTAATCCTCAGCCAAGGCGTGGAACACCAGTTGCTCGAATATGTGTGCCTTTTCTGCTGGGTAGTCTTGCCCCGGTTCTTTTCGGAACCAACCCTTGATGCGAAACAGTTTTGCTTGATCTTCACGATAGGCATGTGAAATGATGTCAAGGTCGCGGGCGCGATAGAGAATTCCGGCCATTGACAGCCCGAACTCTTCTTTAAGCAGTCCGAGCTCCTTGAGTTCGATTGCATTGCGGTGACCGCCAAGTTCCTGTCGCACAGACTCCCGTGGGAAAAGGAACGCACCTGCGAAACGGTTGCATGCCTTTTCCTCATCTAGGTCTTGAGCAAGACGTCCTTCCAGCATCAGGTGTCCAAGTTCATGGGCCAAGGTGAAGCGTTGACGATCGCCAGGCCAGTGTCGACCCACGACCACAATCGGCATGCCACTTACACGAGCCGCAAGGCCGTCGAATTTATTTTCGGTGTCGGCCTCAATCATGAAGACACGGATACCGTTTGTCTCGAGAACGTCGATCAAATCCGGGATAGGATCAAAACCGAGGTTCCATGCGATGCGGACCCGATCGGCAACATCCTCGATCTGATCCATCGACGTCATTTGGTCATTGACCTCTTCAACAGGTGCAAATGACTTTACTGGAGACTGTGGAAACAGGTTCTCTAGTTCGATACGGCGTTCAATTTGATCAAGGACTTCATGGGTAATCGCATCCAACCGCTTTTTGGGGAGGGAGCTGCGCTTGCGGTATTCAATGCCCTCCAACACGACGGGGGCTGGGCGGAAAAAGTATT
This sequence comes from Ramlibacter sp., assembly GCA_016713005.1. Classification (GTDB taxonomy): domain Bacteria; phylum Pseudomonadota; class Gammaproteobacteria; order Burkholderiales; family Burkholderiaceae_C; genus JADJPY01. The sequence continues at coordinate 85,220 of JADJPY010000008.1, read as the reverse complement.
CCGTGCGCACCTGCAGGGCCCGTGCTAAATGAAGCAGGATGTCTGACGACGGCATTGCATCACCGTCTTCGTACTTTTTTATAGAGGCATGAGACACCCCCACACGCTCGCCAAGATCCCGCAGGGAAAGCCCTGCAGCCTTACGAGCTCGGTGGAGTCGAGTGTTGAACATGATGTGCCTTGAATGGTTTACAAAAATGTAGTTTCGTACTTAAATTGTAAACCAGCAATCCGGAAAGTGCAAGACCGCAGGTTTGATCACTCTGCCTGTTGTCTTAGCCCCAGATGTTTGGTGTCCACGGGTCTCCTTCGCATGAGTTGGCGGCGCTCCATGAAGGTGTGTTTTCGTCCCAAAGCCAGGTTATTGGGTAAAAAATGCGGACGGCGGTTCAAGTGTGGAATGCGGATTTGAAATTGAACCTGGTGCCTGCGAAAGGTCGGATGATCTCCCTCTGATAAACTCGCCAGCGAGGCTTGTGGATTCCGCATTTTTTCGCAGCAGCCATTGGCAGCTAAAACGAGCCCAGTTTGCTGGGTTTGAGAGGGGGTGCGGCCCCACCACCATCCACCAGGGGACTGAGTCATCTCAGTCCCCTTTCTTTTTGGGTATCCCCGGGACAGAAGCTGAGGCAAACTATCGGCGGCAACTGTCCCGACAGACAGGGCCACCGTTTCAACCTGAACCTGCCAGCCGGCCCGGTTACCTGGGCGGCTCACCTGCCATGACCGACACCGCCTCCCGTCCTTCATTCGTGGAAATTGCGTGGCCTTTTGACGCCGACCCGCCCGAGCTGTACTGCCCACGAAGCGGCAAGATTGTTCTGGACGCAGAGGGTGAGGTTGAGCAGCCGGGCAGTCCCTACGTGACGTTTCTCTATCTCGATCTGGTAGGGGACTTTATCTATCTCCGCGAGGACCTTGCAGAACGCCTCAAGGACGCGCGCGCGGCACTGCTTGAAGAAGGCGTGGAAGAGGACGACCTGCCATCGGATCTGGAAATGCTCGAGGAAAAGGTCAACCTGGGGGTGGCTCCTGTCGTGTTCAAGATTGCGACCAGCGGCAGGGCCTGTGGTCCGGTGTCCTCCCGCATCATCGTCGGGTTTGATTTGTGGGGCGAGGCCGACGAGACGGACGAATGAGCGCCCCGCCGTTTGCGATACTTGCCCGATGGAACTGCAGGCAATCCTCTATTCCCAGGGCTTTGGCACCCGGCGCGTGTGCGCCGGGCTGATCCAGCAGGGGCTTGTGGTGGTGCAGGGCGCCGTGTGCACGGACGCCGCGCAGCAGTTTGAGCCCGAGGGGCTGGTTTTTTCGGTGCAGGGGGTGACGTGGCCGTACAGGGAGCCGGCCTACGTGATGCTGCACAAGCCCGCCGGGACCGAGTGCTCGCAAAAGCCCTCCACCTGGCCCAGCATCTACACGCTGCTGCCCGCGCCGCTGCGCCAGCGCCCGCAAAAGGGCCCCGTGCAGGGCGTGCAGGCCGTGGGCCGGCTCGACCAGGACACCACCGGGCTGTTGCTGCTCACCGATGACGGCAAGTTCATCCACCGCATGAGTTCGCCGCGCCACCATGTGCCCAAGGTGTACGAGGTGACCGTCAAACACCCGCTGGACGACAGCCAGGTCGGCCGTCTGCTGGCCGGGGTGGTGCTGGACGACGACCCGAGGCCCGTGGCCGCCGCGGCCTGCGAGGCGGTGACGCCGCTGCACCTGCGCCTGACGCTCACCGAGGGCAAGTACCACCAGGTCAAGCGCATGGTGGCCGCCGTGGGCAACCGGGTTGAGGGGCTGCATCGCAGCCGCATTGGCGGGCTGGCGCTGCCCGACGACCTGTTGCCCGGCCAGTGGCGCTGGCTGGACGCGGCAGAACTGGCGCTGCTCAAGCCATGAACCGCTTCACCTGGATTCCCGCACAACCGGTGACCCCGGCCGCACCTGCGGGCCGCGCGCCGGCGCTGGCCGGCAGCTTTTACGACGCCGACGCCCAGCGTCTGGCCGCCGGTGTGGACAGCTTTGTGGCCGCCGCAGAGGGCCGCACCGGCGTGCCCGCTGTGCAACCCAGGATATTGATCGCGCCGCACGCCGGCCATGTCTACAGCGGGCGCACGGCGGGGCAGGCCTACGCGCTGCTTCGCCCGTTTGCGCAGCAGATTCGCCGTGTGGTGCTGCTGGGGCCCACGCATCGGGTCTATGTGCGCGGCATCGCGCTTTCCGGGGCTGCGCAGTGGCACACGCCGCTGGGCCGCGTTGCCATCGACCGGCTGGGCGAGCAGGCGCTGGCCGACCTGCCGTTTGTAACCACGCGTCCCGACGTGCACGCCGCCGAGCACAGCCTCGAGGTGCACCTGCCTTTCCTGCAGCGGGTGCTGCCGCATTTTGAGTTGCTGCCGCTGGCGGTGGGCGATGTGCCACCGCAGGCCGTGGCGCAGGTGATGGAGCGCCTGTGGGGGCAGGGCGAGACGCTGATCGTCGTCTCCACCGACCTGTCGCACTTCCATGCCTATGACGAGGCTGAAGCCATCGACCGCGCCAGTTGCGAGCGCGTGCTGGCGCTGGACCCCAGCCTGAACCACGACCAGGCCTGCGGCGCCACCGCCGTCAACGCCGCGCTGATGCTGGCGCGCGCGCGCGGCTTGCGCATCGCGCAGCTGGAGCGCTGCAACTCGGGCGACACCGCGGGCGACCGCCAGCGTGTGGTGGGCTACGCCAGCTTTGCCCTCTACGAACCTGGCCGCGACGACTCGTCTGCTATCAATTTGGTAGCGGGTCAACAAGCACCCACGGGGGCTGGAGGTCATTTTTCTTCTGAAAATCCGTCAGGAGGCCCACTCGGAAGCCAACTTGGGGACCGGCTGGACGCCCAGGCTGGCGCCACGCTGGTGCAGCTCGCCCGCCATGCGCTGCACGCCGCCGCCGGCGCGCCCGCCGTGCCCGCGCCCGTCGCTGCCGCGCTGGCTGCCCTGGCGAGGCCGGGCGCGGCGTTCGTCACGCTGACGCAGGGCGGGGCGTTGCGGGGCTGCATCGGCAGCCTGCAGGCCCACCGGCCGCTGGTGGACGACGTGCTCGCCAACGCTGCTGCTGCCGCGCTGCGGGACACGCGCTTCACACCTGTGACGGCGCAGGAGGCCCCTGGCCTGCATGTGGAGGTATCCGTGCTCACCCCGCCGCGCCCGCTGCCGGTGGCCAACGAGGCGCATGCCCTGTGGCAGCTGCGCCCGGGTGTGGACGGCGTGATCTTCGAATGCCTGCACCAGGGCCGCGCGTTTCGCAGCACCTTCCTGCCGCAGGTGTGGGCGCAGATCCCCGACCCGCGCGAGTTCCTGGCCCAGCTCAAGCGCAAGGCCGGGCTGCCGCCGGATTTCTGGTCGCCAGGCGTGAGCCTGCAGGTCTACCAGGTGCAGGAGTTCCATGAGTGAGCGGGCCATTGGGGATCCGGCCGCCTTGCACGCTGCGCCGCCAGCCCTGTGGTGGCACGCGCTGGACGACGGCCGCATCCAGTGCGACCTGTGCCCGCGCGAATGCCGGCTGCAAGACGGTCAGCAGGGCCTGTGCTTTGTGCGCGAGCGCCGGGGTGACGCCATGGTACTGGCCACCTATGGCCGCTCTTCGGGCTTCTGCGTCGACCCGATCGAGAAGAAGCCGCTGAACCACTTTTACCCCGGCTCCAGCGTGCTGAGCTTTGGCACCGCGGGCTGCAACCTGGCCTGCAAGTTCTGCCAGAACTGGGACATCTCCAAGAGCCGCGACACCGACCGGCTGGGCCAGCAGGCCTCGCCCGTGGCTATCGCCCAGGCCTGCGCGCAGCTGGGCGCGAAATCGGTGGCCTACACCTACAACGACCCGGTGATCTTTGCCGAGTACGCGATGGACGTGGCCGACGCCTGCCACGCCGCGGGCGTGCAGTCGGTGGCGGTGACTGCGGGCTATGTGCACGATGCGCCGCGTCGCGCCTTCTTTGCAAAGATGGACGCGGCCAACGTGGACCTCAAGGGCTTCACCGAGGCGTTTTACCGCGACCTGTGCGCCGGCTCGCTGCAGCCGGTGCTGGACACGCTGGCGCACATCCACCACGAGACGCGCTGCTGGCTGGAGATCACCACGCTGCTGATCCCGGGCGCCAACGACTCGGACGCGGAGATCACCGCGCTGTCGCGCTGGGTGGCGCGCGAGTTGGGCCCCGATGTGCCGCTGCACTTCACCGCTTTCCACCCGGACTTCAAGCTCACCGACCGGCCCGCCACGCCGCTGGCCACGGTGCAGCGCGCCCGGCGCATCGCGCGCGACGAGGGCCTGCACTACGTCTACACCGGCAACGTGCACGATGCCGAGGGTGGCACCACCCACTGCCCGCGCTGCAACGAAGCGCTGATCGTGCGCGACTGGCACCAGGTCACCCGGTACCGCCTGCACGGCGGCAACCTGTGCCCGCGTTGCGATTTCCCGGTGGCGGGGCGGTTCGAGGCGCTGGCCGCCGGCCAGCCGCTGCCGGTGTTTGGCCGCCAGCGCATTCCGGTGAGTTTCAGCTCGCCAGAAAGGCCGTGATCGCCGCCAGCGCGGCCTCGGGCTGGTCGCGCTGGGGCGAGTGGCCACAGGCGGCCAGCTTGAGCAGCCGGGTGTGAGGCGTTGCGCGCGCGATCTCGTCGATCTGCGCCATCGTGCCGTACTCGTCGTCCTCGCCCTGGATGGCCAGCAGCGGTGCGGTGATGGCAGCGCACTCTGCGCGGATGTCAAAGCTGCGAAAGGCCGGGTCCAGCCAGATGTCGTTCCACTGCCAGAAAGCGCCGTCCACATCCGCGTGGTGGCGCGCCAGCCGCTCCCGCAAGCCTGCGGCCAGGTACGCCTCGCGCGCCTGGGCGATGGAGCGCACCGAGACATCCTCCACCACCACGTGCGGGGCCATCACCACGCAGGCCGCCACCGTGTGACGGCTGGCGTGCAGCAGGGCGATGGTGGCGCCGTCGGAGTGGCCCACCAGCACGGGCGTGTTGATGCCCAGCCCGGCCAACAGCGCGGGCAGCACGTCCAGCGCCTCTCGGTGCATGTAGTCGGGGCGCAGGCGGCCGACGCTGCGCACGTCGGGCACGGGGTCGGAGCGGCCGTAGCCCCGGCGCGAATACACCACCCCGGCGCGCCCGGTGGCGTCGCACAGGCGCTGCGGCCAGTCGCGCCACAGCGAGACCGAGCCCAGCCCCTCGTGCAGGAATACCAGCGGCGCGAGGCCACCCGCCGGGGGCCCGGGGCGAGCCGGGCCGGCTGGCGGGTTGCCCGCACCCGCGCCACGTGCGTCCCCCGAACCCGCGCGCCGTGACGGTGCCAGCCGCTGAACCTCCAGCCGCACCCCGTTGACCTGCATCAGTTCCATGCCCGCATGGTAAGGGCTGCGCCGCTGGCGCCACCGGGGCGGCCGGTACACTTGAGGGCTGTCCCAACCGGAAGCTTTTGTGAACGTTTTCCAGCGATTTTTGCGGTGCGCCGCCGGCCTGCTGGCCGCCCTGGCCGCCGGGCTTGCCATCGCGCAGCCCTATCCCGTGTTTGTGCTCAATTCGCTGGACGCCACCGTCAGCGTCATCGACCCCGCCACCTGGACGGAGACAAAGCGGATCCCCACCGGCAAGGAGCCGCACCACCTGTACCTGACGCCGGACGAGAAGTCGCTGATCATTGCCAACGCGCTGGGCGACTCGCTGCTGTTCCTGGACCCGAAGACGGCCGAAGTGCAGCGCACCGTGCGCGACATCGTCGATCCCTACCAGCTGCGCTTCTCGCCCGACATGAAATGGCTGGTGACGGCGGGCAACCGGCTGCATCACGTGGACATCTACCGCTGGGACGGCAAGGACCTGGCGCTGGCCAAGCGCATCCCCACCGGCAAGACGCCCAGCCATGTGTGGATCGACAGCAAGAGCACCACCGCCTGGGTGACCATGCAGGACAGCGACGAGCTGGTTGCCATCGACATCGCCACGCAGGCCATCAAGTGGCGCACCAAGACCGGCCCGATGCCGGCGGATGTGTTTGGCACGCGCGACGACCGCACGCTGCTGGTGGGCCTGACCGGCGGCGACAGCGTCGAGGTGTTCGATGTCAGCGGCCCGCAGCCCAGGGCCGTGCGCCGCATCAAGACCGGCGAGGGCGCGCATGCCTTTCGCTCGCTGGGCGACGGGCGCCACCTGCTGGTGAGCAACCGTGTGGCCAACACCATCAGCCGCATCGACCTGCAGACACTGGCCGTGGTGGCGACCTACACCGCACCGGGCGGGCCCGACTGCATGGATGTGACCGCCGACGGCAAGTTCATCCTGGTGGCTTCGCGCTGGGCCAAAAAGCTCTCGGTGATCGACATGGCCAGCAACAAGGTGGTGCAGCAGGTCAAGGTCGGAAAGTCCCCCCATGGCGTCTGGACACTGCAGCACGCGCCGCGCAATTGATGCGGCGCGCCCGGCGGCGACCCGGTTCCGGCGGTTCAGGGCAGGGCTGGCCGCGCGCCTCATTGCTATTGTTTTTATAGCGGGTCAACCAGAACTGGCGGGGGCTGGAGGCCAAAATGACTGCCAAAATCCAGCTGCGCCGGCGGTCTACCTCACCCTGGACACCGGGCACATGGGTACGGCCGAGCTGATCGCCCAGGTGCTGCGCCGCCAGGGCGTGGTGGCCACCTTTTTTGCGGCCCACGAGCCCACGCAGCAGGGCGACGGCAGCCTGGGTGAACACTGGGCGCCGTGGTGGCGCGCGCGCGCCGCCGAGGGCCACGAATTTGCCTCGCACACCTGGAGCCATGCCTACTGGCGCGCCGACCTGCCCGGCGAGCCCGCGCGCTTTCGCATCCGCGCCTCGGCCGGCGAGCTGGCCGGGCGCGACCAGACATGGGACGCACCGCGCTACTGCGAGGAAGTTACCCGCGCAGCGCAGCGGCTGCAGGCCCTGACCGGCCGCGCGCCGCTGCCGCTGTTCCGCGCGCCGGGGGGCAAGACCTCGCCGCGCCTGCTGGCCGCGGCCAAGGCCTGCGGCTACGCGCATGTGGGCTGGGCGCCGGCGGGCTTTCTGGGCGACGAGCTGCCCAGCGACCGCTTCCCCAACGACATGCTCCTCAAGAGGGCGCTGCGCGACATCCGCTCCGGCGACATCCTGATGGCCCATCTGGGCATCTGGTCGCGCCAGGACCCCTGGGCACCCGCCGTGCTGGAGCCGCTGGTCGCGGGGCTCAAGGCACGCGGTCTGTGTTTTCGAACCCTGCGACAGCACCCCGCCTACAGCGGCTGGATCGCGGCGAACCCGCGCTGATCCCCAAACCTGCCCCGAGCCATGGAAACGCTGATCGACACATTTGCCCAGGTGCAGCAGTGGCTGTTTGAACATGCGGTGCAGCCGCTGATGTTCCACACCGGGCAGGGCCACCTGCTTGAGCTGGGGTACGAAGCCACGGGCTGGCTGCTGGTGGGCGTGCTGCAGATCGCACTGATGCTGGCCGTCATCGCACCGCTGCAACGCTGGCGGCCGGTGGAGCCTGTGACCGACCGCACCGCCGTGCGCGCCGACATCCTGTACACGCTGATCCACCGTCTGGGCCTGTTCCGGCTGGGCCTGTTCTTTACGGTCGACCCGCTGTTTGACATGCTGTTTGGCCAGTTGCGGGTGGCCGGGGTGAGCACCTTCCATCTGGACGCGCTGTGGCCGGGCGTCACCGATCACGCGCTGGTCAGCTTCGTGATCTACCTGCTGGTGTTTGACTTCGCCGATTACTGGATCCACCGCGGCCAGCACCAGTTCCACTGGTGGTGGCAGCTGCACGCGCTGCACCACTCGCAGCGCCAGATGACGATGTGGAGCGACAACCGCAACCACCTGCTGGACGATTTGGTGCGCGACTGCCTGCTGGTGGTGCTGGCGCAGCTCATAGGCGTGGCGCCGGGGCAGTTTGTGGCGCTGGTGGCCTTTACCCAGCTGAGCGAGAGCTTCCAGCACGCCAACCTGCGTCTGTGGTTTGGCCGCGTGGGCGAGCGCTTGTGGGTCAGCCCGCGCTTTCACCGCCTGCACCATGCGGTGGGCATTGGTCATGAGACGCCTGTGCGGCCGAAGCGCAAGGGCTTGAGCGCCGCCGGGCCGCCCCAAGGCGCGAGCGCCCCCTCGGGGGGCAGCGATGCACACGAAGTGGCGAGCGTGGGGGCGGTCAAGCTCGGGGGGTACAACTTTGGCGTGTTGCTGCCCTGGTGGGACATGCTGTTCGGTACGGCCAACTTCGAGCTGCGCTACGACCCCACAGGCGTGCGCGACCAGGTGGAGCAGGGCCGCGACTACGGGCGCGGCTTCTGGTCGCAGCAATGGCTGGGGCTCAAGCGGCTGGCAGGCCGGGCCTGAGGCAACAGCCCCACTGGGGGCGTGCCCTCTCGTCGCGCAGGGGCTGTCCTGCTACGCTGCGCCCATGAGCCTGTTTCTTGATGCCTTCTGGCGTGCCGCCGCCTACTGCCTGCATCCGCGCGTGATCCTGCTGTCGCTGGCGCCCCTGGTGCTGATGGTGGCACTGGCCCTGGGGCTGGGCTGGCTGTACTGGGACGTGGCGGTGGCGGGCATGCGCGCGCTGCTTGAGAGCTGGAGCCTGCTGTCGGTGTTGTGGGCCTGGCTGGCCGCATTTGGCGTGGGCGATGTCAATTCGGTGCTGGCGCCGCTGATCGTGCTGTTTGCCGCGCTGCCCGTGCTGGTCATCGTCTGCCTGATTGCGGTGGCGGTGCTGATGGCGCCCGCGCTGGTCGGCCTGGTCGCGCAGCGGCGCTTTGCCACGCTGGAGCGCTTGCGCGGTGGCTCCGTCTTCACCGGACTGCTGTGGTCGCTGGGCTCCACGTTGCTTGCGGTGGTGGCGCTGGTGCTGTCGCTGCCGTTGTGGCTCATTCCCCCGCTGGTGCTGGTCTTGCCGCCGCTGATCTGGGGGTGGCTCACCTACCGCGTGATGGCCTACGACGTGCTGGCCGAGCACGCCAGCGCCGCCGAGCGGCGCGAGATCTTCCGCCGCCACCGCGGCTGGCTGCTGGCCATTGGCGTCATCACCGGCTACATGGGGGCGGCGCCCAGCCTGTTGTGGGCCTCGGGTGTGGTGTTTGCCGCCGCCTTTGTGGTGCTGGTGCCCCTGGCCGTGTGGATCTACACGCTGGTGTTGGCCTTTGCGGCGCTGTGGTTTGCCCACTATGGCCTTGCCGCCCTGGAGCAGCTGCGCGCGCAGGCGGCGGCGGTGCCACCCGCCGCGCCACCCCCGGCGCAGCCGCTAGCATTGGAGGATGTCCAGCCCCTCCCACTCCCGCCCATCTGAGGCGACCGCACCCGGCTTCGGGCTCATCATCGTCGGCGACGAAATCCTCTCGGGAAAGCGCGCCGACAAGCACCTGCCCAAGGTGATCGAACTGCTCGCCGCACGCGGGCTGTCACTGTCCTGGGCCGAATACGTGGGCGACGACCCGGTGCGCATCACCGCCACGCTCAGGCGTGCGTTTGCCGGGCCCGACATCGTGTTCAGCACCGGTGGCATAGGCGCCACGCCCGATGACCACACGCGCCAGTGCGCCGCCGCTGCGCTGGGCCTGCCGCTGCAACTGCACCCCGGCGCCGAGGCGCTGATCCGCGAGCGCATGCAAGACGTCGCGCGCGAGCAGGGCACGACGTACGAGCCCGACCGGCCGGACAACATCCACCGCTTCAACATGGGCGTGTTCCCGCAGGGCGCGCAGCTCATTCCCAACCCCTTCAACAAGATCCCCGGGTTCTACGTGACCAGGCCGGCGCGTGACCCGAGCGCCCCCCCGGGGGGCAGCGACGCACGCCAAGTGGGCGAGGGCGGGGGCGTTTATTTCGTGCCCGGATTTCCCGTGATGGCCTGGCCAATGGTGGAGTGGGTGCTGGACACCCAGTACGCGCACCTGCACCGCAAATCGGCTCGGCTGGAAAAGTCCGTCATCGTGTACGGCGCCATGGAAGCGGCGTTGACGCCGCTGATGGAGGAGGTGGAGCGCCTCTACCCCGGCGTCAAGGTGTTCAGCCTGCCCAGCGTGGATCACCCGGTCCACGGGCGCCACATCGAGCTGGGCGTCAAGGGCGTACCCGAGGCCACCGAATCGGCCTATGCGCATTTGCTGCAGGGCCTTCAGTCCCCCGATATCCAGCTTGGCCCTGAAATGGTGCACAACTTTTAATGCACCATTCAGGTGAATTCAAACAATGCACCAACATAGTGCAACATTTTTTGAGACTCGGGAACTTCGTACCTGAATTCGGCCTTCGCGTCAGGGCACAATCGCTGCCGGTCGCAGACTGGCGCGTGCACCAGCTTTGGCACAAAAACTGCATTCCAGCCGTGAATCCATTTCTCAACACCCATCCAACCAGGAGAACCTGATGGCAAAGACCGTCGCAGACGTGATGAAGATGGTGAAGGAAAACGAAGTCAAGTTTGTTGACTTCCGCTTCACCGATACCCGTGGCAAGGAGCAGCACGTGACCGTGCCGGTCTCCGCCTTTGACGAAGGCAAGTTCACCGGCGGCCACGCCTTTGACGGCTCGTCCATCGCTGGCTGGAAGGGCATTGAAGCCTCGGACATGCAACTCATGCCCGACCCCAACACCGCCAACATCGACCCGTTCTTCGAAGAAACCACGCTGTTCCTGCAGTGCGATGTGGTCGAGCCCTCTGATGGCAAGTCCTACGACCGCGACCCGCGTTCCATCGCCAAGCGCGCCGAGGCCTACCTCAAGGCGTCCGGCCTGGGCGACACCGCCTACTTCGGACCGGAACCCGAATTCTTCATTTTTGACGGCGTGCGCTGGTCCAACGAACCCGGCAAGGTCGGCTTCGAGATCGAGGAGTACGAAGCGCCCTGGAACAGCGGTGCCAAGCTCGAAGGCGGCAACCGCGGCCACCGCCCCACCGTCAAGGGCGGCTACTTCCCCGTTCCCCCGGTGGACAGCACGCAGGACATGCGCGCCGAAATGTCCCTGATCCTCGAATCGCTGGGCATCCCGGTCGAAGTGTTCCACCACGAGGTGGCGGGCGCCGGCCAGAACGAGATCGGCACCAAGTTCAGCACGCTCGTGGAGCGCGCCGACTGGACACAGGTCCTGAAGTACGTGGTGTGGAACGTGGCCAATGCCTATGGCAAGACCGCGACCTTCATGCCCAAGCCCTACGCCGGCGACAACGGCTCGGGCATGCACGTGCACCAGTCGATCTGGAAGGATGGCAAGAACCTGTTCGCCGGTGACGGCTATGCCGGCCTGAGCGACTTTGCGCTTTACTACATCGGCGGCGTGATCAAGCACGCCCGCGCCCTGAACGCCATCACCAACCCCGGCACCAACAGCTACAAGCGCCTGGTGCCCGGCTTCGAAGCCCCGGTGAAGCTGGCCTACAGCTCGCGCAACCGCTCTGCCTCGGTGCGCATCCCGTTTGTGGCCAACCCCAAGGGCCGCCGCATCGAGACGCGTTTCCCCGATCCTTCGTCCAACCCCTACCTGTGCTTCTCGGCGCTGATGATGGCGGGCCTGGACGGCGTGGAAAACAAGATCCACCCGGGCGAAGCCGCCACCAAGGACCTGTACCACCTGCCCCCGGAGGAGGACGCGCTGGTCCCGACCGTGTGCCACAGCCTGGACCAGGCGCTGGACTACCTGGACAAGGACCGCGGCTTCCTGACCAAGGGTGGCGTGTTCACCGACTCGATGCTGGACGCCTACATCGAGCTGAAGATGCAGGAAGTCACGCGCTTCCGCATGGCCCCGCACCCGGTCGAATACGACATGTACTACTCGCTGTAAATCCAGCCAGTGTGTGGTGCGAAAAGGACGGCTTCGGCCGTCCTTTTCCTTTATGTGACAAGTGGTTATTTGGTCTTTCTCAAGGATTGCACGATACTGATAGACCGTCCCTGCATTTCTGTGATGCGTGGAGATAGCCATGAAATCCGTTCTCGTTCCCCTTTTGCTGGCTGGCTGCTGTGCCACCGGCGCGCTCGCTCAGTCGACCTCGACGTCGTGGCGCTGCGCAAACAATTACTACACGGGTGACCGCGCCGAGGCCGAGCGCCTGCGCTGCAAACCCGTGGAAGGCGGCAACATCACCATCGTGGCCGCCCCGGTGATCCGCACGCCCGCACCGGCGCCGGTGCGCGTGGCCGCCGCCCCCCAGAGCAGCCAGCGCGTGGACGAGGCCGACCAGCGCGCACGCGACAGCGATTCGCGCGCCATCCTCGAGGCCGAGTTGCGCAAGGCCGAAGCCCGACAGGCCGAACTCGTCAAGGAATACAACAACGGCGAGCCCGAAAAGCAGGGTCCCGAGGCCCGCAACCACCAGAAGTACCTGGACCGCGTGGCCGAGCTGAAGGCGGCCATCGCGCGCAATGAAAGCGACATCGCCGGCATCCGCCGTGAACTGGGCCGCGTGAGCCCGGGTGCCTCTGCGTCAAAATAGACGGCTTGAGCAAGCCGCACCGATTCCAGTCCCTTGATCTGCTGGCCACCCTGGTGGCCGTTGTCCGTGGCGACGGCTCGGTGCTGTTTGCCAATGCGGCGCTGGAAGACGCGATGGGCATGTCGCGCCGCGCCATCGAGGGCATGAAGCTGCCCGACTGCTTCACCGAGCCCACCGCCCTGCAAAACGCGCTGGAAGGCGCTGACAGCAACGAATTTGCAGCCCTGCGCTACGACGCCTGGCTCAGGCGACTGAACCACGAGGCCCTGCCGGTGCACGTGATCGTGGCGCAGACCGAGAACCGCGGCGAGATCGTGGTGGAACTGCTGCCGCAGGAGCAGCAGGCGCGCCAGGACCGCGAAGAGCGCCTGATCGACCAGGCGCAGGCCAACAAGGAGCTGATCCGCAACCTGGCCCACGAGATCAAGAACCCGCTGGGCGGCATCCGTGGCGCCGCACAGTTGCTGCAGATGGAGATCGACCCCGGACTCACCGAATACACGCAGGTCATCATCCACGAGGCCGACCGCCTGCAAACGCTGGTGGACCGCCTGCTGGCGCCCCACCGGCGCCCGCACGTGGTGGGCGACGTCAACATCCACGAAGTCTGCGAGCGCGTGCGCTCCCTGATCCTGGCGGAGTTCCCGCGCGGCTTGCGCGTGGTGCGCGACTACGACACTTCGCTGCCGGAGTTCCGCGGCGACCGCGAGCAGCTGATCCAGGCGCTGCTGAACATCGCCCACAACGCGGCGCAGGCGCTGTCGGAGCGCATGGCCGCCGGGGATGCGCAGATCACTTTCCTGACGCGAATCGCCCGACAGGTGACATTTGGCAAGCAGCGCTACCGACTGGCACTGGAATTGCATGTCATCGACAACGGGCCGGGTGTGCCGGATTCGATCAAGGACCGCATTTTCTATCCGCTGGTGTCGGGGCGGGAGGGCGGCTCAGGGCTGGGGCTGACATTGGCGCAAACCTTTGTGCAGCAGCATCATGGCCTGATCGAATGCGACAGCGTGCCTGGCCGTACGGATTTCAAGCTCCTGATTCCGTTGCCGTAACTGCATGACCTGAGGTGGACATAAAAGCATGAAGCCGATCTGGATCGTTGACGATGACCAATCCATCCGCTTCGTGCTGGAGAAGGCCCTGCTGCGTGAAGACCTGCCCACGCGCAGCTTCACCAACCCCCGCGAAGTGCTGGCCGCGTTGGACGCAGCGGGCGAGGACGACGGGCCGCAGATCCTGGTGAGCGACATCCGTATGCCCGGCGGCTCGGGCCTGGACCTGCTGTCCAAGGTCAAGGAGAAGCACCCCGGCCTGCCCGTCATCATCATGACGGCGTTCTCCGACCTGGACAGCGCCGTGAGCGCCTTCCAGGGCGGTGCCTTCGAATATCTGCCCAAGCCGTTTGACCTGCCCAAGGCGGTGGAGCTGATCCGCCGCGCGGTGGAGGAAAGCCAGCGCGAGGAAGTGGCCGAGGAGCGCATGAGCGCCGCGCCCGAAATGCTGGGCCAGGCGCCGGCGATGCAGGATGTCTTTCGCGCCATCGGGCGGCTGAGCCAGAGCAATGTCACGGTGATGATCACGGGCGAATCCGGCTCGGGCAAGGAGCTCGTGGCCCGCGCGCTGCACAAGCACAGCCCGCGCGCCAATGGGCCGTTTATCGCCATCAACACCGCCGCCATCCCCAAGGACCTGCTGGAGTCCGAGCTGTTTGGCCACGAGCGTGGTGCCTTCACCGGCGCGCAGACCATGCGCCGCGGCCGCTTCGAGCAGGCCGAGGGCGGCACGCTGTTCCTGGACGAAATCGGCGACATGCCGTTTGACCTGCAGACGCGCCTGCTGCGCGTGCTCAGCGACGGGCACTTCTACCGCGTGGGCGGGCACAGCGCCGTCAAGGCCAATGTGCGCGTCATTGCCGCAACGCACCAGGATCTGGAGCAGCGCGTCAAGGAAGGCGCTTTCCGCGAGGACCTGTTTCACCGCCTCAACGTGATCCGCCTGCGCCTGCCGCGCCTGAGCGACCGGCGCGAGGACGTGCCCATGCTGACGCGGCACTTCCTGCAGCAAAGCGCCAAGCAACTGGGTGTGGAGCCCAAGCGCATCTCCGACGCTGCCCTCGCGCAGCTGGGCCTGTTCTCGTTTCCCGGCAATGTGCGCCAGCTGGAGAACATCTGCCACTGGCTGACCGTGATGGCGCCCGCGCAGGTCATCGACATCAAGGACCTGCCGCCCGAAGTGCAAGGCGCGGCGCCGCTGCCCGTGGAGCGGCCCTCCGTGGCTGGCGACATGCCGGTGGCCCACGCGGCCCCTGCGGCCGCCGCGACAGCGGTGACCGCAGCTGCCGCACCCGTCCTGGCGGGTACCGCGCAAGACGGCTGGGAGCACGACCTTGAATCCGAGGCCCTGGCCCTGCTGGTGGAAGGCCGCCACGATGTGTGGGACGCATTGACCCGGCGCTTTGAGTCGCGCCTGATCCTCACCGCGCTGGCCAACACCCGCGGTCGGCGCATCGAGGCGGCGCAAAAGCTGGGCATCGGGCGCAACACCATCACCCGCAAGATCCAGGAGCTGGGGCTGGAGTAAGCTGCACCGGACCAACACTTGGCGCAACGCCGGACGGGTCCATCATGCAAGTCATTGAGTGGGGCAAGCGGCTCCTGGCCATCGTCATCATGGTCTGCTTTTTCCTGCCGCTGTCGGAGTGCAGTTCCTCGCTGCCCGAGAGTGACGGCAAGGGTGGCACCCGGGCCGCCACGCCCAAGGTTTTTGTGGCCGCCCACGAAGTCCGCTTCGCGCATTGGGGCGACGCGGTGGTGCTCGCAGTATTCACCTGGCCGGTGTTGCTGATCGCGCTGCGCGCGCGCATCAAGGCCAGGGCGTGGCGAATGGCCCTGACGGTGGCCGAGGCCCTGCTGGCGGTGCTGTCGGGCATCTACCTGATGCAGGTCATCGAGCTGTGGGGGCACTACCGCTACGGCGGCGTGATCGTGGTCACTGCCTGCGCGCTGTATGCGCTGGCGGCCCTGGCCGAGAGCATCGGGTGGTGGCGCAGGCCGCCGCTGCCTGTCCCTCCACCTGCTTGAGCTTGCTATAAGTTTTATAGCGGATCAGCAAGCATCCACGGGGGCTGCAGCCAGATTTTTCTTGAAAATCTGCGGGCGGCTGCCTACGTGCCGATCACCCCGCCATCGAGCTTGCGGATGACCACCGTGGCCGAGCGCGGCCGTCCGCCAGGGCGGTAGTCGGGCCAGTTCGAGAACTTGGCGGGCTCGGCCGGGTCGCTGCGCTCGCTGGGCGTCTCGCCGGGGTGCTGCACGCTGATGAACATCGTGCGACCGTCGGGCGTCATGGCCAGGCCGGTGATCTCGCAGTTCGTGGGGCCGGTCAGGAAGCGGCGGGTCTCGCCGGTGGCCACGTCGCAGGCCAGCATCTGGTTGTTGCCGATGTTGGCAAACTCACCCTTGTACATCTGCGTGGCATGCGCGTCGGTCTGGATCCACAGCAGGCCGCGCGCATCAAACGAGAGGCCGTCGGGGCAGCCGTAGATGTCGCCCTTGATGTTGCCCTTCGCCTCTGGCCGGGCCTGCGCCGGGTCGCCGGCCAGCACCAGGTGGTTCCAGCGGAACTGCACGGCATCAAAGTCGCCGCCCGGTGCACCGCCTTCGTTCCAGCGGATGATGTGGCCGTGGGTGTTGCCCGCGCGGGGGTTCGCCGGGTCCGGCCCGGGCATGCCGGGGCGGCCGCGCTCGCTGTTGTTGGTGAGCGTGCAGTACACGGTGCCACTCAAGGGGTCGATGGCCAGCCATTCGGGACGGTCCATCTTTGTCGCCCCAAGCGCATCGCTGGCCTGGCGCGCCTTGATGACGACTTCGCCCTGGTCGGCAAATCCGTTGGCGGGCGTCAGCGGGCCCTGGCCATGCACCAGGGGCAGCCAGTGGCCCTTGCCGTCGGCGTCAAAGCGCGCCACGTACAGGGTGCCGTGGTCCAGCAGTTCCCGGTTGGCCTGGGCCTGCGTCAGGCCATTGCCCGCCGGCTTGATGGCGTCGCGGCTGACGAACTTGTAGATGTATTCGTTGCGTGCGTCTTCACCGCTGTACACCACCGCGCGGCCGTCTTTCGTGACGGCCACCCAGGCGCCCTCGTGCGCGGCGCGTCCCAGGGCGGTGCGCTTGACGGGCGTGCTGTTGGGGTCCATGGGGTCGACTTCCACCACCCAGCCAAAGCGGTTGGGTTCGTTGGGGTTCTTCACCGCGTCGAAGCGCTCGTCGTGCTCGGGCCACTTGAAAAAGCCCGTGGGGGTGAGGCCCCAGCGGCGCTGGTGGGGTGTGGTCTGGCTGCCCGCGGCAAAGTAGAAGCGGAAGTTTTCCTCGCCGCTGAGGTACGTGCCCCAGGGCGTCTGGCCCGCGGCGCAGTTGTTCACCGTGCCCAGCACGGTGCGTCCGGCCGGGTCGGCGGCGGTCTTCATCATCGCGTGGCCTGCGGCCGGGCCGCCCAGGGCAAACGGGGTGGTGGCGGTGATGCGCCGGGCGTAGCGCGAGGGCCGCACCATCTGCCAGGCGCCGCCGGCGCCCTGTTCCACCTCGATCACGCTGATGCCGTGCGCGGCCTGGCTCTTGCGCACTTTCTCGGGCGTCCAGGTCTTCAGGCCGTCGGTGTGCAGCAGCCCGTCGTCCACGTACTCATGGTTCATCACCAGCAGGCCGCGGCGGCCGGCGTCCAGCGGATAGAAGTGCATGCCGTCGTGGTGCATGCCCATCTGCGCGGCCTGCTCGGCGGCGGTGTTGCTGGCGTCGGGCTTCCAGGCCGGGCTGTTGCCCTGTATGCCCACCGGCTCGCCCCAGGCGGCCAGGGCCGCAGCCACATAGCCTTCGGGCACGACCAGGCGGTCGCGGCTGTCCACCGGCACGGACTTGAAGCCGGGCTTGAGCCGAGCCCCGCCCGACGATGCGCCCGCGGTGGCGCAGCCGGCCAGCCAGGGCGCAAAGAGCGCCGCGGACGCCGCGCCCACCGAGGCGCGCAGCACCAGCCGGCGCGAAGGGTCCATCACATCGCGGATGTGCGGGTTGGCGGAGGCATTGCTGTCCTCCATCGTGCTGAAGTCCTTGGCCATGATGAGTCTCCGTTGTTGTGCTGTCAGCCGGAAAAAAGGATTATGCGGCGGGCGCGGGGGCCGCCAGGAAGGCGCGGAAACCTTGCTCCCCTTCAGACGAAGCATCTGTGTGCAACAACGCGCTATCGTCGGGGCTGACCAGAACCACCGGGCCCCTTCATGACGATCACCTGCTTCATCCGATGCGAAATCGATCCATTCCAGCACGAACAGCGCTTCATGCTGCGCGAGCCACAGACGTTCCTGCGCGCGGTGGACGGCACCTTGAACGCGCCCGCACAAAGGGTTGCACAACTGGCTGCACAGGCGGTAGCGCCATGATCGCGGTGATCTTCGAGGTGGTGCCGCACCCGGATCAGCGCGATGCCTATCTGGCCGCAGCCGCCGGGCTGCGCGCGCAGCTGGAGGCGATGGATGGTTTCGTGTCTGTGGAGCGCTTTGAGAGCCTGACCCAGCCGGGCAAGCTGCTGTCGCTTTCGTTCTGGCGCGATGAGGACGCCGTGCGCCAGTGGCGCAACCTGCCCGATCATCGCAACGTGCAGCGTGCCGGGCGTGAGCACATCTTTGCCGGCTACCGCCTGCGCGTCGCCACCGTGTTGCGCGACTATGGCCTGGACGATCGCGACGGTGCGCCGGACGACTCGCGCGGCCAGCACGGGTGAATTGGGCATTGGCCCTGTGGGAAGATTGACCTTCCTATCAACGCGGGAGGATTCATGAATCGGATGGCATTGCTGGCAGTTTGTGTTGTGTTGCCCGGCGCAGTCATGGCCCAGGCCACACCCGCGACGGCGCTGACAGCGGAGGAGGTCACTGCGATGGTCAGCGGCAAGACCTTGACCACCCAGAACACCCGGTGGGGCACCGTGTCCCTGGATTTCCGGGCCGATGGCCGGCTCTACGGACGCAACAACGGCGGCTCCGACATGGGCAAGTGGAAGCTGGTTGAAGGCAAGCTCTGCCTGGAATGGCGCAACTGGGATTACCAGGGCTGTGGCGAGGTGCGCCGCTCAGGGGCTGAGGTGCAGCACCTCTGGCCTGACGGGCGCGTTCACTTCGTCGTCCGCTAGACGCAGCCTCAGGCGTCCAGATCCAGCACCACCGGCGTGTGGTCGCTGGGCTTTTCCCACTTGCGCGGGGCGCGGTCCACGGTGCAGGCGCGCACGGCGACGCGAAGCGGCTCGCTGACCAGGATGTGGTCGATGCGCAGGCCGCGGTTCTTCTGGTAGCCCAGCATGCGGTAGTCCCACCAGCTGTAGCTTTTTTCGGGTTGGTCGAACATCCGGAACGAATCCACCAGGCCCAGCGCCAGCAGCGCACGGAAGTGCGTGCGCTCCTCGGTGGTGTGGTGGATGGTCTCGCGCAGGCCTTCGGGGTCGTAGCTGTCGCGGTCCTCGGGCGCCACGTTGAAGTCGCCCAGCAGCACCAGGCGCGGGTGCGCGGCCAGCTCGGCGCGCAGCCAGTCGTGCAGCGCCTGCAGCCACTTCATCTTGTAGGCGAACTTCTCGCTGCCCGGCTCCTGCCCGTTGACGAAGTAGCCATTGACGACGCGCAGCGGCCCGCCCGGCGCGTCCAGCGTGGCCGCGATGATGCGCGACTGCTCGTCGGCAAAGCCGGGGATGTTGCGCACCACGTCGCGTGGCGCGCCGCGGCGCGAGAGCAGGGCCACGCCGTTGTACGTTTTCTGGCCAAAGGCGGCGGCCTCGTAGCCGGCGGCGCGCAGCGCCTCAAACGGGAACTTGTCGTCGGTGAGCTTGAGCTCCTGCAACGCAAGGACGTCCACCGGCGTGCCCGCGTCGGCCTGCGCGGCCAGCCAGCGCAGCACGTGATCATGCCGCGCGGTGAGGGAGTTGACGTTCCAGGTGGCGATGCGCATGGTTTTGCCTGTCAAATCGGGCTGTAGCCCCCGTGAATATTGGTTGATGCGCTATCAAATATGTAGCACCGCGAGGGCGCCGATCACCAGGCCCACGCCGCCCGTGGCGAACATGCCCCACTCCAGCCACTTCTTTTTGGTGAGCAGGGCGATGGCGGCCAGGGCGATTGCCACCTGCAGCGCGGTGGTGGCCTGGGCCCAGCGGTGGTGCTGGTGCATCTGGGCATCGGACTGCTTGTCCCAGGTGGTGGCGTCGGCTTCCAGCTTTTCGGCACCGAGCTTGATCTCGTTCTTCTCTTTCTCGTATCGGTCGATCTTGGCCTGGTATTTGGCCTTCTCGGCCTCGTTGGGGGTGAGGTCGCGCGAGACTTCGGCCAGCGACTGCTTGGTGCTCTTGCTCTGGAAGTAATTCCACTGGTTGGAGGCTTCGGTCTTCTTGATGGCGGCGTTGTTCTTGTACAGGCCGGCGTTGGCCTGGGTGGCGCCGCCCATGTAGGCGAACAGCGCCCCCACGGTGGCGATGATGGCGGTGAACAGCGCGATCTGGTTGGTCAGGCTGCCCCCCGCCGATGCCGTGGTGCTGCTCGCCGTGGTCGCCGTGGCCCTGCCGGGCATGCTCCAGTTCGTGGTCGTGCGGGCCGTGCACGTGAAATCCGCCTCCGGACATGTGTGTCGCTCCTCAGATCTGGGTGTTGTCGTAGGTATTGAAGCTGTAGGCCACGCCGGTGGACGACACGTGCGCCTCGCGCGCGGTGCGCTGCCAGCCGGGGCCGAAGGTTGGCGCATACGCATCGCCTTCGAAGTCGGCCTCGATCTCGGTCACCACGGCGCGACGCGCCAGCGGCAGCGCCTGCGCGTAGACCTGCGCGCCGCCGATCACCCACACGGTGGCGACGCCCGGCAACTGCCCGCACATCTGCAGCGCCTGCGCCAGATCGCGCGCCACCGGGACGCCGTCGTGATGCCAGTCTGCCTGGCCGGTGATGACGATGTTGGTGCGCCCCGGCAGCGGCCGAAAGCGCGGCGGCAGCGAATCCCAGGTGCGCCGCCCCATGACAACCGGGCAGCCCAGCGTGGTGGCCTTGAAGTGCGCCAGGTCCTCCGGCATGTGCCAGGGCAGCTTGCCGTCGCGCCCGATGACGCCGTTGCGGGCCTGCGCCCAGATCAGGTGGATTTTCGCCCGTCCCGCGCGAGCAAAAACAAAAGCCAGCACACCCCCACCCCCAAAACCCAAAAACAAACACCCATGGAAACTACTGACCATGCTTCGCTTCAGACCGCCACAGGCGCCTTGATCGCCGGATGGCACTGGTACTCCAGCACCTCAAAGTCCTCGTACTCGTAGCCAAAGATGCTGTCGGGCTGGCCCTTGATGTTCAGCACGGGGTAGGGGTGGGGCGTGCGGCTGAGCTGCAGTTCCACCTGCTCGTGGTGGTTGCTGTAGATGTGGCAGTCGCCGCCCGTCCAGATGAAGTCGCCCACCGCCAGGCCGCACTGCTGCGCCACCATGTGGGTGAGCAGCGCGTAGCTGGCAATGTTGAACGGCACGCCCAGGAAGATGTCGGCGCTGCGCTGGTACAGCTGGCACGACAGCCGCGCGGGCTCGCCCGCCACAGGGGAGGGCGCCACATAGAACTGGAAGAACGCGTGGCAGGGCATCAGCGCCATCTTGTCCAGCTCGGCCACGTTCCAGGCGCTCACGATGATGCGGCGGCTGTCGGGGTTGGTCTTGAGCGTGTGGATGACCTCGCTGATCTGGTCGATGTGGCCGCCGTCGGGTGTGGGCCAGCTGCGCCACTGCACGCCGTACACCGGGCCCAGGTCACCGTCGGGGCGGGCCCACTCGTCCCAGATCGTGACGCCGCGTTCCTTGAGCCAGTTGTTGTTGCTGCTGCCGGTGAGGAACCACAGCAGCTCGACGATGATGCTCTTGAGGTGCACCTTTTTGGTGGTGACCAGCGGGAAGCCCTCGTTCAGGTCAAACCGCATCTGGTAGCCGAACACGCTTTTTGTGCCGGTGCCGGTGCGGTCGGTCTTGGGCGCGCCGGTGGTGTACACATGGCGCATGAAGTCTTCGTACTGGGAGCGGACGGGGCGCTGGGTCATTCTCAATAGGCTCCATGCAGATTGCGCAAATTTTATGCGCAAGGCAAAGGTGTTTGGCCTTTGCCATGTGGAAACCCGCAGCCGCAACAGCCATCCCCGGCGCGACAATACCCCTCCCTCACCCAGAGCACCCCGGACATGACCACACAACAACACGCCGGCAACGAGACAGCCACCCCCACGGACCAGCACCAGCAGTTCCAGGCCGCCGCGGAGGACGAAGGCGCGCACCTGCGAGAGGCCGCGCTCGCCTACCACCGCGCCCAGAATGCCGACGACGTGGGCGGCAAGATCGGCATCCAGGTCACCAAGCGTGTGGCTTCGCTGGACGACCTGTCGCTGGCGTACTCGCCTGGCGTGGCCATGCCCTGCCTGGAGATCGCCCGCGACCCGGCCCTGGCCTGGGACTTCACCGCCAAGGGCAACCTGGTGGCCGTCATCACCAACGGCACGGCCGTGCTGGGGCTGGGCAACATCGGCGCCGTTGCCGGCAAGCCGGTGATGGAAGGCAAGGCGGTGCTGTTCAAGCGGTTTGCCGGCATCGACGCCTTTGACATCGAGATCGACGAGACCGACCCCAAGAAGCTCATCGAGATCATTGCCAGCCTGCACCCCACCTTTGGCGGCATCAACCTCGAAGACATCAAGGCCCCCGAATGCTTCGAGGTGGAGCGGGCGCTGCGCGCGCGATTGCCCATCCCCGTGTTCCACGACGACCAGCACGGCACGGCCATCGTGGTGGCGGCCGGGTTGACCAACGCGCTGCACCTGCAGGGCAAGCGGCTTGAGGACGTCAAGCTGGTGTGCAACGGCGCAGGCGCTGCCGCCATCGCCTGCCTCGAACTGCTGGTGAGCCTGGGCCTGAGCAAGGCCAACACCGTCGTCTGCGACTCCCGCGGCGTGATCCACAGCGGCCGGGGCGACACCGGCGAGAAGGCCGCATGGGCGAGAGACACCGCCGCCCGCACCCTGGCCGATGCATTGGTGGGTGCCGACGTTGTGCTTGGCCTGTCCGGCCCCGGCGCGGTGACCCAGTCCATGGTCAAAAGCATGGCGCCGCGGCCCGTCGTGTTCGGCCTGGCCAACCCCGAGCCCGAGATTCGGCCCGAGCGGGTCATGGCCGTGGCGCCGGACGCCATCACCGCCACCGGCCGTTCGGACTACCCCAACCAGGTCAACAACGCGCTGTGCTTCCCCTACCTGTTTCGCGCAGCGCTGGACGTGGGCGCGCCCCAGATCAACGAGGCGATGAAGAAGGCCGCCGTGCTGGCTCTGGCCGAGCTGGCCCGCAGCGACGCTGCCTTCGGCCCGGCCAAGCTGCTGCCCACGCTGCTGGACGATCGCCTGCTCGTGGCTGTGTCTTCGCGTGTCGCGCAGGCCGCCGCCGACACCGGCTTTGCCCGCCGTCCCCATGACGCCGCCGCCTACCGGGCGCGGCTGGAGCGGCTGGCACGGGCGCTGGCGCGCTGAGGGCGATTTTCAGTGCCAAATCGGCCTGCAGCCACCGTCCAATCTCGCTAAGCCGCTATCAATTCTGTAGCACCCGACCCGGGTTCATGATGTTCTGCGGGTCCAGCGCCTGCTTGATCGCGCGCATCATCTGCAGGGCCACGGCCGATTTGTAGGCCGGCAGCTTCGCGGCTTTCAGGTCACCCACGCCGTGTTCGGCCGAGATGGAGCCGTCGAACGCCCGCACGGCATCAAACACCAGCGTGTTGACGCGCTCCTCCTGATCGCGCAGGAAGGCCGCCGCGTCGCCGCCCTCGGGCGCCTGCACGTTGTAGTGCAGGTTGCCGTCGCCCAGGTGGCCAAAGTTGACCAGCCGCACGCCGGGGATCTGCTGCGCCAGCAGCGCATCGGTGTGCGCGCAGAACGCGGGGATGCGCGACACGGGGATGGAGATGTCGTGCTTGATGTTCAGGCCTTCTTCGGCCTGCGCCAGCGGGATGCTCTCGCGGATGTGCCACAGCTGCTGCGCCTGGGCCAGGCTCTCGGGGATCACCGCGTCGCTGATGCAGCCCTGCTCCATGGCCGCTTCCAGCAGCGCCTCGAATCGGCCGCGCGCGTGGTCTTCGGATTCGCTGTCGGACGCCTCCAGCAGCACGCAGTAGGGCGTGCCCTGGTACAGCGGCACGCGCAGCTGCGCAAAGTGTCTGGCCACCAGGTCCAGCGCAAACTGGCCCATCACCTCAAAGCCGGTGAGACCGGCGCCCAGGTGGCGGTGCGCCAGGCCCAACAGGGATACGGCGGCGTCCAGCGTGGGCACGGCCGCCCAGGCGGAGAGGGTGGCCGCGGGCAGGGGGTACAGCTTCATGGTGGCGGCGGTGATCACACCCAGCGTGCCCTCGCTGCCGATGAAGAGGTCACGCAGGTCGTAGCCGGTGTTGTCCTTGCGCAGGCCGGTGAGGCCGTGCCACACCTCGCCCTGCGCCGTGACGACTTCCAGCCCCAGGCAGAGGTCGCGCGCGTTGCCGTAGCGCACCACCTGCGTGCCGCCGGCGTTGGTGGCCAGGTTGCCGCCGATGGTGCAGCTGCCCTCGGCCGCCAGGCTCAGCGGGAACAGGAAGCCGTCTTTGGCGGCAGCCTCCTGCAGTGTTTGCAGGATGCAACCGGCCTCCACCGTCAGCGTGAGGTTGGCGGCGTCCAGGGCGCGCACGCGGTTCATCCGGGTCAGGCTCAGCACCACCTGCGTGCCGCTGGCGTCGGGCGTGGAGCCCACCACCAGCCCGGTGTTGCCGCCCTGGGGCACCAGCGGGGCGCCGGCGGCGGCACAGGCCCGCACGACAGCGGCCACTTCCTCCGTGTTGCCGGGGCGCACGACGGCCAGCGCGCGGCCGCGCACGCGGCGGCGCCAGTCCTGCTCCCAGGCGGTGAGGTCCGTGCCGGGGTCGTCGTGCGTCAATACATGGGGTGCGCCCACGATCTGGCGCAGGGTGTCAGGCAGAGGCGACAGGGGTGGCATCGGCGGCGTTCTTCAGGCGCAGGCGCACATGGAGGGTGCATGCGACAAACAGGGTGAGGCACAGCGCCACCTCCACCAGCGCCAGCCAGGCGCTGGGCGCGCGGTCGGTGGTGGCGCGAACCACGCCCTCGGTGAAATACAGCCACACCATCAGGCTGAGCCAGCGGTAGGTGTACATGCGGTTCTTCATAAGCCCGGCCAGCGGAATGCACAGTGGCAACACTTTCAGCGCCAGCCAGGAGCCGCCGGGTCGCACCGGGGCCAGCCACAGCTCCCACAACAGGCCCAGCACGATCAGCCCCAGCAGGCTGGCCACGGCCACGCTGCGGGTGCGCTGCACCTGGGGTGTGGGGGTGCCGGCTGCAGGGGTGGGCGCGCTCATCGTGGTGGCATGATAGCGGCCATGAAACTGGACGACGCGCTGCAGGCCCTGAAGACGTTTCCCTGGCGCGCGACGGGTGCCACGCTGCTGGAGCGGTTTCGCGAGGACCGGCTGGGCAACACGGCCAGCAGCCTGACCTTCACCACCGTCATCTCCATGGTGCCGCTGTTCGCGGTGATCCTGGCGGTGTTCAGCGCCTTCCCGATGTTCGGCAAGCTGCAGGGCACGCTGCAGCAGTGGCTGGCCGAGAGCCTGATCCCCGAGGCCATCGCCAAGCAGGTGATGGGCTACCTCACGCAATTCGCCACCAAGGCCAGCCGGCTCGGGCTGGTGGGCGTGGGCTTCCTGCTGGTGACGGCGATCTCGCTGATCCTGACGATTGACCGCACGCTCAACGCCATCTGGCGGGTGCGCCGCCCGCGGCCGCTGGCGCAGCGTGTGCTGATGTACTGGGCCGTGCTGACGCTGGGGCCGTTGCTGCTGGCCGCCAGCCTGGCGATGACGTCCTACGCGCTGTCGGCCTCGCGCGGGGTGGTGAGTGCCATGCCGGGCAGCGTCAAGGCGCTGCTGAATGTGATCGAGTTTGCGATGATGTCTGCCGGCGTCGCCGCGCTGTACCACTACGTGCCCAACACGCTGGTGAAGTGGCGCCACGCGCTCGCGGGCGGTGTGTTTGTGGCGGTCGGGCTGGAGCTGGCCAAGGCCGGGCTGGCCGCGTACCTGAAGGCGGTGCCCACCTACTCGGCCATCTACGGTGCGTTTGCGTCGGTGCCCATCCTGCTGCTGTGGATCTACGTGGTGTGGGTGGTGCTGCTGCTGGGCGCGGTGATCGCCGCCTACCTGCCCAGCCTGCTGGGCGGCGTGGCGCGCCGCGGCGGCTACGCGGGCTGGCAGTTCCAGCTGGGCGTGGAGGTGCTGCAGGCGCTGCACGCCGCGAGGCAGCAGGGTCAGGCGGGAACGGACATGGCCTTGCTGGCGCGCCAGCTGCACGTGGACACGCTGGAGCTGGAGCCGGTGGTGGAGTCGATGGCCGCCATCGACTGGGTGGGGCGTCTCGAAGACGGCCGCCTGGTGCTGCTGGCCGACGCAGAACAGGCCCCGCTGTCGGCGCTGGCGCAGCGGCTGCTGCTGGCACCCTCGGAATCAACCGACTTTATATGGAAAAACGGCCTCCAGCCCGCGTCCCGGCTTGCTGAGGCGCTACAAAAAAGATAGCGGTTTCAGAACGGGATCCTGCCCGTCCAGATGTCCTTGTACATCACCCAGTCGCCCATGAAGCTGTACAGCGGGCGCTTGAAGCTCGCGGGTTTGTTCTTCTCGAAGCCAAAGTGCCCGATCCAGGCAAAGGCGTAGCCGCACAGCAGGCCCGCCAGCAGCCACAGCAGGTTGCCCGTGGCCAACATCGTGGCCAGGAACACCAGACCCAGCGACGAGCCCACAAAGTGCAGCCGCCGGCAGGTGGTGTTGCGGTGCTCGCCCAGGTAGAACGGATAGAACTGCGCGAAGCTGGTGAAGCTGCGCGGGTCGACGGCGGCGCCCGGGGCGGGATTGGGGTTGGGATCGGCGGTGGTGCTGGTGTCCATGGGTTGTCTCCTGGCCTGTGCGTTGCAGTTTAGGCCACGCCGAAGGGCGCACGCAAGAAACCCCTGAAACGCGCGCGACCGCCGCGCACGGGGCTCTCGCTCAACCGGTACTGCGGAAAGCGAGCCAGAAAGCGTCCGATGGCAATGCGCCCCTCCAGCCGCGCCAGGCTCAGGCCCGCACACTGGTGGATGCCAAAGCCGAAAGCCAGATGGCGACAGTCCGGACGCGACAGGTCCAGCACGTCCGGGTTGGCAAACTGCGCCGGATCGCGGTTGGCCGCGCCGATGCCAAGCGTCACCAGCGCGCCCGATTCCAGCGGAACGCCGCCGACCTCGCACGCCCGCGTGGCGCGGCGGTTGCCCAGCTGGTTGGACGACTCAAAACGCAGGAATTCGTCCACCGCAGGGTTCAAAACTGCCTCCAGCCCCCGTGGATCCTCGCTGAGCCGCTCCATTTTTGATAGCAAATCCGCCTTCTCGGCGGGCCACTCCTGCAGGCAGACCAGTGCATTGCCAATCAGGTTGGTGGTGGTCTCGTGGCCGGCGTTGAGGATGAAGATGCAGTTCTGCAGCAGCTCCACTTCGCTCAGCCTGTCGCTGCCTTCGCCCTGGATGAGGCGCGTCAGCACGTCGTGCTCCGGGTCGCCGGGGCGGGCACGGCGCTCGCGCACCAGCTCGCGCAGGTAGGCCAGCATTTCGGTCACGCTCTGGTTGCCGGCGGCTTCCTGCTGCGGTGTCAGCCTGGGTTCCAGCGCACCCAGGATGGCGAGCGACCAGCCGCGCAGTGGGCCGCGGTCGGCGTGCGGCACGCCCAGCAGGTTGCCGATGATCTCCACGGGGATGGCCGAGGCAAAGTCCTCGATCAGGTCGCCCCCGCCTTTCGCCTCGATGGTGTCCAGCAGGCTGTCCACCAGCGTGACAAGCCCGGGCTCCATGTCGGCGATCGCCCGGCGCGTGAGCGCGCCCATGATGAGCTTGCGCACCCGTGTGTGCAGCGGCGGATCGTTGAACACCAGACTGGTGGTGTGGTGCTCGAACAGGGGAGAGCCCCCGTATTTCGGTGCGAACTCCACCTTCTTGTCCGAGCTGAAGGTCTGTGCATCGCGGTACACGGCCACCAGATCGGCGTAGCGCGTCAGGAAATAGCTGCCGTCGGGCATCTGGCGCACCGGCTCGGCCTGGCGCAGTTGCGCGTAGACCGGATAGGGGTTGGTGTAGAAGTCGGCGGGCAGGGCGCGCAGGTCCAGCGAGGCGGCGATCTCGCGCGCTCGGGCCGGGCTCATCGGGGGCGTGATGGAGATGCCATTAAGCATGAGCCGGTTATACACCGGGGTGCGGGGCTCCGCTGGCTCTGGCGAAGGGCGAAAGTGTCCCCGTCTGTGCGCTACCGAACGGACAGCGCCGGCGGCAGCGCACAGGCTCAGTGCTTTACCGGGAACCCGCGCATGTCCAGGAAGAATCCCTTGCCGGACAGCGGCAACGATGCGCATCCCGCAGACGGCATCACTGAGGTCCACCGCCAGCAGGCATTGCTCAAGACGGGCGCCTTGCAGAACGCGATCCTGACCAGCGCCAATTTCTCGATCATCGCGACGGACGAAAAAGGGATCATCCAGCTCTTCAATGTGGGGGCGGAACGCATGCTGGGCTACCTGGCCGCCGAGGTGGTCAACCGCATCAACCCCAGCGACATACACGATCCGCAGGAGGTGATGGCCCGTGCCGAGGCGCTCAGCCTTGAATTGGGAACGCCGATCACCCCGGGCTTTGAGGCGCTGGCCTTCAAGGCCTCGCGCGGCATTGAAGACATCTACGAACTGACCTACATCTGCAAGGACGGCAGCCGCTTCCCGGCGATCGTGTCCATTACCGCGCTGCGCGACGCGTATTCCGACATCATCGGTTACCTGCTGATCGGCACCGACAACTCGGTGCGCAAGCAAGTTGAGCTGGAGCTCAATGCCGCCATGGCTGCGGCCGAAGAGGCCAACCGCGCCAAGACGGATTTCCTGTCCAGCATGAGCCATGAGCTGCGCACGCCGCTCAACGCCATCCTGGGCTTTGCGCAGCTCATGGAAACCGGAACGCCGGTGCCCACGCCCGGGCAGCGGCGCAACCTGGAGCAGATCCTCAAGGCCGGCTGGTACCTGCTGGAACTCATCAACGAAGTGCTGGACCTGGCGTTGATCGAGTCGGGCAGGGTCATCGTCTCGCGCGAGCCGGTGTCGCTGGTGGAGGTCTTGTTGGAGTGCCGCGCCATGATCGAGCCGCAGGCCCACAAGCGCGGCATCGCCATGAGCTTTCCGCACCTGCCCACGCCCTGGTATGTGCAGGCCGACCGCACGCGGCTCAAGCAGGTGCTGATCAACCTGCTGTTCAACGCCGTCAAATACAACCGCTCCGGGGGCACCGTCACGGTGGAATGCGCGCTGAGCCCGCCGGACGCCGTGCGCATCAGCGTGCGTGACACCGGTGAGGGTATGTCGCCGGACCAGCTCAACCAGCTGTTCGAGCCCTTCAACCGCATGGGCAAGGAAGCCAGCGCCGAGGAAGGCACCGGCATCGGTCTGGTGGTGACCCGCAAGCTGCTGAAACTGATGGAGGGCATGATCGGCGTGGAAAGCACGGTGGGCGTGGGCAGCCTGTTCTGGGTCGAGCTGGCCCTGACCACGGCGCCGCAACTTGCTGCTCCGGAAGCCGGGCTGGTGCTCCCGCAGGCACCGGTGGCGGCAGGTGCGCCTCTGCGCACCCTGCTGTACGTGGAAGACAACCCGGCCAACCTGGAGCTGGTGGAGCAACTGATCGCACGCCGCTCCGACCTGCGCCTGCTGACCGCCGCCGATGGGCAGGTGGGCATCGAATTCGCGCGGGCGTACCTGCCCGACGTGATCCTGATGGACATCCATCTGCCCGGCATCAGCGGCATCGAGGCCATGAAGATCCTGCGTGCCGACCCCCAGACTGCGCACATCCCCATCCTGGCGCTGAGTGCCAACGCGGTGCCGCGCGACATCGAAAAAGGCCTGGAAGCGGGCTTCTTCAACTACCTCACCAAACCCATCAAGGTCAGCCAGTTCATGGCGGCACTGGACGCAGCACTGAAACATGCCCAGGACAGGGACCAGGAAGCAACCACCGAAGACATCACATGACACTAACCGAAGAAGACATCCTGCAGGCACGCATCCTCGTCGTCGATGACCAGGAGGCCAACATCGCCCTGCTGAGCCAACTGTTGCAGGAGGCGGGTTACACCCGGGTGAGCTCCACCATGAACCCGCAGGAGGTGTGCGCGCTGCACCGCAGGGATCCGTACGAACTGATCCTGCTGGACCTGCAGATGCCGGGGATGGACGGCTTCCAGGTGATGCAGGGCCTGAAGACCAGTCTGGTCGACCGCTACATGCCCGTCATCGTGCTGACGGCCCAGCCCGGCCACAAGCTTCGTGCGCTGCAGGCGGGTGCGCGCGACTTCATCAGCAAGCCGTTTGACCTGGTGGAAGTCAAGACGCGCATCCGCAACATGCTGGAAGTGCGCCTGCTGTACCGCAAGCTGGACGACTACAACAAGCGGCTGGAGCAGGTCGTGCAGGAGCGCACCGCCGAGCTGCGCGAGAGCGAGGCACGCTACCGCAGCCTGACCGAGCTGGCGTCGGACTGGTACTGGGAGCAGGACGAGGCGGGCGCCTTTACCCGGGTCTCTGGGCCAGTGCTGGAGATGCTGGGGCTGCAGGTGAATGCCTTCGACGACAACACCGTGCCCGTTGGCGATGTGGTCGTCGAAGGCGCGGGCTGGAACCGCGCCCAGCGCGAGGCCCTGCAGGCGATGATCACCGCACGCCAGCCTTTCCTGGATTTCCTGTTCAGCCGCACCAGGCCAGACGGATCGCAGCAGCAGTACCGTGTCAGCGGGGAGCCCATGTTCAACCAGGCCTGCCGATTCCTGGGCTACCGGGGCATCGGCGTGGAAGTCATGGCACGGACTTGATGCAGGCCATGCACAGCCCGTTGCACAACGGCCTGCTTGCCGCGCTGCCACCACTGGCGCTGGGGCGTCTGGCCGAACAGATGGAGCTGGTGATGCTGCCCCTGGGCGAGATGCTTTATGAGCCTGGACGGCAGATGCAGCACGCCTGCTTTCCCGTCACCGCCATCGTCTCCCTGCACTATGTGACCGAGTCCGGCGCATCCGCAGAAAGTGCGGGTGTCGGCAACGAAGGCGTGGTGGGGATTGCCTTGTTCATGGGGGGCGACACCACGCCCAGCTCGGCCATGGTGCGCACGGCGGGCCACGCCTACCGGCTGGATCGCAGGGCGCTCAAGCAGGCGTTTGACAGCTGCACGCTGACGCAGCGCGTGCTGCTGCGCTACACGCAGGGGCTGGCCACACACATGTGCCAGACGGCGGCCTGCAACCGCCACCATTCGGTGGAGCAGCAGCTGTGCCGCTGGCTGCTGTTGACGCTGGACAGGCTGCCCGGCCAGGAACTGGTGATGACGCAGGAACTGGTGGCCGGCATGCTGGGGGTCCGCCGCGAGGGAATCACGGGTGCGGTGGGGAACCTGCAGCGCGCCGGCTACATCAGCAGCCGGCGCGGGCACATCGCGGTGCTCAGTCGCTCCGGCCTGGAAACCCGCGCCTGCGAATGCTATGAGGTGGTGCGCAAGGAGACGCAGCGCCTGCGGGCGCTGCCCTGATCAGCCCTGCAGGAAGTCTCGGATGGCGAACAGCGTCGCGTCGGGTGTCTCGGTCATCTGGTGATGGCCCACAGGCAGGCTGACAACCTTGAAGCGCTTGCCCGCAGCCTGCGCCTTGGTGATCAGGGGCTGCGCAGCCTTGGCCATTGTCATCTGGTCCTGTGCGCCCAGCACAAACAGCACAGGTGCGGTGACCTGCCCCATCGCGTCCTCGCCGTGCGTGTAGCTGTCGCAGGCCTTGAAGCCGCGGTGGAACACGTTGACCTTGGGGTTGCTGCGCAGCACGCGCCGGCCCAGTGCAAGGCTGGCCCCGTATATCCAGGTGCCTGGGCCCAGCGTCGAGGGCGGGGGCGCCAGTGTGCTGCGGCTGAACACATTGATCATCTGCAGGGCTTTCTCGGGTTCGTTGAGCGAAGCGTCCAGCAGCATTTGCGAGACCTTCATCGGGAAGGCGGTGCCCACGAGCACCAGGTGGCTCACGCGTTCCTTGAGTTGTGAGGCCGCTTCCAGCGCAATCAGCGAACCCCAGCTGTGGCCGACCAGGGCCGCCTTGTGCACCCCGGCCGCGTCCAGCAGCGCCTTGATGAATCCGGCCGCTTCCTCCACCGACGAGGGCGCCTCGCCATCGCTGCGGCAGTGGCCGGGCAAGTCCACGGCCAGCACGTTCCAGCCGTGGTTGGCCATGTAGCGGCTCTGCAGGATCCACACGCTGTGGTCGTTGACGACGCCGTGGATGAAAACCACGGTGGGCTTGGCGGCATCGAAAGGCTTGCCGCCGGTGTAGCAGTAGGTATTGGCGCTGTTGACGGTGAGGATCATGCTCCTGCTTTCTCCGCGGCCTTGAGGGCGCGCTTGAGGTCGTCAATCAGGTCGTCCGGGTCTTCCAGGCCAATGGACAGGCGGATCGTGCCCTGGCTGATGCCGGCGCCAGCGAGTGCTTCGTCGGTCATGCGGAAGTGCGTGGTGCTGGCCGGGTGGATCACCAGCGAGCGGCAATCGCCCACATTGGCCAGGTGGCTGAAGACCTTGAGCGCCTCGATGAACTTCTTGCCCTGCTCGCGGTTGCCCTTGATGTCAAAGCTGAACACGCTGCCCGCGCCCTTGGGCAAGAGCCTTTGCGCCAGGGCATGGCTGGGGTGGCTCTCCAGCATGGGGTGGCCCACGCGCGCCACAAAGGGCTGGCTGGCAAGGAACTCCACCACCTTTTCCGTGTTGCCCATGTGCCGCTGCATGCGCAGGGGCAGGGTTTCAATGCCCTGCAGGATCAGCCAGGCGGTGTGCGGGCTCATGCAGGCTCCAAAGTCGCGCAGGCCCTCGCGGCGCGCGCGCAGCAGGAAGGCGCCGACGGTGGACTCCTCGGTGAACACCATGTTGTGGAAGCCGTCGTAGGGCTGGGTCAGTTCGGCAAAGCGGCCAGCGGCCCTGGGGCTGTCCCAGTCAAAGCTGCCGCCGTCCACCACGATGCCGCCAATCACCGTGCCGTGGCCGCTCAGGAACTTGGTGGCCGAGTGATAGACCAGGTCAGCCCCCAGCGCCAGCGGCTGCTGCAGGTAGGGGGAGGTGAGGGTGGCGTCCACCAGCAGCGGCACGCCGGCCTCGTGTGCGATTGCGCCGACGGCGGGAATGTCCAGCACGTCCAGCCCGGGGTTGCCCACGGTTTCGCCAAACAGCAGTTTGGTGTTGGGCCGGATGGCGGCGCGCCAGCCGTCCAGGTCACCCGGCTTGACGAAGGTGGTGTCGATGCCGAAGCGGCGCATCGTGTAGTGCAGCAGGTTCTGGCTGCCGCCGTACAGCGCAGTGCTGGCCACAATGTGCGAGCCAGAGCCCATCAACGTGGCCACGCTCAGGTGCAGCGCCGCCTGGCCACTGGCGGTGGCAATGGCGCCGATGCCGCCTTCAAGGGCAGCCACGCGCTGCTCCAGCACCGCGGTGGTGGGATTGCTGATGCGGCTGTACACGTGGCCGGGACGCTCCAGGTTGAACAACGCCGCGGCGTGGTCACTGGACTCGAACACAAACGAGGTCGTCAGGTGGATGGGCGTGGCGCGCGCGCCGGTGGCAGGGTCTGGCGCGGCGCCGGCGTGCAGTGCCAACGTGTCGAAGCCGGGATCGGAATAGCCGGGCATGGGGTCTCCGCAAGGTCGTGGTTTGTGCGGCAGCGCCCCGGGGAATCCGGGGCTTGACCCGCGGGCGCCGTCGCAGTTGAATGGGCTTATTGTGGGCTATATTGATCGCATGGTCTGCGTCATGGCCCAGAGGAGAACATCATGAAAGTCAGCGACATCCTGCGCGTCAAGGGCAACACCCTGTACACCGTGACGCCCGACGAACCGCTGGCCCGGGCCGTGGATGTCATGGCCGAAAAGGACATCGGCTCGCTGGTGGTCATGGACCACGGCGACCTGGTGGGCATGCTGACGTTTCGCGAGGTGATCCAGACCATCGTGCGCAACGGGGGGAGTGGTGGGGGCCACGCAGGTGCGCAAGGCCATGGACGACCACCCGCTGACCTGCACGGGCGAAACCGACCTGGACGAAGTCCGCCGCATGATGCTGGAACGCCACGCGCGCTACATGCCGGTGATGGACGCCCGCATGCTGATGGGCGTGATCAGCTTCTACGACGTGGCCAAGGCCGTTGTGGACAGCCAGAATTTCGAGAACAAGATGCTCAAGGCCTACATCCGCGACTGGCCTGCCGAGCAGGAAGAAGCGCCCAAGCCCTGAGACGTCGTCAGCCCATGCTGGCGTGGATCACCTCCCGCACGCGCGGGTAGATCTGCTGGTTCCACTTGCGGCCGCTGAACACGCCGTAGTGTCCCACGCCCACTTGGATATGGTGGGTTTTCAGGTACGGCCGGATGCCGGTGCACAGGTCCTGCGCGGCCACCGTCTGGCCGACGCTGCAGATGTCGTCGCGTTCGCCCTCCACCGTCAGCAGTGCTGTGCGGCGGATGGCGCCAGGGTTGACCAGCCGGCCGCGGTACGCCAGCTTGCCCACGGCCAGGTCGTAGGTCTGGAACACTTTCTCCACGGTTTCCAGGTAGAACTCGGCCGGCAGGTCGTTCACGGCCAGGTACTCGTCGTAGAACACGCGGATCAGGTTGGCCTGCTCTTCCTCGCCCTCCACCAGGTGCTGGTACAGGTTGCGGAACTGCTGCTTGTGGCGCTCCAGGTTCATGCTCATGAAGGCGCTGAGCTGCACGAACCCGGGGTAGACCCGGCGCATGTAGCCCGCGTGCGGCAGCGGCACATGGCTGATGAGGTTCTGTTCGAACCACTCGATCGGCTTGCTGGTGGCCAGGGTGTTCACGCCGGTGGGGTTGACGCGGCAGTCCACGGGCCCTGCCATCAGCGTCAGGCTGCGTGGCGTGGCAGGGTGGTCGTCCTCGGCCATCAGGGCGGTGGCGGCCAGCGCGGCCACGCAAGGCTGGCAGACGGCGACCACGTTCACGCCCGGGCCGATGGCGGCCATGTACCGCATCATGTAGTCGATGTAGTCGTCCAGGCTGAAGCCGCCGTGGCGCAGGCTCACGTCGCGCGCGTTGTGCCAATCGGTGATGTAGACATCGTGGTCCTGCAGCAGGGTGCGCACGGTCTCGCGCAGCAAGGTGGCGAAGTGACCCGACAGCGGCGCCACCAGCAGCACCGGCGGCAGGTCGGTACCCGCGCCCTCACGGCGGAAATGCAGCAGCGTGCCAAAGGGCAGGGCGAGGGTCTTTTCTTCCGTGATGGCCCAGGTGTCGCCACCCACCTGGACGGAATCTATGCCGTAGGCCGGGCGCGAATGCGTCAGGCGCATGCGGGAGAACACCTCGGCGGCGGCGGAGAACTTGCGCAGGACGCTGCCCTCGGTCTGGCGCAGCCACATCAGTGCGCTGGAGTGCTGGGCCAGCAAACGCAACGGCGAAATCAGGTCGGACTGGGTTTGATAGGCCTGATACAGCATGGGCTTCCCTGTGGGGCGGGCTTGTGGCCCGGAGACTTGACCACAGGCAAGTTGCGGGCCAGCGGCGCCTGTATTGGTGCCCTGGCCATTGATGCACCGCTCTGGCCCGCAACTTGCTCGAAACCGGGGCAACACCGGAGACCTCCATGGCCAAAGCCGTCCTGACGATCAGCAGCAAGAACTATGGTGCCTGGGCCTTGCGCGGCTGGCTGATGGCCAGATTCGCAGGCCTGGAATTCACCGAAAAGGTGATTCCGCCGGATGACCCGGCCATGAAAGCGGAGATGCTCCTTCTGGCGCCGTCCATGTTGGTGCCTTCGCTGCAGCACAACGGCATCAAGGTCTGGGACACGCTGGCGATCGGCGAGTACCTCAATGAGGTCAAGCCCAAGGCGGGGCTGCTGCCCGCCGATGCCAGGGCGCGGGCGCACTGCCGCGCCATTTGCGGCGAGATGCATTCGGGTTTTTCGTCCTTGCGCGGCGCGCTGCCGATGAACCTGCGCGCACATTTCCCCAACTTCAAGGTCTGGTCGCGCGCACAGGGCGACATCGACCGCGTCCTGGCCATCTGGAAGGAATGCCTGGCGTCCTATGGGGGCCCATACCTGTTTGGCAAGGTGCCCACCATGGCCGACGCCATGTATGCCCCTGTGGTGACACGTTTCCTGACCTACGACGTGCCCCTGGACAAGGTAAGCGTGGCCTATTGCAAGCGGATCATGGAACTCCCCGCCATGAAGGAATGGGTGGCCGCCGCGAAGAAGGAGCCTGCCGAGATCGACGAGCTTGACGCTGAGTTCTGACGGTTACCAGGGAGTCGGCGCCGGTATGTCGCAGACCGGCTCGACATCCACTGTCCTGAAATCGGCCGGCGAGACGATCTCCAGGTACTCCATGTCAGGCGAATAGTCGAACAGGTAGTGGCGGATGCCGGGGCGCTGGTGCACCACATCACCGGCTTCCACCAGGGTCTCCTTGTCCTCGTACATGAACTTCGCCCAGCCCTTGACCATGATCACGATCTGGAACTCTGCCTCGTGGCGGTGCCAGCCGGTGCCCGTTTCCGGTGCCATGTTGGCCTTGACAAGGCGCGCGATGACCTTGCTGTTGGTGGCTTCGGCCACGCCAAGGTCACGGTAGAGAAAGAAGTCGCGCAGGCCACCGGCAACGTATGCCGTATCAGCGGGCTTGACGTGAGAGAACTTCGTTTGCGTGCGGTCCAGCATGGGTTTCTCCTTCAGCCTCGGGTGATGGCTGCAGGGTTGCGTCAAGCATGAAGTGTTCCCGTCTCCATGCACCGCTTCGGACCGGTCTGGGATAATCGCGCCCCATGAGCGGCAACACCTTTGGCTCCCTATTCGCTGTCACCAACTTTGGTGAATCCCACGGCCCTGCCATCGGCTGCGTGATCGACGGTTGTCCGCCCGGCATGGCGCTTTCGGAGGCCGACATCCAGGGCGACCTGGACCGCCGCCGCCCTGGCACGAGTCGCCATGTCACCCAGCGCCAGGAAGAGGACAAGGTCGAAATCCTTTCGGGCGTTTACGAGGGGCATACCACCGGCACGCCGATCTGCCTGCTCATCCGCAACACCGACCAGCGCAGCAAGGACTACAGCGAAATCGCCCAGACCTTCCGCCCCGGGCATGCCGATTACACCTACATCCAGAAGTACGGCCTGCGTGACCCGCGCGGCGGCGGGCGGTCTTCGGCGCGACTGACGGCGCCCATGGTGGCGGCCGGTGCCGTGGCCAAAAAATGGCTGCGTGACCGCTACGGCACCACTTTCCGGGGTTGCATGACGCAGATTGGCGAAGTCGCCATCCCGTTCGAGGGTTGGGAGCATGTGCCCCGCAACCCGTTCTTCGCACCTGTGGCCGATGTGAGCCAGCTGGAGGCCTACATGGACAGCCTGCGCAAGGCGGGCGATTCGTGTGGGGCGCGGGTTCGGGTCGTGGCCAGCAAGGTGCCCGTGGGGCTTGGCGAGCCGCTGTTTGACAAGCTCGATGCGGACATTGCATACGCCATGATGGGCATCAACGCCGTCAAGGGCGTGGAGATTGGCGCGGGCTTTGCCAGCGTCACGCAACGCGGCACCACCCACGGCGATTCGCTGTCGCCCCAGGGATTCAAGTCCAACAACGCCGGCGGCGTGCTGGGCGGCATCAGCACCGGGCAGGACCTGGACGTGGCCATCGCCATCAAGCCCACCAGCTCCATCATCAGCCCGCGCGAGACGATCAACATCAGGGGCGAACCCACCGAGGTTGTCACCAAGGGTCGGCACGACCCCTGTGTGGGCATCCGCGCCACCCCCATCGCCGAAGCGATGCTGGCCCTGGTGGTGATGGAGCACGCGCTGCGCCAGCGCGCGCAAAACGGCGATGTGCAGTCGCCGCTGGCACCCATCGCGTCGTCGTTCCTCTAGGCCAGGCGGTTGCAGCCCATGGGCGCCACGCGCAAGGCCGCCCTGGCCCCGTTTGCCGCCCTGTCAGCGAGCTACTTTGCACATATCGGCTTTTTCAATCCGTACCTCCCGCTCTGGCTGAAAGAACTGGGCCTGGGCCTGTTCACCATCAGCCTGCTGACGGCGGTGCAGGCCGCCACAAGGCTGTTTGCGCCCTACGCATGGGGTGCGTTGAGCGACCGCAGCGGTGAGCGTGTGCGCCTGCTGCGCTATGGCGCCACGGCTGCATTGCTGTCCTCGCTGGGGCTTGGGCTGGACTGGGGCGTGGCCTGGCTGGCCCTGGTGCTGGTGGTGATGTTCACCCACACCAGCGCCATGATGCCCATGAGCGAGGCCGCCATGGCGCACCTCGTCAGCCAGGGCGGCGTGTTTGATGCGCGCCGGTATGGCCGGGTGCGTCTGTGGGGATCGCTGGGCTTCCTGCTGACGGTGTTTGCCGCGGGCGCATGGTTCGAGCGCTTCGGCATGTCGCATTTCCCTGCCTGGACGGCGCTCACGCTGGTGGCGGTGGCGGCCAGCACATGGTGGCTGCCGAACCGCCGCGATCCTGTCTCCACGGCTGGATCCTCGGTGCCGGTGATGCCGGTGCTGCGGCAGCGCGCGGTGCAGTGGTTCTTTGCGGCGGTGTTTTTCCACGTGTT
This sequence comes from Ramlibacter sp., assembly GCA_016713005.1. Lineage (GTDB taxonomy): Bacteria > Pseudomonadota > Gammaproteobacteria > Burkholderiales > Burkholderiaceae_C > JADJPY01. Next base: position 46,995 of record JADJPY010000008.1, on the reverse strand, counting down.
GTCGCACATCGGCATCTACGCGTTCTTCTCCCTGTACCTGGACTCGCTGGGCTACAGCAAGACCATGATCGGCGTGCTGTGGGCGGTATCTGTGGTGGTGGAGATCGGCTGGTTCTTCACCCAGAGCCGGTGGTTGCCGCGGCTGAGCCTGAGCGCCTGGCTGGTCGTGTGTGCCGCGTGCACCGTGCTGCGCATGGGGCTCACTGCGGCGGGGGGCGGCTGGCTGCTCGCCCTGTTTGTCGCGCAATCCCTGCACGCCTTGACTTTTGCCGCCCACCACACGGTGTGCATCGCCATGCTGTCGCACCATTTCCCGGCACGGCTGCGTGGCCGCGGCCAGGCGCTGTACACCGTCATCGGCTATGGCTGCACCGGCGTGCTGGGGTCGATCGGGGGCGGAGTCCTGAGCTCAAATTACGGCCTGACCCCCGTCTTCTGGACTTCCTTTGCTACAAGTTTGATAGCAACCGGTTGCGCGTTCAGGGTCTGGCGGCATCGGAACCAGACAGCGCCTGCCACAGCCGTGCGACCGGGTTGAAGCCGGTGACGAGCGCGGCCGCCAGCAGCACCAGCGCCCCACCGAGCCACAGACCAGAGCCCATGGGCTCGCCCAGGAAAATCCAGCCCCACGCCAGCCCGAAGAGCGGGATCAGGAAGGTGGGTGCCATCGCGGCGACCGGCGAGACTTGCTTGATGATGCGCAGGTGCATCCAGAAGGCGCCCCCGGAGGTGACCACACCCATCACGAGCACGGCCATCGCCGCACCCCAGCTGAAGCGGGCCTGTGGCAGTGTGGCTGCGGCTGGTGCCAGCAGGAGCAGAGCCGACGTCATGTGCGAGCCCGCGGCAATGGTCAGGGTGGGGATGCGCGTGGTGGCGCGTTTCATCAGCGGCGTGCAAAGGCCGTAGCAGGCTGCGGCCGTGACGCAGGCCAGTGCGGCAAGCACAACCGGCAGCGACAGCTGCACCGGTCCCAGTTGCACCACCATGCCCACGCCAGCAAAGCCGCACACGCATCCCAGGAGCTTGCGCGCGGTGAGCGTGTCCTCTCGCAGCCAGGCGGCGAACAAGGTGCCAAACAGCACCGCGCTCACGTTGAGCAGCGCCATGTAGCCCGCCGGCAGATGCAGGCCGGCCCAGGAGAACAGCGCAAAAGGCAGGGCGACCGACAGCGCGCCCACGATGAACAGCTCACGCCACCACCGGCGCTGGATGCTTTCGCCCGCGGCGCGCATGGCGATCCAGAGAACCAGCGAGGCCAGGGCCACCCGGATCTCGGCCATGACCAGGGGACCCAGCACCGGGCTGGCGATGCGGATGAACAGGAAGGAGGCGCCCCACAGGGCAGACAGCGCAAAGAGTTGCGCGAAATGGCGGGTTTTCACTGCCCCGATTGTCGGCGACTTCGCTGCCGAACGCGGCCCCGCAGGCGACAAGGCGTGGTGAGCAGCGGCTTCTTCTACACTTCGCAAGATGAACCAGACAGTACATTCTGCGGCGCCTCGCAGACGTCCCAAGGCCGAGCCGCGCACCAACGACCCCGAGCGCACCATGGCCGACATCATCGAAGTCGCCACGCACGAGTTCTCCGAAAAGGGCCTGGCCGGTGCCCGCATCGACGTGATCGCCGAGGCCATGCGCACCAGCAAGCGCATGATCTACTACTACTTCGGCAGCAAGGAGGCACTGTATGTGGCGGTGCTGGAGGCGGCCTACCGGCACATCCGCCAGATCGAGACCGAGCTGCATCTGGAGGACCTGGCGCCCGAGGATGCCCTGCGCAAACTGGTGGGCTTTACCGTGGACTACCAGCTGGCCAACCCGGACTTCATCCGGCTGGTGATGACAGAAAACATCCACCGGGGGGAGTTCCTGGCGCGCAGCAAATCCATCCAGAAGCTCAATGTCCCGGTCATCGCGGCGGTGACCCAGGTCTACGAGCGCGGCGTGGCGGCCGGGGTGTTCCGCAGTGGCATTGATCCGGTGGACCTGCACATGTCCATCAGCGCGCTGAGCTTCTTCAATGTGGCCAACCGCCACACGTTCGCGCTCATCTTCAAGCGCGATCTGGAGTCACCGGCAGCAATCGCCGCGCGGCGTGACAGCATCATCGAAATGGTGGTGCGTTTCGTGAAAAATATTACCTAAATATTAATTCAAGAAAGAAAAGATCAGGGTTTTTACCGATCTTTAAGAACTAACCAGTTCGTACATAATTCATCGCATCAAAACCGCCATCGCCAACGCCATGGCCACCGGAGACAAGTCCTGATGCTGAACACACTGGTTGACCGCTACTGCCGACTGCTTGGCGCAGTCATCGTCGGTTGCCTGGCATTGATGGTGATACTGGTGTTCGCCAACGTGGTGCTGCGCTATGCCTTCAACTCTGGCCTGTCCATTTCGGAAGAGCTGTCGCGCTGGCTGTTCGTCTGGATGACTTTTCTTGGGGCCGTGATAGCGATGCACGAGCGCGCGCACCTGGGGACAGACATGCTCGTGGCGCGGCTGCCGCGCTGGGGCAAGAAGGCGAGCCTCGGCCTGGGCTACCTGGCGATGCTTGGGGTGTGCTGGCTGCTGTTCAAGGGCGCGCTGGACCAGACCCGCATCAATCTCACCACCAGCAGCGCCATCATGGAGGTGTCCATGGGCTGGTTCTACGCCAGCGGCATGGCGTTCGCCGTTTCGGCCGCCATCATTTTGCTGATGGATTTATGGCGCCTGCTGTCCGGGCAGCTGGGGGACGACCAGCTGGTGGGCATCCGCGAATCCGAGGAAACAACGGCCGAAGGGGAAGCGAAATGACCATCGCCATTTTCCTGGGCTCCCTGCTGGGCGCGATGGCCCTGGGCATTCCGATCGCGTTCTCATTGCTGATCTGTGGCGCCGCCCTGATGTGGCACCTCGACATGTTCGATGCCCAGATCCTGGCCCAGAACGTCATCAACGGTGCGGACAGCTTCCCGCTGCTTGCGGTGCCGTTTTTCATGCTCGCCGGCGAATTGATGAACCATGGCGGCCTGTCGCGCCGCATTGTGGACCTGGCCATGGCGCTGGTGGGCCACATCCGGGGTGGTCTGGGCTATGTGGCCATTGTGGCCGCCTGCATCCTCGCGGCGCTTTCGGGCTCGGCCGTAGCCGATGCGGCGGCGCTGGCCGCGTTGTTGTTGCCGATGATGGTCGCGGCTGGCCACGATCGCGCCCGCTCGGCCGGGCTGATCGCCTCAGCCGGGATCATTGCGCCCGTCATCCCGCCCAGTATCGGATTTGTGATTTTTGGGGTTGCGGCCAATGTGTCGATCTCCAAGCTTTTTCTGGCCGGAATCGTGCCCGGTCTCCTGCTGGGCGCTTCGCTCTGGGTGACCTGGTGGTGGCTGGTGCGCAAGGAAAAGGTGGTTCCGCCGCCGCGGCGCTCGCGAGGCGAAGTGGCCCAGGCCTTTCGCCGGTCCACATGGGCACTGGTGCTGCCTGTGATCGTGATCGTCGGGCTGAAGATGGGTGTCTTCACGCCGACAGAGGCCGCGGTGGTGGCGGCGGTCTATGCCCTGGCCGTGTCGACGCTGGTTTACCGCGAACTGGGATTCCGGGATCTGTACCCGGTATTCCTGGCGGCAGCAAAGACCACGTCGGTGATCATGTTCCTGGTCGCCGCGGCGATGGTCTCGGCATGGCTGATCACGGTGGCGCAGTTGCCGGCTCAGGTGGTGTCGCTGCTGCAGCCGCTGCTGGACCAGCCCAAATTGCTCCTGGTGGCCATCATGGTGCTGGTGATGGTGGTGGGCACTGCGCTGGACATGACACCCACCATCCTGCTGCTCACGCCGGTGCTGATGCCGGTGGTCAAGGCGGCCGGTATCGACCCGGTGTATTTCGGTGTGCTGTTCATCATCAACAATGCCATTGGCCTGATCACGCCCCCGGTGGGGACCGTTCTCAACACCGTGGCCGGCGTCGGGCGCATCAGCATGGACGAGGTGACCAAAGGCGTCCTGCCGTTCATGTGTGCCCAGTATCTGGTCATGTTCCTGATGGTTCTTTTCCCGCAGCTGGTCATGGCGCCCCTGAAGCTCCTGACGGGCTGAGTTGCAAGGATCCCTGCGGGCTTCTGCTGGTACGCCAGAACCCGTTCTACCTGTTTGCCTACCTTGAATCCATTTATCCGAGGAGACTATCCATGAAGCGTCTGATGATCAAAACCGTACTGGCCGCCGCGGCGTTGGCCGTGCTGGGTGTGGCGTCCGCACAGGACATCAAGGAGCGCACGCTCAAGCTGGGTCTGCAAAACCCCAAGGGACACCCGCTGGAGCAGGGCGCCACGCGCTTTGCCGAAATCGTCGCAGCCAAGAGTGGGGGCAAGCTCAAGGTCAACGTATTCCCCGGTGGCGTTCTGGGTGGCGACGCGGCCACCGTGTCGGCGCTGCAGGGCGGCACAGTCGAGATCACCGTGCTGAACAGCGGCATCCTCGCCTCGCAGGTCAAGGACTTCGAGGTCTACGACTTCCCCTTCATGTTCGCCAGCGCCCGCGAGGCCGACGCCGTCGTCGATGGTCCCTTTGGCCAGAAGCTGCATGCCAAGCTGGCCGACAAGGCGATCGTCGGCCTGGCCTACTGGGAGCTGGGCTTTCGCAACATGAGCAACAGCAGGCGTCCCATCACCAAGGTGGAAGACATCGCCGGCCTGAAGCTGCGCGTGATCCCCAACCCGATCAACATCGACTGGGTCAAGGCGCTGGATGCAAACCCCACCCCGCTGGCTTTCCCTGAGCTCTATGCGGCGCTCGAGCAGAAGGCCGTGGACGGGCAGGAGAACCCCTTCAGCGTGATCCTGGCCAACAAGTTTGCCGAGGTCCAGAAGCACCTGGCGGTGACCAACCACCAGTACAACCCGCAATCCTTCATCTTCAGCAAGAAGGTCTGGGACACGCTGTCTGCCGACGAGAAGAAGATCATCGGTGACGCCGCCGTCGAGGCCGGCAAGTACCAGCGCCAGGTCAATCGCGAAGCCGCCGCAGGGCAGCTTGACCAGCTCAAGAAGGCCGGCATGCAGGTGACCGAGCTCAGCCCCGCCGAGCAGGCCAAGCTGCGCGCCAGGCTGGCACCGGTGATCGACAAGCACGGTGCGGCGATTGCGGCAACCGTGGCTGAACTGCAGGCCGAACTGGCCAAGCTGCGCAAGTGAGCGAAGCACGCGTCCTCCTGGGTTTGATCGGCGCTGGCATCCAGCGTTCGCTCACGCCCTCCATGCATGAGGAGGAGGGCGCGTGCCATGGGCTGCGGGTCCACTACCAGCTGATCGACCTTGACCGCAGCGGCCGCGGGGTGGAGGCCCTGCCCACGCTGCTGGACGCAGCGCGGGTCATGGGTTTTTCCGGCCTCAACATCACATTTCCGTGCAAGCAGGCGGTGATCCCGCTGCTGGACGACCTGTCCGCAGACGCGCGGGCGATGGGTGCGGTGAACACGGTGGTCAATGACGGTGGGCGTCTTGTCGGGCACAACACCGACGGCTCGGGCTGGCGCTGGGGTTTTACCCGCGCGCTGCCACAGGCCGACCTGTCCTGTGTGGTGCTGCTGGGTGCCGGCGGGGCCGGCTCGGCCATCGCCCACGCACTGCTGGGCATGGGCTGCGAACGGCTGGTGCTGGTGGACCACGAAGCCGCCCGTGCCCGTGCGCTGGCCACCGAGCTGGGGCGACTGCACGGCACGACCCGCGTGGTGTCTGCCGACCACCCGGCCAGCGTCATTGCCGCGGCCACGGGCCTGGTGCACGCCACGCCCACCGGCATGGACAAATTGCCCGGCCTGCCGCTGCCGGCCGAACTGCTGCATCCGCGGTTGTGGGTGGCCGAGATCGTCTACTTCCCGTTGGAGACGGCGCTGCTCAAGGCAGCGCGGGCCATCGGTTGCGCCACGGTGGATGGCGGGACGATGGCGGTGGGACAGGCCGTGGATGCGTTCGGGTTGTTTACCGGGCGGACGGCCGACCCGCAGCGCATGCAGGCGCATTTCCGCCTCTTGCTGCAGACACGCGTGGACTGAACGCCAACAGAGGAGTGACCATGACCTCACGCCAGCCGGACCGGGAAGCACTGCCCGACGCGCCCAACCCCCTGGGGCTGGACGGCATCGAGTACATCGAATACACCACCTCGCACCCGCAGGCGCTGGGCCAGGTACTCGAGGCCATGGGGTTCCGACCGGTGGCCCGGCACCGGTCGCGCGAGGTGGTGCTGTACCGCCAGGGGTCGATGAACCTGGTGATCAACGCCCACCCGGGCGACAACAGCCTGCAGGCCGAGCCCGACCGGCCGCCGGCACTGTCGGCGGTGGCGTTTCGCGTGCACGATGCGGCGCAGGCCTTTCGCAGATGCGTGGACCTGGGAGCATGGCCTGTGGAGGGCCACGCACAGGCGATGGAGCTCAACGTGCCGGCCATCCACGGACCGGGCGGCGCACGCTACTACTTTGTCGACCGCTACCGCGAATTTTCCATTTTTGACATTGATTTTTCCCTGATTCCGACCGTAGAAGCTCATCCGCCCGCGCTGGCCAACATGGATTACTTCGGGGTGGTGCAGTACATCGGCCTGGACCGCAGCGCCGACTGGCTGGCTTTCTATGGCGAGATGTTCGGATTCCAGCCCATCCCGGACGGGCAGCGCTTCGGCATCATGCCCAAGGGAACGCTGCTGCGCAGCCCCTGCGGGCGCTTCATGTGGCAGCTGATCGAGCCCGACCCCGCCGTCGAGACCGCCGACTCCAGCGAGGAACTGCACCGCATCGGCATCGGTACCCCCGACGTCGGCGCTGCTGTGACTGCGCTCAAGCTGCGCGGTGTGCAGTTTGTCGAATCGCAGCGCCTGCACCCGGAGGACCGGGGCGCGCTCACGCGGACCAGCCTTGGCTCGGTCGCGTTTGAGCTGGTCCACCGAGACACCTGAGGTCCGCCATGCTTCTGACGGACAACATCGGCATGGACACCATCACCCTGGCCGGGCCGCTGGAGGCCAAGCTGGGCGCCATGCGCGAGGCCGGATTCCGCCAGGTGATGCTGAGTGCGCGTGACATTGTGGGGCACGCCGGCGGCGTTTCTGCCGCTGTGGCAGCGGTGCGCGACAGCGGCCTGCGTCCCACGGGATTCCAGGTGCTGCGGGACTTCGAGGGGCTGAGCGGCCACCTGCACGCCTACAAGGTTGATATCGCCAAGTCCATGCTGCAGATGTGCGCCGACCTGGGGTGCAAGGTGTTGCTGGCCTGCTCGTCGACATCCACCCATGCGTCACAGGAGCCCCAGGACCTGGCGCGCGACCTGCGCAAGCTGGCGATGCTGGCCGTGCCGCTGGGCATCCGCGTGGCGTATGAGGGGTTGTCGTGGGGCCGGACGATCAACGAGTTCACCACGGCATGGGATGTGGTCGCCCGTGCGGATTGCCCCAACCTCGGGCTGGGCATTGACTCATTCCACATCTTTGCCGCAGGAACTCCGCTGGAGGCCATCGACGAGCTGGACCCGAGCAAGATTTTCCTGGTGCAGCTGTCGGACTTCATGTGGCAGGAGACGCGCACCTTCGAGGAGCGCATGACGACTGCGCGCACCTTCCGCGTCTTTCCCGGCGAGGGCGTGCACAGCGCCGAACTGGCCAGCCTCGTGCTGCGGCTGGACCGTCTGGGTTACCGGGGCGACTACAGCTTCGAGGTGTTCAACGACGACTACCAGCAGCTGCCGTTGCCCGTGGTGGCGCAACGGTCGCGCCGCAGTGCGGTCTGGCTGGCCCAGGAGGTGCTGCGTCGCCCCGCACCGCTGCCGGCGCGCCGCCCGCGGGAAGTTTGATACCCTTGGCTCCCATGAAAACCGCACTCGTCCTGAACGGACCCAATCTCAACCTGCTGGGCACGCGCGAGCCTGCCGTCTATGGCCACGCCACTCTGGCCGATGTGGAAAAGCTGTGCGCACAAGCCTGCGCGAAGCAGGGCCTGACGCTGGATTTCCGCCAGACCAACCACGAGGGCGTGCTGGTGGACTGGCTGCACGAGGCCGGGCGCGCGCAGGCTTCGGGCACATTGGCGGGCGTGATCCTGAACGCCGGCGCCTATACCCATACCAGCGTCGCGCTGCACGACGCCATCAAGGGCGCGGGCGTGACCTGCATCGAGCTGCACATCAGCAACGTGCACGCACGCGAGGCTTTCCGTCACCACAGCTACATCTCGCCGGCGGCCAAGGCGGTGATGGCCGGCTTCGGCGTGAAGGGTTATGCGCTGGCGATTGCCGCGCTGGCCGAAATGTAAGGAAAATCGGCCTCCAGCCCCCGTCCAGTGGACCTGAACCGCTACAAAAAAGATAGCAAAATGCCTGCCACCCTGAAGATTGACTTTGTCTCCGACGTCTCCTGCCCCTGGTGCGCGATCGGGCTGGCCGCGCTGGAGCAGGCACTGGAGCGCGTGGGAGCCGGGGTGCAGGCAGAGCTGCACTTCCAGCCCTTCGAGCTCAACCCCCAGATGGGCCCTGAGGGCCAGGACGTGGGCGAGCACCTGACGCAGAAGTACGGCTCCACGCCCCAGCAGCAGGCGCAGATCCGCGAGACCATCCGCCTGCGTGGCGAAGCAGTCGGCTTCAGCTTCCGCCGCGAAGGCCGGGGCCGCATCTGGAACACCTTTGATGCACACCGGCTGCTGCACTGGGCAAGCCTGGAGGGCGCGGCCAAGCAACACGCGCTAAAGAAGGCATTGCTGCAGGCCCACCACGGGCGTGGCGAGAGTCCCGCGTCGGTGGATGTCCTGGCCGCGGCGGCCTCCAGTGTGGGCCTGGACGAGGCCCGTGCCCGCGCCATCCTGGCGGGTGACGAGTATGCAGCGGAGGTGCGCGCGCAGGAGCAGTTCTACCTGAACGCGGGCATTCACTCTGTACCGGCGATCATCTTCAACGACCAGCACCTCATCTCCGGCGGCCAGCCCGTGGACGTGTTCGAGCAGGCCATCCGCCAGCTGGCGGCCTGATCGAGGGCTGCACCGTCCTGCCGGTGCAACAGTGTGTCGCGCCTGCGGGGGCTGTCACCGTGCCCGGATGGCCTTAAATTCAGAGTCTCTTCCTGAAACGGGTTGTCCGCCATGTCTTCCGCCGCCTCCTTGCCTGCCCTGTTCGTCTCCCACGGCGCGCCACTGTTTGCGGTGGACCCGGGCGAGACCGGACCCGCGCTGACGCGCTTTGGCGCTGAACTGACGGCCCGCGAGGGCGGAGTGCGCGGCGTGGTGGTGATGTCGCCACACTGGATGGCGCGTGCGCCCGCGGTGATGACCAATCCGGCTCCAGCCACCTGGCACGACTTCGGTGGCTTCCCGCAGGCCCTGTATGAACTGCAGTACCCGGCACCCGGTGAGCCGGCGCTGGGGGGGAGGGTGTTGGAACTGCTGCATCAGGTCGGCATCGACGCCATGGCCGATGATCAGCGCCCCATGGACCACGGCGCCTGGGTTCCCCTGATGCACCTGTTTCCCGACGCCACCGTTCCAGTGGTGCAGGTGGCCTTGCCGGTGCGCTGGGGTCCAGCCGAGGTGTTCGCCATGGGTCAGGCCCTGCAGCCGCTGCGCGAGCAGGGCGTGCTGGTGCTCGGCTCGGGCAGCATGACGCACAACCTGGCGGAGTTCTTTGGCGGCGAGCGCGAGCCTGCACCCTACGTGCTGGAGTTCAGCCGCTGGATTGAAAGCGCCATCACGCATGGCAGCCTGAAGGCGCTGCTGGACTACCGGCGCGAGGCGCCACATGCCCAGCGTGCCCATCCGACGGAAGACCATTTCCTGCCGCTGTTCTTCGCGCTGGGCGCGGGTGGTTTTGGCGAGGCCGGCGCGAGTCCCGAATACCTCAGTCGCGAGGTGATGTACAGCATGCTGTCCATGGACGCGTTCGCGTTTCCGGCGTTCCATGCGGCCGTCGCAGAGGCCGCATGAGCCCGGACCTGCACCTGCCCCTGGATCACCTGTTTCGCCGGGCTGCGCCGGGTACGGCCGATCCCTGGCTGCTGGTATTGATGCATGGCGTGGGCAGCAACGAAGAGGACCTGTTCGGCCTGGCGCCCGCCGTCCCGCCGCAATTTCATGTGCTGAGCCTGCGCGCGCCGCACGTCCTGGGCCCGCAGGCTTATGCCTGGTTCGAGTTTGGCGTGCGTCCAAACGGTGAGCGGGTCATCAACGAGGCGCAAGAGGCGGCCAGCCGCCCGCTGGTGGCGCAAACCGTGACCTCAGCGGCCAGCCAGCTGGGCCTGCCGGCCAACCGGGTGGTAGTGGGCGGCTTCAGCCAGGGCGGCATCATGTCGTTGAGCCTGCTGCTGACCCAGCCGCAGTTGCTGCAGGCTGCGATGGTCATGCACAGCCGCCTGCTGCCTCAGGTGTGGCCGCTGGTGGCGTCCCCGTCGGCGCTGCAGGGGCGCAAGCTGTGGGTGAGCCACGGGCTGCAGGACAACGTGATCCCCCTGGCCAGCGCGCATGACATACGCCAGAAATTGGCGTCGCTGCCGGTGGAGCTGACGTATGCGGAGTTTCCCGGCGCGCATGAGATACGCCCGTCAGAACTGCGCGCGGCGATGACCTGGCTGGACAGTTTGCGGGCCTGAGTCCCGCGCCTCAGGCCCTTGCCAGCAGCGCCGGCACCGCCGAAACCAGCATCGCCACGCCGGCGGCGGTCAGCACGCCCAGCACGACCTTGCGAAACGTGTTCTCACTGATGCCGATGTACAGCCGCGCACCCAGAAGGGACGGCACCAGCATTGCCGGGGCTGCAATGGCAAACAGAGGCAGCATGTCGCTGCAGATGATGCCGGTGGCCACATAGGTGGCAAAGGTCACCGCCAGCATGGTCAGGTTGAAGTTCTGGATCACCGAGCGCTGATGGTCCTTGGACAGGCCCCGCACCTGGCACCACAGGGTGGGCACCACGCCTGTGAAGCCGCCCAGCCCGCCCATCACGCCACCGGCGGCACCGGCCAGAGCGTCGCCCACGCGGCCGCCACGCTGCACCTTTGGCAGCCGCGTGGCCAGCAGCATCAGCGGGCAGAACACCACCAGCAAGAGACCCAGCACCAGCTTGAAGAGCATCACATCCAGTCGCGGCAGCAGCCACAGACCCAGAGGCAGCCCGGCCAGCCCGCCGGCGATGAAAGGCGCCACCAGCTTCCAGTCAAAACCTCGACGCACCGACACCGCAGAGATCAGCTGGCCCGTCAACCCGCCAAAAACGGCCAACGCCGCTGCCAGCATGGGCTCCAGCGTCCAGGCCCAGATGGACATGGCGGTCAGCCCGTAGCCAAAGCCCGAGAGGCCCTGCACAAAGCCTGCCATCGCAGCCCCGGCGATGACGGTGAGGATCAGGGTGGAGTCCAGTGCGCGCCCTCAGGCGGCGTCGGCGCAGTCGCTCACCGGCACGCAGCTGCAGAACAGGTTGCGGTCGCCGTAGACGTTGTCCAGCCGGCCCACGGGTGCCCAGTACTTGGCGTGTTGTCTGGCCGACAGCGTGGCCGCCGCCACCTGGCGCGAATAGGGGTGCTTCCACTCGTCGGCCACCAGTGCCTGCGCCGTGTGCGGTGCGTGCTTGAGCGGGTTGTCGTCCTGCGGCCACTCGCCTTTTTCCACGCGGCGGATTTCCTCGCGGATGGCGATCATTGCGCCAATGAAGCGGTCCAGCTCGTCCAGCGTCTCGCTTTCGGTGGGCTCCACCATCAGCGTGCCCGCCACCGGAAAGCTCAGCGTCGGCGCGTGAAAGCCGTAGTCGATCAGCCGCTTGGCCACGTCTTCGGCGGTGACGCCGCTGGATTCCTTGAGCGGGCGCAGGTCCAGGATGCACTCATGCGCCACATGGCCGTTCTCGCTGGCGTACAGCGTGGGGTAGTGGTCCTTAAGGCGCGCGCTGATGTAATTGGCCGACAGGATGGCCACCTCGGTGGCCTGCTGCAGGCCCTCGGGGCCCATCATGCGGCAGTACATCCAGCTGATGGGCAGTACCGCCGCGTTGCCCAGCGGCGCGGCGGATATGGCCCCCACGCTCCCCGCTGCGCGTGGTTCGCTGCCCCCCGAGGGGGCCTTCGCGGCTTGGGACGGCCCGGCGCCGCTCACTGCGCCCATGGCGGCGCCGGTGGCATGGCCGGGCAGGAAAGGCACCAGGTCCGCCACCACGCACACCGGCCCCACGCCCGGGCCGCCGCCGCCGTGAGGGATGCAGAAGGTCTTGTGCAGGTTGAGGTGGCTCACGTCGCCACCAAATTCACCCGGCGCGGCCACGCCCACCAGCGCGTTCATGTTGGCGCCGTCCACATACACGCGGCCACCGTGGCGGTGCACCAGCGCGCACAGTTCCTTGACCTGGGTTTCAAACACGCCGTGGGTGCTGGGGTAAGTGATCATCACGGCCGCAAGCTGCGGGCTGTATTGCTCACACTTCGCTTGCAGGTCGGCCATGTCCACGTTGCCGTTGTCGTCGCAGCGGGTCACCACCACCTGCATGCCAACCATTTGCGCGCTGGCCGGGTTGGTGCCGTGCGCAGAGGAAGGAATCAGGCAGATGTTGCGGTGGCCCTCGCCCCGGCTCTCATGGTAGGCCTTGATCACCAGCAGACCGGCGTACTCACCCTGGGAACCGGCGTTGGGCTGCAGGCTGATGCCGGCATAGCCGGTGGCCTGGCACAGCCACTCGCGCAGCTGCGCGTCCAGCTGCGCGTAGCCCTGCTGCTGGTCGGCGGGCGCAAACGGGTGCACGTTGGCGAACTCGGGCCAGGTGATGGGGATCATCTCGCTGGTGGCGTTGAGCTTCATGGTGCAGCTGCCCAGCGGGATCATGCTGCGGTCCAGCGCCAGGTCCTTGTCGCTCAAGGCCCGGATGTAGCGCAGCATGCCGGTCTCGGAGTGGTGGGTGTTGAACACCGGGTGCGTCAGGTAGGCGCTGGTGCGGCGCAGCGCCGTGGGGATCAGCGGCTCGATGCCCTTTTCGAATTCGGCGAACGAGGGGAGGGCCTGGCCGTCGGTGGCAAAGATCTTCCACAGCAGCTCCACGTCGGCGCGCGTGGTGGTCTCGTCGAGCGCGATGCAGAGGTAATCTTCAAAGTAGATTCGCAGGTTGGCCCGCATGGACACTGCGCGGACCGCTATCGTTTTTGTAGCAGACTTGGTGTGCACGGTCAGCGTGTCAAAAGCACTGTCATGCTGTGGTGAATGGCCGAGCGCGGACAGGCCGCGCGCAAGAACAGCGGTGTAGCTGGCCACGCGCTGGGCGATGCGCTTGAGGCCCTGGGGTCCGTGGTACACGGCATACATGCTGGCCACCACGGCCGGCAGCACCTGCGCAGTGCAGATGTTGGAGGTCGCCTTTTCACGGCGGATGTGCTGCTCGCGCGTTTGCAGTGCCAGCCGGTAGGCCGGGTTGCCGTGGGCGTCCACGCTCACGCCGACCAGCCGGCCCGGCATGGAGCGCTTGAAGTCGTCGCGGCAGGCCAGGTAGGCGGCATGCGGGCCGCCGGCGCCCATGGGCATGCCAAAGCGCTGTGTGGTGCCCACCACGATGTCGGCGCCCCATTCGCCCGGTGGCACCAGCAGTGTCAGCGCCAGCAGGTCGGCCGCCACGATGAAGGCCGCCTGGCGGGCGTGGGCCTTGTCGACGTCGGCGCGCAGGTCGTCGATGCGACCGCTGGTGGACGGGTACTGCGCCAGCACGGCGAAGTAGTCGCCTTGCAGCGCTGCATCCCACTCGGCGGCGGAATTGGCCAGCACCACCTCGATGCCCAGCGGCCTGGCGCGGGTCTGGATCACCTCAATCGTTTGCGGATGGCAGTCGCCGGCCACCACAAAGCGCTGGCTCTTGCTTTTGACGCTGCGTTTGGCGAGTGTCATGGCCTCGGCCGCCGAGGTGGCTTCGTCGAGCATCGAGGCGTTGGCGATCGGCATGGCCGTCAGGTCGCACACCATGGTCTGGAAGTTCACCAGCGCCTCCATGCGGCCCTGGGAAATCTCGGCCTGGTAGGGCGTGTAGGCGGTGTACCAGGCGGGGTTCTCCAGGATGTTGCGCAGGATGACGCCCGGCGTATGGGTGCCGTAGTAGCCCTGGCCGATGAAGCTCTTGAGCAGCTGGTTGCGCCCGGCCATGGCCTTGAGTTCGGCCAGCGCTGCTGCTTCCGTGACCGGCGCCGGCAGCTTCATGGCGCTGCTGCGGGCAATGCTGCGCGGCACGATGCTGTCGATGAGCGCCCGGCGCGAGGCCTCGCCGATCACCGACAGCATGTGGGCTTCATCGGTGGCGTCAACGCCAATATGGCGCGGAATGAATTCGCTGGCGTTTTCCAGCTCGCCCAGCGGCCGGGCAGACTGCATCAACATGGTGGTTTCCTGCTCAGGCGTCGGCGGAGAAAGCGGTGTAGCGTGTCTCGTCCATCAGCGCGTCGAGCTGCGATGCATCGGCCAGCCTGATCTTGAAGAACCAGCCCGCGCCCAGCGGGTCGCTGTTGGCCAGCGACGGGTCGGCGCGCAGCGCCTCGTTCACTTCGGTCACCTCGCCGCTGACGGGCATGTACACATCGGCCGCCGCCTTGACCGACTCGACCACGCCCGCCGTTTCCTTCTGGGTGTAGCTTTTGCCCACCTCGGGCAGGTCCACAAACACCACGTCGCCCAGTGCGTCCTGCGCGTGGACGGTGATGCCGACCACGGCGAGGTCGCCCTCAACCTTCAGCCATTCGTGATCTTCGGTGTACTTGATGCTCATGGGGTTCTCCTGATGGGGTTCAAAAAACGGGTTCAGCCGCGGTGGTAGCGGTTGGGGGTGAAGGGCATGGCGGCCACCTCCATTGGCACTGCCTTGCCACGCACGATGGCGTTTACACGCGTGCCAATGGCAGCAAATTCAATGCCCACGTAGCCCATGGCCACGGGCTTGTCGACGGTTGGCCCCAGCAGGCCGCTGGTGACCTCGCCAATGCGGCGGCCCTGGGTGTCCTGCAGTTCGGTGTGCTCGCGCACCGGCACCCGCTCCAGGGCCACCAGGCCCACGCGCTTGCGCGCAAGGCCCTGGCCCTGCAGCTGTGCCAGCACTTTGGAGGCGCCGGGGAAGCCGCCTTCGCGCGTACCGCCGGTGCGCCGCACTTTCTGGATGGCCCAGTTCAGCGCGGCCTCCACCGGCGTGGTGGTGGTGTCGATGTCATTGCCATACAGGCACAGCCCGGCCTCCAGCCGCAGCGAGTTCCGGGCACCCAAGCCGATAGGTTTGACCTCGGGCTGGGCCAGCAGCGCGCGGGCAAGGGGTTCGGCGTGCGCGGGCGGCACGGAAATCTCAAAACCGTCTTCGCCGGTGTACCCGCTGCGCGTAATGAACAGCTGGGCGCCTTCCCAAGTGAAGTGGCCCCCGGTCATGAACACCAGTTTGTCCACGCCCGCCAGCAGGCGCGACAGGGCGGTCACGGCCTGGGGGCCCTGCAGCGCCAGCAAGGCCTGGTCGGGCATGGGCAGCACGGCACAGCGTGCGCCAATCTTTTGCTGGATGTGGGCGATGTCGCCCACCTTGCAGGCGCCATTGACGATGACGAACAGGTCGTGCCCGCGGTTGACGAACATCAGGTCATCGATGATGGTGCCCTCGTCCGTCAGCAGCAGGCCGTAGCGCTGCTTGCCCACGCCCAGATCCATCACGTCCACCGGCATCAGTGTTTCAAACGCGGCAGCGGCGTCGGCGCCTACGAGGCGCAGCTGTCCCATGTGGGAGACGTCAAACAGCCCGGCGGCGTTGCGGGTGTGGTGGTGTTCGGCCATCAGGCCGGCGGGGTACTGCACCGGCATCGAGTACCCGGCAAAGGGCACCATTCGGGCGCCCAGTTCGAGGTGCAGCGCGTGCAGCGGCGTGGTGAGCAATTGTTCGGCAGGGGCGGACACGCGGCGTTCTCCGGGGCAAACCTTGAAACCACAACCCGGCCTTGCTGAACAAGGCCGCGCCATGGGCTGCCCCTGCTGTCCGCTTTACCTGAGAGATTCACGCCGGCGATACGGCGCTTGCTCCTTCGGTGGACCTCCGCGAGGGAGGCCTCTCTCCAGCAAGGAAACACCCCCTGCGGGGCGCTTCGCCAGTCCTTTTGCCTGAGCGTTCGGGGTGTCCCTGCGCCTTCGGCGGCCTCCGCGGGGGAGACGCTCTCCTGACTGGCCGGATTCTACCGGCTTTGCTACGGGCACCCGGGATTTCAGCGGGCCCGCAGCCTGAGCAGGCGCTCCCGCGCATCGACCAGATGGGCCCGCAGCGTGTACCAGCGATCGGCGTAGCGATCGGGCAGGTCCATTGTTGAGACTTGTTGCTCCAGCGCGTCCAGGCGGGTGACCACCCACCGAAGTGCGATGGGATCGTTGGTGGCGATGCGAGTCATGTCCGCCTCCAGGAACTTCAACTCACCGTAGAAATGCTGCAGCGCGCCGTTCACTCGCCACTCAATGAAACGGGGGACACGCTGCGCCAGCAGCAAGCCACCCAGGCACAGAGGCAACACGGCGTACAGCAACAGCTCGGCCAGCTGTGCCGTCCTGTAGGGCAGCAGAGTTTCCAGCCACGGCCGGGCACCCAATGAAGTCTGCATCGCCACCTCGGAGGCCGGGAAATCGAGTCCGCGCGTTGTCGGAAACTGGCCCTGGCGTTCCAGGAACCCCGTTACCGAGTGAACTTCACCTGCGACGTCCAGCAGCACCCGTTGCAGGGCGGGATGCAGACCCGGACGGACGAGCAACTGGGTCTGGGTGGCGACGGCGGGAATGTCACCGCCGGGAATATCACTTCGAAGTTCGATCGAGCCTTGCGGTATCACCAGCGGGCGCAAGCGGGGCTCACGCGCCGAGAGCGCGCCGGTCCGTTCCACCGCCAGCAGGTGCACCCCGTCCAGGCGCGCCAGGGTGGCCGCTGTGACGGACTCCCCGGTGGCCACGTGCACGACCGCCTGGACCCGGCCTTCTGCCAGTGCCTGGATGGCCGAGTCCCCCACCAGCGGGTCAAAGCTCACTTCGGAGGGCTTGATTCGCAGGTGGGCGAGCAGCAGTTCCGCAGCCAGGCGATTGGACGACCCCGCCGCTGCGGCGGCGATGCGGGCACCACGCAGCTGGGACATTGCGGCGATGTCCTGGCGTGCAAACACCCACACGATCTCATGGCCAACCGCCGCCAGGGCCTGCACATCGCGCGCGTCGCGGGCGTAGAGGCCTTGTGCAAATGCGGCGTCCACCGGGTCCCCCGGCCGCATCAGCCGCTCAAGGGCATCCTGTGGTCGCGGGTTGGTCACAATCTCCACCGCGATGCCCATGCGTTCCAGGCGTGAGGCGTATACCTGCGCCAGCCTGAGGTAGCTGCTTTCGGCTGGACCGACGCCAAACGTCAGCATCCTGGGGGGCAATGGTTTCCAGACTGTGGCTGCCAACGCAATGGCAGAGACAATCAAGGCCGCGATCGGCAGGTACAGCAGCCACCAGCGGCGACGGTAGAGCAGGGGCAGTCTCATCGTCCGCGCATCCCGCTGACCCGCTGCCGAACGAACTCGATGTGCTGGTGAAGGGTGTACCAGCGTTGGGCGAGCTCCGCGGGCAGTTTCAGGGACGCCAGAGCCGTGTCCATTCGTGCCAGACGCTCGTTGAACCGCCGCAAGGCAAGCCCGCTGATCGTATCCCCGCTCAAGTCGTTTTCGATGAACTTGAGCTCACCGTACCAGCGTGTGAGCCGGCTTTCCAGGCGCCAGCGCAACCAGGCCGGCAGCAGGCGGGCCAGCCACCAGGCGAGTATGCCCAAGGGCACACCTATCACCAGCAGCCGCTGCAGGGCCTGCGACCATGAAAACGACAGGTGCTGCTCCAGCCAGCCAGGCCCGCTGGCCAGCGCGTCCCTGGCCTCTGCGGCCGAAGGGAAGTCGCCGTGCCGCAATGTCGGGAAGTCGCCTGCCCGATGAAACGGCCCCGGTCCGGCATGCACCTGCAGAGCCATGAGGGTGGCCAGGCGCTTGAGTGCGGGGTGCAGGTCCTGGCGGGCGATCAGGTGGGTGTGGGTGGTCAGGAGCGCCACGTCCCTTGACGGGGTGCCAGCTCCCAGCATGTCCTGCGCCAGCAGTCGGGGCTCCAGAAAATTGTTGCGCTCCGACAGCGCCGCCGTACGTTGCAGCGCGGACAGGTAAATGCCCGGCAGGGCGAGCAGCCGGCGCACAGCAGGTGAATCGGCAGATGCGACCATGAAGACGGCATCCACGTCACCGCGAACCAGGGCATCGCCAGCACGCGTGCCACTGAGGGCGTCCCACCGGATTTCTTCGCTTCGCACACGCAGTTGATGAAGCAGCCTCTGGGCCAGAACCCGGTGACCGCTGCCGGCGGGACCAGCGGCCACGCGCAGGCCGCGCAGTTGTACCAGTGAGTGAAGGTCGCGCTGCTTGCTGAATACCCACACGCCTTCGATGTCCACGTTGGCCAGCGTCTGGACGTCGGCCATCTCGCCGCGCTCCAAAGTGGGAGAGGACCAGCCGAAACCGCCCTGGACAAGGGCAAGGTCGGCCGCTGGTGTTTGTCCCCTCAGACGCAACAGGTTCTGGGCCGAACCCTCGGATTCCAGCACGACGAGCTCCACGCCGTGGCGAGCAAATGCGTCGACGTACCGGGAGGCAATCTGGTGGTAGGCACCATCCCGTTGCCCGGCGGAAATGACCAGCCGGGAGTCCGGCATCGGGAACAACCAGGCCCAGGCAGCCCACGCTGCAAGCACAGTTGCTGCCGCAATGGGGGCCCGGATCAGGGTCCAGCGGTGGCGGTACAACGCGGCGGTGGCCATGGGCTACAAATCTCCCTGGGGATCAGGAGATTTATAGCTCAAATGTCGACCGCGCAGCGCCCGTGGCTACATGCCGACGTAATTGGGGCCGCCGCCGCCCTCCGGGGTAACCCACACGATGTTTTGCGTGGGGTCCTTGATGTCGCAGGTCTTGCAGTGCACGCAGTTCTGCGCATTGATCTGCAAGCGGTCGCTGCCGTCTTCGTTCTTCACGAACTCGTAGACGCCAGCCGGGCAGTAGCGTGCCTCGGGGCCTGCGTACTTGCTCAGGTTGATGCCAACGGGTACGGAAGCGTCCTTCAGTGTCAGGTGCGCAGGCTGATGTTCTTCGTGATTGGTGTTGCTGATGAACACGCTGCTCAGGCGGTCAAATGTCAGCTTGCCGTCGGGCTTGGGATACTGGATCGGCGTGCACTCGGACGCTGGCTTGAGGTACGCATGATCGGGCTTGGTGCGGCGCAGTGTCCAGGGCACGTGGCCGCGAAGCACAAACTGCTCAAAGCCGTTCATCAGGGTGGCCACCGTCAGGCCGTATTTGAACCAGTTCTTGAAGTTGCGGTCCTTGTTCAACTCGGTGTGAAGCCAGCTTTTCTCGAAGGCTTCAGGGTAGGCGCCCAGCTCGTCGTGCTGGCGCCCGGCCGCCACGGCGTCGTAGGCCGCTTCGGCGGCCAGCATTCCGGTCTTGATGGCGGCATGGCTGCCCTTGATCCGGCCTACGTTGAGGTAGCCCGCATCACAGCCCACCAGTGCCCCGCCCGGAAACACGGTTTTGGGCAGGGCGTTGATGCCGCTGGCGTTGATGGCGCGTGCGCCGTAGCCCAGACGTTTGGCGGTGATTTCGCCATTGGCATCCTCGAAGTAGTACCGGATGTTGGGGTGGGTTTTCCAGCGCTGGAACTCCTCGAACGGGCTGAGGTAGGGATTGGAGTAGCCGAGGCCGGTGACAAAGCCCAGCGCGACCTTGTTGCCATCCAGGTGGTACAGGAAGGCACCACCATACGTATCGGATTCCATGGGCCAGCCAGCGGTGTGCATCACAAAGCCGGACTCATGGCGGGCGGGATCGATTTCCCAGACTTCCTTGATGCCAATGCCCCAGGACTGCGGGTCCCGGTCTTTGTCGAGTTGGTATCGGGCAATCAATTGCTTGCCCAGGTGGCCCCGCGCGCCTTCGGCAAACACCGTGTACTTGCCCAGCAGCTCCATGCCCAGCTGGAAGTTGCCGGTGGGCTCACCGTCCTTGCCCACCCCCATGTTGCCGGTGGCCACGCCTTTGACGGCGCCGTTGTCGCTGTACAGGATTTCGGCCGCTGCAAAGCCCGGGAAAATTTCAACCCCCAGCCCTTCGGCCTGTTCTGCCAGCCATTTGGTCACTGCGCCAAGGCTGACGATGTAGTTCCCATGGTTTTGTGCGAAAGGCGGCAAAAATGGATTGGGGACGCGGAACCCAGTTTTCTCTCCAAGAAACACATAGGCATCGTCGGTGACAGGCTGGTTCAGCGGGGCACCCGTTTCCCTCCAGCGCGGCAGGAGTTCGGTCAGTGCGATCGGGTCCATGATGGCGCCAGACAGAATGTGTGCGCCCGGCTCTGAGCCTTTTTCAAGCACCACCACCGACACGTCCGTGCCCTTTTCCGCCGCGAGCTGCTTGAGGCGTATGGCCGTGGCCAGCCCGGCCGGGCCGCCGCCCACCACCACGACGTCGTACTCCATCGCTTCACGCGGGCCAAACTGGGCAAGGATTTCTTCGTGGGTCATGGGGTATCTCGTCTGGGTCGGATAATGAGCCGCAATTGTCGCGTCAGGCGACGGCGCTGTCTGTCGGGCCGGTGACTGATTTTATTGTTGAAGATTCGTGGAGGCTCCCTAAATGGCATACACCCTGGATTTGTCGGGCCGCGTGGCCTTTGTTACCGGCGCATCAAGCGGCCTGGGCGCCCAGTTCGCACGCACACTGGCGCGCGCCGGGGCCGGTGTCGTGCTCGCCAGCCGGCGCGTGGACAAGCTAAAGGAGCTTCGGGCCCATATTGAAGGCGAGGGCGGCGACGCCCACGTGGTGGAACTGGACGTTACCGACATCACCTCGATTCGCTCAGCCGTGGCACACGCCGAGACCGAGATGGGCTCGATCGACATCCTTGTCAACAATTCCGGCGTCAGCACCACACAGCGCCTCCAGGATGTGACCGAGGAGGACTACGACTTCATCTTCAACACCAACACGAAGGGCGCTTTTTTTGTCGCGCAGGAGGTGGGCAAGCGCATGCTGGCCCGCGCGCGCGGGGCGGCACCGGGTACCTTCACCGGCGGTCGGATCATCAACATCGCCTCCATGGCGGGCCTGAAGGTGCTGCCCCAGATCGGTGTGTACTGCATGAGCAAGGCCGCCGTTGTGCAGATGACCAAGGCGATGGCGATGGAGTGGGGGCGTTTTGGCATCAACGTGAACGCGCTGTGCCCCGGCTACATCGATACCGAGATCAACCACCACCACTGGGCGACCGAACAGGGCCAGAAGCTGGTGCAGATGCTTCCTCGCAAGCGCGTGGGTCAACCCCAGGACCTGGACGCCGTGCTGATGCTTCTGGCCAGCAACGAAAGCCATTTCGTCAATGGCGCGGTGATCGCTGCGGACGACGGTTTTGGCGCATGAAGATCCAGATCCCTGCAGCCAAGAAACTGGTGTTCGAAATGACCGTGCCCATGCGCTGGGGCGACATGGATGCGATGAACCATGTCAACAACACCATCTACTTCCGCTACCTGGAGACCGTCCGGATCGAGTGGTTCCGCACGATCGGCTGTGTGCCCGACCCCAGGGGCGAGGGCCCTGTCATCGTCAACGCGTTCTGCAACTTTTACCGCCAGCTGGAATACCCGGGTGATGTGCGCCTGAAGATGTACGCCAGCGATCCAGGACGCACGACCTTCGAGAGCTGGGCCACCATGGAGCGCACCGACACACCGGGTGTGATTTATGCCGAGGGAGGCGCCACCACCATCTGGGTGGATTTCCCTGCGCAGAAGTCCAGGCCGCTGCCCCAGTGGCTGCGCGATCTGGTGAGCTGACATGCGGGCCGCGTTGTTGCTGTCGTTGCTTCTGTGTGCCTGCGGAGGCGGCGGCGGTGCCGCATCCGGGGGGCCATCCGTCACGGTGACCGAGCGCTTCACCGGGCTGGATGCGCCGTGGAGCCTGGCGTTCCTGCCCGACGGGCGCGCGCTCGTCACCGAGCGCCCGGGTCGTCTGCGCCTGATTGCGGCAGATTCCGGTTCATCGGTGTTCATTGCGGGCTTGCCGGCGGTGGAGGCGGTGGAGCAGGGCGGTCTGCTGGACGTGGTGCTGGATCCGGCCTTTGCCGCGAACCGGCGCATTTACTTCAGTTTTTCCGAGCGCGATGCGGTGGATGCCTCGCTCAACGGAACGGCCGTGGCCCGTGCCGAGCTCAACCTGAGCAGTTTTGCGCTGGAGTCGCTGACTGTGATTTACCGGCAGTCGCCCAAGGTGGCCAGCTCGGGGCACTATGGGTCCCGCTTGGCGTTTGACGGCAGCGGCAGCCTGTTCGTCACCCTGGGCGAAAGGCAGCTCAACGACCAGCGCGGCTATGCGCAGGACCTCTCCCGCGGCCACGGCAAGGTCGTTCGCCTCACGGTGGACGGCGCCCCGGCGCCGGGCAACCCGTTCGCCACGACACCGGGCGCCCAGCCCGAAATTTGGAGCTATGGTCATCGCAACCCCCAGGGAGCGGCGATTCACCCGGCAACGGGTGAGCTGTGGACCAGCGAACACGGCCCGCAGGGCGGTGACGAGGTCAATCGCACGCTTGCAGGCCGAAACTACGGTTGGCCGGTGATCAGCTACGGGCAAGAGTACGGCACGACCTTGCAGGTCGGTGAAGGTACGTCCAAGCCCGGAATGGAGCAACCGGTGACCTGGTGGGAGACCATCGACGGCGGCACCTGGGCGGGCGGTGCAAAGGCGTCCATTGCGCCCAGCGGCATGGCTTTCTACACCGCGTCGCTCATCCCGCAGTGGCAGGGCAACCTGTTTGTGGGCGCACTGGCGGGCCGGGCGCTGTGGCGCTTGCGTCTGGACGGAAATACCGTCACCGCGCGTGAACGGCTCCTTGTCGCTCGCAACGAGCGCATCCGGGATGTGCGTCAGGGGCCTGACGGCGCCCTGTACCTGTTGACCGACGGTTCGGGCGGAAAACTGCTGCGCCTGGCGCCCTGAGTCCTTCGTGGCCACTGCCGCTGGCCGGAATAGGATTCAGCCCCGCTTCAGGCGGTCTTCAGTTTGGGTGGCCACCATGGCGCGATGCCTACCAACACATCCGCGCACTCCGCCGCTGGCGCTGCGAGCCCGACCTTTGCCCTGATCCTTGGCCCGTTGTGGCTGGCGCTGCGCCGCTTGTGGCTAGCGCCCCGCTCGCCGCAGGCTGTGGTGGTTGCGCTGGCGCTGTGGGTCACGGTGGCCGGCAACCTGGCGCTGTGGAGCGAACTGTTCCGGGTCGGGGTGGGGGCCTTTTCCCAACCGGTGCTGCTGCTGGGCATCGCCGTGCTGGTGTGGTCCGCCACCACGGTGCTGTTGTCCCTGCTGGCCTGGCCGCGCGGAATGAAGCCGGTGTGGGTGGCGCTGCTGGTCCTCGCCGGGGTCGCCCAGCACTACATGCTGGATTTCGGCGTCCTGATAGACACCACCATGGTCGGCAACGTGCTGGCGACGGACGCGCGTGAGGCGCGCGACCTGCTCAGTCCCGGCCTGGTGGGCCATGTGCTGCTGGTGGCCGGCTTGCCCACGCTGTGGTTGTGGCGGCTGCCGCTGCTGGCGCGCCGCAGCGCCTGGGGGCAGCTGGCGCGCTCGGCGCTGTTGCTGGCGGCCAGCGTTGGCCTGTTGGCGGGCGGCACGCTGGTGATGTACCGGCAGATTGCCCCCCTGGTGCGCAGCCACATGCACCTGCGCTACACCATCAACCCCCTGGCCAGCATCCTGTCAACGGCGTCGGTCACGCTCAAGCCGCTGTTCAAGCGCGGCAAGCCTTTTGTCCCCATCAGCGCAGGCGCGGCGTTGGGCACCAGCTACGCTGGCCAGACACGGGTGCCGCTGCTGGTATTGGTGGTTGGCGAAACGGCCAGAGCCGGCAACTTTTCGCTCAATGGCTATGCGCGTGACACCACGCCCGAACTGGCCGGGCTGGACGTGCTGAGCTGGCGCAACGTTCGCTCGTGCGGCACCAACACGCTGGCGTCGGTTCCGTGCATGTTCTCCAGTCTGGGCAAGACGGGCTACGAGAAGCGTGACGCCGAATACGGCAACCTGCTCGATGTGCTGCAGTCGGCTGGCCTGGCCGTGCTGTGGCTGGACAACCAGTCCGGCTGCAAGGGGGTATGCAACCGTGTTGCCAGCGCATCCACCGCAGCCGTGGCCAGGCAGCCCGCGCTGGCCGGCCTGTGCCAGGACGGCGAGTGCATGGATGAAGCCTTGTTGCACGGGCTGGACGAACGCATCCTGTCGCTGCCCGAGGCGCAGCGGCGCAATGGTGTGGTGATCGTGATGCACCAGATGGGCAGCCACGGGCCAGCGTACTACAAGCGTGCAACCCCGGCCTACAAGCGCTTCATGCCCGAGTGCACAAACACCGTGCTGTCCGAATGCCCTCAGCAGGAGGTGCTCAACGGCTACGACAACTCCATCGCATACACCGACCACTTTCTTGCGTCCACCGTGCAATGGCTGAAGTCGCGCAGCCGCCAGTTTGATACGGCGATGCTGTACGTCTCCGATCATGGGGAGTCGCTTGGCGAATACGGGCTGTACCTGCATGGCGTGCCCTATGCCTTTGCCCCCGACGTGCAGAAGCAGGTGCCCATGGTGGCCTGGCTGGATGGCGGGCTGGGCGCGCGGCGCCACATGGACAGGGACTGCCTGCAGACTTCGCTGGACGCCCCCCTGACGCACGACAACTACTTCCACACCGTGCTGGGCTTCCTGGATGTGCAGTCCCCCGCGTACCGGGCCCCGCTGGACGCCTGGGCGGCCTGCCGCCCGGATTTCCATGGAAAACTGGCCTCAGCCCCCGTGCAGACTCACTAGTTAGCTATCAAAAGCATAGCAAACACCGGCTATTTCGCTTTCGGCACCCGACCCATCAGATAGAACTCGGGGTTGGGCAACATGTGGCTGAAGCTGGCCATGCGGTTGGACAGGCCAAAGAACGCCGTGATCGCCGCAATGTCCCAGATGTCCTCGTCGTCAAAGCCGTGCGCGTGCAATGGCGCGAAGTCGGCGTCGCTGATCTCGTCGGAGTGCAGGCAGACCTTCATGGCGAAGTCCAGCATCGCGCGCTGGCGTGGCGTGATGTCGGCCTTCTTGTAGTTGATCGCCACCTGGTCGGCCACAAGCGGCTTTTTCTCGTAAATGCGCAGGATCGCGCCGTGCGCCACCACGCAATACAGGCAGTTGTTGGCCGCGCTGGTGGTGGTGACGATCATCTCGCGGTCGCCCTTGGTCAGGTTGCTGGTGCGTCCCACGGACTCGGGCACCATCAGCGCGTCGTGGTACGCGAAGAAGGCGCGCCACTCGGCAGGCCGGCGCGCAAATGCGAGGAACACGTTGGGCACGAAGCCCGCCTTTTCCTGCACCTCCAGCACCTTGGCGCGGATGTCTTCGGGCAGGTCCTTGATTTCAGGGGCGGGATAGCGGCTCATGGGAACTCCTTGGATTGCCAGGGCATTATCCTAGGGGCATTGTCCCCAGGAGCTTTCATGAACGACCCGATCTACGACAAGGGCATGGCCCGCCGCCGCGCCGTGCTGGGCGACGCCTATGTGCAGGGCGCGCTGGACCGCGCCACAGACTTCACCCGCCCGCTGCAGGACCTGGTGACCCGCCACGCCTGGGGCAACACCTGGCAGCGGGACGGCATTGACCTCAAGACCCGCAGCATCGTCACCGTGTCGATGCTGGTGGCGCTGGGGCGCATGCACGAGCTCAAGATCCATGTGCGCGGCGCGCTGAACAACGGCGTCACGCCGCAGGAGCTGCAGGAGATCTTTCTTCATGCCAGCGTGTACTGCGGCTTTCCCGCTGCGGTGGATGCGTTTCGCAGCGCGTCCGAGGTGATCGACGCTCCTTCCCGGCCGGCCTGAACGGCCTGTCTGACCCCGCTCGACGGCGGACCGCACCCGCCGGCCGGCCTTGACCTGTATCAAGGCTGATTTGTCCTGTCGCGCGCAAGCTTCCCATCAGGAAGCGGGCGCAACATCCGCGCAGGAGACAACCCCTCATGAAACTGGCCTTGCTGTCGGACATCCACGCCAATGTGCGGGCGCTGGACGCCTGTCTGGCCCATGCGCGCGCGCAGGGTGCACGGCGCTTTGCCCTGCTGGGTGACCTCGTCGGGTATGGTGCCGAGCCGGCCGCCGTGGTGGACCGCGCCATGGCCCTGGCCCTGGAGGGCGCGGTGGTGCTGCAAGGCAACCATGATGCGCTGGCTGTGGCTCCACCGCCACCTGCTGCAGACGGTGGCGAGACCATGGAAAGTGTCGGCGCTGCCTGGACGCATGCGCAACTCTCGCCCGCGCAACTCGACTTCCTGGCCGCGCTGCCAATGGTGTACCGGCACGATTCGTTGCTGCTGGTCCACGCCAGCGCGAGCGAACCCGGCCAATGGCATTACATCGACAACACACACCGGGCCGCGGCCTGCCTGGACGCTGCGGGCACCGACATACGCCATCTGTTTGTCGGCCATGTCCACCACCAGACGGTGTACTACCGCGGCGCCGGGCGTGGCCTGATGCAGTTTGACCCCATCCCCGGCGCGCCCTTGCCTGTGCCACGCCATCGCCACTGGTTGGCCACCGTGGGCTCTGTCGGGCAGCCGCGCGACGGCCGCACCACCGCCATGTACGCGATGCTGGATGAGGTTGCCCTGCAGTTGACCTTCCACCGTGTGCCCTACGACCACTTGGGCGCTGCCGCCGCCATCCGCGCGGCCGGCCAGCCCGAACACTTTGCCCGACGCCTGGAGTCAGGACGATGAAGCTGCTGGAACCCGGCACCGTGCTGGATGGCTTTCTTGTGGGCGAATGCCTGCACGCCGGCGGCATGGCTCACATTTACCGCGTGGGCTATGCCGACGAGGGCCGCGCCGAGCCTTTCCCCATGGCAATGAAGATTCCGCGCATGACGGCTGGCGACGGCGCAGAGAACATCGTCAGCTTCGAGGTCGAGGTGCAGATCCAGCCGGTGCTGCGTGGCCCGCATGTGCCGCGCTTTGTGGCGGCCGGCGACCTGCAGGTACTGCCCTACATCGTCATGGAATACATCGAAGGCGACACGCTGCAGCACCTGCTGGACAGCACGCCAGGCCCGCTGCCACTGGAGCAGATCCGCGCAGTGGGCGCTGCGATGGCGCGTGCCGTGCACAGCCTGCACCGCCAGAACGTCTGCCACCTTGACCTCAAACCCGCCAACGTGGTGTTGCGCGCCGACGGCGAAGCCGTGTTGCTGGACTTTGGCCTGTCCTGCCACGCGCAGTACCCCGACTTGCTGGCCGAAGAGATGCGCAAGGCGGTGGGCTCGCCGGTGTGGATCGCGCCCGAACAGGTGGTGGGCGTGCGCGGGGACCCGCGCAGCGACCTGTTCGCCATCGGCGTGATGCTGTACGAGATGGCCACACGCGAGTTGCCCTTTGGCGACCCGCAAACCGCCGGCGGACTGCGCCAGCGTCTGTGGGTGGACCCGATGCCCCCCCGCAAGCTGCAGCCCCAGCTGCCCGCCTGGCTGCAGGAGGTGACGCTGCGCTGCCTGGCCCCCGAGGCGGCGCAGCGCTACCCGTCGGCGGCTCACCTGGCCTTTGACCTGAGCCACCCGGACCATGTCGTCGTCACCCAGCGCGGAGAGCGCACCACGGCCACGGGCTTCGGCGAGCACTTTCGCCGCTGGCTGCGCGCCGCCGGCATGCACTACCAGCCAAGCCCGCTGCCCCAGGAGCAGATCCAGGAAGTCCCCATCGTCATGGTGGCGGTGCCGCACCGCGACGTGACCGACGCCACGCTGTATTCACTGCGCCAGGCGGTGCAGCGCTCTTTGGGCACGCGGCCCGGGGCCCGTCTGGCCTGTGTCACGGTGATACCGCCGACCTCGGGCACCGACGAGGCGTCCAGCGAGACCCAGTTGCACCGCCAGCACCTGGGCATGCTTCAGCAATGGGCGAAACCGCTGGATCTGGCCGGCCACCAGACCTCGTACCACGTGCTGGAGTCTGGCGATGTGGCGCACGCGCTGTTGCGCTACGCCGAGGGCAACCACGTCAGCATCATCGTGATGGGTGCCGCCACCCATGGCCTGCAGATGCAGCGGCTGATCGCCACCGTGCCCATCAAGGTGGCAATGGACGCACCGTGCACGGTGTTGCTGGTCAAGCAGACGTTGCCGTTCGGCCAACTGGCCGGAATGGATGCGTGATTGCTATCAATTCAGTAGCGGGTCAGCAAGCATTGGCGGGGGCTGGATGACGATTTCACTGTGAATTTTCAGTGATTCCGGGGCGGGGCCTTCGTGGGTCACGATCGCCTGCATCGAGCCGCGCCACCGCCTCCTGCAATTCGGAAATCTGCGCGTGCAGGCGTGCCATTTCCTGCATCAGGTCGCGCTCGATCTGGCGTTCCTCGGTTTGCACAAAAATCGCTGCAACTGACGCTGTAACCAGCGACAGTACGCCCAGCCCCAGCAGTACCACCAGCACCGCAAACAGCCGGCCGGCCCAGGTGTGCGGCACGATGTCGCCATACCCCACCGTGGCGGCGGTGGTGAACGCGAGCCACAAGCCGTCGCCAAACGAGTGAACTCCTGGCTCGATCGCCCAGAAGCCCAGCCCGCCCAGCGCGAGGATGACGAGTGAGAGCAACAGCGAGTAGAGCAACCCGCGTCGGGTGAACAGGCGGATGCGGCGGAAGCGTCGGCGCAGGATATTCATGCCCAATCACCCCGCCATGAGCTTGTGCACCAGGTCGCCGGTGGTGCTGGCCTTGTACTTGCGCATCAGCCGGGCCCGGTAGATCTCCACCGTGCGGTGACTGATGGCCAGCGTCTTGCCGATTTCCTTGCTGGTCAGGCCCGCCAGCAGGTTGGCAGCGACCTCGCGCTCGCGCGGGGTCAGCTCGGCCTTGACGGGGCGTTGTGAGCTCAGGTCCTCAAAGCCCCAGATGCCGGCGGCATGCGGATCGCCGGGGTCCAGCGCGCGCCCGGTCACGTGGCACCAGAACAGCTCGCCACTGGCGCGCTTCATGATCCGGTCGTCGGCGTAGGTGCCGCCACGGCCCAGCAGGGGTGCGATGCGCACGCCGGTGCGCTCGTACTCGTCGGCGCTGGGGTACATCACCTGAAAGGACTGCCCCACCAGAAGTTCGCGGCTGAAGCCGAACATCTCGCACACGCGCTGGTTGCAGTCCATGATCGCGCGGTTGCGCGACAGCACCATGCCGATGGGCGCCAGGTCAAATGCCAGCTGGTAATCGACGACGGGGTACGCTTTCGGGCTTGCCATTACGGAATACTACCTAAACCTCTACGTAGTATCGTGCGGGATTGCGATCCAAGGAGACCAGCGTGAACAAGATTTACCCCAACGCCGCCGCGGCGCTCAAGGGCATTGTCCAGGACGGGCAACTGCTCGCCGTGGGCGGTTTCGGCCTGTGCGGCATCCCCGAGGCGCTAATCGATGCGCTGCGCGATTCCGGCGTGAAGAACCTCACCGCCATTTCCAACAACGCCGGCGTCGACGGCTTCGGGCTGGGCAAGCTGCTGGAGACGCGCCAGATCAAGAAGATGATTTCGTCCTACGTGGGCGAGAACAAGGAGTTCGAACGCCAGTACCTGGCTGGCGAACTGGCGCTTGAATTCACCCCCCAGGGCACGCTGGCCGAGAAGCTGCGCGCCGGCGGTGCGGGCATCCCGGCGTTCTTCACCAAGACCGGTGTGGGCACCATCGTGGCCGAAGGCAAGGAAATCCGCGAGTTCGATGGCGAACAGTATGTGATGGAGCGTTCGCTTGTGCCCGATGTTTCCCTGGTCAAGGCCTGGCGCGCCGACAAATCCGGCAACCTGCAGTTCCGCCTGACCGCGCGCAACTTCAACCCCGCCGCGGCCATGGCCGGCAAGATCTGCGTGGTGGAAGTGGAAGAGATCGTGGAGACCGGTGCGATGGCGCCCGACCAGGTCCACCTGCCCGGCATCTATGTGCACCGCATCGTGCTCAACGCCACCCCCGAGAAGCGCATCGAGAAGCGCACGATTACCGAAAAGGCGGGCGTCTGAGCCCGCCGTCACCGAGAAATCAGGAGCATTCAATGTCGTGGAATCAAGACCAGATGGCCGCCCGTGCGGCCCGTGAGCTCGAAGACGGTTTTTACGTCAACCTCGGGATAGGCATTCCCACGCTGGTGGCCAATTTTGTGCCCGCCGACAAGGAGGTGTGGCTGCAGTCCGAGAACGGCATGCTGGGCATCGGCCCGTTCCCCACCGAGGACGAAGTCGACGCCGACCTGATCAACGCCGGCAAGCAGACGGTGACCACCATCAAGGGCAGCAGCATCTTTGGCAGCCACGACAGCTTTGCCATGATCCGCGGCGGCAAGATCAACCTGTCCATCCTGGGCGCCATGCAGGTCAGCGAGCACGGCGACCTGGCCAACTGGATGATCCCCGGCAAGATGGTCAAGGGCATGGGCGGCGCGATGGACCTGGTGGCTGGCGTCAAGCGCGTCATCGTGCTGATGGAGCATGTGGCCAAGAAGAAGGACGGCACCGAAGACCTCAAGATCCTCCCCAAGTGCACGCTGCCCCTGACGGGCGTGGGCGTGGTGGACCGACTGATCACCGACCTGGGCGTCTTTGACGTGACGCCCCAGGGGCTGAAGGTGGTGGAGCTGGCCCCCGGCGTGACCCACGAGTTCGCGCAGAGCAAGACGGGCGTCAAGCTGCACTAGGGTGCGGTGAGGGCCGCTGCGGCGGACAAAGAAAAAGGGCCTGCCGCATCGCGACAGGCCCTTTTTGCACGGGGCGCAGTTACCCCTTGACGCACACGACCTGCTTGAGGGTGTGCAGCACCTCCACCAGGTCGTCCTGCGCCGCCATCACCGCGTCAATGTCCTTGTACGCGGCGGGCGTCTCGTCGATGACGCCCTGATCCTTGCGGCACTCCACGCCCTCGGTGGCAGCTCGGTGGTCCGCCAGGGTAAAGCGGCGTTTGGCGTCGCCGCGGCTCATGACGCGCCCGGCGCCGTGCGAGCAGGACTCGAACGACTCTGGGTTGCCCTTGCCACGCACGATGTAGCTGCGCGCGCCCATGCTGCCGGGGATGATCCCCAGCTGCCCGACCTTCGCGCTGACCGCGCCCTTGCGGGTGACGTACACGTCTTCTCCGAAGTGGTGCTCCTTCTGCACATAGTTGTGGTGGCAGTTCACCGCCTCGATGTGTGCCTGGAAGCTCTTGCGGATCACCGTCTTGGTGACTTCGATCACATGGCGCATCATCACCTCGCGGTTCAGCGCCGCAAAGCGCTGGGCCCAGCCCACGGCGCGCACGTAATCGCCAAAGTAGCGCGAACCTTCCTCGAAGTAGGCCAGGTCGCGGTCCGGCAGGTTGACCTGGTTGCGCATTGCGTCCTGCTTCGCCAGCTCGATGAACATCGTGCCGATGAAGTTGCCCACGCCGCGCGAGCCCGAGTGCAGCATGAACCACACAAACCCCGCTTCGTCCAGGCAGACCTCGATGAAGTGGTTGCCCGTGCCCAGCGTGCCCAGGTGGGCGCGGTTGTTGGTTTTGGCCAGCTTGGGGTAGTCGCGGCACAGCTCGGTGAAATCGGGCTCCAGCTGCGCCCAGGCCGTGTCCACCGAGCCCGGTACCTTGCCCCAAGCGCCGGGGTCGCGCGCGCCGGGGGAGCGCCCGTGCGGCACCGTGCGCTCGATCGCCTCGCGCAGCGGCCCCAGGTTGTCGGGCAGGTCGCTCGCCACCAACGTGGTCTTGCAGGCCATCATGCCGCAGCCAATGTCCACGCCCACCGCCGCCGGAATGATGGCGCGCAGGGTGGGGATGACCGAACCGACCGTAGCGCCGATGCCCAGGTGCACGTCGGGCATGACCGCGATGTGCGGGAAGACAACCGGCAGGCGGGCTGCATTCGTCAGCTGGCGCCTGGCCGCGTCTTCCACCGGCACACCGCGCGTCCACATCCTGATGGGCACGCCGCCAGGGTTCTTCTTCGATGTAGTTGGTTTCTTCCATGGTGTTTCTCCTTGGCATCCCGGCACGGGTCAAGCCACGTGCAGCAGGCTGCGTTTGATGCGGTTGCCGGCGCGTTCGATGCGGCGCCAGCCGCTGTTGTCGTTCATCGTGATCCAGCGCCTTTCCTCGGCCCGGTAGAACCAGTCCTTGTCCTGCTGGTAGAACACCTGCACACCGGTGGCCTCCCAGATGTTGGCGATCTCGTTGCCGTGGGCGCGGATCTCGTCGAAGTCCGTGGTTGCCTTCTGGCCCATCTCGCTGTAGTAGCCGTTGAGCTCCAGCAGCAGGGTGTTGACCTCCTGCGGCATGCGCTCGGCCTTCAGCCCGATTTTTACCGCCTCGTCCAGCAGGATGGGGTAGCTGTGCGACGGGTACTTCGAGTTGAGCGCGGTCGCTTTTTCTCCCCCCCGCCCCCCCCCCCCGCGGGGGCCGGCCGCCCCCCCCCCCCCCCCCGGGGGGGGGGCGGCCCCCCCCCGGCCCCTGCGCCACATGGCCGGCGGGTGCATCTGGACAGCCCCCACTCGCTCGTGCTCCCGGTCGTTGTCGCGGTCGACGGGCGACAGGGCGTGGTTCAGCGACGTGTCCACCGCCGTCAGGTAGGCCGTCGGGCCCATCAGGATACGGTCGGCGCCCAGCGCGATCATCGTGGCGGCGGAGGCGCATTCCAGCGGCACCAGCGCCACCAGTTGGCGGCAATGCTGGCGCAGCAGGTTCACCAGCCGCAGGGACACCTGGCCACTGCCGCCGTCAGACTTCAGGAACAGGTAGATGGTGTCCTGGCGGCCGATGCGGCCCAGCACGTCGTACAGGGCCAGCACGTCCGAATGGCAGACCGAGCCGCGCGGGTTGTTCCAGTAGGCGACCAGCGGACCGCCCAGTTGATCGGCCAGCTTGGCCAGCACGGTTTGGGTTTTCCCAAACAGGACCGGAGGCTGCTTGATCTTGATTTGCTTTTCTTGGCCGATGGTGTTCTTCGAGTAAAGGGGCTGCGGAACCCCCCTAACGCATACCAGCCCGTTGAGCACCTGGTCCAGACCTCCGAACACGGAGATCTTGTCGATGCGCTCGGCCACGCGTTCCAGCGTCTCCAGCTCCTTCAGGCGCAGGGCGACGGGGTTGTCCTCCATCACCTTGGCCGTGTTGAGCAGGGAACGCGTCGCCGCGGTTTCCTCGCGGCGGCGGATCACGTTGGCCTCGGCCGACTTGCCGGCTTCGACCACCTGCGCGAGGATGGTCTTCATCTCGCCAGGCAGCACCACGTCCTTCACGCCCGCGCTGTCCAGCGCGAGACCGAAGCCGGCGAGCTTGCCTTCCACGTGCGCGCGCACGACGTCGTCGATCACCGTCTTGTTCTCCAGCAGCTCATCGAGCGTGCGGGTTCCCACGGCGGCGCGCAGGCCGAACTGCAGCTCGCGGTACAGGTGCTCCGCGGGCTTGGCCAGCTGGGTGAAGGCCTTGAGCACGTCGGTGTAGCGCCAGGTGGCCGACAGGTTCAGCCGCAGGCCGACCTTGTCGCGGGTCAGGATTTCCTGGCCCGTCACTTCCAGCGCCTGCAGCCGCAGGTCGACCAGCTCCACCGCGATCGCGCGGTTGTACTTCCAGAAGGCGTACGAACCGGGACGCAGCAGGCGCTCGACCTTGCTATCGATCGTCAGGACACCGGCGCCGTACTCGGGCACCTGCACCTGCAGCACACCGGCCAGGCCGGCGACACTGCGTTGGCGCAGCTGCGTGTTGTTCAGGCGGTGCACCAGCGCTGCGGGCAGCTCTGCTGTGCCGGCGATGTCGACCACCTCCACTTGCACGTCGACCAGGCCCTTCCAGTACAGGCGGCGGGTGGCGGGCGCCAGCACCTCGACCAGCACGCCATTCTCGCTGCGCAGGCCGACCTGAGTCTCGCCGAGCTCGACGCGCACGAAGTTGGCTTCGACGGCTTCGGGCTCCTTGGCCATCAGGTAGTCGGCCAGGCCGTGCGTGAACGCGGGCTGCTCGAGCGCGAAGGTCTCGACGCGAAGCGTGTCGAAGCCTTCCCACAGCCAGTGCCGGCCGGGCTGCAGCACGCGCGAGAAATCGCCGTTGCGCAGCAGCAGGCCGCGTTCGTTCTTCTTGACAGTGACACGCTTGAATTTCATGTTCTTCTCCTTGGTGGTTGCGTGTTTGGGGGAATAGGTGCCGTTACAGGGACGGCAGTGGACGCCGGATGCCTGGGCCCGGGTACCGCGGTGCGCCTGGGCAACGCCTCTTGCGAGTGGTTGCCCGGCTTGTCCGTGGACGCGAAGCCCCGCTTGCCCGGCGCACGGGCCGCCGCCGCTGACGGACTTCGGGCTTGCGCCTTCGGTCCGCGTTCGGCATGGTCTTTCGACCGGTTTGGATTTCTCCGAGTTGGAGCGGGATTCGAACCCGCGACCGACGAATTAAAAATTCGCTGCTCTACCCAATGAGCTATCCAATGGTGGTGCCGCCGGGAGTCGAACCCGGGCCGTCGAGGGCATATCCCCATCGGCACCCTGGTATCCACCGTTTCCGGCAAGAGCGGCATGTGCGGCGGCGACGGGCGCAGCCCGGTACCGCACACCGGCGGGGTCTTACCCCCAACCTGTGAGCGTCTTGCTTTTCGCGGCAGATTCGTTGGCGGCTGAACCTTCAGTTCAGCCGCGATCCTTTCGGCAGGCGGGTCGCCAGCCACTCGTGCACGTCGGCACGGATGGCGCGGCCTTCCAGCAGGAAGTTTTCGTAGCGGCTCGGCACGTAGGGCAGGTACACGAGCGGCATGCCCGCTTCCTCCGGCGTGCGGTCGGCCTTGCGGCCGTTGCATGCGCCGCAGGCCGAGACCAGGTTCATCCAGGTCCAGCGGCCGCCGCGCGAGGCCGGCACGATGTGCTCGCACTGCAGCACGTTCTCGCCGAAACGCTGGCCGCAGTAGGCGCAGGTGTGCCGGTCGCGCCGGAACAGCTTGCTGCGGCTGAAGGCCGGCACCACGTCAAACAGATTGACCCGCGAGGCGCCGTGCAGCGCGATGATGGGCGGCACCTCAATCACGGATTGCCGGCCACGCGCCACGTTGTGGCCACCGCGCAGCGTGGCCAGAGGTCCCCGGCCATCCGACCACGCGACCGAGTCCGCAGCCACATGAAGCGCCGCCTGCTCGAGCGAGATCCACGCCTGCGGCGTGCCCTGGATGTCGAGTTGCAGCACGT
Source organism: Ramlibacter sp. (assembly GCA_016713005.1). Lineage (GTDB taxonomy): Bacteria > Pseudomonadota > Gammaproteobacteria > Burkholderiales > Burkholderiaceae_C > JADJPY01. Next base: position 11,704 of record JADJPY010000008.1, on the reverse strand, counting down.
GGCTGTGTCGTTGGTCTTGCATGGATGGCCTCCTTTCGTGGCCTGTATCAAATGGCAGGGGTGGCTGGACTCGAACCAGCGTGCGACGGTTCAAAGCCGCCTGTCTGAGGCCTCTCGACCACACCCCATCATCGAAATGGTTCCCCCGGCCCGAGTCGAACGGACATGCCCGTGCGGGCCGCGGTTTCTGAGACCGGTGCGTCTGCCAATTCCGCCACGGGGGAGTTGTCTGGAGTCTTGGGGTGGCCAGCGGGATTCGAACCCGCGACCCCCGGGGTCACAACCCGGTGCGCCGCCGCTGCGCCATGGCCACCATCAATGGCTTCACCATTCGCCGATCTCGCGCACGCGCTGGTCGAGGTCTTTCGCCTCGCTGCGGCGCGAGTTCTTGCGGGCGTCGCGGTGCCTGCCCACGGCAAAGCCCGCAATGCGGCGGACCAGGGCCTGGACGATGGGGTTGCGCGGACGGAGCACGCGCAGCTTGGACTGTTTGCGCATGGCGCGCCTCCTTGGTTGGGTTGAAAAAAGTGGTGCCACGGGGAGGAGTTGAACCTCCGCCGCCAGGAATTTCAGTCCTGCGCTCTACCGTCTGAGCTACCGCGGCTTGTGTTGACGGGTCCTCGCGGATGGGAACGATCCACCGGCCTGCGCCTTATCAAGACGCTGCTCTGCCACTGAGCTACGCGAGAACGAAACTGGTACCCCGTGCACGACTTGAACGTGCGACCCCCGGTTTCGTAGACCGGTGCTCTCGCCACTGAGCCAACGGGGCAAAAATTTGGTGGGTTGCCAGGGAGTCGAACCCCGTAAGCCCCTTGGGGCGCCGGATTTACATTCCGGTGCAGTCGCCAATGCTGCTCGCAACCCCTGGCGCCCCGTGCGGGAGTCGAACCCGCGGCCTCCGGCTAGACAGGCCGGCACTCTGGCCACTGAGTTAACGGAGCAAAAAAGGTTTCCGGTGACGGGTTCCGGAGCCGCCCAATCTTTGCGGCCGGTTTACGCCCGCCGCGTGAGCGCGGCAAGGCTTGGGTTCTGGCGTCGTGTGCGGGACTCGAACCCGCGATCTCCGGTATGAAAGACCGGTGTCCTGGGCCAGCTAGACGAACACGACTTCTCCAATTTCCACTTCGGCTGTGTCCATGCGCGAGCGCCGGCGAGCCGACGGGCTTTCTCGCTGCACATGGGGTGCGACCCCGTGCACATCCCGCCGGCCCGGACCTTGGGCTTGGCTGGCGGTGGTGCATAGGCACACCCGAAGTGGCGGATGGCGGGTGTTGTGCACCCGCGCATCCGCTTTTTCTTTTTTTGCAAGGCGCCCTCCGGCCAGTACCGGTGGCGCGCTTGCGGCAAGTTGTTAACGAACAATCCGGCACAGTGCCGGTGGCGGCTCGATGGCCGCGCGGAAAAACAAAAAGGCCCGGTTCCTTTCGAAACCGGGCCTCTGGTGTCAGAGAGTGGAGGGCTGCGCTTACACGCACTCCTCGCCCGGTGGGGGTCGATCCTCATAGCCATTCATGCCCAGGGCATGCGCGCAAATCTGCGGCAACGACGTGAACGCACGGGTGCGCACGAACGCAAGCCGTCCCGTTGGGAACTGGCTTTGTTTCGGGGCGTTGGCGGTTCTCACGATGTGTCCTGCTGGCCTTGAAAAATGTCTTGCTGCCGGACGATCCGGCTGCGACGGGTTGGACTGTAAAGAGTCTTTACTGCGCTGTCAACACACACGACAATCCGTGTTGCAAATACGTTGTGGAAATTCAACACGTGACCAACATCACCACGGCACGGCGCTCCAACACCGCCTGGCTCATGCAGCAGTTCCTGCAACAGCGCATCAGCGAAGGCGCGCCGCCCAAGGGCCTGGAGCAGGAGTTCGCGGCGCTGCTGCAGGTCTCGCCGAGCATGCTCAGCCAGATCAAGTCGTCGCGCCCGATCGGCGACAAGCTGGCGCGCCAGATCGAAAGCCTGTGCGGCCAGCCGGCCGGCTGGCTGGACGGGGCGCATGCCGAAGCCGCCGGCCCCGACGAAGCCGAAGAGCGCTTCCTGGCACTGGCTCGCGAGGCCTGGCGCGCGGCCAACGCCACCCGCAAGCGCGAGTTGTTGCGCCAGATGCGCCACCCCCCTGGCTGAATCCCGGGCACGCAGGCAAGAAGCCCGCCCTCTATTGGGGGGGCTGCTTTCAAGGTGCGCCATGATACTGTATAAACAAACAGTATTTTGACGCTCCTTTTCTCATCCGTTGTGACGCCCGTTCGCCTGCCCGCCGCCTTGCCAGATGACTTGCCCCATGTCTGGCGCGGGGAGGCGTGCGCGCCGGTGTCGGCGCAGGTGTCCACCGGCCACGCCGCGCTGGACGCGCAGTTGCCCGGTGGCGGCTGGCCGCTGGACGGCCTGGTGGAGGTGCTGCAGGCCCGGCCCGGTCTGCACGTGTGGCAGTTGCTGTTGCCCTCGCTGGCGCAGCTGGTGCGGGCGCAGCCCGGGCCGGTGGTGCTGGTGGATGCGCCGCAGGTGCCGTTCGGCCCTGCGCTGGCTGCGCAGGGCCTGCCGCCGGGGCGGCTGCTGTGGGTGCGCGCGGGCCAGCCCGCTGCCGGCCTGTGGGCCACCGAGCAGGCGCTGCGCTGCGCCGATGGGGTGGCCGTGCTGGCCTGGCTGCCCCAGGCCCGTGCGGATGCGCTGCGCCGGCTGCACCTGGCCGCGCAGCAGCACCGGCGGCTGCTGGTGGTGTTCCGCACGCCCGCGGCGCAGCACGAATCCTCGCCCGCGCGGCTTCGCCTGCTGCTGCAGGGCACCGACACGCTGCAGCTGCGCATCCTCAAGCGGCGTGGGCCACCGCTGGATGAGCCGCTGGTGCTGCCCGCCCACCCAGCGCGGCTGGCGGCGCTGCTGGCCACACGCCGGGGCGGCATGGCGCGGCCCCCTGCCACGCCCTCGCGGGCGGGCGCCCCCGCATCCCGGGAGGCCGGTCATGCACTGGATCGCGCTGTTGCCACCTGAGGGCGAGCACACCGCCTGGGGCTGGCGCGCGCTGCAGTTCACGCCGCGGGTGGCGCAGGTGGACGAGGCACTGGTGCTGGAGGTCTCGGCCTCGCACCGGCTGTGGGGCGGGCCAGATCGCCTGCTGCGCCGTCTTTTCAGGCCAAATCATGCCGCAGCCCGCGTGGAATATGCACGAGCCGCTACATATTTGATAGCAATCGCGCTCCTGCGCCTGCAGCGCCAGGGGCTGGCTGTGCCGCCCGCCGTGCCCGACGGGCTGCCGCTGTCCACGCTGACGGCCGCGCAGCCCTGGCTGGACACGCTGGCGCGCACCGGTTGCCGCCAGTGGGGCCAGCTGCGCGCGCTGCCGCGCGGGGGTGTGGCGCGGCGCTTTGGCGCGCCCCTGCTGGAGGCGCTGGACACGGCCTATGGCGAGCGGCCCGCCGCCTGCGTCTGGCTGACCCTGCCTGAGGTGTTTGACGCCAGCCTGGAGCTGCCTGCGCTGGCCACCACTGCGCCCGGGCTGATGTGGGCCGCGCAGCGCCTGCTGCTGCAACTGCAGGCCTGGCTGCGCGCGCGCGACCGTGGCGCGCTGGCGCTGCAGTTGCAGTGGACGCTGGACCTCAAGCGCCTGGATGGCGTGCCGCTGCCGCCCCACGAATCACTGACGGTGCGCACGGCGCAGCCCGCGCAGGACATGGCCCACCTGCGCCGGCTGGTGGGCGAGCAGCTCGCGCGCGTGCGCCTGGCCGCGCCCGCCAGCCACTTGCGCCTGCGCCTCACCGACAGCGCGCCCTGGCTGGGCGCAAGCCGCAGCTTCCTGCCCGAGGACAACCGCCCCGGCGAGCGCCTGCACGAACTGGTGGAGCGCCTGAGTGCGCGGCTGGGGGAAGACCAGGTGCAGGTACCCGTGGCGCAGGCCGACCACCGGCCCGAGGCCATGCAGCGCTGGGTGAGCGCGCGCGGGCAGGGCGCAGGCGAGGGGGGCGCCACTCCTTCTGCCGCGCACGCCAGCCCTCCAGCCGCGGACGTCCTGTACCCCACCTGGCTGCTGCGCGAGCCGCTGGCGCTGGCGGTGGAGCGGGACGTGCCGCAGTACGGTGGCCCGCTGCGCCGGCTGACGCGCCTGCACCGCATCGAGGCCGGCTGGTGGGAGGGTGGCGGCCCGGCGCTGCGCGACTATTTCATCGCCCACAGCCCGCAGGCCGGGCTGGTGTGGGTGTACCGCGAGCGGCCGGCGCTCGCCGGTGGCGGGTCGGGGCGATGGTTCCTGCAGGGGTTCTATGCCTGAGTCGGCCCTGCCCGGTTATCTGCCCGGTCACCTCCCCAGCTATGCCGAGCTGCACGCTTTAAGCAACTTCAGCTTCCAGCGGGGCGCCTCGCACCCCGAAGAACTGGTGCAGCGCGCCTTTGATCTGGGCTACGAGGCGCTGGCCATCACCGACGAATGCTCGGTCGCCGGGCTGGTGCGCGCGCACATGAAGGCGCGCGAGCTGGGCCTGAAGCTGCTGGCCGGCGCGGAGTTCGCGTTTGAGGGCTTTCGCCTGGTGGCGCTGGCGCGCGACCTGGACGGCTGGGGCAACCTGTGCGAGTTCATCACCGCGGCGCGGCGCAACGCGCCCAAGGGCGACTACCGCGTGCCCGGCGCGGAGGCCGCGCTGCACCGCCTGGGCGGATGCGAGCTGCTCTTCGTCCCTGAGCGTCGTGCTCAGGATGCTATTAATTTGATAGCTATCCGATCAATTCTGGCGGGGCTCAGGGCCATATTTCCCCTGGATATCTGGCTGGGGGCCGAGTTGCTGCACGGCCCCGACGACGAGGCCTGGCTGGCCACGCTGCAGGCCCTGGGCGCACAAACCGGCGTGCCGCTGGTGGCCGCGGGCGACGTGCACATGCACGTGCGCTCGCGCAAGCCGCTGCAGGACGTGATCACCGCCGTGCGTCTGGGCCGGCCGGTGGCCGACTGCGGTTTCGGTTTGCAGCCCAACGCCGAGCGCCACCTGCGGCTGCGCGCGCGCCTGGCCCACATCTATCCGCCGGCGCTGCTGGCCGCCACGCTGGAGGTGGCGCGGCGCTGCCGCTTCAGCCTGGACGAGGTGCGCTACAACTACCCGCTGGAGACGGTGCCCGAAGGCCTGAGCCCCGCGCAGGCGCTGCGCCGGCGCACGCTGCAAGGCGCGGCGCGGCGTTACCCGCAGGGCCTGCCCATGCGCATCGGCCGCTACCTGGTCAAGGAGCTGCGGCTCATTGCCGAATGCCGCTACGAGATGTTTTTCCTGACCGTGGACGACATCGTGCGCTTTGCCGAGGGCAAAGGCATCCTCTGCCAGGGTCGCGGCTCGGCGGCCAACTCGGTGGTGTGCTGGTGCCTTGGCATCACCGCGGCCGACCCCATGCACTCGCACCCGCTGCTGGAGCGCTTCATCAGCCTGGAGCGGCGCAACGAACCGCCCGACATCGACGTGGATTTCGAGCACGAGCGCCGCGAGGAAGTCATCCAGTACATCTACGCCAAGTACGGCCGCGAGCGCGCCGCCATTGCCGCCGTTGTCACCTGCTACCGCACCCGCAGCGCCATCCGCGACGTGGGCAAGGCGCTGGGCGTGCCCGTGCCGCTGGTGGAGGCTTTTGCCGGCGAGCACCAGTGGTTTGACAAGGGCCTGGCCGACGACCGGCTGGACGAATTGGCGCAGCGCTGCGGCGTGGCGCTTCCCGTGCACACCGCGCGGCTGTGGCTGGGCCTCACGCGCGAGCTGATCGGCTTTCCGCGCCACCTGAGCCAGCATGTGGGCGGCTTTGTGCTGACGCAAACCCGCCTGACCCGGCTGGTGCCGGTGGAGAACGCGGCCATGAAAGACCGCTCCGTCATCCAGTGGGACAAGGACGACCTGGAAAGCCTGGGGCTGCTCAAGGTCGACGTGCTGGCGCTGGGCATGCTCACCGCCATCCGCCGCTGCCTGCACCTGCGCAACGCGCTGCGCGGCACGGACATGCAGCTGCGTGACATCCCGCAGGAGGATCCGGCCACCTACGAGATGATCCGCCGCGCCGACACGGTGGGCGTGTTCCAGATCGAGAGCCGGGCGCAGATGTCCATGCTGCCGCGCCTGCGGCCGCGGCGCTTCTACGACCTGGTGATCGAGGTCGCCATCGTGCGGCCCGGGCCGATTGCCGGCGGCATGGTGCACCCCTACCTGAAGGCGCGCGAGCGCGTCGCCCGCGGCCTGCCCATCGAGTACGAGCGCTCGAGCCACGACGGCGACGAACCCCGCCTGAAAGAGGCGCTGGCGCGCACGCTGGGCGTGCCCATCTTCCAGGAGCAGGTGATGCAGATTTCGATGGTGGCCGCCGGCTTCAGTGCCACGCAGGCCGATGCGCTGCGCCGTGCCATGGCCGCCTGGAAGCGCAAGGGCGGGGTGCACAGGTTCGAAGCGCCCCTCATCAGCGGCATGCTGGCCCGCGGCTATACCGATGCGTTTGCGCGGCGCATATTCGGGCAGATCCTGGGCTTTGGCGAATACGGCTTCCCCGAGAGCCACGCCTACAGCTTTGCGCTGCTGGCCTACGCCAGCAGCTGGCTCAAGTGCCACGAGCCCGCATGCTTCCTGGCCGCGATGCTCAACTCCCAGCCCATGGGCTTTTACCCGCCCGCCCAGCTGGTGCAGGACGCCCGTCGCCATGGCGTGCAAGTGCTGCCCGCCGACGTCTCCCACAGCCACACCGACTGCACACTGGAGAAATTGGGGTCAGATTCCAATTATTCGGGGCCTGACGTGGCCCCGGACGCAGCAGTCCGGCTGGGCCTGCACATGGTGGGCGGGCTGAGCGGCGAGGGCGCCAGCCGCATCGTGGCTGCGCGCGCGCAGGCGCCCTTTGCCAGCACCGAAGACCTGTCCCTGCGCGCGCAGCTGGACGTGAAAGACCTGAATGCGCTGGCCGCCGCCGACGCGCTGCACAGCCTCTCGGGCCACCGGCGCCAGCAGGTGTGGGACGCCGCCGCGCGCCACCGCGCGCCCGCGCTGCTGCGCGGCGCGCCCGTGCACGAGGCCGCGCTGGCGCTGCCCCCCGCGCCCGAGGGCGAGGAGATCCTGTTTGACTACGCCGCCACCGGCCTGACGCTGCGTCGCCATCCGCTGGCCCTGTTGCGCGCACGGCTGGCCCGCACGGGCTACCTGAATGCGCAGGAGCTGTCTGCGCTGCCCGATGGCCGCCGAGCCGCCGCCTGCGGCATCGTGACGGTGCGCCAGCAGCCCCAGACGGCCAAGGGCACCATCTTTGTGACGCTGGAGGACGAGACCGGCCCCGTCAACGTGATCGTGTGGCGGCATGTGCGCGAGGCCCAGCGCCAGCCCCTGCTTCGCGCGCGCCTGCTGGCCGTGCACGGCACCTGGCAGCGCGATGTGGACAGCGGTGGCCAGGTCTGCCATCTGGTGGCCGCGCGGCTCACCGACCTGACGCCCCTGCTGGGCCGGCTCGGCCGGCTGGGCAACCGGAGCCGGGACTTTCATTGACGGTTGCGTCCGCTCAGCCCTTGGCCACAAACCGTATCGACGGGTGCGCCTGCGGCACGCGCAGCGGCGCGAGCAGGGCATCGCGCAGCACGCGGGCACTGGCCGACAGCGGCCGGTCGCGGCGCTGCTGCAAAAAGACTTCGCGCCGCACGGCGGGGCGCAACGGTACAAAGCGCATGCCGCGCGCCTGCGGGTGGCTGGCGCCCAGCGCCGAGAGCACGGCCACCCCCACGCCCGCCTGCGCCATTGCCAGCTGGATGGACAGGCTGGAAACCTCAATGCCGCCTTCCATCTGCGCCACCAGGCTGGAGCCGTGCAGGCGCAGCAGCTGCATGATGCTGGTGTCCGGCCCTTCCTTCAGCAGGGGCAGCGCGGCCAGCTCGCGTGCGCCGGCCGATGCCTTGAGGGCAAAGTGCGCCGGGTTGGCCAGCACGCCCAGCGGCGCCGTCAGCAGCTTCTGGCACAGCAGGGCGCTGGTGTCGCCCGACAGCGAACCAATGCCGAGGTCCGCCTCGGCGTGCACGACCCGGCGCGTGATGCCGGCGCTGGTGTCGTCCAGCAGGCGCAGGCGCATGCCGGGGTAGCGCGCCGCCAGCGGCCGCAGCACATGGGGCAGCACCAGCGCGCCAAACGCCGTACCCACTGCAAGCGTCACCGTGCCCTGCACGTCACTGGCCTGCACGCGCAGTCGCTCGGCGGCCTCGGTCAGGTCGCCCAGCAGGCGCTGCGCCGTGGGCAAAAAGCGCTCCCCTTCGGGCGTGAGCGCCAGGCGCCGGGTGGTGCGCTCAAACAGCACCGTGCTGATCTGTGACTCGAACTCCTTCAGCGCCCGCGTCAGCGCGGGCTGGCTGATGTGCAGCGCTTCACTGGCACGCGAGATGTTGCCCAGTCGCGCCGTCTCGACAAACATGCGAAGTTGCCGTTGGCTGATATTCATAGCTTTTAATTATGAATCAGCCAACACATGCATTGGACACGAAGACCACGCAGGCCTAGAGTGCAGGCCGAAGGAGAAAACACCATGAAGAACACCTTGACACAAACCGTTCAACACGCCGCAGTACTGGCCAGCCTGCTCTTGGCCGCCAGCGTCTGGGCCCAGACCCCGCAGGGCGAGATCAAGGGCGAGGCGGTGGTGCACACGGCGGCATCGGCACAAGACGTGATTGCCGGCGCCCAGGTGGCGCTGCCCGCCAGCGTGACCGGCGGCGCCCCTTACCTGGGGCCGCTGCGCGGCGCGCCAAAGGAGGCGCGCCAGCGCGTGCCGGTGGTGGTGTTCATGCACGGTTCGTCGGGACTCGCGCTCAAGGCCATTGGCGAATGGCAGCAGTGGCTGGCCGGCATGGGCATCGCCAGCCTGGCGCCCGACTCGTTTGCCCTGCCCAACCGCATCACCTACAAGTCGCCCGTGGACAAGGCCACCTACGAAAAAGTGCATGCGCTGCGGGTCTCTGAAATCGCACTCGCCGCCCGGGCATTGCCGGGCCTGCCATGGGCCGATGCGGCACGCGTGGTGCTGGCCGGCACCAGCGAAGGCGCCACCGCCGTCGCCCGCTACAGCGGGCGCGAGTTTGCGGGGCGCATCATCTACTCGTGGAGTTGTGAAGACAACTACTTTGTGCAGGCCCACGCCACCGCGCTGCCCGACGACCGGCCGGTCCTGAATGTGATGAGTTCGACCGACGTCTTCTTTTCCCCCAGCAACAGCTGGCTGGGCAACGCCACCGCCACCGGGCACTGTGGTGCGGCGCTCAAGGCCAACAAGCAGGCCAGTGTGGTGCTGATCCCCGGTGCGCCGCACACCCTGATGAATCTGCCCGCGGCCCGCCACCCGGCCGAAGGCTTCCTGCGCGACGTGCTCAAGCCGTAGGCCGGGTGACGCATCGCCGCGTGCGGGCAGGCGCTGGCTAGAATCCTTGCGCCATTGCGGGGGACGCCCATGCTCACCGGATTCGGACTCATCTGTCTGCTGATCGCCGCTGTTGCGGCCTGGCTGGCACACGTGACGCGTGCAGAGGCACGTGCCAGCCGGCAGTGGCCCACCACCCAGGGCGTCATTACCCGATGCGATTTGACCGTGCGCGAGCTGGACTCCGGCAATGAGCACAAGCTGGAGGTGGCTTACACCTACACCGTGGGCGGCGCCACCTATGACGGCGACCGCATCGGTCCCGGCGGCTCGCCGGCGTTTTCCACCGCGCAACTGGCCCGCCCTGTGGCCGACAAGTACGCCACGGGCACAGCCGTCAAGGTCTGGTACGACCCGCAGGATCCCGCCATCTCGCTGCTGGACCCCAATGAAGAAGGCCCTTACGCCGCGCGGGCCGGCATCGCCATCGTGGTGGGGGCACTGGGCCTGCTGGCCGTCCTGCTGGACCTATCTGGCTGCGTCCCGGGGTAGCCGGCAGGGCGTACCGCCCGGCTTCAGGGCCCGACCTTGCCTGCCTGCTGCGCCCGCCTGAGCGCATCCTGATTGCGCTGGAACAGGTTGTCGCGCAACGCTTTGGACTGCTCTTCGGCGCGCTTGATCTGCTCGTCCACCTGCTCCTTGATGAAAGCGTCCGTCTCAGGGCCCGCCAGCGGGAACCCGCTGCGCCCGGGTCCGTCCAGCAGGCAGCCCGGCATCGTGCGCCCCTTGGGCGTGCCCCAGCTGCCGCCGCGGGCGTCGCACTCGTGCTGCATGATGTTGTGGTCCCAATGCATGACCGGTGGTTTGGCCGGCGGCTCTGGCGGTTTGGGCGGGTCAGCGGCCGCCACCTGCAGGTCGTCACCGTCCACCACGCCGCCGTCGCCCACCGGCTTGTCCTTGACGCGCAGTGCCTCGCGCAGCTGGTCGCGCTTGGCGCGGCGTTCGGCACGCTTGCGTTCGGCCTCCTGGGCTGCCAGTTGCTTCTTGCTCAGGCGGGGCTGCTCGTAACAGCCTGCCACGTCGTCGGGCACGGGGCCAGTGCAATTGGTGTCCTTGCGGGCGCCCTTGACGGCCGGCCGGGCCGCGCCGCCCGAAGCGCCTTGGCCGCTGGACGCCTGCCTGGCCCTGGCGGCGGCTTCGGCCTCGGCTTCGGCGATGCGGCGGGCCTCTTCAGCGCTGCGACGCTCATCCTCCAGGCGCTGGCGCTCCGCCTCCTGGCGGCGCTCTTCGGCGGCGCGGGCCTGCCGGTCCTTCTCGGCCCAGGCGTTGCGCGCGATCGCGGCGTTGTTCAGGCTGATCTGGACATTGCCGCCATCGCCCAGTTGGCCCCACAGGTCGGCCGACTGCTCGAAATAGCTGATCGCCAGCTCGTAGTTGCCCCAGCTCAGGGCCTGGCGACCCTGCTCGTTGATGTCGGTCGCCAGCTGGATGGCCTCGCGACGGCGGCTCTCGGCCAGCATCTGGCGCAGGGCGCCCGCCGCGTTGTAGATGTCCATGTAACGGTTGCCGCCACCACCGCTGTAGCCGCCGCCGCTGCCCGAACTGCCGCTGCCCACGCGTGGCAGCACCACGCACTCGCCGATGTCGGTGCCCACCTTGCCGGTAAAGCGGAACTGCCCGCCGTTCTTGCCACACCAGCTCTGGGTGACGCCGTAGTACGTCTGACCCAGCGCGGGCAGGGCAACGCCCAGAAGCAGGGCCGCGGCAAACAAGGCGCGAAGGGGCAGGCTGCGAAAGGGCAGGCGGCAAAAGGGCAAACGGACTTCGCGCATGGACGGCTCCCGGCGGGTCGACCTTGGCAATTTACTCCGCTGCGGGGGAGCTTTTCAACCACCGGCGCCCGCTGCCTCCGCACCCCAACGGAAGCGCTCCCCCGCCACACGCGTTACTTACATGTCCACTCGTCGGCCATGGCGTAGGACTGCGGTTCCGACACGCTGCCGTTGGCACGCACCAGCTTGCCCACCAGGATGTCCATCTTGTTGACCTTGATGGTTTTCTCCGCCTTGAAGGTGTAGCCGTCGAAGTCGCGCACGGCGTTGCCCGACTTCTTGAGCTTGTCGTCCAGGTACGTCGTCACGCCTGCCTGCCCGGGGTTGACCGTGCAGTTCATCACCTTGCCGGACGCTGCGGCCGCCGGCGCAGCAGGAGCTGCTGGCGCTGCAGGTGCCGCTGCCGCCACCGCGCCGCAACGCAGCACGGTAAAGGCATTGTTGCCCTGGTACTTGCTGCTCTCGGCCACCGAAAGCGTGCCGCCCTTGAGCTCCATCACGGTGCGCATCTGCCACTTGCTGTCTTCGCGGTTGCA
>JADJPY010000007.1 GCA_016713005.1 Ramlibacter sp. | reverse complement strand
ACATGCGGCAACTGCGACAACTGCCTGAACCCGCCGCAGGTGTGGGACGGCACCGAGGCCGCGCGCAAGCTGCTTTCGACCATCTACCGCGTGCAGCAGCACAGCGGCATCAGCTTTGGCGCGGGCCACATCATGGACATCCTGCGCGGCAAGCCCACCGAGAAGGTGACCCAGTTTGGGCATGAGCAGTTGAGCACCTTTGGCCTGGGCGCCGCGTTTAGCGAGGCGCAGCTGCGCGGCGTGCTGCGCCAGCTTATAGCCACCGGCGCGCTGGCCGTGGACGCGCAGGCCTTTAACACCCTGAAGCTGACCGACGGCTCGCGCGCCGTGCTCAAGGGCGAGCAGGCGGTGATGCTGCGCGAATCCCTCCCCACGGCGGCGGGCGGCGGGGCGGGCGGTGGGGCGGGCGGCAAGGCACGGCGCGGCAAGCCCGCGCCCAAGGCATCGGCCGTGGCCGCCACGCTGACCGACGACGGCCAGCGCCGCTTTGCCGCGCTGAAAGCCTGGCGCGCCGAAGTGGCGCGCGAGCACAACCTGCCCGCGTATGTGATCTTCCACGACGCCACGCTGGCGGCGATCGCCGCGCTGGCGCCGCAGACGCTGGAGGACTTGCAGGGGGTTAGCGGGATTGGGGCGAAGAAGCTGGAAGCCTACGGTGAGGATGTGCTGCGGGTTTCGCTATCAAATTTGTAGTGGGGTAGCAAGTATTGGAGAGGGCTGCAGCCGGGTTAGTCATGGAGTTTTCTCGCGCAAGGCATGTAACCAAGAGGCGGATTACAAGAAAACCTGCTAAAGTGTCAATCAAAGTGTAAACTGCACTCGGTCACTTGGAGACAATTAATAGATGGGAACGCCGCTCAAGAACCCGCCTGTGTACCTGACCTTGGCCCAGGTACTGTTCAACCCAATTCTGAAGCTGGTCGATTTCCTGCCAAGCATTCAGGAGAGCTTCCGTCAGGCAGGGTACCCTGATTTTGATCGCCAGCATCTCATCTCGATCCAGTTGACGACCCAAGAAGGCAAACCGCCGACCCCGAACCCTGTTCAGCAGGAAAGGTTCCTCTTCGGCAATGTCGAGAAAACGCATACCTTCATCCTCGATGGTCAGCGCCTCACTCTTCAGTCAACCAATTACGGTCAATTCGAAACCTTCTCGGCTTGCTTCTTAGGGGGATTGAGCATCATCAATGATGCGGTAAAACTCGCCTTTACTGAACGCGTCGGACTTCGATACCTCGACCGGGTGATGCCGCAACCCGGGGAATCCATCGAGCAATACCTCGTTGAACAGGTTCAAGGGCTGAGTCCGCGCCTTGGAGGACGCCCGCTGTACTCCTTTACAGAGGCAATGAACCAGGTCGAAAACATCAAGCTATTGAGTCGGGTTGTCATACAAGAAGGCCCTCTGGCCTTTCCGCCGGATATCCAGCTAGGGAGCTTGCGGATTACTGAAAGATTCACGTCATATTCGGGTACCAGTGCAATTCTCGACAACGATGGTTTCGTTGAAGGACGTGAGGCGTTTTCGACAAAGGCCGTTGCAGACCATCTGGACGCTATCCACAAGGTCATCGGAACGGCGTTCAAGACCACCGCAACGCGGTACGCATTTGAATGCTCGGATTCGCAGTTCCGATTGGCGATATCAACGTCCACAGCTACTACCGGCCCGCTCCCGCAATCTACAACCGGGCTCCCGTTGTCGAAGGCGGCCTGCTTCCCTGCTTTGGCGGAAGTGGGACCGGCGGAGTCGAGAGCGTGTCCTTTTTCATTTCGCGCCAAGGCTATAGCCCCTACGTAATCCAGAAAATCGAACTCGCTGCAGCTCAGGAAAAGTTCGCCTCCTACAGTGACCTGATGCAAGAGGTGAAGGCCGGTTTCGGCCGAACTATGTCCCATTTGCCAGCGATTTTCGGGGTATCACGCCAGACGCTCTATAACTGGCTCAATGGTGAAACTCCCAAGGAGCAGCATCAGGACAAGCTCGTACAGCTGGCCGCGGCTGCTCGCGCATTCACTGAGGCTGGCTTCAAACCGTCGGCACTTTCTCTGGACCGTACCTTGGCACAAGGCAGGTCATTCGTCGAACTGATGGGGCAAGGTGCCGATGGCAAGGAAACGGCGGAAAGACTCCTTCGGATAATACAGCGGGGGACAGTCGCAAAGGCAAATCTCGATGCCTTGCTTGAGGGCAGAGCGCCTTCGCGTCCTGATGTATCCGACATGGGGCGTCCCACATTCGATGAAGCCGTTTGACCGACATGGATGGCATGGCAGGAAGCTGGACCAGAGATACGCAGTGGCGCCAAGGCCACGTCCTCACGATGGACGCTATCCGGGCCATGGGACTGCTCCATTCTGATGAGCCTGACTCGACCTGTGTGGTCATCATCAGTCACGATTGTGATTTGGCGAACGATGACTTGCAGATTGAGCCAAACGTGGAAATCATTGTGGGGCGTCATCTGCCCAAGGGGGACGGCAACTATTACTGGGCAAAGGCGCCACGCACGCTACACGTCGAGGCACAGAAAAACGGTATCGCAACAGTTGTCGAATTGGTCGCTACAGACAAGCGCTCGATTCCGAAGCAGGCACTCGCAGCATTCACTCCCGACACCACTCATAGTTTTGACGGCAAGTCGTTGTCGGTACTACGCTCTTGGCTGGAAATCCGCTACAACCGAGCGGCATTCCCTGACACTTTCGTTAATCGTCTAATCCAGTCGAAAGTCAAACAACACCTCGCCAAAATCGTCGAGCCGGTCGGCAAGCTACTGTCCGCCATCTATTTCGATGTAGATGGTGGGAATGAAATCGATCACTCCGATGGCAGTCCCTATGTCCTGAAAATCGTTCTTGCCTACCCGCCGGGCGACGATCCGGAGCGGACTGCTGACGAGGTGGATAAGGTCGAAGCCGCGATCACGAATCTCTTCGCAGAAAAGCACTTCGACCAAGCCGCTGGCATATGGAAAGGGATTGCCTTGATGGGATGTATGTCCATCTCCGAGGACGATCTAACCGTGAGCAAGGCGAGACTTCTCACGCAGTGGCGTCTGGAGTACATGACTCTAAAGGCCGACGACTATCAGGTTGGTGCTGCCGGCTAATAACTACGACAGGTACTCGCTGCCAGTCACTAGCGAATGCCCACAACTGGCAGATAGCGAACAAATGTTACTGGTAGCGCCCTTGAACCCGGGGCATTTAGTGCTCACCGGCATAGAGCTCCTGAGCCGATGCACGCTACGCCAGCACTGCAGGTCCGGGAGCTTACAAGCCAAAGGTGCGCTGCATTTCGCTATTAAATCAGTAGCGGTTCAGCAAGCACTGGCGGGGGCTACAGCCCGATTTCTACTGTAAAAACCCCATCTGCCGTGCCTCCCGCACCTCCGGCTTGATGCGGTGCTCGGCTTCCAGCTGGTCCATGAACTCCGCCGAGCTGAACTCGGCCGCCAATATGTCCACCTGCCGCTTGACGGCGGCAAAGTCGCCGGGGCACAGCTGCTCCAGCCGGGCCAGCCGCGCGCACAGCTCGGGCGTCAGCAGCGTGGCGTCGCCGGCCAGCGCCTCGGCGGTAAACATGCGCTCGCGCTGTGCGGCCGTCAACGGCAAGAACTTGATCTTGAAGGTAAACCGGCGCAGCGCCGCCTGGTCTATGCGGTCCAGCAGGTTGGTGGTGCACACAAAGATGCCGTTAAAGCGCTCCATGCCCTGCAGCATCTCGTTGACCTCCGTCACCTCATAGGTGCGCTGCGCGCCGCGCCTGTCCTGCAAGAAGCTGTCGGCCTCGTCCAGCAGGAGCACGGCTTTCTCGGACTCTGCCTCGCGGAACATGGCGGCCATGTTCTGCTCGGTCTCGCCCACGTACTTGCTCATCAAATCACTGGCCTGCTTGATGATGAGCGGGCGCTCCAGCGCGCGGGCGATGTGCTCGGCCAGCGCCGTCTTGCCGGTGCCAGGCGCGCCATAAAAGCACAGCGTGCCGTGGCCGCGGCTTTTCAGGGCATCCACAATGCGCGGCACCTCAAAGCGCGTCTCTACGTTCAGCATGCCCAGGTCGTACGTGGTGACGCTGCGCCGCTCGCCCGCGCCCTGGCTGCGGTTGCCCAGGGCCTGGTCGGCGTTGCGCAGCTGGCGCTCTATCAGCGCCTCTACCGCGGGCACATCCATTGGCATGCCTTGCGCGGCGGGCTCGGTGGCCAGCCCCGGTGCGGGCTCGGCGGCCAGGCCGGCAAAGCGCACCGCGGTGCGTATCTGCGCGGGCGTCAGGCCCTTGCGCTCGGTCAGCCGCGCCACAAAGGCGTCGCTCACGGCCACGCCCTCCAGCGTGCGGCGCACCAGCTGCTCGCGCGCGCCGGGGGGCGGGCTCTTCAGCTCCAGGTGGTAGGCAAAGCGGCGGCGGAAAGCCGGGTCAATCTGCTCGATGCGGTTGGTCACCCACAGCGTGGGCACGGGGTTGGTCTCCAGGATCTGGTTGACCCAGGCCTTGCCGCTCACGCTGCCGCTGGCGGGCGCGGCCACCTGCTCGGCGCGCGCCATCAGCTGGGCGGCCTCGCTGGATATGGGCGGGAAGACGTCTTCCACCTCGTCAAACAGCAGGGCGGCCTGGGCGCTGCCCTTTAAAAACACCTGCGCGATTTGCAGTGACCGGTAGCGGTCGCGCCCGCTCAAACTGTTGCCGTCGCGGTCGGCGTACTCCACCTCGTACAGCTCCAGCCCGGCGGCCTGGGCCACCACCTTGGCCAGCTCGGTCTTGCCGGTGCCGGGCGGCCCATACAGCAGCACGTTGACGCCGGGCTCCTTGCGCGCCACGGCGTTGCGCAGCAGCGCGCTGAGCATGCGCGCGTCGTCCTGCGCAAAGGCAAAGTCGTCCAGCGTCAGCGTGCTCTTGGCAGACGGGCGGGTAAACACCGCCATCAGCTCGCTCTCGTCGCGGTACTCGCGCATCAGCACGGGGGGCAGCTTCTCGCTGACCTTCATCAGGTCGGCCAGGTCGGTGATGTTGTGTTCGGAGATCAGGTTCTCCACCAGGCCAATGCGCTCCAGGCGCGAGCCCGCGCGCAGCGCCTCGCCCACCTCTGCGGGGCTGACGCCGGCAATGTCGGCAATGGCGGCGTAGGCCTCGGGCGCGTTGTTGACCTTGAACTCCACCAATATGCTGCGCAAGTCCCGCTGGTAGCGCGCCAGCGTGCCATAGAGCAACAGGGCGCGCTCGGCCTTGTTGAGCTGCAGCAGGCCCGAGAGCGCGTCGATGTTTTTCTCTACCAGCGTGCTGTGCTTCTTGAGGGCGCTGGTCAGCCACTCGCAGGTCACGGTGAGCACGGCCAGCAGGTCTTTGGGGGCGTCTTTGGCGTGTTCGTCCAGGTAAAAGAACAGCGTGCCTTCTTCATACGGGCCGCGCCACACGCCGTGGCGCTCCAGGAAAGCGCGTGCGCCAAGCGCCTCGTGGCCGCGCCAGAACTCGTTGTCTCGGCAGCGCCGGCCCAAAAACTCGCGCAGGCGGGCCAGCGCGGGTGCCGGCCACACCAGGTGGCGCCCGGCCAACGAGAGCAGGCCGTTCAGGTCGCGCCGCACATTGAACTTGCCGCCCTGCTTGGCCGCCAGCGTCAGCACAAAGTGCGAGCACATCAAGTCCAGCACCGGCGCGTCCGTGAGCCCGGGGGAAGGCAGCAGCTGCAACTCGGCCGAACGTCTGACCATCGACAACCTCCAGCAAGGAAGAAATCCACCAGGGCTTGAAGCACGATAACGCAGCTTGATGCGTCATGGAAGACATGCATTGTTAGAAAACCGCCACAGCACTCGGGTTTTTTCGTTTCACAATCGCCCGATGGTGGAACTGGACGACATTCGCCGCGCTGCGGCACGGCTGCAGGGCCAGGTGCTGGACACGCCCTGTGTGGAATCGCGCACGCTCTCGCAGCTGACGGGGGCGCGCATCTTTCTCAAGTTTGAGAACCTGCAGTTCACGGCTTCCTTCAAGGAGCGCGGCGCGTGCAACAAGCTCACGCAGCTGGTGGACAGCACCGGTTCACGCCCTGGCGTTGTCGCCATGAGCGCGGGCAACCATGCGCAGGGTGTGGCCTATCACGCGCAGCGCCTGGGCCTGCGCGCGGTGATCGTGATGCCGCGCTTTACGCCAGGCGTCAAGATCGAGCGCACCCGGGGCTTTGGTGCCGAGGTGGTGCTCCACGGCGACACGCTGGACGAAGCCCGCGCCCACGCGCTGGAGCTGGCCGCCGCGCAGGGCCTGACCTTTGTGCACCCCTACGACGACGAGGCCATCATCGCCGGCCAGGGCACGGTGGGGCTGGAGATGCTGCAGGCCGTGCCCGAGCTGGATACGCTGGTGATTGCCGTGGGCGGCGGCGGGCTGATCGCGGGCATTGCCACCGCGGCGCGTGCGCTTAAACCGGGGATAGAGATCGTGGGCGTGCAGACGGCGCGCTTCCCCGCGATGTTCAACGCCATCAAGGGCACGCATCACCCGCAGGGGCTGAGCTCCATCGCCGAAGGCATTGCCGTGGGCACGCCGGGCGCCATCACCCGCGAGGCGGTGGCGCGGCTGGTGGACGACCTGCTGCTGGTGGACGAGGCCGACATCGAGCAGGCCATCGTGATGCTGCTGGAGATTGAAAAGACGCTGGTCGAGGGCGCGGGCGCCGCCGGCCTGGCCGCGCTCCTGCGCCACCCGCAGCGCTTTCAGGGCCGCACGGTGGGCCTGGTGCTGTGCGGCGGCAACATTGACCCGCTGCTGCTGGCGGCCATCATCGAGCGCGGCATGGTGCGCGCCGGGCGGCTGGCGCGCATCCGCGTGAGCGCGCGCGACGTGCCGGGCTCGCTGGCCCGCATCACGGCCGTAGTGGGCGAAGCGGGCGCCAACATCGACGAGGTGCACCACCAGCGGGCCTTTACCACGCTGTCGGTACAGAACGTGGACATCGAGCTGGTGATCCAGACGCGCGGGCGGGATCACCTGGCCGCAGTGCTTGGGGCCCTGGTGGCCGCCGGATTCCAATGTGAGGAGCAAAAGTGACCGCTGACGTGACCGCTGACACGCTACAGGCCGCGCTGGCCGAGTACTTTGCCCCCTGGGTGCAGGCGCTGGGCCTGCAGGTGGAGGCGTTTGACACCGAGAGTGTGACCCTGCGCCTGCCGCAGAACGAACAGCTCAGCCGCGTGGGCGGCATGCTGTGTGGCCAGGCCATGATGGCCGCGGCCGACACGGCCATGGTGCTGGCGCTGATCAACCACTTTGGGGAGTTCCGCCCCTGCACCACGGTGCAGCTCAACAGCAGCTTCTTGAAGCCGCTGTCGGGGCAGGACTCCCTGGTGCAGGCGCGCGTGGTGCGCGCGGGCAAGGCGCTGGCGTTTGGCGAGATTGACTTGCGCGGCGCCAGCGACGGCAAAAGCGTCAGCCGCGCCAGCACCACCTACGCGCTGCTGTAGCGCGCGCCGCGCGGGCTGGCGCCCGCGGGTGCGTCAGTTCCAGCCGATGACGTCAAAGCCCTTGTCGGCCAGGCAGCGCTGCACAAACTGGCGGTACACCGCGTTGGGCCTGTCCTGGAAGGCGCCGCTGACGGCGCCCATCGAGCCGCCGATGGCCGCGCCGGCCACGCCGGCCCGCACCGTACCGCCCAGCCCGTGGCCGGACACGGCCGCGCCCACCGCCGTGCCCACGCCCACCGTGGCGGCGCCCTGGCCGGCCGATCGGGCGACGGCGTTGTTCTTTTCGTCCGGCGTCAGGCCGGCCTGCGTGGCCTTGACGATGCAGGAGGACACCTCGCCCTTGGCCTGCACGTCGCCCACGCGGTTGTAGTGGGCGTTGGGGTACAGCACCGGCTGGGCAGAGGGGCTGTTGGGGCCGGTGGAGGCACAGCCGGCCAGCAGGGCGGCGATCGCAACGGCGGCAAGGGAGGCGGTCTTCTTGATCATGGTGTGGCGCGGGTTTCCCGCAGTGAAACAGTCGTTTCACTCTAACGCGCCGATGTGTCGCTTGGCCGACCTGTTTGGTAGAGCCCCGGTGAAGGTAAAATCGCGGCAACCGAAATCCCGATTGCAAGGAAGCGCACCATGTCTGACCACCACGAGCCCGCAACGGCCAGCCAGGACCCGATCGAAGCCATCACCCCCATGATCCCGATCGTGTTGCCGGTGGTGGGCGGCCTGCTGATCTTCCTGCTGGCCTTCATCGCCGTGGCGATGGCCTGATACAGCGGCCCCTCCGCTCCAAAACCCCCTCCGACGCCGCTGCAGGCAACTGCAGCGGCGTTTTCTTTTGTTTGCACCGTTCGCGCGCGGCCTGCGGTGCCTCTGGCGCGTGCATAACCTCATGCAGGTTTTGCATGGAAGAAGGGCTGGTCGGCCGGATGGTTACGGGCCGGTTTCATAAAATCGACATCCCTTTCAGCCCCATTCCATGAGCCCTGCGCGCCAGGCCTCCTGAAATCAGGTTTTCAACTTAGGAGCGACCGGATGAACTCTCCCGTGATGCAGGGGCTGAACTTGAACACCCCGGCCTACGTCAAGAACGCCAGGCTCATTGCCTGGGTGGCGGACATGGCCGCCCTGTGCAAGCCCGACACCATTTACTGGTGCGACGGCTCCCAGGCCGAATACGACCGCCTGTGCCAGCAGCTGGTGGATGCGGGCACGTTCCGCCGCCTCAACCCGGCCAAGCGCCCCAACAGCTTCCTGGCCTGCTCCGACCCGTCGGACGTGGCCCGTGTGGAAGACCGCACCTTCATCTGCTCGGCCGCCAAGGAAGACGCCGGCCCCACCAACAACTGGATGGACCCGGCGCAGATGCGCCACGCTGCAGCCGCTGTTTGACGGCTGCATGAAGGGCCGCACCATGTATGTGGTGCCGTTCTCGATGGGGCCGCTGGGCTCGCACATCGCCCACATCGGCATCGAGCTGACCGACAGCGCCTACGTGGCCGTCAACCAGAAGATCATGACCCGCATGGGCCGCGCCGTGTACGACGTGCTGGGCGTGGACGGCGAGTTTGTGCCCTGCGTGCACACCGTGGGCGCGCCGCTGGCCGAGGGCCAGAAGGACACGACGTCCTGGCCGTGCAACCCCACCACCAAGTACATCGTGCACTACCCCCGAGACGCGCGAGATCTGGTCGTACGGCTCCGGCTACGGCGGCAACGCGCTGCTGGGCAAGAAGTGCTTTGCGCTGCGCATCGCCTCCAACATGGGCCGCGAGCAGGGCTGGCTGGCCGAGCACATGCTGATCCTGGGCGTGACCTCGCCCGCAGGCAAGAAGTACCACGTCGCAGCGGCTTTCCCCAGCGCCTGCGGCAAGACCAATTTCTCGATGCTGGTGCCGCCCAAGGCGTTTGCCGGCTGGAAAGTCACCACCATCGGTGACGACATCGCCTGGGTCAAGCCCCACGCCGATGGCCGCATGTATGCGATCAACCCCGAGGCGGGCTATTTCGGCGTGGCCCCGGGCACCAACACCCTGACCAACCCCAACTGCATGGCCAGCCTGGGCCGCGACGTGATCTTCACCAACGTGGCGCTGACCGACGACGGCGACGTGTGGTGGGAAGGCATGGACGGACGAGCCGCCCGCGCATCTGATCGACTGGCAGGGCAAGGA
Organism: Ramlibacter sp.; assembly: GCA_016713005.1. Taxonomy (GTDB): domain Bacteria; phylum Pseudomonadota; class Gammaproteobacteria; order Burkholderiales; family Burkholderiaceae_C; genus JADJPY01. The sequence continues at coordinate 6,995 of JADJPY010000007.1, read as the reverse complement.
CTGGACGCCCGAAGACGGCAAGGCTGGCGCGCAGGCGGCGCACCCCAATGCCCGCTTCACCGTGGCCGCCACCAACAACCCGGCGCTGGACCCAGCCTGGGACGACCCGGCGGGCGTGCCGATCGATGCCTTCATCTTTGGCGGCCGCCGCTCCACCACCGTGCCGCTGGTGACCGAGGCGCGCAACTGGACCGAAGGCGTCTACATGGCCGCCACCATGGGCAGCGAGACCACCGCCGCGGCCTTTGGCGCGCAGGGCGTGGTGCGCCGCGACCCGTTTGCGATGCTGCCGTTCTGCGGCTACAACATGAGCGACTATTTCCAGCACTGGCTGGACATGGAGCCCCGGCTCAAGGGCCAGGGCGCGACGCTGCCGCGCATTTTCTGCGTCAACTGGTTCCGCAAGGACGCCGACGGCAAGTTCGTCTGGCCGGGCTACGGCGAGAACATGCGCGTGCTCAAGTGGATGATTGACCGCATTGAAGGCAAGGCGCAGGGCGAACAGACGCTGTTTGGCGTTGCGCCGGCGTATGGCGAGCTCAACTGGGACGGGCTGGCGTTCAGCGCCGAGCAGTTCCGCACGGTGACCAGCATTGACACGGCCGCCTGGACCGAAGAGCTCAAGCTGCACGACGAGCTGTTCAAGCAGCTGGAGCACCACCTGCCACGCGCGCTCTTGGAGACCAAGGCCGGCATCGAGAAGCGCCTGGCGGCCTGAACCCGGCCACTGCCGCTGTCAAAGCCGCAGCCACTGCGCGAGGCGCCACAAAAAAAGCCACCCGCGGGTGGCTTTTTTCATGCCTGCGGGGCAGGGCTTACATGGAGAGCATGTAGCGCTTGTGCGGGGGCAGGTGCATCTCGGCCACGCGGCGCCAGTCGTTGTCGGCCAGGGCTTCGTCGGCGTCGACGGCCGGCAGGCCGGTCTTGGCCACCGGTGCCGGCGTTGCGGCGGGCGACAGTGCTTCGCTGGCGGCTTCGCTGCGGCAGCATGGCGGCCTGCAGGTCGGCCATGACGCGGGGGTCGTTGCTGGCCACAGCCCACAGCCGTGCGTCGGCGCGGCGGCGGGCCGCCGAGGCGGCGGCCCATTCGTTGCCCAGGGCGATCACGTTGCGCGAGAAGCGCCGCGCAGTACCGGCAAACATGGCCAGCACTGAGAAGGCGATCGCCCACATCACGATCCAGGCGGCCATCAGGTGGCCGTCGGCCCAGGTGGACATTACCTGGTCGGCCACCACCAGCATGGCGGAGACCACAGCCGCCAGCAGGAAGGCGGCAAGGCCCTTGGCGCTGTCAAAACGGTTGGCGGCCGTGCGCAGGTTGCCAGCGGCTCGCCTCGAAGCGCGCAACACCGGGGTGCTCGGTCGGCATCTCAACGTGGGACAAAACTGGTCATGGCGGACTCTTTGAATGGATGCCCAGATATTAGGGTTCACCCTGATATTTTCCAAATTTAGATTTGTGATGGTTATCATTCACGGGAATGATGACAAGAATGCCCAATTTCCGCACGCTGGACCTGAACCTGCTGCGGATCTTCGATGCGGGTGATGACCGAGCGCAGCCTGACGCGCGCCGCGCGCACCCTGTCGCTGGACGCAGCCGGCGGTGAGCAACGCCCTGCGGCGGTTGCGCGAGGCGCTGGGCGACGACCTGGTGCGCCGCAACGGCTTTGGCGTGGATCCGACGCCGCGCGCCCTGGCGCTGTGGCCCGCGGTGAGCGGAACCTGCGCCAGCTGGAGGCGTCGCTCGCGCCCGGCGATTTCACCGCCTCGAAGGCGCAGGACACGTTCGTGCTGGCCATGGCGGACGCCACCGCCGCCGAGCTGATCCCCGGCCTGATCGACATCCTGGAGGGCGACGCGCCGGGGTGTCGATGCGGGTGGTGCCGCTGACCACGCGCGACCCGCGCCGATTGCTGGACGACGGCGGGGCGGACCTGGCGGTGGGGTATTTCCCGCCGTGCTGGCCGACCTGGTCGGCCCAGGCACAGGCCGGCCGGTGGTGACGTTCGCGCACGAGCGGCAGTATGACGGCGAATACGTGCAGATGCGCCAGGGCTACCCGCTGGCGCGGGGCCGATGAGCGTGGCCCGCTACTGCGCCGCGCACCACCTGCTGGTGAGCTTCTCCGGCCGGCCGTTCGGCTTCATCGACGAGGCGCTGGCCTCGATCGGGCGGACGCGGCGGGTGGTGCTGACGGTGAACCAGTTCTTCACCGCCGGGCGGGTGGTGGCGCACTCGGACTTGCTGACGGTGCTGCCGCGCCACTTTGTGGGCGTCACCGGCATGGCGGACGAGCTGGTGCTGCGCCCGCTGCCGTTTGACGCCCACCGTCCATGGACTCGCTGTGGCACCGGCGCCGCGAGCGTGAGCCCGCGCATGCGTGGCTGCGCCTGGCGGTGCAGGCGGCTGCCAAGCGGGCTTTCGCCAAACCGCTATCGATTTGATAGCGGGTCAATCAACAGGGACGGGGGCTGGAGGCCGATTTGACCCCCAAAACCAGGGCGCAGGCAGGCTCCGGGTGCTTTCAGCGCGCGACGCTGAGCCAGGCGCTGGCGGCCAGGCGGAGTTCTTCGGCCTGATGCGGGTCCAGCCCGGCCAGGGCGTCGGCGCTTTCCATCAGGGCGCGCGCGGGGCTGATGCCGGCTTCGGCCGGTGCGGCGGCGCGGCTGGAAGAGAACATCTGGGAGAGGGAGGCAAACAGGCTGAACATGGTGTGTGCGCCGTTCAAAAGGGGGCGCCAAGTTGCAATGTCTGCAGGTTAAGGGTTTTCCCTAGTTTTTCAAGCCTTCATCATGCGCAGGCGGCATAACCCCAGCCAAGGCTTGTATAGATACGGCATTTAGACTCGCCTCATGAAAATCCAGTTGTTAACTGACCTGCACCTCGGAGGCCGATCCGGCGCTTCGACTTGCGCCCAACCTGGGGCCGACCTGCTGGTGCTGGCGGGGGATATCGGCTCCTACCAGCAGCGGCTCCCGCCCGGAGGGCGACGACTTCGGCTGGAGCGCTTCGCCCCGGCGCTGGGCTGGCCGGTCCCGGTGCTGTACGTGCCGGGCAACCACGAGTTCGACGGCCTGACCACGACGCCACGCTGGCGCGGCTCCGCCACCTGCGACCGGCTGGGCATCACCTGGCTGAGCGGCGCAGCCTTGTGCTGCAGGGCGTGCGCTTCGTCGGCAGCACGCTGTGGGCCGACTTTGACGCTTTTGCCGAACCGGGGCCAGCCATCTGGCGGCTTAACCCCAAGCGGCGAAAAGGCGTTTCGCGCCGCCAACCACTACCCGAGCGCCACCGCCCGCGCGGTGGCCAGCCCATGCTGGCGCAGGACGCGCGAGCGGGTCTGGCCGCGCAGGTTCGGCTGCGCGAGGCGCTGGCAGCTGCACGACGGCCCCACGGTGGTGGTGACGCATTTCTGCGCCCAGCCGTGCAGCGCCGACCCGCGCTACGGCGGACGCCGGGGACGGCGGGTTTTTGCAACGCACTGGACGCCCTGCTGGACCACGCCGATGTGTGGCTGCACGGCCACCCGCACTGCCCAGCGACTACCGGCACGCGCGGCCCGCAGTTGCGGTGCCGAGCCCCGCAGCTGCCGGAGGTGGCCAACCCGTTGGCTATGCCAGCAAATCCGGAGCAGGAGGGCTTTCGCCCGGCTTGCTGGTCGAAACGGGCACCTGACCCCGCCAATACCGCTTGAGTGCTACTGAATTGATAGCAAGCGGCGCCCGGCCAGCGGCGCGGTTTGATTTGCGGTTGCCGCGGGCACTCCGCCATCACACTGCAAGTTACCCCACACGGAGACGCCATGAATATCCTGCTCGCAGTCGACGGCAGCAAGGTTCACCAAGAAGATGCTACTTTACCTGACCACGCATCCCTGGAACTGTTTGGCACCGCCAACGAATACACGGTGTTCACGGCCCAGCCGGTGCTGCTGTTGTGGGGCGCGCGCCGCCGTGGGCGCCGACGTCGTCAAGAAATCCGGGCCACACTACGAGGAAGAAAAAGGGCCGAAAGCGTGCTCGTCCCCGGGAAAGCAGCTCCTGATGCGCCATGGCATTGACGCGTGGAAGAGCGCAACAAGGTCGGCCCGTGCCCGGCGGTGGTCATCTCCGCACGCCGACGCTCGACCTGGTGGTGACGGCTCCATGGCCACGGCACCATCGTCAACCGGCATGGGTTTCCCCAGTGGCTGATTTGCGTGCTGGCGCAATCGCGGCGCCGGTGTTGCGGATGTCAGCTTCGAACTGGCGCTCGGTGCTAGTCGTGCTCGGGCGGTCGTGTCCGTCGTAAAACAGGTGCTCAGCACCAGCTCGACGATTTCGTCGTCGCCAAAGCTGGCCTCCATCTTGAGGAACTCCAGCACCGGGTCGCGTCTCCGCACAGCGTGTACAGCACGGCGATGGCGTGGCAGCTTGGTTGACAGCCGTCGGCTTGGGCCCGCTCGATCCAGCCGCCGGATGCGGTCGCTTTACCTCTCCATGAGCGCGTCCAGCGTAGTCGCGGCTGCCCAGCAGGGTGGCGCGGGGGCGACGAGTTTCTGGGTTGGGCAGCGACGGTTTTCGCCCGCCAGCTGCAGCTGCACGTCCAAAGGCGTGCCGTGGCGCGCAGCTTTTGCAGCGCCGAGTCGGCCGGCCGGATCTGCTCCAGAACGCGACAGCGCGGCGCATGGCGTGCACCACGCCGCCGCGGCCGTCTTCCCGTATGGGAAACGCTTGTACAGGCTTTCGGCCTTGGCACGGCCCACGGCGGCCGCCACTTCGTCCACCGTCATGGCGTCAAAGCCCCTGGCCAGCAGGCGCCGGACGCCGGCAATGATGGCGTCCGCGCGCGGCGAGCATTTGCTGCTTGAAGGAGGTCCGGGGAGGGAGGCGGTCGTCATGGCGCAATTTTAGCCTTGCGCGTCGCGCTTCGGTCGGGCCGTATGCTTTGTGACTGGCGAGCTTCAGGTCATCGGCTCGGACGACGGCAGGGCGGCCGGCATGCACCGACGACAAAGATCGTCTTGGTGGTTAATGGCGGCGCGCTCCTGATCAAGCCGTCCGTGACGCTCGATCACTTCGTCCGGTGTCTCTCGCCATGCGCGGGCACCAGCGCCACCGCCACCACCGCAATCGCCAGCTCCCTCGGGCATGCGCGAGAACGGCATGATCAGCCGCGCCAGCACCTGAGCCCAGCGCGGCGCCACGGTCGGTGGGCACCACCTCGATCAGGATGCCAAAGCGCGTATCGCCCAGTATGCCACCGTGTCCACATCGCGCACCGTGGAAGTTTCAGCTGACCGCCTGGCGCAGCAGCATTCTCCAGCACGGCCCCGAGGCCGAATCTCTCGCGCAGGCGATGCATGGTGAAGTCCACCAGCACCACCGCGGACTGGTGGTCAAAGCGCGCCGATCGCTCGATGAGGGTGCGTGGCGGGGGGCGAACACGTCGTCGCTGACCGTGCCGGTGAGTGGGGTCGACCTGGGGTCGAGTTGCGAGGCGGCGGCGGTAGTCGCGGCGCTCCCGGCGCAGGATCGGCAGGGAAGAACAGCGCCGGCAGCGTGACCGCCAGCGCCAGCTGCATGCCGTGCTGGGTCAGGAAGCCCAGCGGCAGCCACTCCATGGAGCGCGCCACCGGGAACGGCAGTGGGCCGCAACCATGGGCGAAAACGCCAGCAGCAACCAGCGGGCAAAAGCGGTAATACCAGGACTGCAGTGCCATGCCCGCCACGCTGGCCAGCGACAGCGTGCCGATGGCAGCGAGGGACACCTCCAGCCGCCGGGCTGCCCAGCACGCTCGCCGCCGCGGCCGCTGCCAGGTGCAGAAACCGCCGGTGGCGCAGAACAGGCCGAACGCCCACGCCGAGCGTGGGCGCGCATGGACACCGTCAGCGCGACAAACACCACCAGCGGCGCCAGTTGAGCACCGGCAGCACGTATTCGGCCGCGTCGTTCCACACCGGATCGTTAGGCCATGCCAGGTGCAGGCCCGCGACGCTGACCCAGTTGGCCACGGTGGCCATCAACAGCAGGGCAAACAGGCTGAACCAGAAGTAGGCGATGTCGCGCATCACCAGCGCTGACCCAGCCGAAGATCACCACCACATGGCCAGCAGGCCGAAGCAGATGCCGTGCAAACAGGAGATGCGCTGCCGTGTTCTGCACTGAGATGGCTCGCTGACGAACTGCAGCGGCGTTGAAAAGCTGTTGCTGGCCTCGATGCGCAGGGCGTAGTAGCTGGCGTCGGCGGCGGACACGGCCAGCGGCAGTATCGGTATGCCAGGTGCGGCAGCGGCCAGTCGGTTCACGGCCACGCGGTCGCCCGCAGACCGTTGCGACCAGCCGCGCTCCCGGGGCGCGTGTACAGCGTGACCCGGTCCAGCCCGGCGTTGGGCAGCTTCTTTGAGGTACCAGCGCTCGGCGTCGGGCGCGGCCGGGACGCGCCAGCGGATCCACGGGCACCGGCCGGGCTTGAAGCGGGTGCATGCCAAGCGCCGGCGGGGGGCGTTGCGCATCGGCGCCCGGCCGCAGCATCGGCTGCAGCGTTAGCGCTGCCGGTGGTGTCGACCCAGTAGTCGCCCCAGTCCGCTCCAGCCACCGGTCATCGCGCCGCGTCCAGGTCCAGCACGGTGCGCGGACCGGCCCCGCCGCCCGCAAGAAGCAGCAAACACGACGACCATGGCGGCACGCAGTGCGGAATACATCGGCCAACGACGAGGTGGTTCTGCGTCCCATTGGACACCCGGCTCAGTGCGTCGTCACGGCGGCCGCGGCCGCCCCGGTGAGCGCGCCCGTCAGGGCGTCCAGCACGTCGGATTCCGTGTTCCAGCAGTGCCAGTACAGCTGGATGGGCAGTGCATGTTGCCGCCATTACTGACCAGCGCCCCTGCTGCAGGGGGCCGACGCGCCAGCAGCCGGGGCAACCACGCCGACACCCCAGCCGGCCAGCACCGCGCGCACCGCCCCCGGAGCTGGGCACAAACAGGTTGGTGAGCGACACGCGCTTGAGGCCG
>JADJPY010000006.1 GCA_016713005.1 Ramlibacter sp. | reverse complement strand
GCACCGAGATCGGAGAAGTGGCGGAGCCCCCACGCCGGTGGCAAGGACACCAGCAGCGCTGCCACTGAAGCGAATCCCATTCTATTGCGCGCACACCGTCGCCCGCGGCGACGGTCGGCAAGTGCGATGATGAGTGTCACACTGCTGGCCGGCCGACGGCGGCAGGAACGCAGCGGCGAGGGGCCCTGCTCGAGCTGCAGGTGGTCACGGGCCCGTTCATGTCGCAGCCGAGCGATGCCTGGGCTTAACCCGTCCTGCTGCTGGAGGATCTGCAGTATTCCCTAACCGCATGCGGCGCAACCTGAACGGCACGCGGGGCGTCATGCTGGAGCGAACGCTTCATGATGGCGCTTGCACTTGCCGCTCGGTCGCTTGGGCGCGACCTGGTGCGAGGCCTGCCGCGCAGCATAGAGCGAGATGTCCCGCTCGAATCCGTCCTGGCGGAAATTCCAGCGGTAGAGGGTGCTTTCGAACGCTGAACTGCAGGCGCTGGCGGATCCGGCCACCTATCTGAGCAGCGCCGAGACGCCATGTGTGCCGCGGTGCTGCAAGCGGGCCAGTTCCTGGTCATTCCGGCAGCGCCTGAGTGAGCAACCGATCCCTGATTGCCTGGGTCCGCGGCCTGTGACGGCGCGCCCGTGGCTATGTGCCTCACGGATCATGGGACACGCACTTTCACGCCCTAGGGCCGCAACTTCGCTTTCCGTATGGAGCGAAGCGCAGCGGTACGCCGCCCGACGCACCGGTGGAGCGTGCCTTCGCCTGCACGATAGCCCCTGGATTCGCACGCGGCTGGTGGTGCGCAACACGCACCGGTTCGACAACGCGGTCGACCTGGATGCCGTGGCGCCTCCGACGGCCGTTAAGCTTAGCCGTGGTCCGCCTGGATGCGTCCCCCTCACCCGGGCGTCGTGCGCCGGCTGCACGCGCGCGGCACGCGTGCGCTTCGCCTTCAACCGCAGCACGGCGGCTCGTTGGACCGACCGTATTCAATCATGTGGTGCGCTGCATTGCGCCCTGGAGGCTGGTTCGTCGAGAACTATTTTGCTATGGTGCCGACATCGCGCGCCTGCGAGAGTGGCTAGGCCATTCCGGTGCGTTGTCATTGACCATTTGGGCCGGTGGACCCAGCAGGAGGTGTCGCACAGGAGCCGTTCCAGATCCTGCTCGCTGCTTGCGCGCGGCAACTTCTGGATCAAGCTCAGCGGCGCAGACCGCATCTCGCGGCAGGGGGCGCCGTATGCCGATGTAGCGCCGTTGGCGCAGGCGCTGGTGAGCGCCCGTCCCGACCGCTTGTTGTGGGGAACAGATTGGCCGCACACGGGCTACTTCGATGCCGCCAGGGTGCCGGAGGACACCGCGCTGGTGGATGCCTTGGCCACCTTCGTTCCCGAGGCGCCGGAGCGGGAAGCTATCCTGGTCCACAAACCCGCTGCGCCTGCTGGCATTGGCGGCCTGAATCTCGTTTGCACGCGCTGCGTAGGTCGTCAGCGCTGACGTCCCTCGACAGGAGGTGGCTGGAAGGCAGCTTCGGGTGGAGCACCTTGCGCACCGCATTGATGCAGACCACAGGCAGTTTGTCCGGACGAGCAGCCCGATCTGCACCAGAAACGAGGGCTGATCCCAGTAGATATGTCCATGTGCGATCTTGCCGACGCGGAAGGTGATAATGCGGATCAGTGCCACCTCGCGTGACGGTCGGCTGGCGGATGCCGGGGAGCATCCACGCGATCTCCGGGTCGGGGGTGAAGCAAAGCAGCCTTCCTGACTATATCTTGTAATCGACCATTGGCCGCGTGGCCAGTCGTGCAGTTGTTGCGTCAGCGGCGGTTTGCGCCTGCCGCACTTTGAGCCGGCGGTCCGGGTCGGCGAGCGCCCCCACCGAGATCCAGTCGCACCTCGAGCCGGCCTGGCGGCAGTGGGCATCGTGCCGAGCGCGCCCGATCGACAAACGGCGCCGCCGTCACTGCGCCCGGCTTCGGCGCGTCCCCCCTCGGCGACTTGGTCGCCGCCGTCGACGCTTGCTCGTCCAAACGGGCCTTCCAGCGCCGATAGCTTGCGCGCTCACCCCTCGCGCCGGCAGAACGTGCCGATCGGCTCTCCGCTTTCCGCATGCCGCCGAAACAGTTCCTGCCATGCTTGGCTGCCCAAACGCCGTCGCTTGATGCCTTCCAGTTCGCCTGCTCCGCATTCGTTGAAGATGCAGGCATTCGGCCGCGCACGCACCGACGGTGTTGCCGAATCCTCCGCTGGAGAGGCGTTCGGCTACGCGCTGAGCAACTGGGTGGCGTTGAACACCTTCGTGGAGCACGGCATCCTGAGGCCGACAACAACTGGGGCGAACGCGCCTTGAAGCCGGTGGTGATGGCCTGCCCGGGTGGTGCCCGCTTTCGTTAAGTGCTTGAAAACATTGGAACCTGATTCCCGCCATCGATGCGACACGGGCGAGCTGTTCGCGCGGCAGCCTCGATGACGCGCTGATCGAGCAGATCGTCGGCGCGGATCTGGTACGGCGCTCTCGCGACGACCTGTTCGGCGGGCAGCAGCCCTGCCTTGATCAGGCGCCGGATGCAGTGATTCGTGACACCGAGCTTGGCTGCAGCCTCCGACATCGTCAACCATTCGCCATCCTGATGCGCGGAGCGGTAGGCACGAATGTCATTGACCATCCGCACCGAGGCAACGCGATGCGCGGTCCAGGTCTTGCCCTGACCCGTCGGAAGCGTCATGCGGTTGAGCGACGCGGCGATGTGCTCGCCCACTTGCCGGCCATGCTGCGCATGACGGCCAGCGCCTCTTCGGGCGTGCGGCAGCCATGCAATGGGAGGTGATGCTCAGGGTCCTTCACGAGGGTGCGCAGCAGCTGCTGGCGCGTTCCGCATCGTGACATGCGGCGAATTCCACGCTGCGGCGAGATCGTCAGCTAGGCCGGCCAGATCCGGTGCAGGTGCCGAGGTCTGCGCCTGATCGCTTGCGGTAGCGGATCGGCGTCCAGTCGAAGCTGACCATCTTCTTGCCGTCTGAGGGCCGCGGGAAGTGCACGCCATCAGCTGCCAGCGACAGCAGCACCTGGCGAGCGCTGCCCAGCTTGCGAACGCGCTCGAAGATTAATCGGATCGCCTCCTGCAGCCGCGCGTCGGGATCGAACCCGAGGCCGACCTCTCGGTGCCAGACGTAGCCGACTGGCACGCTGATGCGCAGTTCGCCGCGATGGGCCTTGGCCCGCGCAGCGTCAGCCATGCGTGCCTTGAGAACGCCCAACTCGAATTCGCTGATGCCGCCTTCATTCCCAGCAGCAGCCGCTCGTTCGGCTGACACGGGTCATACACGCCGTCCAGATCGATCACCCGGGCCTCGACCAAGCCACACAGCTCCAGCAGGTGGTGCCAGTCGCGTCCGTTGCGCGCCAGCCGTGATGCATCGAAGCAAGAACCGCGCCGACTTCGCCGGCGCACAGCCATGCAACCAACCGATCGAAACCGGGGCGCGCCACCATGCCACTGGCAGAGCGCCCGAGGTCGTCGTCGATGACTTCGATCTGCGCGAACCCCGGCGTCGCGCTTCCTCCACCAGGTCGTACTGGCGGCGCTGGCTCTCCAGATTGGTCTGGACTTGCGTCTGAGTGGATTGGCGCACGTAAACGACCGCCTTGCGCCGCAGAACGGCGGCCGGCAACACCAGAGTTCGCCATCGTCACCCCCTGCGTCCAGGCCGGCCGCTTGCAGCAGCAGGAGCGCCAGTGTGCGACCGCGCTGGTTCGCTCGATCGATCTCAGTTCCTGCAGCACGGCGGACTCGAACGACATGCTCGGTTGCTGCGGCGCTGGCGGACGTGACGGCACTGCGATCGACGGCTTGCGCGTCGTGCGGAGGACTGGGTCATGGGATTGCTCGCCCGTGGGTTGAACACCGGCGAAGCTTCGTCGAAGTCCAAGCTCGGACAGCTGCAGGTGTAACTCCGCGAGCGCCTGTACCGACGCTCTCGGTGCGCCGAGTTCCATGGCCGTGCACGCGACGGCGTCGAGCATCCATGCCGGCACGACGATGACGATGCCGGGCGACGCCTCGACGTGAACCACGTCGCCGTTGGCTCGCTGCTCGCTGTACTGGCGCCTTACGCGACGCTCGTACAGCGGGTGCCAGCGATAGAAGACCTCAACTTCTTGCGCGACATGCGCAGAATGACCCGGTGATTAGGAAGACCTCAATCCGACGGACGACGCGAACCTGCGAGCCTACTATCAAGAGTGGAGCCGGCTGATGGGGCGAAGCGCGTCGGCACCGTTCGAAGCGCACGCACAAGAGGTGACGCTGTGAGCTACGAGAATCTTTCTGGACGCGTTCGAGGTGCAGCAGTTCATCCAGCGCACGGCCGCGCTGTTGAACGCCGAGAAGCTTTCCGAATGGCTGGAGCAGTTCCATTCGGATGGCTTGTACGAGATCACCGCGTACAGCACTGAGCTTGGCAAGGAGCTGGCATGGTGGAAGCAGGAATTGCCGCTGCTGCAAAAACCATCTCGGAGGTGCCGAGACACGTGCGTGATCCGGCCAAGCGTCTGCACGTGCTGGGGCCGCCGCTGGTGAGCGTGACGGGTGACGCGGCGCGAGGGCAAACGGCCTTCTCGGTATTTCGCACCCTGCCAACAGGGGAGACCAGCCTCTTCGTGGTGGGCCGCTACCTTGACGAGCTGGTGCGGGTCGGGAGCGGCTGGCGCTTCAGCGTCCATCGGGTGCAACTGGAGACACGCGTCCTCGATGCATTTACGCATCTGCCGCTGTAGATGGCGCAGCCAAGAGGTTGCTCACAACGCGAATGCTCCTGATGGGCGGCTTGCAATGTCGCGGAGTGTTGGCCAAACGGCGAGTTCGTACGTGACGAATGCCCAGGTATCGTCGCGGAGCGAAGCTTGAGCCACGCTGCCGACTGAACATTGAGCGAGGGCTAGATGCCTTCCGCGAGCGTTCGGCACGCGATAAGCCTCGAGATCGAATGCTGTCCAATGGTGAACACCTTTGAACGCTGGACATGCAACGAATGCACACCCCGCTGGTTCGGCAAGCCATTCAGGTGCTGAGGACACTCCAGATCATTTCCGGTCGCCCGGGGTTGCACTTTCCTGGCGAGAGGGGCGCATGAGCGGCGCCCAGGTCGCACTGTTCATCGCTTTCGTGGTGGTCGCGACCCTGGCGCAGGGGCTGACAGGCTTCGCGTTCGTGCTGGTACTGCTTGGGCTCGCCGGCCTGTTCCAGCTTGCGCCCGTGACGGACCTGGCGAACGTGGCAACCACGCTGGCCGTGCTGGGCGCGGCGGCAATGCTGCGCACCTCGCTGAGACACGTCGACCGTACTGCCTATCGCGAGGCGGTGGCTGGATCCGCGCCGGGGTTCTCGCCGGTGTGCTGTTGCTACAGTGGCTGAGCGCAAACGTCATGACCGTATTGGGCGTGCTGCTCGGCGTGACCATCTTCGCGTGCGCGATCACCATGTTGCGGCCGGGAAACGTGCTGCCAGTACGGTCCAGCGGCATCTGGTTCGGCGGCTTCGGCCTGCTCTCGACTGCTGGGCGGCCTGTTTTCGGCCGGCGGCCCCCCGCTTGTGTACCACTTCTACCGACAGCCCATGGCAATGGAAGCCCTGCGGGCCACCTTGGTCGCCGCGCTGACCACGATGAGCGTGATGCGGATTGTCGTCGTCCTGGCAACGGGACAGTTCAGCCTGCTTGCGCTGAAGATGATCCTGCTCGCCGCCCCTGCGGTGCTGGGGACGTCCTGGCTGCTGCGACGCTATCCCCCCGCTGGCGACGCGAGACGGTGCTCAGGATCGTGTGCGTGTTGCTTCCGCCACCGGCGTCAGCATCGCCGCCTCAGCCCTGCTGGGACGTTGGAGTCCGCACGCATGAGGAACCTGTGCATGCGCGACTGCGCGTGCATCGATGAGGCGGCACACTACCGCCGCGTGTCACGCGGGTCGATGATTGTCCTCCACGCTGAAGGCTTCTGCAGTGAGGAACGAGGAGGTGAGCTCGCTCAGTTCCGCCTCCAGCTCGCGTTCGCGTTGCTTGGGATCGGCCGCCGCACTGATTCGCGCTTGTACGCGTCCCCTTCACCGCGCAGCGAGCCCCACTCCGCCGGCGGCCACCCAAGTTTCAGCCCGATTCCGCCTGCTGAGAACATAGTGCGCAAACGGCGTCGCAGCCGCGAGCCAAGCACCGGCTGCGGCGGCATCGCAGTCCAGCGCCTGGGCGACCTCGTAAGCCTCCAGGCGCACCGGTTGCCGCAGGCGCGTGTCGCGGCTGGCGCCGGCGTGGAGCGCGCACAGCGCGAAGTCCGCCCCGGCAGGCAGGTGCAGCAGTTCCGCACGCGTGTCCAGCGGCAGCGCTTGCCACTCGAGCAGCGACAGCCGCAGTCCGCAGCCGTCCAGCTTGTGGCGCACAGCGAGCGGCAGCCACAGCAGGCGGCGAGCTTCGTCGGGTTCGAAGGAGAGGCAGGCGGTGGGCCCCACGTCGGGTCGCATACGGACAGCATAGCGCCCGCCTGAAGTTCGAGAACGCAATATTCAGGTCGCATTGACCTGAATAATCGATCGTCCTCGGGCCGTGTCAGTCCGTCGTGCAGTGGCGCAGGAACCCTTCGGCTGCGGCGCCCAGCTTCTTCGCCCGGTGCAGCACGATGGAAAGGGTGCGCTGCATCGGGGGCAGGGTGGTGGGCAAGCTCCACCAGCCACCCCTGGCGATCGCCTCCTTCACCGCCAGCCGGGACAGGCACCCCAGGCCCAGTCCTGCGGCCACGACGCGCTTGACCGCCTCGTTGCTCCCCAGCTCGAGCTCCACCTCCATCTGTGTCAGATGCGGGATCAGCCAGCGGTCCGAGGCTTCCCGGAGTGCCAGAGCCGGGTTCGCGCAGGACCCAGGTGGCATGGTTCAGCTGGCGTGCGCCGGCGCGGCGTTCCGCCAACGGGTGGCCAGCGGCGGCGACCACGACGATCTCATCGCTGCGCCACTTGCTGACCGAGAGCTCCGGGTGGCTGTGGGTCCCCTCGATGAAACCGATGTCGGAGCGGAACGAGGCGACCCGCTCGAACACGTCATGCGTGTTGGCGATATCCAGCAGCACGTGGCTGCGCGGGTTCGCCTGCTTCCACCTGGCGATCAGCACCGGGAGCAGGTACTCGCCGATCGTGTAGCTGGCGGCCAGCCGCAGCGACGCCGCATGGGCCGCGGTGAACAGGGCTTCCGTCTCCACCGCCTGCTCCAGGATTCCGGCGCGCGCGGCAGCAGGGCCCGCCCATTCTCGTTGATGACCAGCTTCTTGCCCACCCGGTCGAAGAGCTGCGCACCAAGCACGGCCTCCAGCTCGCCGAGCGCGTTACTCGCGGCCGACTGCGAGCGCGAGATCCGTCGGCCGCGGCCCGCGTCGGCCGCCGCGCGCCACCGCCGCGAACACCTCCAGCTGGCGCAGCGTGAGCTTCAGTCTCTGATCGATTTTCTGATTCACTGCAACCGGAATTATGCGGCACACGAATCTGTGCGCTGTCTAGCATAAGCTTATGTTCAAGTTCCTCTCCAGCGAGCCGGTGCACGATGCAACCGCGAGCAGCACCGCGGACACCGAGGTCAAGACGACTACGTGCTACATGTGTGCCTGCCGCTGCGGCATACGCGTGCACCTGCGCGACGGGCAGGTCCGGTACATCGACGGCAATCCCGACCACCCGATCAACAAGGGCGTGATCTGCGCCAAGGGCAGCGCGGGAATCATGAAGCAGGTATCGCCTGCGCGCCTGACGCAGCCGCTTCTGCGCAGGCCAGGCAGCGAGCGGGGCGAGGGTGAGTTCGAGCCGATCTCCTGGGAGCGCGCCTACGAGCTGCTCACCGAGCGCCTGGGCCGTATCCGCGCCACCGATCCGAAGAAGTTCGCCCTGTTCACCGGGCGCGACCAGATGCAGGCCTCACTGGCCTGTTCGCGCGCCAGTTCGGCACACCGAACTATGCGGCGCACGGCGGCTTCTGTTCGGTGAACATGGCTGCCGGCATGATCTATTCGGTCGGCGGCAGCTTCTGGGAGTTCGGCGGCCCGGACCTGGATCGCGCCAAGCTGTTCGTGATGATAGGCACCGCGGAAGACCACCACAGCAACCCGATGAAGATCGCCTTGGGCGACTTGCGCAAGGGCGGCCGCTTCATCTCGATCAACCCCGTGCGCACCGGCTATTCGGCGATCGCCGACGAGTGGATTCCGATCCGCCCCGGCACCGACGGCGCACTGTTCATGGCGCTGCTGCACGAACTGCTCGCGCAAGGCCTGGTCGACCGGTCCTTCCTGCAGCGGTTCACCAATGCGCCGCAACTGGTGGTGCTGGACGAGGGCGAGCGCGAAGGCCTGTTCGCCTTCGATCCCGCCGCCGGCCCGCCCGGCGACGGCCGCCACCCGCACAACAAGCTGGCATGGGACCTGGCCAGCGGCCGGGTGGTGCAGGCCTATCCGGAAGGCGTGGAGGAAGGGCGCCAACTGGCGCTGGAGGGCCACACCAGCTGGCGGACGGGACGCGTGTGGCGCCAGCCTTCCAGCTGTTGCGAGACCGCGTTGCCGACACCACGCCCGAGTGGGCAGAGGACATCACTGGCATCCCGTCCGAGCGCATCCGCCAGCTGGCGCGCGAAGTGGGGAGACGGCGCTGCACCAGGCCTTCGAACTTCCCATTCCGTGGACCGATGCGTGGGGAAGCGGCACCCCACCACCCAAGGGCGGCCGGTGGCCTTCCACGCCATGCGCGGGCTGGCGGCGCATTCCAACGGGTTCCAGACGGTGCGCGCTGGCGGTGCTCGTGAGCGTGCTGGGCACCATCGACGCGCCCGGCGGCTTCCGCCACAAGGCGCCGTACCCGCGCCACATCGTGCCGAACTACCGGGCCTTCAACGACCTGTCCATGATCAAGTTCAACACGCCGCTGAACGCGGCGCCATTCGGTTTTCCCGCCGGCCCCGACGAATTGGCGGTGCACGAGGACGGAACGCCGCTGCGCATCGATCACGCGTTCTCCTGGGAGCACCCGCTGTCGGCCCACGGGATGATGCACAACGTCATCACCAACGCGGTGCGCGGTGACCCCTACGAGATCGACACACTGTTGATCTTCATGGCGAACATGGCGTGGAACTCCACCATGAACACCATGGAGGTGCGCAAGAAGCTCAACGCGCGCGGGAGGACGGCAACTACAAGATTCCGTTCCTGGTGGTGTGCGATGCCTTCCAGAGCGAGATGGTCGCCTTCGCCGACCTGGTGCTGCCGGACACTACCTATCTCGAGCGGCACGACGTCATGAGCATGCTGGACCGGCCGATCTCAGAGTACGACGGTCCGGTGGATTCCGTGCGGGTCCCCGTGGTGCCGCCCACCGGCCAGTGCAAGCCGTTCCAGGAGGTGCTGATCGAGCTGGCTTCGCGCCTGAAGTTCCCCGCCTTCACCCAAGAGGACGGCACGCGCAAGGTCAAGGACCATCCCGACTTCGTCGTCAACTTCCAGGCCCAGCCGGGCGTGGGCTTTCTCATGGGCTGGCGCGGCAAAGACGGCACTGAGCACCTGCGTGGCGATCCCAACCCCGGCAGTGGGAGATGTACGCCAGGAACAACTGCGTCTTCCAGTACCACATGCCGGAAGACCAGCAGTACATGCGCAACTGGAACCAGCCTTACCTGGACTTCCGCCAAGGACAAGGGTTGGCGGCAGCGCAATGACCCGGTGCAGCTGGCCATCTACTCGGACACGCTGCAGGCCTTCCGGCTGGCCGCGCAGGGCAAGAGCAAGGGCCGCCAGCCGCCGGAGCACCTGCGCGAGCGCATCGCCACCTACTTCGATCCGCTGCCGTTCTGGTATGCGCCGCTGGAGACCGCCTGCATCGACGCCGACCGCTACCCTGGCGGCGATCACCCAGCGGCCGATGGCGATGTACCACTCCTGGGGATCGCAGAACGCCTGGCTGCGCCAGATCCACACCCACAACTATCTGTTCGTGAACCCGCGCACCGCGCAGGAAGCTGGCATCGAGGACGGCGGCTGGGCCTGGGTGACCAGCGCCTGGGGGAGCTGCGCTGCATGCTGCGCTACAGCGGTGCGGTGGAGCCGGGCACGGTCTGGACCTGGAACGCGATCGGCAAGGGTTCCGGCGCCTGGCAGTTGGCGCCTGCCGCCGACGAGTCACGCAAGGGCTTCCTGCTCAATCACCTGATCACGGAGGAGCTGCCCTTTGCCGGTGGACACATCAGCAACTCCGACCCGGTCACCGGCCAAGCCGGCTGGTACGACGTGCGGGTGAACCTGCGCCCGGCGGCCCCCGAAGAACCAGCGGAAACCTTCCCCAGATTGCAACCGTGCCGAGCGCCCCAGGCGTGCTCGGGGGCGCCTGCAAGGTGCTTGCCTACCTCGTTCCCAGGAAGCCATGAACAACCCAGTCCAGCCAGCCCCGAAACACTGGCCAAGCAGCTTGCTCTGGTGATCGATCTGAATGTCTGCGTCGGCTGCCATGCCTGCGTCACCTCGTGCAAGGAGGGAACACCTCGGGCGCGGCCGGCCCGCTGACGGACCTGAATGCTTACGGCGAGCGGCCCACCGGCACCTTCTTCAACCGGGTCCAGACCTTCGAGGCCGATAGCTACCCGGACACGCAGACCATCCACTTCCCCAAGAGCTGCCTGCACTGCGAGGACCCACCCTGCGTGCCTGTCTGCCCTTACCGGTGCCAGCTACAGGCGCAAGAGCGACGGTATCGTGCTGGTGGACTACGACAAGTGCATCGGCTGCAAATATTGCAGCTGGGCCTGCCCTACGGCGCCCGTGAGTTCGACGAGGAACGCAAGGTGATGACCCAGTGCACCCTGTGTGTGGACCGCATCTACGACGAGCTGCTGCCGCCGCAGGACCGCAAGCCGGCCTGCGTGAAGGCCTGTCCGACTGGCGCCCGCCTGTTCGGCGACGTCAAGGATCCGGACTCCGAGGTATCGCAGGCGATCCGCGAGCGTGGCGGCTACCAGCTGATGCCTGAGTGGGAGACCCAGCCGGCCAACCACTACCTTCCGCGCCAGGTCACCCGGAGCACGGCGCCGCAGGCGCAGCCGAAGTTCCGGCTGGGCGATTTCCTGAACGGCGAGCCGGCGTCCGGCAAGCACAAGCCAGGCAGCGGTGCAATGGAAAAAGACGCCCGATGAAGCCAGCCCTCTCGATCATCCTTTTCACCACGATCGCCGGCGCCGCCCAGGGGATGGTGGTGGCACTGGCGTTGGCCACTCTGGCCGGAATGGCGCCCGGCTACGGCGCTCGCCCCATGCTTTGGGCGGCCACCGGCATGTTGCTGGTGGCCCTGGTCGCCTCCTTCTTCCATCTGGGGCATCCGCTGCGCGCCTGGCGTACGGTGCTGATGTGGCGCACCTCCTGGATGTCGCGCGAGGTGATCGTGCTGCCGGCGTTCATCGCGCTGGTAGGCGGCTGGGCGCTGCTGGCCACACTGGCGCAGCGCGACGCGGTGGCGCCGCACTGGCTCGCCGGAATGGCGATCGTCGGCGCCGTGCTCCTGTGGTACTGCACCGCGATGATCTATGCCTGCATCCGCTTCATCCAGGAATGGGCGCATCCGCTCACGGTGGTGAACTACACGACGCTCGGCCTCGCCTCCGGCTTTGTCACCGCCGGCGCGCTGGCGGTAATGGCCGGGAACCCGGGTTCGCCTCCGACATCGCCCCTGGGCGCTGGCGGCCACGGCGCTGGCGTGGTTCACCCGCACGCTGTCGCTGCGCCGCAATGCGCGGCTGAAGCCGAAGTCCACCACCCAGACGGCGACCGGCATCCAGGCGGCGCGGGTGGTGCAGAAGTCCATGGGCATGACCGGCGGCTCCTTCAATACGCGAGAGTTCTTCCATGGGGCTTCGGCACACGCAATGCGCATGGCGCGGACAGGCTTTCAGGTGCTGGCCTTCGCACTGCCGATCCTGCTGCTTGCCTGGGCGCTGCTGAGCGGCTCGGCGCTGGCGTGGCTGCTGGCGCTGGGATCTCAGGCAGCAGGCCTGCTGGCGGAGCGCTGGTTCTTCTTTGCACAGGCACGGCACCCGCAGAACATCTACTACCAGGCAGTGTCGTGACGCCGGCGCTGCCCTTCTGCTGGCTGCCGCAGTGGCGGCAGAAGGACGTGCTGCGGGCGGACCTGCTGGCCGGCCTGACCGGGGCCATCGTGGTGCTGCCCCAGGGCGTGGCCTTCGCCACGCTGGCGGGCATGCCGCCCGCCTACGGCCTCTATGCGGCGATGATGCCGTGCGTGATCGCCGCGCTGTTCGGCAGCAGCCGCCTGATGGTGACGGGGCCGGCCAATGCCATCTCGCTCACCACCATGGCGCTGGTGGCACCGCTGGCGGCGGTGGGCAGTTCGCAGTACGTGGGCCTGGTGCTCACGCTCACGTTCGTGGTGGGGGCGCTGCAGTTGCTGCTGGGGATGGCGCGCGTCGGCAAGTGGGTTGAGCTGGTGCCGCATGCGGTGATCGCCGGCTTCACCGCCGGCGCCGCCGTGCTGATCGTCAACAGCCAAGTCGGCACGCTGCTCGGACTCGACCTGCCGCGCGGGCTATCGGTGGCGCAGACGCTGCGGGTGGTATTCACGACCGGGCAGTCCATCCAGGCGCTACCGGTGATCGCCGCCATGGCCACCATCCTGATCAATTTGGCGGCGCTGCGGCACAGCCGCTGGATACCGCCGATCCTGATGGCAGTGATCGGCGGCACCGCCATCACCTGGCTCGCCGCCGGCCTGCTGGGCGCGCAGCCGGCCACCGTGGAGGCGCTGCCGGGGGCGCTGCCGCCGCTGTCGCTGCCCGACTTGCGCCAGGTGCCGAACCTGGTGCTGCCGGCGCTGGTGATGACGCTGCTGGCGGTGACCGAGGCGATGGCGATCGCCAAGGCGTTCGCGCGGCGCGCCAACGAGCCTTTCGACGGCAACCAGGAACTGGTCGGCCAGGGCTGGCCAACCTGACCGGCTCCTTCTTCTCATCGTATCCAGCCAGCGGTTCATTCAACCGCTCCGGCGTGAACGTGGCGGCCGGCGCCCGCACGCCGCTGGCGGCGGTCAGCGCCGCCGTGCTGCTGATCGTGATCCTGTCCTTGTCGCGCCCTGGGCGCGCTGGCTTCCGCTGGCGGTAATCGGGGGCTGCTGGTGGTCGTGGCGTGGGGGGCTGGTGAACCCGCGCGAGATCCGGCACCTATGGAAGCATGAGCCGGTCGACCGGCTGCCGATGGTCGTGACCTTCGCCGGGACGGTGACGCTGTCGCTGGAGTGGGCGATCCTCCTCGGACTGGCGACGGCCTGGGTGTCGCGGCGGCTGGCGGGCCCGGAGACGGGGAGTGGGAGCTTGTAGGGGAGGCAACTCGGCCGCGGACCACGTACTTCACGGTCGCCGGCAGGAGCTGCTTGATTCCCGCAGCCCGGCGTCCCGCATCGCATGGCCCTGCGGCTTATCCAGTACCGCGTCCGGCAGTAAAACGCTGAACAGCCCGACCGGGGCTTTGTTCATCTAGACGCGTCCGGTTTTGCGATTTACCGGCTAAAACCGAGGCGCGGTCTGTAGCTGGAGAGCACCACCAGCAACCGTGAAATTGCCGCGCGCAACGAGATGCGCGTCAGATGCAACTTCGGCCAACGAGAGCACCGGCGTGGTTCACCCGCACGCTGTCGCTGCGCCGCAATGCGCGGCTCAAGCCCAAGTCCACCACGCGGACCGCCACCGGCATCAATGCGGCGCGGGTGGTGCAAGTCGATGGGCATGACCGGCGGCTCGTTCAACACGCGCGAGTTCTTCCACGGCGCCCCGGCCCCGCAGTGCGCTGGCCTGGGTGGGCTTCCAGGGCTGCTCGCCTGGGCGCTGCTGTCCGGCTCGGCGCTGGCCAGGCTGCTGGCGCTGGCCTCGCAGGCGGCCGGCCTGCTGGCCGAGCGCTGGTTCTTCTTCGCCCAGGCGCGCAATCCGCAGAACATCTACTACCAGATGCAGGCCGACCTGCTGGCCGCCCGTCAGATCACAGCAACCCTTAGCCTGTGCGTGCGCGCTGCGGCAGTTCTGCAGCAACATAAGATTCCCGTGGATCTGAGGTGCCGCGTGTCCGGTCCACTTGCTGCTTGCGATAGTCAGCGACCAAGGAACCCGGCTCTTGCCACCGCCCCGTTCTTCCCAAGCAGGCTGGCCCGCCGAAGGAATTCGCGCCGCGGGCGCGCGAGCTCAGGCCTTTGGGCGGCGGCTGATCTGAACGGGCGCTCCGCCGAGCGCTGCTTCGAACGATGGGTTGCAACGCCGGCATCCATCTCCTGGACGTGGTGCGGCAGCCAATCGAGCAGTTCCACGGATAGGCTCTGCACCACCCGCTGCTTCATTTCGGGCGGATGGGCGGCGCCGACCAGCACCTCCCGGACTTCATCGAAGGACTTCAGCACGTTGGCATGTTCGTCCAAGTGGCACTTCGAGTTGCCATCCTTCATGTCGCGCAGGTGCTCGTCCTCCATGGCGAAGTGCTGCGCCGCGTGCGCGCAATGCGTCGAGGGCAGGCACCATGTCGTCCGCGGATGCGCCCAGCAGGCGCGTGATGAGCGCGTGCAACTCTTCGTGGTCGCGGTCAGGGTTTCCTCTCCAGCTTGAGTTCGGATTTGTCCATAGCGTAATTGGACCTGAGTCGTGCCGGGCTGCCTCAGCCGCAGCTCGTCGCAGCCGAGGCAAGCCATGCGGAGCTCCTGCAGTGCGGCTGGCGAACTGCACTCCTCCTAGCAGCGGTTCCCGCGCGATTCCCTTTGCGCTTTCAAAAGGGGGCGCTCGTCCGTGGCGAGCTGCTGGAGGGCACGGGCCGGGAACGGTCCGTATCAATAGAGGCTACAGGCACACGCCATCCGAGTCTTCCTGCGCTGCGGCCGGGATCGAGTGTGAAGGAGGTTTGCACTCGAACGTGCGTTGAGAGCTGGTCACCACTGCCGGCCTGAAGTCCACCACGCAGACCGCCACCGGCATCAATGCGGCGCGGGTGGTGCAGAAGTCGATGGGCATGACCGGCGGCTCGTTCAAAACGCGCGAGTTCGTCCACGGCGCCTCGGCCCGCGCAGTGCGCATGGCCCGGTGGGCTTCCAGGTGCTGGGCTTCGGGCTTCCCCTCCTGCTGCTCGCCTGGGCGCTGCTGTCGGGCTCGGCGCTGGCCTGGCTGCTGGCGCTGGCCTCGCAGGCGGCCGGCCTGCTGGCCGAGCGCTGGTTCTTCTTCGCCCAGGCGCGCCATCCGCAGAACATCTACTACCAGGCCGTGTCGTGACGCCGGCGCTGCCCTTCGTGCGCTGGCTGAAACGTGCGCGAAAATCCCCCTGTGAGCATCCCACCCTCGCGCCCGGCACCTGTCGGCGCACAAGGCAAGCCAACTCTGAAGGACCCGCAGGAAATCGAGGATTTCCTGCTGTACCGGCTTTTTCGTATCACGCACGTCGGCCTGCGTGGGACGGACGACATGTACAAGCGGGAACTCGGAATCTCCCGCCGCGAATGGAGGATCCTGGCGTACCTCGCCCGCACGCCGGATGCGAGCCTGAAGGCCCTGGCGGCGGACGCGGGCATCGACGTGGTCGTGGCGAGCCGGACCGTCGCCGACATGCATTCGCGTGGGCTGGTGGACAAGCGACGCTCGCCGGCGAGCTGACACGGCTGGTCAGCGCACAAGAGTGGGAGTTCCACGAGTCGAACTTCTCCTCTCCCATCCTGTTGCCGCCCTCTGGCTTGCGCGACTGGCTGAAGGAGCGGCGTCCCGCGCTGGCAGCTCAGCTCGGTCAGGTGCCATCGAGTCCGGCCCGGACGCTTGAAGCCCTGCTGCAACTGCTGTATGGCTCCACCGGTGTGCACGTCCTGGAGGCGGTGGCCGGCTCGGTTCACCTCCTGACGCCGATCACTGCTCGCGCAGAAGCCTGGTACACCGCATGGCAAGCCCGTCCAGGTTGGGGTGGCCAGCGCCCGGGTGCCGGAAGACGCACAGATGGCGCGAGCGCACCCTAGAATGCGGCTGATGGCACGCAAGGTGATGTTCCTGCTCGCGTTCTTGGCTGCATTCGGCCAGGCGGTCGCGATCGCGGCGTTCCCGCGTGCCGCGGCCGATGAGATCGGCCATGCCTTCGCCCATGTCCAGGAACCCAGCCACCATCACCACGACGATGGGCTGATGCATGTGGACGAAACCCAAGAGTCCACCTTCCACGTCCACGTGGGCGACGGGGCCAGCGTGGCGTTGGTCAGCAGTGCCGTGGTGCGGCTCCTCGCGTGAGCGTGAGTCCAGCATCTCTCGAAGCACGCAAGTGGCTTGAGAACGAAGGATTTGACGTGGCCGCGCTGGACGCACCGCCGAGCCCAGCCGCGCCCGTAGCGACCGGGTTTGCTCCAGATCTGATGTCCTACGAGATCGCGCTTGTGGCCTTCTCCGGCGGCAAGGACAGCCTGGGGCTTGTCCTGCGACTCTTGGACCTCGGATTTCCGCGCGAGCGCATCGAACTCCATCACCACCTGGTCGACGGCAACGAAGGCTCGACGCTGATGGATTGGCCGATCACCGAGGCATATTGCAAGGCCATCGCCGACGCGCTGGGGATCCCGATCACGTTTAGCTGGCGGCGCCATGGCTTTGAGGGTGAGATGTGCCGCAAGGGCGATGCCACGGCGGCAATGATGGTACCGAACCAGGACGACGGGCATACCGCGGTGGGCGGATCAGGACCGCCAGGGATAAGACTCAAATTTCCTCAAGTGAGCAATGACCTGCAGACGCGCTGGTGCAGCTCCGCGCTCAAGATCGCCTTGATGGATGCGTACGTTCGCAATCATCCGAAATTTCTCAACAAGAGAACGTTGGTCCTCACCGGCGAGCGCGCGGAAGAGAGCAAGGCTCGCGCGAACTACAGCGTCTTCGAGCCACACCGGTCGGACACGCGAAACAGCAAACGCGTGCCTCGCCACATCGACGTGTGGCGCGCGGTTCACGCGTGGAGCGAACATGACGTGTGGGAAGCAATTCGCCGCTGGAGGCTTGTCCCTCATCCATGTTATTTTTTGGGTTGGTCGCGCTGCTCATGCAGGTCTTGCATCTTCGGCTCGAGTGATCAATGGGCCTCTGTGCGCGCAATCGCACCTGACCAGTTCGGGCAGATTGCGAACTATGAACGCGAGTTCAAAGTGACGATTCATCGAACGATGTCAGTCGTGGAGCGAGCCGATCGCGGAACGCCTTACGAGATCGATCCATACTGGGTCAAAGTGGCGAACCGCCGTGAGTTCACCGTCCCGGTCTTCATGGATCCATGGGTACTCCCGAAAGGAGCGTTCGGCAATTCATGTGGGCCGACTTGAAATCGAATAGGGCATTGCCCAAATGCAAAACGGGGCTGCGCAAGCAGCCCCGTTTTCTTGTTTGTGCGTGTTGAACGCGGTGTTCAGGCATAGGCCATACGACCGCGAGCAGGCGCGGCGCTGGAGGCAAGGAAGGATTGCACCTTACGGCGAATCGGCTCCATGCGACCTGCGTCGTTCGCCACGGCGCCGGCGCGGGACTGGCGATAGAGCCAGAGTGCGTCGGTCAGCGTGACACCTGCTTTCGCCAGAAGAGCAGGACCCTTCGGGCAAGTGACTTTGGTGGCAATCATGGGACTCTCCAATCTGAAACCGGGCACGTCGCCCTGTCTGGGCTCTCGCGAGAAAGCCCACACAGGACGACGTGTTCCGGCCCGCATGGCGAGCCCAGGATGCAAGGTGACAAGCACGGCTAGGAGAGTCCAAAGACACGCAAACCGAAGAAAGCGATGAAGTCTCAGGAAAAAGTGCGAGTCACCAGGGCGGCTGTACGCATGGAACAGCCTATGTGGATACCGTCTGCGACGGTGGCGGAGGTCGGAACCCTCGCTGAGTTGAATGCAGTCACAAGAACTGCCGATGACGCAAGCGTCAAACGAGCCGTTAGCATAGCATGGCAGGAGAAAGATGGTTCAGTAGACAAACCTGGACGGCGCGGCACGCTACTGCGCTGAAACCGCGGGTTCAGCTAGAGAATGCCGAGAGCGCAAGCCCGCTGTATGACGGCCGCCCTGTTGTCGGCCTTCAGTTTCGTCATGAGGTTGGTCACATGGAAGTTGATCGTGCGTTCTGTGCAACCGATCCTCTTGGCAGCATCACGCGAGGTAAGGCCCCGTGCCATCACCTCCAGCACCTGGCGCTCGCGGCCGCTGATCTCGAAGTAGTTCGCCAGCATCTCTTCTTTGATGAGCGGCCACACGCTCAACGCGCCCCAGGCAACACTGGCCGCCTCAGCCTTATTCGCTAGTTGCCTGCCGCCGAAAACGAAGCACTCGAATCCTTGATGGAAGGGCATTGGGATCTCGGCACGCACCATAGAGAGCGCGCCAGCGGTGACCCATTCATCGGCCCAGCTCTCCACCCCAGAGCCTTCTGAGAAGTTTTTCCATGCCACCAATGACCCGCCGTCCAGTCGCCAGGCCGTCCCGAATGCGCCGGATTGCGCAAAGTTTGAAGCAGCGGCTCGATAACAGCTCGGATACACTGCCACGACGCTTCGTGAATCATTCGGGCCTTCGGCAGCATGCGGATCCGGGCCGAGGACCAACACCGCAAGCGCCTTGAATTCGGCCAAGGACTCAAGCCAGTCCTGCATGACCGCAGGCCTGGCAGTGGCCTCGGGTAGCCTACTGCTACCGGCCATTCGGCCCTCCCTTTCTGCGCTCTCTCACTACAGCGATTTCGATCTGCGCCGCGATGGCTGAATCAATGTTCAGCTGAGCCATTGCCGCATGCAACGCCTGTTTGTGAAACTCAGTTGCAGCAGCGGTTGCCCCGAGGTTCGACAGTGCGTGCTGCAAGGCCATTGCCGCATCCGGGTCCGGATTGTCCACTTCGCCGCTCCTATAGGCCACCATCACGTCCCGCAAGAGCGACCGCATTACCTCATCGATGCTCTGAACGTCATCAATCCCGAAGCTCTTCGCCGTCAGAACCGGTATCGGGAGATCGACCACGGCACAGAAAATAGTGGGCTGAGTAGACAGGAGTCCGTATCGATGACGGTCTTCGCCGCCGGAAGACCAAGCTTCGTAAGGATCTCATGCGTGGAAACAGCCGTGCAGTCACGAACCGCCTTCACATCTGCGGGATCGTACCCGTAGTCCGCCAGTGATTCAGCATGGTCCGAGAGAGACTGCTCGGTCTCCAGCTGAATCCACTGGAGCGGACCGTCATAGGCGAGCCCCAGAATACCGAATGGCTCACCTACCACGACGTATTCGATCCAGCCCAGCTCCTCGAGCTTCCGTTCGAGGCCGTCCACCACCGAACGCTCGTGGAGCAGTTCCACTTGCTCACTAGTCAGCGTTCCCCGCATCAGGTGTCCAAGGTGCTCGCAGACACTGCGATGCATTTCGTTGGCGCTGTTCGTGATCTCGCGATTCAGATTGGGCGTGCTCTTTGGAATGAATTTTTGAATCAGCCCCTGGTTGAAGGCGCGGACAGCCACTTCAGCGTCCGCAACCCCCGTCAGCAAGACACGGCGAGCGGGGCAGTCATCCAGTTCCTTAACCAAATCGAGGCCCGTCATTCCTGGCATGTTGTAGTCGACGATCAAGACGCCCGTCATATGGAAGCGCCGCCAGTCCTGGAAGTAGCGCTTGACGTACATGCGGGCCTCGCCACCAGGTGTGTCGCGAGATTCATGCGCATAGGCAAGCAACAACTCGATCGCGCGCCAATATGGCATCTCGCCGCGGATGGCTTCAAGCGTGAGCCGGGGGGAGTCGCGAAACTCTCGCGCATGCTTCGGCATGATTTTGCGCAAAGCGTCCAGGAAGGCACCATCGTCGTCAACATAGACAATGCGCTTTGGGAGTTTGACAAGGGGCAGTCGGCTCATACGGGTGTCGCCTTGGGGAAGGATATAGAGAAGCTGGTACCTTGACCATCGACTGATGTCACGCTGATGGAGCCTCCGTATCCGATGACGACAGACTGCACAAACGTAAGGCCAAGCCCGTGACCCAATTTGGGGTCACCGGTGTAGAAAGGGTCGAAGATCCTGGCCAGTTCCGCTTTCGTCATTCCGCAGCCACTGTCCGAGACAGTGATCTGCCCCAAGCCCTCGTAGTCCACTGAAACGTTGATCTGTCCCGGAACAGTGGTGCCATGGCGTAGAACGACGGCCTTCAGTGCGTTGTTCAACAAATTGACGAGCATCTGCTGTAGCGCACCCGGTTCGGCGTCGATTGAGAAGTCCTTCTTGACGGTGACGATTGCGAGGGGTGCGCGTGTCCCACGCCCGCGAACGAAGGTAGCCACAGCGGATTGTGCGACATCCCCGAGTCGAACCGGCGCGCGTTCAGCGAAGGGCTTGAATGGGTTTGCATTCGCTAACTGCGTTTCTATCAGTGCGTGCGCATGCTCGCAAAATCGAACTACGTCGTCTGCCAATTCCTTGATGTCCTCCAACTCTGCCGACACGGCCTTCTCGGCACGAAGTGAGTAAAGGCGATCGCGCAAGCCTTGACTTAGAAGTTGAAGGCTTGCCAGTGGAGTGCGAACTTCATGCGCGGTGATGCCAAGCGCGCCAAGCTGACTGCGCATTCGGACGGCCTGCATGCTGAGGTCGGTGTAGCGAGTCAATATCGACATAGCGATTGTGAAGCCGAGAATCAGCCAAGCCGAAACATCAAAAACCTGGTGCTGCATGCCGTTGGCCCAGACGCCAACTTGCAGCATGGGAACACAGACGTATGCAACGGCGAAAGCCAGCGCCGTGACGACTGTGGCCAACCGCCAGTCGGTGAGGGTGTAGTAGAGCATCGTGAGCGCAACCAAAGACGCCAGCCACACAGCATTGCCGCCGTTCGCAACGTAGAACCAGGCCGAGAGCACCACGGTGCCGAACGCCGCGCCAATCCCGTAGGCGATGGCTGCTCTACGGTCCTCGATCCCGTATCGATGCATGGCGAGTAGCGCAACCACACCCAGGCCGGCCGCTATCAATCGCCAACCCAAGGATTCGTAAGGCTGAGGACTCAGAGTAGACCACGCCCAGTGGTAGAGCGGATGCCCGAAGACCAGCGCAAAGGCAAATACCCAGCTCTTCAGCCGCGACTGATCCTTCACTACCTCCAACGGGGCAAAGAGGGCGTGTTGATTATCTGAAAGTGAAAGCCTGCTCATCAGGCCTTCGATTATCTACGTAATTTGTAGTAACTAAACGTGGGCCTCCTCGACGCGATGTCGCCTCCATGATGAATAACTGGTCGGGGGAGGGCGCGCTCCAAGGGCCCTGTCGATGAGGAAGCATCCTCCTGAAAGCACCCCCTCCTCAAAGACGATTGGCTTGGCGAAGCTCGGGGCAAGACTGGACCCGAGGGTGAGCAAAATATCCTTATCCGATACTTGGTCATTCCGCTGACCGAGGGTCAATGGCACCCAGCCAACAAGGCCATGCTGGGTGATGCCCATGAACCCGAACGGTTCTGCAGTGACGATATGTTCCACGAAGAGGTCTCCCAGGAATGCTTCCAAGCCCGCTGCAGCCCGAGCACTGGCCAATGCTTGGCTTTGCGCACGAGTGAGGGTACCGCGCCAAAGCTCCTCGAGCCTCGACTCTGGCGACTCCATGAGTTCTTCGACGGACCATTTCAGGCGTTCTGAAAGAGGCGCTTCGAACTTAGACAGGAATCGATGGATTAGTCCTGCGTTGAACCCCTCGATGGCGATGCTTTCCTGAACCCGGCCAGTAAGCAAGATTCGTTTGGCCCGCCACTCGCGCAACTGGGACAGCACATCTAACCCATTCAACCGCGGCATGACGTAGTCGACAACCGACACGCGCGTTAAAGCAAACCGCTCGGTGTTGTGCGCCCAGTATGAGAGGACCTCGTTTGGCAGCGAGCTTGCACCCGTTCGCCATCTCCCGATGGCTTCATGCTGCGTCCAAAGATCGGCTTCTTCGAAAGGGATCTCCTGCTTCGCGTGCTTGATGAGATCATCTGGCCTACCAAAGACATTGGTCCGCCACCGCGCGCTCAGCGATGTCCCAGCGAGTTCTAGAAAGTCAATGTCGTCATCGAGAACTGCGACGGTACCTGGTCGGCGAAACAGAACTATGGCCATCGCTCAAACCTAGATAGAAACACCCGCAAGCCATCGATGCGTTTGATCCGCAACTCCGCCGATGACCGTCACGGGCGATTTCCCGACAAGCAGCATCCCATCTTCCCCGAGGTTAAACGCTGGGACAGCGCCTGCGCCATGCATTGAGAGCGCCTGCCGCAACTGGACATTCGAGAGGAGGGCGCCGGAGCGCACGCGTGCGGCGGTCGATTGGTCCATGCCGCAGGCAATCGAGATCTCGGCCAACTGGTCAAGATGGTCTCGACGTTCCAGCTGCAGCCAATGGACCTTGCCATCAGGATCTAGGCCGAGAACTCCAAAGGGATCGCCCAGGATCACCCACTCGCGGAAGTTCTCGTGCAGATATGGCGCCAAGTCATCGGCGACCCCTTTCTCGCCGAGCAGCATCGCCTGTTTCTGGCTAAGAGTCCCCATCCAAATCTGATGCATTCGCCAATCCGTCGAGCACCGCAGGCCTTCGACGGTATGAATGAGGTCAACAAGGAAATGCGTGTCGTGCTTCGGCAGGTACCGGTCGATGAGACCTCCGTTAAATGCATCGACGACGAAATCCTCGACGAATGCCCCGGTCAGCAAAACACGTCGTCCAGGCCAATCAACAAGCTCGCTCAATGCTTCCAAACCAGTCATGCCGGGCATCATTTGGTCAGCGACCAGTACTGACGCAAACGCGCGGCTGGACCGCGTTGCCCAATGGCGCAGCACCATCGTGATTAGCGTCTCGCCTCGGTGCCAGTTAGACACTAACTCCTGGTGAGCCCATAGTTCGGCTTCCCAATGCGGAGGCTCTTGCTGCAGTGCATTTAGACAGGAGACGGCGCTGAGATAGCCGCGGGTCTCCCAAGCCCTCGGAACCGCGCTTTGAAGCATCTCCAGGAACGACGGGTCGTCATCAAGCAGCGCCACACAGCCGGCGCGATGGTAGTAAGGGAGGCGAGGTGCTCCGGCAGCGCGATGCAGTGTGCGCCAATGCTGGCGCCACGCGGGGCTGGCCTGCAACCGCGAGGGTACCCAAGGCTGTGAGGTCGTTCTGATCGTCCATGAATATGAGTCTCGCACGACACTGCAGGACTTCAAGTGGTGGCGACTGGCCACCATCGTTTGCGTTCGCGAGATTCCGCGCCCAGAATGAGGAACTCTTTGTGAGCGAGCCGGCGGCCTTGCTGCCTGCAGTCAACCGTGCCGCGAACTCGATGAAGTTCGCGGCGATCACCGGCCCGTCCGGTTTCAACCATTCCTTTTCTCTATGGAACCAGTTCAACCTGGCGCCGGCGATCAGCCGCGTGCCGTAAAGTCATTGCTGGAAGTCACCCGCGACCCAAAGTTGTTCTTCACGCTGAAGGCACTCTTGGGCAACCAGATCTATCGCCTGACCTTCACTGGCGCGCTACCGTATTTCCTGTACGACGACGGCGGTGACCAAACGCTTGCAAGCGACGAAGCACTCGACGCCATCTACAAGGCAATCGCTTCAGCGACTGGGCGGCGCAAGCTTCGCGCGATTCCGCGGCGCTTACCGGGCCTCCAGGGTCAGGAAACCCTGGTGCTGGCAGCGAAGGTCAAGCAAGACCTGCTGTTGGAACTTGTCGCACTGGCCGCAAACATGACGGCCGCCGACTTCGAGACGCTGCCTCCTCCGCTGGACCTCCAGCAGGACTGATTGCGATTCGACCCCTCTGGAAAGCCGCCTTCGGGCGGCTTTTCTTCTTCCTCGCGCCCGCGTCTCAATCGGTAGCGTACACAATTGGGCATGCCGAGAATTCACCGACACCGCGATCACTCGATTCTGATTTTTGAAGAGCCCCTGGAACGCATGGAGGTGCCGGCGGAAGGCAGTTACGTGGTCTGCCGTTTCGGTGGGGGATTCGGCGGTTTCTGGTTGGACGCCCATGAGTTTGTCGCGCTGTCCGGCCCAACGCCATTGCCGACGATTGAAGATGCCCTGCGTCCGGTATTGGGAAGCCTGGACCAACTCTGGGAGGTCGAGGAACGAGACCGCGTCGAGCAATTCGAGGCAGCTGTAGGCCAAGCGGCGATGCCTGCGCCGCTGCCGGAGGATGCATTGTTCTGGAACGGCGAGCGGTCGCCTGTTCAACTGCCGCTCGGGGTTGTTTTGCAATTACTCAATGCGCTTGCGCCGGCCGACCCGGCTCGGCTCGAGGCCCTGAACGCCTTCAAGCGGAGCTCAGAAGCCGTGGTCGCAGGCATAGTGCTCAAGCCAGATGGGAACCTCGCGTTTGACACTCAGCGTTACTCACTCGCAATCTACCGACGCAAGCAGAAGCGACGCGCGGAAGCCGCGATGGAGCAGTTGAAGAAGGCCGTACAAGATATCGCCATGGTCAACGACTTTCTGGATCTGGAGCACCGGGCCGCCGACGTGAATGAGCTTTCCGTAGGTGGCCAGCCGCTGATCGCATTGCCGGACTCGCCTTCCAATGCATTTACGGCCGTCAACAAGGCCCTTCCGCAGGTGCTCGCCGGCGCATTGAATGTGCAGCATCGCCTCGAAGCGGCGACGGCCCCTACGCAGTTGCCTCCCGACGCCAGCCCCAAGTGATCGGGCATGTCGGCGCGAATTTCCGGTCTTTTCGGCCTTGACGGGCGCAGGTTGACCTCGCTTCAAGCCTCCATTATAATGATTTGGTTATGTTGTATGAGTAAATCATACGATAAGGATTATGTTAAGTTAAATGCGACGGCTGCAACATGATCAGAAGCCTGTCGCCGTCACACCGCAGGTCAGCAGCACCGTGACGGTCGAGCTGGCCGGGAATGTCGGGATCGGATGACCGCCCTGCAGCGCCGGTACCGTGATGGACCCACACGAAGCGCCGCCGGCGGTGTTGCAGGTCAGTGCCGTGCAATTGAGCCCGGTGACCGAGGCATCCCGGATCACGGTACCGCTGGCGTCAGACGGGCCGGAATTGACGAACGTCAGGGTGTAGACCGTTTGTGAACCCGCGAACACGGTCGTCACCCCATTGTCCTTGGCCACCTGCAGGTTGGCGGTTGGCGAAATGTAAACAGCAACCGAGGCCGTGTTGTTCAGCAGGTTGGAGTCCTGGGCCCCCACCGGAACCACCGCGGCGGCAGTATTGGTGACATAGCCACTGGTGGCCGATGGCAGCGCCCGGATGAGGATCTGGACATACCGATCCCCCGCCGGGCGTGACAGCAAGGCAATGGTGGCGCCGATACTGGTTGTGGTGGTGACTATTGCTGTGGCACTGTTGGTGGCGCCCGCGCCGCCTCCCACCCAGGTGACGGTGATGGGCGCGACAAGTGTCAGCCCGGCCAATGTATCCGTGAAGCTACCCCCCGTGATCGCGGAAGGCCCCAGATTGGCAATTGTGACGGTGTAGGAGATGGTGGTTCCGGGCGTCCCTGAGGAAACACTCGCCACCTTGGTCACGCGCAGGTTCGCCAGCGTTGAAACGGTCAATGTGGCGGTCGTGCCGATGGAGTTGCTCCCCAGTGTGGTTGTGAGGCTTCCGGCGGGCACGGTGTTGACGAACGTTCCCGTCATCGAGGCGATAGGGGTTGCAGCCACTACTACGCTAACGAAACAGGTACTCAACGGCGGAATCTGGGTACCCACCGGCATGGTGAACGTGCGCATGCCCGAGGTGGCCGTCACGTTGCCACCCGGACAGTTGTCCGTGGCCGCGGGGGTGGTGTGGTTGACCAGGGTGCCGGCACTGGTGGACGAAATCGGGTACAGGTCGGTAAAGGTCTGGGTAAATGTGGCTGTGGTGTTCAGCGGGTTGGTAAACGTGACAACGAGTGTGGACGTGGTCCCCGTGTTGACGCTGGTTGGCGAGAACTGCTTGGACACGCTGGGCGCGGCCACCAGCAATACGCCCGTGGCCGTGCCCAGATTGGAGCCCACGCTGGTGGTGACGCTGCCGGTCGGTATTGTGTTGGAGTAAGTGCCCAGCGTGGCGGACGTCACCACGACGGTGATGGTGCAACTGCCCGCCGGCGGAATCGCCCGCGTGTTGGGCAGGGAAACGCTGGTTCCCCCGCCCGAAGCGGTCGGACCGCCCGAGCCGGCGCAACTGGTCGCCGCCGCCGGCGTGGCGTAGTTGACCAGCCCCGAGGGGTAGTCGTCGGTGAAGCCATTGGTGAACGTGGCGGTCACGCCGGTCGGGTTGCTGAAAGTGATCTGCAGCGTGCTGCTGCCGTTGGGCCGGATCCCGTCGGGCGTGAAGTCCTTGATGACGTTGACATTGGCCGGTGTCACCTGATACTGCGCTGTGCTTCCAACGGCATTGGTCAGATTCACCCCGGCCACGGTCACGGTCAGTGCCCCCACCGACACGGTATTGGTGTAGACCCCCACAGAGGGCGCAGTCACCACCACAGAGATGGAGCAGGTACCACCGGCGGGAATCACCGCTCCGGTGGCCAGAGTCACCGTATTGCCACCCGCCGCGGCCGCGGCCCCTGCCCCGCCCGCGCAACTGGTGGCCGCTGCCGGCGTCGAGTAGTTGACCATGCTTGCCGGGTATGTATCGGTGAACGTGGCCGTCAGGGTGGCCGCGGTACTGGAGTTGGCATTGGTCAACGTCAGCACCAGCGTCGTCGTCACACCCGCCAGGCCCGTGGTCGGGCTGAAGTACTTGCCCACCGAAGGCTGGATGGTCACCAATGCACCTGCGGTCGCCTCGTCGTCTTCGGTGGCGCTCCATGAGCCGGCCTTGTTGTTGGGTGTCGAGTCAAAGTCCGCCAGTGCGACGCAACCTCCTGTGGCCGAGTCACACGACTGGGTCACCTGCGCGCGGTTGGTCACGAAGGTGTTTGGCGGGACGCCGGCTGTTGAGACCACCAGCGTCAATGTCCGTCGCTGGCCGATATCAATTTTGTCCACGGTCCAGACGCCCGTACCGCTGTCAAACGAGCAGACGGTGCAACTCGGATCGATGGTGTAGCTGGAGAAACTCATCCCGGCTTCCAGTGCGTCCGTCACCTGGACGCGGTAGGCTGGGTCGATGCCCTGATTTTCCAGTTGGATCACGTAGGTCAAAGTACCCCCCGGCGCGACGGCAGCAGGGGTCACCGTCTTGCGAATCGCCAGGTCCGCCCGCGGGAACGAGTCGTTGCAGCCTTGGGCTTCGTAATCGGCAGGAGTGCCCGAGGGACTGGGCAGATTGAAAATCAAGGACGTGGCGCCGGTGGAGGTATCCAGCGCGTAGAAATTTCTGGCATTCGCCCCGCCGCTCGCCCCGACGATCAGGCGCATGGTGCCATCCGTCAGGGCGAGACCTTCCGCCTCATCGATATTCGGGTTGGCCGTGGCCGCGGCACGCCCGGTGATCAAGCTCACATCCCTCAGCAGTTGCTCAGCTCCAACGTCGTTGCGGATGACATAGAGCAAGCCCGCCGAATCAAACGCCAGATCCTCAACGTTGGTGTAGAAATTGCCCGTCGGCCCCGACACCCGGATGTAGTCGGCACCGCCAAAGGAGCCCGGCACGTATTGGCCGGTGGTGGGGTTGATTTCGTAGATGTACCCGTTCTGGTCGTTGATGTACCAGCGGCCCGTCGCGGGGTTGCGTGTCAGCCCGCGAATGCCGGTGGCGCCATTGCCCGAACCTACGGTTCTTGCCGTGGGAGTCACCGTGGTTCCCATGCTCGCGGCCACGGTGATGAAGCCACCCGTGAAGGCATCGATATAGCCGAACCGGTTGGGGGTGTCCTGGACAATAACGTAGTAGCGGTTCTGGACCGAGTCGAAATACGCGGACTCAATGCGCTCGGCCACGATGGCGGGACCGCCAATGCCGTCGGTGATCTGCGCGTTGAAGCGAATATTGACGGGGGGATCCCGGTCGAATACAACGATGCGGGCAGTGTCGTCGTCCACCGCAAAGCAGGTGGCGGCCACCGCATCCCGGGTACCCAAGCCTGCCAACAGCACCAGAGCGGACAGCAACATGCCGGCAAACGTCCACAGGCGCTGGCTAAGGCGCTGCATGGTGGACTGTCTGGAAATGGCGGGCAACATGGAGGCGGAACGACTGTCACAGAGTGTAACCTGAAGGGTTGCACCCAATGATTAAATCCACACCGTTTCCGCGACATTTCACACGGTTCGCGTTTGTTTGTCACGACGTTGCCATGAACTTGTCACATACGGCCACGCCGTCACACTGTCACACCGGCCGGTTTGCGGTGGGTGGCGGACGCGGGCTCAGGGCGGGCAAGCCACCGACGAGTCGGCCGTTCGAGTCAGGTAGCCGGCAGCGCTGACCGAACCGGCCGAGCCACCACTGCCCGGCACCGTATAGCTGTGGAAGGCGAACACCATGCTCTGTCGGCCGGCGCCACCAAAGCCCGCGTACAGGCTCCTCGCGGTCGAGTCCACCGTGTCACTGAAGTAGTAGGCGTTGTTGTCCAGGCTGTAATAGGGCGGCATGCCCGAGGCGGAAAAACTGCTTGTTCCGCCGCCCAGTGAGAATCCCGCGCTGATCTCGAAGGTCGGAGTCGAGCCCGTGAAGGTCACCACGATGCTTGCGCTGTCCACGGTGCCCGGCGCCACGGAACCATCACCCCGGGTGGGCTTGGTCGCCTCGCCCAGGGTGTAGGTGCTGCTGCCACTGCAGGGCAGCGTGGCCGGGTTGGGCCTGTAGGCCAGCGCGTAGTGAAAGCCCTGCTGGCCACCCATCCTCAGGCTCTCGACCGGGGCGTAGCCGTAATAGCGGCCAGCCATCGTGCCCCCATTCCATCGGCCAATGTTTGCTCCGGGGATGCCGGCGCGCTCGGCGATGCTGTTGGAGCCCAGTTGCAGCGCCTCGTCGGCCGACGCGTTGTACGCGTTCATGGCGTTGTCAATATTGAACGTCGCCGTCACGTTGCGCGCATCGATGCCGATTTCGGTGCCGGCATAAATCAGCGTGTAGGTCTCCGTGCCGGCCAGCGGCATGATCGGGTGCCCCACGGTACCGCTGGACACGGCGGGCGTGGTGTCAGGTGCCCCGCCCCCACCCCCTGCGCCGCCCCCTCCTCCACCGCAGGCCGCGAGCAAAAGAGCCACCCCCACAGGCAGGGTCAGTGCGGCTAGGGAGCGCAGAACAGGCAGGGAGCGCAGCATGGGCGTGATCCTCAGAAAAACCCATCGTCGCGCGCCGCTCCCAGCGGCGCCATCCCTCGAACAGGGGGGTCAGGGATTGAACTGCATGCTGTGTGTGAAAGTGCCGGGGTTGAGCTGAAGTGCCCGGTACTGCACACCGGCCCACTGGTCGCGCATGTCGCGGTAGCGGCTGGAGAACACCACCCCGCTCTGACCGGTCTGGTAGATGAACTGTGATTTCTCCAGGTCGGACAGGTCAAACAGCGTGCGCAGCGATGCGGCGTGCCGGTTGGCATACGGGCTGCGTTCGACATTGGGCCAGTACTGCCCCACGTTGACGGTGAACGTGTCGCCACCGGTGGGTACGTTGACGTCAAACAGCCGGGCAAGGGGCCCGACGTTGCTGAAAGGCCGGTGCGCGCTGGCGGCAAAGTGCGCCCTGCCCCACTGCCACTCGGACAGTTCCGGGCCGTACTGGCCACGGAGCCGGGTGAGCGCGCGGTCCAGCGCTTCGGTGGACTGCTGGGCGCAGGTTCTGGGCGCGCACCACCACGTGTCGTTGCGCTCCATGATGCCTTCCACCGCAACCCGGAAATGCCGCTTGCCATACTGGGCGTTGAAGCGCGAGCCGCCCAGTTTGGGCGCGATCAGCCCGCGCGCCAGCTCGTCGGCCCAGGCCGCAAAGATCAGCGGCGCCGCGCTGGCGGCCGACATGGTGCCGTCAAAGTCCTTCAGCACCGCCTGCGCGGCGGGGGCCAGCACATGGGTCGACGTGGTCTTGCGCAGCACGGGCAGCAGCCGCTGAGTGGCCAGCGACAGCAAGTCACCCTGGATCACGGCTTGCCCGGCCAGCGTGTGCTTCGGCGTGGCGGCCAGCAGGGTTTCGATGCGGTCAAACCGGTAGGGCACGGCCCAGTCCTGACCCAGGAAGTGTGGGTAGCCCGGCGCGGTGATGCGCTGGTTGGCCGTGGACACCCAGCCTTTGCCGCCGTCGTCCTGCGGCGTCTGGTCATAGGGCAGCCAGCCGGTCCAGTCGTATTTGGCGTCCCAGCCGGGTGACGGTGCCACACCGCGCAGATCGTTGGCCGGATGGCGCAGCGGCACCTTGCCCACGGCCTTGTAGGCGATGCGCCCGTCCACGTCGGCCATCACCACGTTCTGCATCGGCGAGTGGTAGGTCGACCACGCCTGAAGCAGCTCGCCCACCGAGTTGGCATGGTTGGCGCGCAGGCCTGCCAGCACCGTCTGGTTGTCCGCGTCCAGAGCGCTCCAGCGCAGCGAGAGCACGTACTTCTTCAGGTCCAGCGTGCGGCCGTGCACCGCCTGCGCGTCGCTGAGCACCGGGCCGTGGCGGGTTTCGCGCACGGTGAAGGCCACGTCGGGCTTTCCCTTGACCTTGATGACTTCGGCGCGGCTGGCAAAGGCCGCCCAGCCTGTGGGCGTGCGGTACTCGGCCGGGTTGGCCGGATTGATCTGCTCCAGGTACAGGTCCTGCACGTCCGGGCCTGTGTTGGTAAAGCCCCAGGCCACACGGGCGGTGCGCCCGAGCACGACAAACGGCAGGCCGGGCAACGTGGCGCCGATCACGTCCAGCCCGGGTGCCTGCAGCCGCGCGAAGTACCAGATGGCCGGCGCGCTCAGGCCCAGGTGCGGGTCGTTGGCCAGCAGCGGCTTGCCACTGGCGGTGCGCGAGCCGGCGATCACCCAGTTGTTGCTGCCTTTGCCTTCGGTGTGGCCGGCGGCGTCGGACAGGGTTTCGGCCCATCCGGCCGATGCCAGCCGGTTTTCGGCATCAAATGTGCCTCCAGCCCCCGCCGGTATTGGTTGACCTGCTCCTGTTTTGATAGCGTCCGGCAGGTACACCCCCAGTTCGCGGTACAGGCGCGACAAGTCGGTGGCCGACGCAGGGGCTTCGCCGGGGTACGGGGTGTGCAGCTCCCACAGGCGCTGGGTGTCCAGCACGCGCGCGGCCTGCAGCCGGGCGAACTCGGTGCCCCAGTTGCCGCCCAGGTCCAGCGCCATCATGATGGCCCAGCCCAGGCTGTGCTGCGGCTTCCACAGGCCTGGCTGGGTGCGCAGGATGTGGAACTCCGGCGGCAGCGCCTGCTGGTTGCTGGCGTGCAGCGCATTGATGCCGTCGGCATAGGCCTGCAGCAGCGCCTGCGCGTCGGGCGGGAGGCCGTCCCACTGGCGTTGTGCGGCGCGCAGGATGCCCAGCGTGCGGATCAGCTTGTCGGTCTCGAGCGTGGGTTCGCCCAGCACTTCGGAGAGCGTGCCTTCCATCACCCGCCGGTTGAACTCCAGCTGCCAGCCGCGCTCCTGGGCATGCACCACGCCCAGGGCGAAGGCCGCGTCGCGCAGGCTGGTGGCGCTCAGGTGCGTCACATCCGCGGCGTCGCGTCGCACCTGCACGGGTGCCTTCAGCCCGGCCAGGGTCATCGCTCCGTCCAGCCGGGGCAGGCTGCGCTGCACGTACCAGCCCAGGCCCAGCGCCAGCAACACCAGCAAGGCGACCAGCGCCCACATCAATCGTTTGAACCACACCATCGCCAGTCTCCTTGTGTTCTTGCTGCCCGGCTGAACCGTCGCCTAAGGTGCCGCGCCGGTGAGCCGGAAACTCACCGTGGGCACGCTGAAGTCCGAGAAAGGCGCCCCCAGGGCAATCTCACCGCTGCCGTGCAGGACGCACTCCTGGCGGCGCAGTGCCAGCTCTGTGCCGCTGCCGTCAAACCGCACCCAGGTGCCGTAGCTGCTCATGTCGGTCAGCGCGAAGACACCGTTGCGCCATTCGATCTGGGCGTGAATGCGCGACACGCGCGGGTCATTGACGACGAATTGCGCCTCGTTGTCCCGTCCCAGCGCCAGCGGCAGCTGGTTGCTGCCCCAGGCGCCCTGCACGTCCAGCCAGGCCAGTTCGATGCGCCCCGTGCCCGGCGCGGCCCGCGGCGTCTGCAGGGGCAGCGGCGCGGGCATGGTCAGGAACTCCGACACCACCTCTTCATGCCACTCCACCCGGTGCACGGTGCGCGGCTCGGCCTTGCCACGGATGGGCACCGGCCCCAGGCTGCGGTGGCGCACGGGCGCGGCCGCATCCAGCCCGGCGATGGTGGTGTCGGTGGCCCAGATCTGCTCGGCGCCCGAAAGGTCGCTCAGGCGCGATGCGACATTGACCGCATCCCCGTAGCAGTCGCCGTCCACCTCGACCACTTCTCCCGTGGCCACGCCGATCTGCAGGTGCATGCGCAGGGCCTCAGGCCAGCGCTGGATGCGCAGGTCGTGGCCGCGCTGCAGGCTGATGGCGGCCATCACGGCGTCCTGCGCGGCCGGGAACACCGCCAGCACGCCGTCGCCCAACGTCTTGACCACCCGTCCGCGGTGCGCCACGCAGACCTCGCCGATCCACTGCGTCAGGCGGGTGATGGCCTCTGTGGCCTTGGCGTTTCCAAGCGTCTCAAAGACACCGGTGCTGCCGGTCAGGTCGGCAAAGACGACGGTGAGCTGCTGCGTGGACATCCCCGGACGACCTCAGGCCTTGAGCTGCAGCGCCTTGTACTCCAGGTATTCCTCCAGCCCGTAGACGCCGTTCTCGCGCCCGTTGCCCGACTGCTTGTAGCCGCCAAAGGGCGCGTTCGGGTTGAACGCCGCGCCATTGATGTCCACCTGGCCGGTGCGGATGCGCCGCGCCACGGCGATGGCATGCGCCTCGTCGCCGCTCCAGACGCCGCCGCCCAGCCCGTAGACCGTGTCGTTGGCGATGCGCACGGCCTCGTCCTCGTCGGCGTAGGTGATCACCACCAGCACCGGGCCAAAGATCTCCTCGCGCGCCAGTGTGTCGCCCGGCTGCACGCGCAGGATGGTGGGCTGCACAAAATAGCCTGCGTCCAGCCCCTCGCCCTGGGGCCGCTGCGGCCCGCCGGCGATGACTTCGGCGCCCTCGCGGATGCCCAGCTCGATCAGGCCCGTCACGCGGTCGCGCTGCGCCGCGCTGACCAGCGGGCCCAGCTTGGTGCCCTCGGCCAGGCTGGGGCCCAGGGTGAAGCGCGCCACCGCCTCGAGCGCCAGCGCCTTGACTTCTTCGTAGCGCTCCTGCGGCACCAGCAGCCGGGTGTGGGCGCTGCAGGTCTGCCCGCTGTTGAGCAGGCAGGCCGAGACCGAGCCCTTGACGGCGGCGGCAAAGTCGGCGTCGGGCAGCACCACGCTGGCGGACTTGCCACCCAGCTCCAGCGCCACGCGCTTGACGGTCTGGCTGGCCAGCTCGCCCACGCGCTTGCCCGCGCGGGTGGAGCCGGTGAAGCTGAGCATGTCCACCTCGGGGTGGGTGGCCAGCACCTCGCCCACTTCGGGGCCCAGCCCGTTGACCAGGTTGAACACGCCCGGCGGCACACCGGCGGCATGGATCACCTCGGCCAGGATGATGGCGTTGAGCGGCGCAATCTCGCTGGGCTTGAGCACCACGGTGCAGCCGGCGGCCAGGGCGGGCGCGACCTTCAGCGCGATCTGGTTGAGCGGGAAGTTCCACGGCGTGATGCAACCCACCACGCCCACCGGCTCGCGCACCACCAGCGAGTGGCCCACGCGCTTCTCCCACTGGAACTCGCGGGCGGTTTTTGCCGTGTTGCTCCAGTTGAACACCGGCGCGCCCACCTGGACGGCGCGGGCCAGCTTGAGCGGCATGCCCACCTCGCGGGCGATGGTGGTGGCCAGCTCGTCGGTGCGGGCCTTCAGGCCGGCGGCAATCTTGTCCAGGTAGTCGGCGCGCTCGGCGGGCGACAGAGCCGACCAGGCGCCGAAGGCGGCGCGGGCGGCCTCGACGGCGCGGGCGGCTTCGGCTGCAGTGCCGGCTGGCACACGGGCGAACTCTTCGCCGGTGGAGGAATCGTGCACGGGCAGCACGGCGCCGGATTGCGCGGGCACCCAGGCGCCGCCGATGTAATGCGAGGGATACGAAGTCATGAAGGATTCCTGTGCGGTGAACCGCGTGAACTATAGAGCACCGCCCCGCAGCGGCCGGTCGCGCCGGTTTGCGTCCTGGTCAGGCCAGTTCTTTAGTACTCACGCGACATCTGGTTACCAAGTGCTTGATTTCGTTCGTTGTTTTTCGTTAACTAATTCACGCCAAACGGTTGCGCCTGACATCGGTCAAGGCGTAACTTGACACCTGCAGCCACTTTTTGTCCGTCACCCGACACGTTTTGCGCCATGCGCTGGATCAAGCCCAATCTTCGCAGCAGCCTGTTTGCCTGGCTGGGTGTCGCGCCCGGCCCGGTGACCGAATCCACGCTGGAAGACCGCACCGAGGAAATCCGCCTGGCGATGCAGGAACTGCTGGGTGACGAAGGGGTCCGCCGTTTCCCGCACGTGGCCCGCCGCATCCGCTATGCGGCCGACATCCATGCGCTGTGGTACCTGCGCGGCGACCTGATGGGCGTGCTGGCGGGTCTGGGCAGCGAGCGCGCCGCCCGCGACCAGATCGAGACGCTCACCGGCATGTTCCGCGGCTTGTTGCCGCGCGGGCTGAATTCGCGACCCGGCCCGCTGCTGGACTGAACCGCCTCAGGCCAGGTCCTGCGCGCCTTTCAGCGTCTCAGTGCGCGTGGGCCCACAGCAGGAAGGCGTCCCGGCCTTCCACTTCCAGCCGGACCTTCGCGCCCACGGGCAACACCACCTTGGTGGGCACATGGCCAAAGGGCAACCCGGTGAGCACCGGCACGCGGGTCTGCGTGCGCAGCCAGTCCACCACCGTGGCGAGCTTGAAGCCACGGTCGTGCGGCACCAGCCGGTAATTGCTGAACTGGCCCAGGACCAGGGCTTTCTGCCGGTCCAGGATGCCGGTGCGCAGCAGCTGGGTGAGCAGCCGCTCGACGCGGAAGGGATGCTCGTTCACGTCTTCCAGGAACAGCACGCCGCCGCGCACCTCGGGCAGCCAGGGCGTGCCGATCAGGCTGCCCAGCACGGCAAGATTGCCACCCCACAGCACGCCCGGTTTGAGGGAAAAACCGGCCTCAGCCCCCGTCCCGCCTTGCGGACCCGCTACTGTTTTGATAGCAAC
Organism: Ramlibacter sp.; assembly: GCA_016713005.1. Classification (GTDB taxonomy): domain Bacteria; phylum Pseudomonadota; class Gammaproteobacteria; order Burkholderiales; family Burkholderiaceae_C; genus JADJPY01. Next base: position 74,452 of record JADJPY010000006.1, on the reverse strand, counting down.
TGCGTCGCCCGTGGGGAGCCGCCAGCCCGCCCCCTCGCCCTGCCCGAGCAACAGGTCGTCAAAACAGGCTTCCATGATGTCGTCGGGTCCGGCCTCGGCGCCGAAGTCCTCGCCCACCGCAGGCCCGGCCCAGGTGGTGGCGCCGGTTTTGGCCAGCAGGGCCATCTGCAGCGCGGTGAAGTCGCTCAGCCCCACAAACTGTGTGCCGCGCTCCACGGCTTTGGCCAGTGCCTTGTAGTTGATCTGCGGCAGGATGCGGGTGAGGCCGTAGCCGCCGCGGGAGATCAGCGCCACATCGGCGCCGCTGGCGGCCGCGCGGTGGATGGCGGCCACACGGGTCTCGTCGTCACCGGCAAAGCGCATGTGGCTGGCCAGCGCGGCCTCGTCGACCTCGACCTCGTGGCCCAACTTTTTGAGCCGGGCCACGCCGCGGCGAAACGCCGCCTTGTCGCGCACCGCGCTGGACGGCGAATAGATGTAGATGTGCTTCGTCACGGGCGGAAGTATCCCACCGCGGCCCGGGCGATCGGCTCGCCGTGCTCCTGCACAAAGTGGCCGCCCTGCTCCACCACCATGGGCTCGGGGCAGCCGCGGATCAGCTGCTGCAGGCCGCGCATCACTGGCGTGCCCAGCACCGGGTCCTGCGCGCCGATGGCCATGAAGGTCTGGCCCTGCCACCGATCGCGCCAGAAGTCGCGTGCCGCGCGCGAGACGGCCGCACCGTCCGACGTCTCGAACTCCGGCACCATGGGCGGGAACGCCCTCAGCGCGGCGCGGTGGCCCTTGTCGGGGAACGGCGCGTTGTAGGCGGCGCATTCCTGCGCGCTCATCTGCGGGTTGCCGCGGGCAAACAGGCGGGCGACGTCGAATTCGGGGTTCTTGGCGCACATCTCGCGCCAGGCCAGGAAACCCGCGCTCAGGGGCACCTCGCCTGTGGCCAGCGTGGTGTTCATCACCAGCAGCCCGCGGTAGCGCTGCGGCGCGGCCATGGGCAGGGTCAGGCCCAGCAGGCCGCCCCAGTCCTGCACCACCAGCACCACATGCTGCAGGTCCAGCCGCTCGATGAACTCCAGCAGCACCTGGCGATGCCAGCTGAAGCTGTGGGCGCTGTCTTTCTTGGGCTTGTCGCTCTTGCCAAAGCCGATCAGGTCGGGCGCGACCACGCGGTGTCCGGCTTGCAGGAACACCGGGATCATCTTGCGGTACAGGTAGCTCCAGGCCGGGTTGCCATGCAGGCACAGCCAGGTTTGCGGCGCATCCGCCGGGCCCTCGTCCAGATAGTGCAGGCGCAGGCCGTCCAGCGCGGGCAGATCGGCCATGTGGTGCGGCGCCCAGGGGTAGCCGGGCAGATCGGCAAAGCGCTCTTCGGGGGTGCGAAGCGCGTCGTCGCGCAAGGGTGTGGCGGTCATGCGGGCCTCCTGGCGGCGGGTGCGGAAGAAATCGGTGAGCAGCGCGGCGCATTCGGCGGCCAGCACGCCGCCCTGCCACTGGGTCTGGTGGTTCAGGCGCGGCTGGGCAAACAGGTTGAGCACCGAGCCGGCTGCCCCGGTCTTGGGCTCGGGCGCGCCAAAGACCACCCGCGCCAGCCGCGCATGCAGCATCGCGCCACTGCACATGGCGCAAGGCTCCAGCGTCACGTACAGCGTGCAGCCGTCCAGCCGGTAATTGCCCAGGGCGCGGGCCGCCGCACGCAATGCAACCACCTCGGCATGCGCCGTGGGGTCGTGGTCGTCCACCGGGGCGTTGCGGCCAGTGGCAATGACCTGGCCGTCCCGGACGACGACGGCGCCCACCGGCACTTCGCCCGATCCGGCGGCCTCGCGAGCCTGCACCAGAGCCAACTGCATGAAGGCAATGTCCACCGGGTTGTCGGGCGAATTGCTATGCATTTGATAGCGGGTCAATCAAGGTGGACGGGGGCTGGAGCCCGATTTGGCACATAAAAACTACTTGCCCAGCCCCAGGCCATCCATCCAGGCCGCCAGGGCCTGCTCGCGCTCGTTGCCGGCGGCATAGGCCGCTTTCATGGCGGCATGCGACTCGGGCCGATGCTGGTTGAGCTTGATCTTGCACTGCAGCTCGGTCACGGTGAGCTCGAACCCCACGATGCCGGCCAGCATCTTGTGGGCGAACTCATCGCCCAGGCCGCGCCACTGCTCGGCATAGGGCGGCTCGTGGTCGCCAATCAGCTTCTTGAGCAGGCGGTCTTTGGCCAGCGGGTCGTCCAGCAGCGTGGCCTGCACCACGCAGTGCACCGCCAGGTAGTTCCAGCTGGGCACGCGGGCCAGATCGGGGTACACCTTGGGCGACAGGTAGCCGTGCGGGCCCAGAAAGGTCACCACGGCGCGCGGCCGGGCCTGCAGGTAGCGCCAGTGCGGATTGGGTTTGGCGCAGTGGCCCAGCAAGACCAGCGCGGGCGCGCCGCCGTCGGCCGCGGGGCGCTCTTCCACATGCAGCGGCAGGTGCGTCACGAACGGCAGGCCGTCGTCGTCGGTGGAGATCAGGCTGGCCAGCGGATGCTCGCGCATCAGGCGCGTCGCGATGGCTGTGTCGGTGGATTTGAACTGGGGCGGCTGGTACATCCGCGCATTGTGCCGCGCCGGGGGCTGCGCTGCCGGACGGGCACGCCGTCCGGGGGGCTCACTCCCACTCAGTTGTCAATCCGCGTGAAAACCTGGACTTCTTCGCATCGCGTTGAACTGTATCGGACGATTGCTTTACATCGCCCAAGGTCGTCTATACCGTCAGATTTACCGTCAAGACCTTTTGACCAAAATTGACGACGTCCATTTGCGAATTCAATGTCATTGATCCGCCAACCATTGCCGCGGCGAAACTCCTAGCCTCTGGGAAAAAAGTCGAGTTAAAGCGGATTGACTTGAGTAACCGAACTCCAGCGCCAGCGCCTTTAGTGTTGCCCCCTCTTTCAGGCGCGATTGCACTAGTGTGAGCCTCCAGTCCGCGAGGTATTGGGCGGGTGATTGCCCCACTTTTTCCTTGAACTTGGTAGCAAACGCTGTACGCGACATACCGCTAACCTCTGCCAAGCGTTCAATGCTCCACGCCTCGCTTGGTGCTTCATGCATGGCTGTAAGCGCCTTGGCCAGCTGAGGCGATGAAAGCCCCATCACCAAACCATCGTCGATCTTCGCCTCTTGCGGATGATCAAGCAACCATCGCAGCAGTTGAATCAACACCACCTCGAACAGGCGATTGGCCAAGATACGGTGCCCGCATCGCACCTGTTCTGTTTCTGCAAACAGCAAATCCAAGGATGCTTGAAGCCCATTCACTTGAGACAGCGGCAACACCACCACAGGCGGCAGTGCCTGCGCCAACGGATGGCTCCATCCACCTTGGAATTCAATCTCAGCACAGGTGAAATCAGAGCCATCTCGTGGTGCGTTATGGAAATGATGCGTCAAAGGCTTGGGATAGAAGATCACAGTTGGCTCGCTCAAAGAAATGCGCGTTGGCACACCTTTGGCTTTTGTGTGGCTCACCTGCATGGAGCCGCTGCGCAGCACGTGCAAATAGGCCTTGTTTCCTGCTTTGGCAAAGGTGTGAACGCCACACATTTCCCCCGAAAACGACAAGCGTGTGTGTACGCGAAATCGTTCTAGCAAAGGCGAAAGACGATCAATCGGCTCAATCATAGTTTGAACTAAATGGCATATTTAATGAACTAAACGACACCAATTGTACGTCTGATTCTCGCAAAATTCAGTCTCGCTCATAAGGTTCAGAGCCTTGTGATTTCTTGAAAACTGAAGGAATGCAGATGAAAACACTCAAACTTAGCCGTCTCGTCATTGCCGCTGCACTTGCGGCAGGCAGCAGCCTAGCTCTGGCCCATGGCCACCACAGCGGGGGCATCGCCACCAAATCGGATAAGGTGGTGAAAGCCCCCTTCGACATCATTCACACCAAGATCACCACCGAAGGCAATGTGGCGGTCTTTCATATGGCGGTCTCGGGCAAGGCTGGCGCGTCAAAGCCTGCCAAATCCGGGAAGCTCGCTGGCAGCACCGTGTTCTCCTATGTTTGGCCCACATCTTTGGATCCCTCTACGGTGGGTTTTGAGGCAAAGGCTGGCATTCTGGCTTTTGCGGTGACATCTCACTCTGACTTTGATGACACCCCGCTATTCGACGAAAACGGGGATGGCAACCCCAAGAATGACGGGGGAGTCTGGCACTCGCATTGGGTCGTGCTCCAACCCGATGACGCGTGCGGCAAAGGCGCGTTGAAGGTGGTCGATATCCCCAAAGATACCAAACCCAAGTTACCCAAAACATGGCCAGGTCTTCCTATCCTGATCGACAGCCCGGGTTGGAATCCCATCTTCAAGAAAGACTCGCTTGAAGTGCGCGTGCCATTCGACGACATCGGTGTCGTTACCGCCGCAAGTTTTGATGGCGTGACCGCGGCGCTGCGTGTCAACGCAAGCGTCCACAACCCGCTACTGTGTGTGGTAGACGTGTTCAAGATCGGCTCTGGCAACCTGTCATTGCCCGGCAAAGTTAACAAATAACTTCTCTTCTTTTTCCAACCAAAAAGGTCTCAAACATGTCTTACGTCAACATCGACACCGCAAATGCAGCCCAAGCCAGCCAAGAAATGCTCAAGCAAATTCATGCAGCATTTGGCGCGACACCCAACATGTTCAAAGCCGTCTCCAACTCACCTGCCGCACTCAAAAGTATGTGGGGTTCGTTTGGCGCTTTGGGCGCGGGAAGCTTGAGCGCCAGGCTTGGCGAACAGATCGCTGTGGCAGTTGCCAACCGCAATCGCTGCGAGTACTGCCTCGCAGCACATACTGCGCTGGGTAAAAGCGCAGGCGCAAGTGCCGATGACATGGCCAGCGCGCAGGTTGGCAAATCATCCGACTCGAAAACCCAAGCCGCCTTGACTTTTGCTCTCAAGATCGTGGAAGAACGCGCCAGCGTTGCGCAAGCTGATGTCGAAGCCGTTCGGAAAGCGGGATTCAACGATGGTGAGATCGTCGAGATCGTGGCTCATGTCGCGCTGAACCTCTTCACCAACTACGTTAACGTAGCATTCGATGTGCCGGTGGATTTCCCCAAAGTAGCATTGAAAGCGGTTTGAAAAAATGAACGATACGCCCCTTGATTTGTACAGCCTGCCACAAGCACAATGGTCGGTCAGCCAGTGGTTCAACACCCCCGAGTCGCTACGGTTGGATCAATTCAAAGGGCGTGTGGTTGTCGTTGGCGCTTTCCAGATGCTGTGCCCGGGTTGTGTAGTGCACTGCATCCCGCAGCTCAAAAAGCTTCATGAGTTGTCGCGCCGCCTACCAATCGCCGTCATTGGCTTGCACACCGTGTTCGAGCATCACACAGCCATGCAACCTCATGCGTTGGAGGCATTCATTCACGAGTACCGATTGGGTTTCCCTGTCGGCGTTGATGCATCTTCAGACGGCGGCAACCGAATCCCTCAAACCATGGCGGCATGGCAATTACGAGGAACGCCCAGCACCCTAGTGTTTGCGCCGGATGGCGCGCTGTGCCTACACGAACTGGGGCATGTGGACGATCTCGCTTTAGGTGCAGTGATCGGGCAACTGCTTCAAACCACCAATTCATCACAAAGAGGAGTTCACAGTGACTGATGTCATCCTATTTCACGATGGCTGCAATGTTTGCCAATCCATCAGCGCGACCATGACGACAACTTTCGCGGGCGAGAACTTTAACTTTGAGTCGATCAATCTTGCAACGCAAAAAGAGCGCGGATCGCAAGCCAAATCGCTTGGCATCACAAGATTACCCTCCCTTGTCATCGACGGAAAGGTCATGCGGCTTGAGGATCATTCACCGATTGAACATTACGCGTAAACGGTACAGCGCAAAGAAACAATTGAAAGGCAAGCATGAAAACATCTGTGTACGACACCTACGTGCAACGGCCTGATGGACGTCAGATGCACTTCGACATCCTTGTGCCATCGGATTTACAAGATACTGAGACGGTCCTTGGTTTCGGCCGTACTTACCTTGCTGCCAAGGGTCTGCCCCAAGAAATCTTGAAGACGGAGAAATGCAACTACTGCCACATGGAATCGGCGACCGCTTCTGTCGAACATGACATCGCAACCCATGGGTTTTCGATCCTGGAAATGGAAAACTGCGGCTGACCTGCAGTACACCGCGGGGTCATTGCTGACGTATGCGCTCGCGATGGCGCTGAGCATCTACAGATCCAATGCGGGGAACTGATCCGCCTTGACCGTCTGCTGGCGGTTGATGGTCACGAGGTTTTGCAATTTTGTCCGAGGCGGCCGATGATGGACAACTCGCATTGGTGGTGCTTGATCAACGAGCAATTGGCCGCGCCCTCACTCCCACTCGATCGTTGCGGGCGGCTTGCTCGAAACGTCGTAGGTCACGCGGTTGATGCCGCGCACCTCGTTGATGATGCGGCTGGACACCTTCTTGAGCAGCGCGTAGGGCAGCTCCGCCCAGTCGGCGGTCATGAAGTCGCTGGTCTGCACCGCGCGCAGGGCCACCACGTAGTCGTAGGTGCGGCCGTCGCCCATCACGCCAACGCTCTTGACGGGCAGGAACACGGTGAAGGCCTGGCTGGTCAGGTCGTACCAGCTCTTGCCCGTTGGCTTCGTCCTTGAAGTTGCGCAGTTCCTCGATGAAGATCGCGTCGGCGCGGCGCAGCAGGTCGGCGTATTCCTTCTTCACCTCACCCAGGATGCGCACACCCAGGCCCGGGCCGGGGAACGGGTGGCGGTAGACCATCTCGGGCGGCAGGCCAAGGGCGACGCCCAGCTCTCGCACCTCGTCCTTGAACAGGTCGCGCAGCGGCTCCAGCAGCTTGAGGCCGAGTTGCTCGGGCAGCCCGCCCACGTTGTGGTGGCTCTTGATGGTGACGGCCTTCTTGCTCTTGGCGCCGCCGGATTCGATGACGTCGGGGTAGATGGTGCCCTGGGCAAGGAACGCGGCCCCCTTGTGCCCACCGGTGCCCGCCTTGAGTTTGGCCGCCTCGGCCTTGAACACGTCGACAAACAGGCCACCGATGATCTTGCGCTTGGCTTCGGGCTCGCTCACGCCCGCCAGCTTGCCCAGGAACAGTTCGCTGGCGTCCACGCGGATCACCTTGGCGTGCAGCTTGCCGACGAACATGTCCATCACCATGTCGCCCTCGTTCAGGCGCAGCAGGCCATGGTCCACAAACACGCAGGTCAGCTGGTCGCCGATGGCGCGGTGGATCAGCGCGGCGGCCACCGACGAATCCACCCCACCGGACAGGCCCAGGATGACTTCCTCGTCGCCAACCTGCTTGCGGATCAGCGCCACGGCCTCGGCGATGTGGTCGCGCATCACCCAATCGGGCTTTGCCTGGCAGATGCCCAGCACAAAGCGCTCCAGGATGGCCTTGCCCTGGGTGGTGTGGGTGACCTCGGGGTGGAACTGCACCGCGTAGAAGCGGCGGTCTTCGTCGGCCATGCCGGCGATGGGGCAGCTGTCGGTGCTGGCCATGAGCTTGAAGCCCGGGGGCATCTCGGTGACGTTGTCGCCGTGGCTCATCCACACGTGCAACATGCCGTGGCCTTCGGCCGTGGCGTAGTCCTGGATGCCGTCAAACAGGCGGGTGTGGCCGCGGGCACGCACCTCGGCGTAGCCGAACTCGCGCTTGTGGCCGCCTTCGACCTTGCCGCCCAGCGCCGCGGCGATGGCGTACATGCCAAAGCAGATGCCCAGCACCGGAATGCCCAGCTCGAACACCACCTGCGGCGCGCGCAGGGTTTCGTCTTCCCACAGGCTGGCATGGCTGCCGGAAAGGATCACACCCTTGAGGTGGCCGTCGGCGGCGTATTCGCGCACCCAGGCGTCGGACACGTCACAGGGGTGGACTTCGCAGTACACATGCGCTTCGCGCACGCGCCGCGCGATCAGCTGGGTGACCTGGGAGCCGAAATCGAGGATGAGGATCTTGTCGTGCTGCATGGCGGTGTGATCAATCGGCGCGGTAGTTGGGCGCTTCCTTGGTGATCTGCACGTCGTGGACGTGGCTCTCGCGGATGCCGGCGGCGGTGATCTCCACGAATTCGGCGCGTTCGCGCATCTCGGCCACGGTGGCGCAGCCGCAGTAGCCCATGCTGGCGCGCAGGCCGCCGGCCATCTGGAAGATGATCGCCACAACCGAGCCCTTGTAGGGCACGCGGCCTTCGATGCCCTCGGGCACCAGCTTGTCGGCATTGGGGTTGCCGGTGCTCGATTCCTGGAAGTAGCGGTCGGCGCTGCCCTGCTGCATGGCGCCAATGCTGCCCATGCCGCGGTAGCTCTTGTAGCTGCGGCCCTGGTACAGCACGATCTCGCCCGGGGCCTCTTCGGTGCCGGCGAACATGCCACCCATCATCACGGTGCCGGCGCCAGCGGCGATGGCCTTGGCGATGTCGCCGCTGTAGCGGATGCCACCGTCGCCGATCAGCGGCACACCGGTGCCGGCGAGCGCTGTGGCCACGTTGTCGATGGCGGTGATCTGCGGCACGCCCACGCCGGCCACGATGCGGGTGGTGCAGATGGAGCCCGGGCCGATGCCCACCTTGACCGCATCGGCGCCCGCTTCCACCAGCGCCAGCGCAGCCGCCCCGGTGGCAATGTTGCCGCCGACCACGTCCACCTGCGGGTAGTTCTGCTTGACCCAGCGCACGCGCTCGATCACGCCCCTGCTGTGGCCATGTGCCGTGTCCACCACGATGGCGTCCACGCCGGCCTTGACGAGGGCCTCCACGCGCTCTTCGGTGCCCTCGCCCACGCCCACCGCGGCGCCCACGCGCAGGCGGCCCGAGGCGTCGCGCGCGGCATTGGGAAAGTTCAGCTGCTTGGTGATGTCCTTGACGGTGATCAGGCCCTTGAGCTCGAACGCGTCGTTGACGACCAGCAGCCGCTCCAGCTTGAACTTGTTGAGCAGCGCCTTGGCCTGCTCGGGCGTGGTGCCGTCGGGCACGGTGACCAGGCGCTCGCGCGGCGTCATGATCTCGCGCACCCGCAGGTCGTAGCGGGACTCAAATCGCAAATCACGGCCGGTGACGATGCCCACCACCTTGCCGCCGTCGCACACCGGGAAGCCGGAGACGCCCAGCTGGTCGGACAGCGCCATGACCTGGCGCACGGTGTGGTCGGGTGTGATGACCACCGGGTCGCGCAGCACGCCGGACTCATACCGCTTGACACGGGCCACCTGGGCGGCCTGCTCCTGCGGCGTGAGGTTCTTGTGCACGATGCCGATGCCGCCCTCCTGCGCGATGGCGATGGCCAGGCGGGCTTCGGTGACCGTGTCCATTGCCGCAGATACCAGCGGCAGGTTCAGGGCGATGTTGCGGGAGAACTGGGTGGAGAGGGAGGTGTCCTTGGGCAGGACCTGGGAGAACGCGGGCACCAGCAACACGTCGTCGAAGGTGAGCGCTTTGCCAAGAAGGCGCATGTCGAAGCTCCAAAAACCGGATTGTACTCAGGTCGCCAGCCCTCACTGGTACTAACCCTGAGGGCCCGGGCGCGCACGAAGTCACACCGGGCCGTATCGGATTCGCCACGGGTTGTAACCGTCGTGTCCATCCGGCAGGCGCCGCGCTACACTGCCGGCATGTTGTTGTCACGCCTCTTCCTGTCCGTGGCCCTGCTGGCCGCTCCGGCCCTGGCGCTGGCCCAGTGGCAATGGGTCGACAAGGATGGCCGCAAGGTCTTCAGTGACCGCCCGCCGCCGTTGGATACGCCGTCCAAGAACATCCTGAAGCAACCCCAGGGCAGCGGGTCCCGCCCGGTCGTGGCGACCGATCCCGCCGCTGCTGCCTCGGCTGCTGCGCCCTCGGCCAGCGCGGCGTCTGCCCCTTCGCTGATCACCGGGCGCGACAAGGAGCTGGAGGCCAAGAAGAAGGCGGCCGAAGCGGCAGAGGCTGCCAAGCGACGTGAAGAGCAGGACAGGATCAACGCGGCCAAGGCAGAGAATTGCCGTCGCGCCAAAGAGGCCAAAGCCCAGTTCGATTCGGGTGTGCGGATTGCGCGCACCAACGCCAAGGGTGAGCGCGAAATCCTGGATGACGCAGCGAGGGCCGTTGAGGCCAAGCGCCACGAAGGCGTCATCGCCCGGGACTGCAACGGCTCCTGAACGGAGCCGGCCTCAGTACCCCGCCTTCCCTCCCGGCCTGCGCCGGGCGAACAACCCCGTGGTTCGACTGCCCTGTTTGGCAAAGCGCTCACGTCGCGCGACCTTGGGGTCCACGGTGAGTGGGCGGTAGATCTCGATGCGGTCCATGTCCCGAACCGGCTGCTCCAGTGTCGCCTTGCGGCCCCAGATGCCCAGCCGCAACCGGGCTGCGTCAAGCCCGAAAGCCTGCAACAGGCCGCTGGCCGCCAGGGCCTGCGCCACGGTGGCCGGCTGGGGCAGTTCCACCGGTCGCTCCACCACCTCGCGCGCCGCCGGCGAATACACCACCAGCAGGTTCAGCACGCCTTCAGCCATAGACCTGTTCCGCCCGCTTGACAAAGGCATCGACCAGGCTGGCGGCGATGCGGTCAAACACCGGGCCGACCAGACGCGACAGCGTGGCGTTGCTGAATCCGTAATGCAGCTTCAGGTCCACGCGGCAGGCGCGCTGCGACGCGTCGCCAACCGCTTCAAATCCCCAGTGACCGTCCAGCCTGGAGAACGGTCCGTCCAGGAGCTCGATGACGATCTCGCGACCGGGCACGTGGGTGTTGCGCGTGGTGAAGTTCTGGCGCACGCCGCTGAAGGCGATGCCGATCTCGGCGGTCATGCCGCCGGGCTGTTCGGTGAGCACGCGTGTGTGGTCGCACCAGGGCAGGAACTGCGGGTACTTCGCCACATCGGCCACCAGCGTGAACATTTCCTGCGCGCTGTACCAGATGAGGACGGACTTGTGGACGGATTTCATGGGCACCCGGTGCGACAACTAGAATCACCGGGCTGGCGTGAATTGTATTGAGGCCACGCGCCCCCACATCTCCGCATGGCCACCAAACCCGACAAGACCCCCCCGAAGAACACGCGCATTGCCGACAACAAGAAGGCTGCGTACAACTATTTCTTCGAGGAACGCTTCGAGGCCGGCATGGCGCTGGAAGGCTGGGAGGTCAAGGCCCTGCGCGAAGGCAAGGTCCAGCTGACCGACGGCTATGTGGTGATCCGCGAGGGCGAGCTGTACCTGATCGGCTGCCAGATCAACCCGCTGAAAACCGCTTCCACCCACATCAGCCCCGACTCCGTGCGCACCAAGAAGCTGCTGCTGCACAAGGAAGAGATCCGTCGCCTGATCGGCAAGGTCGAGCAGAAAGGCTACACCCTGGTGCCGCTGAACCTGCACTGGAAAGCCGGCAAGGTGAAGTGCGAGATCGCCCTGGCCAAGGGCAAGGCCGAGCACGACAAGCGCGACACCATCAAGGACCGCGAGGGCAAGCGCGAGGTCGAACGGGCGATGAAGAGCCGCAATCGGTAAGCGTTCAGCGCAGGCTGGCCAGCGGGTGGGCGTGAGCGGGCCAGGGGCTCACAAAGAACGGCGCCACCATGTCCGGCGTGATGTCTTCTATGCGGGCGGGGTTCCAGTGCGGTGTGTGGTCCTTGTCCACGGCCAGCGCCCGGATGCCCTCCACCGTTTCGCTGGAAGTGGCACTCCGCCGCAGATGGGCGGTGTGGAAGCTGTGGCGCACCAGGTCGCGTTCCATGCGCAGGTCGTCGGCCAGCGTCATGTGGCGGGCCCGGCGCACCTGCTCCAGCACCACATGCAGCATCAGCGGTGAACGCCGGCGCAACGCAGCGGCCGTGTCGCGGGCCCAGTCCCCTGGGGCGCCCTCGAGTGCCTGCACGATGGCGGTGACGGTCTCCAGCCCGAAATAGTGGTCAATTTCGGCTGCAGCCCCCGCCAGTTCTTGTTGACCCGCTATAAAAAACATAGCAATCTTGTCGTGGAGGGACGCTGGATTGACCTGGGCGAGTGCCTCCCACATCGCGGGCAGGCTTGCCGCTTCCACCACGCCGTCTGCCAGACCCAGCGACACGGCATCCGCGCCGCCGAACACATGGCCGGTCAGGGCCAGGTACTCGCCCATGCGACCCGGGCAACGGCTGAGGAAATGGCCGCCCCCCACATCGGGGAACAGCCCGATTTGCGTCTCGGGCATGGCCATCCTGGAGCGCGGTGTGACAACGCGCAGGCTGTTGGCGCCTCCGTGCCCGGCGATTCCCATGCCGCCGCCCATGACGATGCCGTCCAGGAAGGCAATGTAGGGCTTGGGGTAGTGGTGGATCAGGTGGTTGAGCGTGTATTCCTCGGTGAAAAAATCTTCCAGCGAGGGATCACCGGCCAGGGCCGCCTGATGGAAAAACCGGATGTCTCCGCCCGCGCAGAACGCGCCAAACGGGGCACTGCCCGTCGGGCTGGCCGCGTCCTTGCCCATGCCGCGGATGGCCACGGCATGGATCCGTGCATCGTCGCGCCACGACAGCAGCGCGGCCGTCAGCGCCCGCACCATGCCCAGGGACAGCGCGTTCAGCGCCCTGGGGCGTGCCAGCGTGATCAAGCCCGTGCCGCCCTTTTCCTCGATCAGGACTTCGTCGCTCATGCGCGTTGCCTCCAGCCAACCAGTTCGTTTGTCACCAGCGCGCCCAACACAAGCGCCCCACCCGCCAACACGTTGGCGCCGGGCTGCTCATGGGCGCCAAACCAGGCCAGCGCGATGCCAAAAATGATCTCCAGCAGCGCCAGCAGCGACACCTCAGGTGCCTGCAGCACCCGGGCACAGATGACAGAGAGCGTGCAGGGGATCGCCAGCTGAACCAGCCCCAGCAGGCCCAGCCAGGCGATGTCGGCACCCGTCGCCATGAACGGGAACGACAGCGGGAACGTCACCGCCGTGGAGAGCACGGCCCCAACCAGCACACAAGGCACCAGGTCGAGCTGTTCGCCATGGGCCTGGCTGCGCTGGGTCACGGTCCATTGCACCGCACCCGCAATCGGCACACACAGTGCCACCAGAGAGCCCAGCAGCACCCCCGGCGCCCCCAGACTGACCTGCGATCCATACATCCAGCCAATGCCCACGCCGGCCACCACGATCGCAAGCCAGGTGCGCGCGGGCAGCTTGTGGCCGATGAAGACGCGGGAAATGAGGGCGGTGAACAGCGGGCCCAGCGCCATCGTCACCAGCACATTGGCCACGGTTGTCAGCGTCAGCGCCACCATGAAGGCGGTGAACATCACGGCCCAGCACACACCCGACAGCCAGAAATACGGGCTCTTCCAGTGCATGGCGCGGAACACGCCCCGGCCCTGCCACAGCGGCAGGATCACCAGCAGCGAGACCATGGTGAAGAGGCTGCGCCAGAACGTCACCTCGAAGCTCCTGGCGTGCTCGAGCTGGCGCGTGACCACCCCGGCGATGGACCACATCAGGGTCACCGCCACCATCAGCCAGACGGCCTGACCGTGCCGCAGCTTCATGCCGGCGTCCGCTGGGCCGCCCCGAGCACGCCACGGCCCCCGCGGGGGGCAGCGACCACACGCAGTGACGAAGCGCGGGGGCTCACGCTTCGCGTGAAGCACGCTTGCGTTCGTGCTCCTTGAGAAAACGCTTGCGCAGGCGGATGCTCTTGGGCGTGATCTCCACCAGTTCGTCGTCCTCGATGAATTCCACGCCGTACTCCAGCGTCAGCTGGATCGGCGGCGTGATCTTGATCGCGTCTTCCTTGCCGCTGACACGGAAGTTGGTCAGCTGCTTGGTGCGCACCGCATTGACCACCAGGTCGTTGTCGCGGTTGTGGATGCCCACGATCATGCCTTCGTAGACCGGATCGTTGGCGCGCACGAACATGCGGCCGCGGTCGTCCAGCTTGCCCAGCGCGTAGTTGAAGATCTCGCCGTCGTCCATGGAGATCAGCACACCGTTCTTTCGGCTGGCGATATCGCCCTTGTGCGGTTCGTAGCCGTCAAAGATGTTGGAGATCAGGCCCGAACCGCGCGTGAGGTTGAGAAACTCGTTGGTGAAGCCGATCAGGCCGCGCGCCGGGATGCGGTACTCCAGGCGCACGCGGCCACGGCCGTCCGGCTCCATGTTGAGCAGGTCGCCCTTGCGCTCGCCCAGCGCCTGCATCACGCCGCCCTGGTGCTGCTCCTCGATGTCGGCGGTCACCATCTCGATCGGCTCGTGGCGCACCCCGTCCACGTTGCGGAACACCACGCGCGGCTTGGACACGGCCAGCTCGAATCCCTCGCGGCGCATGTTCTCCAGCAGGATGGTCAGGTGCAGTTCGCCGCGGCCCATCACTTCAAAAATGCCTTCTTCGTTGGTCTCGGAGACGCGCAGCGCCACGTTGTGCTGCAGTTCCTTTTGCAGGCGGTCCCAGATCTGGCGGCTGGTCACGTACTTGCCCTCGCGACCCGCCAGCGGGCTGGTGTTGACGCAGAAGTTCATCGTCAGCGTGGGCTCGTCCACCTTCAGCATGGGCAGCGGCGCCGGCTTGAGCGGGTCGGTGACGGTGACGCCGATGCCGATCTCGGCAATGCCGTTGACCAGCACGATGTCGCCCGGGCCGGCTTCGGTGACCTGCACGCGCTCCAGGCCCTGGAAGGTCAGCACCTGGTTGACGCGGCCCTTGACGGCCTTGCCGTCCGGCCCTTCCATGACCAGCACGTCCATCATCGGGCGGATGGTGCCGGCGCTCACGCGGCCCACGCCGATGCGACCCACAAAGGTGGAGAAGTCCAGCGCGGAGATCTGCAGCTGCAGTGGTGCCGCCGGGTCGCCCTCGTGCGCGGGCACATGCTTGAGGATGGTGTCAAACAGCGCGGACATATCCGGGCCCCACTGCTCGCCCTGCCCGCCCTGCTCCATGGACGACCAGCCGTTGATGCCCGAGGCGTAGACCACGGGAAAGTCGAGCTGCTCGTCGGTGGCGCCCAGCTTGTCGAACAGGTCGAACGCGGCGTTGACCACGTAGTCGGGACGGGAGCCCGGCTTGTCGACCTTGTTCACCACCAGGATGGGACGCAGGCCCAGCGCCAGCGCCTTCTTGGTGACAAAGCGCGTCTGTGGCATGGGGCCTTCCTGCGCGTCAATCAGCAGCACCACGCCGTCCACCATGGACAGCGCGCGCTCCACCTCGCCGCCAAAGTCGGCGTGGCCGGGTGTGTCGACGATGTTGATGTGCGTGCCTTTCCAGCTCACGGCGCAGTTCTTGGCCAGGATGGTGATGCCGCGCTCGCGCTCGATGGCGTTGTTGTCCATGACGGTGTCGACCACTTTCTCATGGTCGGCAAAGGTGCCGGACTGGCGAAGGAGCTGGTCCACCATGGTGGTCTTGCCATGGTCCACGTGGGCGATGATGGCGATGTTGCGGATTTGCTTGTTGCTCATGTTCTCGTTTCCAGGATTTGCTGTATTTCAGGGGGGCTCAGCAGTCGCCCCGGGATCAGTTCACCGGCCCTGATGTGGGCCGTGCCGAGCAGCGAGCCCGGTGTGCCGTCGGGTCCGCTGGCGGGCCCGTAGACGGCGATGTGCGTGTGGTCAGGCCATTCGCCGCGGCGGCGCAGGCCGCTGAGGAAGCGCCCCGCATTGTCCGCGTCCAGCGTGACAGGCGTGTGATCGGGCAGCAGCGACGCCACCGGCCGCAGGCTGGCCAGGCGCTGGCCCTCGTCCATGGCCTCCAGGGCACTCAATGTGACGCACTGCGAGACTTCAAACGCCCCCGTGGCCACGCGGCGCAGCGATGCGAGGTGCGCACCGCAGCCCAGCGCCTCGCCGATGTCTTCGCCCAGGGTCCGGATGTACGTGCCCTTGCTCACATTTGCTACCAATTTAATAGCGGTCGCGCCAATATCGGCGGGGGCTGGGGAAAGTTTTAGCTCATGAATCGTGACTTCCCGGGCTTGCCGCTCGATCTCGATGCCCTCGCGGGCGTATTCGTACAAGGCGCGGCCGTCGCGCTTGAGCGCGCTGTGCATGGGCGGCACCTGGCGGATCACGCCGGTGAACTGGCGTGCCACTTCGTCCAGCCGTGCAGGGGTGATCTCCCCAACAGCGCGCCGCTCGATCACCTCGCCCTCGGCGTCGCCAGTGGAGGTCTTCACTCCCAGCAGCACGGTGGCTTCGTAGGTCTTGTCGGCGTCCAGATGCAGTTGGCTGAACTTGGTGGCGGCGCCAAAGCACAGCGGAAGCACGCCGGTGGCGAGCGGATCCAGCGTGCCCGTGTGGCCGGCCTTGTCGGCGCGCAGCAGCCACTTGCATTTCTGCAGGGCCTGGTTGCTGGACAGTCCCAGCGGCTTGTCGAGCAGCAACACCCCATGCACGGGGCGCCGCTGCACCCTCGTGCGTGGCGCGTGCATGCTCAGTCCTCTTTTGCGCGCGAGGCGACGGCCTGTGCGATCAGCGCGTTCATGTCGGCGGCGCGCTCGGTCGTGCGGTCAAAGTGGAAGTGCAGCGTGGGCACGGTGTGGATATGCAGCCGCTTGAACAGCCCGTTGCGCAGGAAGCCTGCGGCCTGGTTCAGCGCATCCGTGGTCTCCTGCGGATCGCCGTTGAGCAGGCTGAAGAACACCTTGGCGTGCGCGTAATCCGGCGTCACCTCCACCGCCTGGATGGTGACCATGCCCACCCGCGGGTCCTTCAGCTCGCGCGCGATCAGCTCCGTCAGATCGCGCTGGATCTGGTCGGCAACCTTGAAGGCGCGGTTGGGCGTGGCGGACTTGCGGGCCGGCATTACAGGCTTCTTGCGACTTCCCGGATCTCGAAGAACTCAAGCTGGTCGCCCACGCTGATGTCGTTGTAGTTCTTCAGCTTGATACCGCACTCGAAGCCTTCCTTGACTTCGCGGACATCGTCCTTGAGGCGCTTGAGCGAATCGATCTCGCCTGAGTAGACAACCACGTTGTTGCGCAGCAGGCGGAAATGCGAGCTGCGGTTGACCTGGCCCGAGGTGACCATGCAACCGGCCACCGTGCCGATCTTGGAGGCCACGAACACGTTGCGGATCTCGGCCATGCCGATGATCTCTTCGGTGCGCTCCGGTGCCAGCATTCCCGACATGGCGGCCTTGAGCTCGTCCACCGCGTCGTAAATGATGTTGTAGTAGCGGATCTCGATGCCATTGGCTTCGGCCAGCTTGCGCGCGCCGGCATCGGCCCGCGTGTTGAAGCCGATGATCACCGCGCGGGAGGCGATGGCCAGATTCACGTCGGACTCGCTGATGCCGCCCACGGCGGTGTAGACCATCTGGACCTTGACCTCGTCGGTGGACAGCTTGAGCAGCGATTGCGCCAGCGCCTCCTGCGAGCCCTGCACGTCGGCCTTGACGATGATGGGCACCGTCTTGACTTCGCCCGCCGACAGGTCGGTGAACATGTTCTCCAGCTTGGCGGCCTGCTGGCGTGCCAGCTTGGTGTTGCGGAACTTGCCGGCGCGGTAGGTGGCGATCTCGCGGGCACGTCGCTCGTCGGTCATCACCATGAACTCGTCGCCCGCCTGGGGCACGTCGGTCAGGCCCTGGATTTCCACCGGAATCGAGGGGCCTGCGGACTTGATGGGCTTGCCGTTCTCGTCAAGCATGGCGCGCACGCGGCCGTAGGTCTGGCCGGCCAGCACCACGTCACCGGTCTTGAGGGTGCCCGACTGGATCAGCACCGTGGCCACGGGGCCGCGGCCCTTGTCCAGCTGCGCTTCAATCACCAGACCCTTGGCCATGGCATCCACCGGCGCCTTGAGTTCCAGCACTTCGGCCTGCAACAGCACCTGCTCGAGCAGCTCGTCAATGCCCTGGCCTGTCTTGGCCGACACCGGGACGAACGGCGACTCGCCGCCAAACTCTTCGGGCACGACCTCTTCGACCACCAGCTCGTTCTTGACACGTTCGGCGTTGGCGTCGGGCTTGTCGATCTTGTTGATCGCCACCACGATGGGCACACCTGCCGCCTTGGCGTGCTTGATGGCCTCGCGCGTTTGCGGCATGACACCGTCGTCGGCCGCCACCACCAGGATCACGATATCGGTGGCCTGCGCGCCGCGGGCGCGCATGGCGGTGAACGCCTCGTGGCCCGGGGTGTCCAGGAACGAGATCATCCCGCGCGGCGTTTCCACGTGGTACGCACCGATGTGCTGGGTGATGCCACCGGCTTCGCCTGCCGCCACCTTGGCGCGGCGGATGTAGTCCAGCAGCGAAGTCTTTCCGTGGTCGACGTGGCCCATGACGGTGACCACCGGGGCCCTCGGCAGGGATTCGGAATGCTGCGAGGACACTTCCTCGTCGGTAAAGGCTTCCGGGTCGTCCAGCGCCGCCACCACCGCCTTGTGGCCCAGTTCTTCGACCACAATCATGGCCGTGTCCTGGTCCAGCGGCTGGTTGATGGTGACCATCTGGCCCATCTTCATCAGCGCCTTGATGACCTCGGATGCCTTGATCGCCATCTTGTGGGCGAGCTCGGCCACCGTGATGGTCTCGGGCACGTGCACCTCGATGACGCGCGCCTCCACCGGTGCGGCCGGGGCCTGGTCCTCGCGGTCACGGTCGTTGCCGCGGCGGCCGCGCGGACCCCCGCGCCAGCTGTTTCGCCCGACCCCGCCACTGGAGTCGCCGCGGGTCTTGATTTCCTTCTTCTTGGCCTGGTCATCGGCCCAGCTGGAGGACAGCTTCTCGGACTTGACCTCCTTTTTGCCGTCCTTGGTGCCGGCCGGCCCCGTGGTGCCGGTGGTTCCGCCCGGCTTGGGCGCAACCGAGCCTGCGGGGCGGTGCAGCGTGCCCTTGATGCCAGGCTTGGAAGGGTCAGCCTTCGCAACCGGCTTGGGCTCCTCGACCTTCTTGGCAACCTGGACCACCTTGCGCGGGGTGTTCATCATGGTGCGGATGGCCTCGGCCTCTGCCAGTGCCTTGCGGCGGCGCGCGTCCAGGTCCAAAGCCCTGGCCGTGTCGTCCTCTGCCTTGGCCCGCGAATCCGCAGCAGCCTTGTCCAGGGCGACCTTTGCTTCGGCCGCGGCAGAGTCGGCGGCCGCAGCGGCCTCCGCGGCCGGCGCTTCAGCCTGGCTGGCGGCCTGCGCCATCGCCTGGGCGGCGGCTTGCGCGGCCTCGCGTTCGCGCGCCTCCTGTGCCTCGCGCTGGCGACGCTTTTCTAGCAGATCCTGCTCCTGCAGTCGCAGCAACTCGGCGTGTCGGCGGGCCTCGTCCTCGCGACGCTCCAGTTCGGCCTGGTCGATCACCGGTGCGGCGGGCGCCTCGGCGACGGGCTCGGGTGCTGCCTCATCACGCTTGACGAAGGTGCGCTTCTTGCGGACTTCGACCTGGATGGTCCTGGCCTTGCCGGAGGAATCGGCCTGCTTGATTTCGCTGGTGGATTTCTTCACCAGCGTGATCTTCTTGCGCTCGGGCGTGGCCGTGCCGTGGCTGGCCTGCAGGAAGCCGAGCAGCTTCTGCTTGTCGGCGTCGCTCAGGGTATCGCGCGGCGATGTCTTGGACACGCCGGCCGCCTGCAGCTGCTCGAGCAGCGTGTCAGCGGGCTTTTTGAGTTCGGCTGCGAACTCGGCAACTGTGGTGCTGGACATATTGGGTATTTGCCTCCATGGCCTTACTCTTGACCCACGAACCAATGCTCGCGTGCCTTCATGATCAGCGCTTTGGCTTCGTCCGCAGACTGGCCGGTGATGTCGGTGAGTTCGTCGACCGCGAGGTCGGCGAGATCGTCGCGGGTGTGCACCCCGGACTCGGCCAGCTGCGCAATCAGCGCCGGCGTGAGTCCTTCGAGGTCGCGCAGGTCCTGCGAGACCTCCTCGACGCTTTCTTCCTTGGCAATTTCCATTGTCAGCAGCGCGTCCTTGGCACGGGCGCGCAGCTCGTTGATCGTGTCTTCGTCAAAGCTCTCGATTTCCTGCATTTCGGAAATGGGCACGTAGGCCACTTCCTCCAGGCTGGTGAAGCCTTCGGAGATCAGGATGTCGGCGATTTCCTGGTCCACATCGAGCTTTTCCATGAACAGCTTGCGGGTGGAGTCGGTTTCCTCGGCCTGCTTCTGGGCAGACTCGTTGGCGTCCATGATGTTGATCTTCCAGCCCGTGAGGTCGGACGCCAGCCGCACGTTCTGGCCGCCGCGGCCAATGGCGATGGCGAGGTTTTCCTCGTCCACCACCACATCCATGGCGTGCTTTTCCTCGTCCACCACGATGGAAGACACGTTGGCCGGCGCCAGCGCGCCGATCACGAACTGGGCCGGGTCCTCGGACCACAACACGATGTCCACACGCTCGCCGGCCAGCTCGTTGGTGACGGCATTGACGCGGGTCCCGCGCACGCCCACGCAGGTGCCGATGGGGTCGACGCGCTTGTCGTGCGAAAGCACGGCGATCTTGGCGCGGCTGCCGGGATCGCGGGCGCAGGACTTGATCTCCAGCAGGCCCTGTTCGATCTCGGGGACTTCCTGGCGGAACAGCTCGATCATGAACTCGGGCGCCGAGCGCGAGAGGATGATGGGCGCGCCGCGCAGCGTCAGGTCGACTTCCATGATCATGGCCCGCACGCGGTCGCCATTGCGCAGGTTTTCCTTGGGGATCATCTCGCCGCGGCGCAGGCGGCCCTCGACACGGCCGGATTCAACAATGATGTCGCCCTTGTCCATGCGCTTGACGGTGCCCACAAAGATCTTGTCGCCGCGCGACATGAAGTCGTTGAGCAGCATTTCGCGCTCGGCATCACGGATCTTCTGCAGGATGACCTGCTTGGCAGCCATGGCGCCAATGCGCCCGATGGGCACCGAATCCACCGGCTCCTCGATGTAGTCGCCGGCTTCGACATCGGAGACGCGTTCCAGCGCGTCCATCAGCATCTCTTCGGCTTCCGGGTTCTGCAGGCCGGCGTCGTCGGGGACCACCAGCCAGCGGCGGAAGGTCTCGTAGTCGCCGCTGTCGCGGTCCACCGCCACACGGATGTCCACTTCGCCTTCGTAGAGCTTCTTGGTCGCCTGGGCCAGCGCGGCTTCGACAGCGCCGAACACCACATCGCGTTCGACGTTCTTTTCGCGCGAGATGGCTTCCACCAGCATCAGCATTTCGCGATTCATGTCAGTTCTCTCCTGCTAAATCAGTTGCGGGGACGGCGGGTTTGCGCCCCTTGAAATCGACAATCGGTGCCAGCCGGGCTTCCCTGAGCTCGTCCAGCGCAAATCCCAAAGCCTGCACGGGCGCGGGCGCCCGCTTGCGGCTGACTTTCTGGCCTGGCTTCACTTCGGGAGCCTCGCTCCAGACGATCTGCCAGCCTCCCGACTCGCTGCGCTCCAGCGTGCCGCGGAATTTCTTGCGGTTGGGGGACACCTGGCCGGCGGACGCGGCACCCATCGGCGCCTTCAGCGTGATGTCCACCACCGAGCCGGCGAAGCGCTGGAAATCCGCTTCGCGGCGCAACGGCCGGTCAATTCCCGGGGAAGACACCTCGAGGCGCTTGTATTCAACCGCGTCGACCTCCAGCGCAAACTGCAACTGGCGGGTGACCTTTTCGCAATCCTCGACGTTGACGAACTGCTCGACACCGGGCTGCCAGGGCAGGTCGATCGTGACGCGCAAAAGGCCACCTGCGGAGCGCTCCAGCTCCACCAGGTCATAGCCCAGCCCTGTCACGGTTTGTTCGACGATGTCCTGCAATGCCACCTTGTTTGCACACTCCAAAAGCGTTCGACCAAAAAAAACGGGCGGTTGGTACCCGCCCGTTTGGTCGTGAGACCGCCATTGTAGCGCGTAAATCCTTGATTTGCAACGATTTATGTCGCGGCGGCCACCAGCGTGCGGGTGTAGCCGTGACGCGGGTTGTCCAGTATCTCGCCCACGGTGCCGGCCTCCAGGATCTGGCCGTCTTTCATGACCAGCACGTCATGGGCCATGGCCCGGATCACGTCCACGTCGTGGGTGATCAGCAGGAAGCTGAGGCCTTTCTCGCGTTGCAGGCGCTGCAGGAGGCCCAGCACCTGCTTCTGGATCGTCACATCCAGTGCACTGGTGGGTTCGTCCAGCACCAAAAGTTGCGGCTGCACGATCAGCGCCCGGGCGATGGCCAGGCGCTGGCGCTGCCCGCCAGAGAACTCGTGCGGGTAGCGTGAGAGCAGGCCGGGAAACTGCGTTTCGTGCAGGCCGACTTCGGCCAGCGCGGCGATGACGCGTTCGCGCCGCAGGGCGGTCGCCAGCCCCGGCTCGTGCACCAGAAGGCCTTCGCCGGTGATCTCTTCCACCGTCATGCGTGGCGACAGCGACGAAAACGGGTCCTGGAACACCACCTGCACCGTTCGGCGCAGCGCCTTGTTGGCCGCAGCGTCGTTGCCCCAGGCCTGGCCCGCTACCTCCAGCAAGCCGCGCGAGGGCATCAACCCCAGAGCCGCCAGTGCCAGCGTGGACTTGCCGGAGCCGGACTCCCCGATCACACCCACGGTGCGCCCGGGGGATACGGCAAAGCTCGCGCCCTTGACGGCGACGAACTCGCCGCGCCGGAACCAGCCCCGGATGCCGGGAACGGGCACCGGGTACGTGACCTGCAGTTCTTCTGCCCGCATGACCGGGTCGCCGGGCCGTTCGGGCGCTTCGGCCACGTCGCGCACAGGGCGGCTGTCGATCAGCTTTCGGGTGTAGCCATGTCGGGGATTGGCAAATACCTCCGCCACAACGCCCTGCTCCACCATGTGGCCGCTCTCCATCACGGCCACGCGGTCGGCAAACTTGCGAACCAGATTCAGGTCGTGCGTGATCAGCAGCACCGCCATGCCGTTTCGGGCCTGCAGCTCGGACAGCAGATCCAGGATCTGCGCGCGCAAGGTCACGTCCAGCGCAGTGGTGGGCTCATCAGCCAGCAGCAGTTTGGGCTGGCAGGCCAGTGCCATGGCAATCATCGCTCGCTGGCGCTGCCCGCCCGAGAGCTGGTGGGGGAACGCGCCGGCGCGCCTTGCAGGCTCCGGAATGCCCGTGCTTGCTATCAATTCAATAGCGGATGACCAAGCCTGCTTGCGGGTTACGGCCTGTTTCAGCTCCAAAACCTCGGCAATCTGGTCGCCCACGGTGAACAGCGGGTTGAGCGCCGTCATGGGCTCCTGGAAGATCATGGCGATGTCGCTGCCGCGGATGCCGCGCAGCTCCCGCTCGGGCAAGGCCAGCAGATCGCGTCCGCCAAATTGCGCGCTGCCCGACACATCGGCGTTGAGCGCCAGCTTGAGCAGGCTCAGGGCCGTGACCGTCTTGCCGGAGCCGGACTCGCCCACCAGGGCGAGCTTTTCGCCGGGCTGAATGGAAAAGTCCACGCCGTGCACGACCTCCTTGCCGCCGAAAGCGACCCGAAGACCACGGACGTCAAGCAGTGCCGGATCGGTGGTTTCGGCGCTGGACCGCTCCAAGCCGAAACGCGCCCCCTCGGGGGGCAGCGAGGACACACCAGTGCCGAGCGTGGGGGTCGTCATTTTTCGGCCTTGCGCGGATCGAGCGCGTCGCGCAGCGCGTCACCCATGAAGGTCAGCAGCAGCAGGGTAATGACCAGAACCGCAAAGGTGGACAGGGATATCCACCATGCATCGATGCTGTTTTTGCCCTGGCTGAGCAGTTCGCCCAGAGACGGCGTGCCAGGCGGCACGCCCAGGCCCAGAAAATCAAGCGACGTGAGCGCCAGGATCGCGGCGCTCATGCGAAACGGCAGGAAGGTCACCACAGGCGTCAGGCTGTTGGGCAGGATGTGGCGCCACATGATGCGTGCGTTGCCTACGCCCAGTGCGCGGGCGGCGCGCACGTAGTCCATCTGGCGGTTGCGCAGGAACTCGGCGCGCACATAGTCCGACAGGCTCATCCAGCCAAACATGCTCAGGAGGATCAGCAGAAGCGCCACACTGGGCGCGAATACAGCGCTGAAGATGATGAGCAGGTACAGCTCCGGCATGGAACCCCAGATCTCGATGAATCGCTGGAACGCCAGATCGGTCTTGCCGCCAAAGTAGCCCTGGACCGCACCCGTCGCCACGCCGATCAGCACGCCAATGGCCGTCAGCGCCAGGCCAAACAAGACGTTCAGCCTGAAGCCGTAGATCAGCTGCGCCAGCAGGTCGCGCCCCCGGTCGTCGGTTCCCAGCAGGTTGTCCAGCGTGGGCGCCGACGGATTGGGCGATTTGGCAAAGTAGTTGATGGTTTTCGCACCATAGGGATTGGGCGGATAGATGGCCCAGTTGCCGTCCTTGGCGAGTTGCTCGCGGATGAAGGGGTCCAGGTAGTCGGTCGGGGTCTGGAAGTCACCTCCAAACGTCGTCTCGGGGTAATCCACGGCCAGTGGCAGGTAGAAGCTGCCGTTGTATCGCACCACCAGCGGCTTGTCGTTGGAGATGACTTCGGCGAACAGGCTCAGCACCACGAGGGTGCAGAAGATCATCAGGCTGACAAAGCCCAGCCGGTTTCGCCGGAAGCGCTGCCAGGCACGCCGGCTGGGGGACGACGGGCTAGTCAAACTTGACACGGGGGTCCACCCAGACGTAACACAGATCGGAGATCAGCTTGGTCAACAGCCCGATCAGGGTAAACAGGTACAACGTTCCCAGCACCACCGGGTAGTCGCGCCGGATCACGCTTTCATAGCTCAGCAGACCCAGCCCATCCAGCGAGAACAGCGTCTCGATCAGCAGCGCCCCGGTGAAGAAGGCGCCAATGAAAGCGGCCGGAAAGCCGGTGACGATGGGAATCAGGGCATTTCGGAAGATGTGCTTCCACAACACCTGGCGGTCCGACAGGCCCTTGGCGCGGGCCGTCAGCACGTACTGCTTGCGGATTTCCTCGAGGAAGGCGTTCTTGGTCAACATGGACGTGACGGCAAAGCTGCCCAACACCATGGCCGTCACGGGCAAGGTGATGTGCCACAGGTAGTCCACGACGCGCGCGCCCCAGCTGAGCTCCTCCCAGTTGCTGGATGTCAGCCCGCGCAGGGGAAACCATTGAAATTGCCCGCCAAACACCACCAGGAGCGCCACGCCCAGCACAAACCCCGGGATGGCATAGCCCACCAGCACCAGCAGCGTGGTGGCAAGGTCAAACCGGGTGCCGGCGCGAACGGCCTTGGTCACGCCCAGCGGCACGGCCACCAGGTAGCTGATGAAAAAGGTCCACAAGCCCAGACTGATCGACACCGGCAGCTTCTCAAGAACCAGTTGCCACACATCCTTGTTGTGGAAAAAACTCTTGCCCAGGTCGAACCGCGCAAACTGCCCCAGCATTTGCCAGAACCGTTCGTGCGCGGGTTTATCAAATCCGTACAGCGCCTTGATCTGCTCCACCCGCTTCGGGTCCACACCCTGCGCACCGCGGTAGCTCAGGCCGCCACCTTCGGCCGAACCCCCTGAGCCTGCCTTGGCCTCGGCCAGGTACTGCTCCACCGGCCCGCCGGGCACAAACTGCGTCACCACAAAGGTCACCAGCAGCACGCCCAGCAGGGTCGGCACCATCAGCAACAGCCGCTTGAGGATATAGGCGGCCATCTACTTCTTCCACCAGGTGTCGATGGCCCAGGCTTCGCTGTTGGCGTAGGGCGGGCTCACCGCGGGCAAGGCCAGTCGCCATGCGTTGTAGGCAATGCGATGGGTGCCGGCCGTCCACTGCGGGATCAGGTAGTGGCTGTGGGCAATGATGCGCTCCAGGGCGCGGCAGGCGGGCAGCAGTTCGGCCTTGGTCCTGGCGCCCGTCATGCGGGACACCATGTCGTCCACGGCGGCACTTTTGACGCCGGCATGGTTGCCCGAGTCTTCGGTGTCGGCCGCCTTGCTGCCAAAGAGATCGGCAAACTCCTGGCCCGGCGTGTGCGTACCCTGGTAGGCCAGCGAGGTGATCTCGAATTCAAACTTCTGCAGGCGTTGCTGGTACAGCGCGAAGTCCACCGAACGGAAACGCAGCTGGATGCCCAGCTTTTCGAGATTGCGCATCCACGGTGCGACCACCCGGGCGCCGCCTTCGTTGCTGTCCATGTACTCCAGCGTGAAAGCTTCTCCCTTGCTGTTGCGCAGCACACCGCCCTTCACTTCCCAGCCCGCTTGCCTGAGCAACTCTCGTGCCTTGCGCAAATTGCTGCGCAATGACGAGTCGCCATCGGTGCGGGGCGGCGTGTACATAGGGCCGAACACCGCGTCCGGCACCTTGCCGCGCCAGGGCTCCAGCAGCGCCAGCTCCTGGGGGCCCGGCGGGCCGGCCGCCTGGCAATCGGTGTTGCCGAACAGGCCGGTGACGCGCTGATAGGCGTTGTAGAACATCTGCCGGTTCATCCACTCGTAGTCCACAGCCAGCCCCAGGGCTTCACGGACGCGAACGTCCTTGAGCTTGTCCTTGCGGGTGTTGAGCACATAGCTCTGGAAGCCGGCCGGCAGCCGGTGCCTGAACTCGCCCTTGACCAGTTCGCCGGTGTTGAAGCGCTTGCCATTGACCCGGCGCGCCCAGTCGCCCGCCGAAAAAAAGCGCATCAGGTCAAACTCGCCGGCCTTCAGGGCCTCAAGCCTGGCGGTGTTGTCCTTGTAGATCTTGACGGTGATGCGGTCGAAGTTGGAGGTGCCGCGTTTGACGTTGAGGTCGCGCGCCCAGTAATTCGGGTCGCGGACATAGGTGATGTCCTTGCCGAAGCGAACTGGTCCGATCTTGTACGGTCCGCTGCCAATGGGAACGTCCATAACCACCTGGTCAAAGCGCTTGGGCTTGCCGTTTTCCATGCCCCACTTGCGGCTGAAGACCGGCAAGCCACCGACAGTAAGCGGAATCTCGCGGTTGACTCGCTTGAAGCGGTAGCGGACGGTGCGCTCGTCCAGCACATCCAGCCCCGCGACGTCTTCCAGTGAGGTCTTGTAGGCGGGCGAGGTGTAGGGCCCGACCAGCGTGTCGTAGCTGTGCTTCACGTCGGCGGCCAGCACAGGGTCGCCGTTGTGGAATCGGGCGTCCCTGCGCAGACGAAAGGTGGCGCTCAGGCCGTCGGCCGCCACCTCGACGCTCTCCGCCAGAAGGCCGTAGCCGGCACCGGTTTCGTCCAGCGAGCCCGCCAGCAGGCTGTCAAACATCAGGCCCGACAGGTACGCCGGCGCCGAACCCTTCATGGTGAACGGGTTGTACTTGTCGAACGTGGAGCTTCGTACGTTGCTCACCAGGCGCAGTTCGCCACCCTTGGGTGCAGCCGGGTTGACATAGCTGAAATGGGCGAATCCTTCCGGGTACTTGAGATCGCCCCAGAGTGCGTAGCCGTGCGCCGCCCACAACGGCGACGACATCCCCAGCAGCAGCCCGGCCAGCAATTTGCGCATGCGACAATTCTGCACAGATTTCCAACCCGAGAGACTTATGGGCTTCCTGACTGGCAAAAAACTCCTGATCACCGGCGTTCTGAGCAACCGCTCCATTGCATACGGCATTGCCAAGGCATGCCACTCGCAGGGCGCCGAACTCGCCTTCAGTTATGTGGGCGAGCGCTTCAAGGACCGCATCACAGAGTTCGCCGCCGATTTTGGCTCGACCCTGATCTTTGATTGCGATGTCGGCAGCGACGAGCAGATCCAGCGCCTCTTCACCGATCTGGGTGCGGCCTGGGGCACATTTGACGGTTTTGTGCACAGCATCAGCTTTGCCCCGCGCGAGGCCATTGCCGGTGATTTCCTGGACGGGCTTTCGCGCGAGGGCTACCGCATTGCGCACGACATCAGCGCCTACAGCTTCCCGGCGATGGCCAAGGCCGCCCTGCCCCTGCTGAACCCCAAATCCGCCCTGCTGACGCTGACCTACCTGGGCGCGCTGCGCACCATCCCGAACTACAACACCATGGGCCTGGCCAAGGCCAGCCTGGAAGCCTCGGTCCGCTACCTAGCGGAGTCACTGGGACCGCGCGACATCCGCGTCAACGGCATCAGCGCGGGCCCCATCAAGACGCTGGCGGCCAGCGGGATCAAGGATTTGAGCAAGCTGCTGGGCATGGTGGCGCAGGCCTCGCCGTTGCGGCGCAACGTGACCATCGAGGACGTGGGCAATGTGGCGGCCTTCCTGCTGAGCGACCTGGCCGGCGGCGTCACGTCGGAGATCACTTACGTGGATGGCGGCTTCAGCCACACGGCGGGCCTGTCGCGTGACACTGTGGCGGGCTGAATCCGCCTTGAGCGCCAGTTTTCAGGGCCAAATCGGCCTCTAGCCCCCGTGGAATATGGCTGGTCAGCTATTAAATTGATAGCGTTCGACTGCCGGGCGACCCGGGCCGTGGGGCCTCAGGCGCGCACACAGTCGGCGTAGTAGCGCACGACGCCGTCAGGCCCTGCCTCTTCGACCAGGCCATGGATGTCGGTCTCGAAGCCCGGGCACTGCGCGTTGAACTCGCGCGAGAACTTCAGGTAGTCCACGATCTTCTTGTTGAACACCTCGCCCGGGATCAGCAACGGGATGCCCGGCGGGTACGGCGTCACCAGGCCCACGGTGATCCGGCCTTCGAGCTGGTCAATCTCGACCCGCTCGGTCTTGCGGTGTGCGATGTGGGCGTAGGCATCGGCCGGCTTCATGGCAGGCGCCAGGTCTGACAGGTACATCTCCGTCGTCAGGCGTGCGATGTCGTAGCGGGCGTACAGCTCGTGCACGTGCTGGCACAGGTCGCGCAGGCCCATGCGCTCGTACTGGCGGTGCGCCTGGCAGAACTCCGGCAGGATGCGCCACATCGGCTGGTTCTTCTCGTAATCGTCCTTGAACTGCTGCAGCGCCGTCAGCAGCGTGTTCCAGCGGCCCTTGGTGATGCCGATCGTGAACATGATGAAGAAGCTGTACAGGCCGGTCTTCTCGACCACCACGCCGTGCTCGGCCAGGAACTTGGTGACGATGGACGCGGGGATGCCGGTCTTGTCGAACTTGCCGTCCAGGTTCAGGCCCGGCGTGACGATGGTGGCCTTGATCGGGTCCAGCATGTTGAAGCCGTCGGCCAGCTGGCCAAAGCCGTGCCACTTGCTGCCCTTCTTGCCCTTGGCGTCGCTGCGGATGATCCAGTCTTCCGCGCGGCCCACGCCTTCGTCCACCAGCTTCTCTGGGCCCCAGACCTTGAACCACCAGTCGTCGCCGTACTCGTCGTCGATCTTGCGCATGGCGCGGCGGAAGTCCAGCGCTTCCATGATCGACTCCTCCACCAGCGCAGTGCCGCCGGGTGGCTCCATCATGGCGGCGGCCACATCGCAGCTGGCAATGATGCTGTACTGCGGGCTGGTGCTGGTGTGCATCAGGTAGGCCTCATTGAAGAGGTGGCGGTCCAGCTTGGTGTTCTGCGCGTCCTGCACCAGCACGTGACTGGCCTGGCTGATGCCGGCCAGCAGCTTGTGGATGGACTGGGTTGAATACACCACGGCCTCCTTTGGCCGCATGCGCTTCTTGCCCATGGCATGGTAGGCGCCATAGAACGGGTGAAACGCTGCGTGCGGAAGCCAAGCCTCGTCAAAGTGCAGGTTGTCCACGTAGCCGTCCAGCATTCCCTTGATGGTCTCGGTGTTATACAGAACACCGTCGTAGGTGGACTGCGTGAGCGTCATCACCCGCGGCTTGACCTTCTTCGCGTCAACGCCCTTGAGCAGCGGGTTGGCGCGGATCTTGGCCTGGATGGCCGCCGGCTCGAATTCGCTCTGCGGGATCGGCCCGATGATGCCGAAGTGGTTGCGCGTGGGCTTGAGGAACACGGGGATCGCCCCGGTCATGATGATGCTGTGCAGGATGGACTTGTGGCAGTTGCGGTCAACCACCACCACGTCGCCCGGCGCCACCGTGTGGTGCCACACCATCTTGTTGCTGGTGCTGGTGCCATTGGTCACAAAGAAACAGTGGTCGGCGTTGAAGATGCGCGCGGCGTTGCGCTCGCTCTCGCCGATGGCACCGTTGTGGTCCAGCAGCTGGCCCAGCTCTTCCACCGCATTGCATACGTCGGCGCGCAGCATGTTCTCGCCGTAGAACTGGTGGAACATCTGGCCCACGGGGCTCTTGAGGAAAGCCACGCCGCCCGAATGACCGGGGCAATGCCAGGAGTAGGAGCCGTCCTCGGCGTAATCCAGCAGTGCCTTGAAGAATGGCGGCTGTACGCCTTCCAGGTAGCTCTTGGCCTCGCGGATGATGTGGCGCGCCACAAATTCGGGCGTGTCCTCGAACATGTGGATGAAGCCATGCAGCTCGCGCAGGATGTCGTTGGGCATGTGCCGCGAGGTCTTGGTCTCGCCGTACACATAGATCGGCACGTCCAGGTTCTTGCGCCGCACCTCCTGGATGAAGTTGCGCAGGTTCAGCACCACCGGGTCGAGTTCCGGGCCGGGTGTGAACTCTTCGTCGTCAATTGACAGGATGAAGGCACTGGCACGCGACTGCTGCTGGGCGAACTGGCTCAGATCGCCATAGCTGGTAACACCCAGCACTTCGAAGCCCTCGGTTTCGATGGCTTGCGCCAGCGCGCGGATGCCCAGACCGGAGGTGTTCTCCGAACGGTAGTCTTCGTCAATGATGACGATGGGAAAGCGGAACTTCATGCGGGGACTCCAGCCGGGCAGGAAGACGCCGGGCAGGCGCGAAGTGTAAGTAAATAATCAGCAGGCATCTTGTGGCGGACCGGATTTGACCCAAAATGTGGTGCGCGCAAGACAAAGGAGTGAACATGGCCGAATCGACGATCTGGTGGCTGCTGGCCGGCGGAGCCGTGGCGTTGGAGTTGCTGACGGGAACCTTCTACCTGCTGATGTTCGCGCTCGGGCTCGCAGCGGCCGCGCTCGCGGCTCATGCCGGCGCTTCGTTCCCCGTACAACTGGTGGCCGCGGCTGTGGTCGGGGGTGGTGCCGTCGCCGGCTGGCATGTGTTCCGTGGCCGTCAGCCTGCTGCTGCGGCGGCGGGTGCCAACCGGGATGTCAATCTGGATGTGGGCGAGTCGGTCCACATCGATGCCTGGAACGCCGACGGCACCGCCCAGGTCAAATACCGCGGGGCCCAGTGGACGGTGATGCCTGCCCCTGGCGTTAATCAGGCCACCGGCCAGCACCGTGTGCGAGAAGTGGTTGGCAACCGCCTGGTTGTCGAGAAGATCTAGTTTCGGGCCGGCGTCGCTGGCTCCAGTCGTATCCCCCAACGGAGGAAATCCATGGAAATTGCTCTCATCCTGATCGTCGTCGCCGCAATCTTCGTCATACGCGCCCTCAAGGTCGTGCCCCAGCAGAACTCCTGGGTGGTGGAGCGACTGGGCAAGTACCACTCGTCGCTGACCCCGGGCCTGAACATCCTGGTCCCGTTCATCGACAAGGTGGCCTACAAGCACAGCCTGAAGGAAATCCCGCTGGATGTGCCCAGCCAGGTCTGCATCACGCGGGACAACACCCAGCTGCAGGTGGACGGCATCCTGTACTTTCAGGTCACCGACCCGATGCGGGCAAGCTACGGTTCGTCCAACTACATCGTGGCCGTGACGCAGCTGGCCCAGACCTCGCTGCGCAGCGTGATCGGCAAGCTCGAGCTGGACAAGACGTTTGAAGAGCGCGACATCATCAACGCGCAGGTGGTGCAGGCCATCGACGAGGCCGCGCTGAACTGGGGCGTCAAGGTGCTCCGGTATGAGATCAAGGACCTGACACCTCCGAAGGAAATCCTGCACGCCATGCAGGCGCAGATCACGGCCGAGCGCGAAAAACGCGCCCTGATCGCCGCTTCGGAAGGCCGTCGCCAGGAGCAGATCAACATCGCCACGGGCGAGCGCGAGGCCTTCATTGCCCGTTCCGAGGGCGAGAAACAGGCTGCAATCAATGCGGCGCAGGGCGAGGCAGCCGCAATCACATCTGTGGCGGACGCCACGGCCCAGGCCATCGAACGCATCGCTGCGGCCATCCGCCAGCCCGGTGGCGAACAGGCCGTCCAGCTCAAGGTGGCCGAGAAAGCCGTGGACGCCTATGGCAAGGTGGCCGCAGACGCCACGACCACGCTGATCGTGCCCAGCAACATGACGGAAGTTTCCGCGCTGATCAGTTCCGCCATGAAGATGGTGCAGACCCAGAAGGCCTGAGCCATCCCGGACGGCGGCGGCCGACCGCTTCAGGGCCGCCAGCCTGTGCTCCAGACCCAGCGGTCCTGGCGACGCTGTTCAACCAGTACCGGGTCATCGGGCGCCACGGTTCCCCCTTCGGGCGTGTCATCAATCGTCCGCAAGGCATCGAGCAGCTGGGAACGCGCCATCTGTCCCGCCGCGCGGCGGGCGGCATACGGGTGGTCAGAGCCTGACGGAAGCGAAGGATTGGTGTTGATTTCGTACAGTTCAACGCGCCCGTCCACGACCGCATAGTCTGCCCGACCGTACTCAATGCCGGCGATCTCGAAAGCCCGCCGCACCTCCGCAGCATCGTCCATGCGTTCGAGCGCAAGTTGCTCGGCCTCGTACAGGGCCTCTCCTGCAATTCCCATTTCGCCGTGCTTGGCGCACCAGCGGGATTCGAAAACGCCCAGCGACGGCACCATGCGCTCGCCAATGCGGAACATCGCCCTCTTGTGAAACAGGCCTTCCCTCACAGGCTTGGCCCGGTACTCGACGATGATGATTTCCCGGGAGGGAATGCCAAAACCCAGCCAGTGTGTCACCGCTGCATCAAGCGCGGCGCGGTCGCTGATCAGGTCGCCCAAGACGCCCCGGTGGGCACTGTCCGTTCTCAGAAAGACGGGGAAAGGCAGGTCGGCAGGTGCTTCGTCCAGGGCCCACGCCGAAAAACTGTTGAGGCCACGAGCGTACAGGCGCCGCAGCAGCGTCAGGCGGCCAGGCAACAGCGCCGGATCGTTCAGCACCCGGCAGCCTGCGCGGGCGAGCGTTCGATACAGGCGCGCTGCGAGTTCCAGTTCCCAATAGCCCAGCCGGTCCATGTCGGTGAACACGTAGGTCGCGCGTGGCAGGTGAGAACGCCCCAGGGCTTCTTCGTAGCCAAGGGTGCGCGCACTCAACCCTCCAACCCCGTCCAGCGACCTGTGGGTGTAGCGGTGATGGGGGTTGGTGAGGAAGACGATCAAGGGGCAGTCGCCGCGTCCATATAGGACCGGGCGTTGTCCATCAGTTCCCGACCGAGCGGGCTCAGGATGCCGTGCGCGCGCACCACCTCGTCGCCTGAACGGAAGTGGCGGCGATCCGCCTCGATCGCATCAATGACGTTATTGCGTTCTTCTTTTGGCACGAGTCCGCTGGCGAGCAGCCGGGACATGGCCAGATGCATCCGCGCCGATACAAACGTCGCGTGGTAGATACCGTCCATCGGTCGCAAATCCACGCGCAATGGCGAGGGGAAGACTTCGTTGTCCTCGTTGTGGACTACGGGTTCATGCGTGCAGAAGCCAAACAGCAGGCTGTGCGCGCTCTCATGCGCGAGCACTTCCATCATGGCGGCTGGTGTGGGATGGAACTCGGCATTGATAAACAAGGCGCCCCAGAGCTGAAAATGCGACCCCCCGTCAAATTGCATGCGCCGCGCCGGGTCCCCAACCACACAGATGACCTCGCGAATGATGCCGCAGAACTCCGCGGCCAGATCCGGGAACACCTTCTCCA
The DNA here is from genome assembly GCA_016713005.1 of Ramlibacter sp. Taxonomy (GTDB): domain Bacteria; phylum Pseudomonadota; class Gammaproteobacteria; order Burkholderiales; family Burkholderiaceae_C; genus JADJPY01. Next base: position 40,897 of record JADJPY010000006.1, on the reverse strand, counting down.
TCAAGGCCAGCCCCTCGTCAAATCGACGCCGAAAGGCGGTCGCGATCTCCGGAGTTGGCGGCCGGATCACGACACCCGACTCGCCTTCACTGCCCATCATGCCTGCATACAGTGCGCCCAGCGCGGAATGGGTTGGGTCCGCCAGCGGTTGAACCTGCAGCCCGGACCCGGCAGGCGCCACAGCCAGCAAGTCGTGCCAGCACCGGGACGCACGATCGGTGTCCTCTTCCAGCAGGCCAAACGCCAGTGCGTAATAGCGCGCAAATGCTTCCGGAGGGTAGCGGACGCCCTGGCGCAACTCAATCACAAGCCGCGACGCAGCAACGCGATCAAACTGGACGTGTCCTTCGCACTGCTGTGCCAGGTAAGCAATGCTTCCCGCAAGCTCAGCGTGCATCGTTGCGTCCATGGCCTGCGCACGCTTGCCATCCGGGGAAAAGAAACGCCCGATCACCTCAGCGGTGACGGGCGGATCTGGGGGAGTCGTGGGATTCAACGGGCCTGGGTGTTCTTCGTCCCGATTTTCGCTCCCATACAGGCTTTCGCTATGGTCGGCTTCCCTCCGACCTTGCCGCTGAGCAGGACTGAGCCGGAAACATTGTTCTTGTTACCCACCTTGCTGCCCAGCACAGCCGACTGGGGCGCTGGCGGCTTCTCGCCGATTTTGTGGCCCAGTGCCTGACGCGGCGCCAGGTCGGAATTGCTGTTCGGATTCGTTTCAGGGGCATTGACGGCGATGCGCACGCCGAGGAGACGGGTGGGGTCAATTCTGAGGGCGCGGGACATGTCGATTTCCGTTTCTGTCGTTGGGGACAGGATTAGTCTATTCGAATCGACGGCAAGAAAAAAGCCCGCAGCGCGGGCATCTTTGGCGGAGAGGGCGGGATTCGAACCCGCGGAGGGCTATTAACCCTCACACGCTTTCCAGGCGTGCGACTTAAACCGCTCATCCACCTCTCCGGAAGCCGCACATTCTAACCTACCGCCACACAGCCCTGCTGTCCGTCCAGTTCGTTGCAGACACAAAAAAGCCGGCCACGGGGGCCGGCTTCGATGCGGTGTGAACCGCTCAGGATCAGCGGATCACGGCGAGGGTCGTGCGCTTGCCGCCCTTGTAGGTCATCAGCGTCAGGGCGCCATTCTTGATGTCGCCCTTTTCGTCAAAGGTGATCGTGCCCGTCACACCCTTGTAGCCTTCGGTCTTGGCCAGCACGGGCAGGTACTTGGCGGGATCGGCCGAGTCGGCCTTCACCATGGCAGCCACCATCACGTTCACAGCGTCGTACACATAGGGTGCGTACACCTGCACGTCGGCGTTGTACTTGGCCTTGAAGCGCTTGCCGAAATCTTCCATGCCGGCCTTGCCTTCGCCTTCAACACCACCGGCTTCAGCGCAGTAGACCATGTCGTCGGCCATGCCTTCAGCGGCCAGCTTGGGCAGCTCGCTGGAGCAAATGCCGTCGCCACCCATGAATTTGGCCTTGATGCCCAGTTGCTTCATCTGCTTGAGCATGGGGCCTGCAACGGCGTCCATGCCGCCGAAGAACACCACGTCGACCTTCTTGCCCTTGAGCGTGGTCAGGATGGCGTTGAAGTCGGTGGCCTTGTCGGTCGTGAACTCATGGCCCACCACCTTGCCGCCTGCGGCTTCGACAGCCTTCTTGAACTCTTCGGCAACGCCCTGGCCATAGGCCGTGCGGTCATCCACCACACCGATGGCCTTGCCCTTGAGCGTCTGCACGGCGTACTTGCCCAGCGTGCCACCCAGATGCACGTCATCCGCCACGACGCGGAACGTCGTCTTGAAGCCCTGGCGGGTGAACTTGGGGTTCGTGGCCGACGGGGAGATCTGCGGGATGCCTGCGTCGCTGTAGATTTTGGAAGCAGGGATCGAGGTACCGGAATTCAGGTGACCGACCACGCCGGCAACCTTGGCGTCCGCCAGCTTCTGGGCGGCTGCGGTGCCTTGCTTGGGGTCAGCGGCGTCGTCTTCGGCCATCAGCTCAAGCTTGACCTTCTTGCCGCCGATGGTGACGCCCTTGGCGTTCAGTTCTTCAATGGCCAGGCGCGCACCGTTTTCGTTGTCCTTGCCCAGGTGGGCAATGGCGCCGCTGGTCGGGCCGACGTGGCCGATCTTGACGACGTCACCGGCAGGGGCAGCAACCGGAGCCGGGGCTGCAGCGGGCGCCGGAGCCGGCTCTTCCTTCTTGCCGCAGGCGGACAGCAGCACTGCGACCGCGCAAACGCTCAGCGCGCTCTTGACATTGAATTGCATAGGGATCTCTCCAAAAAATGTAAACCACGAATGTAATCGTTTTGTGGACCATTGGTCCAGCGGGAGCGACCATAGCGCAAATCCGCTGCCCAGACCATAGGGAACACGCTAGGTCAGTGCCAATTAGCGCGTGTCGCGGCCCCGCGTGCCGGCTAATGATCCGGGCGCGCCCTCAACGGTCACGCCCTGGCGCCTGGGCCAGCGCCTCCACGACGCTGGACAACACGGCGGCCTCGATTTCGGCGCGAAGCTGCGGCAACAGATCCTGGGTCTGCTGGACGATGACAGTGGCCACCGCTTCGCGCACCCGCCGCTCGAGGAGCAGGTCGACCCGCTGCATGACGCGTTGCACCAGGTCATCCTGCAGCTGTCGACCGGGCACCGGTGCCGGGCCGCCCTGGCCTTCGACCACCTCGGTCAGCGTGGGCACGAACGCCGGGGGGTGCCGCGGGGTGGAGTTCATGCGCCTGCCCCCGCCGAGGCCAGGTCATGCCTCACCAATGTGTACCCACGATCGGCGTAGTGCTTCCAACGTCGCCGGGCGCCGGCCCGGTCGTCTTCGTCCAGAGAAACCACCTCGATCAGACGCCCGAACGACTCAAATCCGGCCGGAACTTCGTCGCCGAGATTGAGCAGGATGTCGCGGCGCGCCAGGCTGTCCAGTGCGCTGGCCAGCACCACGGGCGAAGCCGCGACCACGGTTGCATCGCCGTCGGCGCGGCAATGCGGGATGAAATCAAGGGCCGAAAACGTCCACAACAACTGGTCCAGTTTGCCCAGCGAATCGGCGTCAGCGGTGACAACCACATGGGCGCCACGCCCTGCTGCCTTGCGCAGCAAACGGCAGGTGTAGTCCAGTTTCCCGGGCGCGTTGAAGTGAAAGGCGATTTCGGTCATCGGGCGCGTCCGGCGGACCTCCGGGGCTGTGCCTTGACCGACGGCTGAGCCTCAAGGCTGCAAAGGTATTCGAAAAGCAAGGCCACCGGCCGCCCGGTAGCGCCCTTGGCGGCTCCGGACTTCCAGGCCGTGCCGGCGATGTCCAGGTGGGCCCAGGGATAGCCTGTCGCAAAGCGCTGCAGAAACTTTGCTGCCGTCACGGAGCCGCCCGCCCTGCCGGCCACGTTGGCCACATCGGCAAAGTTGGTCTTGAGGCCTTCGGCATAGTCATCGTCCAGCGGCATGCGCCAGCACGGATCCAGCGCAGACTCTCCTGCAGCGGCAAGCGCGCCTGCCAGTGCATCGTCGGGGCTGAACAGTCCGCTGCGCACTGCGCCCAGCGCAATCACGCAGGCGCCCGTCAGCGTGGCGATGTCGACCACCGCCGCCGGCTTGAAGCGGCTGGCATAGGTGAGCGCGTCGCACAGGATCAGGCGTCCTTCGGCGTCGGTGTTCAGGATCTCGATGGTCTGGCCGCTCATGCTGGTCACCACATCGCCGGGCTTGACGGCCAGGCCGTCGGGCATGTTTTCGCAGGTGGGGATCAACCCCACCACGTTGACAGCCGGGCGTGCCTTGGCCAGCGCCGCAAACACGCCGAGCACGGAGGCTGCGCCACCCATGTCAAATTTCATCTCGTCCATTTCGGGTGCAGGCTTGATGGAGATGCCACCCGTGTCAAACGTGATGCCCTTGCCCACCAGCACCACCGGGGCCTGCGACGCGGCGGCGCCCTTGTACTTCAGGATGATGAAGCGCGGCGGTTGTGCGGACCCCTGGGCGACCGCCAGAAACGAACCCATGCCAAGCCGCCGGATGGCCTTCTCGTCCAGCACTTCGCAACTGATGCCGTTGCTGCCCGCCAGGTCTTTTGCGGCCTTGGCCAGCATGCGCGGCGTGGCATGGTTTCCCGGCCGATTGGCCCACTCGCGAGCCAGTTCCATCCCGCCCACCAGCGCGGCGGCGCGCGCCACGCCATTGCGCAAGGCCGTGGGATCGGGCACCCATATTTCCACGGCGCGCAATGCACGCGGTTGCGGCCTGGATTTGGTGGCGGTGTAGGTGTAACTCACGTCTGACACGGCGAGCATGGTGGCGCGCACCACGGCCTCGCCGACGTCCTTGAGTCCGCCCAGATGAAGGGCCAGCACGCGCATGTCGGGCGATTTGATGGCCGACAACGCTGCCGCCACGGCCTGGCGCACCTCACGCGCAGTACCCTGACCGGCTCCCACAAAGACCATGCGGCGGGGCCCCGGTCCCTCAGGCCTGTACATCTGCAACACTTTGCCTGGCTTGGTAGGCAGGTCGCCGTGACCATGGGCCTGCGCTGCCAACCCAGAGACTGCATCACCGCCCGCCTGCCAGCCCTCGGGAACAGGCATGATCACGGCATCGGCGCGCCCCCCCTGCGGGCCCTTGCTGTTCAGGGTCTTGAGTTCAAAGTCCATAATTTGCGTTTTTCCTTCCCGGCAATGTTATTCCATTCCTCCCTGCGCAGAGAGCTGGGCCGCAGCTTCGGAGCGACCCTGGTGGTGCTGGTCACGATCGTGATGACCATGATCCTGATCCGCACGCTGGGTCAGGCGTCCAAGGGCTCCGTCAACCCTTCCGAGATCATCATGCTGATGGGGTTTTCGGTGGTGGGGTACCTGCCGGTCATCCTGACGATGGCGCTGTTCATCAGCGTGGTGGGCACGCTTTCGCGCATGTACAGCGACAGCGAGATGGTGATCTGGTTCACCGCCGGTCGCGGACTTTCTGCGTTTCTGGGCCCGCTGATGCGTTTTGCGTGGCCGGTGTTGCTGGTAATCGCCCTTTTGTCCCTGGTGGCTTGGCCGTGGACCAACCAGCAAACGCAGGACATGCGCGACAACTACGAGCGGCGTGGAGACGTGGACCGCATCGCTCCCGGCCAGTTCCAGGAGTCCTCGGGCGGGCGACGGGTGTTCTTCATCGACCGGGATTCGGTGGATGGCAAGACCGGGCGCAACGTGTTCATCTCCTCCCGGGAGAAAGACCGCGAGTCCGTGACTTCCGCGCGCACCGGCCGCATTGAGACGATCGGTCAGGACCGCTTTCTTGTGCTCAACCGTGGGCAGCGGCTGGACACCCACAGCAAAAATCAGGACCTGAAGGTCTTCGAATTCACCGAGTACGCCACCCGCGTGGGCGACGCCGTCCTGTTCGATCGCGGCACCACGGCACGTGCGCGATCCAGCCTTACCCTGATCACCGATCCAACGCCGCTGAACCAGGGTGAGCTGGCCTGGCGCATCGGCATTGCACTGGCAGCGATCAACCTGGTGGTGATTGCGGTGGCCGTGGCCAGCGTCAGCCCTCGCGCGGGGCGCAGTGGAAACCTGCTGTTCGCGTTGTTTGCGTTCATGGTCTACCTCAACCTGATCAACCTGGGCCAGTCCTGGATCTCCACCAGCCGGGTCAGCGCGGGTGGCTTCATCTTGGCGTTGCACGGCAGCGCACTGGCACTGGCGCTGTTGTGGCTGGCCAAGCGACACAACAACTGGTCATTGCGCGCCCTGCTGTCCCCCCGTCGCGCCGCCGAGAGCCCCTCCACATGAAAACCTTGCGCTCCCTGCTCTACGGCGAAGTGCTCGTGGCCGTGGCCTTCGTCACTCTGGGCTTTGTCGCGTTGTTTTTCTTCTTCGACTTCGTCGAGGAGCTTCGCTGGATAGGCAGCGGCGCAGCAGCCGACGGCAATGGCACCTACCGGCTGACCCACGCGCTGGCGTATGTGGGCCTCCTGGTGCCCAGCCACCTCTATGAGCTTCTGCCCATCACCGTGCTGATCGGGGCCATATACGTGATGGCGCGCATGGCCCAGACGTCCGAGTTCACCATCCTTCGCACCAGCGGCCTGGGGCCGTGGCGTGCGCTGAGGATGTTGCTGGGCCTCGGCCTTTCGTTCACGCTGCTCACCTTCGCCATCGGTGACTACCTCGCGCCCCTGTCCGACCGGTCGGCCCAGTTGCTCAAGGCGCGCTTTCAGGGCCGCATCACCACCGGGGCCACCGGGGCCTGGCTCAAGGAAAAGCAAGCCACAAGCGATTTCGCCGCCAATGTGGCCGCGTTCTCCCCGGAGGGCGACATGCGTGAAGTGCGCGTGTTCGAGTTCGACGCACAGGGTTACCTGATTTCCGTGATGCAGGCGCCCGCCGCACGCTTCGCCACGGACGGCGCCTGGGAGCTGGAGAACGCGGAACGCCGCGAGTTTGACGTGCGCGCCAGCGAGGGCGCCCGCGTGACCCGCACCCAGCACGAGCGCTACCGCTGGGTCAACGGCATCAGCCGCGAGATGGTCTCCACCGCGCTGCTCAAGCCCGAACGCATGGGCACGTTTGACCTGTTCCGGTACATCCAGCACCTGGACGCCAATGGCCAGACCGCGCAGCGCTACGAGATCGAGTTCTGGCGCAAGGTGTTCTATCCGCTCAGTTGCCTGGTGATGGTGGTGCTGGCCCTGCCCTTTGCCTACCTGCATTTCCGCGCCGCAGGCATCACCGCCTATGTGTTTGCCGGGGTAATGATCGGCATCAGCTTTTTCCTGCTGAACAACGTGTTCGGCTACATCGGCAACATCAACAACTGGGAGCCGTGGATTGCCGCGTCCGCGCCTGGCTTGTTGTACTCGCTGCTCTCGCTGGCCGCGTTCGGCTGGCTGGTGCTGAGACAGTAGCCGCATGCGCGCCGTCGTCCTTTTTGCCCACGGCTCGCGCGACCCGCTGTGGCGCCAGCCCCTGGAGGCCGTGGCCCAACGCATGCGTGAACAGCAGCCCCGCACGCAGGTGGAGACCGCATACCTTGAGCTGTGCGAACCCGACTTGCCCGTGACCGTGGCCAGGCTGGTGGCCAGCGGCATCCGCCACATCACGGTGCTGCCCATGTTTTTTGGCATGGGCAAGCACGCACGCGAAGACCTCCCGGCGCTGCTGGACGCCCTGGGCAGGGAGCATCCTTCCGTGGCGTTTGTCGCCCTGCCCGCCGTCGGGGAGCACCCCGCGGTCATTGAAGTTCTGGCCTCACTGCCTTTTCGCTGATCAACTCCTCAATTTGTGGATAATAAAAGCAGTTTTTAGACACAAATCGATATGAATCTGCATCAGTTTCGCTTCGTCCAGGAAGCCGTGCGGCGCAACCTCAACCTCACCGAGGCCGCCAAATCGCTGCATACCTCGCAGCCCGGCGTGTCCAAGGCCATCATCGAGCTGGAAGAAGAACTGGGCGTCGAAATCTTTGCCCGCCACGGCAAGCGCCTCAAGCGCGTGACAGAGCCCGGCGAGCACGTGCTGCGCAGCATCGAGCTGATCATGCGCGAGGTGGGCAATCTCAAGCGCATTGGCGAGCAGTTCAGCGCAGAGGACAGCGGCACCCTGTCGATCGCCACCACGCACACCCAGGCCCGATACGTGCTGCCGGTGCCGGTGGCCAAACTTCGCGAGGCCTATCCCAAGGTCAATGTCAGCCTGCACCAGGGCGCCCCGGACCAGGTGGCGCGCATGCTGCTGGACGAGGTGGCCGAAATCGGCATCGCCACAGAGTCGCTGGTCAACTACCCCGAGCTCGTCACCCTGCCGTGCTACGAATGGGAGCACGTGCTGGTGCTGCCGGCCAACCACCCGCTGGCGCGCAAGGAGCGCATCACGCTGGAAGAACTGGCCGCAGAGCCCATCATCACCTACCACCCGTCGTTTACCGGGCGCACCCGCATCGACACCGCCTTTGCGCAGAAGAAGCTCGTGCCGCGCATTGCGCTGGAGGCGATTGATTCGGACGTGATCAAGACCTATGTGCGCCTGGGCCTGGGCGTGGGCATCGTGGCCGAGATGGCCGTGCGCGACGATGGCAGCAACGCGGACCTGGTGGTGCGTCCCGGAGGGCAGCTGTTTGGCAAGAACATTGCCCGCGTGGCCTTCAAGCGCGGCGCTTACCTGCGCAACTTTGTCTACCGGTTTGCCGAGCTGCTGAGCGACCGGCTGGACCGCAACCTCATCGCCAAGGCCATGAGCGGCCGCGGGAGTGACTATGAGTATTGATACTTCGCGGGACAGATCTTCAGCTCTGTCCCCGACTGATCAGGTGGCCCGCACCCCGGCCATCCAGACCAAGTTTCCCGCTGTCGGCACCACCATCTTTACCGTGATGTCGGGCCTGGCGGCCGAGAAAGGCGCGGTCAACCTGGGCCAGGGCTTCCCCGACTTTGACTGCGACCCGAGGCTGGTGAGCGCCGTGACGGACGCCATGCTCAGGGGCCTCAACCAGTATCCGCCCATGACCGGCGTGCCGGTGCTGCGCGAGGCCATCGCCGCCAAGGTCCAGGGCCTGTACGGCCACCGCTACGACGCGACCAGCGAGATCACCGTCACCGCGGGCGCCACGCAAGCCATCCTGACGGCCATCCTGGCCGTGGTGCGCCCCGGCGACGAGGTGATCGTGCTGGAGCCCTGCTACGACAGCTACGTGCCCAACATCGAGCTGGCCGGCGGCACCGTGGTGCGCGTGCCGCTCACGCCCGGCAGCTTCCGGCCCGACTTCGACAAGATCGCCGCCGCCATCACCCCCAGGACGCGCGCCCTGCTGATCAACACCCCCCACAACCCCAGCGGCACCGTGTGGAGCGAGGCCGACATGCGCCGCCTGCAGGAGCTGCTGGCCCCCACCGATGTGCTGCTGATCAGCGACGAGGTCTACGAGCACATGGTGTTTGACGGCCAGCTGCACCAGAGCGCCGCCCGCTTCCCCGGCCTGGCGGCTCGCGCCTTCATCGTCAGCAGCTTTGGCAAGACCTACCACGTCACCGGCTGGAAGGTGGGCTACGTCGCCGCCCCTGCCACCCTGACGGCCGAGTTCCGCAAGGTGCACCAGTTCAATGTCTTCACCGTCAACACGCCGGTGCAGTACGGCCTGGCCGCCTACATGGCCGACCCGCAGCCGCACCTGACGCTGCCGGCTTTCTATCAGCGCAAGCGCGACCTGTTCCGCGAGGGCCTGAAGGCCACCAAGTTCCGTATGCTGGCTGGTGAAGGCACCTACTTCCAGTGCGTGGACATCTCCGGCCTGGCCGTACCCGAGCGGGACTTGCCCGAGGCTGAGTTCTGCAAGTGGCTCACCAGCGAGGTGGGCGTCGCCGCCATTCCGCTGTCGGCCTTTTACGGCAACGGCTTCGACCAGAAGGTGGTGCGCTTCTGCTTTGCGAAGAAGGACGAGACGCTGAACACGGCGTTGGGGCGGCTGGCGCGACTCTGATCCAGCTCCAGTTTGCTATTTTTTTTGTAGTGGGTCAGCAAGCACCCATGCGGGCTGCAGCCAGATTTCCCTTGCAAATCAGCACTGAATCGGGTTGCGGCAGAACTTCTCCAGCGTGTACACGGTCGCCTTGGCGGTGACGGCGTTTTTGGCCCTGGGGCCCACGTCCAGGCTGAGCTTGGCCTCGTACTTGCGGAAGAACTCGTCGAACAGCTCGCCCCCCAGCGTGGCGTAGGCCGTGAGCGTGTCGGTTTTGGCGTTGTGCTCCAGCAGCACGGCGCACAGCGGCTGGCTGGCCGGGCCGCTGAGCACCTGGGCGCCGCGCGCCGGGTCGTACTGGCTGTGATCGGCACAGCAGTGGATCAGGTTGTCCTGCACGCCCTTGGCGGACTTGCTCTTGCGAAAGCTGATGAAGGGGTGATCTTGTTTTCCGTGCCAATCATCGCGCCTTGACGCACGGGTAAACCCTCGCATTGCCGTCTGACCCTGAACGCCTCGGAGCCTGCCACCGTCTCCCCCATTTTGCCGGTGGATATAGTTCTCGCGAGCGGCACCGCCAGGGGGGAACAAATTGCGTCCTATTCACCTGCGCTTCGTGGGAGCCACCGAGCTTCCTAAGTCCCTGTCGGACTTCGACGTCGAGCAATCGTTTCGAATCAGCAATTCCGACATCGCGGCCATTCGAGAACGGTTTCGCGCTGATCGCCGGCTCGGTGTTGCGCTCCAGCTGGTCTTCCTTCGAGCGACAGGACGCCCTTTGGATCGAACGGCAAGTGTGCCCCGCGCACTCCTGCGGTCCGTGTGCGCAGCTCTGGGCGTGACCGAAACGGCCATCGCTTCGCTCAAGACGATCTACGAGCGCGTTGCCACGCTCTACGAGCATCAACAGTGGGCGCGCGATCACGCCGGCATCGCGCCTGCAGACGATGCGGTCATGACTGGAGTTGGCCAGGCGTTGGAAAGCCTAGCCACGACAGCGGCCTCGGTCGATGAACTCGTCCAAGAGGCGGAGCTTTGGCTGTTCGGCCGCCACCGCCTTCTGCCGGCGGATCGCGTCCTTCGAGATCTCGCACGGAAGGCCTTTGCCTCCATCGAGGAGGCAGCGCTGGAAGCGGTCAACAGCGAAATCCCCGCACACAAGCAGGCCAAGGTGCTGGCGGCGGTCCATTCCTCGCGGCGCGGCCGCGCAGGAGGCACCATTCTCGAGTGGCTCAAGGTGCCCGCCGGGAGGCACAGTCCAACCAGCATCACGGAAGTCACGGACAAGATTGCGTACCTGAAGGAGCGTGGCGTCGATACTTGGTCGTTGAGCCCGATCTCCAACGCGCGATTGCGCGCCTATGCCCAGGCGATCGCCAATCGGCCGCCGGCCGAATCAAGGCGTCGGGTCGAGGAAACCCAGGTGCTGGAAATGGTCTGCTTCCTGCGCGTTACGCTGCTGGAGCTGACGGACACGCTGATGTACATGACCGGGCGGCGCGTGAATGACCTGGTGCGCCATGCCTCCAATCGCGTGACCGCAAAACAGGCGCGCAGCGCGGTCGAGTACCGCCAGCAGGCCGAGGCGATGCGCCAGATCATTCATGACGACGACCGCTCGGCCGAGGCGCGAATCGCCGCTCTGAAAGAACTGCTGCCGAAGGACGAGAAATCACAGCCCAATAGCCACGCCGGCCTCGTTCGGCAGTCACTCACCGACGATGCCACGCGCGTCACTGCCCTGCTCAACTCCTTCTCGGACCTTGATCTAAAGGGGCACGCCGATCAGCGGCCGATGAAGCAAGTCGTCGCACTGCGCGAACTGATCGGGCAAGGTGCCAGAGAACTGCCGGCGGGCTTCGACGCCGACATTGCGGGTCCTCTCTGGCACGACCTGCTCAACGATGCTGACCGCACGAAGGCATTGGCAGCCCTGAAGGCATCCACGATGCTGGCCGTGCGCCAAGGCCTGCGGGGCGGACGGCTCTGGATCGACCACAGTTGGGAATTTCGCAATCGGGAAGACCTTCTGATCCCGCCGGCCGAATGGAAGAAGGAGCGCCAACGCCTGATCAGTGCGCTCAGCCTGACCACCGACCCCCAGAAGTTCCTTGCGCGGCTCCACGCGCATCTGGACGTGGGACTGCGGGCGCTGTCGGAAGCCGTCACCGACGGCAAGCTGGAAATCGATCCCGACGGGATGGTGCGCTTCCACAAGCTGGAGGCGTTGCCCGTCGATGCGGCGATCCAGCGCAGCCGGGACGCGATGTTCTCGCTGATCGGGCAGGTCCAGTTCGGGGACATGATCGTGCAGATGGATGCCTGCACCGGCTTCAGCGAGATCCTGCTGGGGCGGCGCGCCAAGAACACCCAGGAACTCGTCGCCTGCTATGCGGCGCTGCTGGCCCACGGGACCGAGAACGACGCCAAGGGCGTTGCCGCGATGATCCCGGGCATCGAAGTGGCTCACATTTCTGCGGCCATGCGGTCACTGGAGGCACGCGACCGCCTTCGCAAGGCCAACGAACGCGTGGTCGAGTTTCAACGCAAGAACCCAATCGCCGAGCTGTGGGGAACCGGCGACAAAGCGTCTGCGGACATGATGGCGCTGGACGCCTCGCGGCACCTCTACAACGCCCGCGTCGATCCCCGGCGGCGAACCTTCGCCGTCGGCCTGTACACCCATGTCCTCGAGTCCTACGGTGTCATCTACGACCAGCCGATCGTGCACAACGAGCGGCAAAGCTCCGCCGCTCTTGAAGGCGTCGAGCAATACAACGGCCGCAGCGAGGAAAGCATGCGGCTGTCCCTGCTAGCCGTAGATACCCACGGCTACACCTACGTCGGCATGACGTTGGCCAAGCTGCTGGGCTTCGACCTGTGCCCCCAGTTGCGGAACATGGCCGAACGCCGGCTGTACTTGCCGAGCTCGATCGCTCTGCCGGAGAACCTGGAACGCATCTCCGTAACGAACGTCTCTGAACCTGCCATCGCCAAGGGGTGGGACGAGTTGCTGCGCCTGATCGCGTCCATCCGCAGCGGCCGGGTCTCGCCCAGGGCCGCCATGGAGAAGCTGGGCAGCGCCGCGCAAGGCGACCCGATGCACAAGGCGGCGGACCAACTGGGCCGCCTGCTGCGCACGCTGTTCCTGTGCGACTACTTCAGCAACGAGGAATTCCGCCGGGAAATCCACACGCTGCTGAATCGGGGCGAGTCCGTGCACCAGTTGCAAAGGGCGATCTACTATGGCCGCCTGGCGGCCGAGCGCGGGCGCCGCCGCGACGAAATCCGGGCGATCTCTGGCTCCCACGCACTTCTGACGAACATCGTCATCGCCTGGAACACCCTGAAGATGCAGGCGGTGGTGGACGGCTGGCGCAAGGCCAAGCACCCGATCGAGGATGCCTGGATCCGCCGCATGGGGCCGGTGCACTTCGGCAACGTGAATTTCCGGGGTCTGATCTCCTTTGGCGTGGAACGCTATGCGGATGCGCTCCTGCAGCCGGCGGCGAAGCGACGCGCGGCTGGCGGCTGACTTTGGACGCGAGGCGTCCAAATCACCTGCACCAGCTTGGCCAGACCCCGGGCGCCGGGAGCCGGGAGCTACGGTGGAAAGGTTCGCGCGAACTGCTGAAAACTTGGGCAGCGCTGTTTTTCGTGCAAATCGTAGCGGTTGGGAGGCACTACCTCCATATGAATCAACAGCTTACGAATTGCCCAATTCGTAGGCGGCGCTGTTTTTCGTGCAATTTGTAGCGGTTACCGCCCTCGGCGTCGTCGGCTCGGGGCGCGTCAGTTCGCGGCACATCAGGCGCGTATCATGCTCTGGTGACGAATCCAACGGACGAAAAGGTCAAGGCAGCCCAGGCACTCTGGGAACTGCAGTTGGCCATCCTTCAGGAAGAGGAAAGGCGACTCATCAACGCCTTGGAAGATCATTCACGCGCTGACGCGATGGTCCCGCAAGGGTTCCTGGAACGAGTCAAGGCCGCGCGGGCGCAGTGTAATGCAGCGTTCCAGTCGCTCATGACGGCCATTGAACACCGGATCGGTCGCGATGCTGGTCCGGTAGCCAAGCCCGGGCAAAGTGAGGTCAGATAGCCGGCCGCCGCCCACATCGACCTCACCATCCGCCAAGGAGTCGCTGTCGGCGATTTATTCAAAATTAGTCAAACCGGATAATTATCTGCAATGGATAATTTCCGCTAAACGCCCGGTGGATCGCGGTACAGCTTCAGAAACTTGAACATCTTCGGCCACTCGTGCCGCGGCTTGAAGACGATCGCGACCTCCTGGTCGCCGAGCGCCGACTCGGTCAGCACCACGTGGTCGGCAACCTGCTTGGCGTTCTCGAACTCCTTGGCGTTCACCTTGCAGACCGCCTTGAAGAACGGTCCCGCCAGCCACTCCCTCCCGGATCAGGGCGCGGGCTTCGACGCCTTCTTCGCCGGGCTGCGTTGCGCGGTTCGGGCGCTTGAAGCACGCCGGGGAGCTGCTGCCACCATCCGTTGGCGCATTGAATCGAGCTCGCGGGCCTGCAGGTCCCGCTGCCCCAGCAGTTCGGCCGCACGCCCCTCCAGCTCGCCATTGCGCTGGCGCAGTGCGTCGAGCTGCTGCTGGCGAGCCAGCAATTCCCGGCGTTGCGCTTCGGCCTGGCCGGCCGTCTCGCGGCGCATCTGCTCCACCTCCTTTTGGAGCTTTCCGGCGTTGCCGCGCTCGCGGTCGACATCCAGCAGCACGCGCTTCATCTCGCCCGCATGACGCTCCTCGGCCACCCTCGCTGCCGCACGTTGCTGTTCGAGCTCCCGGGTGAAGCTCTCCTGGGCCGCATTCAATGCCGCCTGCAATTCCTGGCGCTGGACCGCCGCGGCATCGACTTGGCGCTGCTGGGCGGTGACCTCGCCCTGGGCCCGGGCCAACTCGCTTTGCAGTTCCGTCAGCTTCTCACCGGTGGCGCGCAGCTCGTCTCTTGCGGTGCCCAGCGCCGCCTCCGCGGCGTCGGCCCGCGCGCCGGCGGACTGGGCGAGTCCTTCGGCTGCCATCACGGCCGCGCGCGCTTCATCGCGCAGTTGCACCAACGAGTCCTGCGCCGCCGCCTGCGCCTGCTGCCACAGGGCGCTGACCATCTCGCCGGCGGCGCCCTGGAGCTGCTGCGGGAGATCGGGATGCTCAATGCGAACGCGGCTCTTCTCGCGCAGCGTTTCCCAGAACCTGGCCAGCGCCTCGGCCGGCGCGCTCATGCTGCCCCTGCGCACCAGCTGGTACAGCTTGTTGGCCGTGGGCGTGAGCCCATAACTGAAGAACAGCAGCACGCAGACCTCGCGGTACAGATCCTGCGTCTCGGGATGCTGCGCGCGCAGGGCCTCGATTTCGGCCTGCATCCGGGCCTCGGTCACGGGTAGAGTGTCCATGGATGCTTCCTTTCTTCGAACTCAAGAAAATAATACAACGTATTACGTTGGATAATTTTCCGTTTCTTCATGTCTATGGACATAATCAATCTAATGTCCATAATATTCAGCGATGCAGCCTTTTCCAAGTAGCTCACCGTGAATCCGCTGGTCACCCTGGATCAGTTGGTATTTCCCGCTCGCCTGGATGGCAGCGTCGGGCGCAATCGCGCTAAGTCGCCGGGGCAGTTGACCGCGACCGATGACCGCTCTGCTGTCCTCGCCTGGCTGGCTCGCTACACGGACTCTCCGGCGACCTTGGCCAGCTACCGCAAAGAGGCCGAGCGCCTCATGCTGTGGTGCGGGCTACAGCATGGCGTGGCGCTGTCAGACCTGACCCACGAGGACCTGTTGATCTACCAGCGGTTCCTGGCCGATCCGCAGCCAGCCCAACGCTGGGTGATGGCACCCGGTCAAAAGCCGAGCCGGACTTCGCCGCTATGGCGACCTTTTGCGGGACCGCTGGGTGCATCGAGTCAGCGCCAGGCTTTGTCGATCCTGAACGCGATGCTGTCATGGCTGGTGGAGGCGGGCTATCTCGCCGGAAACCCGCTGGCCCTCAGCCGGCGCAAAAGAAGGCACGCCGCCCCGCGCGTCAGCCGCTTCCTCCCCATGGAGCATTGGACAATCGTCAAGACCACGATCGAGGCAATGTCCATCACCACCGAGCGGGGCCGACTTCACGCCTCACGCTGCCGCTGGTTGTTTTCTTTGCTCTATGTCGGCGGGCTGCGGATTTCAGAGATTTGCAGCACAACCATGGGTGGTTTCTTCTGCCGCCGCGGCGCTGACGGCCGCGAGCGCTGGTGGCTCGAAGTCACCGGCAAAGGCGGCAAGGCCCGGCTCGTTCCGGCCACCAGCGAACTCATGGCTGAATTGATCCGCTATCTCAAGGCAGCCAGTTTGAGCCCGCTGCCGCTCGAAGGGGAGGCCTTGCCCCTCATGATTCCGCTGATCGGGCCTACCAAACCCATGGCACGTAGCGCGATTCACGAGATCGTGAAGGCGGTGATGCGCGAAAGCGCAGCCCGGCTGCGCCAGCGCGGGCCCCAGTTCGAGGCTGCTGCCGCTCACCTTGAGCAGGCGTCCACGCACTGGATGCGCCACACAGCTGGCTCACACCTGAGCGAGAAAGCAGACATCAAGGTGGTTCGCGACAACCTGGGCCACGCCAATATCAGCACGACCAGCGTCTATCTGCATTCCGAAGACGACGCTCGCCACGACGCCACGGCGGCTGTGCATCGCGTGGGATGGGCGACGACGTAGTGCGACGGCCGCGGCCATTCATCGCGCTTGGTTTCTGAACAGCCTTGGGGCGCTTCATCCAGATCGGATAATTGTCCGTCTTGGCCAACTCCAGATAAACGCATGTCTCGCGAGCCGACATGGTCGGCGATGAGTCGCACCGAAAGGACCTCACCTCTCATGTCAAAAAAAGGGATCATTGCGCTGGACGCGGACGGGGTCCTGTTGGACTACGGCTTGGCCTACGCCGGCGCGTGGCAGAAGGCCTTCGGCCAGCTTCCGCGCGAGCGCGACCCACTTGCCTATTGGCCGATCGACCGTTGGGACGTGGAGCGTCTCGCTGACGAGCGCCTGGACATTTTGCGGCGCTGTTTCGACGAAGAGTTCTGGTGTGGCATTCCACCGGTGCCGGGCGCCGTGGAAGCCTGCCACCTGCTCTCTACAGCCGGGTTTGAGTTGGTATGCGTCACGGCGCTACCGGAAGAATTTCGCTCAGCTCGCGAGCGCAACTTGCGCGCCCACGGATTCCCGATCGACATGGTCCACGCCACCGACAACATCGCACCAGGTGGCCACAGCCCGAAGGCGGAGACCTTGCATCGGCTACGGCCGGTAGCGTTCGTCGACGACTACCTGCCGTACCTCATCGGGATCGACAGCAGCATCCACCGCGCGCTGATCATGCGGGCCGCAACGGGCTCACCCAATGTCGGTGAAGCATTGTGCTTCGCGGACTCGCAGCACGCTGACCTGTTGGCATTCGCCAAATCATGGACGTGCCCGTGAACCCCTGGGGAGCATGAATCTCTTGCCGCGGCAGCTGGCGATGAGTTGCGACAACCGTGTCAATCTGCACCGAAAGGACGATCACCCCAAGTCCCGCAGGGGTCCATTCCTACACTTGATTCAGCCATCTCCTTCATCTGCAATCGAGCGATGGGGTTTAGTCTGCGTCGGTTGCCTCGGCAGTTCCGGGGCGACTCCGCACAAGCTGATCAATGAACGCGCCGCAATCCACAAAGGCCCAAGAAAGGGCCGAGTTCTTCGATGCCCTCAAGAAGGGCTTGCTACTGGGCGCCGTGATCCTGATGTTCGCTATCCCCTGGATACGCCCCGGCCAGAGCCCAACGTCCGTTGCACCGGTGACCCGTCCAGCGCCGGCGCTCAAGCCTGAGAGGATCGCAACCGGCCGGCTCGCCGAATTCGGGGCGGACAACCCGTCACCAGAAGCAAGGCACGTAGCCAATTGGGCGGTCTTTACCGGTGATCACCAGAACAAATCCCTGGTGATCCTGGACAAGAAAAATGCAACGGTCTATGTGTTCGGACCCGACGGCAAGTTGAAGGCCAGCACGCCGGTGCTGCTTGGCGCAGCCATGGGAGACGAGAATGCGCCGGGTATCGGGGACAAGCCGCTATCGGCCGTCCAGCCGGAGGAAAAGACCACGGCGGCGGGCCGGTACGTTGCTGAGCTCGGGGTCAACGCCAGCGGAGAGGACGTGGTCTGGGTTGACTACAACGCCGCGTTGTCCATGCATCGCGTGCGCCCACTGGTCAAGGAGGAACGCCGGCTGGAGCGGCTGGCCTCGCCCACGGTCGATGACAACCGCATCTCCTACGGAAGCATCAATTTGCCCGTGGACTTCTATGAGAACGTGCTGAGTCCAACGGTCAAGACAACCGGCGCCGTCATTTACGTGCTGCCGGAAACGCGCACCCCGCAAGAAGTCTTCGGCTCTTACGAAGTCCCGCCCCAGATCAAGGTTGCGACCACTCAACGGTAGGCCGTGAACACCTCCGATCCCTGACCAGTCCCCAACGCCTTACGTCGCGGCGGCGAGTGCCCCGCGAAAAATGGCATACATTGCCCTCGGGACGGGTTTCGTCCTATTCTGGCAAGGGGTTTACCAATGCGCCTTCTGCATGCCTTCTTGGCGCTGTCGCTGACCATCAGCTCGGCTGTATGGGCCGCGCCCCCCAGCGTGTTCATGGAGGAGTTGACATGGACTGACGTTCGCGATGCCACGCAGGCCGGCAAGGTCACCGTCCTCATCCCGGTGGGAGGCACCGAGCAAAACGGGCCCCATATGGCATTGGGCAAACACAATGCGCGTGTCCGGGCGCTGGCGGGCAGGATTGCCGCGTCGCTCGGCGATGTGTTGGTGGCGCCGGTTGTCGCGTACGTGCCCGAAGGCGGGATTGCCCCTCCCACGGGGCATATGCGCTTTGCCGGGACGCTCTCGATCCCGGACGACGTTTTCCGGGGCACGCTGGACGCGGCGGCGCGAAGCCTGAGACAGCATGGCTTTGTGCATATCGTTCTGATCGGGGATCACGGCGGCTATCAGGCGCAACTCAAGGCTGTGGCACTACGCTTGAATCGGGATTGGGCATCCACCCCGGCCCGTGCCCACTACATTGCTGAGTACTACCAGGCCTTTGCCATCGACTACCCGCAGGCGCTGCGTGCCAAGGGATTGAGTGACGCGCAGATCGGCACCCATGCAGGAGCGGCCGACACCTCGTTGATGATGGCCATTGATCCGTCCCTTGTGAAGCAAGAACGCCTGGCTGACAATCCGCGTGCCGGCTCGGGGAACGGAATCATCGGTGACCCGCGATCAGCCAGCGTTCCTCTGGGTCAAGTCGGCGTTGAACTCATTGTGGCGAAGACGGTGGCCGCCATCCGCTCGGCACGCGGCGTACCCCGCTGAAAGCAGTGGCGCCTATAGTCTGTTTGGCACTCGAACTGGAGGGATCATGTTAAGAATGCGAACAGTAGCCACCGCTGTCACGTTCGTGGCCTTTGGGCTCCCTGGGCTGGTGGGTCATTGCCCAACCCGCGAGCAAATCGCCTTCGGATGCCGGTATTTCCTCCTCACCCCCCAGGACCGAGGTTGTCACGGTACCCGGCATGCCGCCGGTGAGCGACCCGAACAACCTCTACAGCGAAACCGTGGCCGGCCGTATGAGTCCCGCGGTCGCCGGGGCGCTGGAGCGCGTGTACGTCCCCAACCGCAGTGCTGACACCGTGTCCGTTATCGATCCGGCCACGCTCAAGGTGATCGACACGTTCAGGGTGGGCGTCCATCCGCAGCATGTGGTGCCTTCGTGGGACCTGAAGACTTTGTGGGTTGCCAACAATGCTGAAGGCCGCACGGATGGCAGCTTGACGCCGATCGATCCCGCGACCGGCAAAAAAAGCGGCCCCTCGATTCCAGTCGACGACCCGTACAACCTGTACTGGTCTCCCGACGGCAAATCTGCCATCGTCGTGGCTGAAGCCTTTAAACGCCTGGATTTTCGCGATCCTCAAACGATGAGGCTCCAATACACCATCGGCACCCCCAAGTGCGCCGGCATCAACCACGCCGACTTCTCCATCGACGGCAGGTACGCACTATTCACCTGTGAGTTCGCCGGCTCCATCACCAAGATCGATCTGATCAACAGGACGGTGGTGGACACGATCAAGCTGAGTCAATATTTCAATCGCCCCGACGCCCTGGCTGCCATCGCGGCGCCAGGCAGGAAACCCAAATACATTCCCGACCCAACCCAGCCCGGCGGAGAAATATGCACCACGCCGGGCATGCCCCAGGACGTTCGCTCCTCACCGGATGGGCGGCTGTTTTTTGTAGCCGACATGATGGCCGACGGGGTGCATGTGGTTGACGGCGAGTCGTTCAAGCAGGTCGGATTCATCCCTACCGATGTCGGCGCGCACGGCCTGTACCCCAGCCGGGACGGCAAGAAACTGTATGTGGCGAATCGGGGCACCAACAAGATCAGGGGCACAGCGGGCGGCAAAGGAAGCGTCTCGGTGATCGATTTCGCAAGCCGCACCGTCGTCGCGAAATGGCCGATCCCGGGAGGCGGAAGCCCGGACATGGGCAACGTGAGCGCGGATGGAAAATACTTGTGGCTATCGGGCCGATTCGACAACACGGCCTACCGGATCGATACCGCTTCGGGGGCCGTGGACAAGATCAAGGTGGGCCGGGAACCCCACGGCCTGACCGTGTGGCCGCAACCCGGGCGCTATTCGTTCGGGCACACCGGCAATTTGCGATAGCTGCGGGCTTGGTCAGAGTGCCGCCGACGCGCGTATAGTCGAAACTACACGCCTTATCGGGAGCTGATTTCTTTCTCATGCGCCGCATTCTCGCGATTGTTCTGACGGCCATCACGGTTGGTCTCTTCGGGAATCCCGCAGGGCAATTTGTGATCGCCACGGCAGGTGCTGCCGCCGGCGCAATGCAGGTGCACACCGATTTCGGCCATGACGGCGCTGCAGCCTTGACCGAGACGGCTTGCACAAACCACGCCGCGAGTCCAAATCCGGCACAAGGATGTGATCCATCGCGGTTGTGCATTGAATGCAACGCCTGCCACGCCTGCCATCAGCTCGTCGTGTTCTCCGGGGCAACATCGCCTTCCAGCGTTTACTTGCCGCAGCTTCACCCCTCCCAACTGGCGCCCAACTACCGCAGCGCAGAATCCGCCCCCAGCTTCAAGCCACCGATTTCCTGATTCCGTTGATCCCGTCTGCGCGTGCTGAACGGGCAGGCGGCGAGCGTCGCTTTCGGCGCTGGATACCCATGGACTTTAGGGCTTGAACATGCATCTTCATCAGACACAACCACCTGCGCATTCCTCGGGCATCCTTGCCACGAACACCCAACTGGCCGTCGGCTACGGCAGCGCGATCGCCATCGTGGTGATGGATCTCGGCACAAAGGCCTGGGTTTCTGCTTCCCACGCCCCTTGGCTGGAGCCGGCCGGTCACGGACTTCTTCAACCTGGTGCATGTGCTGAACACCGGCGCGGCGTTCAGCTTCCTGGCCGATGCGGGAGCCTGGTCCAGGTACCTGCTGGTGGCCATTGCACTTGCCGCCTCCATCTGGCTGCTGGCGGTTCTGCGCAAACCCATGCCCTTGGTAGAGAGCCTGGGGTACGGACTGGTCCTGGGTGGCGCTGCGGGCAACGGGGTCGACCGGGCCCGGCACGGCCATGTGGTGGACTTTCTGGACTTTCACTGGCAAGGCTGGCATTGGCCCGCGTTCAATATCGCGGATATCGGCATCGTGGGCGGCGTGGCGCTGCTGGTCTGCGCGGCGTTCAAGGCCCCCGCAGTCCAAACCCGGTAGCAGGCCTCCATGCAAGACAACCCGACGATCCCTGGGCGGCAATGGACGCTGCTGCTGCTGTGCTGGCTGGTGACCCTGGCCTCAACGCTGGGCAGCCTGTTCTTCAGCGAAGTCATGGGCCTGGATCCTTGCGTGCTCTGCTGGTACCAGCGAATCGCCATGTTCCCCTTGGTGATCATTCTGGGCGTGGGCCTGCATTCGCAGGATTGGCGCAGCGTGAGCTACGCCCTGCCCATCGCGTGCCTGGGCTGGCTGGCCGCGCTCTACCACTTCCTTCTCTACTCGGGCTTCATCCCCAAGGGCTTGCAGCCCTGCGGCAAGGACTCTGCGTGCACCCAGGTGCAGCTGGAGCTGGCCGGCTTCATCACCATTCCGCTGCTGTCCTTGGTTGCGTTCTCCATCATCGTGTTGCTGCTATTCGCGGCCAAGAAAGGTTTAGTCAAATGAACAGGAAGCACCTTTTCTACGGTTCGGCCATCCTGATGATCCTGGTCTTCGTGGCGGGCTGGTTCGTCTACAACAAGCTCGAGGCAGACAAGCTTGGCGAGTTGGCCAGGCAAAGCAATTCGCTGTTCAAGCGGCCCCATTCACCAACCTATGGGTCCATGGGCGCGAGGGTGCGGATCGTGGAGTTTTTCGATCCATCGTGCGAAACCTGCCGAGCCTTCTATCCGGCGGTCAAGGGCCTGGTGGACGCCAATCCCGGCAAGGTCCAGCTGGTGATCCGCTATGCGCCCTTTCATGAAGGCTCGGACACCGCGGTGAGGATTCTGGAAGCGGCACGCCTGCAAGGGCTCTTCTGGCCCGTGGCGGAGGCCATGCTCAAGGCCCAGCCGATATGGGCGGCGCACGACAAGCCCAGGCCGGAACTCATCTGGGACTATTTGGGAGGGACAGGCCTGAGCGTGGCAGAAGCCAGAAATCAACTCTCGGCAACCCAGATCGTTTCGAACATGAAGCAGGACCTGGACGACGCCCGCGCGCTCAACGTAACCCGCACGCCCGGTTTTTTCGTGAACGGCAGGCCGCTCAAGGACTTTGGATTCCAGCAGCTCAAGGCGTTGGTAGACGAGGAAGTCCGGCTGGCTTACCAACCGTGACTGGCACTCCATGAAATCGTTTCACTTTTCGATCCGAAGACGCCATCTGGCTGTTCCCGCCCTGGCGATGGCCTCGGGCCTGCTCGCTTCATGCGCGCCGGAGAAGCCCAAGTGCAGCAGTATCGACATCACCGGCGCCGAGTACGCCCGCGATTTTTCCTTGAAAGACCACAACGGCCGGCTCAGAAGCCTCAAAGACTTCCGAGGCCAGATCGTTGCGGTGTTCTTCGGCTTCACGCACTGCCCCGAGGTGTGCCCGACCACGATGGCCGAAATGGCCGAGATCAAGAAGTTGCTGGGCCCTGACGGCAACAAGCTGCAGGTCATCCTCGTCACGGTCGATCCGCAGCGTGACACGCCCGAGATCCTGAAAGCCTATATGGGCAACTTCGATCCGGCTTTCCTGGCCATGTCGCCGAGTCCGCAGGAGCTGGCCGCCGTTGCCAAGGAGTTCAAGATTTACTACAAGAAGGTCGAGGGCAGAACGCCCACCAGTTATTCCATGGACCACACTGCCGGCACCTACATCTTCGATGCTCAAGGGCGAATTCGCATCTACGGGCGGTACGGGAGCGGGGCGCCGGCCCTGGCGGCCGACATTCGGCTGCTGCTCAAGGAAGCATGAGTCACTCGCAGATGTTGCGGCGCCTACCGCAAGGGTCCGCCACGGCGTCGGCTGGGGCGCTTCTTCTGTCGCCTCGGCCACGGCCTGGGGCAGGCCGGCGCTCAGCCGCTCAAATCAGGGCAGATCAGCTGGCAAGCACCCCGCGCCCAGGATGGCGCCGCGGAGGCTCGTCTGATCGAGATCTACCGGTTGATCGCCCGTGGCAGCAGCCGTTTGGCCATCGAGGCAGCCGAAAAACTTGTCAAGGATCATCCCAACTTTCAGCTGGCCCAGCTTGTCCATGGCGATCTCCTCACCGCGCGGGTGAAACCAGTTCGCATGCTTGGGGACATTCCCGACGATCTGGCGCGGACCGCCCATGGAACTTTGCAGGATCTCCGCTCGGAATCGCAGCTTCGCATCAGCGCGCTGAACGATCGCCCACCTGCAGATTCCATTCCGTCGAAGTTCGTGGCTCTCTCGGCGCGCAACAAACACGCCATCGCAATCGACGTGTCCAAGGCCCGTCTCTACCTCTTCGAGAACTCGCGGCGCGCGCCAGGCTTCTAGGGACGACTACATTTCCGTGGGCAAGGCCGGTGTCGGCAAGACCGTCGAGGGTGACCAGCGCACGCCGCTCGGGCTTTATTTCATCACCAGCAGTCTCGACCCGAAAAGCCTGAAGGACCTCTACGGCTCCGGCGCGCTGCCGATCAACTACCCGAATGCCTTCGACGTGCGACGCGGCAAGACAGGCAGCGGCATCTGGCTACACGGCACGCCGTCAAGCCAGTTCTCCCGCGCGCCTCTTGCAACCGATGGTTGCATCGCCGTGGCCAACCCTGACCTCGATCGCATCATCCGAACGGTGGAAATTCGCACAACGCCGGTGCTGATCGACAAGAATCTGACCTGGGTGACCGACCAAAGCCTGGCGGCCGAGAGAAAGGCCTTCGAGGCGTTGCTGCGCTCATGGGCCGTGGCGAAGTCCGCCGGCGAACATGCCAGACTGCTGACCTACTACGCCGCTGATTTCAGCGCTGATGGCAGGACCTGGCTGCTTACGCATCGACGCTCCAAGCGGATATTGCGCGCGCCAAGGGACGTGCTTTTCAACTCAACGACATTTCGTTTCTCCGTTCTGTTGGCGAAGCTGAGATCATGGTGGCGACGTTTGGCGAGGTCATCGCTGGCTCAAGGGCGGGTCGAACCATCCGCCAGTACTGGGAACGGCGTGGCACGCAATGGAAAATTCTCTATGAAGGGATTGTGTGAACCAGGCGCGACATGCGAATCTGGTCTCCCCTGCGGCTACGCGCGCGACTTGCGCGCAACGAGTGGCCCATCGCAGCTGGTGATTTGCATGTAGACCTGGTCGCCTACGGCACCTGACTGGCCCGCTTGCAACGGTACAACCCTGTGACGCTTGCGCGCCATGTGCGTATAGGAAAGAACGGCAAACTGGCTCATTGCCAATTGCTGGGATGTCATTTGCCCGCGGCAATCAGAGAACCGCGGCCTTTCAATATCCGCGGCGCTGCCGATCTGTAGAACCTGCGCCTCGCGCCAGCCGTCATGCCAATCGTACTTTCCTTCGTACACCAATGCGCAGCCTGTAGCGGACAGTGCAGCGATCAAACTTGCGCCTACGGAATTCTTGAGCATCATGAGGATCCCTTCCGGTTGGGAGCGGTTTTCGAATTTTTTGAAGCGCCCGCTTCAATGCGGTGCCTGTTCAGGCGACGCTGCAATTGCTGCGCGTAGCGGCCCTCAGGTTCTGGGCTGCGTCGAGGGTGCCGCTTTCGGTACCCTCGAATCAACAGATACCCCAGGACGATCATCACCACAATGGCCATCCAGATCCAGAGCAGAGTCATGGCCAGCGGCACATCCGTTACACGGCGAAGTATGGTCTGGTCCTCCTGGTGGGCACCACTGGAAGCGCCTTACGACGCTCTCGATGAGCTGTGTTTACTTGAGCGTGAACCGCGCGGCAACCGTCGGTTTCCCATTGAGAGACACCTCGGCCAACACCTTGGCGCCAGCTGCCACCTTGAATGTGCCTTTGGCTTCAAGCTTGTCGCCAACCAGGGCAAGCGGCGCCTCCGCCTTGTCATTGCCATTGAAAACAGTGACCTTGCCCGTGGCGCTGGTGAGCTTCATAGGCTTGCCATGATCGCTGACGTGAATGACCATCGAGTCGGCTTTCGCGACAAGCTCGAGATCACCGGCCTTGGTTTCCACGACGACACCGCCGTGCTTGGGAGTGTGATCTTCCTTCGCAAACGCGGGCAGAGAAAATGCGGAGGCCGCGAGAAGAGAAATTAGAAATCGGTTCATGGGTTTTCCTTTCGGTTGGTAATAGAAATAGGGAACTAGCGAATGGGGATGGCTTGGGCGAGCACGGAAACGGTGATCCACCCTGCAACAGGCTGACCCGTGTGCGCGGCAGTGGAGATCGCGAGAATGAACTCGTCGGTCTCGCTATCCTCACACAACAACTCCAGTTTGTACTCGTTGACGACTTCGTCACCCAATTCCATTGAGAAATGCTGCTCCGCAACCTCGTCGGCATGCAGAAAGCCTTTGACGATGTACAGGGCGAGATTGTGCCGGCGGTCACCCCGCGTCCCGCCCCAGGTAGGGCTGTTTTTCAGGGCGGCGATCACGTCGGCAACCCGGCTGCGATGCACATAAGCTTTGATTTCGTTCATGTTGTCTCCTCTATAAAGGCTTGGCGGTTGGTGTCTCTTCGTTCCGCGCTTCCAGCGCTCTAAGCTTGGCCTCGGCGCGTGTTTCAGACCATTCGTAGATAAGCGGCAGCAGCAGCAACGTCAGCAGCGTAGAGGTGATCAGACCGCCAACAACCACGGTCGCCAGGGGGCGTTGAGTTTCGGCGCCGACGCCCGATGAAATAAGCATGGGCACCAACCCAAGGATGGCGACGGACGCCGTCATGAGAACGGGGCGCAAGCGCATTGCCGCGCCCTGGCGTACCGCATCGCGAATAGACAGGCCATGCTTTCGCTGGTCGTTCAGGAAGGTCACGAGCACGATGCCGTTCAACATGGCCACCCCGAAGACCGCGATGAAACCGATGGCCGACGGCACGGACAGGTACTGCCTGGTCATGAACAAGCCGATGATCCCGCCGATGATGGCGAAGGGAACGTTGGCAATGATCAGCGTGGCATGCCGCAAGGAGTTGAAAGCCGTGTACAGCAGGATGAAGATGAGGCCAATGGTCAGCGGCACGATGACCGCCAGACGGGCCATGGCGCGCTGCTGGTTTTCAAAGGCTCCGCCCCATTCAACCCAATAGCCTGTGGGCATCTTCACTTTTGCCTTGATGGCGGCGTCAGCTTCCTTCACAAAGCTATCCACGTCGCGCCCCTGCACGTCCATCTGCAACACCGCATATCGCTGCAGAGCCTCCCGGCGCACGAACGTGTAGCCCTCGTCCAACTCAATCTTGGCGACCTGGGAGAACGGCACCAGCGCACCTTCGGAAGTGCGAATGGGGATATTGGCGATAGCGGCCGGACTGCTGCGAAACTCTTCGGCCAGCCGGACCGCGATGTCAAAGCGCTTCGTGCCTTCGATGAGCGTTGAAACTGTCTCGCCGCCAATCCCGGCTTGCACCACCTGGAGGATATCGTCGGCGTTCAAGCCATACCGGGCCGCGGCCGCGCGGTCCACCTTGATCACCATCTGTGGCTTGCCCTTGTTCGCCTCCGCGGACAGGTCGGCCACGCCTGGCACGGTACCCACAACTCCCTTGATCTGCGCGGAAAGGTCCTCCAGCTTGTCCAAGTCCTCGCCATAGATCTTGATCGCCAAGGTGGCCCGCACCCCGGAAATCAGCTCCTCCACCCGCATCTGGATAGGCTGGGTTGCGCCGAAGACCGCTGTCTGTACCTCGCCTTCAAGATACTCCTGCATCTCCTTGCCCAGCGCTGCATAGGACTGTTTGGTCGGCCAATCGTCCTGGGGTTTCAGGTCGAGTAGGACCTCCATGTAGTTCACGTCGGCGGTTTCGCCTTTCTCGGCGCGGCCGATGGTGGCCAGCACGGAAAGCACCTGCGGGTACTTTGCGCGCAGCTTGGCATCCATCACGTTGGCGACCCGGATCGACTCGTCCAACGATGTTGAGGGGATGCCGACAACGCGGAACATGATCGAGTCTTCCTGGAGCGTTGGCATGAACTCCTTGCCGAGGAACGGGAACAAGGCCAGAGAGACGGCCAGCAGCGCCAACGCCGCGGTCATGACCTTCTTCTTGTGGTCCAACGCCCAATCCAGCGACGGCAAATAGATGTTTTTTGCCTTGCGGACCAGCCAGGTGTCCTTTTCTTCCTTCGGCTTGAGAATCAGCGCCGCCAGCACCGGCACCAGGGTCAGCGACAGCAGCAGCGACCCGGCCATGGCGAAGGTGATGGTTAGCGCCATGGGCTTGAACAACTTGCCTTCCAGGCCCGTCAGGGAGAACAGCGGCAGGAACACGACGATGATGATCATGATCGCGAAGGCGATCGGGTTCGCCACTTCGCGGGCCGCCTCAAGAACCACATGGGTGCGATTGATGGGCCTGCCGCTCTCGCGCGCATGAGACAACAGCCGGAATGCGTTCTCCACCATCACCACCGCCCCATCCACCATCATTCCGATGCCGATGGCCAGGCCGGCCAGTGACATTAAATTGGCAGACATACCAAAGCGGCTCATCATGATGAAGGCGAACAGCATGGCCAGGGGCAGCGTCACGATCACGACAATCGCTGAGCGGAATTCGCCCAGGAACAAGAACAGGATGACGGCGACAAGGATCGAGCCTTCCACCAGAGCGCTCTTGGCTGTGGACAGCGCCTTGTCGACGATCTCGGTCCTGTCGTAAACCGATTTAAGCTCAATGCCCTTGGGCAGCGCCGCCTGCGCAATCGCCATCTTGGCCTTGACGGCCGAGACCACAGTCGCTGCGTTCTCGTTGATCCGCGCCAGAGCGATACCCAGCACGGTTTCCTGGCCGTTTCGTGTTACGGCGCCAAAGCGCACCGCCGGTGCCTCCTTCACCGTGGCAATGTCCCGGATGTAGATTGGCGAGCCTCCTCGTTCAGTGACGACGATCCCGCCGATATCGGCGGCATTGCTGACCAGTCCGAGACCGCGAACCAGGTACTGTTCGACCCCGATGTTCAGGTACTGGCCGCCGACCTGCTTGTTGTTGGCCGCAAGGCGCTCCATCACGTCCTTGAACGACAGACCATACTTCACCAGCAAACGAGGATCTATCTGAACCTGGAATTGCTTCTCGTGCCCGCCCCAGGTCGTTACGTCGTCCACACCGGGCGCCGTGCGCAAGATCAGCCGCACCGTCCAGTCGTGCAGGGTCCGCAGATCCATTGCACTCAGTTTTTTGTCGGCATCCTCAATGGTGTACCAGAAGACCTGGCCCAGGCCTGAGCTGTTGGGCCCGAGTTCCGGCTCCCCGTAGCCCTGGGGCAAGCGGCCCTTGACCTCCTGCAGCTTCTCGCCAACCAGACGGCGGGCAAAGTAGATGTCAACGTCATCCGAGAAATAGACCCCCACGTACGACAGGCCGAACAATGACACCGACCGCACGACCTCGACCTTGGCAAGACCTGCCATTGCGGCTTCGATCGGCACCGTGAGGAGACGTTCGATATCTTCAGCGGCGACGCCCGGGGATTCGGTATAGATGTTCACCTGGGTCGGCGTGACATCGGGGAAGGCATCCACCGGCACCTGCCGAAATGCCATTACGCCCAGACCCACCATCACCAAGAACCCAACCATCACCAGCACCTTGTAGCGCAGGGAGGCTTCAACTATTGCATTGAGCATTTTTTGTAATCCTTCTCAATGCCCGTGGCCGAGCTGTGACTTCTGCTGACGAGCCTTTAGCGCATAGGCGCCCGAAGTCACGACCTGCTCGCCCGGTTTGATGCCGGACTTGAGAACCGTACGCCCGCCGATCCGTTCGCCGGGCTCGACCAAACGCGCCTCGTAGGCGCCCTGTTCAAAGACGAAGACTGTGGGTTGCCCTTGCATCAGCACGATTGCTTCGTCAGGCAGCGCCATGACGCCGCGCTTCTCGCCAGCCACCTCGATGGTTGCCGTGGCGAACATTTCGGGCTTCAGGCGCCCGTCCGCGTTTGCGATTTCGATGCGCGCAGCCACTGTGCGCGTATCCTTGTTGACCCCAGCGCCGATATGCGTCACGCGTCCGCTGAATGCCTCGGCGGGGTAGGCCGGCACCGTCACTTTAGCGCCGGCGCCTACCTGCACTTTCGCCAGAGCAGATTCCGGCAGGGCCGCCTGAATCCAGACCCGGCCCAGGTCGGCAATGGTGAAGATCGGTTCGCTCGGGCTGGCCAGGCCACCTAAAGTGGCCTTTTTCTCGATCACGGTGCCCGCGAAAGGCGAAGTCAAGGCGAAGGTGGATACACCGCCACCTTGCGCCCGTGGCGCCCCTCCGAGCAGTCGTAACCGATCTGAGGAGTTGCGGGCGCTGGCCGCGGCCTTGTCTCTTTCGGCTTGGGCACGCAGGAAGTCCTTGCGTGGGATGATTTCGTCCGCGATAAGCGACTCAGCCCGCTTGAAATCGCTTTCTGCTATCTGCAGCTCAGCCTGGGCCTGGACCCACGCCGCGTGAGCTTCGCCCACAGCAACACTGTCCAGAGTCGCCAGGGTCTGCCCCACGGCTACCCGGTCACCGAGCTTCGCTGGCATAGAGATGACTCTTCCCTCAACGCGTGGCGCCACCCGCACAACGCGCTCCTGGTTGGGCTCGATCGTAGCGGTCACCACGATGGTTTCGCCCAAGGCTTCGGTCTTGATCTCCTGAACCTTGACGCCGGCTTTCTCCGCCTCTTCGGTGGTCAGGGTCAGTTCCTTTTCGCCTTCCTTGTGTTCGCCTTCCCCTTCCTTCTCTTTCTTCTCGCCAGCGTGCTCTGCATGCTTGGCGCCTTCACCGGCATGTTCGTCCTTCTCACCGCTCTTGCCGCAAGCAGCCAGTGCAAACACCATAGACAAGGCCACGGCCATCGCAGTTAAGCGCACAGGGCTCCCAACGGCATCGTTATACATATTCATCGCGCAGTTCCTTCCTGCGACCAGCCGGCCGCGTTTTCAAGTTCGATTCGGGTCGTGTGATAGTCAGCCAGCGCTTCGATCAGATCGCGCTCGGCGTCCAGTGCCTGGCGGTTGACGATAAGTTGCTCCAGAAGGCCGATTTGGCCAGCCTGCCTGGATTTCGCGGCAAGCTGCTGGTTATCAGTAGAGGCCGCAAGCATGGTGCGCTGCAGGCGCTGCACGCGCTCCTGCTGGCTTTCGAGCTTGCTCCAAAGCCGCCTGACCTGAGCCCTGCGCATCGCGCATGGCGCTTGTACGGTCGATTTCGGCTTGGGTGGCGGCTGTCACTGCTTCACCGATGGCAGCGTCGTTGCGCTTAAAGAGCGGAAGCGGCACAGAAAGCGCCAGCGTGGTGACTCGCTCGCGAGCAATGCCGGGGCCTTCCCGGCCAACTTTAACCCCCACGGTCAGGTCTGGGTACCGGCCTGCCTGTGCCAAGGCGAGGCGAGCTTGCGCCGCTTCCTGACGGGCGGCAAAAGCCCGCTGCCTTGAGTGCGCTTGAGTGGAAGACTCCAGTTGATCCAGCCTGTAGGGAAGGCGGTCCCCAATGGGTGTACCAATCTCTCCCGCAATCTCAGGCAGCGCCGCAGCCGGCAACTGCAGCACGGTGGCCAGTTCGCCGCGCGCTTCAAGGATTTGCTCGCGTGCCCGCGCAACCGCGTTGCGTGCACGCTCCGCCTCAATCAATGCCACGTTGGCGTCCAGGCGAGTGTCCTCTCCCGCGCTTCGGCGCTTGGCGACCGCCTGCGAGGTGCGGTCGAAGAGCTCAAATGAGCGTTGCTCGATAGCCAGTCGTCGCTGTGCGGCCAACAAGGCAAAGAAGCGGGTTGCTGCGTCCGCGCGCGCCTGCCGTCGCGCATCGTCTATTTCCGCACGCAACGCCTCCAGGGAGGCCGCTGCGGCCTCGCGCCGGCGGGACTGCTGACCCGCGATCTCGATCGGCTGGGAAATGCCTGCAGTCCATTCCGTCGTACTCGCGTCGGGAGGGGGGGGCCGCCGGCGCGATTTTTCGACGCTCAGCTCGGGGTTATTGAAGAACGGGGAAGCGGCTTCACTGCGTGCGCCCTCGGCGGCGGCGAGTTGAGCCTCGCGGGATCGCACCGCTGTGTTGCCGGCCTCGGCCAGGCGCATCGCTTCGGCGAGGGATAAGGGGTTCCCCGCAGGCGAACTCTGTGCGCTTGGGGGCACAGTGAAGGCAACCAGCACGAGGGCCAGCGCGAGAATGGGAAATTGCATCGAATCATCCTTCTTGGCTTATGGAAAAGTAAACCGAAGGCGACATCGGGTAACGTCGGTCAAAGACGGGCGGACGCGATGCCGCCACCGAATCAGGCAGCAGCTAGGTGTGCGATTCGATCAGGACGTTCAGGTGCGGCAGGGACGTGGGAACTGAAGCGTGGTCCTCGCTCAGCGAGGTACTCGGACTGGCCCTGCTCGGCCACGACAGTGCACGGGGCAGGCAACGTTCCAGAGGTTCCGAAATGACAGCTACCGCAATCGGCATGGAGAATTCCCAGGCCGTTGCTGTCTTTCTCCGAGGTCAGCGCCCGGGAGTCATCGCCATGATGGCGATGCTCGTGATGGCCGAAATGAGTGGAAGGCACCCCGGACGTCTCGTGCCCGCAATATGCGGCGGCCGCGCCCCAGGCGAACTGGAGCTGCACCATGAGCAGCAAGGAGACGAGAAACCAACGTCGCATGGGGCGGATTCTAAGTGAAAAATTTCTGGCCCAGGGGCATGCACAGGGAATCGGGCCGGACCTTGCTGCTATCTCGCATACTGAGTTTCATACCCGCGCCCGGGCGGCCGCCTGGCGCGCCTTCGAGATGATTTCCTGCATGTCGGAGCTAACGGACATGGGTTGGAACGCGTTGACCGTGGCTCGTCCAATGTTGCCAGCGGGAAGCTTGCCCAGCAAATGGCCCAAGGGCACCAGCGCCAAGCGAAACAGCTGTCCGCCTGCCTCTGGCCAGTCCCGGATGCGAACAGCGTAGCCGAACATGACGGCATGCACATGACAGTGCAGCCGAAGATCGCTCTGACCGACGATGTGGGCAGCAGCCAGCCACCGCCAACGAAGTTCGGCCGCTTGACTTGCACTCCGCGCGAAATCGCTCATGAGCTGGCTGTAAACATTGCGGTTTTGGAGAGCGTCTGGTGTGTTCATCAGGACAGGACCCGACCGGTGGACGGTATGGTGGAGATCGTGAAGCCGATCGAAGTGACGCCGCCTTCGCACGCGGCAAGGATCTGTCCCCCGTGCATGTGCGCGATTGCCGCGACGATTGCGAGGCCAAGACCATGGTTCTCGCTGCCCCCCTCGCGTGATGTTTGAATACGAAAGAAGCGATCGAACAGCCTAGGCAGCACCAGCGTTGAAACCGGCTGCCCGGCATCAGCCAGGGCTTCGTCGATAGGGCGGCGGGGTGAGTCGGGCGTCTCAGTGGGCATGGTCATGGGCGTGGACAGCTTTGGGTTGCGAGGCCGGCTTCACCGAAGGCTCGAATTTGGTCCCACGTAGCAAGCGCAGCCCATTGCCGACCACGAGCAGACTCGCCCCCATGTCGGCGAATACGGCCATCCACATGGTGGCCGTGCCGAACACCGCCATGACCAGGAAGACGCTCTTGATGCCGAGCGCCAGCGTGATGTTCTGCCACAGCACCGCATGGGTCCGCTTGGACAGGCGAACCGTCTCCGCGACGCGCTCCAGGTTGTCGTTCATGATGACCACGTCCGCGGCCTCCATGGCCGTGTCCGTTCCGGCGCCGCCCATGGCAAAGCCGATGTCCGACTTCGCCAACGCCGGCGCGTCGTTGATGCCGTCGCCGGTCATGCCGGTGGGGCCGTACCGTTGCTGCATCTCCTTGATGGCTTCCAGTTTGGCCTCCGGGAGCAGATCGCCCCGCGCATCGCTGATACCCGCTTGGGCGGCGATCGCCTTGGCCGTGGCCATGTTGTCTCCGGTGAGCATCACCGGCGTGACGCCCAGGGCCTTCAGGTCAAGAATCGCCTGCTTGGATGTTTCGCGGATGGTATCCGCGACCGCAAATAGAGCCAGCACGCGGCTGTTCTCGGCCAGCAGGGTGACGGTGCGTCCTTGCTGCTCATGCTTGCCCAGCTCCGCTTCGAGTTCAGGGCCGCACAGGCCGCGCTCATGAACCAGGCGATGGTTGCCAAGTGCGAGGTGAACGCCGTTGACCACGCCCTCGACGCCGCGCCCCGGCAGCGCCTTGAAGTCCACGACTTCCGCGCCCTCCAAAGCAAGACCTTGAGCAATCGCCCTGGAAACCGGGTGGTCAGAGCGTGCGGCAAGGCTTGCCCCCATCTGCTTGGCGGCCGATTCGTCGGCCCCGTCCCAGGTGCGCCAATCGACGAGCTTGGGTTTGCCTTCAGTGATGGTCCCAGTCTTGTCCAGGGCTACCGCCTTGAGCAGCCTTGCATCTTCCAGGTACGTGCCGCCCTTGATCAGGATGCCCCGGCGGGCGCCAGCTGCCAATCCGCTGACCACCGTGACCGGTGTTGAGATGACCAGCGCGCAAGGGCACGCGATCACCAGCAGGACAAGAGCCTTGTATAGAGCTTCCAGCCAGGCGAGGTCCAGAAGGAACGGCGTGCCAAGCGCAACCGCGACGGCAATAGCGAATACCGCCGGCGTGTAGATCGCGGCGAACCTGTCCACGAAGCGCTGTGTCGGCGCGCGGGTCCCCTGCGCTTGCTCGGCGGCCTGGATGCTTCGCGCCAAGGTGCTGTTGCTGGCACCGGCGGTCACCCGGAACTCCAACTCACCGGTTTCGTTGATCGTGCCTGCGAACACCTGATCTCCAGGCGCCTTGTCCACTGGAATGCTTTCGCCGGTGACCGGTGCCTGGTTGATGGCGCCATTGCCCTTGGTCACAACGCCGTCCAGAGGGACACGCTCCCCGGGCTTGATCCGAACTGTTGCGTTCAGTTCCACGGCAGCGACCGGCCGCACGGACCATGCCCCGTCCGTGCCCAGAACCAGAGCTTCCTCGGGCGCCAGCTCCAGCAGGCTCTTGATGGCATTGCGGGCCCGATCCACCGCTTTGGCCTCGATCAACTCCGCGATCGCGTACAAGGCCATCACCATTGCCGCCTCGGGCCATTGCCCGATGACAAAGGCACCCGTCACGGCAACCGACATCAACGCATTGATGTTGAGCTTGCCGCGCATGAGCGCGGCCATTCCCTTCTTGTACGTGTCGATTCCGGCAAGCCAGATAGCCACAGCGGCCACGGCCATCCCGGCGATTTTCCAGACCATCTCGTCCGGGGCAAGGAAAGAGATCGCTTCCGCGCCGGTGGCCAACACCAAGGCCAGCACCAGGCGCGAGATGCCGCCCGCGAGCCCGGGGGAATCATGGTCATGGTCATGCCCGGGTGTTTCCGAGGCGCTGACCGAGAGCGCGACCTTTGCCTCGACCGCCAGCGGATCGAAGCCCGCCTTGCGAATGGCCTCCAGCGCCGGCGCGTAAGCTGCCTCGTCCGCGTCGATCCTGAGGGTGCGGGCTCCCAGTTGGAAACCCAGCGAGCGGATGCCGGGCACGGACTCCAGGGCCTGGCGGATCTCCGACTCTTCCGAACTGCAATCCATCGTGGCGATCCGGAAAGATTTGCCCGGCCCGGACGCAATGGGGGGAGTCTTTTCCTGAGCAGGCACGTTGGAACAGGCAGCCGAGCCGCAACTATCGGTGGCGGAAGCGGAGGTGGAAATGTGTTTCATGGCCTAATTTGAAACTCTGTAGCGACCTTAAAGTCAAGCATGTAGGACAAATACCCCTTGTGGGGGATTTGTCGAACTTCTTGTGGAACGAGGCGATCATGAAAATTGGTGAACTCGCGCGTGCTGCCGGCACGCAGGCCGAAACGATCCGGTACTACGAGCGGCAACGGCTACTTCCCGCGCCCACGCGCACCTCCGGCAACTATCGGGTCTATGACGCAACGCACATTCAACGGCTGGCTTTCATTCGCCACTGCCGTTGCCTGGACATGGCTTTGGATGAGATTCGGGCGCTGCTGCAGTTCAAGGATGACCCGACCGCGGATTGCGCCGATGTCAACAGCCTGCTTGACGCACACATTGGGCACGTCGTTTCGCGCATCCGCGAGCTGAAAACGCTGGAGAAGGATTTGCGCAGCCTGAGGGTGCAATGTGTGGACAGGCATTCCGTCAGCGATTGCGGGATCATCAATGGTATTGAGAAGGCCGCACGGCAGCACGACCATGCCCAGAAAGGACACACGCACGAGCCGCATGTAGCCGGGGTGCACCGCGAAGTAGGCACCGCTCTACAAAGGAAAATGAGCGGAAGTTGCAAAAAAATGCGTGCCTGAGGCCTCGCGTCTGTGGCACGTCGAAGCGCGGCACGTAGCACAAAAAACAAGACCAACCCGAAAGGGGCGACGAACCTCAAGTGCAGGCCTCGAACATCGCGCTCAGATGGCTGGTCAAGGGAACCACATGGGACAATCAGGCCGCTGCTGAAACGGTTGAGTCAGGAGTTCATCATGCAAAGAAGGCTCGCAATCTTCGCCGTCGTCCTCGCACTTTCGGGGGCGATCACGGTGTTCCTGTTCCAGGGAAGGACTGCGGCGCCGCCGACGAAGTTTGTTCTCCTCGACGGCAGCAGTCTGTCCACGGAGGATCTGCGAGGCAATGTCGCCCTCGTGAACTTCTGGGCCACCAGTTGCACAACCTGTGTGGCCGAGATGCCGCAGCTCATCCAGACATACGAGAAGTACAAGCATCGCGGCTATCGCACGGTGGCGGTGGCAATGAGCTATGACCCTCCGGCCTACGTCGTGAACTTTGCAAGCACTCGCCGCCTTCCCTTCGATGTCGCCATCGACAACACCGGCGCCGTCGCAAGGTCCTGGGGAGACGTGCAGTTGACGCCGACGACATTTCTGTTGAACAGGCGCGGCGAAATCGTCAAGCGATATGTCGGCCAGCCCGATTTCGCTGGAGTTGCAGCGCCTGATCGACCAACTGCTCGAGCAGGTTTGAAGACACCGGCCACCGCGGGACAGACCGGTCAGTGGGCCTTTGCACAGCCTTTCTGATGTTGGAGCGCGGGCAGGGTTTTCCCGGGCCTCAAACCGCTACGATCTGCACCGAAACCGAGATCCCCCATGAAGCTCACCTGCGGCGTGGTACACCAGCTGGTGGGCGCAAATCGCCGAGAACGCCACCACGCTGCGCTGCGGCCCCACCCGCCCGGCCAGGCGTAGGCCTCGCGGTCCTTGGTGGCCAGCGCCTGCGCGGCGCGGCACGCCCGAGGTTGAGCAAAAACACCGGGGTCGCCTCGAACGGGTAATGAAAGACGTAGTTGGTCTGCGCCTGCAGGCTGGACGCCTTGAGCGCGTCGCCAAACTCGTTGGTCAGCAGCACACGGGCGTAAGCGCGGGGCCTGGCGTCCGCCGCCAGCACCGGCAGCGCTGCCGAAGCGGTGAGGCAGGCCGCGCCAGCCGAACAGGATTCGATAAAACTGCGACGGTCCACAGCGGGCTCCCGGGGATGGTGTCAGCGGGACGTTAAATCCAGGCCCGGATGTTGTCAAACACTGCGGGAAGCCCTGCGCCTCGAACGTCTAGTACACCTCGTCATGCCCGCCCACATTGACGGGAATGATCTGCCCGTCGCGAATGACCAGCTCCAGCGTGATGCGGTACGACAGGTTGATGGAGACCGAATGCAAACCGTCGAGCCTGCCCTGCAGCGCATGCAGGCGCAGCGACGGGTGATGCGGGTTAGCTTCCAGCAGCGCCAGCGTCTTGGCGTACTGTGCCTTCAGATTCGGGTGGCGACGCAAAACCGCAGCGCGATCCGCACATAGCTGTCGGTAAAGACCAGTTGCCAGGCCATGAGGCGCTTGGGGCGGGCAGCGTCAGGCGGGCTTGAGGCGCGGCGCGGGCTTGCCTGGCACCAGGGCTGGCGTCGGCAGGCGCATCCAGCAAGGCTTGCAGCCGGTCCATGTGCGCAGTAGCGGACTCCGACACGAAACGCCCTGCAGCCATGTCGGCCTGGCTCAGGGCCAGTGCAGCATCCAGCTCACTCACGCAGGTAGTGGTAATGCGCCAGGCCCACGACCACAAACCGGTCTTTGCCGCGCACGGAAATGGTGGCCTCGGGCCGATGCGCCAGCGACGCCTCGATGGCGGCGACGCCTTGGTCTTGAGATCGTTGGCGGTGAGGGATGGCATGGCCTGATTATCGGTACGATTAATCACACTGTCAATCGTATGATTGATGTATCGCCAATTCGGTAACGGTATCAAACTGATAGTGGGTCAGCAAGCACCCCAGCTGGAGACCAATTACTTGCGAAAATCTGCCGCCACCCGCATCGGCCTGCCTAACGCGCCCAGAACGACCCACCAACCCCGCCACGAAGCTGACCAGCAGCGTCAGCGAGCACAGCACGCCCACGGATTTCCAGTGCCGGGGAATGACGAAGCTGAGGCCTGCGCAAACGAAGGTGATGCCGAAGCACAGCACCTGCCAGTGGTAGGGATCGCAAAACACAGCACGACAGCGCCCGCTTGGCCGCCAGGGCACAACACCGGCATACAGCAGGATGATGAACAGGCCCATGCCCCCGACCAACAGGAAGATCAGCAGGCGGCCCCGGCGGGTTGGTTCGGCCATGCACCACTGTACGCTGACGCCGACCCTGCGCCGGGGCAGGCTGAAGATCGTCTCCAGGCCCATGGCGCGTGAGAACCGCCAGGCCCGATCCTCCACCGCCGTGCCCCGTGCACAAGGGAATGCCCCATGAAATCCGTCGCAATGAAAACGCTTTGCCGCGTCCTGATCGTCTCCCTGATGTCCTGACCTTCCAGACGGCCAGTGCCGGCATGATCCGCACCGAGCAGGCGGCCGCCGCCATCTCGCCCGACCGTGCCCTGGTGCTGTCCACACTGACGCGCAGCGACGTGTCTGAGCAGATGCAGGCGCAAGGCCTGGACCCGGCCATCGCCGCCGAGCGCGTGGCCGCCATGACGGACGCCGAAGTCCGCACCCTGGCCGACAACATCAACACCGCACCCGCAGGTGGCCTGAGCACCCTGGCCGCCGTGGTGATCATCGGCCTGCTGGTGGCGGGTCATCTGGTATCGCCGTTGAACCTGGGCCTATTGGCGCTGCAGGGCCTGCGGGCACTGCAGGCGACCGCTGGCCTGTTGGCCCCTACTGGGCCTGATTGGCGCCCTGGCCCGGCTGCGCGAAGATGGTCCCCCAGACCATCAGGTTGCGCAGCGGCTGGCCTGCTGAAGTGCCGCGCCAGCCAGAGCTGGACGCGGTGCCTTTTTTTTGCGCAAAGCGATTACCAGTGCGGCCCTGCCGCGCTGGCCACGGTGCTGCACGCGTCAGGCGCAGGCCGACCGGACGCCCCTGGTCCGGCGGGTCTACCTGCCCTCGCGCCAGGGCAGCCTGCAGGTGGAGATGCTGGCCGCGCCGCTCCTGCACGGCCGCGTGGCCTGGCAGCTGCCGCCGCACTACGACGCCCTGCTGCGCGAGCTGGCCGCTGGCCGCCCCCGTGCTGGTGCTGCAGGACGTGGGCCTGCCGCCCTTTGCCCGCTGGCACTACGCCGTGGTGGTGGGCTTCAACTACGAGGCCGGCGGCTCTGCTGCGCTCGGGCACCACCCGCGCGAGGTGGTGCCTTTCACCCATCTTCGAGCTGACCTGGCGGCGCAGCGGCTACTGGGCCATGGTGGTCAGCCAAGCCCGGCACCCTGCCCGCCACCGCCACCGAAGCCAGCTACCTGCCCGCGCTGCTGGCGTTTGAGCGCAGCGCCCAACCCGAAGAATCCCGCCGCGCCTGGGCCGCCTTTGCGCAGCGCTGGCCCGGCAAACCGACCGGCCAGCCTGGCACTCCAACCGCCATTACGAGGCGCACGACCTGCTGCAGGCCGAGGCTGTGCTGCAAGTTGCGCTGCTCAAGCACCCCGACTCGCCCGAGCTGATCAACAACCTGGCGCAGGTGGTGTCCGACCAGGGCCGCCACGCCGAGGCGCTGGCCCTGATCGGGACCGTGCCGCCGTGGGCGGAGGCCCGTTTGCCGCCGACATCGCCACCACCCGCGCCGGCATCGTGCAGCGGCGGGACGCCCCGCCATAGCGCCTACGGGCGATATGAAATTGATAGTGGGTCAGCCAGTACTGGCGGGGGCTGGAGGCCGATTTGCCACTTCATTTTGCCGGGTCATCCTCGCCTGAACTGCTTCCGCCACCCCGCCACATCCCGGTCGATCGCCTCTCGCGCAACGCGGCCAGGGTGCGCTCGCGCGCAGGCGCTGCTTGGTGGCGGTGTGGAGACTCCATGTGCCGGCTTGCGCGGGTGTGTGGTCCCGCGTGGCCAGCAGCGTGGCAGGGCCTCGGCAGTAACCAGCTCGTCCAGGAAGCCGGCCGCCACGGCCTGCTGTTGTGTAAGGGGCGGCTATCAACGTGCCAGGTTGAAGCGCGCGGGCGCCAGCGCTGTCGCCACCGATGGCAAAGTGGCGCGTCAGTCTGCTTTTTCAGTCCTGAAGCCTGGTGCCCGGACGCGCTCCGGGCCCAGTCCGACGCGGTGGTCCGCGCTGAGCAGGAACAATCATCCATCGCCACCGCATGCCCGTGGCCACTGCCAGCACCGTGGGGGGGGAACGACAGCAAGGCGGTGCGTCAAGCTCCGCACCGCCCTCTGGTCGCACCTCGGCGGCCTGCGCTTGAAGGCGCCCATATCAAACCCGCCATAGAACAGACCTGTCGCGCCCGCGCAGCACCACCACGGCCTTGTCGGCCTCGGCGCGGTCCAGCGCTGTGCCGATGGTGCGCAGCATGTCCACCCCATCACGTTGGCCATGCGTCGTCCAGCGCAATGGTGGCCACGCCGTCGGCCAGGGTGTAGCCTCAGGACACTGCTCAAGTCGCCTCCGCATATCGTGATGGATGGCAACGTTGACACACCGCAGGCGCGGCGGCTCAATCGCTTGGGAGACAGCTGGGACGCGCGGCTACCCCGTCTCGCTTGTCGAACTTGCGCCAGTACTGGAACTCGTCCTCCGCCCCTCGATGTCCAGCTCTTCCACTGGGCTGCAGGCGCTCTTGCACGTCGGCCACGGCCTGGTTGGTACCAACGGGCCCAGCCCTTCCAGAAAGTAGCCCGCGCCAGCGTGCCGCGGCGATCTTGCCAATCCTCAAGTCCATGTTCTCCCTGAAAGTACCGCTCGATGGAGGCGATGGCTTCCTTGCGGGCTTTTGGGGATTTCGATGGCCATGATTGCTTTTGAATCAAAGTAGTGGGTCATCCAGTATCCACGGGGGCTGGAGGCCGATTTACTCCGAATCCATCATGGGGGTCTGTCAGAGCAAGAAAATTTTGATGTCAAAAGTCCCAAGGCTCCCACGACGCCCAAAATGGTCGGTTTTCCGCCAACCAATAGAAGGTGCGGTTCAGGCCTTCGAACTGGCTTGATGCAGCAAGATTCGGCCTGACGATCTGCAGGCAGGTGCGATCGCCTCCCACAACGACCACCAGCGGAAATGCAACCGCCACGAACAGCAAACAAGAGAGACCAGCAGAAAAAAAAAGTCTTCATCCCGTTTCTCCACCTTCAATCTAGTCGCCCGGGCAATATTCTGCGGGATGCGCTTGCCCATGCTGATGCGCGCGGCTCCACGGCGTAGCCCAGTGACTGGTAGAAGCGCTCACGCCCTCATTGCCGCTGACGATCT